>JBOEGF010000018.1:0-987546 GCA_050633305.1 Nannocystales bacterium
ACTCGGTGGCGCTGTCGTTGGGCGCGGCCCCGGGGAAGGCGAACTCGCTGGTGTCGTCGCAGTCGTTGTTGTTGTTGACCGAGCCATCCGGCGGGTCCTCCCCGGGAGGCACCGTGACGCACGACTTCGGATCGCCGAAGCCGTCCATGTCGACGTCGTCACACCACAGCGGGTTCGCTTCGCAGGTCCCGTCGTCGCCGCAGCTGTCCGAGACGCAGTCCTCGTCGTCGTCGCACATCTCGCCGTCCTCGCAGGTCGATCCGCAGACCCCCCCGCAGTCGACGTCGGTCTCGTCCTGGTTCATCTCGCCGTCTTCGCAGCCGTCGCCGGGTTGGCAGGTCCCGGCCGCGTCGTCGCAGTTATTCGAGATGCAGTCGCCGTCACCGTTGCAGGTCTCGTCGGTGTCGCATGTCGGTCCACACGAACCGCCGCAGTCGACATCGGTCTCGTCTCCGCCCTGCTCGCCGTCGTCGCACGACGGGTCGACGCAGAGGTCTGCCACTTCGTGGCAGGTACTCGAGACGCAGTCCCCGTCGTCGTCGCAGCCCTCGCCGTCCTCACACGTCGCGCCACACACGTTGCCGCAGTCGACGTCGGTCTCGTCTTGGTTCTGGACGTCGTCGTCGCACGTTCCCTCGCAGACGCCCGCGTCTGAGCACGCGTCGGAGATGCAGTCCGAGTCGTCGCTGCACAACTCGCCATCCTCGCAGGTCGCCCCGCAGCTTCCGCCGCAGTCGACATCGGTCTCGCTGCCGTTCTGTGCTCCGTCGTCGCATCCACCATCACCACCGGAGTCGCACGTGCCTTCGGCTTCGTTGCAGCTTCCCGATTGGCAATCGTCGTCGCCGCCGCAGCCGTTCCCATCGCCACACTGGCTTGAGCAGGAACCGCCGCAGTCGATATCGGTCTCATCCCCGTTTTGCACGCCATCGTTGCAGTCGCCGCCCGCGGAGTCGGACTCGGAGTTGGTTTCGGTCGAGCTGTCGGTATCGCTGTCGCTCCCGGAGATCGAAGCCATCGCTTGGCAGGCTTCGAGGTCGTTCTCCTCTTGGAGGAGCCCATCGTCGAAGCAGGGCTCAGCGCAGCCAGTGAGCGCGAAGGCACCCACCAAACACAATTTGATCTTTGAGTTGTTCATGATGGTGCGCTCCTATTTCTGCAGCAGTTTGAATTCGATGCGCCGGTTCTTGGCCCGACCTGACTTGGTGGCGTTGCTCTCTCGGGGTTCAGTTTCTCCGGCACCTCGGGTTTCAATCCGATCGGCACCGACCCCGTGGTCGACGAGGTATTGCTTCACGGACTCGGCACGCTGGCCGGAGAGATCCATGTTGTAGGCGTCGCGGCCTCGGTCGTCGGTGTGGCCGGAGACCTCGATTCGGACCTCCGGGAACTCCTTGAGCACCTTGACCGCGTTGTCGAGCTTGGTACGAGACTTCGACTTGATGGTCGCCTTGCTGGTGTCGAAGTAGATGCCCTCGATCACGCCGGTGAACTTCTTGACGGCCTCGGGGACTTCGTCGGGGCAGCCGTCGCCGTCGTCGTAGCCGTTCTTTGTCTCGGGCTCTTGGACGCAGGCATCCTCCGGGTCGAGGAGTCCGTCACCGTCGGTGTCCGGAATGGGGCAGCCGTCGTACTCCGCCACGCCGGGCTCGTCGACGCACGCGTCGTCGGGGTCGAGGAGCCCATCTCCGTCGGTATCGGGGATGGGGCAGCCGGCATACGCTTCGACGCCCGCGGTGTCCGGGCAGTCGTCATCCTTGTCGAGGATGCCGTCCTGGTCCCGGTCTCCATGTGGGCAGCCCGCGTTTTCGGGGACGCCGGGTACGTCGATACACTGATCGTCGGGATCCAGGATGCCGTCGCGATCCCGATCGCCCGGTGGTGCCTTGCTCTTCTTGCGATTGAGGGTGAAGGACACCCCCGCGAGCAGTTCGACCGTGTGCCCGACCCCGTCGCCGACGCCGGCCTTCGCCGTGAGGGTGTCACGCACATCGACTCGGAATGCGATGTAGCGGTTGACGAACACTTTGACGCCGGCACCGAAATGAAAACCCAGGTCGACGTCGTTTCCGACCGCGCTCCGCGAGCTGGCGACCCCGAGCGCAGAGGGACCGGCCAGAGCAAAGGGCGTCACACTCCATCGTGGAATCTGAACCAGCAGGTGTCCGCGCCCCGCCCAGACCGTCGCGCTCTGGTTGTCGACGTCGGTGGAGGTCGGGATGACCGCGCCTTCGACTTCGACGCCGAGCATGCGCAGGGGGTAGAAGCCGACCCGTCCTCCGACGTCCGGTGCGAACCCCTTGAGCGTCTTGAATCCCTGCTCGGGAAGCTGCAGATCTGGCTCGAACAGCTCGAGGTTTGCCGAGGGAAACGCGACCCCGCCGAAGATCCCAAGCTCCCACATGTTGCGCTCGGGCGCCCAGCGCCGGATCCATTTCTGTTCTTCCCGCCGGTCGGCGACCTCTTCGCCCTCTGTCTCGGTGGTGGACGCTCCATCGGTCTCGCCCCTGGCTTCCAACGCTGGAGCGAGGGCGAGACTCAAAGGCGCCACAAAATTCAGTAAAGCAAAATACGTCCTGTTGTCCCCCTAATGTGAGCGGCCACGGTAGCCCACTCGGCCGGAAAAGGCAGGGGATTCGGGTGTTCCAGTCAGGGACACCCCGGATGCGCGAGTCCGCTCAGGGACGGTCTCGGTGCGAATGACAGGAATTAGGACGGGGCGAGAAACAAGATGGCCACTCCGGTCACCGCCAGAACAGCGCCCAAGACCCCACCCGCTCCCACCCGTTCTTTCCCGACCCAAACCATATAGGGGATGATCAGCACTGGGGTGGTGCCCATGATGCTCGCGGCGACCCCGGCCTCGATGTGCTGGACGGCCATCAGGGAGAGTGTGACGCCGAGGAACGGACCCGCGAACGCCCCCCCGGCCGTGTAGGCGAGACCTGGACCGTCCGTCAGACTGCATCGCACCCGGGGCCACCAGCCGATGAACGTGAACATCAGCGCGAACCCGGTCATCCCGGCGAATACGCGGATCTGGTTGGCTGCGATCGCGTCGTAGTTTCCCATGCCGTACTTGGACAACACGAGTCCTAGCCCCTGTCCAAGCGCCCCGCAGAAGCCCAGCAATACGCCCCAGCCTCGCGCCGAGGGGGTCGTGTGATTTGCGGAGGAGGGCGTCCGGTCGAGGATTGCCCATATCACGCCGCCGAAGGTGGTGAGCATGCCGCCGAGCTGCCAGGGCCCGAGCCGCTCATCCAGCCAGATCCATCCGGCGATCGCGGCCAGCGGTGGAGCGAACGACATCATCAACGTGCTCAGCCGTGGGCCGAGGAGGAGGAACGCGCGAAACAGGCAGAGGTCTCCGAACGTGAAACCGACCAGCCCCGAGATCGAGAGCCAGACCCAGGCGTGTTCCGACGCGTCGCTCGGCCACGGCATGCCTCGAGCGATGGATGCGACGCCCACGAGAATCGCGAACGCCATCACCATGCGAAGCAGGTTCACGACCATCGAACCCAGACGCTCCCCCGCCTTGGTGAACAGCACCGCGGTCCCGACCCAACACAGGGCGGTCCCGACCGAGTACAGCTCTCCCAGGTGGGTACCCATCATCGCGCAGGGTGACTGAGGGCTCGACGCAGAGCCAGCCGAATCGACGCGCGGGGCGTTGGACCGCCCATTGACCGCCTTTGGGGCGTGCAGGCATCGTCCAGGCATGCATCGTTGGGTTGTTTTTTCGCTTCTCGTCACGTGCAGCGGAACGTCCCCATCTGCGGAGGAGCAGCCGCAGGAGACGGAGCTCCGTTGGCAGGACGTGACCTCGGAAGCGGCCTTGGCCAAGCTTGCGGCCGAGGCTCAGGCGACGGACCGGGCGTTGATGCTCGACGTTCGCGCAGACTGGTGCGTTCCGTGCCGGGACCTCGAGTCGAAGACATTCACCGATCCCGAGGTCGCGGCCCTGCTCGGTCGACGGTTCGTCTTGGCCCGACTCGACGTCACCGACCCGAAGCCGGAGGCAGAGGCTCTCCAGCTACGGGTCGGCGGCACAGCAATGCCGTGGGTGCTGTTTTGGCCGATGACAGCCGAGCAGGCTGGCACCTTCGCGAAGGGGGAGGTGCCGCCCCCGGCCAAGACGGTCTCCACCTTCGTCTCAGCGCAGGAGCTGCTGCCCTCGCTCGAGGGCTTCGGGACGAGGCCTTAGTCCACCTGGGTGTAGACGATGTCGTCCCACGTGAGGGTGCCAGTGTTCGAGTCGTACGTCGCGCTGTGGCTGGGGTTGTTGTCGAGGGTGATCACGCCGTCCTTGCAGGCGTAGTTTCCACCCTGTCCGATGTCGGAGTACATCCACAGGTAGGTGCCGTCTTCCTCGAGGTTGACCTGCCACTGACACATGACGACGCCGTCGGGTGCGATGCCGCATTCATACTCTTCGAGGGTGAGGTAGTTGCCGGCAACGTTGTCGCAGGCCTCGCCGCTGACAACGGGAATACACAAGGCGTCTGCTGAGCTGCACGCACCGCAGCAGTCCTCTCCCTCGACGTTGCTGCAGATGCACGGGTTGATCTCGACAACCATGCAGACGGATGTGTCGTCACACGCGTCGGCTGCCTCTGGATCGCAGCCTGTGTAGCACCCAGGGTCGATGATGTAGGGGAGCACGTCAGTGTCCATGGGACACGAAGCCGGCTCGTAGTAGCCCTCTCCGGGGCACGCGTCTGGCGGAGGCTCGCCGCCGCTTTCGCCGGGGCATGGGTCAAACTCGCACTCGGGGCCGCTGCGGCTTACGGGGGTCCCGTCCGGGCAGATCATCACATCGTCGGTACAAGTGGCGTCGCTGTCCGATTCGCCTTCGGTCTCGCCCGTGTCTGATTCGCTCTCAGCGGCAGAATCTGACTCTGATTCGCTCTCGGCGGCGGTTTCGGATTCGACTTCGCCCAGGGACTCCTCTTTGTCGCAGGCGGCGAGCGCAAGGAGTGTGGAACACAGGAGCGGGGACAAAAAGCGGCGAGTAAGCATGGTCAGTCTCTGCAGGGTTTGTGGCCGCGCCCAACTCCAGGTATCACGCAAAATGCAGTGCCCCTGTCGATTGTAGCGCTGGCGCTGATGGCCGGGCTCTCCGAGCCTCCCGCGCCCCGAGTCTCGATGCGCTGGGAAGCCCCTGTCGGTTGCCCCGATGCGGCGGCGGTGGCCGAATCGGTCCGGACGCTGGCTGGCGCAGAGGTGCTGGGCGAGGCGGCTGGATCGAGCGCGCAAGCCGACCTCGTCGCGACGGGCTCGGTGACGCTGCGTGCGGATGGGTACGGGTTGTCCCTGTCCGTCGCGTCGGCCAGTCACACGCAAGTGCGGCAGTTGGAGGCTGCTGACTGCGCCGTGCTGGCCCGCGCAGCAGCGCTGGTTGTGGTCGTGGCGCTGGACCCCGTGCAAGTCGCGGCGCGGTTGCCCGAGTCGCTTGCCGAACCCGAACCTGCACCCATCCCCGAGCCTGCGCCAAGCCCGGATCCGGTCCCAAACCGTGAGGCTGCGCCAAGCCCGGAGCGGCGAACAAGCGCGGAGCACGACGCCCCCTGGGAGCCAAGTCCGCCTGGCGAGCCCGTGCTGCCGATGAATCTCGGTCCGCTCGAAGTTGGAGTTGGTGTGGGCGCCGGTGTTTCGGGCCTCACGTTGCCGGGGGTCGGAGTGTCCTTCGAACTCTCGCCATTCATCGGCGTTCGGCGGGTTCACGGGCGCCTCGTCGCGCAGTACCGACCGCCGCGCCAAGCGGAGCTCCCGGACAACCCCAATGCTGGCGCGGGCTTCCAACTCGCGGCGGGTGGAGCACGGGTTTGTCCCAACGTGATGCCCACGGAGAGCCGGGTCCGGGTACCGTTGTGCGCGGGGGTCGACTTCGGTGCGGTCATCGGCTCGGGTCGGGGCGCGGACGTCCGCAACAAGAACAACGCGACGTCGTTCTGGAGCGCGGTTGTTCTGGAAGCCGGTGTCTCCGTGCAGGTCGCCCGCTGGGTCTCCGTGACCGCTGCGTTCGAGGCCGGCATTGCGCTGAGTCAGCCGCTGTTTGTCCTCGAAGGCGGTGGTCGACTGCACGAGTCGGCCCGCTTCGCGCCCCGGGGCGTCCTTGGGGTGCAGCTACACCGCCCACGGGCGATTCGCTGAGATCTGCGGCGAGGGGCGACCTTCACAAGCGTGGCTGCTACGATCACGTCCGTGCGAGAGCGTTTGGTCTCCTACTCCGAGGGCGACGATGCCTTCGATGCATTCGTTGTCGAACCCGAGCACTCCGGTCCTTTGCCAGCGGTCCTGGTCTGTCACGCCTGGGGCGGTCGAAGCGAGTTCGACGAGGACAAGGCTCGGGCGCTGGCCGAGTTGGGCTACGTCGCGGCGGCGGTGGACATGTATGGGGTTGGAAAACGCGGCACCGACAAGGAATCGAGCGCGGCCCTGATGACGCCGTTGGTCGAGCAGCCCGATCGACTCCGGCGCCGACTCACCGCCGCGTTTCAAGCGGTTCGCACCCTCGAGCGTGTCGACCCCGACCGCATCGGCTCGATCGGGTTCTGCTTTGGCGGGATGTGCTCGCTCTTGATGGCACGGATGGGGTTGCCGATGCGGGGCGCCGTCAGCTTCCATGGCCTGCTGGATGTCGGAGCGGACCTCGACGCCAAGCCCAAGGCGCGACTCTTGGTGTTACACGGCCAGGACGACCCCATGGTCCCGCCGTCCAAGACCGGTGCGTGGGCGGAGGAAATGAAGCGGATCGGCGCCGACTGGGAGCTGCACGCGTACCCCGGTGTCATGCACTCGTTCACGAATCCCGCTGCCAACGATCCCGAGTTCGGCACGGTGTACGACGCGCGCGCAGACGAGCGCTCTTGGAGGAGCGCGAAGACGTTCCTCGCCGAGGTTTTCGGCGACACGCCACGCTGAGTTCTCGACACGGGGCTCCCGGAGGCGCTGGACTGCGGCGCCGACTGGGAGCGCGGTTCGCGAACCCTCGGTCTTCACGTACGCTTTTTGTGATGGGTACGCCGACCGGCGGCACTGACCCTTTGAAATCCCGTGCCTGACGGCTCCCGCAGCGTTGTGAACTCGTCTCCTGATCTCGATCGGGTGGCGGACTTGTTCCGTGCGCATTTTGATTTCGTCCGGCGCGTGTTGCGTCGTTGTGGGGTGGGGGAGGCGATGTTGGACGATGCGGTCCAGGAGGTCTTCCTTGTCGTACACCGCCGGATCGACGATTTCGAGGGGCGCTCTTCGGAGACCACATGGCTGTATGCCGTCGCAGTGCGGGTTGCCTCGACCTTGCGCCGCTCCGCCTCGCGGGAGCTGGCGCGGCGAGAGAAGGCGGGCATCCAGATGCACAGCGAGAGCGAGGCCGATCCCGAGCGGGAGCTGTCGCGCGCGGAAGCAGCTGCCTTGCTGGATCGGTTGTTGGACGAACTCGACACCACCAAGCGGACCGTATTCGTCCTGGCTGAGCTCGAGGGGGTCCCGGTTCCCGAGATCGCTCAGATCATGGACGCCAACGTCCGTACCACGCACTCGCGGCTTCGCCTCGCACGCAAGCGATTCAATGATGCGCTGCAGCGGCATCACGCCCAGGAGTCCGGCCGAGCTCGCCGGGCGACCGTTCGAACCCTGGCGCGACGAGGTGTGCCGGCACCCGCCCAGCCGGCGCGAGCCCGAGCGGCTTGGGCGGCCGTGGCCGTGCGAATCTCCGAGGGCGCCGTGCCGATGGCGATCACGTGGACGGGCGCCGGAGCTGTCGCGACCGCGCCAGGCTTCTGGCTTCCGTTTGCGTTGACGGTCGGGTTCGGCGCTGGCGGTTTGGGCGTGGTGGCCGTCGTGAGCGCGCCCGAACCGGGGTCGCCGCAGCCCGCCGTGCTCGCTGGCTCGCCGGACTCCCCGGTGCCCGCCGTAGGACCTCAGCCGGCTGTCGCGGTCGAACCGCGTACCGTAGATGCGGCCAAGCCCGCCGTACTGCCTCCCGCTGAGGTCACCGCAGCCGTCGCTCCCACGAAGACCGTCGTGCGCAAGGCCAAGCCTCGTGGCGTCGCGGCAGGACCGTCCTCCACCGTTTCATCGCTCGAAGCCGAGACCGCTCTGCTCGAGTCGGCACGGGGGAAAATCCGAGATTCGGATCCGAAGGCGGCGCTGCGGATGTTGGACGAACATCAGGCCCGATTCCCCAGGGGATTGCTCGCCGCCGAGCGAAAGGCCACTCGCGTCAAGGCGTTGTGCGCTGCCGGGCGCGCGACAGAGGCGGAGCGTGTCGCGGGGGCTGCCACGGACCTACGCGCTGTGTTCGACGCCGCCTGCGAGTGAATCAGAGGCGAGCGTGGGATCCGGGACAGCGGTCGCGCACGGTCACCGCTTGCGGACGCGTGGGACAAACCGCCCAGCCTGCAACCCGATCTGGTGGTCGATCACGGCATCGAAGTCCTCGACCAACCCTCCGATCCCCTCCGTCTCCGGCTCCAGGTGCCCGAGCGCGTAGGCGATCGCCTCGATCGTCGACACCTCGACCTCTGGGTTCTTCGCTTTGCGGATCCGGTAGTTCCCCGGGCGTGGCGGCTCCAAGGCGACGCAGGGGAGCGCCCGCATCCAGGGGGTGATGTGCAGGAGCTTCCGGGCCTCGGACCAGGTGCCGTCGATGACGACGAGGGTGTCGAAGGAGACGGGCTCGCCTTCGCCCAAGGTCGTGGCGTCCCGGCTTGGGTACAGGACGGCGGCGTTGGAGACATCGCGGTGGGGAACCCACAGGTCCCCATCCGGGTACTCCTTCTGGGCCAGCAGGACTTCGACGCTCGACAGGCCAAGTTTGGCGATCCGAGCGGTGCCGAACGGGTGCTTGCGCTCCCGAGGGTGCTGCACGATCAGGACGTGGGTGCGGTTGGGGACCTGACGCACGAGGCCGCAGATACAGCCCACGGCTGGCCGAAAGCAGCGGTAACACGTGTCACGGCCCACGGAAGGACCATGCCCGAAACCGGCCCGCGGGGGGGCGAAAAACTTCGGCTTTTCAAGCGGGGCGAATTCGGGTGCAGTTGCCCGCGATGACTCGACATCTTCGCAGCCTGCTCGATCTCGACGCCGACGAAACCACCCGCCTGCTCGACCTGGCGATTGCGGTGAAGAGCGAACCCGCAAAGTACCGGACGGCGCTCGACGGAAAGTCGATCGCGATGATCTTCGCGAAGCAATCCACCCGGACGCGGATCTCGTTTGAGGTCGGGATCTCTCAGCTCGGGGCAACGCCGCTCGCGCTGAGCAGCTCGGGTGGGACGGGCATGCAGATGGGCCGTGGCGAGACGGTGCATGACACGGCCAAGGTGCTCTCGCGGTTCGTGGATGCGATCGTGATCCGAACCTACGGACAGGACCAGGTCGACGGCTTGGCGGAGCACGGTTCGATCCCGGTGATCAACGCACTGACGGACCTGTATCACCCGTGCCAGGCGCTCGCCGATCTCCAAACCGTTCGCGAACACCTCGGTGCGACGAAGGGGAAGAAGCTCGTGTACCTGGGCGCCGGCAACAATGTGGCGCACTCGCTGATGCTGGCAGGCCCTCGTGCGGGCATGGACGTGGTGGTGGGTTGTCCCGATTCGTTGCGGCCGGATCAGAAGGTGTTGGAGCGGGCGCGTGCCGACGCCAACAAGTACGGCACCCGGGTCGCGGTGGAGACCGATGTGGATGCGGCGGTCAAGGGCGCCGACGTGGTCTACACCGACACGTGGGTCAGCATGGGCGAAGAGGAGGAGGCCAAGCGGTTGATCGAAATCCTCCGACCGTTCTCGGTCACGCCCGAGTTGATGGGCAAGACGGGCAAGGACAAGAGTATCTTCATGCACTGCTTGCCCGCACACCGCGGCGAAGAGGTGGTCGACGACGTGATGGACGGGACGTGGTCGGTGGTGTTCGATCAGGCGGAGAACCGTCTGCACGCTCAGAAGGCGTTGCTGCTGCTCCTGCTTGGCGCCGAGTCGTTTTAGTCCCCGAAGGCTCGAACCCATTCGAAGCCATCGGGGAGGGCGTCTGCCCAGGCCTGCAAGGGCTCGCGAAGCAAGCGCCAGAGTGCAGCCAGATCGGGCAGGCCTGGGTCGTGCTGCCGAATGACCTCGGCAAACGAGCGGATCACCGGGGCGAGGAGCGGAACGGAGATCGGGTCATTGCCGTGCCGGGGCGCAATGGCGTTGACGTGGGTGGACGCGGTGCGAATGAGTGTTGGGGCGCTGGGGTCGAGCGGTTCGACGAGCAGGAAGAGCGACGAGCCGCGCACGGGCACGTCTCCCTCGGTGCTCGCTTGTGCGGCGTCTCGGTCCAGTACGCGCAGATGCACCCCGATGAAGTCGAGGTACTCGGGCGTGGCCTGTAGGGTCGTGCCGTCGGTCTTGGCCGACCTTGCGTCCACGCGGGCGTCGAGGGCGAGATTGGAGACGAGGCCCGAGGTCAGAAGGATGAAGGCTTTCTGAGGCTGCAATCGCTCGCCATCGGCATCGAGAATGCGCTTGCTCTCCCAAAAGTAGTCGTCTCGGAACGCGTTCTGTCGGTAGTAGAATCGAACCATCCGTAGCAGGTCGTCGAACATCTCTCGGTGCTTGCCGAGGTAGTACTCGCAGGCTTGCTCCGAGGTCCGAGCGCCGCGTAACTCGTCGTGGGCACACTGGGCCGCGAGCCAGCCGCTGTGAAGGGCCAGCATGACCCCGGTGGACAGGACAGGGTCGATGAATCCCGCGGCGTCGCCGATCGCGTACCAGCCCGCGCCGGCCGGGCGTCGGCTGCGGTAGCTCCAGTCGCGTTCGGCACGAATCTCGGACTCGCGTTGGGCGGTGGGTCCAAGGGCCGAGATCAGCTCTGGGCAACCCGCGACCAACGCGTCGTAGTCGGGGCGCGGGGCCGATCGTCGGCCTGCGGAGTCGAGTTGGACGACACCGACCGACGCGCGTCCGTTCGCCAGAGGGAACATCCAGAACCACTGCTGTTCTTGGGCGACGAAGAACGCCTGCTCCTGGCGAGGCGAGGGCAGGCCCGAGGTCCCCCGAAAGTGTGCCCACAGCGCTTGGTGTTTGAGCCCGTCGATGTGGTCGCGCGGGGCATGAGCACGGGACACGAGTCCGGACTGCCCAGATGCGTCGATCACCACGCTCGCATGAGTCTCGTGTTCGACTCCGGTGTCGCGGTCTTGCCAGCGTACGCCGCAGATGCGCCCTTCGTGTTCGAGGACCGCGCGCACCGGCGCGCGGCTGTGGGCCTTGGCACCGACGGACCCGGCGTGCTCGAACAGTAGTGCATCGAAGCGAGCGCGCTCGACGAACCATGCGTGGTCATACGCGTCGCTGTCGGCGAACCAGAGGTCCCAGCGTGGGGTTCGCCCCCAGTCGACCAGCGTGCTTCCGGTCTTCCGCGCAAAACCGGCGGCCTCAACCTTGGGCAACGCCCCGATGTCGTCGAGGATCGGGATGATACCCGGCAGGAGGCTCTCGCCGACGTGTGGACGAGGGTGCTCGGAGGCCTCGAGCAGCAGGACGTCGTGCCCGTGACGAGCAACAGCGGCGGCGGCGGTACTCCCCGCGGGCCCACCTCCAATCACGATGACATCGGTCATGCGTCACCTCGAAGCTCGGGCGGAAGCTCGCCGTGCCACTGCGGCACCCCTCTTCGGTCGAGTGCCGAGGCGAGGGCGGCGAAGCGTTCGCGCTGCCACGAGTCTTCGGCGCAACCGCGATAGGCCTCGGACTCGAACAGTAGGCCGGCGTCGTTGGTGCCCTGCAAGCCGCCCATGCTGACGGATTGAACGTGGGTGGCCAAGATATCGGCCAGAGCCTCGACGGGCCCCGGAAGCATGGGTTGCACGACGGCCATCGTCGCAACGCCCAGCGCTGAGAATCGCTCGAGGACCGCAAGCCGGGTGGGCAGAGGGGCGGCTCGCGGTTCGAAATGGCTGAGGACCTCGGCGGAGGCCGAGGGCAGCGAGACCCCGACGCGAGCGGCTGGGAGTGAGGCGATGCGCTCGGCATCTTGGAGGATGTCTCCCGAGCGGGTGAGCAGCATGGTGGTGAATCCCGCAGGAGCTTCCGCGAGCACGTCGAGGCACTGCCGCGTGAGTCGATAGCGTTGCTCGAGTGCCTGGTATGGATCGGAGACGATCGGGCAGAACTTGATCGGCCCAGGTTTTGCCGCGGCGAGTTCCGTGCGCAAGACCTCCGCGGCGTCAACACGGACATCGACGTAGCTGCCCCACGGAACCTGCGGCAACCCCATCATGGCGCGCGCGGGAGAGAGTCGTGTCTGCGCGTAGCAGTAGCGACAACCGATCGTACATCCGAGGTAGGGGCTGAGGGTGTAGTGGCTTTCGGGCCCGAGCGACCGCCACTCCAGCATGCGGTGCGCACGGACCTCACGGACGCGGGGGGCCAAAGCGGCATCGGGAACGCGAGGGGGGTCGAGCGAAAGTCGCACTGCGACCGCGTGGCACAGCGCCAACCCCAGCGCAGCATCGACTGGCGCGTCGGACGTCCCCGCGCGGTAGCTCAGCGCCCAAGGTCCCGACTCCACCGCGAAGCGCGGCATGTGCTCTCGGCGGGCGACCTCGACCGCGACAGGTCCCGACGGGGCTTCGAAGCACAATCGGGGACCCAGCTCGGTAGACGCGCCGACGAACCGCACCTGGGGCATGACTTCGTCGCCGACTTCGAGTGGCTGTACGAGCGCATGCAGGTACGCGCGTAGGTCCATGGGGAGAGCGTACCGCGGGCGGAGCTCGGCAGCCCGACGCGATCGCGCGGGGGAGCCAAGCCTGGGGCTGAGCCAAAGAATGGCCCTTGTGGATTGTTTGACCCCGTGTGCGCGTAGTCTGAGGCGTCGAGGTGGCGGGTCTTGGACACATCGCGGTCGGGCTGGCGGCGGGACGGTTCCTTTCGAGCCGTCAGGGGGTCCGGTTGGGGTTCGCGGGCGCAGCTCTTGGACTCACGGCGCTCTCGATGGCGCCCGACCTCGATGTGGTCGGGTTCGCGCTCGGGATCCCGTACGAGGCCCCGCTTGGTCACCGTGGGGCCTCACACGCGGTCGCGACTGCGCTGCTGCTGGCCGGGGTGTTGGCCTCGCTTCCGAGGCGGGCAGGCGCATCGCGCCCGATGCTGTTCACGCTCGTCCTCGGGGTGGTCGTTTCACACGGCTTGCTCGACACGCTGACCGATGGCGGGCACGGCATCGCCTTGCTGTGGCCCCTCGACAACACGCGGTACTTCGCGCCCTGGCGGCCGATTCCGGTCTCGCCCATCGGTCGGGGATTGCTGTCGGCCCGCGGAGCCACGGTGATGCTCGCCGAGTTGGTCGGGTTTGCACCGTTATGGGTGTGGGCCCTGTGGCCGCGTGGAGGACCGCGGTCGCGCTTGAACAACGAATAGGGGACGTAGAGGCTCGTTCCGGGCGGGACAGGAGGACGCTGCGTCTCTCCGGCCGCACCGACCGATGGATCAGGGCAAGGCCTGCATCGGGGTGTTGGGCGAACCTGGGGCAATGTCCAAAGAATGCTCAAGGGGTTGGTTCGCGGCGAGACTTCCGATACTCCTGCGCCATGCATAGCCCTCTCCGCGTGTCAGGAAGTCTCGCGTTTCTCACCTTCAGTCTCAGTCTCGGCCTCAGCGGCTGCAAGGAAGAGAAGACCGGGGTCAACGGCTTCGTCGATGGCTTCTCCCGCCGAGTTTGCGACGCCGTGGTGGAGTGCGACTGTGAGTATCCCGGCGGCACCAACTACGATCACTGCCTGCAGCAGCTCGGTGTCGGTTCATCGACGCTCGCCGAGCTGAACGACGTCGAGGGACTTCGCTTCGACGGCGACTGTGCCGACCGCCAGATCTCCGAGATTGGTCGGCTGGGGTGTGGTGTGTTCATGGCCGACCCCGACGCCGAGTGTGAGCGTCCCTGCAAGGTCTGGGTCGGTCCCATGAAGAAGGGGGCCACCTGTACATCGGTCAACGGCTACGACAACTGTCACCAAGGCCTGACCTGCGACGGCGGCGTCTGTGTCGACCCTTGCGAAGAGCCCGACCTCCCGGCCATCGGAGAACCGTGTTCCACGCAATTCGGATGCGAGGAGAGCGCGTGGTGCGACGACGTGGCCGCGCCGCTCCTGCCCGTGTGTGCCGCGCTGCCCGTGGCAGGCGAGGCCTGTCTCGGTGCCGAGCAGGGATACGCCTGTGATGTCGACCTGATGTGCGACACCTCTGACCTCGACGCTCCCGTCTGCGTGGCACCGCCCGGTATCGGAGAAGAGTGTCCCGTGGGGGCATGTGCTCCTGACCTCTACTGCGAGGTCACCGCGATGCCCCCCGTGTGTACCGCGGTGCCGGGTCTCGGAGACCTCTGCCCTCAGGGGCAGTGCACCGCTCCCAACCTGTGTGAAGGCGGCGTCTGCGTCGAGCCGCGCCCGCAGGTCTGCGGGCTCTACTCCGGTGTGCCCGAAGGGCTCGACCCGACGGCAGGTGGCACGGGTGTCGACCCGACCGTGGGTGGCACTGGCATCGACCCGACCGTGGGGGAAACCGATGGACCGGGAACCGGAGGCTTCGAAACCCAGGGCGCCGAGACTGGGTTTGGCGGAAACAGCTGCTGCGTGCCGAGCGGCAGCCCGGCTTGCGACGACGTCGAGGTCGCCGCTTGCGTCTGTCAGGTCGACACGGCCTGCTGCACCGACGCTTGGACGCAGGACTGCGTGGATGCTGTCACCACGTTCGAGTGCGGCGGCTGCTAAGAAGCTGCGGGCTCACGCCGGTGGGGTGGCGCGTTCAATGAGGAGCGCCTCATCGATGCCGGTTGGGAGCGTGCCGTAGGCGGCGCCGCCTTGGGTCTGCAGACGTGCTTGTACGAATGCGTCTGCGACCGCCGTGGGCGCGTGCTTGCGGAGCAGTGAGGCCTGCAGGAGCAACGCCAGGTCTTCTGTGAGCCGCCTTGCCCGAGGCTCGAGCGAACCTTGGTCGGCGAGCATCGCCTTGACCTCACTCAGTTTGGCGGTGATGTCGGGGTCCCCGGGTGCCGCATCCTCGACCTCGGAGACGAAGACGTCGAAACAACCTGGATCGCGGTGAAGTGCGCGAAGGACGTCCAGGCAGATTACGTTGCCCGAGCCCTCCCAGATGCTGTTGAGCGGTGACTCGCGGAACAGCCGAGGCATGACGGACTCCTCGATGTAGCCGGCGCCGCCATGGCACTCGAGGCACTCGTACACGAGCTGCGGACAGCGTTTGTTTGTCCAGAACTTGTTGACGGCCGTCGCGAGCCGGCCGAACCGGGCTTGGTCTTCGTCGGCGCTCTCGTCGAAGGAACGCGCGATACGAAAGGACATCGCGGTGCAGCCTTCGAGGTCGAGCGCGACATCGGCGAGGACGTTGCGCATGAGCGGTTGCTCGATGAGCGGCTTGCCGAATGCGGCGCGGTGACGGACATGGTGTACAGCGCGTGTCAGGGCTTGGCGCATCATTCCAACCGGTGTGCAGCCGGCGTCCAGACGCGTGTGGTGGACCATGGCGACGATGGTGCGGACGCCCTTGCCCTCCTCACCCACCATCTGAGCCCAGGCGTCGTGGTACTCGATTTCGCTGCTGGCGTTGCTGCGGTTACCCAGCTTGTTCTTGAGCCGCTGCACGAAGATGGCGTTACGGGTACCGTCGGGACGGAAGCGGGGCACGAGAAAGCACGAGAGCCCGCGTTCGGTGTTGGCCAAGGTCAAGAAGGCGTCGGACATCGGTGCCGAGCAGAACCACTTGTGCCCCGTCAGCGAGTATTCGCCTCCGGGGCCGCCGGCACCCAGCGGGCGGGCCACGGTGCTGTTGGCCCGGACATCCGAGCCGCCTTGCTTCTCGGTCATTGCCATACCGAAGGTCACTCCGCGCTTCTGCTCCGCGGGGATCATCCTCGGGTCGTACTCACCGCTGAGGACCCGCGGAAGCCAAACCTTGGCCACGTCGGGCTGGTTCATCAAGGCGGGAACGACCGCGTAGGTCATGCTAACGGGACACAAGACGCCTGCCTCGACTTGCGTCATGAGGTACATCATCGCGGTTCGGGCCACGTTCGCCCCCGGCTTGGGTTCTTTCCAGGGCAGGGTCGGAAGTTGATGCCGCGCGGCGAGGTCCATGAGCTCGTGATACGCGGGGTGAAACTCGACTTCGTCGATGCGATGTCCGAACCGGTCGAACGTCTGGAGCTCGGGTGCGTGTTTGTTGGCGAGGTGGCCCCGATGGAACATCTCCGGCGTACCGAGCTCGGTCCCGAGGGCGATGAGGCGGTCCTCCGACCATCCACCTCCTTCGCGCGTGACCGCTTCGCGTAGCGGGAGATCTGCGCTGTACAGGTCGAATGCGGGGAGCTCGGGTGCCTGGTTCTCGACCTGGTGTGTGGGGAGGACGATGTGTGGGGCGTGAGAGGTCATGGCTGTACGCTCGGGGTGACGGCTTGCAGGCAGAAGTGAGTGAGGTCTGCGACGAGCCTGTGTGCGGCGTCGGGTTCGTGAGTGTCTTCAGGGGACAGAGGACCGACGAGTGCCTCGGCCAGCGCTCCGACAATCGCGGCGGCGGCGACATCGAGGCTGGGCAACGAGAACTCGCCTTGCTGACAGCCCCGGACCAGGATCGTGCGGAGGACGTCGACGTAGGCGCGTCGAAGCCGGAGCCGGGCTGCTTCGACTTCGGGGATGACCGGTTCTGCGATCAGGGCATACGCAAGCGTTCGACCCTCGAGCGCACGAGATGCCCAGGTACGGACGGCGGCTCGGAGCGCTTCGCTCGCGCTCGGGTGCCCCTGTGCGGCGTCGGCCATCATCTGCACCTCGTGACTCGACGCGCGGGTGAACACCTCGACGAAGAGTTCGGCCTTGGAGGGAAAATGCCGGTAGACCGAGCCGGTCGCGATGCCGGCTCGTGACGCGACGGCTTGAATCGATGCATTGGCGAAACCGCCCTCGGCGACCAAGCCGCGGGCAGCTTGGAGCAGCAGATCCCGCTGGGCCCGCTGACGGGCTTGCGTTTTGGGTGTGGCCCGATACACCATCGCTGCCCAAGGAGTGAATCACAGTTCATTTCTTGAGGCAAATCGCGGTCATCGCTTGTGAATTCAGGTCCGGTGGCCGATCTTGTTCGGGTGCGAGGCGTCGTTGGGCTGTTCGCTTTTGCCCTGGTTGGCTGCAGCTTCGAGAGTGGGGCATCGCAGCCGCAGCCGTTCGAAAATGCAGAAACGGGGGAGTCCGCGGCGCCCACGACTGGGGCCGATTCGACCACCGGCGCCGCTGAGGGCAGCGGGTCGACGTCGCAAGGGGGGTCCGGCCCGACGAGCCAGGAGGCGTCGGGGGCCGAGACAGCGCCTCCGATGTCAACATCGACGTCGGCAGGCGAGACGACGGGCGACACGAGCTCCGCGTCCTCCGGTTCGGCGCCCGTCGATTGCACGATTCCGATCACGCTCACGCAAAGCGCTGCGGACGCGACGCTGTTCGAGCCGATGCAGCTCGGGACGTTTCAAGGGTCCGAGTATGCATTCTCTCCAAACGAAGGCGCCGGGGCGGTCCGCTTCACCTTTGATGTCGCTTGTCCGTCGACGTACCGATTGTTCGGCCGTGTCCGCGACGACGATCCGGGCACCCACGGGTGCTGTGACCCCGACTCGTTCAATGTCGAAGGTCCGGGAAACCTCCAGCACACCTGGTTCTACGGCTGTGACACCCAGTTCGCGGGGTGGTCGTGGGCTCGAGTCGAGGCCGGGGAAAACGCGTTCGACTGTGGCGAGACGGTTGGGGTCACAGTGCCGCTATCGGCGGGTTCTCACGACTTCACGCTCCGGAATCGAGAGCCGGCTGAGGGTGGCGCCCATGCGGGCATCTCCGAACTCGTGCTCACCAACGACCCGAGCTACGCACCGTAAGTCCTCGCAACCGGCGTGGGCTCCGAGATCGACTCCGTTTGGAACCCTCGGACCCTTCGCCCGTTTCAACTTCTTGGGTGACCGATCACGGAACCAACAGCAGCCGGCCAACGTGTGGTTCGATGTCCGCGCAAGAGCCGGAACTCGGGCGGATCGTTCGCGACTACTCCAGCATGGTGCAAGGGGCGTTGCTCCGATTGGGCGTGGGTCCGCATCAGCTTGAAGACGCGGCCCAGGAGGTGTTCTTGGTGTTGTCTCGACGCTTCGAAGAGTTCGACACCCAGCGTTCGCTGGCGAGTTGGCTGTGGGGAATTGCGCGAGGTGTGGCCTCCACCCATCGACGGTCGCTAAGGCGGAGACGCCGGTTGGCGAACTCGGTGTCTGCGGAACCTCGGCGCGAGCAAGTCTCCCTCGACGACACCATCGCGCAGAAGCAGGCGCGGGACATGTTGCGGGCGTTCCTCGCCTCGCTCGACGAAGACAAGTGCGCGGTGTTCGTGCTTGCGGAGATCGAAGGCTGCTCGGGCCCTGAGATCGCGGCGCGTCTGGACGTCAACCTCAACACCGTGTACGCACGCCTCCGAGCCGCGCGCCGCCGATTCGACTCCGCGGCTGAGGAACATCGGCAACGCGCAGCGGTCGCTTCGGCCTGGTTTGGCCTTCGTCTTGGTATGCCCAAGGTCGCGACCGCATCGCTGTCCACGGTGATGGCCGCGGCGGTGGTCGTGCCCTCGATGGACACGGTCCTCGACCCTCCGCGTGTTCACGTGCTCGAGGTGTCGCATCCGAAGGAGGCGGCCAAACCGGTCGCCGCAACACGGAAACCCTCCAAGCTGGCCAAGGTGCAGGTCGAAAGAGACGCACCGCCCATGCCCAAGACGATTCCGACCCTCGCCCTCGCTGCAGCCCTGACCGCCCCCGTGGCTGTGCAGGCAAAAGCACCCGCCAAGAAAACCCCGGTCTCAACCAGCGACCAAGACGCGGACGATGCCGCACTCGTCGCGAACATGGAAACCCGCGAGTACATCTTCGATGAGGACACGGTCGATGGCGAGGGCCACGGTCCTGCGGGCGAGAACATCACCGCACGGGTGAGCGTGCATCACCAGAGCCTCATCCGGATCCGGGGCCACTTCATCTCCGAGCTCATCACGCTCGCGACCGACATCTAGTCGGCTCGACGCGTCCTCAGCCCTCGAGGAGTGCGAGCAGTTCGTCCTCCGTGATGAGCTTGACGTTGTAGCCGCGGGCTTTCTTGGCCTTGCCGCTGGTCGAGTCTGGGTCCGCAAGGACGAGGTAGGTCAGCTCTCGTGTGACCTTGTCGACAAGCTCGAAGCCCGCGTCCTCGAGCGGCTGTTTGTAGTCGTTCTTCTTTTTGCCGCTGGGGAGCTTGCCCGTGATCGCGACCGTGCCTTTGCTCTCGGCCGCCGCGGTGGCGGCGGCTGCCACCAGCGCGTGTCCGTCGGCGTCCTGGATGACGACGCCGTGCGCGATCATGGCGTCGATGACCTCGGCCACCTGATCAATGCCGTCCTGCAAGCGGTCGCCCATGCTCGGCACGCCGGCACGCGCGGCGAACTCTGGGTCTCGAAGTTTCTCTCCGCGCCAGTCGGCAAGCGTGTCGAGTTCCCCTGGCACGGCGGTCAACATCAGTTCGACCCGGCGGGTCCCGAGTCCATGGATCCCGAGCGAGCCCATGAGTTGCACAAGCGAGAGGGTTCGCGTCTTGTCGATCGCATCGAGGATCGTCGTTGCCCGCTTCATGCCCAGGCGAATCTCCCGCTCTTGGTTGATGATCAGCGAGGCGAGAGCATCCCGGTCCTCGCCGAGCGTGTAGAGCCCGGCTGGGTTCTCGAGATCCATCTGCTCGATGAGGGCCTCGAGCACCGAGTCTCCGATGCCTTGGATGTCGAGCCCCTTGATCCATCGAGCGATCTTGCCGCTCGACTTCTTCGGACACTCCGGGTTGAGACAGACAGTCGCGACGCCCGTGTCGCCACCGGTGTTGGTACGCCGGCCGACCTCGCCGTCACAGAAGGGACATCGCGTCGGTTCTTCGATGGCCCGCCGGGTGCCCTCCGGTGCGCGCTCGATCACGCGAATCACCTTGGGGATGATGTCGTTGGCCTTGATGACGTACACGGTGTCGCCCACCGCCACGCCGAGGCGCTCGACCTCTTCCCAGTTGTTGAGTAGGGCGTTTTGAACCGTTGTTCCACCGATCTCCACAGGCGCGAGCTTGGCCGTTGGTACCAAGACACCGGTGTGTCCACCGCCGATCTCGTAGTCGAGGAGGGTGGTCTCCCCGCCTTCGGAGACGAACTTCCACGCGGTCTGCCCCTTGGGCCGATTCGCGGTCACGCCGAGTTTGCTCTGCACCTCCAGGTCGTCGATCTTCAAGACCACGCCGTCGATCCAGAACGGAAGGTCGCCGCGCTCGGCGGTGATGCGCCGGTAGTACGCAACGCAGGACTCGAGGTCAGGGCAGAGTTCGGAGGGCATGAGCGTGAAGCCCAAGGCCTCCAGAAACTCGGCCTTCTCGGTCTGTGTGGTGAAGGTGGTGTCGGGGTCGTCGACGTCGAATGCGTAGACGGTCAGCAGATGGGCATCCTTGCCGTTCTTGCGCCCCATGATCCCGTTGCCGAGGTTCCGAGGGTTCTTCGCAAGCGACGGATCGATGAGCGCCCAGTTCTCCACGGTGAGGATGACCTCAAAACGAACGGCGCCGGAGAAGGGCGTTCCGTCGGGTCGCTGGACGAGGACGGGCAGACCGTGGAACTTGACCGCGTTGGCGGTGATGTCCTCGCCTTCGATGCCGTCCCCCCGAGAGATGGCCTGTTCGAGTCGGCCGTTCGCGTAGTAGGCCGCTGCGCTGGCGCCATCACCCTTGAGGGAAGCCTGGATGACAGGGCTGCCGTTCTTGGTGAACCAGGTCTCGAACTCCTCCTCCGTGTTCACCTTGCTCTGGCTGCCCATCGGCATGCGATGGCGAGCCTTCGTGAGGATGGCGTCCGCGGACACAGGAGCGCCGACGAGAGCGAGCACGTCGTCGTCGGGGTCGATGCCGCGCAACTCATCCTCGAGCGCGTCGTACTCCGCGTCGGTCATGATGGGCTGACCGCCGAAGTAGTAGGCCTGTTTGGCCTTGAGGATTGTGTTGCGCAGCCAGGTCCGGCGCTGGGCGTCGTCCATTGGCGCAGAGACTACTGCGCCCACCGGTGTCGCGGCCACCCCCAGGCCGGGTCGAACGTGCAGATGTGGAGCACGACCATTCCCAGGCTCAGGTCGGCGAAGTCGAGAAGCACCACCAGCCCGAAGTGCATGCCCAACATGCCGGCCCACAGCCACGGACGAGCGCGTTTCACCAACGCGAGGGGGGCGAAGGCGATCTCGAATCCAAGGGTCCCCCAGGTCAGGGCTTTGAGGCTCCATCCGGGGGCGGACAAGAGCAGCTCTCGCACGAGTCCGGGGCGCGCCAGCGGATTGCTCAAGATGTAGAAGAACGCGTGTCCGTCGACCCAGGATGGGGCGGCGAGCTTGGTGATGCCGCTGTAGCTGTAACCGACCGCCATGGCGATCCACAGCGCGCGAAGGACGGCTGGAGACCATGCTCTGGCATCGACACGTCTCGGGGACGCGGCCCAGGCGAAGAGCAGTAGCCCGATGTACGGCATCGCCGGGTTCGCGATCAGCGGATTGCGGCCGAACAGGCAGGCGGAGACGAACAGGGCCACCCCTGCGGCGATGCGGTCGAGCTTGCCTACGGCGATTCCGATCCCTGCTGCGGCTCCCAGCAGGACAAGCGCAACGACCAGGCTGGGTGCGTCGCAGAGCGCGAGGATGTTGGGGAACGCGCGGAGTATCGGGCTTGCGTTGCCGTCCGGGAGCATGCCGCGGTTCGAGAACACTTCCGCGGCCCACGGTAGAAGCGCTCCGAAGTGAACGGCGACGTAGGAGCCGAGGGTGACCCGGGCGGTGGTTCGCAGATCAAGCATGGCGATGGTCCTTGGCGCAGTGGACGGTCTGCGGCGGGATGCTGGGCGTGCCCGGGCGTGGGCGGTACTCGAGGGTCACATCCGAAGCGACGGTCTGCGGGTCCACTCCGAGCTCGGTGAGGAGCGGGCGTTCCCCGCACAGCGACCGCTGAGCGACCGCCTCAAACATCGGGGAGAGCATTGGCTGCTGTCTTGCCTCGGGCAGGAACACAATCACCGCCCCATAGGCGTTGCGCCGGTTGTAGGCGCCGCGGAGTCGCGCGCCGTCCGGACTCAGGGGGACGGCGTGTTGGCGACCGTGATGGTCTGTCCATCGAACCGTGACCGCGGTGGAAAAGGGTTCGAACTCGCCAAAAGCGGTGAACACTTTCGGTGCTGGGCTCGCCCCGGTTGCTGCTGCCACGCCTCCGACCGCTGTCAGACCAAGCGGGTCGGATGCCATTCGGACCAGCCCGAGACTCACGACTGCGGCTGAGACCCCGCAGGGACGCGGCGCGGCGTCATCGTTGACGTCGATACCGCGGAGCATGGACCCGAGTCTTGCCTCGCGGTGCGCCCTGAATCCGCAGTCAGCGTCGAACACCTCCGGGTTTTCGAAGGTCCCAAAGAGTATGTCCCACAGAGGCAGGTCGCTGTAGTTGTTCGTGTGGCGGGAGCGTTGGTGGTGCACACAGTGCATCTCGGGACGCTGGAAGACCCAACCCATCCATCGCGGGGTGCGGACGTTCCAGTGGTACACGAGCTCGGCCAGGCCGGTGACCAGCACGGCGAGCGCACCTGCTTCGGGGGTGAGACCGACGAGTCCGTAGAGGATCGCGGAGCTGAGCAGGGCGTTGATCCCGATCTCGAGGGGGTGCTTGTAGAAGCTGGTGACGATCTCGAGCCGCGCCGGGCTGTGGTGGAGCTGGTGGAGGGAGCGCCACAGCCAGTCGACTTCGTGGCGCGCGCGGTGCCACCAGTAGTAGATGAACGTGATTGCGAGGTAGCCGAGCGCCGCCCCGGCAATGGTTCCCAGCGCGCCGAGGTCCCACAGTGCGAGGCGGGACCACCAGTCGTCGAGGGTCGAACCGAGCAGAAACACCGAGCCTGCTTGGACGCCGTTGAGCGCGACGGCGCGGCGGAGGAAGCCCGGCGCCGAGGGGAGGCGACGGCCTGGCCGGGCGCGCTCGACGACGATCATCGCGGCGGCGGCTCCGAGAACGATCAGCGGGATGTTCACGCCGTCCGTTCAAAGCAAGGTCTGGTCCTGCTGTAAGTGCCTGAAAATACGTGTTCTGATGGATGCTCAATGTACGCAAGATGTCTATCGGCGATCCTCTCGTGTACGACGGGAGCCTATGCGGACCTAGCGCTCAAATATGCTGAGGTCCCATGTGGGCCCTGCGGTACAGCAGCCATCCGTGCCTTGGTCGACCCGGCCTGGGCACCAGTCCTCGTCCCCTGCGTCGTTCGCGGGGCCGTGTCCGCACTGGATGTCGTTGTACATCGGATTGCCGCCGATGCCGGGACCGGCGCCGAGCGCTTCGCAGATCTGCAGGACCGTTCGAGGCCCAGCTGGCGTGTCCACGACCAGTTCGCCGATGTTGTGGTCGAACGACGAGGCGCAGTAGCAGCGCCCATCGACGCTGTAGCTGTCTGCCCACCCGACACCACCGGGTGGTCCCTGGACTTGGTCCAGGTCGCAGCCCAGGGCGGGGCCCAAGCAGGTTCCGGTCTCGCATGCCTTCGACTCACAGTCCGGAGGCTCGTTGCATACCGACCCTGTCGGGCAGGCCGGGCAGGAACCACCGCAGTCCACATCCACTTCGCCACCGTCGAGAATTCGGTTGAAGCAGGCGTCACCGGTTGCACCCGATGTCGTCGAGCTGGCTTCAGCGCTACCCTCGCCCTCCGGGTCTGTCCCAGTCTCGGACGCCGTCGTCGTCGACAGCGTCGCTTCGGTCGCATCGGGTTGTGCGCCACCGGTTGTCGTCCCGTGAGTTGTGCCCGTACCGACGGACGTCGCGGCGGCGGAAGAGGAAGCGCCAGAGCTTGCCCCGCCCTCGTGTGTTTCTGGGTTGTCCCGGACGCAACCGCACACCACCAGCGCGATCGTGAGCGCTCTCGTTCCCCAGTCGATCGCCATGGACAGCGAGGGTACCGCTGAAGTGGGGCGGTAGCTCCCGCATGCGCTTGGGAGTACCTTCCGTGCGATGGACGACCGAATCGTCGAGCTGGAGGTCCGCGCGGCTTACCAGGACAAGACCATTTCCGACTTGGACGAGGTGGTTCGCGCCTTTACGGAGCGGGTGGCCGTGCTGGAGCGAGAGGTTCGTCTGCTCAAGGAGACGATGAAAGCTGGCGCCCCCGATGTGGGTCCTCAAGATGAGAAGCCGCCTCACTACTGAACCCGCGCCCAGAACGGCGGCCAGAGCACGCCTGTGAATTGCGAGAACGGTGATTCAGGGGCAATCTAGCCCGGATGCGACCGGAGTTTCTTGTCGCCATGGAACGGCTGGGTGTCACCCCCGACGCTCTGGGGCGTGCGCTCGACGGCGTTTCATTCGGTGTGATCGTCAATCATGCCGAGGACGGTTGCATCTACGCCAGTCAGGAGGCCCTGCGGGTGTTCGATCTGGACTGGGATGCGTTCAAGGGCTTCGGTTGGATGGCATCCGTCATTCCCGCGGACGTTGAGGCGCTGCGCGGCACGTTCGAGCGCTACCAACAAGGCACCGCGGAGAGCGAGGTCCAGTACCGGATTTCGGTCTCCGATGGTTCGATTCGCGCCATCGTGGCCACGGCGACCCCGGTGCTTGATGCCGACGGCGAACAGCTCGGCTCGGTCGTCGTTGGACGGCTCGCGACGGCCGAGCGTGCGGCCGCTGAGCGCGGGGTGCAGTCCCAGAAGCTCGAAGCGATCGGCCGCCTGGCGGGCCGAGTCGCCCACGACTTCAACAACGTGCTCACCCCGATCATCTGTTCGGCCTCGCTCCTGGAGAGTGAGACGCTGACCGACGACGGTCGGGAGTGCGTGGCCACGATCATTCAGGGGGTTCACCATGCGGCGGCCATCACCCAGCAGCTGCTTGGGCTCTCTCGGCAAGGGGACAGCGCTCCGCGCATCGCCCGTCTGGACGCTGAGATCGAGTCCATGCACACGATGTTGGTGCAGATGGTCGGGGAGCAGATCCAGCTGAGCTTGGATCTGAATTGCGGAGCATCTGTCATTGCGCTGGCGCCCCATGAACTCGGTCAGGTTCTGCTCAACCTCTGTGTCAACGGCCGGGATGCGGTCAGCGGGGTCGGCCGGGTTCGCGTTTCGACGCGGCTGACAGGTTCCTTCGTCGAGTTGCGAGTCCATGACTCCGGGGTCGGCGTCAGTGTCGAGGTGCAACAGCGGATGTTCGAGCCCTTCTACACGACCAAGTCTCCCGACAGAGGAACCGGCCTTGGTCTCTCTACAGCCCGGGATCTGGTGCGGCGTGCAGGCGGCGACATCACCGTCCAATCGGAGCTCGGCGCGGGCACTGAGATGCTGGTGACACTTCCCAGCTTGGCTCCCGACGCGCTCCCAGAGCCCCAATCGGACAAAGGCCAGAAGATTCCCCCCCAGCGGATTCTTCTCGTCGATGACAACACCGCCCTCAGACAGACGCTGGCCTACGTCCTCGCGCTACGCCACCATGACGTCAAGACGTCCGCGACGTTTTCACGAGCCGCCGACATGGTTCGGGAGGGCGGGTTCGATGTCCTTGTCACCGACGTCTTGCTGCCCGATGGTCGGGGGGATGAACTCGTCTCGCTCGCGACCGAGGCGATGCCGGGGCTGGGGATCGTCTACATCACCGGGTTTGCTGGCGAGGAGTTCGAGATGCTCGAGCGACGCAACGCCGGGGCGGTCTTCTTGCAGAAGCCCTTCCACCCCAACGAAGTGATTGACGCGATCGCCCAGGTGCTTCGAGCAAACCTGGCGACCGGGTCCGCCTAGAAGATCGCCACAGGTGCAGCTACGGGGCTGCAGTGGCCGGACTGAAGCTGCGGCGAGGACTGATCTACTCTGCCCCCGTGGACGGTGTCGCCATCGGAACGCTCATCGGAGGCGTCGGGCTGTTTCTGCTCGGGATGAATCTGATGACGGACAGCCTTGCGGCGATGGGGGGCGACACGCTGCGCACCCTCGTCGGTCGGTTGATCCATCGGCGGTCGGGCGCGCTGGCGACCGGAATCGTGACGACTGCGCTCCTGCAGTCCTCGAGTGCCACGACTCTGGTCACGGTCGGGTTTGTGAGCGCGGGTCTGGTCACGTTCTCGGACTCGCTCGGGATCATCTTGGGAGCGAACATCGGGACGACTGCGACGAGCTGGTTGGTCTCGCTCATCGGGTTGAAGTTCAAGGTCAGCGCGGTCGCGCTGCCGCTTGTCGGTGCGGGCGCCCTGTTGCGGCTGGTGAGCCGAGGCCGCCGAGCTCGATTGGCGCAGGCTCTGTCGGGGTTCGGACTCATCTTCGTGGGCATCGACGTGATGCAGGACGGCATGGCGGGCCTGGATGTGGACTTCAACTGGGGGGAGGGCTTGCCCGGGCCTCTCCGCACGGGGGTGTTGGTCGGCATCGGGGCTGTGATGACTGTGGTCATGCAGTCTTCGAGCGCTGCCGCGGCGACGACGTTGATCGCGTTGAGTGCTGGGCGTGTGGAGCTGCACCAAGCGGCGGCGCTGGTCATCGGACAGAATGTCGGCACCACGGTGACGGCGATCCTGGGAGCGAGCGGAGGTTCGTTGTCCGCGAGGCGAACCGCAGTCGCCCACGTGCTGTTCAACGTGCTGACGGCCCTGGTCGCGCTCCTCGCCCTCAGCCCGTTTCTGGCGCTCATCACTGAGGTCGCGCGCAGGTGGGTGGGCGATGCGCCTCAGACTGTCCTCGCGCTGTTCCACACCGGGTTCAACGTGTTGGGTGTTGCCCTCGTGTACCCCTGGCTCGATCGGTTCGCCAAGCTGGTGGAGCGCATCGTGCCCAGGTCCGCGCAGGCGGTCGTCGCGGACCTTCCGAAGTCTTCGCTCAGCGTACCCGCGGTGGCGCTGGAGTCGGCTCGGATGACCGCGGCGAATGCAGCCCTCGAAGCGTCGCGGCTCGCAGTCTCCGCGATGCGAGGTCGCTCCGGAGATCGAGACGAAGCCAACCTTCTCCGGGTTGCCCTCGACCTGGCTCGCGAGCCCAAGAAACTCCTGGCTCGCTCTCCAGACGCCGCACGAGAACTCGCAGAGCGTATTCAAGGCCTGGATGCGGTTCTTACCGAGTTGACTGTCTACCTCGGAAAGATCGACACGCCCCGCAACGCTGGTGTGGTCAACCATGAGCGGGTGGCGCTGCTCCACGCGGTCGACCATGTTCGCCGGCTTGTGCGGGTAGCGGGAAGCTCGGACCGGAAGGGCCGAGTCGAAGAACAGCCCGAGCTTCGAGCGCTGGCCGACCCCACCATCGAAGCTCTGGAGCCGCTGCTCGCGGATGGTGTCGAGGTTGGGCGGGTGTGGATCGCAGATGTGGCCGAGGTTGCACGTCGGTGTGGCCGAGAGGACCGACGTCGGCGTGACGTCCACCGCGAGCACGTGCTCGAGCGCCTTGGTTCGGGGGAACTCGAACCCGGCACCGCCGACCAGCTTCTGGCCGCAGCGAGGTGGGTCGGCAAGACGCCTAAGCATGTCGCGCGCGCGTTCCAGTATCTCGGCGAAGGAGCCTTGCCACAGATCGAGAACGAGGAGGAGGACGACGGCTGAAAGCGTTGTAGCATCCGTCCATGTCGCTCCTGCCACTGGGCGTTCGCAGCGCAACATCCGTTCGCATCCGGACCCAGGGGCTGGTCTGCGCGCTGCTTCTTCTGTGCTCCTGTCGCTACAACCCTGCGACCGAACAAGTCGAGCGGGGCTTGGTCTCCGAGGAGCAGGAGGTCGCGTTGGGGGAAACTCTCGACCGAGAGATCCGGGCGAGCGTCCATGTCTACGGTGGGTCTTCGCGTCTCACCGGGCTGACTCGACGCATCGGTCACCGGCTCGCAAGACAAAGTGAACGGCCGGAGCTGCCGTGGAAGTTTCGCCTTCTTGACGACCCGGGTGTCAACGCATTCGCTCTGCCCGGAGGCATTGTCTACATCACCCGAGGTCTCGTCACTCACCTCAACAGTGAAGCCGAACTCGCGGCGGTCCTGAGCCACGAGATCGCGCACGTCACAGCACTTCATGGCAGCATCGCTATCCGCGATCGGGAACGCGGCTGGCGGTGGGGCGGGTGGGCGAACGGTGAGCTGGACCTCGGTCAGGGAGCGGTCGATCGAGACCAACTCAGACTCCTCGCACACAGCCGTGAACGAGAACTCGAAGCCGATCGTCTTGCGCTACGCTATCTGCGACGGGCGGGCTACCCACCGGAGGCGATGGCTGGCGTCATCTCGCTGCTCAGTCGTCTGGACGTGAGTGCTGGAAGGGTCCCTGCGTGGTCGCGAACGCATCCCTCTCCGAGAGCTCGCGCACAGGCTCTCACCCCACTCCTCGAGAACGACCCAGACTCGCTGCCTTGGGACAATGAGTACGTGCGGGCGCTCGAGGGATCTGTCTTCGGGTCCGATCCGCGCAACGGGTGGTTGGAGAACAACGAGTACCGGCACGGCCACGCCGGGTTTGGGGTGCAGCTTCCAGTCTCCTGGACCAAGGAGCTTGTCGCTCCCGCTGTCTTCGCCGCTTCCGCGGACGAGAAGATCCTGCTTGTGGCGGCGCCGCTATTCTTCTCAGATCCGACCGTCGAGCGAGTTCTCGCCCAGTTCTCGAACTCGAGAAACCTTACTCTGTACGACCGACACGAGTACACCGTTGGGGGTCTTCCCGTCACACGGGCACGGTTTCGGTCGTCCGAGGAGCCCGTCGTCTCTGGCATCTTTCAGCTGGCGCAGAGCAGGGAGGGCGTCATCACAATCATGGCGGTGGGGCTCGAAGCGGACTGGGCCGCGCACGAAGTCGCGGTCGCGACTGTGCTCAATAGCCAACGTCTTCTGTCGGATGCCGACCGTGTTGCGCTGCAACCAGGGACCATCTCAGTCGTTGCTGCGACGCAGGGCCAAACCCTGCGGATGATCGCCGTGGACCCTCAAGAACTCCCAATCCTTCGCCGCATCAACCGGGTGACGGCCAACGAAGTTCTGGACGAGGGGCGCTTGATCAAGCGAGTTCCGGGCGCGCTCGCTTCGGCGCCTCCGGCCCGTCCACCCGCATCCGTGACCCCGGCCCCTGCATCGACCGCGAGCGAACCGGAGCTGAAGGCGGGGACCTCCAGTGCTGGCACTGTGCCGCCGTTCGCTCACTAGAGCGGACCTCATGGCCTCGCCACGACGTCTCGCTGGTCCTCGTCCCCCTTCCCTCCGGGTCGCTTGGCTGCACTCGCGGACGAGTCGACCGGGGAACCTGAGAAAATCATATGCGAGTTGGGTTGCGACGGGGGCGCGGTCAGTCCATGACATGGGCACATGTTCGAGAACAAGCACGTGCTCATCGCCGGAGGCACCAGCGGGATCAACCTTGGGATCGCCAAGGGCTTTGCAGCCGCGGGTGCCAAAGTCTCCGTCTTCAGCCGTAAGCAAGACAAGGTGGATGCCGCCGTGGCTGCGCTCAGCGAACTCGGTCCCAAGGCTCATGGTGGCATTGCCGACGTGCGCGAGCCGGACCAGGTCAAGGCAGCCATCGCTGCTGCCGCTGAGGCTCAGGGATCCATCGATGTGCTCGTGAGCGGTGCCGCCGGAAACTTCCTGGCGCCTGCGGTCATGATGTCGCCCAACGCATTCGGGTCCGTCGTCGGTATCGACCTCAACGGCACGTTTCATGTTCTCCGCTTCGCATTTGAGCATCTCACCAAGCCGGGCGCGTCCATCATCAACATCTCCGCGCCTCAGGCTTGGGTGCCCATGGTTGCTCAGGCCCACGTTTGTGCGGCGAAGGCGGGCATCGACATGCTGACCAAGACCCTCGCGATGGAGTGGGGGCCCGCGGGCGTGCGGGTCAACTCCCTGGTTCCGGGGCCCATCGAAGGGACCGAGGGGATGGAGCGCCTGCTCGTCGACAAGTCCAAGAAGGCCGCGCTCGCGAAGACGGTTCCTTTGGGCCGGCTCGGCAAGGTCGAGGACTGTGCCGACGTGGCGATGTTCCTCGCCTCGGACGCGGCCCGCTATGTCAGTGGGGTGGTGCTTCCGGTTGATGGCGGGTGGTCGCTCGGCGGAGCAACGATCGCGATGGGACAGATGATGGGCGGTTGACGCGACGGAGGTCACCCTGTCAGGAGCGCCGCTCGACGCCAACGAGCGTACCGCCTTGCGGTCCACCACCCGGGCCAAGCTCGACCCGCCAGTCACACGCCGCGATCAGGCTCTCCCGGTGCTCGGTGACCACGAGCAAGTCCCCTCGGTCGACCAACCGGTCGAACAGCCCGAGCAAGCGCGCCACATCGGCCTCGTGCAGTCCGGTTCCGGGCTCGTCCAGCAAGATCAGCGACGGTGACTTCGTCTGCAGGAGGCGCGCCGCCAGCATCAGTCGCTGCGCCTCGCCTCCGGAGAGGCTGGCTCGCGCCCGTCCGAGCGAGAGGTGACCCAGGCTGGCATCGATCATCGCGGTTGTCGCCGAGCGAAGCTTGGGATCGTCGAGGTCGGCGGTCAGACTCTGGACATCGGTCGCCAACACTTCGGCGATCGTGCGGCCGTTCCAAGCGACATTCAGGACCTCAGGACGAAATCGCAGGCCGTCGCACGCCCGGCATGGAAGGGCGAGATCTGCCAGGGCATCCATCGCGATCGTCTCGACACCGCGACCTTTGCATGTCGGACATCGGCCCTTGGGGCTATCGAACGAGAACGCTGCCTTGGGCAGTGCGCCGTCCGCTGCCGTTGCGAACATGGCCTGCAGGGCAGGGCCCACTCCAAGGGTGGCGAGCGGTGTGTTTCCAACGCTCTGTGCCGAGCTGCGTGTCTCGACGAAGCTGCCAAGCCCCTGGATGTCCTCGCACCCGACGGGCCGTCCCGCGGCCGCGGAAGCGCCGAGGACGTGCAGCAGCAGGGAACTCTTTCCGCTGCCCGAAGGCCCGGTCAGTCCCACCAAGCCCCGTTGTGGGAGTTCGAGGTCGAAGCCGCTCAGATTGTTCGCGTGAGCGCCCGTGATCGTCACGCCTACGTCGAGGTCACGCCGCGTGCGCGGTGCGGCGGTACTCCGCAAGGCCACTGCGGTGGGCGTGTCCCCATCGAGTACCTCGGCAGGAACGCCGCTCGCGACGAGCTGACCGCCATGCGGGCCCGCGCCCGGACCCAGCTCCAAAAGCCAGTCGGCGGCTCGAAGAACCGCGGGACGGTGGGTCACAACGATGATGGTGTTGCCCGAGTCGCGCAGGACTCGCAGGCGCTCGAGCAGGGTGGTGACATCGGCGGCATGCAGGCCCGACGTCGGCTCATCGAGGACGACGGTGGTGTGGGCGAGGCCGGCCCGAAGCGTGCTTGCCAGGCGGAGTCGCTGGAGTTCGCCCGTGGACAGCGTGGGGCTGCGGCGGTCGAGCGCGAGGTGTCCGAGGCCGAGCGCGGACAGGGCGTCGAGGCGCGCGGCGATCTCGGGTCTCAGCGCGACGTAGGCGGCCTGGGCCAACCCGCTGAGCGAGAGCGCGTCGAGGGTGCTGAGGATTGTGTCGGCAGGCTGGGCCAGGAGGGTCGGGAGCCGGAGTCCGCCCACGACGGTTCGCGCGACCTCAGGCCGTAGCCCGGTCCCTCCGCACGCTGGGCACGGGTGGTCTTCGAGCGGGACCTGCCATGCCGCGGCATCCTTGCGCTTGGCTCGGCGGGTTGCTTCGCGCTCGACGAGGGGGCACAACCCCAACCACGGGCCTTCGAAGGTGTGGGTCCCGGTTCGCTTGCCGCGTTTGAACGACCATGTGACCGAGACTTCGAGGTCGCCGGCGCCATGGAGCGCGACCTCGCGGACCTCTTCTGCCAGGTCGCGCCACGGGCCGTCGAGGTCTGAGGGGAGTCCGCGTGCCTCGAGGGCAGCCCGGAGGGTCGCGATGTGCTGGTCGTCATCGGCGGTGAAGAATGCTCCCGGTTTTGTGCCGGCCATCGCCCCTTCGCACAGGGGCAACGCCGGATCGGTCACGAGTTGCTCGGCCGTACATCGGGGGACAGAGGCCAACCCCGCGCAGGCTGGACACGCACCGAGCGGGCGGTCGGGGCTGAAGTGCTCGGCGGTCCATCCCGACGGCGTGCCCGCACGGGACCACAACAGACGGAGCAGCGGACCAAGCCCGGCTTGGGTGGCGACGCTGGAACGACGGCCCGCACGTGCGCCGCCTTGCGGGAGCGATACGACCGGAGTGAGTCCGGACGCACTCGTGAGTGGAGGGCGAGGCTGCCGACGGATCTGCGAGCGAACGCTGAACGGCAGCGACTCCGAGAATCGGTGCCACGCTTCTGCTGCGAGGGTGTCGAACACCAACGAGGTCTTGCCGCTGCCCGAGACCCCCGCGACGGCGATGAGTTTCCCGTGGGGGAGGTCGACGTCGACACTCTGCAGGCCGTGCGTGGTGACGCCACGCAGGGAAATGGAATCCGGAGGCAGTTTGGGGGGCCGTGTCGGGCGTCGGGTGGACAACGGCTCGAGGTCGAGGGAGACGCCCTGTGTCGCAACGCCGTCTCGCACCTCGGTGCAGACGTCGGCGGCGGCCCAAACGTGGCGATGGTGAGAGATCGCGACCACGGTGTGCCCGGCGTCGACCAGAGCATCGATGGCACCGAGCAAGCGCTCGATGTCGGTGGGGTGCAAGCCTCGGTCGGGTTCGTCGAGCAGGAGCAGCGATGGCTTCGCGCCCGTGGTGCCCAGAAGCGTCGCCAACTTGACGCGTTGCGCTTCGCCGCGGCTGAGTTGGTGGCTGCCGTGTCCCAGCGGAAGATACCCAAGACCCAGTGTCTGCAGTGCGAGGGCCATGGCGTGCCCGGCGGGGTCGGGCTCGAAGTACAGAACCGCCTCGTCGACGGTCATCTGTAGTACCTCCGCGATGCTCTTTCCGCGTAGCGTCACGCCGAGCATGGCCGGGGCAAACCGAGCGCCGTTGCACGTCGAGCACGGGCGCTCGACGTCTTCGAGAAGATGAAGACCGATGCGTTCCACGCCCAGACCCTCACAGTCTGGGCAGCGGCCAGCTTTGTTGTTGTAGGAGAAGGCGCTTGCAGCCAGCTTGGCGGCCTTGGCCTCGGGCGTTGCGGCGAACGCCTTGCGAACACGATCGAAGAGGCCGGTCCATGTGGCTGGCGTGCTCCGCGGGGTGCGTCCAATCGGGCGTGCGTCGACGGCCGAAACCGAGGCGCCCTCGCGCCCTTCGAGGGCATCGAACGGTCCGCCCGTCTCTCCCAACATGGCCGGCAGCAGAGTGCCGAACACCAACGAACTCTTTCCGGCCCCGGAGGGCCCCATCACCACGTTGAAGCAGCCCAGAGCGATGGAGAGGTTGGCGCCCTTGAGGTTGTGCAGTGTGGCGCCGCGTAGGGCGAGTGTGCCGCGAGCAGTCCTCGGCGAGTCGCGTCGAGCTGGGCAGGTCCCCAGCGGGTGCTGCTCGTCTTGCGTCTGCACGATGCGGCCGCCCTCCCGTCCCGCGCCGGGACCGATCTCGACCACGGCATCGGCGTGCCGAACCATGTCCGGGTCGTGCTCGACGACCAGCAGTGTGTTGCCCAGCGCCACGACTTCGTCGAGCGTCTGCCGCAGCCCGTGCTGAGCTTCGGGGTGGAGTCCGAGCGTGGGCTCATCCAGCGCCACGAGTACGCCCGAGAGCTGGGTGCCGAGTTGGGCGGACAGGGCCAGGCGCTGCGCCTCTCCCCCGCTCAGCGAGTCGGCCGTGCGGTCCAAGCTCAGGTGGCCGAGACTGAGCGTCTGCATGCGTTGCAGTCGGTGCTGGACCGAGGGCTCGGTCGTCGTCCAGACCGGGTGCTCGGGGAACTCGCCAAGACTGGCTCGGAGCGCATCGATCGGTTGCGCGAGCAGGCAGGGCAACGTCATCTCGGCGAGCAAGGCGTCGCGCCCAGGACGAGACAGACGCGTGCCGTGGCAGGCGCTGCAGTTCGTCGAGCGCACGAATCGCAGGATGTTGGGGTTGCGGTCGCGTTGCAGCGTGTCGCGGATGACCGGGACGAGGCCGCGGTAGTAGCCCTCTTCACGGGGTCGGGCCGTGATGCCCTCCCACTTCATGCGGGACTCGATGCTGTGCTTTCCGAACGGCACCTTCAGCGCCTGCGTCCCCTCCATGATGACGTCTCGTTGCGCATCGGTGAGGTCCTTCCAGGGCGTGTTCACGTCGAAGCCGTGTGCCTGGCAGATCGTGTTCATCACCTCGAGGGTGACCTGGCTGTAGACCGTGTACCCGTTCTTCAGCGTCGGGACGAGGGCGCCGTCTCGGATGCTCTTGCTGGGGTCGGCGACGATGAGCGCTGGATCGACCTGGTCCTCGGCACCCGAGCCACCGCAGGCCTCGCACGCGCCTGGTGCCACGTTGAAGCTGAAGTGGCTGCGGCTCAGGGCCTCGCCACCGGGGTCCACAGCCAAACGAGCGAACACCAGACGCAGCAGGTCGAGGACGCCACTACGAGTTCCGACCGTGGAGCGAGCGTTGGCGAGGCCATGCACGCCGACGGCGATCGGCGCGGGCAGGCCGGTCAGCGACGTGACTTCAGCGCGACCGAGCTTTCCGAACAGGTGCCGTGCGCGAGCAGAAAGACCGCCGAGGACTCTGCGCTGCCCTTCGCGAACGATCGTGTCGAATACCAGGCTGGTCTTGCCCGAGCCCGAGGGGCCAGTGACCGCCGTCCAGCGCCCCCACTCGAGGTCTAGATCGAGGTCCTTCAAGTTGTGCGCGGTCGCCCCGCGCACGTTCACCGAGCGCTCGGTCACTTGATGAAGGCCGACTCGGCCTCGGCCTGTTCGGAGTGAACCCGCTCGATCCAGCGACGCAGTCGTCGTGCCACGAGCGACTTGGCCCACAGCTCAACGCCCATCCGTTCCTGGCGCATCTTGGTCCGCATGACTCGCTCCCGCATCGACAACGCGGCGATTTCGAGCGAACCGACTTCTGGGACATCGGAGACCTCGGGCATGTAGCCGCGCTTGAGCATCATGTCTCCGGCGCGCATTTCCACGTCGCGGGCCCATTGCTCCGGGTTCTTCCGCCAGGCGTCCGCGATCTTGCCGTCGACCTTGCTGTACGTCGAGTGCTGGTGGAACTCGAGCAGCGCGGGCTCGTACTCCACGCCCATGAACTCGCACAGGCCGGTGAGCGCTTCTTTGGATCGTGTGGCGAGGTCTTCGAACCGCACCTCGGTCCACGCGTCGTCGTCGATTCGCTCGGCGAGGGCTTCCCACTCTTGCTCCGACTCCACCCACCGCTCGGCAGCGGCGTAGGGGGTCCCGTCCCAGCCCATGCGAACCGCGGAGGGAGCCACGGCGCGAGGGTCTCGTACGAGGTGGATGAATCGGGCGTGAGGCCAGTGGTCGAGTATGCGCGCGAAGTGCCGGTGCACGGTGCCTCCGATGGCGACGCAACCCTCGCCGCGCTGGTACAGCAGCGACTCGATCAACTCGCGGGCATTCCGGAACGGGTAGGCGCCGACGTCGAGCTTGGAGCGTCGGAACACCGAGTCGCCAGCGAGCCTGCCGATCAGATCCAGCACCTCGGGGTGCGGCTGCCCCGGCGGTGTGTAGTCGACCAAAAACTCCATCTGGTGGGAGAAGCTGAGCTTGCTGTGCTGGTCGAGCATCAGGCGCAGCAGCGTCGATCCGGACCGTTCCGCACCCACGACGAACGTCGGTGTCGCGGAGGTTTGCAGCCCAGGGACGGAAGGCTTTTCGTCACGCGCCATGGCCGGGCGAGTATGGGACCGGCGCGCGGGTCGTTCAACGCTTTTTCGGGGACCTGATACGCTTGCGTTCGTGATGGAGACGACGCCCGACGGGTCCCCGGGCTTCTACGCTGCGCTCCCGGTCTTCGATCGTTTCGCCGAGGTTCACGACCCCGCGCGTTACAGCCCCGTGCCGCCCGATTGGGACGTGGTGGTGACCGACGTGGAAGGCTCGACCAAGGCGATCGAGGCGGGCCGCTACAAGGACGTGAACGCGCTGGGCGTGGCATCGATCGTCGCACTTCGCAATGCGTTGCCTCGATTCGACGTTCCGTTCGTGTTTGGTGGCGACGGGGCGACTGTGCTCACACCGTCGTCCCGGCGGACGGAGGTCCACGCGGCGTTGCGGGGGATCCGTGTCATGGCGAAGGACGCGCTGGGGATGGTGATGCGGGCGAGCATGGTGCCCGTCGCCGAGCTCGAGGCCGCGGGGTGCGAGGTTCGGGTTGCGCGTTTCGGGGCCAGTCCCAATGCCACCTTCGCGATGTTCTCTGGGGCCGGCCTGAGCGAAGCCGAGCGGCGAATCAAGGACCCTTCCGAGGGGGCCGGCTACGCGGTGAGTGACGAAGGGCCGTCGGAGGCGAGCTTCGAGGGCTTCGAGTGTCGCTGGGAGCCTCTGGGTAGTCGTCGGGGGAAGGTGATCAGCCTGCTCGTGCAGGCGACGGCTGAGGACCGCACCGAGGCGGCGCTGGCCTATCACGAGGTTCTGGATGCAATTGCAGCCGTGCTCGGGGATACCGAGGGCCGACCGGTCGCACCGGACAACCTCAACGTTGCCGCGCAAGGCCGCGCCTTTCAGACCGAGGCCCGCATCTGTGTCGGCAAGGCTGGGGGCCTGGGGGTGGTCGCACGGACCCAGGTGATCAAGGCGCAGGCTGCGGTGGGTCGCTACGGCATGGCGCGCGGTAAGGAGACCCTCGGATTCCCCGCCGACGTCTACCGCGACGAAGTTGTCGCCAACACGGACTTCCGCAAATTCGACGACACCCTTCGCATGGTCCTCGATGTCACCGACGAGCAACACCACGCGCTCGAGGCGGACCTGTCACAGCGTCATGCGGCGGGAAGCATCGTCTACGGAACCCATGTCGCGAACGCTGCTTTGATGACGTGTGCGATTACCAGCTATCGAGGCGAGCACGTTCACTTTGTCGACGGAGCAGACGGAGGCTATGCGTTGGCGGCAAAGCAGCTCAAGGCGCAGCGCAGCGGTTGAGGGCGGCGCCGCACGTGGCCTCGTCACGGCGTCTCGCTGGTCCTGGCCCGCTGGTGGCCTCTAGATGCTCGCCCAGCACATGACTTCAACTTCGAAGTCGTGGTCCAGGACCGCCGTGAGCAACTCCGCGACCTGTGTGACCGTGACGGTGTAGTCGGTGGGCGGGATGTGCCCGACTCCGACCGAGGTCACGTAGCGGCTGAGACCATCGTCGAAGGTCGATGTGGAGCATTGTTCCTCGACGCCCGCGCAGGTTGCACCCGCTTGCAGGCTGAGCGCGGCCGGGAAACCGCTGGTGACCACGACGTCGCAGCCGCTGTTCGTTCCGGCCTGACCGGGGGATGTCCACGCGTACGTGGCGGCTCCGAAGGTGTCGACCATGCCGTTGGAGAATTCGCCGATGTTCCCGCAAGAGGTTGTCATCGCGTGGGGTAACTCCGTGATCGTGCCGGACACGGGGGCGCCGGCGAGTAGGCCTGAAGGACAAGCATTCGGTAGGACGTCGACGCTCAGCTCGAACTCTCCCGTGCCGCCGGCGGAGTCGACGATGAGGGTGACAGCATCGCCCGCTTGTAGGTTGCGGATGACTTCTCCGCCGACCTCTCCGGGGTTCGAGCCGTTGCACTGCAGGTCTTCGCCGCCGCACTCGGGTCCGACTTGGAGGTTCATGATCGGCTGGAAGTCGGTCGATGTTGCTCGGAAGCTGTGCAAACCGGTCTCTTCTGCGGTGTACCGGAACGCTCGCTCCGTCCCCGTGTCCCCTCCGCAGGGCGAGGAGAAGCTCGCGGTGCCTGCGATGTTGGTGAACGTTCCGGGAAGCGCCTCACCGTCGAGGTCCGAGTTCGGGCACGCGACCGGGTTGATGTTGAGGACGGCGTTGCCGTCCTGCCCGGTTTCGCCGTCCACGACAATGACGACCTGTTCGCCGGCCTCGTGGCGCCGCACGAGGCGAGAGGAAACCCCGCCATTCGCGTTGTCCGAGCACGCGATCTCTTCGCCATCGCAGGTCTCGAGGAGGTACAGCGCAGTGTCGAAATCCGAGCCTACGGTGTCGAACACGAAGTAGTCCGTGAACGGGGCGATCCATTGGAACGCAACGTCCTTCGCCGTCTCGCCTCCACATGTACCCGCAAAGCTGTCGCGCTGGGGCTGTGTATCCACGGACGCGACTTCTGTTCCTAGCGGCGGGTCGAGCAGCGTCTCGACACACTCGAGCAGCTCGACTCCGCCCGAGGTCGACTCCGAGCCCGTTTCGCCGCCATGGGTCGATGACCCTGAGGTGTCGCCGGTCGTTCCGCTCGCGTCCGTCGTGGTTCCGTCGAGTGTCGTGGCTCCCGTTCCCGTCGTGCCCTCGTCGACGGACGTCGATCCGCCCGGGGCAACGTCGCCCTGAGAGGTGGAGCTTTCGGAGGAACTCTGCTGCGCGTCTGTGGGAGGGTCGGAGAAACAACCAAGGCCAAGAGAGAGGACGAGGAGACCGGCGCTGCGGATCTTCACTTCAGCAATGGTAGTCGGCGCAGAGACGATGCTCGTCATCACCGCGATTGCATTGCGCGGGCGGGGCACGCGCGATGTGTGATGCCCTCACGGGCGAGCGCGCGTGTACACCCCAACCGGGCTCTCACCGAGCATCGAGTCCATCTGCTTTTCGAAACCGCACTTGTTGGCGACCCGGACGGAGGGTGCGTTGCTGTGCTCGATGATGCACGCCGTGCGTGCGAAAGGGAGCGCTTCGTCTCCCCACGCGAGGCAAGCTTGCAGAGCCTCGGTGGCCAAGCCCTGACCCCAGTGGGTCTTCGCGATGCTCCAGCCCGCTTCCGGGGTGTCGTCGACGCCCGGGTCGACCGCACGCATGCCAGGGAGAAAGCCTGCTTCGCCGAGCACGGCTTGGTCCTCCAGAGACTCGAGGACCCAGAAGCCATAGCCCACCAGAAACCAGGAGCCGATGTGCCGTTGCACAGAGACGAACACCTCGGGACGTGGTCGGGTCCGCGCGCCGATGAAGCGGACGTGCTCGGGGTCGCCCCACATGGCGGCGAGCGGATCGAGATCGCTGAGGCGGTAGGGCCGAAGCCGAAGACGCTTCGTTTCGAGGACCGGGATCTCGGAGGGCTCACGCGAGCCGGCTGCGGGCGGTCCAGGCATGCAAAGAGGATAGACCGCCTGCGAGGGCACAGGCCGGCCTATCTCTAGCCGGCGCGGGCCTTGGGTGGCCCGCTGCGGCTCCGGGCCTCGTGTGGCGCCACCCCGTTGGTTGCGCAATGCCGAGGTTCTGCCATCCTCGCCGCGTGCCCAAGCGTCGCCGACCGGTTCCCCTCGTGGCGCATACCCACAAGCCCCGCGCACTCGCCATCTCGGCGATCGTCGAGTGTCTTGGGGAGACAAGCGCCATCATCGACGATCTCACGGAGTACTCGAACCGGATGAGCACGTACCGGTTCGAACTCGATGCAAATGACCTCGCGGGACTCGAGTCGCACCTGGGTCTGTCCGGTATCTCGCTCGAGGCGCGAGACCCGGCAGGGCCCATGGACACGGACGATGAGGGCTATCTCTTCGTGACCTTGGCCGTCACATTCCCAGACGAAGATGGGAACCGGAAGGTTCCGAACCCAGACTTGGGCTAGGGGCCGTGACTCACCCCGTCGCGCCGAGTTGAACGGTGCTGTGCTGTTGCTCGGCGTACTGTTTGAGCTCGGCCAGAATGCCGCGAAACGACTTTGCCAGTCCGAACTTGAGCATGGGGTACAAGAGGTACCCGTGGGGCTTGAGGTCCGGAACGACGACCCAGCGCAGTTCGGTTTCGGATGGCCCCAAGGCACGCAAGGACAGCTCGACCTGGTTTTTGTGCAGCGGTAGGGCCTTGGGCGCGTGCACCGGAACGACATCGAACTTCAGGACGTGGTTGGCCTTGTCGTAGTGCGTGATCGTCTCCCGGGCAGCGAAGCCGTCGGGGTCGTCGGTGAACGTGCAGTACCGTCCCGCCATCGGAGACTCGCCCACCGCATCGAGGTCGCGGAGCGCTTCGGAGGTCACAACGGACTCGCTCCAACGTTGGATCCCGGTGAAATCGTCCGCGGCGATTGCCCAAACGTCGTCGATGGGGCAGCTGATGTGGGTCTTGAGTTCGATCTTCATGGTGTTGCTCGTATCGGTTGCCGAAGCGTACGCAGAAACTGTGATTGTCTTTTGATTTCAGTGTTTTGGTAGCCGTCAGACCGACCCGCTGCACTGGACACCATGAATGTAGTTCTCCCGTTTTCGGTCTTCAACGTACGATATTGGTGTTCAAAAATGCGAAATGTGGAAAAGTTGCGCGCCGATGAACTGGGACGATCTTCGCTACATCCTGGCGGTTTCGCGGGCCGCGACAGTTCTGGAAGCCGCGAGGTCGCTGCGGGTCAGTCCCACGACCATGGCGAGGAGGCTGAGGTCCCTCGAAGCGTCCCAGGGGACCGCGCTCTTCGAGAAGTTCAAACACGGCACCGTCCTGTCCGAAGCGGGTCATCGGGTTGTTGAGGTCGCGGCGGAAGTCGAGCGCATGACCGCGCAACTCGATGCGGAGATTCACGGCCTGGACCGGAAGCTGGAAGGGTCGATCCGCGTCACGTCGGTCGACTTCTTGCTTCGGCACTGGGTCGAGGATTTCGGTGAGTTCCGAACCCTCTACCCGGGGGTCGACCTCGAGCTGACCTCGACCCTGTCGGTGGTCAACCTGACCCAGCGGGATGCCGACGTCGCACTTCGGGTCGCGCGTACAGCACCCGAACACCTCCTGGGTGCCCGCCATGCCGAGTTCATGTACGCGGTCTACGGCGGGCAGGCGCTGACCGAGTCGCGGGAGCCGGACGCACCCTACTCAGCCTTCCCGTGGTTGTCCTGGGACCTCGCGTTCGCGCGCTCGACCGACGAATGGATCGAGAAGAACGCGGCCGGTGCCGACATCTCGATGCGGTTCGGCCAGATGAGTGTGATGGTCGATGCGGTCGCTGCCGGTCTGGGGCTCACCATTCTTCCATGTCTCATCGGCGACGCCCATCCCGGGCTCAACCGCGTCGGGACGTACTTCGAAGGAGGGCTGCATCTGTGGGTGTTGACCCATCCGCAGCTCCGAGGCTCGGCCCGGATCAGCGCATTCACGCGCTTCGTCCGCGAGCGAATCCGGCGTGACCTCGACCTGATCGAAGGCCGTCGGCCCCGCTCCGCGAGCGGCATCGCATCACCCCGCACGTCGGCGGACGAGCTCGCGTCGTCGCAGGAGCGATGACCGGAGCTCCGCACCGCGTTTCAAAGGCACACTGAGGTGTCGAGTTGGCAGGCCTTGTCGCATGGAACAGGGTCGGTGGCGTCGCCCAGACCAAGGTCGGCACACGATGGAGACTCGAGTTCTGGTTCGCAGGTCTCTGTGTTCGCGATGACTCCGTCCCCGCACCCCCACTCGCATCCGCTGAAATCGAATCTGCAGTTCGCCGGGTTGCAGCCGAGTACGCCGCCTGTGAAAACATGGTCGGGGTTCAGGATATCCTGCATTCCGACGCACACCGCGAACCCAACACCTGCCGGCGTACAAGGCTCAAGTCCGCAGTCGCAGTCCTCGCCGCAGTTGATGAGCCCGTCCCCGCACGGGGAGTCGCAGGCCGAGCCATAGCTGCTACTTGAACCGCTCGATGTGCTGGCGGTCTTTGTTCCGCTTCCGGTGTCGTCGTCCGTACTCGCGGAGGTGCTTCCTCCGGGTTGCGACGTGCTGCCCTCGGTCGAGGGCAGTCGTGGGCTGGAGGTGCTGACGTTCGAGATGCCCGAACTCGAGGAGCCGGTTCCTCCAGCGCCACCGGAGGACTCGGCGCTGGGGCTCGAGCTGCCACATCCACCCACGGCGACAGCAAAGACCCAACCCAGCCGCGATGGCGTGCGCATGCCTGACTCTACCGGATTGGACCGGAGGTCGGAGAGGCCAGCCGTGCCCCGACGAGGCGCTGACCTCGTTCGGATGTGCTTGCGGCTTGCTGCTGTGGTGCTAAGGACCCTCGAACGAAAGCGATCGAACATTGTAGTGCTCCCCACCGATAGTCCGTCGACCTTCTCCGCTTAGCGACCGGAGCAGAGCCGACGTGTCCGAGGACGGCGTTTGCCGCCCTCACGGTGAGTTTCTCGCGAGCCTGGCCTTCCGGATGGTCTCGCGAACACGGAGAGCAAACGATGAAACGCTTCAAATACCCCCGTACGCGCCACCTGCCGTGGTCGCCCGGGGCCAGTAAAGATGACCTCATGGCGAAGGGCGTTGAGCCCTTCGTCGGGCAGCGCGTGATCGTGTCCGAGAAGATGGATGGTGAGAACACCACCTTGTATCGCGACCACGTTCACGCCCGCTCGGTCGACAGCCGCCACCACCCGTCACGGGATTGGGTCAAAGGCTTGCATGGCCGCGTCGCCTTTCAGATTCCCGAGGGGTGGCGGCTGTGCGGGGAGAACCTGTACGCGGTCCACTCGGTCGCGTACCGAGCGCTTCCGAGCTACTTCATGCTGTTTTCGGTCTGGGATGCGGCCAATCGCTGCCTTGGCTGGGATGAGACCACCGAGTGGGCCGAGCTGCTGGGCATCCGCACGGTGCCAGTCTTGTACGACGGCGTCTTCGACCCCGTTTGGTTTGAGGCCTTCTGCTGTGACACGGACGTGAGCGAGGGCTATGTCGTTCGGCTCGCCGACGGTTTCGAGTTCGCCGAGTTCGGCAAGAGCGTGGCCAAGTGGGTTCGCAGCGGCCACGTGCGAACGGACGAACACTGGATGCACAAGCCTGTGGTTCCCAACGAACTGGCCGAGGTGGAGGGAGAGTCGTGAAGAGGCTGGTCGAGAGCATCGAGGCAGGGGTACAGCCCTCGATCGCGGAATTCGTCGCGGGGCTCGGGGACGTCATTCCTGCGATGCGTCAGCTCGAGAGCACGCCGCAAGACCCCGGCTGGCACGCGGAAGGGAACGTCTTCATTCACACGGGGATGGTGTTGGACGCTCTGTACGAGCTGCTCGCGACACGGGCGGCATCGGTTGTCGGCCCACGACGCACCGCGCTGATCTTGGCTGCGGCGCTTCATGATGTCGCAAAGCCGTTGACCACCCGCCCGATGGAGATCCGCGGCGTTCAGCGGACCGCGGCTCCGCGCCACGAGATGCGCGGTCGGTCGATGTTGTCCCTGTTGCTGATGGAGCAGGGGCTGGACTACCGGTTGATCGAGGGCGTCGCTGACCTCGTCGGCTACCACGTCGCGCCCAAGTTTCTGGTCGTCAAGGGGCGGGAGCGGGGAGCGTACTTGCGTTTGGCCCAGGCCGCGGACCCCGAGCTGCTGTACTGGCTCGAGCTGGCGGACATGATCGGGCGGACTTGTGTCGATCAGCGGAAGCAGATCGAGCACATCGAGATGTTCGGCCTCTTTGCCCAAGAGTACGGCGCCTGGCGGCGGTTCGCCGATGAGGCTCCTGCGTGGCGGGCGATGTTTCGCGATGGGGTCGAAGGAACTCCCGCGATGCAGGATCTCAGTCATGGGCAGTTCATCCACGACCTGTGTGCGGGAACGGTATCGCAACCGGAGGAAGGCATCGCCCGCAGCTACCGATTTCGCCAGGGGTTTCCCGAACTGGTGATCACGGTCGGGCCCAGCGGGTCGGGGAAGTCCACTTGGGTCAAGCGGCATCTCGAAGACCACGTCTGCATCAGCCTCGATGACATCCGAAGCGAGCTCGGTGGGCGTGGCGATCAGTCTCGCAACGGTGAGGTCCGCCGCCTCGCGCGAGAGCGACTGCGCGAAGGGTTGAGGCAGAATCGAAAGACCGTCTGGGACGCCACCAGTCTACGGCGAGACTTCCGGGACTCGCTGACGAAGCTGGCCTTCGATTACGGAGCGCTGGTCACCCTCGTTTGCTTTCCGCGGGCCCCACGGACCTACCATCGTCGAAACCGTGAGCGAGACAACCCGGTCCCTGCGAGCGTGCTCGACGGGCAGATCGAAGTCCTTCAGTGGCCCTCGCGTCTCGAAGGCCATCGTTGGCTCGTGGTGGACGAAGACGGAGCTGCGTTAGCCTACTACGGCGGGTTGGGCGAGGAGCTGCCGTACGGTGCTGCCTCGGCGCGTGACGTACTGCGAGAGTGGGATGGCGAGGCGGTGGTGCGATGATCGTGTTGCCTCAATACCCGCGGACCCTGCATCTGGGGGACTCCGGTGGCCAGCAGTCCAAACACCATTGCCCCTTCGGCGAGGTCGAAGGCCTTCATGTCGCGATCGAGGAGAAAGTTGACGGGAGTCATTGCGGGCTTGCGTTCGATGTCGAGGCCGAACTTCGGGTGTTTTCTCGCAACACGGTGCTCGAGCGCTCGCCCGCGCAGCGAGATTTTCGCCCCCTCGCTCGGCTTGCTCGTGAGCAGGTGGATGGACTCTGGGACGTGCTGAGCGACCGGTACGTGTTGTACGGGGAGTGGACCTGGGCCACCCATTCGATCTTCTACGACGCACTGCCGACGTTCTTCCTCGAGGATGACGTGTTCGATCGAAAGGCGGGTCGGTTTCTGTCGACGCTCGGCCGGCGGACCCTGGTTTCGAAGCTTCCGGTCGGGTTCGACTGTTCGGTGGCGCTGCTGCACGAGGGGACGGTCTCGGGTCTTGATGCGTTGCGCTCGATGGTGGGCCCTTCGCACTACAAGTCTCCGCGGTGGCGCGAACGGTGCCCGGCTGTTGCGTCGGTCGAGGACACCGACCTCATGGAGGGGCTGTACATCAAGGTCGAGAGTGAGGCGTTCGTCGAGCGGAGGCTGAAGTGGATCCGGCCAACGTTCCTGGGACACATTGCGAGTGCACCAGGGCACTGGCGCGATCGCCCGACGATGAAAAACCTCCTGGCGGAGAGGGCCGCAGTTGCCGCGACGGACACCGGAGCCGACCGATGACATCGCCCCGAAAGGGGCAGGACGGCCTGCGGCCCGTATAGTTGTGGAGTGTGGGCACTGAAGAACCGCTCGCCGCATGGCGTCGGGCGGAACTGGGTCCGGGACGAGCATGGAGTGCATCACTGGCTCGTCGCTCTCAAGGCGACGTTTGAGATTGGCGCGGGCGGCACGCTGACGCTGGCAGACGAGCAACCCGAGCCCGCACTGGAGCCTGAGTACCGGGGGGAGCCGGGGAAGAGCAGCCTGGTGCAGGACGGCGAACTCAACGGCATGAAACCGACCACGGAGGTGCTGGTGCGCGGCATGGCGCACGCTCCTGGGGGAAGAGCTGCGGAGTCGGTCCGGGTTTCGGTCCGTTGCGGCCCGGTCCAGAAGTCCATCATGGCGTATGGGCCTCGGGTGTACTTCGAGGGCGTCACAGGGGTCCGCACCACGGAACCGGCGCCGTTCGTCACCACTCCCGTCATGTATGAGCACGCGTTCGGGGGGTGGAACGATGATGACGACGACCCCGCCAAGCAACGGCTCGACGAGCGAAATCCGGTGGGTCGAGGTTTCGGCCGGTCGGCGAAAGACCTCGCCAACACATCGGCGCACACGCTGGAGAGTGAGGGGGACGGACCGGCGGGGTTCGGTCCGATCGACCCGAGCTGGCTTCCACGGCGCGGTTTCGCAGGAACCTACGACGCCGCGTGGGTGGAGAAGAAGAAGCCGCTTCTGCCCGACGACTTCGACCCTCGCTTCCACATGAGCGCGCCGTTGGACCAGCATGCGCCGACGTATCTGCGCGGGGGGGAGCCGGTCGGTGTGCTCAACATGACGCCCGAGGGACGGGTTGCGTTTCCGCTCCCGACGCTCGACGTTCGGATGACGTCGGTGTTCGGGCGGCGCAGGGTGAACCACGCAGGGGAACTCACCACGGTGAGTCTGGACCTCGAGGCTCGCACCCTGCAGCTGTTGTTTCAAAGCAGCACGAAAGTCGCGGCGGCAGATGTCGATCGACTCGACTTCACCGAGGTGATCGCATGAGCGTACTCGACGTCGTGGCGATGGGCGCCCGAACACCTGTTGGGTTGCGGGTCGACGCAACCGCGGCGGCGATTCGGTCTGGCCTTTCGGGCATCGCCGAACTCGCGTTTGTCGACGGCAAAGGGAGCCCCATCTGCGGCGCGGCCGACCGCCGTCTCGAACCCGCGGTCCGGGGCCACTCGCGCATGGCGGAACTCCAAGCATCGGCGCTGGAGGAGGCGCTGGGGAGCCTCGAGCTTACGGACGTGCCGTGTCGGCTGTGGTCGGTCTTACCCGAGACACGCCCGGGGTTTGGCGACGAGGACGCTCGGCGCCTCGTTGCCGCGGCGGCGTCTCGCCTCGTGAAGAGCGGGGCACGCGTCGAGACGCGCACGTGTGGCCGCGGTCATGCGGGCGCTGCTCAGGCGCTGGTACGCGCGAGCGCCGAGGAGAGCGAAGCGGTCCATGTCGTCGTCGGGGTCGACAGCTACCTGCACCCGCACACCTACGTCTGGCTCGAACAGCAGGGGCTTCTCGCGCAAGAGGGCGCGCGCAACGGGGTCGTGCCGGGAGAGGCGGCCTGTTGTTTGGTCTTGGCATCGGCCGCCTTGCAGTCGCAGCTTCGTGTCCAGCCCCTCGCGCGGGTCGCCGGGGCCGGGCATGCGCGAGAAGAGCGGTTGCGGGACAGCGAATCCGGTTCACTGGGCGTCGGACTCACGCGCGCTGTGCTCGATGCGGGGGCGGGTCTCGCATTTCCGGACCAGGCTGCAGACGCCGTCTTCGCCGACCTCAACGGTGACCGTTACCGAAGCGAGGAGTGGGCGTTCTTGGCTTTGCGGGCGCCGGTCGCCATGCGTTCCTTGCAGTACCGCTCGCCCGTCGGAAGCGTGGGCGACGTCGGGGCGGCGTTCATGCCCCTGTCGATCGCCTTGGCGGCCGAATCGTTTGCGCGCGGGTACGCCCCTGGGCCCCGCGCGTTGGTGACTGCGGGGTCCCACGGCGGACTTCGGGGGGCTGTGTTTCTCGCGACAAAAGAGGCTGCATGAGTGTCATCGTCAATGGACCGAAGACCCCCGTCACCGCAGGAAGCACTGGGATCGCGATGGCGACGGTTCCCAACATTTGCAAGATGCCCGGGCCCCCAGCGCCGTTCGTGCCGACGCCGTTGCCCAACATCGGGAAGAGCGACAGTTCGCCGAAGAAGTACACCAAGAAGGTGAAGTTGGAGAGCAAGGCGGCCGCCATCGCGGGCGCGACGTTCACCTCCACCGGAGACGTGGCTTCGAAGGGGACCGGGGGAGGGCTCGTCTCTTCGAACACCCACGGGCCGACGAGTTTTGTCGGGCCGGGCTCCTTCGACGTGAAGTTCGAGGGCAAGAACGTACAGTTGCTCGGCGACCCGATGCTCAACAACTGCGGCGGCAGCGGAAACCCACCCAACTCGGCGACGCTGGCGGGCGTGCTTCAGAAGCCGGGCCTCATTGCGGTGCTCGGCGACGAACCCTGCCCTGCGTGCGGGGAGACCCACGGAGACGACACCAAGCTCGAGGAGAGCGAGGATACGCAAGGGCTCTGCGACGAGCTCTTTGCGGCCGCAGACAAGGGGGTGAAGGAGGCCCAGAAAACGGCCGACGCGCAGCATAAGGCCGACTACGACGCCATGAAGCAGGCGTTTAAGGACCTCCAAGCCGCGATTGACGATGAACTCGAGAGAGACGATCTCAGCAAGAACGCGCGCAGGAAGCTGGAGAAACAGAAGAAAAAGAAGGAGCCCAAGGAACCGCCGAAACGGAAGGTCGGGTACACCGCGATGGCGGGGGTCGTGAAGTGCAAACACGGCGAGGTGTTTGCGGGATTCTCTGGAACGCAGCGATGGGAGGTGTACGACGCGCTCCCCGGGGGCTGGCACAGCCCCAAGGCCTACGAGACCGATCGGCTCGTCGACAAGGTTGCGGCCAAGAACCTCTCCAAGGAGCGGGTGGGTGCGCACGTCAAGGCGAACCTGGATACGCTGTGGGACATCTGCGAGCGGGGGAACGCGGCTTTCCGTGCGGCTGGGGGAGCTGGATTTGCGTGGTACCCACCCGGTATGTGCGCCGCACAGCAGATGGTGGTGTTGGCGATGGACCATCAGTGTCGCCCGATCGGGCTGACTGAGCGCTGGTACAAGAACGGCGATCCCAACGCCGTGCCCGCCGGAGACCTATGGGTGCGGGACATGACGCCTTCGGGGCCAAGCGCGAAGCGAAAAATCGAGCCGTCGGAGATGGGCAAGAAGAAGGCGGTGCCGCCCTGCGAGACATGTCAGGTCATGCTTGCCGCCTTGCTCTGCACCCAAGACGGATTCACCGAGTGTGAATACAAGGCACCCAAGGCGGGAGTCTGCAAATGCACGTAGTCGGCAGCGGTACCGCGATGACCGAAAGCTTCGTCGCACTGGCGGAGTCCGTCGTGCCGGGGTGCGCCAAGACTTGGAAGGGGGCGACCGAGGACGAAGTCGATGAGATCGAGTTCTTCGCAGCCCAGGACTTGCCCCCGTTCTATCGCTGGTTTCTCGAGACCATGGGGGAGGACATGGGGTTGCTCGGGCACGCTTACCTCGACCTGCGCGCAAAAACCGTACTTGCGGCGTATAACACCTTCGAGGTTCGGCGAGGCGAGGGGCCTCTGTACATCGGGCGCCATCCCGAGCCCGCGTTTCCCTTTCGCCAGTTCCTCGACCTGGACGCCCCGTGCCGCGAGGACGCCGCCGTCCTGGAGGAGCCCGAAGCCGGCGGCGATCGAACCCGGGCCTTCGAGACCCTGCGGGAGCAGCTCGCGTGGGGACTGTTGGTGCGATGCCGGCTCGCCACCGCACCGCAGCAGTTCATCGGCGCCGCGTCGAGCCCAGGTGGTGACGTCGTCGACGCGTTGCAGCCGGCCTTGGCCACCCTCGGCTGGAACTCGATGTTGGACACCGGCCGCTATTGCGGGTTGTACGAACGCGGACAGGAGTTGCTGCTGCTCTCCAACCGCGTGGATCCGAAGCGGCACGAGACACTCGTCGTGCAGGCGGGCGCGGCTGATGCCGTGACGCTAAGGGCGGCGCTAGGAGAGCTCGCGGTGACGGCGGACGTGAAGGTCGAAGCGCTGCGGTGGGAGCCTCCGCTGCCCGACGCAGGGTGAGCGTGGTTGTGCTAGGGACCGTCGAACGAGAGCGGTCAAACGTTGTAGCGCTCCCTGCCGATCGTCCGTTGAGTCTCCCCGCGTCGCGACCGGAGCGAGTTCGACGTGTCCGAGGGCGGTTTCCCCGTCCTCACGGTGAGTCGAACGCGTGCTCAGCCTTTGGCTGGGTCTTGCGACGTACATCGAGTCCGTAAGCTAGGCGCACCTCACGAAGCCAGGTGCGTCTATCACCGAGTTTCCGCCTCGTTGGCGCGGAGCGAAGTCGCGCGTCGGCCCACCGCAGCAGCGCAGTCGTTGGGTCGTCATCAGAGCCTGAGCACCGCCGAGACGGGTGGCATGGGCCGGGTGTGCTCAGCGTCGTGAGGCACTGCGGCACCTCCGTCGGTCGTGGGAAGAGCCCTCGCTCCGTCGGGTCGGGGGGAGGGGCGTTTCCACCAAGCTGGGGGCTGAGGACAGCGGTATGCTTCGTGGCGTTGGACCGCAGGACGTCCAGCGCGCGGCCCGTTGTCGAGACCGGTGCCCAACACCGAAGGGTCTCACTGTCTTGGTCTATGAGGTCCGCCTGGGTGACGTCTTGCGCTTCGAAGAGAAGCGCGCGCAGCACAGGCACTGCGTACTTTGCGTGCGCGATGGGTGCTCGCTCGCACGAAGGCATGCGTGTCACCCCATCCTCCCTGAGACCGCCTACTCCAGCTTCAGGATCACGTCGCCCTGATCCAGATCCGACTCGTTCTCCGGCACCACCGCAACCACTTTCGCGGTCTCGGGCAGCCCATCACCACCGTACGTGATCCGGTTGAAGGTCTTCATCACCTCCAACAGTGCGACCGTCTGTCCAACCTTGACCGAGTCCCCCGGGGAGACGAACGGCGGCTGATCGGGCGCGGGCCTCAGATAAAATCGACCCGACAGCGGTGAACGGAAACTCAACCCGCCTCCATCGGCCTGTGCTTCGACTGCGGCGGCCGTGGCAGAGCCCGTCGCGACCTCGAGGTCGAGGGTCAGCATGACATCGCCGTACGCTACATGAGCAGGCGCGTTGCCCTCACGCGCGGTGACCACCCCAACCACGCCGGTAGGCGCGACGACCCGGTGCAGAACACCCAGTGTTGCGATGAACCCAAGCGTGGCGCCGGGGCGGATCAGGCTGCCCTCGTCGGGCGCCTCTCTCCAATGCCCAACGGTGGGGCACAACAGGTGAACGAGGCTTCCATCGCGCTCGATCTTGGCGACGAGTTGGGGCTCGAATGCGCGTCCGGTTTTCATCGCAATCCCTCCGTGAGCACGGCGAGGTCGTGCAGTGACCAGATCCTTGGGTTCTTGATCCTCCGATACCCGGTCGACTGGTAGCTGGCCTCGACCAGCATCGAGACATAGGCCCGCAACTCGCCGAACTCGACGATCTCGTCGGTGTCCATCTGCCGCGCGGCGACGAACGGATCCATGTCGGCTTCGATGCGCTTCTCGACGGACGCCATGCCCTTTTCGATCGCACCTCGCTCGTCGGGGTCCTGGGAGACGATTTCGAAGTCGTCGTCGAGCTTGGTGTTGTAGGTCGCGATGGCCAAGGTGCGACCTTCCATCACCGACTGCCGCGACAGGGTGGTCGAGAGCTGCACGACGGGGTCGTACGGCATGCCTGCCATGGCGTAGTAGCCAGCGCCCGAAGCCTTGCGCAGCAGCACCGTGAACATGGGGGTGTCGTTGGTGCTGTTGGTGTAGATGAGGTTGCTGCCGTACGACAGCAGACCTTGGCGTTCGGCTTCTGCTCCGATGTCGAAGCCGGCGATGTCCTGCAGCCACACGATCGGGATGCCGTCGGCGTTGCAGGCTCGCGAGAAGGCGGAGATCTTGGCGATGCCGGCCTTGTACAGAATCGAGGCGGGGCGTTTGGAGCCGGGGTCGTCGGGGTTGCCGACCAGGCCCTGACGGTTGGCGATGAAGCCGGTGTACAGGCCGTTCACCCGTCCGATGCCGCACATCATCTCCTCGCCGCTTCCAGCCATGACTTCCCAGAACAGCGACTGGTCGCACAGGCGGGCGAGCACCTCGTTGATGTCGTAGGCCTCGCGGTGGTCGCTGGGCATCAAGCCGGACAACTCCGCGGCGGGGAAGCTGGGGTCCACTGGGCCCGCGTCGCCGCGGTAGTAGGGCGCGGCCGAACTGGGCAGGCGGGCGACCTCATCGCGGAGGCACGACAACAAGGTCGCGTCATCGGGGACTCGAACATCGGCGCACCGGCTCTGGTGCACATGCACCTCGGGCCCACCGATGCCGAGGCTGGTCATCTTCTGGCTCTTGGCGCCCTTGATCAGCGCCGCACCGGCGATGACCATGTAGGCCTGCTCGGTCATGTAGACGCGGTCGGAGATGATCGGCATGTAGCCGCCTCCGGCGATACAGTCTCCGAACACGCCGGCGAGCTGTGGGACACCGTGGGCCGAGAGCAGGCTGTTCATTTTGAAGATGTGCCCTGCCCCTTTGGCGCCGGGGAAGCTGCGCGACTGCTCGGGCAGGAACAAGCCGCTGCAGTCCACGAGGTACAGCGTGGGCAAGCGAAGCCGCAGCGCCATCTGTTGGGCGCGCTGAATCTTCTCGGGTGTCATCGGCCACCAGGAGCCGGACGCGACCGTGTTGTCGTTGGCGATGACCATGCACCACCGTCCGTGCACTTGGGCGAAGGCGGTGACCACTCCAGCGCCGGGGGACTTCAGGCCCTTGTCGCCGTACTCGAGGCCGTAGTTGACGAAGGTGCCGACCTCGAAGGTGCGCGAGCCGGGGTCCTTGACCGAGTCCAGACGCTCGCGCGCGGTCATCTTGCCCTTGGCGTGGACACGACCGACGTACTTCTCGCCCCAGCCGGCCTGAACCTCGGCTCGGCGCTCGCGGAGCTGCTCTTCACGAGCGGCGAGGGACGAGAGGTTCGACTCGAAGGTGTTGTCGTCGCAGAACGAGGCGCGAGCGCGCCCGATGGGAGTCAGGGGAACGTGAACCATGATCTTGGTTACTCCTGCGAGAAGCCCGGGATGGCGCGGGTGTCGTACTTGTTGGAGCGGAAGGGCTCGCTGGCCAAAATCTGCTGATGCATGGCCGCGGTGGTGTGGACGCCATCGCAGACGAGGTCACCGAGGGCGGCGATCATGCGGTCGCAGGCTTGGTCGCGGGTTTCACCGTGGGTGATGACCTTGCACAACAGGCTGTCGTAGTGCGGAGGCACGACGTAGCCCGATTGCACGTGGGTGTCGACACGAACACCTTCTCCGGTGGGGCTGACCCACTTCTCGATCTTGCCGGGGCTCGGTCGAAAACCGTCGGAGGGGTCCTCGGCGTTGATGCGGCATTCCAGCGCATGGCCGGTGAGTGTGATGTCGTCTTGCCGCCACCCGAGTTGATGGCCCGCGGCGACGAGGATTTGCTGCTCGACCAGGTCCTTGCCGCTGCGCACCTCGGACACGCAGTGCTCGACCTGCAGGCGGGTGTTCATCTCCATGAAGCGCAGCACGCCGTCTTGGTCGAGCAAGAACTCCATCGTGCCTGCGCCGACATACCCGATGGCGGCGGTGGCCTTGGCGGCGGCGTCGAGACTTGCTTGGCGGACGGCGTCGTCCAAGACCGGGGAGGGGCTCTCTTCGATGAGCTTCTGGTGGTTGCGCTGCACGGTGCAGTCGCGCTCGCCCAGGTGCACGACGTTGCCGTAGCGATCGGCCATCACCTGAATCTCGATGTGACGGCCGCCCTCGATGAGCTTCTCCATGTAGACCCGCGGGTCTCCGAAGGCGGCGCGAGCCTCGGCTTGGGCGTCGGCGTAGGCGGCAGCAACCTCATCGCCGCTGCGAGCGATCCGCATGCCGCGACCGCCACCACCACTCTCGGCCTTGATGAGCACGGGGTAGCCCGTGGCATCGGCGACGCGGCGAGCATCGTCAGCGTCGGCGAGGATCCCGTCGCTACCGGGGATGAGCGTGAGTCCAGCTTCGCCCATCGCTTTCTTGGCGGGCGTCTTCTTGCCCATCAGGTGCATCACGTGGGCGGGGGGCCCGAGGAAGGTCAGGCCGTGCTGTTCGCACAGCGCCGCGAACTGAGGGTTCTCCGCGAGGAAGCCCCAGCCTGGGTGGACGGCGGTACATCGCGACTGCCGAGCCGCTTGCACGACCTTTCCGAGGTCGAGGTAGCTGTGTGTGGAACGGGCAGGGCCCAGACACACGACTTCTCGGTCCTTCAGGTACGCCGCGCCGAGATCGGCCTGTGAGGCCGCAAACACGGGCGTGATGCCCATGGCGTCGCAGGCCCGCGCGATGCGGACCGCAACTTCGCCTCGGTTGGCGATGAAGAGCCGGTGAAACAGACGAGGCGCACCCGCAGACGTCATCGCGGCGGACACTAGCAGGGCGGGCCGGTCCTGGCGAGATGGTAACGGCCCCGCGGATCGACGCAGACGCACGGACGGAAGGCTCGCCCTGCCCCCGAATCGTCTGTAGAGGACCTTTCACGGGCCCGAGGCCGACCCGGTGGAGACGGGGGGGAACGACGGCTGCTGCGGTGGCCGTTTCCTCGCGGGCTCCCGCCCGCGGTTCACCGGAACATGTTCCGCAGGAACATGCCGACCCGTCGAAGAAGCTCGTCGGACGCTGGGTCTCGGAGGTCACCTTCGAGCCAGGTCGGGCCCATGCCTGGGCTCGGCGCGAGGCCGTGGTTGAACCGGGTCTTGGCGTCGCGCAGGCTCTCGGCCTCGGCATGCTTCTGCGAGAGACTCAGCCCGCCGCTGCGGACGAATTCCAGGACCGCTGGTAGCTCGCCGTAGTCGAAGAACGTGCCATGGCGGCGGCACACGTCGACCACGACCCCGGAGATGGTGCCGAAGTTTCTCCGCAGCATCGCCTGCTTGCAGTGAGGGCAGTGCCGGTAGACGACCTTGCTGGTCACCAGCCCCACCGGCATGGTCTTCCTGCGAACGGCGTCGAGCGACGAGGGGCGGGCCGACTGCGCCGCAGAGTGCAGCAGTTGCCCGAGCGTGTCGCGGTCAACCCAGACGCCCGCGCACGTCTCGCAGGCCTGGACCTGGACCGGCTCCTCGGGGGAGGGCCGGTACGGACTGTTGGACCGCGGCGGCCACAGGCGCAGGGGCGTACCGTCGGCACACCCTGGGCACAGCAGTCGAGGCTCGGTCATAGGGACAGGTTACCAGCGAAACGCAGGGTTCATTCCGCCGCGGCGACTTCCACGGGGATCCCCGTCATCGTCAGTTGTCCGCTCACCCGCTCGATGTGTTCCGGGCCGCTCGGCAGAATGTCGTTGAGGCTCACGCCGTGCACGCCGTGGGGCATCACAACCGTACCTGGAGCGACGTCGGGTTGGGCGAGGACGCTGACCCGCATCGCTCCCGCGGATGTACGCAACTCGATCCGAGCGCCGTCGTCGAGCTCTCGCGAGGCGAGGTCGTCGGGGTGCATCCACGCGGATGCCTCCGGTTCACCGTCTCGCTGACCACCGTGGAGCCAGCTGTTGTGCCCCAGTCGTCGGCGTCGGCCGATCAGCCGCAGGCCGCCCACGGCCGGCTCGGGGGTGGTCTCGAGTCGCTGGAACTCCGCGGCGATGTCCTGGTTCCAAAACGTCACGCGGTTGCGTTGAAGGTACCGGCCGGGACGGGCCGACGGTAATGGAACGCCTGCGGCTGGAGCTGGAAACCACCGGGACAGGTCCTTTCGAAGCAGAGGCCACAGGGGTCCTCCAAGCCGCAGCCGGGTGGCGAGCTCGGCGAGAATCTGCGAGTCGTGTCGCGCTTCGCCTGGGGGCGGCATCAGCGGCCCGGACAGCTGCGCCCGGCCTCGTGCCTGAAACGGGATCGATGCCAGGCCGATGTCCCAGCGCTCCAACCAGCTCGTCGCAGGCAAGAACACGTCTGCATGGGCAGCTGTTCGACTCTCGAACATGTCGATGCACGCGAGGAAGTCGAGCTGCGTGATCGCCTGCTCGAGCCGGGACCCGCCAGGAATCGAGCGGAGAGGGTCGCCACCGATCACGAGCAGCGCGCGGATGCGTTCGTCGCCGTCGGTGAGAATCTCATCCGCCAGGATCCCGCCGGGCAGCGAACGCACCGTGGACCGAAAACCACCGACGCGAGCGTGGGTTTCGGCGAGCAGCCCCGAGCGCCTGGCAATCCAACGGACGGGAGCACTGGTGCCTGCGAATACCGACCCTCCTTTCGCGTCGAGGTTTCCCGTCGCGTAGGCGAGGGCTTGCATGAGCACGTAGGCGATGGTCCCAAACCCGCTCATGTTTACGCCCACGCTCATGTGGAACGCGGTGCGATCGGAGCGCTCGAGGTCGGCTACGAGGGCCTCAAACGCCTCTTCGCTGATGCCTGTGCGCCGCAGGCATGCGTTCGCATCCACCTGTTGCGCGGCATTGAGGAGGTCTTCGAACCCCTCAACGCGGTCGGCCCGGTACGCGGGTCGTCCCACGCGTGCCAGAAGAGCGAGCAACAGCCAGGCATCGGTCGCTGGACGAATCGGGAGATGTCGCCCCCAACGTCTTGCGCTCTCGGTCCGTCGTGGGTCGACCCAGACGATCGTCCCGCCTCGTTTCTCGATGCCCCCGAATGCACCCGCGCTGCCTCCCTCGAGGTGCACGAAGCTTGACTGGCTGACGTAGGGGTTGGAGCCGAATACGACCGCGAGGTCCGCGTGTTCGAAGTCGGGAATGGGGTGCACGAACGGGTTGCCGTGCACGAGCCGGCCGGCGGCGAACTTGTTGTTGCAGTCTTGGCTTCCCGCGAAGAACACGTTGCGGCTCCCGAGTTGCCCGACCATGTGCACGATCGCCGCAACGCCCAAGCTGTTGAACGCCATCGGGTTGCCGAAGTAGATGCCGACGCTGTGGGGTCCGTACTGCTTGCGAAGCCGGGCGAGCGTATCGGAGACGGAGTCGAGCGCTTGGTCCCAAGACGCCCGCTCTTGGCCGATTCTCGGGTAGACCACCCGGTCCGGGTGCGTAGCGACCTCGACGAAACGAGTTCCCTTCGCGCACGCAAACCCCCTGCTTGCGGGGTGATTCTTGTCTGGCCTGAGGCCTACGAGCGTGCCGGCTTCGTCGCGCTTGGCCACAAGACCGCAGGCGGCTTCGCAGATCCGGCAGAAAGTGTGGGACCGCTGCACGACCGCAGGGTATCGCGCCGCTCCGGGCTTCCGTCTGTCGCGGCTGGGATCTGAAGCACAGCGTGGGATGGAACGCCGATTTGTTGTCGGGCTGGGTCGTCATCACACGGCGACGACCGGGGGCCGCGGGCAGCCGTTGCCCAGGCCCGCGCGGGAGGGCAAGCTCAACGCGGTGGTGCGGTTGCTCGTCGGCTCGGTGCTCGCTCTGTCGCTGCTCGCTTGCGCGCCGCAGTCGGGCCTTGTGCTCGAAGAAGAGATGCCAGATGCGACGGGCTGTGACGATGCTTTCTGCAAGAGCGGACTACGGGTCGCCCTTGTGAGTCCCGTCTTCATCCCGGGTGCGTACTCCTTCGTCTCGAGTGCGGATGGCGTGGAGACAGCCTGCGACTTCGTGGTCGGTGGGTTGGAGGATGGCTGCGGACCCGGCGGTCCTTGCCTGCTCGACGACGACTGCGACGCGACGGCCAACCTCTCGTTTTCGCCCCACAGCGTTGTGGTGCAGGTCGGGCCGGGCGCGCCCGAGTTGGTCGAGGTCACGCTCTACCGCGGCGGTTCACCGATCGCAGCGAGCAGCTTCGCACCGGGGTACCAAATCTACGAGCCAGGGGGTCCGGGCTGCGAACCGGTCTGCGAGATTGCCTCCGCGCAGCTCGACATCCCGTGAGAGCGGCTCGACCTGGGCCGCAACTGCCGCACCCGAGCGCTGCGCGAGCCCCGATGCGGAAAGCGCCTTGCGCCAGGGCTCCGTTCGTGGTCCGTTGGTTTCAGGCCTGCACATGAGCACCCAGAACGTCGACGTCGAAAACCTCGAAGTGACCGGAAAAAAGCCCGAAGGAGACAGTGCCGAAGCGCTGAACTTCGCGGATGACGTCACGATCGTGGTCGCTCAGGCGTTCGGTCCGACCGGGGAGAACCTCGTCGGTGTCACGGACGTCAAGTTCGACGGGTTCTCGGCGATCAGCCTCATGGTCCGCAGTGGCGACCGCGAAGAACTCGTCCACCTGAGCCCGATCCATGGCGACGGCCGCAAGAAGGGACTCGACGGCCTCGCCAAGGGCTCCAAGTGCGAGCTCTTGTGCCCCGTCAGCAAGAAGCCCCTCGACCGCATTGGCAAGGTCGTCGATGACGGCGACGCGGAATACTTCGCCATCTACCTCACACCTAAGCTCGACCGCGGCTCCACGATCTACATCAGCGATGTCTGGGGACACCATCACTCCCGCGTCGTCGACAACAACGAACTCATCTCGTATTGGGCTGCCACCGAAGACAACGCCTGAGCGGACTTGGGGGAGGCCGCTGTGGCGAGCGCTGGCGGTCGTGTACACCGCGGGGCTCCTGTTCTTGCTGTGGAGTCCTCCGTCGGGACAACCGCAGCTGTTTCCGCACGACGACAAGGTCTTTCATTGCCTGTCGTTCTGCGGCATCGGAGCGAGCTGGTGGTGGGCGACACGCCGTCCACCAGCCGTGTTGTTCATCGGCGGTGTTCTGGCCGTGGTCTCCGAGGTCGTCCAAGGCATGCTGCCTTGGCCTCGAACCACCGATGTTCTCGACATGCTCGCCGACGTCACGGGGGTGGCGATCGGAATGGCGGTCGCACGTGCGTGGGGCTCTCACCGCGACGTTTGAGCGCGGGCTCGAAACCGGTCGATGAACCATAGGCTTCCGCCGTAGCCGAGGCCGAACGCAGCGAACGCGAGCGCTCGGCCCGGCATGCTGGAGAGCGACACGCCGCTCGCACCCGTGACGACGGCCGCGACCCCGAGCCCGATGAGGCCTGCGAAGACCGGTGACGCCGTGACGGTGTCGATTCCCCAGACCCCCGCGAGGCGGTGGAGCAGGACCGCCTGCGCGATGGCCTGGCATAGGTATGCCGTCACGACGGAGAGTGCGGCCCCCACGAGGCCGAACTGCGGAATGGCGACGAGTCCGACGGCGAGCAGCACCGCGATCGTCATCAGGATGTTGAGCAGGTGCAGGCCGGAGTGCCCGCGCGCGTACAGGGCGACACCCGACAAGCCTACGGTGCTCACCACCAACCAGCCCGAGGCAAGGATGAGAAGCGGTGCGCTCGCTTGCGCGAACTCTTCGCCGAACAGGGTGAGGACGTCGCTGGCAAACAGGAACAGAAACGCAACGACCGGAACTTGAAGCGACGAGACCAGGAACGAGGCTCGGGACAGCACCTTCTTGAGCCTGGTGGACGAGACCGCCGGCTCGGCCGCAATCGCCGCGACGATGGGATCGAAGCTGCGGCGAATGGCCCGTAGGGCGTTGCTGATCTTGGTCACGATGCCCCACACCCCCGCGAGGCCGAAGCTCCCGGTGAGTGCTTCGATCAACAAGACGTCGAGGCGCTGGAGTGCGGAGTTGGAGACCTCCGCCGCCCACATGGGCACGGCGAAGCGGGCGAGGCCTGGAGGCGACGCCGTGCCGTTGGGTCGGCCTCGAAAACATCGCCGAAAGCCGACCGCTGCCGCTGTGAGGGCGAGCAGGTTCGATGCGAGGTACGCGACGCCCAAGCCGACCTCGAGGAATCCCGTCGCGGCGAGCCCGAGCGCGAACAGGGGGAACGCAACAGGGGCCAGCACATCCTTGACGATGACGTTCGTCTGCATGCGACGGGTGCCCATCGTCGCGTGTGTGAGGAGCTCGATCGCGACCAGGACCGGCAGGGAGAGAATCAACAGACGCAGCGTCGCGGCAGCTTCGGGCGGGCGACCCTGCGCGAGCATCTCCTGAGGTCCGACGAAGGCCAGGACGAGCAACACCACGACCGTCGAGGTTCCGACGCCGCGCAGCGCAGCTCGACGGAGCAGTGGAAGTGGCGAGCGGTCCTTCTCCCGCGGGATCCACCACAGCAGCGCCTTGTCCATGCCGACCAGGCTGACGCGCAAGAGCAGCAGCGTGATCGCTTGCGCCACATAGAACAGACCGAAGCGCTCCGTCCCGTACAGGGCCGCGACGGTGACCAGCAGGACAGGGTCGGCGAGTTTGAACAGGTTGCCGAGCAGATTGATCGCCGCTCCCCGACGGAGATCACGTTGATCCGCGCCCGCCGGGTCTTCGGTCTCGTTGGGGGTCACGCAGGAATCTCGCGGTAGACCTCGGCGTACGACGCGGCCACGCGGTCCCAACTGAAGCGGTCCTCGGCTTCGCGTCGAGCCGCCGACGCGAGCGATGCCGCCAGCGCCGTGTCGCCCCGGAGCCGCTGGATCGTCTGCGCAAGCGCTTCAGGGGCTTGAGCAAAAGTGATCAACGCGGTCTCACCTTGGGTCACAAGCTCGGGGATCGACCCGCGGTTGGTTGTCACGATCGGGGCGCCAACCGCCATCGCCTCGGCAATCGCGTTGCCAAAGCTCTCTTCCCAAGATGGAAGCACAACCATCGAGGCGGTGGAGATCAGCTCGCAGAGCTCCGCCTCGGGAACCCAATCCCGAATGGTCACGCGTTGGGTCAAGCCGAGCTGCTCGATACGTGCCCGCATCTGGGGCAGGGCCGGACCGCGGCCGACGAGGACAGCCGGTGGAGGATCGGGGAGTCGGCCGAGCGCTTCAACGAGGTCGAGGACGCCCTTCTCTTCGGCGAAGCGGCCGAAGAACAGCAGCTGCTCGGAACCTGGCGGCTGCCAGCGATGCTCGAAAAACACGCGCTCGACGCCGTTCGGCACGACGCGGATTCGCTTGGGGCGAAGTCCGAACACTCGTCGAAGGCGCGAGGCGGAGTCGCGACTGGTGGGGCAGTACCGGTCCGCCCCGGCCAACGCGATTCCCAAGGCAGCGTATTTTCCATGCAGGAGCATGTGACGCATCCGCGCGACCGGCCGACGCCAGGACCCGTCGCTCATCGACGCGGGGAAGGACGGGTACCGGGGGGTCACCACGAATGGGCCCGAGAACACCTTGCGGTGCCCCGCTGCGACCGCCGCCTCTTCGCCGTTGGAATGGACGACGTCGGGCGCCAGCTTCTCGAGTTCGGATGCGACGGAGAACGAGGAGAGCGGACGCAACCACGACGATGGTCGGCTGCGCATCGCGACCAGCTTCGCCCACCGCACGCCATACGGAAGGTCGCTCGGGACACGGACTTCTTCCCCGGGGGCCCGCGTGTAGACCACATCGACCCGGTGCCCCGACCGCGAGAGCGCGCATGCGAGGTTGTGGGCGGAGCGCTGTGCACCACCGGAGTACGCGGACCAGGGGGAGAAGTTGACGGTGAGTGCGACGTGCATGTCAGGAGGCCTGTCGTTGTTGTTCGCGTGCGAGCCGTACATGGCCGTGCGCGGTGAACCAGGCGATCGATTGCTCGAGAGCGGCGGTGACCGAAGTTGCCGGCGGGAGCGAATCGCTGGTTGCGGGTGGAGGTGCTCCGGCGTCGCGGGGATCGAAGTCTTCGCGGAGGAGCCGGCGCACCCACGGGGTTGCGCTCCCCAGTCGAGAGTTCAGCAGGGCACCTGGTCGTGACCATGGACGCGAGCGCGGACCGAACCCATCCGCCCACAGCTCGAGCAACTCGCGGGCGTCCAACACCTCTCCGGGGAGCGACCATTCACTGTTGGGTGCAGCGTCGTCGCCCGCCAATCCGGCGAGTGCGGATACGACATCGGTGGCCGGGACCAGTGCCAACGAACCCGGTACGAAGGTTCGGATGCTGCCCGCGGCGAATCGCAGCATCGCTCGACCGAGCCAGGACGGGCCGACGTCGCCGGCGCCGACCGGACTGGGGTGACGCAGGACACGGACGTCTTGGCCGGCGGTGCGGGCGCTGGCGATCGCATCCAGCAGGCCACGACTCGCATCGGGAGCGGGGGAGGTCGGGACTCCCACCACCACGCGCTGCACCCCACCGCGTTGCGCGGCTTCGAGAACGGCGCGCGTGACGTCGGCGTTGTCGGTTTCCCGATGTCGGGTCGCCCGAGCAGATCCGCTGCTCGGGCCCTGCATCGCGACGTGGAGGATGGTTTCGCAGCCCTCTACGGCCCGGTCCGCATCCGCGGTGTTACGTAGATCACCGACCACCTCTGCAGCGATGGTTGGGCGACGCGAGATTCGTCGGAGGTCGGAGTTGCCCCACGGGTGTTGCTGGATGTGCGTGCCGAGAAGGCTGCGCGCTCCTGCAACGAGGATGGACTTGGATCGAACGGACATCGACGGCGGTGCTGCCTGTTTCGTCGCCGACGACCTGGTTGTTCCATCCTATTTTCGCGCGGTCGGTAACGTCGGTCCTTCTTGCTTCGAATCTGCGCTCGGGAATCGATGCCCCACGACGAAGATAAGAAGTCCGCGCCCCGCCCGCTGGGTCGGCGCGCCATGTTGACGCTCGCGGGTACGTTTGGCGTCTATGCGGGACTGACCGCAACACACCGGGGGGAGTTCTGGCCGCTCAGCATTTTCCCGATGTTCTCGTTGGCGGGGCGGCCATGGCGGCGGGCGCTGATGGTGGCACTGGCTGAACCAGCGGAGGCTTTCGTGTGGACGCCCACGACGCTGGAAGCGCTGCCAGGATCTCCGGCGTCGACAACCAGCGTGGGGTTGAGCGCCAACGACATGTCGAAGTTCGTTCAGCTCACCGAGGACTGGGACGCCGCGCGCGTCGCAACCCTCCGGGAGTTTTGGCAGCCGATGCTCGACGAGGGGGCGACGTTGCTGCTCTATCGGGCCGACGGACACCTCGACGATGACGACGGCGTGATCACCGAACTGGTGCCGCTGGTCATGCTTCGACCCGAGGGGCACGAGGTCAATCCGAATCTGAACCAGCAGGGGGTCCCAAGTTGAAGGCTGCAAGACTCGCCGATCGGCTCGCGACAGAGTTGTTCGATTTCGGTCGGCGTTCGACGCCCGGAGAAGTGCTGTTCGCCCGGATCTTCGAGGTCCTGGTGGTGCTTTGGACCCTGCAACACTGCTGGGAGTGGGCGCCGTACATCCAGCGGATCGAGGCCGTCGTCCTGCCGCTCGGGTTGGCGAACTACGTCGATGTGTCGGTCTTCTTCGAAGACGGCTTGTCGTACGGACTGGCGGCGGGTGTGACCCTTGCCCTCGTCGCCGGGTTCTTCCGGTGGACGAAGGCGGCGTACCCGGTCGCGCTTCTTGGGTTTCATCTGCTGTACGTGTCGCGCTACTCGTTGGGCGAGATCAGCCACGGGTCGAACTTCATCGGCCTCGCGTTGCTGGCATTCGCAATCGGGACCGTTGCCTTCTCCGACGACGCGACCTCCACGTTCCGTTTTGCGTTCGGGTTCCTCTTCTTCATCTATGGGGTCGGTTACACCTCCGCAGGCGTATGCAAACTGATCGGAACCGGCCTCGACTGGCCACATCCGGCCCACTTCGCGCTATGGGTCGGTGAGCGAACCGTCGACGTGACGTCGCGCGAGGGGGTGTTCGAACCGACCGTGCTGCAGCGCATCGGTCTCGCCTACCCGTGGCTGGGGAGTGCCTCGCTCGCGTTCGGTCTGGTGGCGGAGCTGGCCGGGGTCCTGATGTGGATCCGCCGCTACCGGATGCCCGTCTTGCTCGCACTGCTGGCGATGCACATCGGGGTCGATCTCACGCTCGACATCCTCTTCCTACACAACATCATGATCCTCGCGCTGCTGGCCCTGCCGTGGTCGAAGCTGATCGACGCGGCTCTGGTGCGCGTGAGATCGGCCCCGGCCGCGCCGGGCTCCGGCGTGTAGCGTCCGGATGAGCCCCGAGGAGGGGACAAGGCCCAAAAAATGAGGGGCGCTCCAGATGGAGCGCCCCTCTTGCGGAGTCGGAGGGATTCGAACCCTCGGTACCGTTTCCAGTACGCAGATTTAGCAAACCTGTGCCTTCAGCCTCTCGGCCACGACTCCACACAAACGCTGCTTTTGGGGGCAGGAACCTAAACCCAACTCCGCTCGGTTGCAAGCCCGCATTGCACCCGGCGACCGGGAGTCGCACACTGGCTCGATGAGCGAGGTGCCCTCGTCCAAGCCGCGGCTCAGCGGTGCGCTTCTGGAGGTTGGCCTCGCGATCGCGGGCCTGCTCGCGGGTAGCCTCGTTTTCCTCGTTTTGGGCGTGTTGGGGTTGGTCCCGACCGAAGGGGCGGTTGGGCTCGGCGCCCGGATGGCCGCCGGCCCGGCAATCACGCTCATCGCAGTGGCGGTCTACCGAAAACTCTCGGGGATCGTCGACGCCAACGATCTTCTGCAGTTCGGGCCGCCGCCTCCATCGGAAGCGCTGTTTGCGCGGGCGTCGTTCGGTCGCTCGGTTGGCTTCGTGCTCCTGGGGATCGTGGCAGCGATCGGGGGCAGCTTCGTTCTCGGGCTCGGGCTCGAAGCGTTGGGCGTCGCGGTCGAGGAGCAGGAGGCGATCGTCGAGTTGATCGAGGGGTTCAAGTCCGGCGGCGAGCAGTTGCCGATGATTCTCTTGGCGGTGTCCGCGTTGGCGCTCGCGCCGGTGGCCGAAGAACTGCTCTTCCGCCGCATGGTGTTCCGCCGGATCGCCTCGCGCGGTAGCAGCTGGCCCGAAGCCTACGCGCTGTCCGCGGCCGCGTTCGCTGCGATCCATACCAACCCGGTCGGGTTCTTGGTTTACCTGTGGCTCGGAGTCGTCTTCGCGGAGTCGTACCGCCGCACGGGTCGAATCTGGGTGGCGATGCTGGTGCACGCCGGGAACAACGCGTTTGCGCTCAGCCTGCTGGTCTGGGGCTGATCCGCACGTCTCCGCTGAAGGTGGCGAGCTCGAGTCGTGCCGCGCCATCGCGGTGTTGTCGGACGTGCCGACCTCGTGTTCGGATCGGCGGATCGACCAAGGCGTCCTCGACCACGCCCGAGAAAGTCTGCGCGCTCAGGCGCACGCCCTGTTTGGGGTCGAGTTGTGCGCTGATGTTGCCGGAGTGGGCGTCGAGCGTGTGCTCGCCTGATGCGAGCCCGCCTTCGAAGCCGATATCGCCGCTGATCGTCGAGAGCCGGCTGCGTTGTAACTCTGCATTGGCGATGGCGATGCCGCCTGAGATCGTCTCCGCTTCGAGTCGCCCGCGGGCCTTGGCGACCCGTACGTCCCCGCTCACGGTGGAGAGCTCCGCTTCTTTCGACACACCCACCACCCGGATATCGCCGCTTGTGGTGCTCGCTTCGACGCGCGTCGGCGAGCCGCCGACCGAGATGTCCCCCTGCAAGGTCGAGACGTGGGCCTCCCCCTGCAAGCCGACGATGGTGACGTCGCCGCGTCGAGTGTGAACGGTCACCCGGGCGCGTACCGGGACCGACAGTCGCACGCGGCCACTACCCGGTGCCGCGATCCCGCGGACCACCACTTCGACGCGCCGTTTGCTTCCGACCAGGTCGACCGAGAATCCTGAGGGGAGTGAAGCTTCGGCGACGGACACCACGTGCGTGGTCGTCGTCTCGATCTCGACGTCGAGGTCCCCCACGTCGGCTTCTACGGCGACGTTGGGCCGTGTTTCGATGGAGCTGGCAGACGTGTTCGCGGCTGCGTTGCGGTGCACGAGCCACACGGAGGCTCCGGCCGCACCTCGAAGCCACGCCCTGCGCCCGAGGACCCTCACCGACGCACCCCCGTTGCGCGAACCAGCAAGGAGAGCTGCCGATCGTAGGCGTGCCGGAGCATACGCTGAAGGTGCGCGTCGCCGGGATGTTGCACCAACGCCGCGCGGGACTGATCGACCGCGTCTCCGATAGTCGCGAGGTTCTTGTCGTAGACCGCGAGCAACGCGGGGTCGAGGTCGCTTCGACGTCGAGCGTATGCCTGCTGAAGAGCGACGACCGCTGTCTGGAGATCGTCTTCGGCGGGGAGGAGGGCTTCGTCCCGTGGAGCCCATGTGTCGGAGGACGGCAGGCCCGAGAGGGTGGGGTGCACCGAAGAGACCGCGGGGTCCAGCGTCATGAGGCCGAACACGTTCAGCAACACCACGGCGGCGGCCATCAACCACGGTGCGAGTGACCGACGTACGGGCGTTTGAAGCTCGGCCTCGATGCCGGACCAAAGTTGGGCCTGCAGTTGTGCGGGAACGTTCGGGGTCTCCAGCTCCTGATCGAGCAGACGGTCGAGCTCGTCGTCGGTCATGACAGAGCCTCCTTCAGCAGCGCGCGGGCGCGGTGCAGCTGCGCCTTGGTCGTGCCGATGCTCGAACGCATGACCTCCGCAATCTGGGCGTGGGAGAACCCCTCGATCGCGTGCAGCACGAAGACGGTGCGGGCTCGGTCCGGCAACGAGGCGATTGCGCGGTCGAGGTCGAGACCGGCGTCGACCCGGGCTTGGGGGGGGCCAATCTCGTTGGGCCCCGCGGCGCGTTGTTCGCGAAGAACGCGCCGCTGGTCGGAGCGCCGCTCGCCCAGCACGATGTTGATCGCAAGTCGGTGCAGCCACGTGCCGAAGGCTGCATCGCCCCGGAATCCTCCAAGGCGCTCCCATGCCCGGACGAACACCTCTTGGGTCCTGGCCTGGGCATCGTGGTCGTCACCGCCCGAGAGCCGCCAACACAGGCGGAGGACCGAGCCCACGTGATCGCGGTACAGCTGCTCGAACGCCGCCACATCACCACGCTGCGCCCGAGTGACAAGGTCACAGCGGCGGGGGATCTCGAGACGAGCAGCGGCGGCCACAGTGGTCACGGCGCCTCTTGGATGCCACGGGGGGCTGAAAGGTTTGAAAGTTTTTTCGTCTTCAACCTCTGGGCTTCCGGCGGCATCGAAGCGCCATGACCCCCCGTCTCCTCCCGTGTCTTTTCCTAACCCTCCTCGCCTGTACTCCCGGCTCCTCTGCCTTCGCGGAGGATTCCTCTCCGGCCCAACAGTCCGGCAGCGAGTTCACCTGGTCTGACACCGCCACGGCGGGCAGTTCGGTCCGCCTCTCCAACGTTCATGGGGATGTTCAGCTCGTCAGCTCCAAGGACAAGACGATCCGAGTGCGTGCGACGAAGTCCGGCCGCGATGCCGAACTGGCCGAGGTCATCGTCGAGACCGTGGGCGACGACGTCAACATCAGGACGAAGCTTCCCGAGGGCCGCAAGCACAACCGGTCGACCGATGTTCGCGTGAACTACGTCGTGGAGGTGCCGGCGGGCATCGCGTTCAACGCCAACGTCGTGTCCGGAAACATCCACGCCCGGGGGATCGATGGTCCTCTCGACCTCGAGGCGGTCTCGGGAAACATCGATGCCGCCGGATCCGGAGATCTCAGGGTCACCACGGTCAGCGGTAACGCGACGGTGGAGCTGCCCGCGGGGTCCCGTCGGGCCATGCTCGAAGCGGTCAACGGATCGCTGGAGGTCTCGGTGCCAACGTCGTTGGGGCTGGACCTCGCCGCAACGTCGATCAATGGGCGAATCCAGTCCGAGGTCACCCACGAGCGCACCACGAAACTCGTGGGGTCGGAGGTTCGCATCTCCAGAGGCGACCGCGCCGCAACCGTCCGGCTGGAAACCGTCAACGGCGCCATCCAGATCCGCAACGGCTGATGCGTCGTGCGGTCGCGGGGATGGTCGCACGGCACTGGCATCTCGGGCCCACAGACGGCACGCTTCGGCACCCATGGCCGACGCGAAGCCCAAGTCAAAAGCGTTCAAGGACTGGTTCGACAAGCCGGCGGCCAAAGCCCTCGGAGCCCAGATGCAGGGGGCGTGGTCCGGGTTCGACACGGCAGCATTTCAGCGCCGCGCCACGAAAGGGCTGCTCGACCTGGAGTTCTCAGGCCGCGTGCAACAGTTCGCCGATGCCCTCGCCGCGGGTCTCCCCGATGACATCCCGAAGGCACTCGGTATCATCGCCGACAGCCTCCCGGAGATCATGCCCGGCGCGGACAGTGTGACAGACGGCTGGCTGCAGTGGCCGGTTGGGCAGTTCATCGCCGACCACGGAGTGCCGCACTTTGAGGAGTCGATGCACGCCATGATCGAGCTGACGCAACGGTTCTCGTCCGAGTTCGCGGTGCGTCCCTTCGTAGACCAACGCCCCGTGGAAACCTTTGCCCGGTTGCAGGAGCTGACCTCACACGAGAGTCAGCACGTGCGTCGTTGGTGTAGCGAAGGCGTGCGGCCCCGTCTTCCTTGGGGCAAGGTGCTCAAGGCGTTGGTCGCCGATCCCGGCCCGATCTGGCCGATTCTCGATGCGCTCCAAGGGGACGACGAGCGCTACGTGCAACGCTCGGTGGCCAACACGCTCGGGGACATTGCAAAGGACCACCCCGAGGCCGCGGTCCGGTGGGCAAAAGCGTGCGCGAAGCGGGGCGGCGAACATGGGCTGTGGATCGCCAAACATGGCCTTCGGGGCCCGATCAAGGCGGGCCATGCCGGCGCCCTCGCGGCGGTTGGGTTTCTCCCGCCGAAAAAGGTGACAGCCACACTCTCCGCCTCGCCGAAGACCGTCCGGGTGGGAGAGGCGGTCGAGCTTCACGCAGAGTTGGGGACCACGCACTCCCGCAAGCAAACGCTTCTGGTCGACTACATCGTCCACTACGTTCGCAAGACCAAGACCGGTGGGGGCAAGACCTTCAAGTGGAAGACGGTCGAGCTTCCCGCTCGAGGGAGCTTCGAGCTGACGAAGCGACACTCGATGAAGACCACCACCATTCGCGCCCTGTACCCCGGCCGTCACCGGGTGGAGTTGTTGGTCGGCGGCGAGGTCCTGGCGGAGACCGCGTTCACACTCAAGCCAGCTCGGTGACGATCTCGATCTTGCCCGCGCAGAGGGTGCGATGGACCGGGCATCGGTCGGCGATCTCCAGCAGCCGCGCGTGCTGGGTTGCATCGAGTTCGCCGCGTAGCTCGATTCGCCGGTCAATGCGATCTACCTTGGCTTTCGGGTCGTCGTGTTCGCCACAGGTCTCGCAGTCCGCCGCGTGCACCTTGGCGTGCCGTAGGTGGCAGACCGCCTGGTCCAGCGGCCAGCCCTTGCGGTCGGCGTACATGCGCAGCGTCATGACCGTACAGGCGCCGAGCGAGCTCAGCAGCAGACCGTAGGGACTTGGGCCACGGTCCTCGCCGCCCATCTCGCGGGGTTCGTCGGCGATGACCGAATGCTCGCCCACCGTCAGCTCGGTGGTGAACGCTCGCTGTGGACCCCACGCGGTGACGTCGTCGCTCGCTGAACTCGACTCGTCCGAACCCGGCAGGAATCGTTGCGCCCACGCGGCGATCACGTTGGCGGCGAATCGGGCGTCGGCGGGACGGGTGAGGAGATGGTCCGCACCATCGAGGGCGACGAAGCTCTTGGGGTGCTTCGCTGCCGTGAAAATCTCCGCGGCATTCTCCACCCCCACGACTGTATCGCCGGGCGCGTGCAGGACGAGCAGAGCACGTCGGAGTTCGCCGATTGCGGTCTGCATCTCATGAGCGCGCAGGTCCTCGAGAAAGCTGCGCCTGATCGTGAACTGTCGTCCCGCGAGGTTCACGGCGGCTTCGCCTTCTCGCTCGACCGTTTCGATTTGGTCGTCGATCAGCGCCAGGACATGATCCGGCCGAGCGGGGGCGCCGAGCGTTGCGACTGCGGCGACGCTTTGCACGGAGGCCGCCGCACGGAGAACGGCCGCACCACCAAGGGAGTGGCCGATCAGAAGCTGAGGGGACGCGTGGTGCAGCTCCAGCCATTGGCAGGCGCCGATCAGGTCCTGCACGTTGCTGGAGAAGTGGGTGTCCGCGAACTCGCCTTCACTGTCGCCAAGGCCTGTGAAGTCGAAGCGAAGCACCGCCCAGCCATGCTCCACGAGCGTGCGAGACACATGCACGGCCGCCGTCAGGTTCTTGCTGCACGTAAAACAGTGGGCGAAGACCGCGTACGCTCGGGGCTGGTCGCGAAGCGGGAGGTCAAGACGTGCTGAAAGCTGTTCGCCGCGCCCGTTTCCGAAGGTCACACGCCGGGTCTTCACACCGTGAGCGTGGCACACCTGTCGCATACGCGGGCAAGGTGGGGCCACCATTCGGATCGCGGGGGTGTTATCACTGGGTTTCTCGTGGACGCGCCGTTCTTCGATGATCTCTCCCGGGCCCTGGGAATGACCCTGCTGGAGGTGGGCGACCTTCGAGTCACCCCACTGTTCCTGCTGAAGTTCGTCGTCCTCTTCGCCGCGCTCGTCGCCCTGTCCAGGTTCGTCCGACGCAGACTGGTCCTGCGGCTGCTCCGCAACGCGGAGATCGATCCCGGGGTCAAATACGCGGTCGCTCGAATCGCGGCCTATGGCGTGTGGGTGTTGGGGTTGCTCGTCGGGCTACCGCTGGTGGGCATCCAACTCAACAGTCTGCTCGTCGCCTTTGGTGCGGTGGGCATCGGGATTGGACTTGGACTTCAGAAGATCGCCGAGAACTTCATCAGCGGCATGATCCTGTTGTTCGCCCGCCCGGTGAAGGTTGGCGACCGAGTCCGACTCGGTGACGTCGAGGGGACCATCATCGAGATTCAGGGACGGGTGACGCTGGTCCGCGACAACAACAACGTCGTCTACCTCGTCCCCAACGCCACGCTGGTCTCGGACCTGGTGGTCAACCTGACGCACAACGACCGCGTGGTCCGCTACGTGTTCGATGTGGGCGTCTCGTACAACGCCGATCCCAAGACGGTCAAAGAGCTCCTGCTCACCGTAGCCTCTGAGCACCCAGCGCTCCTCGACGACCCCCCGCCTGATGTCCTGTTCGTCGGGTTCGGGGACTCCTCCATCAACTTCAAGCTGCGCGGGTACTGCAAGGAGATGATCGAGGTACCCGACCAGCTCAAGAGCGAGATCAACTTCGCCATCTGGTACGCGCTCAAGGAAGCGGGCATCGAGATCCCATTTCCCCAGCGCGACCTGCACATCAAGTCTGGCTTCACGCTCGAAGGTGGTCGCTTGGCGACTGTGGCCAAGGTCCCCAGACCACCGCAGACCGGTGCGTAGCGACCAGCCACGACGAAAGAGCGTTCGCCTGTCGAAAGCGCTTGCGAAGCTGAGGCCCCGCTGCTATCAACTCCGCCCACGCACCCTTAGCTCAGCTGGATAGAGCGTCGGTCTACGGAACCGAAGGTCATACGTTCGAATCGTATAGGGTGCGCTGCTGAGAACCGCCTCCACAAAAGTGGGGGCGGTTTTCGTTTTGGTTCGCGAGGCTGGGGCACGTGTCGGGCAGATGTTCGGCGGAGTGGGACCGGTCTGGGAGTCGGGGTTGGGATGCGTAGCTCCCGCGCGGTTCACGTACAGATGACGGGCGTCGAGCCCTCGGGCGAGTTTGATCCCTCGCGATACGATTCCAGCGTGAACGGCACGCAAGAGGCCGTCGCTGTCGAGCTCAGCTTTGGGCAGCCTGAACACGGCTGGATGCCGGTCGACCTTCGGATCGGCGAATTCACGTTCCGGACCAAAGCGTCGAACGTGCTCAACGACCCGCTCGCGGACTTTCTCGAACTTCGCGTGTTCGTCCTTGGCGAAATGCTCGGCCACCACCTCGTCTCGCTCTGGCTGGAGCCCGCGGCGTACATCGTAGAGGTCACCCGGGTCGACCAGACGCTCGCCTCGGTCAAGGTCTGGTTCGAGGAGGACTTCGTCGCTCCGAAGCTGCGCAACACGAGCAAGTGCGTCTTTGCGGGGGTCGTGGAACGAAGCAGGACCGCCCGCCGAATCGAGCAGGTGACCTTCCAAGGGCGCATACGCCCAACTGTCACGCCAAGGACAGCCTTCATCCGCTGGGAGCTCTGAAGCTCGTGGGCGGCAACTCGAACACAGAGTCCGCGAGGTGCAAGAACTCACTCTCCGCGGGAGACGCGACGTTCGCCGCCGCAGGCAGAGATCGCCCAACCTCCGTCGACGTCTCGGATCGCGATGGCCGGCGGCTCCATGGTCAGCTCCTTGCCTGGCCGGGAGCGCTCCCGGCTGACGCGCACCAGCAGCGGCCCGTCATCAGCTTCGAGCACGACCACAGCTTCGGCGCGGTATGTCCAACACCACGACCGGTCGTCATCGAACGCACTCGACGACTGCTCGACGTCGACCGTGAACGGAGGGCCCGCCGCTCGCGCTTGGATCGAATCGCCGCAGCGACCGTAGCTCCCAAGGGCGAGGCCGGGGAGAATGACGAGCCGAGCTGGGTCCGAGGAGAGCACCAAGTGGTAGGCTCGCGCCGACGTTCCTCCGGTGGAGACAAGCCATGGCGGATCCCCCTCGCAGGCACGCCCCTCACACAGATGGACCCGCGCTGCCTCCTCGTCGTCGGGAGGTGTCTCTACTTGATCAGAGAGCTTGCCGATCAGCGTTCGGTACGCTGACAGCCAACCCGCGAAGTGGCAGGTGGATCCCTTCACCCGCAGGACCTCGGCGGTGCAGCCCGACCGCCCAGTCCACCGCTCGAGGGTCACCGGGGGCGGTGGAAATGGTTCGACGGCAGATCGGTTGACGTTGTCGGCCGGCATCGCCGGGGCCGGGACCATATCCGGGGTCGGCCTCTCCGTCTCGACACGGGCAGCTTGCGGGGGCTCAGGTGGCTCGGTCTCCTCGGGCGTCGCAACGGACGGTGGCGCGCTGCAGGTGAGCCCCAGCGCCGCGACCGCGGTCCACATTCTCCAGAGCATCGGCACCTGACGCGGCGAGTGCAGCACGAGCTGGGGACTCAGCGCCAGCGCGTAGGGCCGGGGTTGCATGGCTGGCGCCACCGGCGGCTCCGCGGGAACTCGACAGGCTGAAGTGCCGGGGGCAAACAGCCAGCGCCTGAGCCGCCTATCGTTGCAGACTCAACGACCTCAAATCGGGGAAGAGTGTGCGTGCTTGCTGTTGGGGCGGGGCTCAACCGGGTGGGTCTGTGGCCTCCTACAGCCTCCACATCGAAGGGCTTCCTCGTCCCAGTTGTTTGAGCTGCTCGACGCATAGTCACCGACACCAGGTCCATGGGGCAGCCCGTGCCGGATCGGGCGAGTTCCCCTCGGTAGCCGTTGAACCTGCCGCGCGGTGGCTCTGCATTCTGTCTGCGACCCACGACCGGCCCAATAGCGCTCGGCCGTTCACCGCGCCAGGTCCCCCGTGGAGGGGCAGCTGAGCAAGGAGTGGCGTCATTTCGACCAATGGGACGGGGAATCAGCGTTCGCATTGCATCGCAAAACTGCGAGGCGAACTCGCAGTCCTCGATACATGTATACATTCGATGATCCGCGTCGTGACCCGGAGCACCGCCGGGGCCTGGTCGGGGGTTGGCGGCTGCACGCCTGCGTGCTGCTCGCACGGCTTCTAGCCCGGCCCTTCGGGAACTTCGCAAGCCCTCGTGACCGTCGACGGTTGAGCGCCGTCGAGGATTCCGTCACGGCAGTCGAGGAAGGCTTGCACGCAGTCGGATCCGGCTGCCGGGGCGCAGCTCACCTGCAGCTGTGCGACGACGGACTCGGTGTAGTTCAAGACGCTCGTGCCCACTCCGCCCACCCCGGTCGACCCCTTCATGGGCTCCGGAACGAAAAAGGCGTCGTCGATGCAGTTCTTCGAATCCGGCAGGCACGTCGTGCACAGGGTTTCCGCGAGCTGAGTTTGCGTCGTCGTCGGCGTCATCGACTTGGTCGCCTGATGGATGCACAGCCTCTGCTCAAAGCTCGTGGGCGAAGCGCAGCCATCGGGGAACCCGCAGCTGGCACGCGCCTCGAGGAGCTCTTCGCGTTCGACGTCGAAAACCTCGACGCACGCCGTGAACTCGGCAAGGTCGCACTCGTCGAGCGTCTCGCCGCACGCCTCGACGAACGCGGCCGCCGCATCGCAATACATGGTCAGCGCCGAGGACCCTCCCGTGTCGGTCCCGGATTCGTCGTTGGACGTCGTGCCGGATTCTGCCGACGAAGCATGGGTGTCGCCCTCGCCCATCGAGGTGGAGGCTTGCGTGGTCGTGCCGCTGGACGCCGAGGTGTTTTCCGCCGAGCCGCCTGCGGGGCCCGAACCGTCGCCCGCGTTGTCACCACACGCGGTAAGAACAGCTGCGACAACGCACGTGAAAAGTAGCCCTCGAAGCACATCCCGGACGACGGCCTGCATCGGGGAAACGTCGCAGGGTCGGGTCGATCGTTCCCGACCGAGCAGACTCGGCGGACGGACTGGCAGCGTCCTCACCGAACCAGGTGTTCCAGAGCGCGAGCATCTTCCTGCCCCCGTTCGAGCCGCCAAACCGTCCACGCTGGCACACCCCGGGAGCAAGAGCTTGTGAGAATCGGACACCGAGTCGGTCTAGCCGGCGGTCGGTTAACCCTGTGATTAATCGTCCCACCGCGGGCCTTGGCTGGGCAGGGACCCCGTTCACGAGCGGACTCCGGCCAGGCTCCTCATCGCGAGAGCCACACGCGCCCGCCGCCGCGGTCGCGTTGTGGCTGCGGCGCGGAGGGTCCGGCGGGACCAACTCGAGTTTTGTGAGTGGAAGGATGACGGGGATGGCGCATGCGGGCGGGCGCGAGCGTTGCGGCGATCTGCACGTGCAGCCGCCGCCCTCCGCGTCCGCCGATCCGGCCGTCGTTCCTGGATCGTCGGTGCCGCCCGAGTCGTTGCTGGGCTCGCCGCGCCGAGCCCGTCGAGGCACAGCTCCCGAAGCGGTCGAGGTTCGGAGGGGCAGCGTCGGCGACCGCCACCGTACACTCCACCCGTCTCGGTCACCGGTCGTGACATCGGTCGACGGAAGCGAAGCTCGTACGTCCGACTCGTCGAGGGGCGTTCGTCTTCGGCATCACGCGTGTGACCCGGCAGCTCGCGGCCGTCTCACGATTGGTGGACCGGCGCGGCGCAGGATGTCGCCGGAGTTCCGAACGCGTCCTTCCAGGCCGCGCGTTCGTGGGCGGGCAAGATGAACAGGGAGGGGTCTTGGTCCGAGAGTGCCCGCAACCGGGCCACGTTTCGGTGCGCCTCGGGTTGGTCGACATCGGTGCGTCGCATGGCAGGGGTTTTTCCGCGAAGCCGCTCGAGCTGGGTTCGGCTGTTGATGGCGTCGCCCACGTGAAAGACGCGGCGCCCGTCCGGGAGCGTCACGAACACGCCCACGCTTCCGGGGGTGTGGCCTGGCATGGGGACGACGACGAGGCTCCCGTCTCCGAACAGGTCGGCGTGACGCTCGAAGATCTCGTAGGGCCCGCCGGAGAAGTCCAGCGGCTCGAGTTGATCGACGAGTGCCTCGGCGTGCGCGGGGATGACCTCTTCGGTGAGGGCGTGGCGGCCGCGCTCGATGAGGGCGGCCTCGGCCTGGGAGACCCACACGGGGATGGGCGGGAGGTCGAGGATGCCTCCGATGTGGTCGAGGTGGGCGTGGGTCGGAAGGACGGCACGGACTTCGCTGGGGTGGACGCCAAGCTCGACCAAGAGAGCATCCATGGGGGTCTTGGGCTTGAGCGCCCCGGGGAAGGTCTTGAACCATCGCTTCGTGCCCCCTCGATAGACCTGCACCTCGGCGTCGAAGTTCGAGCTGTTACCCGCGTCGATGAGCACGGTGCCGCGATCGGGATGCCGCACCAAGATCGCCGACGCGGTGAACCCGAGCTTTCCGCGGCTCTCGATCCAGCACGCCTCGACGCTGGCGTCGGTCGAGCGGGCGACGCGGGAAGGGGGCTGGACCGGGTCGAGACGAGGTCTGCATCCGGATCCGAGCAACAGCAGCAGCGTGCCGAGTGCGGCAGAGTTCGTTCGCATGTTCTTGATCCTAGCGACCCGAGGTATGATGAAAAATGAAACGTTGTCAGGTCTTACATGAGCACTTTCGATGTACGGTCCTTCAACCTCAATCTTGTTTCGGCGCTAGACGCACTTCTTCGGCATCGGGCGGTGGGCGCGGCGGCGCGGGAGGTCGGGGTGAGTCAGAGCGCGATGAGTCACAGCCTGGCCAAGCTGCGTGAGCAGTTGGGAGACCCGTTGCTCGTCCCCCAAGGGCGAAGGTTTGAACTCTCGGCCCGCGCACGGGCGATCGCCGCCGACCTACCGGAGCTCCTCGACCGCTTGGGCGCAACGCTTGGCGGAGGGGCGTCGTTCGACCCCCGAACCGCGGAACTCACGATCCGGATCGCAACCGTGGACTACTTCGAGCTGACGGTGTTGCCGTCGTTGATGCTCTACCTTCGGGAGCACGCACCCCGGATCCGTCTGTCGATCGAACGGCTGACTCCAGATTCGGCGGCGCTTCTCCAATCGGGTCATCTCGACTTCATCTTCGGCGGCACGATGTTGGTTCATGGCGCGGGGCTCGAATGTGCCGAGCTGTTTCAGGAGCCGTTCACCGTCATTGCACGCGAGGGCCACCCCACGATTCGCCGCCGGCTCACGCTGAAAGCCTACCTCGGGGCTGTTCACGTGGTGGTGCGATTCGAGGGACGTGGCGTTCCGGTGGTCGATCGTGTTCTCGAGCGCGCGGGCCATCAGCGCACGGTGGGGCTGTATGTCCCCCACTTCGTCACCGCACCGCTCGCGGTGTCCGAGTCCGACATGATCTGCACGATCGCGCGCACGGTCGCGGAGCGGGCCCGTGCCTTGGTCGGACTTCGGTTGTTCACGCCACCGATCGAGCTTCCCCTCGCGTTGGTCCGGATGTGGTGGCCACGGGTCCAGGAGCACGACCCTGGGCGCACGTGGTTCCGACGACTCTTGCTCAGCGGAAAGGGGATGCCGCCTGAACTCGGCCGGCGGGTTCGAGCGGCTCAAGCGGGCTCCGAGAGCGGCAGCGGGCCTTGACCGATGAGCGCTGGCGCCAATGTGGACCGACCCGCATAGTGACGGAACCATGCATGCTCAGCCGTTGTCCCCGAATCGCCTCATGCCTCCGGTCCTGGACGTGCGGTGCGGTGACCGAGGTGCAGCATGACCGAGCCCGAAGCCGTTCAGGCCGCCCTTGACCACGCGCTGCGGCTCTCCTTGGCCAACCCCGAGGGCACGGTCGCGACCTACATCCCCGAACTCGGCAGCGTCGACCCCGATCGCACCAGCGCGGCTGTTGTGCTCAACAGCGGCCAGGTGATCACCGCCGGAGAGGTCAGCGAGCACCGGTTTACCCTTCAGAGCGCGGCCAAGCTGATCGTCTTGTGTGGGGCGCTCGAAGAACTGGGGCCCGACTGCGTGTTTTCGGCGGTCGGCTCGGAGCCTTCGGGGGAGAGCTTTTCGTCCATCGCGCGGCTGGACTCCCGAGGGCCGCAGGCGGCAAACCCCATGGTCAACTCCGGAGCGATCACGTTGTGCGGGCTGATCGAGGGACAGGCGGAGGAGCGGATCGCGTGGATCGAGCGCTGGGCGAGCAAGCTGTGTGGCGTCGCCGTGGACGTCAACGCGCGTGTGCAGGCCTCGGAGCGCCGCACCGGAGACCGCAACCGCTCGATCGCCTATTTGCTGCGGAGCAATGGGTCGCTGTCCGGGTCCGTCGACGACGTGCTCGACGCCTACTTCGCGTTGTGTTCGCTGGAGGTCTCGGTCGTTGAGGCGGCGCACCTGGGCTGTGTTCTGGCGAACGGCGGTGTCGCTCCGTCGGGTGAGCGAATCGTCAGCGTGGACAATGCCCGACGGGTTGTTTCGCTCATGGCGAGCTGTGGGATGTACGACGAGTCGGGTACGTACATGATGAAGACGGGCCTACCGGCCAAGAGCGGCGTGTCGGGAGTCATCGTCGCGTCGGCGGTTGCGGCAGGAGGCATCGCGGTTTGCAGCCCTCGGCTCAACAAGCGCGGGGGCAGCGTGCGCGGCCACGTAATTCTCGAACACCTCTCGGCCGCGCTGGGTTGGCACTTCGCCACGCAGACTCCGGCATGAGCTGAAGTTCTCTGCGCTACTGTGTGACGGTGCAGCCGTTCCACCTTGCCATCGTCGTCGATGATCTCGATGCTGCTCGTGCGTTCTACGGGGGCACGCTGGGGTGTTCCGAAGGCCGGAGCAGCGATGCGTGGATCGACTTCGACCTCTTTGGGCACCAGCTCGTGACGCATCACCACGCGTCGGGGCCGGGCTCCTCTGTCACCAATCCCGTCGACGCCCACGACGTTCCGGTGCCGCACTTTGGTGTGGTGTTGTCGTGGGGGCAGTTCGAGGCGTTTGCGCAACAGCTGCGGGACGCAGGCGTCGTGTTCGTCATCGAACCAACGGTCCGGTTCGCGGGGGAGGTCGGCGAGCAGGCGACGATGTTCTTTCGGGACCCGTCGGGCAACGCCCTCGAGTTCAAGGCATTCCGGGAACCCTCCCGGCTGTTTGCCACCTAACAGACCGTGCCGCGCTCTACAACGCGACGCCTTCCCCGTCTTCCTCGCCTTCCTCGGCGGGTGTGTCGGGCTTGGGCATCGCGATCTCCGCCCACACCAGATAGTGGTCGCTCACGTCGCGGTACGGGTCCTCCTCGATCGGGATGGAGGGCCACGGCGAGTCATCGGGATCCTCGACTTCACGAACGACCTCATTCACCGCCGACGTTGTTGCGCTGCGCAGTTCGAGCCCGCACGAGATGATGTGGTCGCTGGGGTCGCCCGCGGTGTTGGTGGGTCCACTGTCCGCGGCAGAGTCGGTGCAGTCGTCGTCCTCCACCTTGTTGTGGCGGGCCGCCAGGATGCCCGGGGTGCGACGCGCGTAGTCGTCGTCGTACGGGTGGGACCTGGAGCCGAAGGTTCCAGTGACGAGAACGGGTCCACCGTCCAGCGACCGAGACAGCTCCCGCCGCAAGGATCGGGCGGCCTTCCGGCGCTTGGATGCGTATGCTGGTTGTTGCGACTCACGCAAGTGGAGAGCGACCACGGCGACCGTGTCTCCGGAGGGGAGCTCGACGTCGACCGCCAGCTGCTTGTCGATGGAGGTCTGAAATCGGCGGACGTTGCTCATCGAGAACCGGGAGAGGATCGCGACATGCTGCCCGGTCGCCTTGTCGTGGGTCGGAAGGCAGGCGACCTCGTACCGATAGCCACCCCCGGCGAGGACAGCGTCGGCGACCTCCATCGCCTCCCGCTCTCCACCGATCTCGGTCAGCGTGACCACGTCCAGTTCTTCGGCGACGAGGATCTTGGCGATGCTGTCGCGCTTCCACGTCCAGTCCTCCGCTGTCTTTGCGCGGTGGGGGCGGGCCTTCTTGGGCCGCTTGTCGACGTCGTCGAATGCCCACTCGACGTTGAAGGTCCCGACCGCGATCGCGTCCTCGGGGACCTTCGGGGGCGGCGGGGGCTCGGGTTCCGGTTCAGGTGGCGACTCTGGGCCTTCGGCGACGACGGGAGGCGACTGCGGTGGGGGCGCGGTCTTGCACCCCAAAGTAGCGACGGAGGCGAGGACACAGGTGCACACCAGAGCAGACTTCATTGCGAGTCCTCCGTAACGCCGACGATGAACGTTCGCCGTTTCGGGTTGGGCCGAATCTTTGGGTCCGTCCCGTAACCGATCGTTTCCCCCCGCGTGAGGGGGGCATGGAGAGACAAAACGACGTGGTCGTGGTGGGCGCCGGGATCGCTGGACTGGCATGCGCTGCCTTGCTCGGTCGTGCCGGGCGCTCGGTAACCCTGCTCGAGGCCGGCGCGGAGCCCGGCGGCCTGGCTCGCACCCGCGCGAAGGACGGGTTTTTGTTCAACCGTGGCGCTCATGCGCTGTATCGGGGGGGCGCGGCGCAGGCGGTGCTCTCATCGCTGGGGATCGAGCCGGTGGGACGTCCTCCGAGCTTGGGTGGGGTGGCGTTCTATCAGGGGCAGCGTCACCGGCTCCCGACGACCCCGTGGGGCATGCTGACGACAGGATTACTGAGCCTGCGGGGTCGAGGGGCGACGCTCAAGACGTTCGCTCGGCTTCCCCGGATCCAACCCGGCCCAGGTTCGGCCGCAGCGTGGTTGGAAGAGATCACCCCGGATGCCTCTGCCAGGGCGTTTCTTGCGTCGATGCTCCGGTTGTCGACGTACTCCGGTGACCTCGGGAAGATCAGCGCGGCCGCGGCCGCGGACGCGTTGCGGCAGGCGTCGCAGCACGGCGTGGTCTACCTCGATGGCGGGTGGCAGCAGCTGGTCACCCGCTTGGTCGAATCCTGTGCGGCGGCGGGTGTGGAGATCGTGTGTCGAGCCCCGGTCGAGCAGGTTGTCGCTGGACAGGTCACACTGCGCGACGGGACGCGCCTGGACGCCGAAGAGGTCGTCCTTGCGGTGGCGCCCTCGGTGGCCCGTCGGTGGGTGGACGTGCCAGAACTCGGACACGCCCAGGTCGCGTGCCTGGATGTGGCCCTGCGCGAGCGTCCCAAGGGTCCCGGGCTCGCGTTCGACCTCGACGACCCGATGTACCTGTCGGTGCATTCAGATACGGCAGCCCTCGGGCCGAAGGGTGGTGCGGTCGTGCACACGCTGCACTACGGGGCGCCCGACGATGCGCGCAAGAGACTCGAAGGCCTCCTTGATCGGACCCTCGCTGGATGGCGGGACGACTGTGTCCACGCCCAATTCCTGCCGAAGATCACGGTGACGGAGGGCATCGTGCCCCCGCAGGGGAGACGGCCGGGGGTCCGGGTTCAGGGGATCTGGCGGGTCGGGGATGCGGTTGGGGAGCATGGTGCGTTGGCAGATGCGGCGTTCGGTTCGGCTCAGGAGGTTGCGCGTGCGATTGTTGACTCCGCGGCGGGAGGCCGCGCCGCCTGACGCATGTCCGCCGACCCGAGCACCGAAGCGATCTACGAGGCCCACGGCGACTACCTGTGGGGGCTCGCGTTTCGCATGCTCGGCGTTCGGGCGGATGCGGACGAGGTCGTTCAGGACGCCTTCGTTCGGTTGCTGCGGGCAGAACCCGACCGGACCGCCGCGATGAGACCGTGGCTGGTGCGAGTGACGATGAACCTCGCACGCGACCGCCTCCGGGCGCGCAAGCGCGAGACGTACATCGGGCCATGGCTTCCGGCCGTGACGGACTTGGGCACGGGTGAGCCGGCATCGCTCCCGGGGGCCCGCTACACCGGGGTGGAGAGCTTGTCGCTGGGGTTTCTATGGGCCGCGGAGCAGCTTGATGACGTTCAGCGCGGGGTGCTCGTGTTGCGTGACGTCCTCGGGCATTCGGTTCGCGAGACCGCCGCGGCGCTCGAGCTGAGCGAGTCCAACGTCAAGGTCATCACGCATCGGGTTCGCGGACGCATGCGGGAGTGGGAGGCTTCGCAGAGGCGCAGCCTTGCCGTTCCCCACGAGCAGGTGATCGACGCGATGCGTCGGTTCTTCGGATCCGTCGCGGCAGGAGAGCGGGAGGAAGCCGAGGCTGCGCTCGCCGAAGATGTCCGGATGTTGTCCGACGGAGGCGATGAATTCTTCGCCGCGCGGAAGCCCGTCGTCGGCGCCGCCAAGGTCGCGGGGTTCTACGTCAAGATCGCGGCTGGAGAGGTGGCCGCCCCTACGCTCGAGATCCGAACGCTCGGAGGGATGCCGACGCTGATCGTGCGCCGCCCGAAGGCCAAGGACAACAACGCGCCCGCGGCCTGCATTCAGGTCGAGTTGAACGAGTCCGGTCGGATCTCCCGCATCTACTCCGTCTTGGCGACGGCGAAGGTTCGGGGGATGCTCAGCGACCGAGCGCGTTCTGGATGCCCGTCATGAGGTCGTCGTCGGACGCGAAGAGTTCGTCGACTTCGTCTTGCTCGAAGAACCAGTCTCCGGGGCGACGGAACATCATGGGGTCGCGCTCCAAGGCGAGCTCGAGTCGCTCGGCAAGCTTGCGGGGGGATGCGCCTTCGACAAGCTCGATCTGCTGCTGCGCCACGAGCGTCTCGATGAAGGCGACGAACGGGTCCTTCTGCGCGGGAGCGCCCGACTCGTCGTCGTCCTCGAAGTCGTCGTCCTCATCGCCCAGCCCGGCGATCGCGGCGAAGAGCCGGGAGGCGACCGCATCGGAGGTCTTCTTCTCTCCGGTGCTTGCCTTGGCGGGCTTGCTGCCACCTGCGCCCGCGCTGCCAAAGAGGGAGCGAAGGTCGGGAAGTGCGGCGTCGTCCATGGCGTCGCCGGGAAGCGAGAGGGCGTCGGGGAACGGTGCTCCGCCGGGTGTTCGTGCGGCGTCGGTCAGGTGGGGGATCGACGGCCAGCGCGGCTCTGGCAGCTTGTCCTCCTTGGCGAGCACCAAGACGTACTGGGCACCGATGCTCTCCTCGCAGTCGGGAAAGACCTCGTACAAGGCGCCCCAGTAGGAGCCGGCTTCGACGTCCCAGCTGCCCTGCGAGTCCCCGAGCTTCGTGCCGATGTGCACCGGGCCAGCGACGTTCAGGGGGAACGCGAAGGCTGAGTGCAGCACGTCGGCCACGGTGGGCAGGTCGTCTTCGGAGACAAGGCGCACGTTGAACGTGCCCTTCTCACCCAGCTCGATGCCGAAAGCTTGCGCGTCGGCGAGGGCCTTCGCCTGGGACTTTGATGGGTCTGCGTCGGCGTGATCGCCGACGTACACCACGATGCGTCCCTCGGACGCTTTGCACTCGAGCGTGGCCAAAGCAGAGCGAGCGTCGTGCGAGGGCGCAGCGGCGTCAACCCCTGGCGCGGACCGAATCGCCGAAATCGCGTGAGGTTTCGGGCCGGAAAACCCGCGCTAGTCGTTCCCCGTCACAGTGAGGCTCCAGCTCGCCCCGACGGTGCATTCATCCGCTTTGGGGAAGATCTCCACGGCGACAATCGCATCGTCGTCGGTGTTGTTGGCCAGCGCTCCCTCGCCCCAGTCGAAGCGGACCGAGTCCGGCCCTGTTGTCTCGGAGGCCGCTTCGAGTCCCCCACACCCGTTGGCGTCCCCGGGGTCGCCAAGATACGCGCGCAGGTCCCAGTCCCCGCCGGTGCTGTCGAGGTCGAGCGTCACGCTCATCGCGGAGCCGAAAACACTGCTGTCGTTCTCGCTGACCTCAACCTGCAGCCACACCGGCTCCGTCCCCGTCTCGCCGATCGAGGGGACGGTGGTGTCTCCGGACACACCGCCCAGGGTGCTGGAGCTGTTGCACGTGGTCGGGAAATCGCACGGAAATGTCCCCGCGTTGCTGCCCGAACTGGAGGACGCGTCGCCGTTGGAGGACTCCTGCTGGGCCCCGGAGCTGGAGCCTGTGGACCCGTCGCTTTCCTCCTCCCCCTGGGTCGCAGCCCCGCTCGTGCTCGTGGTGTCCGAGGGCGGGTTGATGCCGGTGGTGAAGGGGCCGTCGGTGGTGCTGTCTGCGTCGTCGTCCGTCGCAGGTGGTGGCGCCGTCGTGATCGCGGGCCCAGCCGGGTCCGCTGAGCTTGCGCACCCGATCAACGCTACGCACACGCTCGCGCAGCCGCTCCACACCCGCCAACACACCATCCGAGTCTACCAAGACCCGGCTCTCGCGGCGTCATCCTTCGTCGAGTTGGGTCTTCAGACTGCCGTCGGCGATGGCTTTCGCCAGATCCGTGAAGCCTCCGAGAAGCGCGCCCCGGACAAACACCTGTGGAAAGGTGGGCCACCCGCTCCACATCTTGATCGCCAACCGCGGCTTCCATTGCGACATGTAGCTGCCGTACTCCAGGTAGGTGAACGGGAGGTCGGCCTGCTTCAGAGCCGCGCGCGCCTTGCGAACGAAGGGGTTCTGCGACATCCCGACCAGGACCAAGGGCTCGCCTTCGACCGCCTTGGCAACCTCGTCGACGACCTCGCGGTGAAAGTCCGCGACCTTCGTTGCGGTGCGTTCCGTGTATGCCGAGTCCGAGAGCAGGGGCCGTGCCATGGCGACGGCTTAGCAGGTTTGACTCGGCCCTCCACCTGCGCGGTTGCTCAGGTCTTCTCCGCATGCATGCACGCGGACTTTTGGGTTGCGGGGCCTCGCGTCGGGGCCTCGCTGGACACGGTGAGGTCCTCCGGGCTCGCGACGAGGGCGAGCTCTTGCGGGCCGCGGCGCGAGCGGGTGGGCCCTCCGCGGCGCAACGCCGGACCGTGGTCGCGGGCTTGGCGGTACGGCTGGGCGGGTTCTCCAAAGCCGCGGCCTCGAGCTTCGGGCTCTGGGCTGCGATCGCAGCCGCCGGTCTTGTCGTGGTGGGTGGCGACTTGGGTCTCGTTGCGCAGGACGACCCGCCCGCCTCCTCCGAGCGCTCCGATGTCGCGGTCATGCGTAGCGCGAAGGAGCCCGAGCCTACGGTCCAGGAGCCAGCGGCACCGGCAACCCCCGATCCGCGGGTGACGCCGATGACCCGAGCCCCATCGCCCGAGGCATCCAAGCCCGTGCCGCGTCGGACCGTCATCTGCGGTCGCAGCCCCGGCCCCTGCGCCGACCCTCGCGGCCGAAGCGAAGCTGGTGCGGGCGATCAAGGCAGCGGTCTCGACCGATCCCGCACGGGCGCTGAAACTGGTCGCGCAGCACGACGCCCTGTTCCCACGAGGTGTGCTCGCAGCCGAAGCGACCACGCTGCGTATCGAAGCGCTTTGCTCTCTCGGGCGCGACACGGAGCCCATACCGCTGGCGCGTACCGTTCCCGCGACGCATCCATCCGCAGTCGTCAGCCGCCAACGTTGCCCAGAAAAGAGCGCGAGTCCGATCCGGAACGGAGAATGAAGCCGCCGAAGCCTGCGGGGGGTCCGCTTCGAACCATCACTGTGACAGTTTTCCGGAACCTCGTCGCTAGGCTGGGTGTCGGAGACTCATGGACCGCGCCGCCCTTGTCACGATGATTGCCTTGTGCGGCTGCAACCACGCCGCGGAGACGAGCCCTTCGAGCCACACCGCATCCACGCTCCCGCTGGTTGTGGCTCCAGCGGCGGCGCCCCGAGTCCGGGTGATGACGTTCAATGTGAACTTTGGCGTCGCGGATGCCATGGCGAATCTGGAGGCGATCGAGTCTTTGGACGCCGATGTCGTGCTGCTGCAGGAGACGACGGCGGAGTCGGAGGACAGGTTCCGCGACGCGCTTTCGGACCGGTACCCGAACATTTTGTGGCAGGACTGCTGCAACGCGGGCGGTTTGGGCGTGCTCTCGAAGTACCCGATCGCATGGGACGAGTACCTCCAGCCGGACGCGGGATGGTTTCCCGGATGGTTGGTGGCCGTGCAGACCCCAATCGGGGAGGTTCAGTTTCTCTATGTGCACCTTCGGCCGCCCGTGAGCGACTCGGGAAGCTGGGTGACCGGGCACTTCTCGACTCGGAAGATTCGGGCCCAGGAAATCGAGGGCTTCTGGACCGCGGTCGACACCGACGTCCCTGTGATCGTTGCGGGCGACTTCAACGAGGGGGCCGATGGACGCGCGGTGCAGTTTCTCGCGGACAAGGGCATGCGCAGCGCGCTGGTCCAGGTCAACCCCAAGGCCGACACCTGGCATTGGCCTCTGAAGGTCGGCGAGCTGTCCTCGATGCTGGATCACATCGTCTACGACGCACGGCTGTCGTTGCTCCGTGCCGACGTGCATGAACTCGGGCGTTCGGACCACTATCCCGTGGTCGCTGAGTTCGGGCTTGCCCCCTGATACGCTCGCCGGTATGCGACGCGCAGCGCTTCTCCTGGTTGTCGGTCTAGGATGCGGGCGTTCGTTCGAGAGCTTGCCTCCTCCTCCAGTGCCTATCGAGGCGGTTGCGTCGGCCGAGCCGCAGCCCGAGGCGGAGACGACTCCGGTCTCCCGAGGACCGGCGGAGGTCGATGCCATGCTGGCCGAAATCGATGCGTCGCGGATGGCCCAGAGCATTGAGATGCTGGTCGGCTTTGGGACACGGCATACCCTGTCGGTGACGGATGACCCTGCGCGAGGGATCGGCGCGGCGCGTGCTGGGCTCGCGGCCCGGCTGCGGGCTTCACCGCGGCTGGAGGTGACGATGGACATCCACAGGATTGAGCCCGACGGCCGTCGCGTCGACGCCCCGACCGAGGTTGTGAACGTCGTGGCAACGCTGCCCGGGACGATGTCCGAGGCGGCAAAACGTCTGTACTACGTGATTGGCCACTACGATTCGCGGGTGACCGACCCGATGAACCGCTCCGCCGACGCGCCGGGAGCCAACGACGATGGGTCCGGGACGGCGGTGGTGTTGGAGTTGGCCCGCGTCATGTCGCAACACAAGTACGACGCGACCCTCGTCTTCATGGCGACCGCGGGAGAAGAGCAGGGCTTGCTGGGGGCACGGGCTCACGCGCAGGCGGCGAGCAAGGCAGGGCTCGATATTCGCGGGGTGTTGTCGAACGATATCGTCGGCGACCCGAGCGGCCCCAGCGGGTCGAGCTTCGACGGTGAGGTCCGGGTGTTCTCGATCGCGCTCGAGAACCCACTGGACGACACCGAGTTGGCCGCGCTGCGCACCCTGGCGGGCACCCACGATGGGGAGAGTCGGCAGCTCGCGCGGTTTGTGCACGCGGTCGGGCAGCAACACGCACTCGCGGTTCAGGCGAAGCTCGTCTTTCGACGGGACCGGTTCCTTCGCGGTGGAGACCACACGGCGTTCAATGAGGCTGGATTTGCGGCGGTGCGCTTCAGCGAGGTGGAGGAGAACTACGACCGGCAACACCAGGACGTCCGAACCCAAGACGGGCGGAAGTATGGGGACTTGGCGGAGTTCGTGGACCCCGAGTACTTGGCGGGGGTCGCTCGTCTCAATGCGGCCACGCTGGCGCACCTGGCCAACGCCCCTTCGATGCCCGCCAACGCACGGATCGTGGCCGCAGGGCTGAGCCACGACACCAACCTGCGTTGGGAGCCCAGCCCCGAGCCGGATGTCGCTGGGTATGAACTCGTCTGGCGAGAGACGACGGCGCCGCAGTGGAGTGGGGTGAAGGACGTGGGAGTGGCGGTGGATGTCACCGTGCCGATGTCCAAGGACAATGTGTTCTTCGGCGTACGAGCCTACGACGCGCAGGGGTATCGGAGTCCGGTGAGGTTCATGAGCGTGGCCCGGGAGTAGGGATCTCGGAGGGACTGCCTGCGCTCAGATCCCTGGCCAGTCGGTCCAGCCGTCGCAGGAGTGCCTTGTACTCGGCGAGCCGCCGCAGGCGACGCCGAGTACAAGGATCAGCGCAGGGGCGAGCTTGTCACTGCGGGCTGTGTACGCAGATCCCTCAGGCCGCGCGCCGTCGACGGCGACGAAGGCGGAACGTTCCGAACAGCAGCAGGGACAAGAGGCCTGAGCCGATCCCGCTGGCTGACCCCGTGCTGCTGCAGCCACCACGGGTACCCGGTTGAGGGCCGTCGTCGACGGCGGTCGCGGTCTCGCCGTAGACCTCCTCGCAGGTCGGGGGGTCCGGGATCTCGAAGCGGTCCGCGGAGGGCGTTGAACTCTCACACATCACGCCATGGATGCCGTCGCGGTCGGCTTCGATCAGCCAGCCACTGTCGCCACATGCCGGTGGCGCCGGAGCACAGACTTCGAGTTCCTGAAGCGGTCCGGTGTAGTTGCGTGCCCCGCTATCCCCGACCGGGTTCGTGTCGCCCTCGCAGGTGACGGACCCAAGCGTGTCATCGATCAGCGCCGAGTCCCCGCTCCCACAATCACAAGTCGGGAAGCCTCCCACGGCGACGCAATCCCCCGTGCCGCAGTCGTAGCCGTCGCAGACGTCGGGAAGCTCGGTGGTCAGCCCGAGATCGACGGTCCCGACTGCGGGCACGCAGGTGACCGACTCGGCGCCGTCATAGTCGGTGAAGCTCTTGGCGACGAACCCGTCGTTGCAGTCGCAGCCGGCCTTTCCGGATGCTCCGACGACACACGACCCCTCGCCGCAGTACATCGCGGTGCATTCTTGTTGACGCAAGTTCTCGGCGTACGCGTCCTGGTCGATCACGTCGGTGTCGCAGCCAAGCAGCGAGTACTCGAGTCCTTCGAGCCGCAGCGCACCCTGGGCCTCAGCGGGCGCACCAACGCCTTCAAACATCGGGTCGAAGGTCATCTCCTCCGGGGACAGCCGGGTCGTGAGACGTGTGAGCACGGTGTACTCCTCCGCGAGCCGGTTGGTGAGTTCGATGCTCTCCAGAAGACCTTCGACGCTCGCACAATCCCCCGCGTCCCATTCGGAGTCCGGGCACTGACACTGCGTATCGTCGGCGATGCCGCACCAGTCGCTGCTTCCACAGCATCCGCTCTCATCGGAGAAACCTGGGCGAACCGGAGCGCCTTCGTACTCGCGAACGAACGCGTCTCCTCCCGCTTCGTCGATCGACGCGGCGAGGACCATCGGGTAGTTGTTGCGGCCTGATGGGTCTCGGGCGATGCGGGCGGCATCGAGTTGGGCCAGAGGGTGACCCACCGGCGCGTAAGACTCGTCCGAGTAGATGAACGCGGACACGGTCATGTGGGGCTCGGCCGCGACCGCGGTGAGTTGCAGCGGAATCATGGGCTGCGTCCCCGCGTAGGTGATCTTCAGCGGCTTGATGGAGTCCACGCCGGCGCCGGCGACCAGCTTGGCGGCGACGAAGACCATGCCTCCATCGATGTAGGGCTGCATGTAGGGGGTCATCGTCTCGTTGACGATGAAGCCGTTCTCTTGCAACCAGTCGACGGCGAGGGCCGCGTCGTCCGCACTGAATGTCACGGTTTCGTAGTCCCCGACCGTCTGCATGTCGATGACGTCGACACCGCCAGGAGGCTCACCCGTGCCTTCCCCGTCTCCGTCCGTACCCCCCGGGCCTCCGTCGTCCCAGGTGTCATTCTCTCCTTCGCCGGGGACGTCACACTCGGGTGCGGGGTGGTACTCGCACGTGAACTCGGGGACGGGGCACAGGGACTCGTATCCGGCGAATGCGATGGGCGCAGTGCCCTCGTCGACCAGGCCGAATGCGATGGTGTGGGAGATCTCCAGCTCCGGGACATTGGGCACTGGGACAATCCAAGCGAACTGCTCCGGATCACCCGCGTAGCGGATCTGTACGTGCGCGCTGACCGTCTCTTCGCCCACCTCGAAGATGATCTGCTCGGCCTGCTGATTGACCGCGAAGTTGTTGGTATCGAGGGCGACTGGATCGGGCGGAGAGAGACAACCACACGCCTCGGCGCGGGAGGGGGTGAGGGCGGCGGTGGAGAACACGAGCGCGGCGACGCAGAGCGCACTGGCACCCGCCGCGGTCGTTGAACGACGCAACATTCTAAGATTCATCGGTTTTTATCCAAAGCCCACGTTGGGCAGTTCAAGACAAGCCATACGACACCCAAGTGTGCCGTGAAACGAGCCTAACACACCGAAGTGCCAGTGGCAGTGCGCGGGTGTCATGACGGGACAGCGAAAGGTCGGCCCGGGTTTCGCCCCGGTTGCAAGGCCGGGCCCGCGCGGCGCTCAGTCCGAGGACACCCGAGGACGCGCCGGAACCGCGTTGCGTACAGGCGCTCGCTCTTCCGGGTGTCGCGGGAACAGAGCGACGGGAGGGCATGTATAGTTGAACGACGATGCTCTTGACCGTGTTGTTTTCCATCGCCGCAGCGGGCGGAGCCTACGCCGTCGCCAAGAAGAAGCGGACGAACAGCGGCTCTGCTGCGGCCGTGGGCATCGCAGCGGGAGCGGGCACCGGCGCTGCGATCACACTGTTCGCGGCGACGTGGCCGCTGTTGTTCTTGTTCGGATTCCCCGCTGCCGCCGTCTACTACTACGGCAAGGCGAAGGGGCAAAAAGCCATCGGCCCCGGTCGCTGACTCACCCGCGCCAGGACCACAGGTCCGAGCTCCAGGCCAGCGTTCGCGCTCCGGTCTCGAGTTCGAAGACTTCGACCGTGACGCCGTGACTCTCGGCGGTGAAGACGGCGAGCCCGCGTGGGTTCGACTGGGCCATCACGCCGGGCTTGGCGGGCGGATCCTCGAGCACCACCATCTGAACGATCATGTAGCCGCGCCCATTGAGCACCTTGCGGTCGGCGGCACAGACCTCGGTGGTCCATCGCTGCGCGCCATCGCTGCCCACTGCGCGCAGCGGGAATCGAAAGCCACCCGAGCCTGGCTCGAACATCGCGACGTAGAGCGTCGTCCCGGCACGAGCCCGAGTCACTTCGATCGCAGTGCCCGGCGAGGCCGGTATCGGGCCCAGTTCGACGCGTGCGCTCGAGAGGTCGTATGCCAGCGTCCCGCCGGACTCGACGAGCGGGGAGGTGCCGCGAATGAGCACGCCACCGGGGCCGCGCTTCAGCTCGCCTCGGCGGTCGCCGTGTCCGCTTTGTGCAATCTGTAAATCGTACGCTGTCGTGGTGCCGTCGCCCCCACGCGCGGACTTGAGCGTGTCCACCCACCACTGCGGTGGCGCCATCCGAAGTGCCGCGCTGAACCGAGGGAGCATGTTGTCGACGGCTGCTTCCTCGATTCGTCCGTTGTGATCGAAGCGCCGCTGAGCCTCCCATTGTGCGAGTAGAGCTGCGCTTGGCGGAGCGTGGTCCGGGCTCAACGAGCTGAGAGCCGCCGCGCCGCGTTGCATCAACGCTGGCCCATCACAGCGAAGCGCTTCGGCTTCGACCTCGGGCGCGTTCGCGCCAGGTTCGGGCGTGTCTTCATCAGGAGCGGGCATCGGCGACGGCGGCTGGGAGACTGCCGGTTCGGATCCCGCATCGGTCTTTGGCTCAGTGCCGGCGCACCCGGAGAGCAGGACCATCGCGAGGCTCAGCCGGTTCACAACACGAAGATAACATCAGCACGGATCCTCGTTGCAGTGGCTGACCCTGCACCGATCCCATTGGTCGCCGTTCTCCGGTGCCTCGAACTCTTGAAAGCAAGGGTCCGCCGCAACGAGGGACGTCTCGTCGCGGCCGTGCTCTCGAACGAGTGTGACGTCGAAGCCAGGATCCCCACCTGGGCACTACTGGCTCTCGGTGAAGAAGAACCCGACCAAGCACATCTCGTCTTGGGTTCCGAAGCCGGCCTGGAGTGGGTCGGTCTCGGCGCTGGTATCGAAGTCGCACTCCACGTGGAGACTGTCGGTGTCACGGACGGTCACGGGCTCGTCGTAGAAGTAGGTCCGCTGCCAGTTGTAGTCGTAGCGGTCCACGTCGGCCGCACACTCCATGCCGTCAGCACGCTCGAACTCCACGGCCATCTTGCGCCCGTGCTCGTGCATGTGGGGCAGGACGCCCAGGACGTCGATCGAGTCGAAGTCGTACCCGTCAAACGCGAACATCTCCCGGAACGTCGCGTTCCAGTTGTATTTCACGCTCTCCATGCCCGGCTCGAGCGTCTCGCCGCCCCCGCCAAAGGACTGGAACAAGAAGGGGTCCCACAAGACCTGGAAGCCTTCTTGCTCCACCTCATCGGCCCACTTCAGACGGACCTTGGACGCGTCGATGCCCCCACCTTCGTCGAGCAGGTTGTAGTGCATCTGGACGACCATCAAGTCGCCCGGGGCGAACCGAACCCCGACCCCCTCGGGGTAGTTGAGGGCGCCTTGTCCCGGGGCCCAGGTCACCGGTACCCCTTGCGGAAGAATGCCATCCCCGGCAGCGCCGTAGCAGGGCCAGCCGGGTTTGTCGTCGAGGCCTTCGAGGACGTTGATCGCAGCCGTGTTGTTGAGGAACTCAGGGTCCACCCGGAAGCCCAGCACGTGGTGGACGAGTTCGTCGTTGTCGGGGAGCACGTCATAGCCGACGAGGTAGCGGTCTTGCTCGAGGCCCAGCTCGATCGGGAAGCAGCGGTAGTCGTCGAGGGCGAAGCCGAGGTCTTCTTGGGTGCCGGGCTCGTACTCGGGAATGGTGACCACCTCGGTCTCCCCCTCGAGGGTGGGGAGGGTGGGGGGCTCGGGAGCTTCCAGTGTGTCGTCGCCCGCAACCATGCCACCGTCGACCCACGCGGAGATGGTTGCGATCTCGTCGTCGGTCAACCAGCGGGCGTCGTCGAAGTCTTGGCAGCTTCCGTCGGCACGGACGCCGTACGGGGGCATCGTCCGGGCCTCGACCACGACCTTGATTGCGGCGGCAAGACCGGCGACCTCGTCGTAGGTGTCGAGCCGGAACGGCGCGATCGAACCCTCGGTGTGGCAAGAGACGCAGTGCTGGGCGAGCAAGGGGCGGACGTCCTCGTAGTAGTCGACATCCGATGCCGCGCCGCTGGAGCTCTCGTCCGCGGCACCCGAGCTCCCGCTCTCAGACCCGTGTGCGCCGGTCGTCGCAGCGGCGTCTGTCTCGCCTTCGGCAGCCGGGGCGGGTTCGTCGGTTCCGCAACCAACCGGAAGAGCGAGGGACAGGAGCAAGCAAGTGGAGTAGGCGCGAACGGTCATCGACTTCCCGGTAGGTTTCCCCGCCGGGAGTATGCGCCTGCTCGGCTGTCGCGCCAAGGGACCTGACACTGAGGCGCGTTCGTCGCCGCTCGGCACGGACGGATCGGGGTCGTTGCGTGCCGCGGGGCAGTGCGTTCCGGGGTTTGGGGGGATGCGGGCCGCCGAACCGTTCCTACACTCGACAGCATGATTCTGGAGTCCGTACCCCTCGGGTTTCCGTGGCCCACGCTCGACCCGTTTCTCTTCTGCGCCTACCACCTCGACGAGTATCCCGCGGGCAACGAGTCGATGGGCCCCGATCCGGCGCTGCTCGAGGGACGAAGGATCGGCAGCGACTTCGAGGTCCGCGACGGCTGGCGCATGTATCACGGAGACGTCGTGCCCGGATTCCCACGGCATCCGCATCGAGGGTTCGAGACCGTCACGGTCGCGCGTCAGGGGTTGCTTGACCACTCGGACTCCTTGGGCGCCACCGCGCGCTTCGGTCGGGGTGACTGTCAGTGGATGACCGCCGGCAGTGGGATCGTGCACTCGGAGATGTTCCCGCTCATCGATCGGGAGTCCGGCAACACGGCGGAACTCTTCCAGCTATGGCTCAATCTTCCGGCCAAGAACAAGATGGTCGACCCGGCGTTCAAGATGCTGTGGGCGGCCGAGATCCCCAAGGTGACGCTTCGTGATGACGACGGTCGGGAGACGTTGGTGACGGTCAACGCCGGCAGCCTCGAAGGGCACGCTGCACCCGCGCCCCCACCCAATTCCTGGGCGTCGCAGCCGGGCTCTCATGTCGCCATCTGGACGGTGGAGATGCAGCCGGGTGCTCACGTGACCCTGCCACCGGCACCGAAGGAAGCGCATCGGATGATCTACTTCCATCGCGGGCAGCGTCTCGGGGTTGGGGAGGGGGCGCTCGATGTCAACAATGCCGCACTCGTTCAGTCGGACGCTCCACTGGTGCTTCACAATCTTGGTGATGTCCCTGCCGATATCCTGCTGCTCCAGGGACGGCCGATCGGAGAACCAGTCGCGCAACACGGTCCGTTTGTCATGAACACTCGCGCCGAGATCGAGCAGGCGTTCGCCGACTATCGACGAACCCAGTTCGGGGGCTGGCCGTGGAAGCACGATGCTCCGGTCCACGAGCGCGGCCAGCGACGGTTTGCGATGCATGCCGACGGCCGGCGAGAAGACGCCCCCGCCGGGTAGTGCGGCCCAGTGGCCAGCGAATTCGGAACGATGCGTCACATACTCCGCCGTCGCCCGCGGGGCTAAGGGGCAGTGTCAGGCCGTGTGTGCCTGACACCGGCCCATCAGCTGTCTATTCTCCGCGTATGAAACGCAGGACTGTTGGCCTCGCCGTTGCGTGTCTGGCCGGGTGTGGAGGCAGCTCTGGGGGCGCGGGTGAGGACTCCGGAAGCAGCTCGTCGGGCGGAGGCACGGGGACGGGCCTCACCACCGCGGTGGCCGAGTCCTCGACCAGCGGTGCGCCGACCGGTTCGAGTTCCGGCGTGGCAGACAGCAGCTCGGGGGACGGATCGTCGAGTTCGGGCGGAGAAGGTCTCGACCCGCTGTGCGACGAACTCGGTCTCCCTCGTGCAGACTTGCTCGCGCGGGACGGGGATGCGTGGGGACAGGTTGCCGGAGACTTCCGGGTCGAGACGACGTTCGGGCCCTGGTCGCTGTCGGAGAACTTCTCAGGCTGTGACTCCTACGTGTTCATCAACGACCAGGGCAGCGCGACCGCGTCGGGTCTACGCAGTACGGCGAGCACCGAACTGTTCGAACGCTCGGCGCTCAATGTGCACTACTTCTTCCTCACAACCTCCGGTGACGCGGTCGACGGTGCCGAGGCGTGGCAGACGTCCATCGGTGGCGCGTTGGCAGGGCTTGATATGGCCGCGCAGGACCACTGGTCGTCGCGCGTGCACTTCGTAACCGACGCCTCTGGCAGTATCGCTGACTTCCTCAGTGCTCGACCGGACCAGGTCACGTTCGCAATCGACCGGGGACAGCGCTGGGACGACCCCGGCTCGACGAGCGACACCACGGGCGGAAGCTTTGCCCCCGCGGCGCCGGTGCTTGGCTACACGGCGCGCTACTACAACGCTCGTCACGCTCGAGATCTGCGTCTCGCCGCGCAGCGAGATGTAACCGAGGTCGTGGTGTTGGACGAGGTTGTGTTCGAGCCGGAGTGCGATGGCTCCTGCTCAGGTCTCCCGAACGGGCCGTTCTCCAACAGCAACAACTGGGCGGCATGGCCTGCGGAGTTTCCGGACGCCGAGACGATGGCGGGATTCGACACGATGGACGTCGTGGTGACTGCGCAGTGCGGTCCCGACCCGGACGCTGACTGCGGTCACTGGGACTATGAGGCGATGCTCAACCTCTGTGACACGGACGCTTGTGACGCGCAGGTCAACGAACTGGCACGGTGGATCACCCCGTACTCGCGTCCTGGGATCCGTCGTTGGGTGTTCGACGCCTCGCATATGCTTGGCTTGGTCCGAGAGGGCGGCACACGTTGGGTTCAGTTCGGGATGGTCTGGAACATGAACCCGTCCGTTTGGGATATCCGTGTCCGACTGCGGGACTCGGGCAAGGATGGGTCGGTACAGGCGACCGTTCCGGCGTTCGCAGGAAACCGTGGCTTCAACGACGACTACAACACGTGGGAGCCCGTCTTGTTTACCCCGCCGGCGGGCACGACTCGCGTCGAGTTCACCGCGCTGATTTCGGGGCACGGCCAGGAGGCGAACAACTGCGCCGAGTGGTGCGAGCATCAGCATGAGTTCACGGTCAATGGCGAGGCCGTGCATCTTCGGGAGTTCCCCGGCGAGGTCGCCGCGCAGCGTTGTGGGGAGGCCGTCGACGACGGGGTGGTTCCGGGTCAGTGGGGGAACTGGACCCCGGGACGGGCGGGATGGTGCCCCGGTGCTGCGATCGAACCGTGGGTCATCGACATCACCGATGCGGTGAACATCGGGCAGGTGAACACCATCGCGTACCGGGGCCTGTTCGCGGGGGTGCCGGTGGAGGGCGGGCGGGGCCGGATCCGCCTTTCGAGCTACGTGACGTTTAGCGAGTAGCGGGTCTTCACATGCCGTAGGACTCGGCGACCGCACGCTGCCGTGCAAGCTCGTTGGCGTAGGCTGGCCCATGCGCTGCCACGAGCGCTTCGCAGAGCTCGACCCACACGGCCGGTCCCGGCCACGCGTTGGCAGCCGCGGTCAGTGCTCCGTGCAGCTGCTCGAGGTCCGCGGTCGCGGGCACGGCCGCAAACAGATAGATCCCCGGCACATCCTCGTCTCCGGGCGCAGTGAGCCGATACTCCTCGCCGGAGCGCTGTTGGAGCCGGAGGGAGAAGTCTCCCATCGTGTCGACGAGCTTCTGCAGCGCCTCGGGCCCGGGATGCACCGCGTCGATCGTGAAGGCCCGGCGCTCGCCTTGGCGGAGGGTGTCGAGCTCTCGGTAGGTGAAGAGTGTGTGCTCGTCGGTCTCGTCCCGCTCGACGGGCGCGGGGTCGAAGAGCACCACGTCGTCCTGTCGTTCCCGGGCTTCTCGGTCTCCACTGATCGTTTCGATGCGCGCCGTGACCGGTCCAGTGCGTGTCGCCCAGTAGGTGTGCCCGCGACCGGTCCGAATCCACGCGCCACCCCAATGCTCGTCGATCGGAGCATCGCCGGGCGCGACGTCCATGCCGAGGCGGGCCGCTGATGCCCGGACGATGCCCCAGCGCTCCAACGCAGTGGCGGCGACCATGCGGTCCCAGTCGTGTGGTCCCGGGTCGTTGCACTCTACCAAGACGCCCGAGAGGGCAAGCGCGTCCTCCCAACGCCGCTGTTTCGCCGCGATCTCGCAGAGCCGGGCGCGGGCGGCGTCTGCTTCGGGATCGTAGACGAGCATCTCCTTGAACCCCTCCACGGCCAACGCCAAGCGGCCGGCCTTTTCGTGGCTCGTGGCGAGCAGCCATCGGCCCAACGGATCATCTGCCTCGAACCGCTCTTGGACCAGGGTCTCGAGGGCTTCGTGCTGCCCCGTGTCTCGAAGAACGCCGCCGAGGACCTTCGCGACATCGCGAGCGTCCGGGTGGGCCTGAAGAAAGGTCTCCAGAGACCGCCGTGCTCCTGACGTGAGGCCGAGCTGAGAGAGCAGGGAGCCGCGCAGGATGGCCAAGCGCGCGTCGTCGGGCCAACGCGAGCAGCCAACACCGAGCAACTCGAGCGCTGCGTCGTCGGCCTTGGGGAGCGTCTCCGAGTTGAGGGCGTCCGGTCCGGTGATGCCCGCGTCCATCGACACCAGGGGTGTTTGCTCGAGGAGGGTTCGGGTCTGCGCCAGGGCCTCGTCGAGGTGGTGGGGCGCCTTGAGCTCGTTTCGGGCTTGCGTGGCGAGCTGTACGAGCGTCTGCCCCTGGTGTCGCAAACCACGATGGGCGGCGAGTCGAGCGGCCATCAACGCCGTCTCCGCGGTACTCCACAGTGCGCCGTTGGCCTCGAAGCGGTGGACGACGGCGGCGGCCTGGCGCCCGAGAGCCGTGGTGTTGTCAAGGCACTGCGCTGCCACAAGTCGTTCGACCACCGCCAACCAGTCGCGGCCGTCGCTGTCATCGATCTCTTCCAACGCGGGGAGCGTGAGGGCTGCATCTTTGGGTTGCCCAACTGCGGCCAAGGCCTCCGCCAGCGCGACCTTGTACCCGAGTGCGCCGCTCTGCCCCGACGCCGAACTTGGCGGTGCGGCGCGCAGCAGGGCCAATGCCTCCTCGCTGCGACCGAGCAGCACGAGGCAGTGAGCCTTGTTCTTGAACATCTTGTCGTGGCTCCTCACGACGTCCGCAGCGGTGGCTGCCTCGAGTTGCGCGTCGATGAAATCCACCGCGTCTTGGAGCCGTCCCGCGTCCTGAAGGGCGCTTGCCCGCTCCAAGCTGATGCACTCGAAACACGGCCACGTGGGGTCGATGCGTCCCAGCGCTTCTTCGGTGACCGAGAGCCGCTCTTGGGCGTACCCGGGCCCGTCGGTGACCCCGTAGCAGTTGGCGAAGTCTTGGACCACACAGAGGCTCTGTGGGCAGTCGCGGTTGCCCGGTCGGTGCGAGAACTCCAGCAGCGCCACGCAGTCCTCGAGGTTGTCCCGTCCCTGATAGCGGTGGAGGACCCGACTTTGCATGAGCCAGTGGCGGAGGTAGATCTCCACCCATGGCTCCTCGAGGTCGGCCGCGAGCGCGAGCCCCTCGGGGACCATGGCCTCGGCCTGCTCATGTCGCATGTCGCAGACCGCGGTGGGCAGAGCGTCGATCACCGTGGCAAGGCGATGGTGCCCTTGCAGGCGGAGCTGTTCTTGTTTGTCGTAGATCCACGCCCAGATGTTCATCGAGGTGGCTCCCCTTCGTCTGCGGTCAGCGTGCAGACGGCGTGTTGCAGGTCGAGTAGCGCTTCATCGAGGGTCGGTGTTCCACGCAGGTCGTCCTGCGCGGTGAGCATTCCGAGGACCGCCCGAAGCAGGCGGACTCCGCTGGCTTGGCGGTCGTGATCCGGGCATGCGAGCACGGCCTCGATCGAGGGGCAGGCGAGGTTCACATAGAGGAGCTGGGTGGCCCGCTTCTCGATGGTCTTGGTGAAGCTGCGTGCGAGCGCCAACGTGGCGGAGCCCATCGCAGCGTCGGCTTTGTCGTCCTCGATTCTGGCCTTGAGTTCCTGCTTGCGGTCGACCAGCGCGACGAACGGCAGAGATTTCGGTTCGTAGCGGGCCGCGAGAACCTCGAGGTCGTCGGCGCCGAACCACTGCATCAGTCGGGGGTCGAGCGTGTCATTGGATTGGACGCCGAGCATGCGCTCGTCGGCGCCATCACCGATGAGGTGCACCGTCCCCGAGCGTGCGTCGCAGTAGCGTTGCACAAACCCGAGCGCGCCGTACCGGCGACCCAGCACGACGGGGATGTCACGAGCACGGTAGAGCAGGGACTCCACCCCGGGCCGCTCGCTCTGGCTGATGTAGGCGGTGCCGGCCGAGCGACGAAGGAGCTCTGCGAGGTCGAGGTCGCCCATGGACGTGGGGACGGTGAGCTCATCGGCGACCAAGTCGAACAAGCCGGGGGCGGCGAGGGAGCAGCCAAGCAGGGCCTCGTTGTGTCGCCGAACGACTCGCCGCCAGGTGTGCGGCTCATCCTTCGCGAGTCGAGCGAGCTCGCTCATCAGCGAACGCGCAAGGGTGTCGCGCGCGTGTTGGTAGAACGCATCGCGTTGCAGGTCTTCGCGGCTCGCGGTGGGCACGAGCTGGTCGCATTCCACGATGGCGCCGACGAACGAGGCCCACTCGGGAAGCAGGTGGCGTGCGTCGTCGTCGACCAGCATGCCGCGGACGAAGACGGAGACGTTGCGGTTGTCCGCGCTCCCGTACGACGAGCCGTCTTGGATCCACAAGAGCCCCTGTACGCGAGTTCCCGGCGGGCCGTCTTGCGCGTCGGTGATGTCGAGAGTGCAAAGGGGGGAGAAGCGTTGTTCGTACCGCTCTGCGAAGGCCAGACCCTGCTTCCGCCGCTTCAGAGCGCTGGAATCGGGATCCCGCCACGGCGGGGTTTCGCCGTTGATGGGGCCGAAGCCATCGAGCGTCAGCGGGATGCTGAGCAAGGAGCAGTACTTCACGAGCAGCGCTCGAAGTGGACCCAGCTGTCCGAGCGAGCGGTGGGCCTCCTTGAGGCGCAGACTGACGCATGTCCCCACGTCGCGGGGGGCCGCTTCTTCGATGGTGTACTGGTGTCCCGACCGCGAGGTGAAGCGCCACGCGGTTGCCGGGTCTTGGTGCGAAGACGTCCAGACTTCGGTGCGTTCTGCGACCACGTACGTGGAGAGGAACCCCAGCCCGAACAGGCCGATCAGGCCGTTGGCGCCGTCTTCTCGGAGCTCGCGGGTCCGGCCACGACCGACAGTTGCAAGGTAGGTCTGAATCTCCTCGCGGGTGAGTCCTGCGCCGTTGTCCTCGACGTGCAGCCACCCCTCGCTGGGGTTGGCCCGGACCGAGATCGCAGGTCGCGGTGCGTCGCGCTGTTCGTGCGCTCGACGGACACACGAGTCGTGCGCGTTCTGTACCAACTCGCGCACCACCACGTTTGGGGTGGAGTAGAGGTGTTGGCCCAACACGCGCATCAGGCCGTCGAGGTCCACCTCCGTCTTGTGGAGCTGGGGGGTACTCATCGCGAGCATGGTACCCGAGCGTGGTCGGCTGGACGATGCTCGGATGCGCCGAGGGTCAGCTCGGCGTCACGCCGGGCTCCGACGCGTCGACGGACCACACCCAGTTGTCGAGCAGGACGGTGGAGTCCCACACGCCGTCGCTGGTATCCCAGATGACGAACCGGACATCGAAGATCTCGCCGGGCTCGACGTTCCCGCTGAGGGTGAGCCACCCCGTGCCTCCGCCGGCGCGACCACTGTGACCACAGGCCGTCGCTGCGATGTCGAAGCCCGTGCCATCGAGCGCCCCCGGGTCGACACAACCGTTGTAGGTCCCGCCGCCTCCGCATTGCGCGATGCCACCGTTTTCGCAGGCCGTGAACAGTCCATCGGCCGCGGAAACGAGGTTGATGCCGACGGGCCACGTCGACCCCGCGCCGTCGTCGTAGATCGCGATGTTCTGGTCGGCGGGGTTCTCAGGATCGGCGCTGTCGACCAGTGTGATGAAGAAGTCGTTGAACGCAGTGCACACGTACTCGGGGTACTCCGCGGAGTAGAAGTACATCTGCACGGAGAACGAGTTCGCGTTGGTCGGGGCGCGGACGCGTAGGTGCAGGTTCACCGGGTTGAACGCGGTGGTGTTGTTGGGGTCGGGGCAACCGGGTGCGTTGGGAAGGTTGTTGCCGTTGGCCGCAAACCAGGCAGCGGGCACGGGGGAGGTTTCGCCCAAGTCGATGCCGGTCTGGTACTCCTGAAACCCGGGGTTGGTGTCCCCTGCGTTGTCCGCCGCGTGTCCCGTGGACAGCACGACGAGCCTGTCCCCGAACTGCGCGGTGACGTTGTCGCCGAACCCATCCCGAAGCGAGCGTGCGTTGGGGTCAGGGGCGCCGGTGTCGTCGGCGAGCAAGAGTTCGGCCTCGATCACACCCCAGACCGCATCCTCTGGGTTGGCTGGAGTTTCTTCGGTGAACTGGCACAGATCGAGCGCTCGCGCGTAGTCGAGCGTGTCGGCGGAGTCGCTGGCCAGCGCTGCATCACACTCGGGGATCGGGTTGTCGACCATACCGTCGCAGTCGTCGTCGACCATGTTGCCGTCGACCTCGAACGCTCCCGCGTTGACGAGCTCGGGGGTGGAGCAGTTCGGCCCTGCGGTGTCGCAGCAGTCGCCGCCGCAGGTCGTGAAGCCGTCTCCGTCGGCGTCGATATCCTCGTCGACTGCGCCGTCGCAGTTGTCATCGGCCATGTTGCCGCAGACCTCTGATACGGGAACAACCTCCCCCTCGCAGGGCCCCCATGCGGTTCCCGCGTCGTTGCAGGTCTGGACTCCGCCGACGCAAGCGCCGACGTCTTGCGTTGCTGGGTCAGCGGAGTAGCAATTCTGAGTCTCTGCGGGCGTGCAGGTGCATTCGCCCTGGGTCTCGCAGCCGTCGGATGCATCGCCGTTGCAGTCGTTCGTACCGTCTGCGCATTCCCCCAAGCCGCACTGAGCCTCGACACAAGCCATCTCGCCATCACACGCCTCGCCACAGGACCCGCAGTTCTCGGCCGAACTGAGCACGTCCACGCAGGCCTCGTCGCAGCAGACCAAGCCGTCCGTGCATGGGGTGTCCTCGTTGCAGCCCTCCATGCAGCCCCCTTGGGCGTTGCAGATCTCGCCGTCCGAGCAGTCCTCGTCTGCAAAACACTCCGCGCCCTGGCTGTCCGAGATGTTCGAGTCCGCGGTCTCTCCGTTCGTGTCACCGTCCGTTCCCGTGTCCGGGTCGATCGGAACGATGCCGCCCGTTCCCGCGTCGAGCGTGTCTGCGGGGGCGCTCGCGCCGCCGCAAGCGGCCAACGTCGCCGCGATACCAATTCCAATCCAGTGTCGTCCCATCATGTCCCCGTCCGCTGTCACGATATCCGCGCGGCCGCCTTTGACCAAGCACCATCCGATCCGAACTCCGCTACGAGCACGTCTCGCATGACACCGACACACAAGGTGCGATGTGCTCGTGTGCATTGCTAGACTCCACCCGTGGGGTGGCTGAACGGAGCGCGTTTCCTGACGCACTACGGCCTGCACTTTGGCGCGCCCGGTGCTCTGGCGTGGCTTCTGTTCCGCGAGCGGTGGAAAACAGCATGGGGGCTGATGGTCGCGACGATGGTTGTGGATGCCGATCACCTGCTGGCGGACCCTGTGTTCGAACCGGACCGTATGAGCGTGGGCTTCCACCCTCTGCATTCCTATCCAGCGATCGCCCTGTACGCGCTGATGCTGCTGGTTCCCTGCACGCGGGTGCGAGTCGTAGCGGTCGGGCTGCTCTTTCAGATGCTGCCCGACGCCCAGGACTCTCTCTGGGTTGGGCTGCTACGCCCAGTTTGAGCCAGGGCTCTCGCCCAGGTTCGGCGGAGCGTTCGAGCCCAGATAGCCTGGACGTCTGAGCGTGTATCTGGTCTTGTGAGTCTTGCAGGATGCGCTCGAAGATGAAGGAGAAGATGTCAACGATGACCCGCGGTGGCGGGCTTCTCAGTTTGCTGTGGCTGCTCGGCGGCTGCGCGGGCGGGTTGAACGTCGAGAGGAAGCTTGTCCAGATCGAGGTCGTGAGCCCGAAGACGGTGGGCAGGCTCGAATTCTCGGCGACCCGGGGCATTCCCTTCGATATTCCGATGGTTCCGGACGGTCGCACGAGCTACGCGGTACGTCTCCGGCCGGGGGAGTATTGTTTGCACACCTACGTCTGGGGCGACTTGTCCGTTGGTCATGCGGTTCGCCTCGAACACCCCCAATGTTTTCGAGTCTAGGAAGAGGACGCTGAAGTCACCTACCGCGGACACGTGGAATTCGATACCCAACGCCGAGTTCACCTGTACCGGAACCGCGATGCGTTCGTGCATGACATGAAAGACCCTGCGGTCGACAAGGTCCACCTTCAGACCGGGCCGCTGTAGGCGCGCTGAGAGCCACCAACTCCTCAAACCGAGCATGGCTGCGGCCAGCCGACGACGAGCGTCCCGGGAACTGCCCTCGGCCCTCGTCCTCGTGCCCAATCCCGCATGGCTGAAGCAGCGCCACTCTTCCAGCCGACCTCTTGCGCAGTCTGCGATGGAGTCAGCGTCGTCGTCGGCCAGACGCAGCAGGATGCGGCGCGGGCAGCCGGTGACAGAGCGATCAAGTGTGTTACGCCGAGTTACACACCGTGGCCCCGCCGTGAGCATCAAGTAGCGGGACTTGCTGGTGTACGCGAGCGAGCAGTGCGTGCCCTTGAACCTGCCTAGTGGGATGATCAAGTAAGCGGACCTCCTCACCTTGCGGAACGCTGCTGCTACCGAGCGTGGTCATCTCATCGTGAGGCTGGGATAGGTGGTCAGCTTCTCAACTCGGACTTCTTTGGCGACAGCCCAACCTCCCATGCCCGTGGAAGGATGCACCTGCACATTGGGCATGATCCGTTTGGCCGACACTCCGATTCGTCGTGGCAACATCGACAACCGCTCTCCGTCGCAAACAGTCCCGTCGGCCGTTCGATCTCTACCGGTGCGCCTTTTGCCATGCACGGACTTCGCCTAGCTGGATCCCCAGCCCCTCGACACTCGCGTAGGCTGCCTCGGCTTCTAACGCCAGCTGGCGAGCACGGTCACGATCGCCGCCGGTATTCCATAGGACGCGAGCGACGAGGAACTGCGCTTGGGCGACGACGGTCGGGTCCTCGTTGGACAGCCGCAAGAGTTGTTCTCCGTTCGTCAGGGCGTCGTCGAGCCTGCCAAGGGCGAGATAGACTTCGGCCTGGTCGGCGACAGCAGTCTGGTAGCCGAAGCTCTGCGGTGCATCGCGCGTCAGTTCGAGGACGCGTGCGTATTGTTCGAGGGCCGCGTCAAACTCACCTTGCTCGACCAGCAGGAGGCCGAAATTCGCGCGAATCGAATCTTCTATCCCTGAAGGGGTCGGTCGCGTTCGTTCGCCTTCGAGGAGCTGTTCATACAGTGCTCGGGCTTCACTGGGCTTGCCTTGCAGAGCGAGAATGTTCGCGATCTCCATCCTCGCACTCGTGACAACGGGATGCGAGGTCCCGAGTTCAGATGCCACGATCGCGCTGGCCTCGTGGCACGCTGCAAGTGCCTCTTCATAGCGTTCGAGTTCAACCAGGGCGATGCCGAGTCCGAGATGCTCGGTGCCGACCTCGACATGTCCTGGACCGAGCGCGAACGTCAGGATCTGCATCGAAGCTTGGTGGAGGGCGAGCGCGTGCTCGGGCTCCCCGAGGTGTCGGTGGGCATGCGCCATGCTTGAGAGCGACGAGGCCACGTCTCGCCCGTCTGGGCCCTGGAGCGCCACGTAGGCGTCCTTGGCTTGCCCGGCAGCGCGGAGCGCATCTTCGTAACGACCCGCGGCCGAGTAGGAATCGGAGAGGTTCAGGTGTACAGCAGCGACCGTCGGGTGCTGGGGGCCGAGCTGCTCGATAAAGATAGCCACAGCCTCCTGCTGGTCCTCGATGGACCCCTCAACCTCCCCGAGCTCATCTCGGACGCTGCCACGCCCTGCCAGTGCCGAAGCTCGACTTGAGGAACCCGCTGGGTGTAGCGCGAGGGCCTGGTCGTACAGCATGCGGGAGCCCGTGTTGTCTCCATGGCGGTTCAGTACGCTAGCCCGGGCGTCGAGAACGCGAGCGACGAGGGCGCCGTTTTCAGGCTCGACACGTCGAGCCAACGCCAGCGCGAGGTCGTTCCAAAGCAGACCCTGAGCCTTGTCGTTGCCTTCGACCCCAGCGGCGAGTGAAGCCACGAGGGCCGCGTTCATTGCGACAACGTCGTGGGCGGCGGTCTGCGCCAGCAGAAACGCGCCCCTTGCCGCCGCAGCCGCATCGTCGGCCCGCCCAAGCATGTCCAGCGCCCGACCCAGCCCCAGCTGCGCCTCCGCCTCCAGTGGCCGGAACTCCAACACCTTCGCCGCCTCGACGGCACCCCTCGCGCCCGACTCCGCATCGGCATAGCGACCCGCGCTCTGCATCGCAGCAACCGCGGCGAGGGTCTCGCGAACCTCGGCCACTCGTGAGCGGAGCGCGGGCTCGGCGGGAACGGCGTCGCTCGCCTGCACGTACGCGAGGTCCTCGCAGTGGCCTGCGTCCGGCAACCCATCGACCACCCGAACCGCGTGCATCACTTGCGCCTCGCCCATGGCCCTCAAGACGTTGACCACGCTACCAAGCTCCCGGCGACGCTGATCCAGGCAGGCCATTCGCGCGTCCATCACCACGGCCGATTGCTCGTGACGCACGACACGGGCTGTACACGCGTCCGTGTGCCCCGCGACCCAAGACTCCCCGTAGGCGTCGAGTCGCTCGCGAACGACCATGTCGGTGTGCTCTGCGTAGGGCACCCCCGTAGCGAGGAGGGCCGCACTCACCTCATCCCGGGCCGCGTCATTCCAGACCTTGGCCAGCGCTACGTCAGCGCCTGTACATGGAGCATCGCCCTCTCCTCCACGGCCGAGCCAATACCCGCCCACCACGGCCCCTCCGACCACCACGGCCGCACCCGAGATCAACCACGACCGGAGGCGACGCAAATGGTCGCCCCGCAGTTCTGTGGCTGCGGACTCGAGAGCGCGCAGCAGCGGAGCGAGTGAACGGTGCCGAGAGAGGGGGCGCTCCGACAGCCCTTTCTTCAGCGCAGCGACAAGCACGGCGGGCAAGCTGAGGGCCTCCGCCACGGCGGGCGGACGCCTACCATGGAGCACTTCCCATGCCCCTACGCAGAAGCTGTATTGGTCGGTGCGGGCATCGACAATGCCGCGACGGGCATGCTCGGGTGCCATGTAGGCAGGCGTGCCCGCGATGACCCGCCGCGAGCCCTCTTGCGAGGCCTCGGAATCCGAGAGCGTACGGTCGGCAGGGTCTCGTCCGCGGCCACGCGACCCGGCAGCGCGGGCCAGTCCGAAGTCGGCCACACGCGCCCGACCGTCCGTCCCAACCAAGACGTTGTGAGGCTTGAAGTCACCGTGCACGAGACCGGCTTCATGCGCCGCCTCCAGACCGCGCGCAGCCTGTGCTAGCAGCTCCAAAGCCGCAGCCGGCTCGGCCCCGCGCGTCCGCGACATCCACGTCTTGAGCGTCGTGCCCTCGACGAACTCCATCGCCACAAACACCGCGCCCTCGTGAAGCCCCACATCGTACACCGCCACCACGTTGGGATGGTTGAGGCGGGCCAGTGCCTTGGCCTCGCGCACCAGTCCGTCACGGTCCTTCTCCGACTGTTCGGCGTGCAGCAGCTTGAGCGCGACCCGCCGGTCCAGCCTAGGGTCATACGCGGCATACACCTGCCCCATGCCGCCCGCCCCGACGCGGCCCAGCACCATGAACCGACCGATCCGCTCAGCGGGGGCCACCACGTCGCCCCGACGCGCGGGCTGAAAGCGCGGACGCTCGGTGGCGGTGTTGGTCTCCTCGTCGTCCTGACGGCCCTGCATGCCCCTGCGGTATAGCCTGGGCACCGAAGCTAGGGAACTGTGCGGCCTTCTGCTCATGCTGCAGGGCAGCCTAGTTGTACGCCAGCCGCACCACCGTGCCGTCCGGCGTCGTCTGCGTCCTCGGACGACCCAGCGCATCGAAGAGCGTCGCCGACTCGACCACCTTCGACTCCAGCATCGGCGCCGCCTCAGGGTCCTAGACGTCCTCCAGCTCCGCGAGCGAAGACCAGTCCAGCGTCGCTGAGACATCCACCGCAAGCTGACGCTCTGCCGGAAGCAGGCCTCCCTTGAAACCGTACCTGTTAACCGCCGGGAACGCGTCGTAGAAACCGGGCCGAGTGCTCGTCCGCGGGATCTGCTTCATCGTCGGGCGTAGTTCAGAAAGGCACTCTCGACCGCGAGCTCTCCCCCCCTCGTAGCGGGGCCACCATCTGCGTGCCGGCCTGCGGTCCCCGGGTCCACAACCCTGGGTCGGGGTCGGAAGGAGGCTAGATTTCAGTCCCCCGACTCCCCGGGTAGCTCGTCGGAGCCTACCTGTTAACCGCCGGGAACGCGGTGCACAGGTCCCCCAGGGAGGCCTAAGCCTCCTCCATCGCTGCTGAGTAGCGAAGATCTCATGCTCGTGAAGACGGCTGAGGCCCACAAGCCCAAGGCCCTGGGATAGACCGCGCAACGTAAGCCCGTTAGAGGCGACCCCCCGCAGTGGCGTGCGAAAGCGTGGGATGCTCGCGCGGGGAGGGCTCAAACCGGGGCGGCGTTCAGCTCGGACCAGCGCTGCGGTAGCAGCTCACTCAGTCGCCGCGCAGGCCAGCCCGCCTCGAGCTTCGTGAACACGTCGAGAAAATACTCGCGCGTGCAGATGTCGAGGTTGCGACAAGTCTGCACCACGGTGTACGCCGCGGCGAGTCGGTGCGCGGCGTTCTCGGAGCCAGTGAACAGGAAGTTCTTGCGCCCGATCGCGGGCTTGCGGATCTCGCGCTCGCACGCTCCGTTGTCGATCTCGAAGCGACCGTCACTGAAGCAGCGACGCACGAAGCCTACGGCAGGGCTGGCTCGCCGGTCCTCAAGCTTGAACGCCTCGAAGAAGCGGCGTCAGACGCGCATCGTGCAGCCAAGTCGCCACTGGGGCGGAACCACGACGACCTCCTTGCCCTCGGCCTGGAGGGTGGCGCTGTAGCCCTTGTAGTCGTCGACTTGGACCTCGCAAGGCGATGAACTCGGCGATGTCCTCAGCTTTCCAAGATTTCGCGAATTGGTAGGCTACGAGACCAGAGCTCGCTCGAAAGCACCACAGGTGACCGCGGTCTTTTCCGCTGTTGCGGGAGCGGTCGAGGACGTCGAGCCCAGTGTCGTCGACGCCCACCCAGTTCGGGTCGTTCATCAACAGACCCAGCTGTGCTTCGGCGAGAGGCTCGAGCATGGATGTCGCGTATCGCCAATATCCGTAGGCTGTCGACTCTGGAAAGTCGACGCCAAGTCGACGGAATCGGTCGCACTGGCGGTGGACCGGCAGGGCGTCGTCGCATTTGTTCTCGACCAACTCGGCCAACACCGACGGACCCACGCGTAGCGTGCTGTCGGGCACCGAGGCTCGCTCGGCGGTGAACGCCTCGCCCTGGCACCCCTTGCGCTTGCATGCGAGCTTCTCGCGCCGCTCGACGTGCACCACGAACTTGCCCAGCACGGACTCCAGTCGCTCGTGCTCGACGTGCCCGAAGCACTCCATCTCTTCGCCGCACAGACGGCACGCCCGCTCGCCCGCGGGCACGGCCACCGAGTTCACGTCGCGCTCGACGTCGTCGCCGACCGTCGTCTTGCGACGGCGCTGGCGTCGTTTCTTCGGCGTCTTCGTGTCCTCCGGGTCCGCCTCGGCGAACTCGCTCACCGGCACCTGTGGACTCTCCGCTGCCGCTTCTTCCTCGGTGCCGCCCAGTGCGAGTACGAGTTGCCGCAAATCTTCCTTCGAGAGCTTCTCGCTCTTGCGCCCGTGCAGCCGCATCGCCAGCTGCTTGTTTGCCCGCGACAGTTGCTCGACCTTCTTCTCCGCGCGCGCCCGTGCTTCCTCCGACCGCCGCTTGTCTTCGGTCAGCTGTTGCACTTGACGTCGAAGCTCTTCGAGCTCGCGCTGCGCGTCCACGTATTGTCTTTATCAAGCCCGATCGCCGATGCAAGCGAAACTCTTCATGCCACCGCAGGTCTTGGTCGCGCGTACCGCTTCCGCTTCGTGACGACCTTCGTGTCCACGCCCTCGAGCAGCATCGTCAGCCGCGCAACGTCGACCTCGACGATGCTCTTACCCTCCTCACCGCGCACGCGCCGAAACGTTCCCGCCTCCAGCCGTTTCATCCAGATCGCGTAGCCGTCCCGATCCCAATAGAGCAGGCGCACCTGGGTGCCACGGCGATTGCGGAACACGAACAGGTCGCCTTCGAACACGTCGTGCCCGAACTCTCCGGCGACGAGCGCCGCCAGGCCGTCGTAGCTCTTGCGCAGGTCGGTTGCCTCGGTCGCGACAAGAATACGACCGCGCGGTCGGATCAGCACGTGGACTCCAACGCCTCGACGACGCTACGCAGCAGCTCTGCATCGACCGTTTCTCGGACGACCACGACACGACCTCTGGCCAGCACGATCTCCACCGCGCCCGCGCGCTGACGTCCCGCCGCTTGAACCTGGACGAACGCTGGCGCGCTTTGCTTCCTCGTCTTCCGATTCGCCTCCGCCCACCGATACAGCATCTCCGGCCCAATGCCGTTCGGCGTCCCGAACTCCCGCGCCGTCTCGCCGCTCGCCTTCCACCCCGCGACCAGCTCCATCCGCTCCTCTCGTGACCATTTTCGTCGGCTCATGCCGACGCCACTACACCACCCCGCGCCTCATCAGGAGGGGCTGCTCATAACGGGGCTAACCGCGCAACAACACACTGTCCATCAATGGTGCTGCACTTGTTGGACACCTCGGCGTTTGGCGAGACCTATGTTTCGGCTTCGTAGAAACGTCGCAGTTCTGTGATGTTGGTGACCCACTGCGAAATTGTCTCTCCGTCCTCAGTCACGGCTTCCCTCGTTGGGAGAGAATCGTGAGGGCTGAGAGGGTCGAAAGGCTCCTCTAGCTCGTCAAGGAACAGGACGTGGTGTTGGAAGAAGACCATGTCCTGGACGCGGTAGCAGGGCCAGACCGAGATGAAGTTGGACGTTGAGGGGTCTGTGATTGAGGAGATGAATAGCGCTCCGTTCCCCTGCTCGACGACGCGTCGCGCGGCCTCAAACCAGTGTTTCTTGTAGGTTGTCGCGGACCAGAAACTGAGGTCGGTGCGGAACGTCTCTTGGAACCCGTCGATGACGATGATGCCCATCCCTAGCGTGGCATCGCGTTCAGTCGGAGTAAGGCGGATTGAGAAAGACACTCTGTTAGTCCTTTAGCCTTTCTGAGAGATCGGGGGAGTATGTTCCCGTCCTTTGGCCTCTTCGGCTGAACTTTTTCCACCCGTCGGTCACGTTGTGCCCATCGATATCAGGACTGATGAAGGTCTTTCCGTTTGTGAATACATCCGCCCCGTGAGAGTCGAAAGGTGCCTTCTGCGGGGGGATCCTCTTGTCGTATCCCAGCGCCGCGGCTCGCTCGGAGAGCGAAGGGGGTCTCGGACGATATGCCTTAGGCGCGCGACGGACCGCGCCGGAAGGGTCTACGTAGAAACCCGTCGAGTCTGCGAGTTGTGCTTGGCGCGCCGAGAGTTCGACTGGACTGTCCCCGCCGCAATCCCCGGGCCCACCTGGCGCCAGACCAAACGGATCAACCCACGTCAGCGGGTCATCCACATACCCGTGAATCGCCAGCCCACCCGCAAGCCCGATCGGGTCCCGGCTGACATACCCCCCAACGCCCGGGTCGTAGTACCGGAACCGGTTGTAGAACAACCCGGTTTCCGCATCTTCGTACTGCCCCGGGAATCTCCACGGACACAGCGTCGCATCTCCGTCCGTGACCTCGCAGCGACCGTACGTATCAGTGACGCCCTGCCAGACGACGCTGCCCGAGGCTCCGGTCAGACACAGCGGTGTCCCGAGATGGTCGGTGAACACGGCCATCGCGCCGCGTTTCTCGGACACGCGGGCCAGCGGTGAAAAACTCTCGGGCTCGAACAGCCAGGTGATGACACCATCGTCATCCTGCGGGGCAGGGGCCGAGGGTGTGGTTGCCTGGGTGAGGCACTCCTGCGCGAGCCATCCGAACTGCCCGTCGTCCTGGGCCCGAGCACGCAGCATGTCGAACCATGCGTCGTCGTCTCCAAGCTTGTCCCGCGCACCGAGCAGGCCCTTCTTTCGGGCGCACAACTCGGGCGTTCGCAGGACGTCGGGCGCATCCGCCTCCCCGCGCCACTCGTGCAGCGGCACGTTGCCGTTCCAGACCCAGCGCGTGACCACCCCGTTCGCGTTCTTCTCAACCCGCCTTCCCAAGGCGTCGTAGCGAAAGGACACCGCGGTCCCGTCGGGCTTGTCGACCTGCGCGAGCTGCCCAGGGCCGTTCCAGTGGAACCACCACCGACCACCGTCGGGATCTTCGCGCTCGGCCAGATTGCCGTCGGCGTCATAGCGATACGTGCTCACCCCCCCAGGACTGGAGCGCTTGAGGATCTGACCGGCGGTGCCGTACTCGCGGTCGGAGCGGTCGAGCCCCGCGAAGAGGTTGCCGACCTCATCGGGGTTGCGAAGCTCGACCTCAGGTTCACCACCGCTGTTCGGTGTGACCTGAGTCTTGTGCAAGAACCCGCGAACGTCGTGCTCGTAGGCGATCGAGCCCAGGGCGTCGTCTTCGAGCGATCGCAGCTGGTCGCCGGGGTCCCAGCCGTACTTGCGTAGACGATGACTGGTCGGCGTTGCCCCCTGCGGCGGTGATGCTTGTCCGACCCAGTGCTGGGTGGGGCGGCCCAGGGCGTCTCGCCACCAATAGCCGCGGGTTGCGTTCTCGCCGTCGCCCACGGTGCGGTCGACTTCGAGGCCCAACCGGTCTCGGGTGAAGCTGGCGGACCAGCGGTGGGCACCGTCGCGGTAGGCCACGGAGGTGACGTCGCCCATCGGGTTGCGAACGAGGTCGGCCGCAGCGCCGCGGCTGGACTCCATCGCCACCCGAAGCCCCCGATGATCGTACGCGCTGCCAACCCAGTCCTCGCGCTCTTCTTCGACCCCAGTGACCGTTTCTTTGATGACCTGTCCGAGCGCGTCGCGATCGAAGGCGACCACCACATCGTCCGCCGCCGCCTCCACCAACCCACCATCCTTGCGATACGCGTATCGCTCCGACAAGCCATCCGAGTGCTGGACGGACACGAGGTTGCCCGCGTCGTCGTACTCCATCGTACGTGTCCGCGGTGGTTGGTCGTCCTTTGCCTCGCGCAACACGGCGAGCACGCGTCCCAGCGCGTCACGCGAATACAGCGTGGTTTGGCCGTCCCACTGAACCTCGGCCGCAACCTCGCCGAGTACATCGAGCTCGAAGTGATGCTCGAGCCCGCGTTCGTTGGTCACCCCGATGAGCTGGCCTTCCGTGTCCCAGCGGTAGCGCACGGTCGCATCGCCACCCGCCACTCGGGTATGGGTGCGTGAGGCGACCTTGCCCATCTGACAGTACGTAAAGGTCAGGTCCCGGCTGCGGTCACGTGCTCGTAGCACGTTGCCCATCGCGTCGTAGCCGAGGTCGCGTACGTTGCCGTCGGGCTCCTGCACCCGGACGACGCGACCCAGAGCGTCGTAGACCCGTTTCTGCACGTTGCCGTTCGGGTCGGTGCGCTCGGTGACACGCCCCAGTGCGTCGCGTTTCCACCCCGTGGTGCTGCCATCGGGGTGTGTGGCCTTCGCGAGGCCGCCGGCGCTGTTGTACTCGAGCGCGGTGGGCTGCCCGGCGGCGTCGATGACTTGCCGCAGCTGCTTGCCCTCGTAGGCGTAGTGGGTGGCGTGCCCGAGCGGGTCGACCCGCGAGACCACCCGCCCCATGCCGTCGTACCGCCAGGTCCACTCGCCGCCCTCGGGCCCGAGCACGGAAACCGGTCGGTTCTTGTCGTCGTAGCGGACCTTGCTGACCCGCTTGCCTCCATCACCAAAGGGTGACACGACCATCACCACGTTGCCCTTGGCGTCGTGGGTGGTCTCGGTCCGGCGTCCCATCGGATCGACGACCACGGTCTCTCGATGCGCGTGGTCGTATTCGTACTGCGTGGTTCCGCCGGCGGCGTCGGTGATCTCGGTGACCATGAACGCGCCGTCGTAGGCGTAGGTCGTCACCTCGCCGAGAGAGTTGGTGACGGCGGTGGTCCGGCCTTTGCGGTTGTAGTCGATGAGGTGGTGGTAGATGCCTTGCTCAGCGTCGCCTGCCGGGTCGATGCCCCAAGTCTCGACACAGCGGGCGAAGCGGCCGTAGCCGTCGTACTTGAAGTAGAAGGTGAGGCCGTTGCGGTCGGCCTCTCGAACGAGGAGGTGGCGGTCGTAGCCAAACCGCATCGGCTTGCCCGCCGCGTCGCGTACTTCGACCAGGTCGCCCGCGTCGTCGTAGAGATACTCCGCATGTTGCCGATGTCCCTCCCCGTCGGCGCTGGGCAGCCAGATCCGGCGAAGCCGACCACGGGGGTCATGTTCGAGTTTGACGACGCGCCCAGAGGCATCGTGCACCTCGGCCAGACGGGCGCGGTCGTCGTAGCGGTACTCGACGGCGAAACCATCGGGGCTGCGGTGCCGAACGATACGGGCCAGCCCTCGATCGGCCTCGTGTGTGGCTTCTCCTGGGATCGGAGCGAACTCGGTCACCACGCCGCCCGCGTCCTCGAGGCTGAACGCGAAGTTGCCGTGGCTGCGCAACGTGACGCGCTCAACCGGGTGGTAGACGGTGTCGCCCTTGCGCATGACGCCGCCTTCGAGCTTTCGCGTGCTGAACTCGACCTCACGACCGTCCGCGGTTTGCAGCGCCACACAATGTGGCTCGAGCCACAGCTTCTGGTCGAGGCTGTGGGCCCAACCGAATCCCAGCGGCGAGTCGCGGTCGAACCAGTTGCTGCTGTAGTTGCGCTCGAACCGGACCGGCAACGGTCCGGGCAGTGTGAAATCGACGCCGTCGGTCAGGACACAGCCGTTGGCGACGTTGACCGGGTGCCCGGTCAAAAAACAGGCCGACTTGTGGGCGATGTTTCGTGCGCGTTTGAACTTTTCGGGGATGACTTTGTCGATGGCCCCGTGAAGTTTTCCGGCCGCCCACTTGCTGCGGAGCGCCCGCATGCCGGCCATCATCATGACCTGCGCCCAGTCGATGCCAGGCGGTCCCCCAATCAACACGGGCTTTGGCATGCCCGTGGAGACAACTGCGGAGGTCGGCATGCGAACGGGGTCGCTACAGGAGAGCGCAATCTCCCCCATGCGCACCGGGTTGGAGCCCATCACCTTCACGGTCATCGAGCCCATGAGCAGCAGGGCGTCGGACGGTGGAGGCATCGGTGGGTCGGGCATGGGGAGCTTGCCCTTGAGCCCAATCGCCGGTTTGGGCGCTCGTGGGATCGGAGCCCACGACACACCGGGGGGGATGAAAATATGAGGCACGGGCATCGACACCTCGTCGCCCGTGATTGTGGCGGGAAGCCCGGCGATCCAGACCTTCCCGGGGTCGACCGGAGTGTCGGTGACCCACGCGGTGACGTGCGCGATGAGCTCGTCCATGATCAGGCCCATCGGGTCGAAGATCAGGCCCATGAACGGATGGGGAAACGGCGTGGGCACGGGCGCGGGCATGGGCACCATCTCCATGTGGAGATCGACGCCGACCACGAGGTCGAGCCACTTGCTCGCGATGCTCACCGCGCTCAGTGTAGGCGAGCCGCGTGCGTCTTCCGACCCCGAACTCGACTCAGGTGCATGTCACCAACTCCCGCCGCGGCTCGACGGCCCAATTCCGTCGAGTCGTGGCCTGAGCGTGGCTCCGGCGGTGCTGCTCGGGTTCAGCAGGCGCCGATGGGCTCGTCGCAGTTTTCGGGGCCGCAGGTCGACGGATACAGTTCGCCACCAATGCAGGTTGCTGCCTCGCCACAGATCAGCGTGGGGTGGCATTGCGAACCGCAGTCGAACTCGGTGCAGGACCATTGGCCGTCCACTTCGCATAGACAGGTGTTGCATTCGTCGTCCGCCGGGATCTCGTCGCTAGGGGAGCACTGAGGATCGCAGTCGAGCTCGGTGCAGGACCACTGGCCGTCGACCTCACAGAGACACTCGTTGCAGCCGTCGCCCGCGGGGACTTGGTCGCCCGGGTTGCATTCGTTCTCGCGGTCGAGCTCGGTGCAGGACCACGTCCCATCGACTTCACAGAGGCATTCGTTGCAGCCGTCGCCCGCGGGGGGTTGGTCGCCCGGGTCGCATTCGCTCTCGCAGTCGAGCTCGGTGCAGGACCACGTCGCGTCGTCTTGGCACAGGCAGTCGTTGCAGCGATCGTCCGCGAGCTGCTCATCGCCGGGGCTGCACTCGTTGTCGCAGGCGAGTTCAGTGCAGGTCCAGGACCCATCCGCACCGCACCGCACCGCACCGCACCGCACCGCACGTGCAGGTGTTTGCAGGTGTCGCTGCTGGGGACGACGTCACCGTCGTCGCACTCCGGCTCGCAGCGGCTCGCGAGATCGGCGCAGCAGTCCTCAATCTCGATGCACGCCGCATCGCATTGACAGGCTTGGGCCTCGTCGAACTCGGTGTCGCAACGCTCCTCGCAGGAGCCAGCGAGTTCGTCTGCCTTGCCGATCGGCGCGCGGTCGTCCTGAGAGGCTTGAGGCTCTGAATCCCCGGTCGTGGAAGTCCGCGCAGGCGGTGACGGCCACCAAGGAGAGAAGAGCAGCGGAGGCGAGGGTCTGGAAGGTCGACGGTGGCCCGTCCGCCCAGGGGGTGTCCCACCAGGCCCACATGTTGGCCGTCGAAACTCTCTCCAAGCAAAAGGGGGGACCGGCCCGCCACATCGCGGTCGAGTCGGATGAGGGCGACGTCTCCGTTCTCGGCGCGAAACGATGCCTCGCAGCGATACAGATCGTCGGGGTCCAGAAAACTGGTGTCGTCGTTCCGCTGGGCGTCGTTGAACCCAAACAGAAGCTGGGAGGACTCGCACGCGTGTTGGTCGCCGATGTTGCCTCTTGCGACCCGCACTTCACTGCCGACCGGGCCCGTGCCGGTCCCGTCAGAACCGCTGTGACCCCGAGGTCGCACGGCGGGCACCAGTCTCGCCGGCTGAAGCGGCGCGAACCTGTCTGAGCGCTGTAACATCGTCCGGAGCACGCCCGTCGTCGAAGCGAACGGGCGCCGCGCCCGAGCGAAGCTGTGGTTGCCATGCGAGTCGAACGAGTGATCTGGAGTGGAGCCCTGCTCTTGCTCGGGGCGTGCCGGGACGCAGATGAGGCTCCCGAGGCTGACAATGGCGTGGTCACCGGGGCCGACGTCGAGCTTCCTGAACCGGTCGACTGTGAGGCGTTCGAGATCGCGGACCGCCTGCGCTGGACCGGAAACGGTGCCGCAAGTCCGGGGTTGCGGTCGGTGGCGGTCCATGGCGCGCGGGGGTTCACGTGCAGTGATGACGGCGGCCTGGCGACTTGGGAGCTGAGCAGCGAAGCACCGGCCCTGATCGAGGAGTCGGACCAAGCCTGCACCGCGGTCGCGACAGACGGCACCTGGCTCGCGGTCGCCCGGGCATCGGAAGTCGAATTGCGCACCGTCGACGACACGGCGGTTGTGGGGACATGGGCTACCGCGTCGGTCGTCGAGTCCATGACGCTGCTCGATGGACGTCTGTGGGTCGCTGCTGGCGTGGGCGGTTGGGCAGAACTCGACGTCGAAGCGGGACTGCAGGAGGTCCGACGATTCTCCGATGAGCAGTCCGACGCGCGGGCGGTCACCGCGATCGATGGCTTCGCGTACGTCGCAGACGCTCGGGCAGGGTTGCGGGCGTTCGAGCTCGGAGGCGACGATGCGCTCCTACGAGAGACGCTCGCCATCGACCCGGTCCTCGACGTGGTCGCGCACGACGGTGGACTCGCGGTCGCGACCGTCGAAGGGGTCGCTTGGATCGGGATTTCGAATCCTGCCTCTCCGGAACTGCTGGGCCAAGCCGAGACGCCAGGGTCCGCGTTGGCGGTCGAAGTCGTTGGGGGACAACTCGTCACGGCTGACTTCAAAGACATCGCGGTCGTCTCGGGGGAGGACGAGCCCCGCCTGCTCGACGTCGAGCCGCTGATCGGAGACGACCTCCTGGACCGCACCCGCGCGCTGTCCGTCGACCCCGTCACCGGTCGCCTCTTTGTGGCCCAATGGGACACGCTGCAGGCGTTCGACACCGCGTGCGATGGCGCGTCTCCGTCGTTGTGGCCCGATCGCCGCACCGTCGACTTTCGCGTGGTCTCTGCGCGCCGGACCCGCAGTCTCGCGGTTTCGCTGCGCAACCAAGGGGACGCGCCGCTAGCGGTCTCCGAGGTCCGAACCTCGATGGTCGGCGTGACCAACGACTTCGAACCGCTGACGATCGCTCCTGGCAATGTCGTGGCGTTCGAGGTCACGTTCGAGTCCCCCGACACGCAACCCTATGAAGGGGCGCTGGAGATCGTGAGCAATGATCCGGACCAGCCGGTTTTCGTACTGCCGATGTCTGCGAACATTCGTGGAGTCCGGGTCGGCGAACCTGTCGTTCCGTTTCGCAACGTCGACACGCTTGGTCGGGTGTGGGAACCCGATGACGCGCTCGACAAGGTTCTGCTGCTCGCCTACTTCGCGGACTGGTGAACGGCCTGCAACCGGGAGTTTCCCGGTTTCGAGGCCACGCTGTGGCGGGGCTACAAAGACGAGGGGTTGGTGATGCTCGCGCAGAGCGACCAAAGCGTGGAACGCATGGTGACCTTTGGGGCGGAGTACGGCTCCACGTTTCCCCTGGTCCGTGACGACACAACGTACGAGATGTATGACGACCCCGGGCCTGGGAACTTTGCACTCGAAGTGATCGTCGACCGGGAGGGCATTGTCCGATTTGCGGAGCACGGGTCGAGCACCGAGGCCTTGGAGGCCGTCGTGGTCTCCCTGCTGTCCGAGTAACGTCGGTTTACGGGATGCTTACCCGAGCTTCTCCATCGGCTGACCCCCTCCTCGGGTGCCCGGGGCTATTGAAGAGGTGGAGAGAAACACCGATGAAACGAACCGCCCTGTTCCTTGCAGCCCTCGCCCTCGCGGCCTGCGACAGCGAACCTCAAGACCCATCCGAAGCCCGCCTCGCCGAGCTCGATTCTGAAGACGACCTTGCGGACTCGGAGGTCCGCCACGAAGGTCACCACGGCAAGCACGGCAAACGCCACGACCTCGGTGCCGAGGTCTGCGAGGCCGTTGCATGCACCGACGCGCAACTGGAGCAGGTGAACACCATCTTCGCTCGGCCGGAGCGTGGAGAACGACCCGAGCGACCGGATCTTTCGGAGGCCAATGCGACCCTTGCCGAAGCATTCGCGGGTGCTGAGTTCGGTACGGCAGACATGCGTGCATGGTCCGAACAATTGCCCGCTCGACCTGACCGCAAGTCCCACCGGGTCGACGCCATGTCCGAGCTATACACGGTCTTGACGTCGGAGCAGCGGACGGTGCTGGCAGAGAAGGTCTCAGCCGGTGAGGTCTTCGCGGGTCGAGGCGAAGGGCACCGCAAGCACGGTGGGCCTGATGCCGACGAGCGCCAAGACCGTCACGTGACGCACTTCTGCGAGCCGCTGGACTGCAGCGACGCGCAGCAGGCCGAACTCTCGGAGATCTTCGGGAAGAAGCACGACTCCCGGCCGGACCCACAGACCCGCCTGGATGCGATCGCCGCGGCGTTCAAGGCCGACACGTTCGACGCCGAAGGCCTTCAGGGTTCCTGTGAACATGATACCGGTGACAAGTCAGAGCTCGTCGTCCAGGTTCATGCCGTTCTGACGCCCGAGCAACGCACGATCTTGTCGGAACGCATCGCAGAGCACGGCCCTCGAGGCCTGATGGGCAAGGGGGGAAAACACCATCGCAGGGGGAAGCGCCGCGGCAAAGGCAAGCGCCGAGGTCGACCCGGGGGCCGCGAGGCAGCACAGGACGGCGGACCCGAGTTCGGTTGATCGGCCCGGCGGGTTCTACGGTTGCCAAACCTTCAGAGTTTGGCGACCGTCGTGTCCGTGAGTCTCGCGCTGGTGATGCTTGGTATGGCCCTCGGCGGGAGCGTCACGTGGTTGTACCTCCGCGAGCAGAAGGAGGGCCTCCTGGGGGAACTGGGGGAGCGGCAGAAGGAACTCGACAGCGCGAATGCCGAGCGAACCACCGCAGATCGCAAGCTCGCGCTTCGAGAACGCCAGCTCGCCTTGGCCGCCGCCCAACGAGACGACTACGCCAAGATCGCCTCGACCCACGAGATCGATGCGCCACGTTGGGGGGCCGGAGAATGGGCTCGCAAGGTGTGGAAGGACCGTCGCTATGGTGGGCACCCGTCTGAGAACCTCGCCGACCTCCGCCGCGACTTCGTCCCATTCGCGGAAGAACACGTGCTTCTGGCCGTCGGTCTCGAGCTACTGGGAGGCTGGAAATCTCTGCTTGGTGAAGAGTCCAGCGCGTCGATCACCACGCCGCTCAGCGCCGGGGATACGTTGCTGTTCGAGGGACCTGGGGCGCGGGTGCTCGACCAGCTCTCGACGTTTCTCCTGGACGACGACACCGGCTTCTACGAGCCCGCAGAGCCGGACAGTGAGGGCGATGCGGGGCGCTGGCGCGATGAGAACTCCCCCATGGTTTGGAGACTGACGCTCGACGTCTTGCACCCCGAATCGCCCAGCCACCTGCAGTTTGTCGAGGTCCTCAGGGTGCACAAAGAGTTGGAGGAGGTGATCATCGAGCGTCCCGTGATTCGAGCGGTCCCCGACGACGTGGCGACCTCGCTGGGCCAACATACGAAGGAGGAGATCGTTGCCCTCATCGAGGCGGTGCTCGAAGTTCGGGAACTCGGACCCGACCGCCGTATTCCAGCGGAGCAAGCGGCTCTTCCCGCTTCGCTCCAGCATCGCGACGGTGGGTCCGCCTAGACGGGCTAGGGTGCTCGCCATCCGCAATCTGGCTGCCGCTTCGCTCACCGCGCGTATACTTCGGCCGGCATGCGTCGACTGAAGATCGCCGGGATCGTTCTGGCCCTGTTCGTAGCCGTGGGCGCCGGCCTTCTGTGGTGGCTGCTCCGGGCCGACGACATTCCCGTCACCCTCGAGACGGCCGAAGACCCCATGACGCTGAGCATCCCTGGTATCGGGACCCAGTCCACGCTCGACCGCAGGCTACTGGAGGACAAGACGTCCTTCTTCATCTTCGTCGGAATCCAGAGCTGGACCTCGGACGAGGGCAAGCCCATCAACCGAGCGCTCAACCGATGGATGCTCCCTGCCGATGCTCAGGGCTTCATCATCTTCGACGCAGAGGGGCTCGGATTTTTGGCCGAAAAGTCCGAGGAGTACATGGAGCGCTTCGGCGGTGAAACGCGCTACCCGATGTATGGGGACTTCGAAGGCGCTTTTCGGCAGGTGTTCAAGATGCCACAGGGGCACCATGGTTTTGTGGTCGTGACACCCGACGGCAAGGTCGCGATGCGCAAGAGCGGGGGCGCCCAGCCTGGTCCCGAACTCGACAAAATCCGGACGCTGCTCAAGGCCGAGGAGCCTCCGCCGGGTCCTGCCGTGCCGGAGTTCTCGCTTGGCCCGCTCTCGAAGTCGGCCTGCGCGAAGAAGCCTTGCGCGTTGATGTTCTTCGGCGATTCTGTCCGGCGTGAGCAAGTTCCCGGCATCGAAGACGGCTTCGAGGGCGAGGATGAGGAGGAGTGGGCCCAGCTCAACAACCCTGGCGTTCGAAACGTGGTGAGCGCGTCGAAGCTGGCGATCGCAGACGTAGGGATGGGGGTGCTCTCCGGCCAGGTTCCCAAGCTCGAGTATCCGGCAGGTTGGAGCGTCGAAGGGGACGATGCTGCCGTGCGCAGGGCGTTCGGCATCGAGCCCGGCACGACCTCGTTCCTCGTCCTGCGTGATGGCGAGGTCGCGTTCCGGGGCGATGGGGTCATCCCGATGTACGAGTTGGGCCGCATCTCGGACCTGCTCGGCGTAGAGTTCGACTTCGAGGACTAGAGCGCCGACGGGTTTGAATTTCGGCCTGCAACACTCAAGGAGGGGACGCCGGTACCCGAGGGCCACCCGGATATCGGAGGTCGCTGGGTCAGGCGGTGGGCGCCTGGTGCATCACGACCTGATCGAAGGGGATCTCGATGCCAGCTTCGTTCAGCGCGTTGTAGACCGCGACGCGGGTTCCGCCCGTGACCGCGAGCCAGTCCGCGGACTTGGCCCAGGTGAACACGGTGTAGTTCACCGAGCTGGCACCAAAGCTCGTCAGGGCGGCGGCCGCTGCCGGGTCGGGCAGGACGTCCTCAACACTACCTGCGGCCTTGATGAGAATCTCCATGACTTTGCTGGGCTTGCTGCCATACGCGACGCCGATCTCCACACCTACGCGGCGGGTGCCAAGCACAGTGAGGTTGACGATGCTTCCGCCGGTCGCCTGCGCGTTGGGGACGATGATCTTCTGGTTGTCGGGGGTGATCATCGTGGTGGCAAACAGGCCGATCTCATCGACCTTTCCGGTGTGCCCGGCGGCCGTGATCACATCACCGATGGTGAACGGGCGAAAGATCAGCACCATCACGCCGGAGGCGAAGTTGGCGAGGCTGCCCTGCAACGCGAGGCCGACCGCAAGCGCGGCGGATCCGAGGATTGCGATCAAGCTGGTTGTCTCGACCCCCACGGCCCCCAGTGCTGCGACAACCGTGGCTGCGAGCACGCCGTACTGGACCAACGACGCCAAGAAGCGGGACACGGCCTCGTCGAGCTTGCGCTTACGGAACATCGCGAGGCTGAGGCTGTTGCCCCACCTCGCGGCGATCCAACCGACGACGAAGATCAGGATCGCCTTGCCGGCGCCTACGATCAGAGGGCTGTAGGGGGCGAGTGATTCGGGGAACAGGCTCTCCATGAGCCGGTGTGTAAGTCACGTCGTGAAGACTGTCCACTGGTCACCGGTAGGGACCGCGGTGCCGCATGAAACCGCGACTCATCGTGAGCAGTTCTTCGACCGTCTTCACGAGATCGAGGACGCGGGGGACGGGGGATTCGAGCTCTGCGTGTGTCGATTCCGCGCTGATCTGTAGCAGACGGACACACTTGGGGAGTTCTGTCTCAAATGGGGCATCGGACCCCGCGTGCCAGACCGTACGATGCTTCCGTCCGATCATCTCCGGGGCGAAGACGTCAACGGCGGTGTGGTCGGGTTGTCCGGTGGGCTTGAAGTGGGTGCGGACCTCGACCCGGTGCCCGTCCCATTCTGCGTTGAGTGCGAAGGAGCCCACATGAAGTTCAGCACCCAGTCGGTGTGCCGCCTCCCTCCAATCGTCGAGTTGATGTTCGAGCGCGAGCGGCGGTGGAAGCTGCGCGCGGGCGTCCTCGATGGCGAGGGCGATGTGGTGGAGTCGCTCGGCGAACCTCGTCAGCGGCCCCACGTTTCGATCCCCACGCTTGTCGAACCGCATCCGGGTGTCATCGATGTCCAAGACCCGTAGGTCGTGGAGGTCGTCGCCGAGCGCGGCCTGGAGCGCCTCGAGTTGTCGTCGCTCCCGGGCCTTGAGCTGGCCGCTCCGCCAACTGAGCCCGAGCCCCAGGTCCACGAAGTGAATCTCTCCGACGACCCACGAACCGGTTCGGCGGGATTCGGGGAAGAGGCGAACGTCGGTTTTTCCGACGGTTCTTCGGAGGAATCCCTCCGCGAAGTCGAACCCGCTTCGGCGTCCTGCTTCTCGCCAGACGAGCTGTTGTCGACGGGACCCGACGGCGGGCGGGAGCGACTCGATCTCCTCTTCACCGGGGCGACGATGCCGGACGTGGACAGGGACCATCATGCTCGGGTCTGTGGTCCACGCGATGACGGCCTCGACTTGCAGGCGCCACGAGAGCGCGACGCGGCGGTGTTCGAAGCCCACTGCGAGGTTGGGTGGAAGTCGCAGGTTGAGCGGGACAACATCCAAGCTCTCCTCGCCGTCCGGTGCGATCTCCAGGTTCCACTGTGCAACGCGCACGAAGTGTTCAACGGCGCCCAGGAAGCCTGTCACCCGTTCGACCGCCCACAGCGTGGTTTGAAGTTGTTCGTAGTTGGACGCGTCAACGCCCGCGAGTGCGACCGATCCTCGGACACGCCCCCCGGGCTCGAGTTCATGCGAACTCAGCGACAGCTCGAAGTAGGGCATGCCCGTGTGGGGTCCCTCGAGCGCCGAGACAAACACCTGCCGTTTTGTGCTCGGTGGCCGGGGCGGGTCGATGCCCCGAACATTGAGAACGAACCGGGCCTTGGCCGCAGGCCACCACGGGATGTCGACGCAGACCCGCGCGGTGTAACCCACCTCGACGTGTCGACCGCGGTAGCTGTTGGGGACGCCCGGTGGGAACTTGAAGCGAATGTCGAATGTATGCTCGCCCTCGCCGAGTTCCCCGTGGGCAAATGGGCTGGACGTCGCCCGGAAGAAGACGGACGACTCCCCGTGGCGCCCGTATTGGCTTTGGGTGTACCAAGACTCTTCGCCGACGAACTCGACCACGACCGAGGTCACGGGCAGCGGAGCCGGGCAACGGAGTACGACGCGCGCGGTGTACTCGCGTCCCGCGTCGATGAGGCGCGGGGCGTACAGGGACACCTCGGGGCGTGTCTTGAGAAGACCCACCAGGTTCTAGCGTAGCAGCCCGTCGCTTCACGTGGGGCGGGGTCGAGAGGCTTGCCCCTCCGGCGCCGTCACACGGAGAGCGCCCAAGCTCCGACGCCGCCCAGCATGCCCGCGATCACAACCGCGCTGAGCACTCCTACGGCGCGGAGAAACGTGGTGGCGGACACCGCGGTGCTGCTCTCGCCGGGCGTAGGAGACCGTCGAGCCCATCGGAGAGCCTGGTCCGGTCGGATCGTCCATACACCGGTTCGAGCCGCTGCGGGTTCGTCTCGTACGGCGGGAAGCTCGCCACTGAGGTCGGTGAGTGCAAGGGCCACACTGTCTGTATCGGCCGGTTTCCGGACTCCTTGAGGCCGCAATGCACCGAAGGGAACCATCGCTCAGCGAAACGTGGCCCTGTACGCGACGGTCCGCTTCAACGCGCCGGTACCGTCGATGGTTCGCGCGACGAACTTGTACGAGCCTGTGCGCACGGGAATGCTGAAGGTGTACTCGCTGCCTCGCCGGACGCAGGTGAAGGGGCGGGCGGGGTTCTGCTCGCCGCAGGTCAGTTTGCGGGCCCGACGATCGTACCAGATCAACTCCACCTTCTTGATGCCATCGGGATCTCGGGCGTCGACCGTGACGGTGTACGTGGAGTTCGCACTTGCGGGTCTGACCTTCACCCGTAGAGAGGGGGCGACGGGACGGGCGGAGGTCGATGGACGGACCGTCACCGCTTGGGGGGGCGTGGCGGGTTGCGAAGTTCTACGCATCCCCACGAGGGTCGCGAGTGTTCCCCAGGTGTTCTGGGAGCCGTGGCCGTCGGCGCAGGGGCGATCACCCCATTCTCCGCATCGAGCGTGTTCGTCACGAAATGCCTTGGAGCCGCAACTCTCGTAGCTCATCACGTCGTTGCATTGTCGGCTGTGGTCCAGTCCCATCGTGTGACCGATTTCGTGCGCGGCGGTGTCGCACAACGCTCGAGTGTTGCGATGCGGAGTTTGGAAGACGAACACAACCGAGGACCGCAGAACCTTGCCAGTGTAGGGCGCCACGCCGCCGACGGTGTCGGCGAGCCCGAGCATCTTCGGGTCGCCGCCGACCATCACGTTGACGTAGTCGTTGCCTGCGGGACGCTCATCGACGACGGTGACGTCGAAGGCACGGAAGTGGTTCTCCACGCACTGGGTGAACTGCTCCCACTTGGCGTCACTGCCACGGTACGCGGGAACATCGGCGACGGAGACGCCGCTGCGGCGCAGGACCCCTGAGCGCGCTTGGGATGGGTCATCGTCTCCTGCGAACACACGACCTCCGTCGCGGTGGAGGTAGACGGTGACCGGGGTTGGCCCGCCGCGAAGGGTCCGCGGAAGCTCGCGGAGGTCGTCGAGCCCGAAGCCGTTCCTTCTCGCCAGAGCCGCTGTTGCCGTGCTTGCCACAGCGACCGCAAGAACCGAACTCAGAACTGCACCAACTCGTGTCACGTCATTCAGACGCGGCGGGGAGATGGCCGATTCGTGAGCGCTCTGTGAACGGGGGGATACCCCGGGGCAACTCGCCCCTTGGGCGAGGGCGTTCCCGTGACTCGAGCACATCTCATGACGTCGACGCGGTGGCCCCAAGACCGGCGAGACGTCGTGACGAGCTGAAGAGGTGTGCTCTAGCAGCGGGTCGCTGTGACGCTCAGACCGTTGAGGTCGACGCTGTCGGGTCCCAGTCCGTCGCCTTCGAACACCAACTCGACCGCGCCGTCATCGATGGACTCGACGATGATGGTGAAGCCGTCGAGGCTACTCCCCGTTCCACCGCAGGACCCGGTGTCCGGGGCACCTTGTTCGCCGTAGAACGCGTCGACCTCGGAGTCGGTGTACGTCCCGGTCGTTTGTTGCGCGGGGGAGAGGATGACTGTGACGGTCCACGTGTCGCAGGGGTTGACGGGGTTCGGGTCCGCGCAACTGCCTCCGTTGACACCGAACTTGACCAGCAAGTCGTCGGGGTCGCCGTCGGAACCTGTGGCTACATCGGAGCCGATCGATTCTGCGGTATCGGTGTCCTCTCCAGGGAGGTCGCCCCGTCGAATCGCAAACGCGGTCATCTGCGGCTCATCGACGGTGGTGGTGGAAGAACCCGCAGCGGTCGCGGTCGAGGACCCCGCGGGATCCGGCGACGTCGAGGAACTCACCGCGGGCAGTTCATCACCCGAGGTGTCCGTCGTTGATGTCGCGCTGGGCCCCACGACGGACTGCTGGAGCTCTCCAACCGGTGTGGGAACCGAGCAGCCACCGAGAACCAGGAACGATAGGAGCAGCGCGAACCGCGACACCGTCCAAGCATAGATGAGGTTGGGCGCCGGTCAACCTCGAGACGGCGGACTCACCGGCCTCGATACTCTTTGACGATGATCGCCCGCCGGCCGAAGACCTCGTTGCCACGGGGACGATAACGTGCGCGGCCCATCGTGCGCATGACTCGGTTGAGAGCGGTCTGCCGCTGCTTGGTCGAGATGTGCGACCACACCACGAAGACCTGAGACGGCTCGTCATCCCGCAGCCGACTGAGCAGGGCTTGCGGATCGTCGGACACAACCTCCGCCCCGTCGACCGGGTAGACGCGCAGCGTGGGCCACAGGATCTCGTGCGGCACCATGACGATGAGCGCTCCGGGTTCGCTGCGCTCGGCGATCCACGCGGACGCCTGGTCCCACGGCTCGAACGAACCTCCGCGAGCGCGCTTTCGGAGTTTCGTCGTGTGCTGCTGTCCGAGCATTCGCGAGGGGGCGGCACCGAGCATGAGACCGAGGCCAAGGAGAATCATCGTCGGGACTCGTCCGGTCCACCGCTGAGGGAGCCGGCCGGGTGCCGCGGCCAGGGCAGCCACGCCCGCGCAGGCGAGAATGCCGACAACGCCCACCGACGGAAAGAAGTACCGAAGCACGATGAAGTGCGAGGGGGCCCGAACGAGGAGCGGGACGACCGGAAGGAGCGCAACGAGCAAGCCGAGCGCAACGAGGCCGCGACGGCGGCCTGGGGTGAGCAGGAGGGCGGAACCCAACAGCACAGGCGTCGTCCAGGTGTACTCGGCGAGCGACACCAGAGCGTGGCTCATCCGCTTGAGGCCCTTGGCGGCGCCCGGCGCCGAAGCGAAGCGGGCGGTGTCGTCTCCGGTCACGGCAACGCCGACGGCGATCGCCAGCGGCAGGATGAACAGGGCCGCGAGGACGGTCGCGCGCAGGAGTTCCTTTCGAGCTCGAGCGTCTCGTCCGCGGGTCAGCAGCCACAACGCAGCCGCGAGCGGAACGACGAAGGTCGCCGCGAGCAAGTGCATCCCGACCATGCTGGCCACACTCAGCGCCAGGCCCCAGCTCGCAGCTCGTCGCCAGCGCGGTGCGCCCCAGAACCCAAGCACTCGGGCACCGCATGCAATCGCGACCGCGGAGAGCAGCAACAAGAGGGTGTATCCGCGAGCTTGGTCCGCGTACTTGAGAAGGTACGGAAGCGTCGGCCACATCCATGCCGCCGTGAAGGCAGCGACCCAGCCGAACATCCGACCGGCGAGCATCACCAAAACGGCGCAGGCTCCGGCGGCGCCCAGCACTGATGGTAGGCGTGCACAGCTCGCATTGACGCCGCAGGTCGCCAACATCCCGCGGAGCGCGATCGAGTAGATCGGCGGGTGAACCGAGGTCCCCCGTTCGGTGCGCATCGCGAGCATGTCGGCCCACGGACGCTGGGCATCGACGACCGAGTAGGCCTCGTCCAGCCACATCGAAGTTGCATCGATCCGGGACAAGCCAAGGCCGAGCGCGACCAGTAACGACACCGTCGCGAGAACGCCGAGGAGTCGAACCGCCCGCGGAGCCTCCACGGGCTTCATCTGCAACAGTGATGCGCGCCAGTCCACGGCGGGCTCACCCTACAACGTCCACGAGGCGCTCGGGGTTCAGGCTTCAGAGGGTGGCGAGGATGTCTTCTGGGCTTGTCGCCCAGTGGTCAGGCTGAGCCGACTCGAGCGCGACACGATCTCTGAAACCCCACGTCACTGCGATACTTCGCACGTTTGCCGCGTGTGCAGCCTGCATGTCAACGGATGTGTCTCCTACGTACACCGCGTCCGACGGGGGTACACCGAGTGTCGCGCACGCGGTGAGGATCCCGGTGGGGTCTGGCTTGCGGGGGATGTCCGGCGACTCTCCCGTCACGAAGCCGAACGCGGTGTCGGGGAAGAGAACCCCCACGATATGGGTGGTCATCTCGTGCGGCTTGTTACTGACCACCCCGAGCGGGATCCCACGTTCGACGAGCGTCTCGAGGAGCTGCGGAATGCCGGGGAAGGGGAGGGTGCGGTCCGTCGAGTGCTGGTGGTAGTGCACTCGGATCTCAGCCAGGAGCGACTCGACGAGGTGTGGGGTGGCGTGGGAGCCCAAGGCTTGCTCCACCAGCGAGCCAATTCCGTGCCCGACGAAGCCGCGAATGGCATCGAGCGTGTGGGTCGGCAGGCCGGCAGCGGCCAGGCAGACGTTTGTGGAGGCCGCGATGTCCCCCAGCGAATCCACCAACGTTCCGTCGAGGTCGAACAGCACCGCTGTCATGGGTGCAGTCTGGGCTACGAGACGCGCAGTCGCTCGTAAAACAACGTCACGGGGCTCTGGTGACCCTCTGCCCCGGTGGGGCAGGCTGCCTCAGAAGGCACGTCTACTGCAAAACTCTCGAAACCCCCGAGAAGACGACGGATCCGGCTCGTGACTTCGGCCCTTGCTGCGCTGGCGAAGCCCGTGCAAGCTTCCCGCGCTGTGACCACCCTTCGAACTGCTTTGAAGCTCTCGTCCCTTCTTTTCGCCACCTCCCTCATGGGCATGGTCGGTGGCTGCAAGAAGCCCGAGTACCCCGTCTGCAAAAAGGACAAGCACTGCAAGGCGGACCTCGGTGAGACCTGCGTCGACGGGACGTGTCAAAACTGCAAGACCGACGCGGAGTGCGTGGACAAGGGCCCTGAGGGCGCTGCCGCGTTCGTGTGTCACGAGTTCCGCTGCATGGACCCGGCCGAGGCTGCAGCGCTCAGCAATGGCGGAGATGGCGACGGGGAGCTCAACGCTCCGTGCGCCCAGAAGTTGGACTGCTTCGGTGGCCTTGTTTGCACCGCCGGCGCCTGCTCGGCGTGCAGCGACGACATTGAGTGCTCACCTGGCACCTGCGAGCTGGCCACCGGCCGCTGCTCGGCTTCGGGTCAGTGCCAGACCGATGACCAATGCCCCATGGACGAAATCTGTGACGGCGGCATGTGTGTCTTCTCGGGCGACTACGGCGGCGACGGCGAGGGCAACGGCCCTTGTGGCGTGGATGCCATCTTCTTCGCCTTCGACTCCAACAAGCTCACCCCGCAAGCCGAAGAGTCCCTGACCACCGCGGCGGAGTGCATCATCAACGAGAACCGCGGCATCTTCCTCGAGGCGCACGCCGACTCGCTGGGCACCGAGGAGTACAACATCCTCCTCACCGAGCGTCGCGGCCAGAGCGTCAAAGGTGCACTCTCCGAGAAGGGCGTCCCCGGCGAGTTGATGCAGGTCATCGCCAAGGGGTCGCTCGAGGCTGCAGGCAGCAACGAGTCCGAGCGCAGCAAGGACCGCCGGGTCGAGATCATCTGGCAATGAGCTGGAGCTTCCGCCGGTGCGGAACTCGGGCCCGCCTCTTCGGAGGTTGGGCCCTTTTCTTTGGTTTGGTGACCCCCTCGGACCCGGACGCACCGACAGGGCTGGCGCTGGACATCCCGGGGCTCGAGCAAAAAACCTTCAGAAACTTCCTTGACGATGTCCTGAGGCGGCACTAAACCCCAGTCCATGTCGAGGCCAGCCAACACGTCCGAGTTCGGACGCAAGAACCACCCGCGCCGCCTTGGATGCGATGTGGTGGAGATGCTGGTCTAGCGGCTTGCCTGTCTCGTGGGGTCATTCCCACGCCTGAGACTCCGGTAGCCGCCCGACATCGTCGAGGCGGCTTTTTCGTGTCCCCGACGAACCTGATCTCCGGCGCTCCCCATCGCACGGGCCGCACACGCCCGGCCTACAGCCAACTGCCTGTCACGCAGTCGTCCTGAAAAGACGATCAAACGGCCCGTGCACTCGGGAGCCCACCTTTCCCCTCGGCCGAGACTCCGTATGGAGTGGCCAAGTTCTCTTCGCGTCCAACGAGGAAGCCCAACACGCAACTACGCGGGTTCGATCCCCGCACTCAAACCAAAAAAGCAGAGGTCATGCCCGGTGGACGGGCGTCCGGCAGGAAGCCGGATCGACAATGGCTTCATCACTCGGACGCGAAACCAACTTCTCACACGCCCAATCGCCAGAGCCTTACACGCAACTCAAACTGTTGGTTCGAATCCAGCCGGGGCCACTTCGGGCCCTGTAGCCAAATGGTAAAGGCACCGCCCTCTTAAGGCGGCGATACAATCGCCCACGGCTCCGCCACTCGGGCGTGTGAACCCTCTTCGCTGTGTGGAACAGCTGCGGGTTGTAGAGCGACCTCGCCTTCGCTCCAGCCCGCGGCTGGGCCAGCTTTCGTTGGCCCCCGCAGCACCGACTTTGACCACCCAACCGCACGAGCCCTACACGCAACTTTCCAGGTGTCGCCGGTTCGAATCCGGCCCTCCGCTTCGGCGGACGTAGCTCAGCTGGCAGAGCATTGGACTGAACCTTGCGGCTCGTTCACTCGGGTGGACTCAACCTTTTCTCCGTGCCCAATCACCGAAGCCCTACACGCAACGTTTCGCGGGTTCGAATCCCGCCGATCCCTCACGGGGGTTGTAGCCAAGTGGATAAGGCATCAGTTTTGGGAACTGACTCACTCTCGAGGCTTCGGGCCTCGGGCACGGGAAACACTCTCCATCGGAACAGCCGCGGGCTGTGGAGCGACCTCGCCTTCGCTCCAGCCCGCGGCTGGGCCACCTCTCGTTGGCCCCCTCCAGATTCTCGTCATCCATCCGCACGAGCCCTACACGCAAGCCATCCAAAGGACGCCGGTTCGAATCCGGCCGACGTTGTCGTAGCTCAGCTGGATAGAGCATTGGACTCCATCTTGTGGCTTGCACACTCGGGTGACACCACTTTTTCTCTTCATCCTCGATAGACTCTCAACCGTATTCGGAGCCAAGACGATGACCAACGCAACCCTTCCGCAAGAACAGCGCGGTCCGGCCGAGCGCCTGCTCGACCTGGTCCTCAACGCATCGGCGCACCTGTGGCACAACCGCCCGGGCATCAACGTCGGTGGCAAGTGGGTCCCGGCGAAGGGACATCGCGGCGCCGGAGAGAAGGTCGCGCCGGGTCTGTTCGTGCCTGCGGCCGAGAACCTCTACGGTCGCCTGCTCGACATCTACGGCCTCAACAACGACCTGATGGCTCACTTCGCCAGCTACGCGCTGACGAAGACGGACTGGCGTGACCTCAAGGTCGCCTCGGCTGCGCTCATGCTGGTCCAGCCCCGAAGCGGTCAACCGGTCGCGGACGACGATGGTTCGGTTGCGTTCTACGATGACGACCTGCGCCTCATCGGTGAAGCCATGGTGCTGCACTACGAGCGCAAGTCGGCGCGGATGATGACGCCCAAGGCGGTGCTCCGCGTGGCCGAACTGCTGGAGACGCCGGAGATCGCCGAACTCAACCGCACGGCGGGGTTCGTCGACGCCACGTCCCGCAAGCCTGCGCTGGGGCGATGGTCGAAGGTCGCAGCCAAGTGGCTGGCGTACCGGGAGGCCAACCCCGCAATGCTCGAAGGCCTGGTCAAGGCCGGCTACAAGGAGACGATCAAGAAGATCGCCCGCAAGGTCGGCTACAAGCCGCAGTCCGAACGCTTCTTCGCCGTCCTGGGATGGAAGCAGAAGCAGGCCGAAGACGGTCACCGTGAGCTCGGCCTCGATGGGCTGCAGCTGCACAAGTCCGAGCGGTTCGATGGCCTCAGCGAGGCCGAGATCTGCGAAAGCATCGTCACCCACCGCCTCACGTACAAGGAGGCGATGGGGCGTCTACCGGCCGACATCGGCCTCACGCCTGCCATCATGGTCGCACTCCTGCCGACGCTGTCGGACCGCGACCTGCGTCAGCTGACGCCCACGCTCGAAGAGCTGGGGCTGATGACGGATCCCGATATTCGCGCCGCATGGGAAAAGGCGATCGAGAGCGCCACCGACCAGCGGGGCCTCAACATCGCGAAGAACGTGCAGAGCAAGGACCTCCAGCAGCGGCTGGAAGCCTCGGCCGACGCCGCGGCCCGCAACGCCGTGAAGGAGGCCACGGGAGAACAGGACATCCACGTGATGTTCCTGATCGACCGCTCGGGATCGATGCAGGGTGCACTCGAGAAGTCTGTGGAAGCGCTGTCGCGCATCCTTGCGGGTTTCCCGAAGGACAAGCTGCACATCGCGTCGTTCGACACGATGGGGCTGGTCCACGTGCCCAAGGCGCCAAGTCGAGTGGCCGTCGCGCACATGCTCTCGGGCGTGAGCGCAGGTGGGGGAACCATGCACATGGCCGCCGTGCACGCGCTGTCGAGCGCGGGCGTGGCGGTACCCAAGGACGCCAAGCTCATCGTCTTCGTCGTCGGTGACGAAGCTGGCGAGCAAGGGGCCCGGTTCGCGCAATGCTTCGCGGACGAGGGCTACCGGGTCGACGCCATGGCGCTGATCCTCAACGTGGCCTATGGCCGCGGTCGCACGGTCACCGACTGTGCGCGGGCGCTGGGGGTGCCATTCTCGGTCGTGGACATCGAGCAGTTCGATGACCCGTACCAGGTGCCCCGCGTGTTGCAGACGGTGCTCGAGGCACCGCCCCCGTCTTCGGACGGTGTGGTCAAGCAGACCGCTTGGGTGGAGAAGGTCATGAGCACTCCGCTTCTGCAGCCGTAGGGCCGATGGACTACCGCAAGTTCCTCGGTGCCCAAGCCACGAAGGTGCTGCCGTACTTCGGCGGCCCCTTCGTCCATGCCCCCGATCGGCGGCTCCGCGTAACGCAACGCGTCGCCGCCGGTTGGTGGGATTTCGAGATCAAGGGGCGCAACGCCACCGCTACGGCGCAGGCCGAGCCCCCCTCGTTGCATCGCTGCAAGAGCCTCCGCGGACACATCGTCGGCGATTGGTTGTTTGTGGGAGGCGAGAGGACTCGGCGCATCCTGCTGATGCCCGAGGACGAACCCCCGGTATTGTCACCGGTCACGGCACGTCTGTGGCATGGCGATGCTCCGATCTTCGACGTCCTCGAGTTCGAAGGGGACGTTGAGGAGGCCGCACGAGACGCATTGCTCGAGGGAATCGCGATCGCCGACCTCGCGGGCGCGACGCCCGGTCTTCGACGCGCGTTTGGCTTTGCTCGTCTCCAGCGTGAGGCGCAGGGCCGAGGGCTTCATGTCTCGGCGCGTGAGGTGGGGGCAGTCCTGCACGAGGTTGCCGATGGCACCCGAGTGCCGGCCACGGTCTTGGACATGCTCGAGGCCCGGGTCTACACGCTCGACCCAAGCTCGGCTCATCGAGAGCGGAGCCCGACTCGAGGTGGAACGATGGAAGATGCACCGCAACGAGCCGCGTCTGCGCTCGAAGGGGCAGGGGCCACCCTGCTCGACACGCGTTTTGCGGGTGAGCAGACCATGGAGGTGATCTTTCGCTATCTCGGCGAGCGCTTCGTCGCGACCGTCGACTGGGAGACGCTCCACGTTTACGACTCGGGCATTTGCCTGGACGGTGCCGACGAGGAACTTGGTCTCCATGCGCTTCCCTCCGTCATCTCCGAAGCCATCGATGGCGATCTCCTCTACATCACGCGGCGGTGAGCCGCTGCGGGGGACCTCTTGGCTCGCTCGCCCCCGCCTTCATCCAAGGGCTCTGTCATGCTGCGCGAAGTTTGTTTCTTCATCGGTGCGTCCGATGCCGTGCTGTGGAGCGACGCTTCGCAGAGTCCGACGGCGCTGCCCGATTCTCGGGCCCGTTGGGATGCCATCTGGTCCCGCCGGGCCCGCATCGTCGAGATCGTCCACACGCACCCGTTGGGAGGCGCGAAGTTCTCTCTCGAAGACGAGACGACGATGGCGGCGTTGGACACGGCGCTTGGCCGCCGCCTCCAGTACGCGGTCGTCACACCCACGAACATGCTCCGCCGAATTCCCGGCGAAGACCCTGAACAACCCGACGAGCACATCGTCGAAGCCGAGCCCTGGTGGACCTCCTTGATCCGGTCTGCCTCGGGCCTGACCTCTCCATGAAAGGAGACTGAACCATGGCCATTCTCAACATCACCTACAACGGTCTCTCGGTCGACTACAAGGCGACCGTCGCGGACAACATGCGTGACGGAGATATCCGCCGCACCGCGATCGAGCTCATCCGCAGCGGTCAACTCCGTGGCCTCCACATCGCGCACCTTCCCGAAGACGCGTTTCGTGACTACGTGGTCGATCGCCTGCCTACCGCCGGTGGTGCTCGGATCTACCTGCGTCCCAAGGTGCCGTTCGGCAGCTGAGGTGCTTCCATGCGCGTCGTGATCTGCGGAGTGGGAGCCCTGGGGTCGGCGGTCGCCGTGGCGTGTCGAAATCTCGATGTGTCGCTGCGGCTGGTCGACTTCGATCGCGTGGAGTCGAAGAACCTGCTGTCTCAGGCCTTCGTCAAACAATCGGTTGGCAAGAACAAGGCCCAGGCGCTGAAGATGCAGCTGCAGAACTTCTACGGCGTGAAGGTCGAAGCCAAAGGGGTTCGGCTGGCGGCCGGCAACGTGTCGGAACTCCTTGGAGGGGCTGGCCTGGTGTTGGACTGCTTCGACAACGCGGCGAGCCGGCAGCTGATCTGTGAGTACGTCCGGGAGAGCGACATCCCGTGTCTGCATGGGGCGCTCTCCGCGGACGGGACGTACGGGATGGTTCGCTGGGACGAAGCGTTTGCTCCCGACGCCGAAGACGCGGCGGGACAGGCGACGTGCGAAAACGGCGACCACCTGCCGTTCATCAGCATGGTCTCCGCCGTTCTCGCCCGAACAGCCTCGGAGTTCGTCCAGGACGGATCTCGGCTCAATGCCATGGTCAGTCTCTCGGGCGTTCAAAGATCGTGAAAAAAAGATCAGCCCCGCGGCGCATGCGTCGCGGGGCTTGTGCGTGGCGTCTTCCAGCGGTCACCATGCAGGTGTGACGGGTTCGCGTTTGGCTTTGGGACTTTTGGTCGTTTCTGTTTCGGGATGCAGTGAGCGGCTGATCATCGACCAATCCGGACTGGTCATCGACACCGACGACGGCTTTGACTCGGACTTCGCGACAGACTCGGGGCCTTCCTCGGACGCCGAGGACAGCGCGGAGTCCAGCGGCGGGGGGCCTGTGTCCACGTCAGGCTGCGTCCTCGGAGAGCCCGAGTGTCCATGCCCGGCCGGTCAGGTTCCGAGCGGTGGCGGATGCGTTGAAGCGACGGTCGACGCCATGGCGGCAGTCTCCCCGGTGGACCAGTCTGCGCTCGCGGGAGACTTCATCGAGCTTCCGCCCGCGGTGCGTGTGACGGCCGGGGGTGCACCGGTCACGGGCACCCCCGTCACGTTTACAACAGCCGGGCTCGCCGGTGGCGTACTCGGAGAGGCGCAGGCGGTCACCGATGCCGACGGAGTCGCCACCGCGGAGAGCTGGCAGCTTGGAAAGCTCGATGGAAACTATTTCGTCCGAGCTTCCGTCGGCGGGGGAGCGCTGCCGCCCATCGACTTCACCGGTCGCACGATCTCGGACTTCGACATCGTCCTTCACTACGTCAACCCACCGTCCGACAGTCAGGAGGCCGCGTTTGAGACGGCTCGGCTTCGCTGGCAGGGCGCGCTCATCAACGCGCTTCCCGCGATTCAAGGGTCCTTGTCCGGGCTTGCCCAGGAGTGCGGCATTCCGTTCGACGGCGGTAACGTGTCGGTCACGGGTGTGCACATCTTCGTGCAGCTTCAGGAGATCGACGGGCCGGGGGGGGAGAATGGAAACATTCTGGGGCAAGCGGGTCCGTGCTCCCTTCGCGACGATGGTTCGCCGTACCTGGGGGTGATGACGTTCGACACCTTCGACTTGGCTGTCTTGGAGGACACCGGCTCGTTGGAGAGCGTGATCCTCCACGAGATGGGGCATGTGCTGGGGGTGGGCTCGCTGTGGCGATTCTCGGGCCTGCTCGAGGACCCCAGCATCCCGAACAATGCCGGAGCCGACACCCACTTCCTTGGGTCCCGGGCGACCGAAGTGTTCCTGGAGTTGCTCGGCGGCCAGCCGTTCGCAGGTGCCGTGGTCCCCGTGGAGAACAACGCGCAACAAGGGTCGTCCGACAGCCACTGGCGCGAGACGGTCATGGATGACGAACTGATGAGCCCCAGCCTCGGAGGGTTTGGCACGGCGGCCCCGCTGAGCATCCTGACCATCGGTTCGATGGGAGACTTGGGCTTCTACGTGCCCAATGAGCTCGCTGCTGATGCGTGGTCCCTTCCGCCTCAGGCTCTGGTCGTGCCCACGGACAAGCAGGAAGCATCCGCGACGGACAAAGTGCTGAGTCCCCGGTGGATCCGCACTTCAGACGGAACCCTGAGCGCCTTGTAGCCGTCTACGCGCTCACCAGTCGCGGACCGGTGGGGCGTGCATGTTGACCATGCGGGCGGGCGCGTCGATGCCCTCGGCCTCGAACTCGTCGAAGTCGGGGGCGGGATTGGCGTCCAGCTCGTCGCGACGGATCCTCGCGGAGGCTGCGTACAAGCGCATCTCGCAGGCTTGGGCTTCGACGCGAGCAGCTTCGAGGCTCTGCCGTGCGAGCTCGTCTTCGCCGCGTGCAGCAAAGAGGCTGCCCTCCAATAGCCCGACAAACACGGCCCCCCAGCGAGTCTTTTCGGCCCGGATCTTCGCGCAGTCTTTTTGCGCGACAGCCAAGAGCCGCTCGCGCTCCGCCCCATACGCGGCGTGGGCGGCCCACAGCGCCCCGCTCCCGCGTTCGAAACAGAAGTAGAGCACAAAGGGCTGCTTGGTGAGCATCATGGATTTGCGCACCGCCGCGTGATGCTCGACGAAGCACGCGTACGCTCGAGCATGTCGGCCGGCGTACCGTTCGATCCGACCGAGCGCCATCAGCATCGTGAAGCGGAAGGTCGGGTTCGCGGCTTCTTCGGGTCGCCAGGCTTGCGCCGCTTCGAGCTGGGCTCGGGCCCGGTCCGGTTGGTCGGCGATGATGTGGCGCAAGTAGTCGTATCCGATGCGAACCATGAGCATCGTGAAGAGGTCATCGCGGGCGCGGGCATCTTCAGTTGTGACTTCGAGGGTTGTGACCAAGCGGGCGAAATCGCCTCGGTACAGTCGCGCGAGGATGTCGAACGTGTTCGTGAACGACAGCTCCCATGCGGCACCGGTGCACTGGTTTCGGAAGGTGTCGTCTGCACGACGGAGGAAGGCGATCGACTCCGAGAACTCTCCTCGATAGACGCAGGCCGCGCCGGAGGCCAGGGCGAGGAGGCCGTGGATGTGGGGGGAACCGACGCTCTGGGCGATATCCCCGACTCGGTCGATGAGGGTGTTGACCCGCTCGAGGTTGCGAGTCCCTGACGTCGCGCCGTAGAGGATCTCCAGGCTCAGCGCCCGAGCAACCCGACGCGGCTCGCCGAGCTGAAGCGCGAGCCGTAGGTGCTTTGCCTGCATGTCCTGCCCAAGAAACACGTCGACCGCAGGCAGGCCCGTTGCAGCGGTCCAACAGATGTCGACCCGGAGCAGTGCGCGCGCGTCCAGCTCGACTTCTGGCTGCGGTGTGAACTCGGTCCCGGTCAGCGCGATCGATGCGCGCTGCAATAGCCAGGACCCGATTGCGCGCTTGGAGTTGCGAGCGAGCCCGAGCCCGACTGCTTCGAGGACCTCGGTCAACAGGGGCAGCCCTTCTGCGGCGTGTCCGCTCCGTAGGTACTGCTCCGCCGCGCGACGACGAAGCTCGACCGCATCATCGCGGGATGCCGCAGCCGCCCGAAGGTAGGCTTCAGCCGCCTCTGCCCCGTGACCGTCGTTGCTCAGCGCCTCACCGAGCTCCGCTTCGAGGGGGGCGCGAAGCGTGGAGGTCTCCGCGGGCTGAAGGAGGTCGAGAGCTTGTTGCGCCAGGTCGGCCGCACGTCGGAAAGCGAGCGCCCCGGAGGCCAACCTCGCGGCCTGTCGGAGGTAGGTGACGGCAGCGTCGGTGCGGCCGCATCGGGCAAAGTGAAAGGCCAGAGATTCGGGATCGGCGTCCGCACGCTCGAGGGTGGTGGCCAGCGCCAGGTGATGCTCCGCGCGCTGTTCCTCGCTGAGGAGTTGGAGCACGGCGAGGCGAACGCGCCCGTGGAGAACTTCGAACACATCGTCGGGGCCGGGCCCAAAGGTCCGCACGAAGTGCTGGGCTCGGAGTTCTGCCAAGCCCTCGTTGGCGTCGGTTGGCGATGAGGATGCCTCGATCGCAACACGCTGGGTGAGTGGGCCGCCGGCGATGGCCAGAATGCTGAGCAGGTCGCGCGCCGTGTTCGGCAGACCATGAACCCGGCTCTGGGTCATGGCTTCGAGGCCGAGCCGTCCTGCGCCACGCACGGCTTCGGTGTCCGCCGCGTGGCGAGCGAGTTCCTCCACGAACAGTGGGTTGCCGCCCGACTCTCGGGCGATCTCGTCGCAGATGGCATCCGGGGCAGGGAGTCCGAGCTGTGTTGCTGCGAGTCGGCACGCCTCCTCGTAGGGGAGGGGGGCCAGGTCGAGTTCCCACAGGTTGTCACGCCTGAGACTCTCGCCGCGCAGGGATGCGAGGCTCGTGGACCGTTCCAGCATGTCGGCGCGGTAGGTCCCCAGGACGACGAAGCCGGAGTCGGGCGGTGCTTGCAACAGATGAAGGAGCAGTCGGGTCGTCTCGTCGCTACACCAGTGCAGGTCGTCGATGAACAGGAGGACGGGTTGGGTCTTCGACAATGCGACGATGAGGTCGCGGAACGCGTCACTCGCTGCGCGCTGGAGCTCGAGTGGGTCCGTCGGAAGCTCGTTCGCCGTCGGGGCGATGAGGTCCTCGACCACGGGAAACGCGACCGCAAGCGCTGCGCTGCGCCCGGGAAGCAGTCGCTCCAGGTCTTCGGGGTCGAGCTCCAGGAGGTAAGCGCGGAGGGTGTCGACGACCGCGTCCACCCCCGAGTAGCGGACGGTCTCTCGCTCGTAACACTGGCCCCGGAGGATCAGCGCGTGGTGGGCGTGTTCGTGCGCGTTTAGGAGTGCACGGGACATCGCGCTCTTGCCAGTCCCGGACTGGCCCCGTACGAGGAGGAGTCGCGGCGTGTTTCCGTGAAGGCCCCCGTCAACCGCGGTGGCGAGTCGGCTTCGCTCGACGGTTCGTCCGACGAACGTGTTTCGGGTCGCGGACGTTCCGTCGAGTTCGGGGGCGCCGAGGCGGCGAAGAACCTCGGTCGAGCCGGGGCGAAGGTCCGGGTCTGGCAGTCGGAGGTCGAGGCACAGCAAGTCCAGAGACCCCAATACGCCGCGTTCGTCGTCGTGGCCGAACGCGAGGGCCGGCTCGGCGCTGACACGCTGTTCGAGCAGCGCGCGGGCGTCGGCATCAGGCCACGGCGTCCGGCCGGTCATCGCCTCGTAGAGCATGACGCCGACTCCGAAGAAGTCGGATGCCGCGGTGACGGGCTGGCCTCGTGCTTGCTCGGGGGAGAGATAGTCGAGTGTCCCCACGACGAAACTGTCGGAGGGATCGGGACGGGAGCGGGCCGCAAGGGCCAGCCCGAAATCGAGGAGCTTGAGCCGACCCTCCGCGGTCACCATGACGTTCGTCGGCTTCACGTCACGGTGGACCAGCCCGTGGCGGTGGAGGTGATGGAGCGCACGGACCAGCTGGATGAGGCCGTTCTCGAGGCGTCCGCGATCCAGGTTTCCATCTTTGCGGACCCACTCCAGCCAGTGCTGTCCTTTGACCCGCTCCATCGTGAGGAACGCAAGTTCGTCGTCGACGACGAGCTCGTGGAGCGTCACGAGGTTTGGGTGGCTGAGGTCTGTCAGCGTCCGGAACTCTCGCTTGATCAGATAGAGAAACTCGGCGTCGCGAATTCGAAGCGTCTTGAGTGCGACCTCCGTTGCGCGCTTGCGGTCGTAGGCGCTGTAGACGACGCCCATCCCGCCCTCGCCGAGCTTCTCGCCGAGCTCGAATCGTCCTGCGACAAGGCCGCCGGTGTGGAGCGAAGGGCTTGGGAGGTCGGCGGTCATCGGCGAGCGTCCTCGCGGCGCAAGCATAGCCTGGACGTGTCCATCAAACACGCTCTGAGGCTCTGGATGGCTCTCAACGGTAGAACTGGAGGCGGTCAGCGTTGGCGGGTGCCCGCAGGGGCTGCAACGTGGCGGCGGATTGCACGTCCATCCCCGCGATGGACGAACGAGATGCGCTCGACCGGATCCGGGCCGCGACGAAACGGACAGCCCGAACGATGAACATCATGGGTCCGTGCATCGTGGCGCTGGGAGTGTTCATGATCGCGCTGCATGCCCTGGAACTCGACTCAGAGGCGGCGGACATGAGTACGACTGCGCTCGTCGCCCTGTACGGCTTTGCGGTGGTGTTCATCGCCGCGGGCCTGGGCATGCTGTACGTGGGCCTGTTCAAGTTCGCTCGTATGGGCCGCGCTGTCGTCGGGGCGTTGAGCGGTGATCCGTCGGCTCTCAAGAAGGTCGAGTACAGGACGATTCAGGCTGCCAACGCACCCGGCGAACTCGGGAGGGCGCACCAGTTGTGCTTCGAGTTCCGAGGCCGTCGAAAGACCACACAGCTGGCCGTTCGAGCGGCGGACGTCGAGCCCATCCTCGCGCTGGTCCGGCTCAAGGCTCCGCACGCTCTGTCCGGCGGTTCGTCGAGGGCGTAGGGCCGGGGTCGCTCCGGAAATGTCCTGACTCGGGGGCACCGTTGCGCCCGCGGATCCGCTAGCCTTCGGGCCATGTCAGCCAAAGAAATCGGTCAGAAGCTCGTTGCGTTCTGCAAAGAAGGCAAGAACCTCGAGTCGATCAACACGCTCTACTCCGAGAACATCGAGAGCATCGAGGCGGCCGCCGGCCCCGACGGAAGCCGGGTCGCTCAAGGCATCGAGGCGGTTCGGGGCAAGAACGTGTGGTGGAGCGAGAACCACGAGATTCATAGCGCCGCGGTGACCGGTCCTTATCCGCACGGCGAAGACCGCTTTGCCGTGCGCTTCGAGTACGACATCACCAACAAACCGAGCGGCCAGCGCATGCAGATGGACGAAGTCGGGCTCTTCACCGTCGAGAGCGGCAAGATCGTCAAAGAAGAGTTCTTCTACGACATGGGCTGATCCGGCCGCGCTCGGCTACCAGGGCAATGCTTCGCCGTTTTGGTGCCAGAAGGTTCCGGTCTTCTCGAGCGTGAGCCCGTCGATGCGGGCGAGAATCCCCTGCGCAGACTCTTCCGCGTCGATCATGCCGTTGCCGCCGGTCATCTCGGTTCGGACGAACCCGGGGTGGACCAACATGACAGCAACGCCGTCGTTCTTGAGGTCGTGTGCCAGTGAGACGCCCGCCATGTTCACGGCGGTCTTCGACATGCGGTAGCCGTACGAGCCCCCGGAGGTGTTGTCGGCGATGGAGCCCATCCTCGACGTGACGATGGCGACCTTGGCCCCCGATCCAAGGCTACCCAGCAGACCCTTGGTGACGCGGAGCGGTCCGAGGGCGTTGATCTCGAACTGCCGCCGGATTCCGTCGAGGTCCAAGTTGGAGAGGGTCTCCTGCCGGAGAAGCCCAGCGTTGTTGATGAGGACGTCGACGGACTCCCCCTCGAACGCCTTCGCAAGGGTCTCGGTGACCCCATCGTCGCTCACGTCGATGCCCTCGTGAATCTCGACGCCAGTCTCCTTGAGGGCATCGCTCGCGCTGCGGCACAGCGCGATGACTCGGTGGCCGGCAGCTTTGGCTTGCCGTGTCAGCTGGAGTCCGATGCCGCGGTTGGTCCCTGTGATCGCGTAGGTCGCCATGCCGCGCAGTGTGCCCGATGACGCCGAAGAAATCGCATGGCTTCGCCCGACGAGCGTCCTCTTCGGCCGTGCTCGACGGGGCCCGAACTAGCCAAGCTGGGGAGGACCTGGCCCATCCGGTTGGGTGGTCGATGTCTTGTCCGGTCCGGGCGGTCAGCCGCCAAGGGAAACCAACCGGACGTCGGGAAAGGTGACCGTGCGCTGCTTTCGGCCGCCGGCGCCGTCGACTTCGACGCGGTAGTCGCCGGGTTCGGCGACGACGGTGACGACAGGCCCCGTCCCGACACGGGCACCTCGAACGAAGACGCTGGCCCCAACAGGTGCCTTGATGGTGAGGCAGTTGGTCAGCGGGCGAAGCTTGGAGAGCGCGGCGAGGGCGGTCTCGGGGGTGATCGCGAAGTTGATTGCATCACTGTCGACCATGCCCGAGACCACGATACCCACAACCCGACCGTGGCGATCGAAGACGGGCCCGCCGGAGGATCCAGGGTTGAGCGGGATCTGAGTCTGTAGAACGCCGCGGTCCCGCGCTCCGTGGGCGTTGGAGATCAATCCGGTGGTCAGGGTCCAGACCCCGCCTCGTCCGTGGCCGACGCTGCCCGCCCACGTCCCGATTCGAACGGAACGGGTCGAGGAGAACGCGAGGGCAGGGGTGTTCTTGGCAGAGACCTTGATGAGGGCCACATCGACCCCGCCCGAGCCCCGGGCGAGCACCTTTCCAACCATGCGCCGGCCGTCTTGGAGCCGGACCTTGACCTCGCTGGCATGACCGACGACGTGTCGGTTGGTCACGATGTGCCCAAGCGGGCTCACGAAGAAGCCCGATCCGAAACCATCGCGTGTCTCAACGAGCACAACCGAAGGTGCGACGCGATCGAAGAGGCCGGTGGTCTCACGCTCGAGAGCGTCGAGGGTTGGGGTGGGCGGAGGCGGGGCTGGGGAGGTCCCCAGCGCGGCCACGAACAGCAACGGTCCCAGCACTAGAACCTCCCGGAGAGCACGACTCCTGCCCCACGTCGGTCCGCCGACCCGCGCACCGCGACCTCTCGAACGCCCAAGCGCTTGCGTAGGTCCTTGTTGTAGGACTCGCCCATCTCCTGCACGTCGGTCGCCGTCGAAGTGTGCGGACGAATCTTGCCGCCGATGACACCCATCACGATGCCGCCCGCGAGCAGACCGCCACCAAGTCCGAGGCCACGACGCACCTTCTTTTTCTGCTGGCGGTCCGCGTTCGCCGTGCACGCGTCTGACTCGATCGGGTCTTCGAGCGAGATACACCCGTCATCTTTTGCGACCGCGGCCAGCGGGAGCGCCAGCATCACAACGAGCCCAGTGAGGGCTGTGAGACTCCCGGCTGTGATGAGGACTTGCCGGCCCGCTTTGCGTCGTCGGTACTCTTGGGCGAGGTCGTCACGGCCGACGTAGGTGTAGTACTCGTCTCCTGGCAGAGGCGCCCCGGCCCCGGTTCGTGGCTCGAAGCTGCGGGAGAGAACCGCGCTGTTCGTCCCGGTCGCCGTGACTTGGAGCGAGCCGTCGAAGACCACGCGTTTGCGGTCGTACTCCGCGAGTGCGCTGTCTTCGGACTCGGGAAGGTCACCTTCGAGGATTGCCAACGCACTCTCGCCCGAATGCGATGTCTCTGGAGGCGGCTCGATGGTGTCGCCGCGCGCTGCCGAGAAGCCGCCGACGGCGGTTCCACCGTTGTCGTACACGGACACCGTTGCCCGGTCGTCATCAACGCGGACGATCGCGACGCGTTGTGCATCGGTGTCGAGCGTACCGAGGAGGGACGCGTCGTCCAGCCCGGCGTTCTTCTTGCTCGACTCCGACACGGAGACGAGCCCAACGGTTCCTGTCTCCTCGAGCTCGACTCGCAGCGCTCGGGCCACCTCTCGGAGCGCGTTGGAGCTCCGGCCTGCGGTCACGATCAAGACGTCGCTGCCGTGGGCAGCGACGTGGGCAGCGACGGTCGGGGTGTCGAGCGTCTGTGCCCACGTGGTGTCAGAGGCAACAGCGGGCCTGGGTCCGAGCACCAGCGCGAGGCTGAGCATGGGGACTGCGACGGAGGAGAGAACGCGAGTCGGCGTCATGGCTCCGTCGGTCTAGGCCGGCGGACGAATTCGGGCATTGGCCGTCCTGCCAATGGGCACGCGGGGTTGACTCACCTGCGACCTGCGGTTGTGTGCGTCCGCTCCGTTGCGATTGGCAATTTGACCGATGCGGGGGTCTATTTCCCCGACTACGGTGGACGGCGTGTCAGCGGGTGGTCAGCTCGTCTTCGGTGACGAGTCGCGTGAGTTCCGCGCGGGAGCCGATGTCGAGCTTCGCAAACGTGTGCTCGAGATGGGCGGCAACGGTGCGCGGCTTAATACCCAGACGGCCCGCGATGTCCTTGTTGCTGCCGCCGCGGGCGACCTCGCGGGCGACCTGTGCCTCGCGAGGGGTGAGGGCGTCGAGGCGGGTGCGAGCCACCCGTCGACTCGCACGCTCCAGCTCATCCTCGATGCGACGGACAAACTGAAACGAAGCGATGGGGCCCAGGTGGATCTCATCGCCCTCGGTCAGCACCACCAAGTCGATCCGCTCGCCGTTGACGAAGGTGCCGTTGCGCGACTCGAGGTCGACCAGTGTCGCGGTCTGACCGTCGCGCATGACGATCTTGGCGTGCTCCCGGGAGACGCCGCGGGCATCGAGCGGAACGGTGCTGTCTTGTCCGCGCCCCAGGAGCGTCTCAGCGTCCCGCAACAAGACCAGCCTTGGCATGCCCACGCCAATCCCCAGCAATGCGGGGATCCTTGTTCCCAGCGAAGGCTTCGGCGTCACAGCCCACAGTGACGTCGTATCGTCCGATCCAGACACGAATCGCCCGACCGTACCATGCACGACGAGACGACGAGCGCCCTTGTGGCTGGTCCCCGGACTGGCGAAGACGCAGCCGCGAGTACCCCGGCCCGACTTCGCCGCGGCACGACAGTTGGCCGGTACATTGTGATCGACCGTCTTGGTGGAGGTGGCATGGGGGATGTCTACTCGGCGTGGGACGAGGAACTCCGTCGGCGGGTGGCGCTGAAGCTGATTCGGCCGCGGGAAGGCACCGACCTGCGGGCTCAGGTGCTGTCCGAAGCCCGGGCACTGGCGCGGCTTCGACATCCGCATGTCGTCGCGGTGCATGACGTCGGCGAAGACGCGGGTGCTGTGTTCGTCTCGATGGCGTTACTCGAAGGGCTGGAGCTCGGCGAGTGGGTCAAAGACGCCGAGCCGGATCCCAAGGTTCGGTTGGAGGTGGTCTTGCAGTGTGCCGACGGGCTCGCCGCTGCGCATGACGCCGGTTTGGTCCACCACGACGTGAAGCCGTCGAACGTGGTCGTTGAGACGCGCGACGGCCAACCGTGGGTTTCGCTGATCGACTTCGGTCTCGCCGAGGACGCGGAGTCGACAGCTGGGCCTCGGGGAGGGACGTTGGCATACATGGCTCCCGAGACGCGGGCGAGCTACAACGGGAGTGCGCGGGCCGATCAATGGAGCCTTGCGTTGGTTGCGGTCGAACTCCTCACCGGTGACAGACCCAGTGCAGAGGACATCAGCGCGGGTCGCATCGGAGCTTGTGGCTCGGTCACCGTCGCCCTCCGCCAGGCCCTCGCAGACGATCCTCAGGACCGCCACCGCGACGTGCACGCGTTCGCCGAAGCCGTACGTCGTGGCATGCAGCGCCGGTCTCGACGGACGGCCTACGGTGTCTTGGGTGGGGTCTCGCTGCTTGCTGTCGGGACTTGGAGCGCGGCCGCGCGAGAGGAACCGGACTGCGATGTTCTGGCACAAGCGCGGCTCGAGACGCTGGCGCCCCGACGGGCAGAGCACCTTCGGGCGTTCGAGGCTTCAGCGCCAGAGTTGGCCGGGAGCCTCACGACCCAGATGGATCGCTGGACGGGTCGTTGGTCGCAGGCCTACGCCTCGTCCTGTGTCGCGACTGAGCCCCCGGCCATCCGGGGATGCCTCGACGGAGAGGCTCGACAGGTCGCCGCGCTGTTGAGCGTTGGCGCCGAACTCGAGGTGACGGGATCCGCACGTTGGGCCGTGTTGGGCGGCCTCAGCGGCGTGGTTTCGCAGGACGCATGCTCTGGAGAGTCCGAACAACCGGCGCTGTCGGAGGCGCTTGCGCAGGCGTTTGCTCTGGAGGTCGCCTCGCGGTTCGACGAGGCACGTGCCGTGGCGACGTCCGAGTTGGAGGCGGCGCGAGATGTCGAAGACTCGGTGGCGACGATCGCCGCGTTGTATCGCTTGGCCTCGGTCGAACGTCGGCTCGACAACTTTGAGCGCTCGCTCGAGCTTGGGGAGGAGGCCATGACTCTGGCGGCGGTCCATGGCGACAGTTGGACACAGGCCCGCGCGGTCGTGGAGCGGGTCGAGGCCTGGATCTCTCTGGGCGAGTACGACCGCGCCCTCGAAGCCGCCCAACTCGGCCGTGCCGTGGTGGCGAGCGCAGGGGACCCGCCGAGGCTGCTGTCGTATTGGCACTACGAGCAGGGGCGCGGCTTCGAGAGTGCATCCCGCTTCGAGGATGCCGTCGTTTCCTATCGACGTTCGCTGGAGATCCGTCGGGAAACCGATGCGCAGTCGCTCTACGTCGCCGATACGTTGCGCTCGCTGGGCTACGCGCTCTCGCGTCTAAACCAGTGCGAGGAAGGCGAGAAACACCTCTCTGAGTCGATTGAAATCTACGCCGAGAAGCTTGGCCGCGGCTCGCCTTCCGAGGCGTACAGTCTGTCGTCGCTCTCCCAGTGTCAGGCCCAAGGTGGCGATCCTCAGGCCGCGTTGGCTTCCTCGCGACAGGCCGAAGATATCCTCGAGTCGGCGCTCGGCCCCCAATCCGAGGCGCTCGCGAAGATCCTGACGATGCAGGGGGTCATCATCGCGAGCCAGGGAGACTACGCCGCAGCGCGCGGTCCCTACGGACGCGCGTTGGAGATCCGCAACGCGACGAAGGGGCCGGACCACCCGGAAACGATCGTCGCCGCGACCAACTTTGGGTGGATGTTGGTCGCGCTCGGGGAGGTCGAGGCCGCCACCCCGATCCTGGACGGCGCGATGGACGGCGCGACACGGCTGCGGGGAGCGGACCACCCCGACAATCATCAACTGCTCGGAGCGATGGCGGCTCTGCATGACGCAAAGGGGGACTTGGAGACCGCGATGTCGATGCAGCGCCGCGCGCTGAAGGCCGTACAAAGTGCTCCCGAGGCTTCCAACCCCATGACGGTGGTTCCCGCGCTGACGAATCTGGGGGAGCTCCTTGCCAAGAGCGGGCGCAACGAGGAGGCCGAGCAGGCCTACGCTCGCGCTTGGTCCATCTTGGACACCGCACCGGACGGTCACCACAGCGTGTTCTGGGGTCATGTGAACGTGGCGAGGGCCAAGCTTGCGCACGCCGCCGGCGGTGACTCGGAGTCGTTCATCGACGCTGCCGTAGCGGCAAACCCTGATTCTGAAGCCGAGCTCGCCTCGCTCGGCGACTGAATCAGACCGCCGAACCGAAGGGGTCGCCGCAGGGGACTCGCCGAACCACCGCTGAGGTGTGGGCGGCCGCCTACTTTCTGTCGATCCGGCCAAAGCCGCGCGCCGTACCCCGGTTGAAGCCATGACGAAGCGAACGAATTGGGTGGTGATGGGCGTTCTCGCGGCGCTTTGCGGATGTCAGGCCCCACATGCTGAGCCCGGGTCGGAACCCCTTTCAGCGAACGCGACTGCCCCTGCGGACGAGGCGCCGCTGCAACTCCCGGACCTCGCGCTGAGTTTCGACGCCGCGGATGCTCCGGAGATCGCCGCCGCGCAAGCGCAGCTACGGAGCCAACCAGATGCGCAGGAGTCGTACCTGGCGTTGGCCACCGCATTCCTGCGAGCCGCCCGAGCCAAGGGCGCCGCCCATCGGGCTTATGCACGGAACGTGATCGAGGTTGGACTGTCACGAACCGACGGTGCACCCCGACTGCGCCTGTTGTCGGCGATGTTGCTGCTCGACGATCACCGGTTCGAGCAGGTCATCGTTGCGGCCACGGAGCTCGCCGGAGCGCTTCCGTACGACCCCACGCCGCACCTGCTCGTCGGCGACGCGTCGCTGGAGTTGGGGCGCTACGCCGACGCGGAGACCTCATTCGAGGCCGCGATCGACCTTCGCCCCGACCTGCGCAGCTACAACCGCGTGGGCTACATGCGCTGGCTGTACGGCGACTTCGAAGGGGCTGTCGGCGCGTTGGAGTTGGCCCTCGACTCGGGCAGCGCGCGGGACCCGGAGTCGATGGCGTGGTGTTTTGCCGACCTGGGCGCGATGTACCTGCGTCGCGGAGAGCTCGAGCCCGCTCGGAAGGCAAGTGAGCGTGCGTTACAGCTGGTGCCCGGGTACAGCCCAGCGTTGTCTCTTCAGGGGCGCACGCTGCAGGAGGCAGGCGAGCTTGAAGCTGCACGAGGGATGTTGGCGCAGGCCGCCGAGCAGTCCCCAAGTGCCGAATCGATCCTTCGGGTTGTCGAACTCGACCGTGCGCTGGGCCGAGATGCCGAGGCCGCGTCGGGTCTCAGGGACGCCCTGACCTTGGCCGAGCACGACCCGCGCCCTGTCGCGCACTTCCTGGCCCGGCACGGGGAGCAGCCGGCAAGGGCGCTGGCGCTGGCCGAGCTGGAACTGCAGGCGCGCCAGAACATCTGGTCCTGGCAAACGCTGGCGATCGCTGCGGCACGGGCGGGCAAGACCACACGGGCGATCGAGGCGCTGGCGAAGGCCCAAGCGCTCGAGACAGACGACGCCGAAATGACCCTCCACGGGGCCCTGGTCCACCTCTTGGCTGGGAACAGTGAACAGGCGCGGAAGCATCTGGAGGCAGCACTCGCCGCGCGGCCCGGGGTGGACCCAGTTGTCGTGACCGAGCTTCGCGGCCGCCTGGGGGCGTCCTGATGCGACGGTTTGCGTTTCCGCTGGGCGTCCTGTTGTTCGCTGCCTGCACCGCACATGCCGAGGTCGAGTCCGCGGTGGAGCTTGAGGATCCGCCTATGCCCGAGCCCGCAAAAAAGGGGGCGAAGCAGCAGCGGCCCCGCGCGCAGAAGCCCGCCGCCCAACCCGATGAACGCTCCTCCTACGCACTTGCAGCCGACGTTTCCGCGGCGCTGTCGGAGCCGTCCCTCACCCGAGCCCAGGCGGTGGAGACCGTGCGGGCTGACTGGCAGGGCAAGCGATACCAGTGGGAGGTTGGCGTGTCGGCACCCTTGTGTCGGTTGGGAGCGTGCAACGTCTTTCCCTTCGATCACGCCACTGCAGACGACCGGATCGTCGCGGGGTGGCTGCCGCGTCTGAACCTGTCGGCGGACGTTCACGCGGACCTCCTGGAGCGCTGCGGCCCGGGTTTGTGCGTTGCGACCGTCGAGGCCACGCTGAAGACCTTCGTTTTCTCACCCGAAGAGCCCACCTCGCTCACGTTCTCGGATGTTGCGGTGCTGGATGTACGCCCGCGTCGGGAAAAAGAGTCGTGGGTGCGAAGAAAAGCCGATCCTCGCATGGCGCGACTTCGTACCCGAGATGCAGGACGATGATGACTCGGGGCAAACTCTTCGCGGCGACGGCACTGTCGGCCACCCTCGGGCTTCCATCGGTCGCCGCGGCGCACATGGGGAGCACCAAGGCGTTGCACGTCACGCCGACAGCCAGCGGCGCACGTGTCGAGGCTCGCATCGAGGCCACGGACGCCGCCCTCGCTCTGGGCTTGGGTCGTTCGCTCGACGCCGCCGAGGTGACCCAACATGCTGCGTTGCTCGAGGGGTGGCTAACGCGCGGCATCACAATGCACAGCGACGGCGGCCGCTGCGATGCGCAGGCCGACGGCGTCGCACTCGAATCCGGAGACAAGGACCGCCTCGTCGCGACGCTCGATGTGCACTGCCCTTCGAACATGAGCCTCTCGCTGCGCGACGACACGTTGTTCGACGACGACCCGGACCATGAGGTCTTTGTCACCGTGCACGCGGACCGTGGCGTCTCTTCGCATGTGTTGCGGGCCGAGCAGCGCTCGCTGGTGATCGACCGGGTTCCAGGCGCAGCCACCACGGCGCAGTCCTTCCTCCGCGAGGGCGTGGTGCACCTGCTCACCGGCTACGACCACCTGCTGTTCCTGCTCTCCCTGATCTTGATCGCTGGGCTCACGGCCAAACGCGATGGGATGCGCTGTGCGCTCAAGGACATCGGGTGGCTCGTCACAGCGTTCACACTCGGACACAGCATCAGCTTGTGTGCTGCGGCGTTGGGCTGGGTGTCTCTGCCCATCGGTTGGGTGGAGGCCGCCATCGCGGCGAGCATCGTTCTCGTCGCCGGGCTCAACCTCGTACGCCCCGAAGCGCCGTCTGAGAAGACGCTTCGAGGCCGCAACGTCCTCGCGGCGAGCTTTGGATTGATTCACGGCTTCGGATTCTCATCGGTGCTCGCCGACGTTGGCTTGCCCCAGACCCATCGGGTCCTCGCGTTGCTGTCGTTCAACCTCGGTATCGAGCTGGGACAGATGGCCTGCGTTCTCGCGCTGCTGGTGCCGCTCGCGGTGTGGGCACGCCGCCCCAGCTACACCCGCTACGGCGTCCAAGCTGGCTCGCTCGCAATCGCGGTCTGCGGTTGCAGCTGGCTGGTCGAGCGGACCCTCGCGCTGTAGCGGCGACTTCCTTCAACCCCCAACCCGAAACGAATCTGCGCCCTTGCGGGGCGGAGAACCAGGAGAACTATGCAAAGAACAATCATTCTCGCGGCTGGCCTTGGCCTCGCCCTCACGAGCTTGGGCTGCTCCAGTGGCCCCGCTTCGGCAGGATCCGATACAGACGACCCTTCGGATTCCTCCCCTCCCCCCACGGCGTCGGACACGGACTCCGGACCCGGATCCGATGCGGATTCGGACTCCGATTCGGATACCGAGGATGGAAGCACGGGAGAAGAACCCGGTGGGCTGCCCGACTCTGCTCCGGCCGTGATCGAGCTTCTGGCGGACTCTGGGTTTTCCGACGCCAGTGCAATCGCAGCGGCACCCGACGGGTCTGAGTTTTATTTTGCTGCATATGACGACGCTGGCTTGCCCGGCATCTTCAAGGTCGATCTCGCGGGAACGGTTGAGGCGTTGCACGTTGGGGAGCCGCTGGCCTACCCCTCGGACATCACCGTGACGTGTGACGGGAGCACGCTGTTGGTCTCCGATATCGGTGGGGCTTCGACGATCGATCCCACGCAGGCCTTCGAGGAGACTCCGGCTGAAATCCTCGGAGGAATCTTCAGCCTATCGCCCGACGGCGGGACGCCCGCAGAGTTCGCCGCGGAGGGCGTCGGTCGGGCCGCGGGCGTCATCGTTTCCGTCGATTGCGAGGACGTCTACATTTCCGGCTACACCATGGACGGCGTCGCCGCGGTCTTCCGCGCACCCGTTGCCGGGGGGGCGGCGACGACGATTCACGAAGGTGCACCTTTGGTCGCTCCGACGGGAATCCACGTGGACGCGAGCAACGTAGCGTGGGTGATGGATCACTACGCACGGTCGGGGTCGGGGGCAGAAGGACTGCTCTTCGCCATCGACGACAACGGCGAGGTCGAAGAGGTTGTCGCCGGGTTGGGGATGGGGCGCCATGGTGGCGTGTCGCTGGCCCCCGGCGGTGTCACAGCAATCATCCCGGTCAGTGATGACATCGGAGGCTCTCGCCTCGTCACCGCCAACACGGAAGACGGCGGGCTGGAGAACGTTCCAACCGCAGAGATCCTCGAGCCTTCCGGGGTCGCCGCAGCACGCAACGCGCCGGTGATGGGAATCGCCGCCGAGTCCGCCATCTACCTCGCCACCTACGAATGAGTCCCGGAGTGAACAACGCCATGAACGTTTCCAACAAGTTTCTCGCCCTCGCGGCCCTCGTCGGTGCCGCGGTCAGCCTTCCCCAAACCGCCGCCGCTTCGAGTCACCGCGAAGCGCCCGCCATCGCCGAAGACCAGTTCGTCGACAACACCGACGTCTACACTTTCATCAGCCCCGACAACCCCGACAACCTCGTCATCGTCGCCAACTACGTGCCGTTGCTGCTTCCAACCGCCGGCCCCAACTTCTATCGGTTCTCCGATCAGGCGCTCTATGCCATTGCCATCGACAACGACGGTGATGCTGTCCCCGACCTGAAGTACGTCTTCGACTTTGACACCGTCACCCAAAACGGAGGGACATTCCTCTACAACACCGGTCCGGTCGCCTCGATCGACGACGCCAACCTCAACGTCCAGCAAAGCATGCGTGTCTTCCGGGTCGACCGCGACGATGACGGCAGCACGTCGTACGACACGCTTGGAGACGACATCCCCGTCGCTCCCTGGTACGTCGGTGACCGCTCGTTCCCGGGGGATACCTACGAGGGCGTGGCCCGACAGGGGATCACCAACCTCGACGATGGCTCGACCGTTTTTGCGGGACCCCGTGATGAGCCGTTCTTCGTCGACCTGCACGTCTTCGACCTGCTCGGCGTAGCGGGGGCTCCCACGACGGACGGCGTCAACGTGATGTCCATCGTACTCGAGGTCCCCATCTCCGAGATCGTCGCTGATGGTGTGCGACCCGGCGAAGGGGAAGATGGACTCAACTCGGTCGTGGGCGTGTACGCGAAGGCGCTGCGTCCTCGGGTCACGATCCGTCGTCGCAATCGTGACGCGCTCTCCGGGGGGGGATGGGTCCAGGTCTCGCGCTTGGGCTGGCCGTTGGTCAACGAGGTCATCGTGCCGCTCCAGGACAAGGACAAGTACAACCGCAGCAACCCCGTCGACGACGTGGCCAACTTCGGCGCGTACATCCTCGACCCCGAAGTCACGGGCCTACTTGCCGCCGTCTTGGGACTGCCCTGTCCGCCCACTCCGGACGATGGCCGCCTCGACATTGTCGGATTGCTCGGCCCCAACGGCACCGCGCCCGCCGACCTGCTCCGGATCAACATCACCGAAGGGCAGACCTTCGACAACAGCGGGTTCCCCAATGGTCGCACCCTGACCGACGACGTGACGGACACGCTCCTGACCGTCGCGTGTAACGGCGGCATCGCGGTTGGCGACGGCGTCGATGGCAACGACCTCGCGTTCTACGACGAGATGCCCTATCTCGCGACGCCGCACAGCGGCAACCCGCTGTAGCACCAAGTTTCATTCGGTCGCTCGTGGAGAGGGGGACGGTGCGTGGAGGCACCGTCCCCCATATTTCTTGGTTGGACGTTCTCAAACGGCCCTGATGGTCTCCCGCCATGCTCGCCGGAAACCGCCGCTGAGCACGTAGCGCGGGAAGGTGACCCATTGTTCCAACGTGAGGCGCGCGAACGCGTCGAAGGGAGAGCGGAAGGGGGTCGGCGGCTTCTCTCGACGGTGACCGCTGCCCTGCAATGCGATGGCGCTCACCATCGTGGCCACGCCGAGGAGAGCGAGCCACCAGGGTCCGAAGAGCGGTCCGAGCGCGACCGTCACCGTGCCCATCATGAACACCGGGACGCTCAGGGCGTGGAGCACAAGGTTTGTGCGGTCGAGGTGTCGCTCGGCATACCCGGTCCACTGCGTCGCGAGGAGACCGGGCTCGTTGGTGTGCGCATTCATGGTCTCGGAATACGCACCATGAGCCACAACCGGTCGTGTTCGTCCGCCTGGAACTCGAGGAAGTGGTTTCCCCGACCCAGGGTTCCGAACTGCAGCGCTGCCTCCCGAGCCTTTCGGGTCTCGAGTTGTTCGCAACTCAGCAGGTGGTGTTGGAGTTCGGGTGGAAGCGGCCCCGCTGCAGACCTCCGGTGGCGCATCACAGGGATCGCGCCGACCAGTCCGTCTAAAACGGCCGCGGCCTCCCGCGCGTTCGAGAGGACGTCCGCGGCCGCGTCGAAAGCGACGGCCGCCATGCCGCAGCCGATATCCCCACCGACCGCGGCCGGGATGAGCTTCCGTTGCGTTGCGAGCGCGACCCCAACGCAGACCTCCTTGGAGAGATGCACCCGTCTCACTTGTCTTTCTCGCTCCGCGGCACGTCGCCAGAACTCCCGGTACACGGGGGCGGCTCCGAGCCACACGCGAGAAGTCCTTCGTGATTCCGCCGCGCCGGGCTTCGCCATGGGCTGCTAGGGTTCACGACGGGGGAGAGCCAGCCTCCCTGCACCATTTTCCGGGCCCAAGAGCCGCAACCAGTCCACGAGTGTCGTGGCGAAGCTGTGGCAGTCCGGCAGGTTACGAGCGCGTGGAAGCGAGGCTCGACTTCAATCCGATGGGTGCAAAGGGCTGCATGGTCGTCCTCCTTTCCTCGCCGCCCGCTGAACCGCTCAGCTGCTGCGACGCAGACAAGCTAGTGTGGCGGACTCGTATCGCCAAACGATGATAGCTTCCCGAACGATGCGAGGGTCACTCTTCCTCTGTGTCCTCGGGTTGAGTTCGGCGTGCGCACCCGCGACGACACCCGAACCAGCAACGCCCGGTCCGCGGGCCATCGCAGTGGAGCCGCCGCCCGCAGGCGGAGCCCCCACGCCGCCCACAGGCGGAGCCCCCACGACGGCCGAGCCACTCTCTGTGCCCGCACCAGAGCCGACCCACACGCTTCAACTCCGACAGCCCGTTGCTCTGGGCGACGACTTCACCTTGGAGGTCGAGGGCGTGACCATCGAGACCATCGAGCCGTCGCCTGACGGCGCGTATGCGGGCGGCGGGGCTGTGCAGGTCGATCTGCTTCTTCGGCGCGAGCTTGACGAGCAACGTGTCTCGCTCCTGGACATCACCGAGGGCTACGACCCGAAGCTGGTCGCTTGGCTGGGCAACTTCCGCGTGAGGCTCATCGAGGTGAAACAGATGCATACCGAGCCCCGCGTTGCGTTGGTGATCGAGTCCATCGGCGAGTCGGTTTCGTCCGCCCCGCAGCAGCGTCACCGCGTCGGGCGTGGGGAGAGCTTCGAGCTTGGGGATGGTGACCGGATCGAGTTTTCCGGTCACGGGCATAAACGGACCCGCCCGGGGCAGACGTCGCCGTTGCTCGTTCATCTCATCTGGCATACGCCCGGCCAAGAGCCGGTGAGCGGCTCCGTCTCTCTCGAACCTTCCACGGGCGATCGCACGTGGCGGTGGCGGGACCTCGAGCTGACGCTCGCCGATTGGGACTACGGCGATTGGATCGAGGTCGACGTTCGCCGATTCGAGCGGCTCCGCGTGCCGGACTGACAGGTCCGCGAGACTTCGCCTCGGCGACGTGCCCGATCGAAGGCGCCGGAGAGGGCGGAGCCCCCGCGGGTACGGCGAAGCCGCTGTCGGATCCGAGCCGCAACCGCGCGCAATCCGGAGGTTCGGAGCCCAAACATCGCCGTTTGTCGAAAATTACAGTTCCTGACCGAGAAATGGCGACTTGCGCACTTCCCACACGCCCGGATCCGCCGTTATCCTCCGCGTCGAACGGTCGCAGGCGCCATGAAGATCACAAGACCCCCAAAGAGTGTCATCGGAATCGCCGGATTCGTGGCTTTGGCAGCAGCGTGCCAAGAGCCGCCTTCCGAGGCCGACGCAACCGAAGCCCGCGATGGGGACCTGGCCCTAGGCGGAACGGTCGGCCGGTTCGAGACCCGGGCGATGACGATGCTCGATGGCACCGCTCGTATCGTCCACTATCTCATCGAAGGAAACGATGAGCACGAGATCGTTCTCCCCGACGGGATGGAAATCCCACGGGACGCAGTGGTCCGGGCCTACGGCGAGCCCAACGACGAGGGGGCGCTGGCCGTCGAGTCGTTCGACATCATCCAGCTCGCGCCCGAGAAACTGATCGATCCAGAGCCGTACGGACCGCGACGCATCGCCACCATCCTTCTCACGTGGGAAGGGGCGGGTGGCATCGGCAACGGCGTCGCCGAGCAGGACATGTACACGGGCGAGCGGTCCACCAACGTCTTCTACGCGGAGAACTCCTACGGGCGGGAGACGATGGCCGGTCGAGTGTTCGGTCCCTACACGATCGACGAGCCGCCCAGCTGCAACTCCACGGCGATCGCCAACGCGGGACTCCAGGTGTTTGCCGAGAGGGGGCACCGCGAGGACGATTGGCGGCAGATCATGTTCTACTTCCCCGGCCTCGACGGTTGCGGGTGGTCGGGGCTTGCGAGCGTAGGCTCGGTCGAGGCTCCCGCGAAGAACAGTTGGTACAACGGCTCCTTCGGTTGCGTCGTTCGCAACCAGGAACTCGGCCACAACTACGGCATGGGCCACTCCCACGCGTACCAGAACTGCCCCGAGGGCGTGGTCTTCGACGCCGACGCGTGTGAGCATGAGGAGTACGGGGACCCCTATGACCCGATGGGCGGCGGCTGCCGCCACATCAACGCGGTCCAGAAGGGCTTCATGGGGTGGCTCGAGGGCTGCAACTACGTCGATGGGTCTCAGAGCGGGGTCTACAACGTCTCTCCGCTCGAGCTTCCTTGCAACGGCACGCAGGCGCTGCGCGTCCCCACCACAGACGGACGCTGGTACTACCTCGAGTATCGTCAACCCATCGGTCAGTTCGATGGGTCCCTGTCCGGAGGGGTCATCGCCCATGTCGCGGGTGACATCAACAACTTCGGGCCATCCCCATACATTCTCGACCTGGGGTTGGGCGGTCTCATGCAGGAGGGCGACTCGTTCTCGGACCCCGGGGGCGGCGTGACGTTCACCGTCGCCGAGGACAACGGGACCCACGCGGTCATTCAGGTCGACTACCCCGAAGGCGCAGAGCAGTCCGCTCCAACGTGCATCGACGGAACCGAGCCCGAGATGGCAGGCGGGGCGGTTGGAAGCCTCGACTGCGCGGAAGAGCCGTACCCTGGCGACTCGGAGCCGCCGACGGTCACCATCACCGCCCCCGCAGATGGGGATGTGTTCGCCCCTGGATCGGACTTCTTGATCACCGCCGAACCGGCAGACGATCGCGGGATCATCGAACTCGAGCTGTACATTAACGGCGAACCCCAGTTCAAACTCTACGAGCCACCATGGGAGTGGGATGTCACCAACATCCCAGAGGGGGTCTACGAGTTTGGGGTCGTCGCGCGCGACAGTCGGTTCTGGGCTCCGAGTCAGGCGGTCACGGTCGACGTCGGCATGGTCCCGGACCCCGATGATTCTGCGGGGGACTCCAGTGGCGGTGTGACGGACTCCGGTACGTCGGGTCCTGCGACGACCGGCGAGCCCGAGGACGACGACACGGACAGCGGATCCGGAAGCGGTGGGGACGGCTCCGCTGCAGATGGCGGTGGCTGTCGCACCGGCGGGTCCGGAGCACCCCTGAGCGCGCTGTTGCTGCTCAGCTTCGGCTGGATTCGACGCCGCAGCTGAGGACGGCCACTCCCCGACCACGTCGAGCGGCGACCACGTCAAGTGCTCGCCGTTCTTCGATTCGGGGCTTCTCGTGGGGGCAAGGCACGCGGAGCTACGAGGTGGGCGGCACAGTGGCTTCGCGACCCAAGAACGAGCGGAGGACACGCTTTGGGGGGCTTGCGGGGATGAGCGCGAGATACGAGCGCAAGGACGCGAGGGGATCTGGCTCGGACCCCCTCGGCCAGCGTTCGAGAGCCGCCCCGAGCTCTCGTTGCAAGACGTTCTCCGAAAGGAGTTCGGCATGCTTCAGTGCGCGATACAGCGCCTGACAGTGCGACGCCGCTGCTGCTTCTCGACGGGACGTGCGAATCGATAGGACCCGTGCACGTGAGGGAGCCACGGACGCGAGGAGTTCGCCGATGTCCCTCTCGGACAGCGCTCGGCGACCGCAGCGGTGGTGCCAAAGGCACGCGAGGGCGACGTTGACGTCGAGCCCGTGCTCGTCCTGGAGGCAGAGGCATGCCCCCTGGACACCGGGCTTTTGGTAGTGCTCTACGGAGAACGTCCACAGCGCGCATGCGTGGAACTCAGCGTTCGGCGAGGTCACGGCACCAACTTATCAGCCGGGGCTGGGCGCGCAGGGGCTGGGGACGCATGCGGTCGCGGAGGGTAGTGAGGTACGCTCCGAGCATGTTCACGAAGGCTCGTTGGTCGGTGCTCCTGCTCGTTGTTGGGTGTGGAGACGGCGAGGTGTCCAACACGATGGGTTGGGACCCTTCGGAGTCGGGGACGACGGGGGAGAGCGCAACATCCTCGCTCGACTCGATGGGGGACTCTACGGGCGAGGACAGTGCTCAGGGGACGACCGGGGACACGCTCGACCCGAGCGTCGGGGAGAGCTCGACCTCCGGTGAGCCCCCGGTGGACTGCACGCCCGCTTGGACTCCTGCATTCGTTGGCTCGCCGTGTGCGGGTGACGAGGACTGCGGTTTTGAGGGCGGACGCTGCATCACCGAGGGGGAGGGATTCCCGTGCGGCACGTGCACCGTGGAGTGCGATGGCTTGTGTCCCGACCAAGACGGTGCGCCGGGGACGTTCTGCGTCGACACGGCCGACGTCGAGCTGACCGACTCCGGCGGGACATGTTTGTCGCGCTGCGAGCCATCGATCGTCGGCGGGAACGGCTGTCGTGATGGGTATGCATGCGCGGTCTTCGACCGGTTCGGAGAACCGCCGAGCAGCGCGGGGGTGTGTGTTCCGTCGGAACAGGCCGGAGGCGGCGCCAGCACGGCCTGCCAGGAGACGCTGCTCGAGTTGGGGGCTGTGTTCACACCGACCAGCCACGAGCCCGATTCGCCGGCAGGGCATCCGAGCCTGATCTGCGACATCGAGGATCCTGTGCTCCTGTATGGCCCGATCAATGGCGTGTCGCTGGAAGGCGGAACAGGCAGCGATGCGCCGGTTCTCGTCGGCTGCAACACCGCAGTGTCGATCGTGGGCTCCGCCGCGGTCGCCTCCATGCTGGGCGCGGAAACGATCATCCACTACGGGACGTACAACTGCCGGGTGATCTCGGGGACAAGCACGTTGTCCGAGCACGGTCACGCGCGCGCGATCGACATCGGGGGGTTCATCCTCGCAGACGGGACAACCGCTTCGGTGCTGGCCGATTGGGAGGATGGAGTGCCCGACCCGGTGACACCGCTGGGGCAGATGCTGCGCGGTTTCACCGACCAGGTTTGGGGGATGGGGCTCTGGAACATCATCCTCACGCCGGAGTTCAACGCTGCGCACGAGGACCACTTTCACGTGGACCTGACCCCGGGCGGGAACACGTACGACTGATCAAACGCAACGAACCGACTGCGAAACGACGCAGTCGGCTCGGAATGCAAATGCGCTCTAGCCGAAGAGGCCGCCGAGCTTGTCCTTGATTCCGTCGAGGGCGTCGCTACCGAGCAGCTCGGGGACCTTGTCTGCGTTGTCTTTGAGGAACTCGATCACCTGCTTGGCTTGCTCCTCGCTGATGCCCACTTTTTCGGCCAGTTGCCCAATGAATTCGTCGATCATGTTTGGTTTCTCCGTTGGGGGTCCGGCCGAAATGGCCAGCGAGAACCAAGAGTGCATATCCCGGGCCGGTTCGCAACGGATACCTCGTCTCTTGAGGTTTCATGGGCCCACGGGGGCTTGCCGCATTCCCGCAGTCCGCGGCTGCGTGCCCCACCGGGGCGTCGAGCCACACCCAGCCCGTATCATCGCCGCGTGCGCGCGTCCTCCTACAAGACCTCGTCCCTGGACGATCGCTACGACGCGATCATCGTTGGGTCCGGCCTCGGCGGCCTGACCTCGGCCCTCCTGCTCGCACAGACCGGAAAGAAGGTGCTGGTGCTGGAGCGCCACTGGGTGCTCGGCGGGTTCACCCACGTGTTCAAGCGGAAGGACTGGGAGTGGGACGTCGGTGTCCACTACATCGGCGAGGTGCATCGCGAGCACAGCGTCTTGCGTCGCCTGTTCGACCATCTCACCGACGGTGAGTTGACCTGGGAGGACATGGGCGAGGTCTACGACCGGATCTGGTTCGGTGACACCGAGTACGCGCTGCGTAGCGGCGTCAAGAACTTCAAGGCCGACATGTGCGAGCGCTTTCCCGCGGAGAAGGATGCCATCGCGCGCTACCTAGACCTCGTGTTCGAGGTGTCGAAGGCCTCTCGTTCGTTCTATGCGGAGAAGGCCCTGGGGGACGTGACGGCCTTCTTGGGTGGACGTCTTCTGCGACGCAAATACATGAGCTTCGCGCGTCGGACCACCTACGACGTCCTTCGCGAGCTGACCGACGACGAGCGTCTGATCGGTGTGCTCACCGGACAGTACGGCGACTACGGTCTGCCGCCGCGCCAGAGCAGCTTTGCGATGCACGCCACGCTGGTGAAGCACTACTTTGCCGGCGGCGCATACCCCATCGGTGGCTCCGCTCGCATCGCCGAGACGTTCGTTCCACGTATCGAGGCGTTGGGTGGCCAACTCGCCACACGGGCGGAGGTGTCCGAGATCGTCGTCGAGCATGGCAAAGCGGCGGGCGTGCGGATGGAAGATGGCCGGGTGATCCGCGCCGACCTCGTGATCAGCAACGCCGGGGTGCTCAATACGTTCGGTCGGCTCTTGGGTGACGTCGGGAAGGCGCGTATCGACGCCGCGGACAAGCTGTCGACACTACGCCCCTCTCTGGCCCACGCGAGTCTGTACATCGGCCTCGACGGAACTACCGAAGAACTCAACCTCCCGCGCGCCAACCACTGGGTCTACCCCGACGACTACGACCATGACCGCACGATGGCTCGATTCGAGGCCGACGAGAATGCTCCGCTGCCGGTCGCGTACATCTCGTTTCCATCCGCGAAGGACCCGACGCACGCGAAGAGGCATCCCGGAAAGTCGACGATCGAGATCGTGACCCTCATGCCGTGGTCGCGGGTCTCGAAGTGGGCGGACGAGCCGTGGAAGAGGCGCGGAGACGAGTACGAGGCTCTCAAGGCGAGGTGGTCAGACCGGATGCTGGAGAAACTCTATGAGCGTGAACCTCACCTCAAGGGCAAGATCGCGTTCCATGAGTTGAGCACACCGCTGAGCACGCAACACTTCACGGCGTACCAGCAGGGGGAAATCTACGGCCTCTCCCATGATCCGAACCGGTTCGAGCAGCGGTTCTTGCGTCCTCAAACGCCGGTCGATGGGCTCTATCTGACCGGCCAAGATGTCTGCACGTGCGGCGTCGGCGGGGCGCTCGTCTCGGGCTTCCTTACGGCATCCGCGATCACCCGCAGCAACCTTCTGATGGACGTGCTGCGCGCGAAATAGGCGGCTCGAGCACCCGGGTCAGGTGTCTCGGGTGAGACCGTGGCGGGTCAGCTTGCGGTAGAGCGTGGCCCGCCCGATTCCGAGTCGGCGCGCTGCGGCGGTGAGGTTTCCGCTGCAGGCGTCCAGGGCCTCGACCAGGGCGCGGCGTTCGGCATCCGCCATCGTGGTGCCTTCGACCGGGGCCGGAGGAGGGGCGGGGGCAGGTGGCTCTGAGGGAGCCACCGCTGCTGGTCCCGCCGCGTTGCGGAGTCCAAGCGTTGCTGCGCTCAGCGTGGCACCCCGGTGAGCGACGACGCTTCGGTGGGCGACGTTGGCCAGCTCGCGCACATTGCCGGGCCACGGGTGCTGCCTCAGCGCGGGCCAAACATCGTCGAGGATCTCCGGCGGCGTGCACCCCATCGCCGACGCGTGATGGGCAACGAAGTGCTCGAACAGGGCGCGGATGTCGTTTGGGTGTCCGCGAAGCGCCGGGACTTCGATGGGGTAGATCATCAAGCGGTAGTAAAGGTCCTGCCGGAACTCCTGGCTGGCGACCATCTGCTCGAGGTCGCGGTGGGTGGCGGAAAGCACCCGGACGTTGATCGGCACCGGTTCCGCGGCGCCGACGGGTTCAACGGTCCGCTCTTGCAGGACGCGCAGAAGCCGAACCTGAGCCGAGGGCGAGAGCTCGGCAACCTCATCGAGGAGCAAGGTGCCTCCGTCGGCAAGTTGGAACTTGCCCTTGCGTGCGTGGGTCGCCCCCGTGAACGCGCCTTTTTCGTGCCCGAACAAGACACTCTCCTGGAGTGCTTCGGGGATGGCCCCGCAGTTCAACGCGATGAAAGGACCGTCGGCCCGGTTGCTGGACGCGTGAATCGAACGGGCGACCAGTTCTTTGCCCGTTCCGCTCTCTCCGTGGATGAACACGGTGATGTCCGTGTCCGCCACCTTCCCAATCTCTGTGCGAACGGCCTCCATCACGGCCGACTCGCCGAGGAACAGCGGCAGTTCTGCCCGGGTGCGGTCTGGGGCTTGAGCCACGGCGAGCTCTGGGCGCAGCGCTGCCTCCACCACGCGCAGGAACCCCTCCTTGTGGATCGGCTTCACCACGAAGTCGAACGCACCGAGCTTCATGCATTCCACCGCAGTGTTCACCGCGTCATCGGCGGTGAAGACGACGATGCGGCATGGGACGCCGCGAGCGCGGAGCGTGCGGAGCACTGCGAGTCCGTCGGGGTCCGGCATGTTGAGGTCGAGGCAGACCAATGCCGGATGTGGGCCTCCGTGGTCGAGGTAGGCCTGTCCGCATCCGAACCCGTCCACGGCGTAGCCTGCCGATGCAAGCCAGGCACCCAGCAGGAGTCGGATTTCGGTGTCGTCGTCGACGACGTGGATGCGAGGCACGGCTGGAGGCATGCGGACTCGACGGATCTATGCAGCCGGGGCTCTCACCGGGCCAGCACCGGGGGGGGTTGTGGATGTCCCGAGTTGGACCCCCGCGCAGCTCAGGTTCTCGGCTCGGGGGGCGATGATGTCGATCGGATGTCTGGATCTGCGCTACAGCTGCTGCTCGTCGACGACGACGTGTCATCGCGGGTCTTGTTGGTCCAGGTCCTCTCGAGTTGGGGCTACAACGTGACCGAGGCGAGCAGCGGTGCTGAAGCGCTCAGATTGTTGCGAGAGTACGAGTTCGACGCGCTTCTGACGGACCTCGAGATGCCGATCATCACGGGCTTCGTCTTGGTCCGGCAGATTCGGGCCCGAGAAGAACGACTTGGGACTCGTCGGATGCCGACGATGGCGATCTCCGGCCACGCGACCCTCGCAGCTCGGCGTGAATGCTTGCGGGTGGGGTTCGATCGCGTTCTTTGCAAGCCGTTCGATTGGGACACCGTTCGAGAGGCGCTGCGGGAGCTTGTTGCCCGGGGACGGACGGTGGTCGTTCAGCGGCCGTTGGACGTGTCGTCTGAGGTCCGCTCGCTCCTCCCGTCGTTCTTCTCGGCGCGGCAGGAGGACTACTCCAGGATGCGTGCTGCGCTCTCGGAGCGAGAGTTCGACGAGATCGGCCGGCTCGGGCACCGACTCAAGGGCTCGGGCGGCAGCTTTGGATTCCCCGAGTTGAGTACGATCGGCGAACTGCTCGAGACGGCTGCGAGAGCCGGTGACGCTGGGGGCTGCGCGGAGGCCTTGGAAGCGCTGGGCGCAACGCTTCGCGAGGCCGTCTCTCGGGCCGCCTGACTACGCTCCGCATGCCGCCTGAATGACCTCGGTTCCCGTCGGAAGGGAGCCTCGAACGCGGACGCGCAGATGGATCCGTTGTGTGGCGTGTCCGAACCGAGGGCAGATGTCCTCTTCGGTGTGCGCGATCGAGAGCACGACGATGGAGTCTGGACTTCCCTCCCTGGACTCGCCAACTCTGTCGTAGGTCGGTGCGTCGTTGAGACCGTCTCCGTCGTTGAGGGCCACGACGACGAAGCATGCCGTCGAAGGCAACGGTCAGACCTCGTGCTGGTTGCGGCGCCGTGGGCGGTTCGGCGTCTCGGTCTGTGATCTGGCGTTTCTCGGCCTGATCACGTGCCCGAGATGGCCGAGCGCGGTACCATCAAGAGGCGTGTCCGGGGTGGCGATCGTGTCGGTAGCAGCGGTGTGTGCCGGATACTTGTGGCTGGAGCGCCACCAAGTCCGCCGCGCAGCACGGGTCCGAGGCGAGCAGCGGCGGCACGTGGGCGTCCTGCGATCCTGTGAACCAGGCGTCGCCGCGGACCCCCCCGCATCCAAGTCGCTGGAGCGATGCATCGAAGACGCGGTGCGCTCGGCCGACTTCGCGTGCGCGTATCACCAACGGCTCTTCCTTCGTGGGGCCTCCGGAGAGTCTCCGTTTCAGTTGCGTCGGGCTCGCGTCGATGCTGCCCAACGTCGTTTTGCTCAGGCCTCGTTGCGTCTAGAAGAACAAGCCGGTCAGTGGCTATCGTCGGCCGAGTCGGATCCGTCGATCGACGCGCAGGCGAAGCTCGCGGTCGCCCGCATGCACGACTGGCTGGGCGAGCACCCGGTGTCCAAGCGGTTCCCTGTCGGTGACGACCAACCCGTGACGGCGTCGGTCGACGTGTTCGAGAATGCGTTGGCCAACCTGCGGCAACGACGGGGACGAGGCTCCGGGGCAGATCCCTTTCGTCATGCCGTCGGTGCGGCCGCGAGACAGGATGTCACGCCGACATCCGAACGCGTGCCGCCGCGGCACGACGCCGGGTTGTTGCCCGCGACGCATCGCTGAAACCATGGCGACACAGGACTGGCACGTCGCTTGCGACGTGCCTCGGTATGCAGGCGTCCCCCTGGTTCCTCGAAGTGGTTGGTCGCGCGCCTCGTTGGCATCGCACCGCCTGGCTCGTCGGGTTGTTGGCCCTGTCGCTCGGTCTGGGCTTGGCCCTCGCCATCTGCGCGGGGGACGGTTGTGTCGACCGCCGTGACCGGACAGGGCGCGTGCTGACCCATCTTCGACAGAGTATCCAGATGGCGCGGTTGGGAGCCGGACCCCACGCGGGCTGCCCGGAAGCGCTTGCTGCGGCCACGCTCGGAGGCGTTCTCGAGCACGCGATCGACGGCTGGGATCGACCGGTACAGATCCGGTGTTACGGGGACACGTTGGTCCTCCGATCCAAGGCACACGACGTCGAAAACCCCTTCGACGACGTCGTGCTGGTGGCCCCGATGGCCGCCCAGACCAGCCGCGAGATCAGTCTCACGGAGGGGCTGCGCTAGTTGCGCGAAGAAATGCCTTGTGACTCGCTGCAGGTGTGGGCAGGATGTCGCGCGCCTGAATAGTGTTTTTGGGCCAGCCTGACTATGGGAAACGAGGACGCAATTGAGTTCGACGGTGTGATCAGAGAGGTCCTCAGCGGAGGAACTTTCAAAGTGGATGTGGGCGAAGGCCACACCGTGATCGCCAAGCTTTCAGGACGCATGCGTCGTCACCGGATCCGCGTCGTGCTGGGCGACCGGGTCAAAGTTGAGGTGTCGCCGTACGACCCGACTCGTGGTCGTGTGACCTACCGTCAGCGCTAGACATCCGCGCGCCACACGGACGGTCGGCGCGCAAACCGGCGCACGAGTTTGGTGTGCAACCAGAGGGCGGGGTATCGCGGTTCGCGAGCCCCGCCGCTGCTTTGTGCGACACTTCTCGTCCCATGCGAGCCGCCCTAGGCCCTCTCCAGACGCAAGCTCTTCAGACGATGCGTGAAGTCCTCTCGGACGAGTTCCGCACGCTTGAAGTTCGCCGCTATGCCATCGATGAGGACTTCGGGGACGGACACTGCACCATCCGGTGCGAAGCCGTGGAGAGTCCGGGTCAGCGAGAGATCGAAGTCAACGGCAAGGGCGTCGGCATGCTCGACGCCTTCTTCTCGGGGCTTCGAGAGCGCTACCAGGGCGAGTTCCCTTCGCTTGCTTCGATCCGCTTTTCCAGCTTCTCCGTCCGGGGCCTGATGGGCGACGCGCACGCCGAGCAGGCCACCGATGCTCAGGCCGAAGCGACCGTTGGCGTGACGAACTCATCCAACCGCGAGTTCCACTTCACGACCCTGTCTCCTTCGGTCAGCCACTCGTCCATCGAGGCGGTGTTGGCGGCCGTGGAGTACTTCGTGAACTCCGAGCAGGCGTACGTCCGTATCTACAAGGCACTTCAACACCATCGCACCAGCGGCCGACCCGAGATGGTCGCCCGCTACACCGAGTTGTTGGCCGAGATGGTGCGCAACACCTCGTACTCCTCCGCGGTCGAGCGCCTTCAGGCGCAGGAATAGACGTAGGCGTCAGCCGACCGGGGGCGGTGCGTCGTAGGGAACCTGGCACACGCCGATCTCGAGGATCAGGTACAGCAGCACCAGCTCCTGCGGGGTCAGACCGACGTAGGAGTCGGAAAACTCGGCCATGTGATAGGTGGTGAACAACACCTTCCCACACCCGTACTCACCCGTGACGGTGAGCGGGTGGTTGCCGCTGGGGATGATGTTGCTGTCGCCGGGCCCTTCGATCCAGACCTTGTGGCCCACGTCGATCTGCCCGCCCATGCCATCGTCGACCAGCACCGACGGCGTGGACGCGATGCCCGACCAGTTGTCGACCGTCTCAATCGTGGGCGGGGCGTTGACGGCGGGGAAGGACGCGCCTGCGCCGTTGAGAGGGTTGATGTCCTTGAGACCGGGCGGCAACGCGTCGAGCCACGCGGTGAGGTCATCATCGAGCACCGTCGCGGTGGAGCTGTAGGGGTCGGGCAGGTCGGCAGTTCCGCCGTCGGTGTAGAAGGTTTGGTACTGTCCGAACACGCGCCCGATGAACTCGTTGGACCAGTCCGAGGCGTAGAACTTGCCGCCGTTGTCGACCCATCGCCGGATGTTCTCGATGACTGCGGGGTCGTTCAACGCCGACAGCGCCGTGTCGTCGGAGCAGGGCACGAAGATGATGTGGTACTGCTCCATCAGCGTGTAGCTGCCCAGCAGCTGCGCGAAGGAGCCCAGAGAGGTGGTCTCGGGTCCCCCACCGAAGATGTCGGTGGTGTTGGACCACACGTCGAACTGCTCGGTCCCGGGGACGAAGTCCTGCTGGAAGTCTTCGATGATCGTGTCCGCGAGGCCGAGCTTACCCAGCGCGTCCTCGAGGCGGTCGTACGAGCCCCAGGCGAGCGCGATGCGAGGGATGTAGCGGCCGTCGGTGGGAACGTTTTCGTCGGGGAGGCTCGTGAGCTCTGGGCCGAACTCGGTAGGGCCAGGCTCAACGGTCAACTCCGTAACCCGCATGAACTGCCCCTTGCGCACCACGAGGTGGGTGCCCCCGCTGTACGCGGGCAGCTCGAAGCTTCCGTCGGCCTCCGTGAGAACGAACGGGATGTCACACGGAAGCTCGACGCACTCCGCACAGTAGACCGTTTGAGGGATGCCGTCGGGGGGTTCGTCGGTCAGGTAGACCAGCGCACCGCTGACTGGGATCTCCTGGTTGGGCGCGTAGACGATTCCCGTGAGCGTCGCGTCTGTCCCTGGCAGCGGAGGACAGGTCCCGTCGGGCCCATCAGGGTCCATTCCTGTCTCTGGCGCGCCGACATCGAGCTTGACGTCGTCCGTGTCGACGCTGCCCTCGCTCGTCGTGTCGCCGTCGTCTTGGTCGGTGTCCTGACCCTGCGTGATCGTTGTCGGGAGGTCCGCGGTTCCGATGCCGTCCTCCTCACGCGCAGGGTCGCCGCACGCGGCTGCCAAACCAAGTCCCAATACCAGTGCCCAAACTTGTCGCATCGCCCGATCCAATCCTTCCGGGCACTGTACCTCGTCTTGTGCGGGTCTAGGCCGGTGGGCACGGCGGGCGACCGCAGTCTCGCCGAATCTCCGCGTCGGTGCGCGCGTGGTCGAAGATCATGAGCTCGTCCACAACACCCTCGTAGGCGCGGTCTGGCCGCGATGCCGGATGTCCGATGCGCCCATGTGTCCACTGCGGGCTCGGCGTGTGCCCCTCGGCGCTGTCCACGGATACCCCGTCGATGAGCAGTGCGCAGCTCGTGGTGGTCCAGCGAAACGCGACGTGGGTCCACCGGTCGTACTCGACGTCGGTACCGAGCAAACTACAGTTTTCTCCACCAGCGAACACCCCGTCGATGAAGGCTCTCCAGCGGTAGGGCATGCCCGCGACGTGGTCGAGTTGGATGTGAAGGTCTGGAGTGTTGTTGCCAAACCCATCGCCCACGCCGTCGCTGATGTGGACGACGAAGCGGGTACAGTTCTCGGTGCACGACTCGTCCAAGATGTCCGGCCGGGCCCAGAATTCGATGGTGGCTTCGGGGGCGGGGGTTCCGTCGGGGGCGAGACGAACCACCGTCTCGGCGATGTCGATCGAATCTGGATGGCCGGCATACCGCGCGGCTGTCCCAAACGCCCCCTCCTCGCCGAAGGATGGCGCACCCAGAAGCACGCCGACGGAGCCTACGGCTTCATCGAGGACGAACTGGGCGTCGCCGGCTTCGTCGAGGCGATACCACGCGAGCAGCCCAGGGTTGTCGTCGCACTGGAGATGGTCTGGCCGTACGCGTGGGTCATCGTCGTTGCAGTCGTCGGCGTTCGGCACGGTGCCCTCAGGCGCGTCGCAAGCGACGACCGGAGTTCCGCTGGCGTTCCCGAAGCCGTCGGCGTCGGCATCGGGAAACCACTCGAGGCTGGCACAGGTCCCGGTGCTGGTGGGTTCGCCCGAACTCGAATTCGGGCTCGTTGTCGCGGTGAGGCCCGAGTCGCTCGTCCCTGCGGTTGTCGTCGCGGTGCTGGTGTCATCGACACAGCGGGCCGGGTTGGTCGGTGCGTTTGGAGAGCGCCGAAGGCCAGAGGGGCAGGCGTCGTCCGGATAGGCGCAGACGCCGTCCGCCAGACACACGGCCGCGCCGCCTTCCCAATCGCACTGGTTTGCGTCGCTACACGCGAAGGGGTCGATCGTGCACGATCCTGCGGCGACGCTGAGTCCCGCTGCCAGTCCGAGCCGTGCGAGTCTCAGAAGCGCCACGTCAGCCCTCGCTGGCTCATTTGGTCGGCTTCGCCCCGTCGCGCGAGAATGCCGTAGCGGATGATGCCGCCGACGAGGAGTGCTGCACCGGCCCCGAGCAACACGAAACCCGCCGTCGAGGTGTTGCGGACGTCGGCTTCGCGCCGCGCATGCGCTCGTTCGGTCTCGGCTTCGGGCGCGCTGGTCGAGTTGTTGGACACGAGCAGCAGCCCTCCGCCAGTGATCGCCGCAACGCCGCCCACCGCGACCAAGATTCCCCCCCATGGGTCACGTGCCCAGGAGATTCGCGCGGGGCCGTCTCCCTCGAGCACGGGCGTCGGGGGCACGACGGCGGGTTCAGGCTCCGGTTGTGGCGCGACACGGGCGATCAACGCCTCGCACTCGGCGATCTGAGCTCGAGCGGCCTCGATGTCCGGCTGCGGCGGTGCCTGTGCAATGAATCGCTCAAACACCCCGATCGCTTCGGGGCAGCTGCCCGCCCTTCGCAGCGACATGGCCTGGCTGTAGAGGTGGACCGGCTCGCCCGTATCGTCGAAGGCTCGCTCGTAGGCTTCGGCCGCCTCGGCGTATCGGCGGGCGTGGGTGAGCTCGGCTGCCTGGCGTGCCGGAGGTTGGGGCGCCGGGAGGGCATCGGCGGGTGCGGGCACCATGAGCGCGGCACACAACACCGCGGCGGTTGGCTGCCCGATCACCGACGCAGTGTAGTGCATCTCGTGTCATGGAACAGGAGTCCCACGCGACTCGCGGTGGGACGGCGGCAGGAACTCGGAAGGCACATCGGGACTGTCCGCTGCAGGGCGGGAGCTCCGTCGACGCCTCCCGCGTTTCTTGGCACGTTTTCCCTTCGGTCTTGGGGGCGTTGCCTGTTCTTCCTGCTGCAGCCTCCCGGGCAGCTTCTCCGGCTCCTCGGGCAGGAACTCGACGTCGTCCTCGGTTGGCGGCTCCACGGCGGGCGAGGGCGTCGGGTCGGCGACCAGAGCGGGCGGGGGCACGGGGGCAGGGGTCGGCGTTGGCGGATCCTGCTGGCCTCGCATGAGGGCGGCTCCTACGGCGACGCCAACGGTGATCCCAAGCACCGCCCCGCCGATCCATCCTGCGCGTCGCCGAATCCTCGTCTTGGGGGCAGAGCGACTCGTCTCAGTCGCGTCTGCCAGCAGGGGAAGAACCGATGTGGTGGGGTAGGGCGTTGCCCCGAAGAGGTCGGTGACGAAGTCCGCCAGCGCGAGCGTGGAGAGCCGCGTGCCTTGCGACGCTGCGAAGTCCTCGAGCGCCGTCTGAAATGCTCGGGCAGTGGGGAAGCGCGCAGCGGGTTCGACCTCGAGGGCCCTGTTGACGATCGCCGCCAGCCCCTGCGGGTACGACGGGACGATCTTGTGGGGCGCGAGGTACTTGCCCTCTGCGACCTTGTTGAGGAGCGCGAACTCGCCTTCGGCGAAGAAACAACGCCGCCCGGTGGTGAGCTCGTACAACACGACGCCCAGCGAGAACACGTCCGCCGTGCGGTCGAGAGCGCTGCCGCGGGCCTGCTCAGGAGACATGTACGCCAGCTTCCCCTTGATGGCTTGAGACCGGGTTGCCTGGGCCTGCGAGGTCGCCTTGGCGATGCCGAAGTCGACGAGCTTGACCGCTCCGTCGTAGCTGACCAGGATATTCGACGGGGACACATCACGGTGCACCAGACCCAGCGGCGCACCCTCGGCATCGCAGGCTTCGTGTGCGTGGTGCAGGGCGCCGGCGACCGCCGTGACGATCGACAACGCGCAGTCCAAGGGGACGCCCTGTGCCTTGGCTGCCGTGCGTAGCAGTTCGTTGACACCGCGCCCGTGCACGTACTCCAGCACCATGAAGAAGTCGCGACCCGCCTGGCCAAAGTCGGTGACCGAGGCGATGTTGGGGTGCTCCAGACTGGAGGCGAGCTTGGCCTCGTTGAGGAACATGCTGACAAACTCAGCATCCTCGGCGAGGTGAGGGAGCACGCGCTTGAGCGCCACCAACTTCGTGAACCCGGCGTCGGCCCGCTGGCGGGCGAGGTAGAGCTCCGCCATGCCGCCCAGCGCGATTCGTTGGAGAACCTGGTATCGACCGAGCTTGGTCCCCGGCGGAAGCCCTCCGACCGCGGAAGCCGGGGTCGCGGTCATGCCTTCGCCCGCGATCATGACGAGGGGGGCTGGCCGATGACGAGCCGCATCAGGGACTCGAGCTGCTCCACCGAGACCTGGTGCTCGCCGCGCCCGGACATCCGGGTGAAGGCGGCGCGCAATCTTTCACGGGCGCGGGTCATGCGAGTGCGAACGGTGATCGGGTTGACGCCGAAATGCTCCGAGAGCGCGGGCGTGGCGATGCCCTGCCAATAGTAGAGGACCAGGAGGAGTTGGGGCGCCGAGGGGAGGGAGGCCAGTGCACGAAGCAAGATGACTTGCTCCTGCGTACGCACCATGAGCGTGGACATCCGAGTCTGGGGCGCCGGCTGGGCGGTGTCGTCGAAGCTACCCAGCTCGCGGCTGCGGGCCATCTTGCGCTTGTGCATCACCAGCTGTCGCCGGGCGATGCCGAGCAGGTAGGCGCGGAACGAGCCCGGGTCGCGCAACCGTTCGGGGTTCTCGATCAGGACCATGAACGTGCGCTGCGCGAGGTCCTCCGCGGCCCAGGTCGCGTTGAGCTCGAAGTAGCGCAGCACGACGGTGTAGTGCCGACGCATCAGCGACTCGCCGCAGGTGCGGTCACCGCGTCTCCAGGCCTCGAGGAGTTGGGCGTCGCCGAGCGTGTCCAACGCTCAAACGGTATCACGGCCCCCCTGTTTTGAGGTCGCGAACGTAGCCCAGCTCGCACCCCGTGCAGTGAGGTCGGCCGTCGCGTTTTTTCCGGAACGTTTTGGTTGCTGGCGCCAACGAGTCATACCCGGCGGAAACCCGCGGGGAGAGGAGACTTCGGGTGAGCCCCAGATCCATCGCAAGCATCGCGCTTCTTAGCCTTTCCATAGGCTGCTACCAGGGCGTGGACGTGACGCCGGGCGCCGAGGAGCCCGACACCACCAGTGAGGATTCGGGGGGAGACTCCTCGGGCGGGAGCGGGGGGGCAGACACCGCAGCCGAGCCCGAGGATGCGTCCTTGGTCCCGTTTGCGGGGCTGCGCCGTCTGACCGCCGCCGAGCACGATGCGACGTTGCGAGACCTGATCGGTGATGAGCTGGGAGACAGCGTCCTGTTCCTCCCCGAGGACCCTCGCACGCCCTTTGACAACGACTACACCACGCAGACACCGGCGCAGTCGCTCATCTCCGGGGCCGACTTGCTGGCCTCGGACGCGGCAGCGCGGTTGGTCGCCGATGCGTCGAGGCTGCAGGGGGTTTTGGGCTGCGAGCCCAGCGGACCCGATGATGCCGCGTGTTTCGAGTCCTTCGTTCGGTCGTTCGGACGCCGGGCATTCCGTCGACCATTGAGCGAGGACGAAGTCCAGCAATACATGGAGATGGCCGCGTTCGCGGTCGAGCGGGATGACTTTGGCGAAGGTGTCGAAGCTGCACTGCGCGCCATGCTGTCGGCGCCCTCCTTCCTCTACCGGGTGGAGATCGGTGAGCCCGTGGCGGGGGCCGATGGCGTGTTCGCGCTGGGCAACTACGAGGTGGCGACCCGGTTGTCCTACTTCCTGTGGGGGACGACGCCGAGCGACGAACTGCTCGACGAAGCCGAGGCTGGTCGTCTGGCGTCTCCCGATGGAGTCGCAGCCGCGGTCGGTTGGATGATGGAGGACGAGCGCGCGCTGGATCGCGTGACTCGATTCCACGCGCTGTGGCTGGGGTACGAGCGGTTGCCTGGCGACTATGAACTCGTCCAGGCCATGGAAGCGGAGAACCGCGCGTTGATGGAACGCGTGATCTTCGATGAGCAGCGCCCGTGGCAGGACGTGCTTCGCCTGGAAGAAACCTATGCGTCCGACGCCCTGGCGGAGCACTACGGGATTCCTCTTCCGGGGAGTGAGACCCCGCAGTGGACCTCGTACGGAGACACGGGCCGCAAGGGCTTGTTGTCGGGCGGGAGCTTCTTGTCGATCGGCCAGAAGTTCGGCGACACCAGCCCTACGCAACGCGGGCTGCTCGTTCGGACCCGGTTGTTCTGTATGGATGTGCCTCCACCGGCACCGGACCTCAACGTCGATGTCGATGAGCCCCCTGGAGATCCGGAGAACGACTGCAAGTGGGAACGCTACGCTGCGCACCGCGAGGAAGGCAGCTCTTGCGAGTCCTGCCACGCGCTGTTCGACCCGATCGGTTTCGGCTTGGAAGCCTACGGTCCGCTGGGCGAGCTGCGAACCCACGAGCCCGGAAAGCCCGAGTGCGAGCTGCACACCGAGGGCAACGTGGCCGAAGCGGGTGACTTCAGCGGACCGGGCGAACTCGCCGACCGATTGCTCGAGTCTGGGGCGGTCAACCGTTGCGTCTCGACCCAGCTGTACCGGTTCGCGATGGGTCGCTACGAACTCGACGACGTGGACCTGGAGCTGGTCGAGCTGTTGACGGAGAGGATCGGCGACGAGGACTTCCGCTTCGACACGTTGCTCGAGGAACTCGTGGCCTCGGACGCCTTCCTGTACCGCCGCACCAAGGAGATCTGATCGTGGCCAACCGACTGAACCGACGAACCTTTCTGCGTGGCGCTGGCGGCATCGCGGTCGCGCTTCCTGCTCTCGAGATCATGATGCCAGCGCGCCCAGCACGGGCCGGGGGCTCGGCGCCGACGCGGTACATGATCGGATTCTGCGGCGCTTCGACTGGGCGCCGCGATGGGAACTACACATCGGACGACCAGCCCACCGCGGACCTTGTGGTTCCGGATGCGCTCGGTGCCAACTACGACGTCAAGCGAGCTGTGACGCCGCTGGCGGACTTCGGCGTTGCCGAGGACGTATCGATCGTCTCGGGCCTGCACGTCCCGTGGGACGAGGGCAGCGGGGTTCCGATGGCGGGACGCCGCGTGCAGTTTCACGAGAGCGCCCTGTCCCCCATCCTCAGCGGAATGCGCGGAGGCGCTGATACGGGCGACAACGACTGCAAGGGCCCCACATCCGATCAGATCGTCGGAGACGCGATCGGTCAGGAGTCTGCGCACCGCGTGCTGCCCGTCTGCGTGCAGGCCGCGTCGTACCGGGGAAGCAACGGCAGCTCGGGGGGAGCCAACGGCACGCTTTCGTATCGGGAAGATGGCGGCATCCAACGGGTCTCGCCGATCAGCAGTCCACGACAGCTGTTCGAGTCGCTGTTTAGTGGCTTCGTACCCCCGGGTGCAGATCCGGCCCAGTTGGCAGAACTCGAATACCAGTCGCGCCGGACGAACAAGGTCGTCGATCTGGTGAAGGGCGACGCGGACCGGTTGATCGCTCGGCTCGGTGGTGAGGACCGCCGCCGGATGGAGCGTCATCTGACGGCGATCTCCGAGTTCGAGGATGCGCTTGGGCAAGCGGGCGGTGGCGGCAGCGAGTGCGTGCTCCCGATGGATCCTGGGGATGATCCCCCGATCGGCAACTCGACCACGACGTCGAACCCCGATGACTACGACACCACCGCTGCGTGGAGTGACGAGGAAACGCGGGCGCTTCGACTCACCGACCTCATCCACATGGCGCTCACCTGTGAGCTCACTCGTTCGGTGGCGCTGCAGTACACCTACGCCCACTGTTGGCTGAACATGTTCCCGGTCACGGGCCATACCAACGACTTGCACGAACTCGGGCACAGCGGCTCGGGGTCCGACGCGAGTCCGCTGGAGGCGCTCAGCGACGGCATCGCTTGGAACGTCAAACACTGGGCCCGCCTGGTCGACCTGCTCAAGAACACGCCCGACATCGATGGTCGCTCCGTCCTCGACAACACCGCGATCACCTTGATGTTCGAAGGTGGACACGGTTGGGATCCCGAGGCCGCGGCGTACAGTGTGCACTCCACCGAGAACATGTCGGCGCTCATCGCTGGGGGAGCCGGTGGCCTCAACGCGAGTGGAGGGCGGCACATCGTCGCTCCGGGAGAGCATCCGGCACGGGTTCTCACCTCCGCTATGTCTGCGGTCGGTGCGGGGGATACGTTGGGCGAGGTGACAGGCGTGATTCCCGAGCTGTTCGCGTAGAGGCTGTGCGGCTCGGTCGGATTGGGAATACCCTTCCCACCGATGGCAGCGGAGGGGCGCAGTTGGAGCTGGATCACGATCTTTGCAGCCGTGGCATCCGGCTGCGGCCCGAGCGTGCAGTCGGCTGGCCCAGATCGCGACACCGAGATGTCCGCCAGCCCGTCGGGCGCCGACTCGAGTTCCACAACGGACGCAGCCGCCTCCTCCTCCGGCGAAGGTGTCTCGGGAACCACGAGTCCGGGGACAACGGCCGGCGCTTCGAGTACCGGGCAGGCGCCGATGAATTGCGAAGAGGGCGTCTGGAGCGGGTCGCTGCATTGGAGCACCGGGTTCAACGGCTTCTCGGTCCAGCTCACCGCCTGTGACGGCGGTCGACTCTTCATTGTCGAGGGGCTGGAAATCCCGTCGCAACGGGTCTGCGGCGAGGGGGGACTGGTCGAGGTTGGGGGCCGGCTGTGCCCGGCTGAGTCCGGGGAGCCCGTCCTCCATGCGGAGTCGATCGTTGGCCCATGCGACGGCGAGTGTGGCTCGCTCGGCGAATGCTCCGTGTTCGCCGGGGAGTGCGTCGAAGACTACGTCGAGTGCAGCTTCACGGAGCTGGACTGCCCGCTGACGACCAAGTGTGCACCTTGGGTTGTCGACGGCGGCCCGGTGTTCATCGGCGCGACGTGTCGAGAGCTCGAACAGCAGGACCCCGACAGCCTGGGCGAACCGTGCGTTGCGGAGAGCGACGGCCAGGTTGGAGTCGACACCTGTGACGTTGGCCTGCTCTGTTGGGGCTCCGACCCGGAGCTGCTCCCGTGGGAATGCGTCGAGCATTGCGACCCCGGGGGAGGCACCCCCTGTCAGAACGGGGAGCCATGCTCGCTGTGCCCGACGCTACCTTCGCTCGGTCTCTGCCTGCCCCCGGGCACTGCGACCCCGATCGCCCGCTGCGGTGGTTGAGAGCTGGTCGTCTCAGCACTTGGACGTGATCCGATAGCCCAACTCCAAGAACGGCAGCCCAAAGACCCGGAATCGGTGGCGCGCTAGGACTGCGCGGTCGCGGACCTCCAGACTGAGTTGCTCCTTCATGGTGCGCAGGTAGCGAGCCCAGACCTCGCCGGGACCCGCAAGCACGGTGAAGTAGAAACCGGTGTCGCCGAATCGTCGGCCATCGCTGACGAGCGACAGGCCTCCTTCGGGGTCGACGCGTGGTCGCAACACGATGACTGCGTTGCCATTGGGTAGCGGGAAAACAACTTTAATGCAGGGCCCTTCGTGGCCGGGGATCGTGACCGTGCCGTACTGGCCGACGAAGACGGGAAGGCCTGTCTCGACGGAGGTCCGGACCCATGCCGTGTGCCCGACCGTTCCGTCCTCCGCGGCGAGTTTGACGATGCGACTCTCGACGCCACCGCGTAAGGAGCGGTCGGACAGCGGCATGTTGAGCTGCGCCAGGCGGCGTGCAAAGAGTCGTGCGACGAGCCAGCCTCCAAGGACGAATGGACCGGACCAGCGGCTGTGGACCTCCAGATCAAAGCTCGCCGTGTGAGCGTAGAAGTTGCCGATGTCCTCACAGACCGCAGCCGGGTCGAAGTGAGGCCCTCGAAGTGCATCGAGGCCGGTGATGAGCCCGTCCTCCGGGCCTGGTGGGAGCAGCGTGAGCCCCTGTGACTGGCCCCAACGTTCAAAGAAGTCCGCCCCAATCCCATGGACCGACCCCGTAGGGCCACGAAGCCAGGGACTGTCGGTCAATGCGACGCGGCGGCCTGTCGCTTGGACCCACCGCTGCGTGAACCAGTCGAACGCATGCCCGCGCCGCTCCCCGATCCAGACCACGGGCCCACAATAGGTCCCGAATGCTCGTGTGGCGAACGGCCGAGGCGGACCGCATCGGTTTGACTTGTGTCATCGTGGTCCTCAGGCTGCGAGAAGGGCTGTGACGATCTACTCCTTCCACTTGGCGACCCCGGGTTTCTTCGCAACGACGCGTGCGTTGCTGCGGCCGCCGACGCCGGGGACGGTCGCGGGGTTGCAGCACGCGGAGTGCATGGTCCCGATGCAACTCGGCGCCTCGATTTTCTCCCCCGGTCGTTGGCAGGTCCGGCGCCTCGCGGTGTTCGCCGCGTGGCGAGATGAGACGGCCCTCGAGGAGTTTCTGGCGAAGACGTCGCTGGGAAGAACCCTCGCGCAGGGGTGGCATGTGCGACTCCGGTTCCTGCGTCGTTGGGGACTCATCCGTGAACTCGACGGCTTGCCTGCGATCGCGGCCGAGACCGACCTCGATGCGCCCGTGGTCGCCGTCACGCTCGCGCGGCTCAAATTGCCTCAGGCGCCGAGGTTCATCCGTTGGGGCAAACCGGTCGAGCGTTTGGTTCGCGACCATCCAGGCTCGACGCTCGCCTTGGCCGCGGCACGTCCGATGCGGACGCTCTGTACGTTCAGCGTGTGGAACTCGGCGCGAGAGATGAAGGACATGGTCCACGGTCGCGGCTCGATCCCGAACGCGGACCGTCACGCGGTCGCGATGGCGGAGCGGGGGCGCAAGGCCTTCCACACCGAGTTCACGACGCTACGTTTTTCGAGCATCGGGGAGTACGGCGTCTGGCAGGGGCGGCGTCGCTTTGTGCCAACCGCAGCACAAGCTGGGTTGCCGCGCTCGGGGCAAGGGTAGGATCGGCCCATGCTCCTACAACGTCTCGTGTTGGTCATCGTGGCCTGCGGTCTTGGCTGCGGACCCGATGGTGGCGTCGACGAGGAGGAAGAGGGATGCCCCGCGCAGCCTCGGATCTGCGAGTCGTTCACGTTCGTTCGAGAGGACGACGGCGTGAGCCTCCGTTCGGTGCTCGACCAGGACCTCCCGGCGCCTGTGTCCGATGTGCACTGCGTTCTCGAGGCACTTCGGGATGGAACGGGCTCCACGCTCTCGTTCTCCGACGGGTTCCGGACGAGGGTTGACGAGAATGAACTCCGAGGACGCGGAGGTGCTTCGGGATTGCCTGTGGGAGTTCGAAGACCAGGAGGTCGACGAGTCGGGATGTCGGGCGGCCGTCGGGGGGGCTGTGTGGGGGGGCACGTGATGCCCCCCGCGCCCTACGGGACCGCAGGCCGGTCTGCTGGGCGATTCTTGTCTCGGACGGTATCAAGCACCGCGTCGACATCCGACTGTTCGACGTTTTGCCGATGGTCTGTGATCCGGAGTCGCAGTCGGTCGCCCTGCGTCTGGGCGATCAAGATCTGATTCACCGTGCCGACGACGGGGTCGAGGTGCACGGTGACCGATCGGAACGTCTTGCGGACGACGGAGCCACGCGCGGGCAGGAGCTCCAGCCGGAAGCTCCGACGCGGAACGTCGACGCGCATGCCCTCGATGAGCGAGCGCTCTCCGCCTTCTTCGACCGGCGGGGGCGCAAAGAGCCGGAGCAGAATGGTGGAGAGCCACTGTTGGGCTTCGCGAAGACCAGGTTCGACTGCGGGCGGAGAGGCGAGCGTCGGTTGGTTGGAGAGGATGGTCACCGACTCGCCCTCAACCAGCGTCGACGAGCCCACGAGGCCGTCGTCGCGCATGAGAAGCGTGGTCGGGGCATCGAAGACGAGTGACCCCTGGGTGACCAAGGGTTCGTCGAGCAGGGAGGTCTCGCGGGTGGTCACGAGCCGTGCCATGACGTTCTTGGTGCGGCGGGCGTAGTTGGCCCACAGCTCGAGACGGTTCTGCAGCAGCCGTTGGTCGGCGGCGAGCACGAGGTTGGGACCAAGCAGACCCGCGGCAACACCACCGCAGAGCAGAGTTCTTCGACGCAGTGTCACGCTGAGTCCTCCGGTTCGGAGCTGGGGGTGGTGGGGCGCTCGAGCAGGGCAGAGAGTCCGGGCCCGACGAACAGTCCGATGCCTGAGGCCAGCAGCGAGCCTGTCGCGGCGGTGATCCCGAGGTCGGCCCACAACGCGATGGGGCTGGCCGCGAGCGCGAGACCGGCGGTGGCTTGTGCGACGCCAGCGGCGAGGACCCCGGTCGCGAAGACGGGGGCCCGGGACTCCGCGCTCCGGCACGAACCCGCGGCTGCGAGCGTTGCCGCTGCGCCGGACACGAGGAAGACGGGCAGGAGGGCCGGCGACAGAGAGATGCCCAACAGACGCATCGCGATGAGGATGCCGGCTTGGGTACTGGCGCCCGCGATCGCTGCGGCGATGGCGGCCGAGAACCGTCGGACGGCCAGCCAAACAATGAAGGCGGCGAGCCACAGCTGGGCAACGGCCGCAACTCCCAGACGCTGGTGAAAGGTGGACGCTTGCATCCGGCCGCCGATCGCTGGACCCTGAACGAGCAGGGTCCGCCCGTCGGGGGTTTCCAGAGCCGGCGGGAGCACGTCGGGGTCAGGGGCGAGGTGGATACGGGCCTGCAGCGCGACGCCGCCGGGGCGTTCGACCAAGTATCCACGAATCCACCGTCCCAACGGGCCCTCGAGTGCAGCCGCGGGGGTGGGGACCTGGTCGGGGTCGGCGGCGCTGCGAAGGAACTCGCCGAACGCCGCGGGGCGGAAACCTCGGGCGCTGAGCAACTCGCGCAACTTGGTGAGGCGTTCGCCGAGCTTGAGCTTGGCAAGCCCAACACGTCGACGTTGGAGCTCTTCGGAGGGCAGGACGAGCGCGCCGGGGGTGTCGACGACCCGGGCTTCGGTGGGGAGCAGCGTCGAGAGCAGGGACGCGTCGTCGGCGGCACGGGTCAGTGCTTGCTCGGCGTCCTCGCCCTCGGTGTGGGTGGTGGCGACGAGGCCGGGGTCGAAGTAGGTCTCGCGGACGTGGGCCAGGGCCTTGGATGCAGGTGCGACCTCGAGGCGGTCGGCGCCGCGGTATCGCAACTCGCCCAGTGCCCACCACCCGCCGACCACGGTGCCGACGCACAGGGCGAGCGCGAAGACCGGGCTGGGCCGAAGCACGATCCGGGGGTTCCGGTCGGTCTGCGGAACCCGGAGAACTTCGTGCAGCGCGGGCAGCACAACACGGGTGATGCCCCGCATGGTCACGATGGAGCCCGCCCAAAGTGGTGCCCAACGAGTCCACAGGTCGAACTCGAGGACGGCCAGCGGGGCGAGGGCACTGGCGAGGATGAGAAGTCCCGCCCAGCCCGCAGACGAGACGCGGGACAGCGGAAGCGTTGCGCTACTGGCGACGCCCAGCGCCAGGATGAGGAGCGGGGCAGAGAGTGGGGTGAGCGGGACGAACGTGACGCAGGCCAGGGCCCCGGAGGCGATGCACAGCAGCGCAGCGATCGTGCGTCGGACGTTGCGCATCGCGGCGGCGATGACCAGGGTCATGCTGGCGAGGGCAACCCACAGGGCGTTGGGGAGCGCCGCGTTTGCGGCATCTTCTGCCGTGCTGCGGCGTGCGGTCGGGCCGACATCGGTGATGCGAACCGCGTCACCAACCGACTGCGATGCGAGGGCAGCGAGGTCTTGCCCGGAGCGTGTGCTTCGGGTGGCCATCAACAGCGAGCGGCCGTCGTTTGCCAACAGGTCACCGCCCGGGGTTGGGGCGGCTTGGCTGGCCAATGCCGGGGCGTCCCAGGACGCACGCGCCTCGGCGCCTATGGTGAGCTCGCGCAGGCGCAAAGGGTCTCGGCGAGACTCGGACATCGTCAGTCCGAAGAACGCGGAGGACATCGACGCCCGGAGCGCGTCGACCGAAGCGCGAATGTTGTCGTCGGTGAGCCGCTGTTCGAGCGCTTCGTGGGTGGACGTCGGCAACAGGTAGAGCGCGTGTGCGTCGAGCCAACCGTCCCGTTCCGCGGCCGGGGCGACGATCGGGATCCACGCCGAGTCGAGAACCTCGTGCACGCGGTCGGCGATGGACAGGAGCTCATCGCCGGAGAGATCTCCGCCATGCTGGAGCAGGAGATAGCCGGACTCGCGGGCGGCGCGGTGCTCCTGGGGGAGCAGCTCGTCCACATCGCCCTGCACCCCGGTGTCCAGCGCCCCCATCCAAACGAACGCTCCGCAGGCGGCCAGCCATCCGATGAGGACGAGCCAGGCGTATCGCCGCGACAGCCGGCTCAAGGAGGGCGGCGCGGTGGCGGCGGCTTTGGGCTGCTCGTCCACGGTCGGCGGGAGCGTAGCAAGACCCGGCTCTGCCGTGGTGATCCTCGCGCCCGAACGTGCCGTGGTATGAGGCCACAATGTCGCTGAACCCAGCGCAGCAGACTGCCGTGGATCATCGGGGGGGGCCGCTCCTGGTGTTGGCTGGCGCGGGCACCGGCAAGACTCGCGTCATCACCCACCGGGTGGCTGCGCTCCTCGACGATGGTGTTCCGCCGTGGCGGATCTTGGCGGTGACCTTCACCAACAAGGCCGCCAAGGAGATGCGCGAGCGGATCGACGACCTATGCGACGGCCGGCACGAGACCCGAGAGCTGTGGGTTGGCACGTTTCACTCGATCTGTGCGCGGATCCTGCGGCGCAACCCCGAGGGCGTGGGCCTGAGCTCGCACTACGCGATCTACGACACCAGTGATCAGAAGTCCCTGATGAAGCAGGTGCTGGCGGACCTTGGGGTACCCGACCGCCTCTACACGCCCAAAGGCGTCTTGGGGCACATCGACCGGGCCAAGAACCAGGGGCTCCGGCCCAGCGAGCTCGACCAGCTGCAGATTCTCGAGCCGGTCGCGACCGTGATTCGCAACGCGTACACGAAGTACCAAGAGAAGCTCAAGGCCGCCGACGCCTGCGACTTCGGGGATCTGATCCTCCATGTCGTCTCGCTCCTGCGCAAAGCGACCAAGCCGTCGGACTCCCAGCTCGCCGACCTCGACCCGATGGTTCGGATGACCACCCGGTTCACCCATGTCGTGGTCGACGAGTTCCAGGACACCAACCCGGTGCAGGCCGAATTCATCGACCGCATCGCCCGCAACGCCGAGCTGTGCGTGGTGGGGGACGACGACCAGTCGATCTACGGGTGGCGTGGTGCTGACGTCGAACAGATCCTGCGGTTCGCCGACCGCCACGAGGGGGCCAAGGTTGTTCGTCTGGAACAGAACTACCGCAGCACGATGAACATCCTGACGTGCTCCGATGCGGTCATCCGCAAGAACTCGGGGCGGCTGGGGAAGACCCTGTGGAGCGATCTGGGCGAGGGGGACCCCGTCCGGATGGTCAAGCTGGGGACCGAACGCGACGAGGCACGCTTGATCGCGCAGGATGCTCACGCGGCGATCGAAGACGGAACGGACCCCGAGGAGATCGCGGTCTTCTACCGGACTCACGCGATGTCGCGTGTGCTCGAGGACGAGGTCCGGCGCGCGGGGTTGTCATGCCGCATCGTTGGTGGGGTGGCGTTCTACGAGCGCCAGGAGGTCAAGGACACGCTGGCCTACCTCTCGGTGCTCCGAAACAACAGCTCGGATGCGCATGTCAGCCGGATCATCAACCGACCGGGCCGGGGCATTGGAAACACCACGCAGACCCGGTTGGCTGATGCTGCTGCCAAGAACGGGAGTTCGCTGTGGGAGTCTCTGCTCGATCCCGAAGCGGCGGGATTGAAGAAAGCAGCGGCGCGAAAGGTCCGCGGCTTCGTCACCATGATGCAGAACCTTCGCGAGGAGATGCATCAGCTTCCGCTCGACGAACTGATGGCTCGGGTGATCGAGGTCAGTGGGTATCGCGAGATGCTCATCACCGACGACAGCGAAGAGTCGCAAGCCCGCCTGGAGAACCTTCAGGAACTCCAGGGCAACGTGATGGAGTTCCTGCAGGAGCGCCCCGACGGCACGCTCGATGACTACCTGGAGCTGGTGAGTCTGGTTGGGGGAGAGCGCTCCGAAGGTGACGCGGCCCGTGCGATCAACTTGATGACGGTGCACTCGGCGAAGGGTCTCGAGTTCGAGCGGGTGTACGTCACGGGGATGGAGGAGCGTGTCTTCCCCCATGCGCGTGTCTTGGACGATCCCGTGCAGATGGAGGAGGAGCGACGGTTGGCATACGTCGCGCTCACCCGAGCCAAGCGGATGCTGACCCTGACCATGGCCGCACGTCGGCGGATCTACGGCCAGACCCAGGTCGGCGTTCCGTCGCGGTTCTTGGGCGACCTGCCGCGAGACTGTGTGCACCGGGTCGGCGACGAGCCGGACTACGGCGGCTACGGACGTCGGTCGGCACACCGCGAACAGCCGATCCGCCGCCAGGCCGAGTCCTGGCAGAACGATATCGAGTACGACGCCGAGCCAGACATCCCGTTCGATGACATCCCGGCGGATGAGGGGGAAGGCGTGCCGATCTATGTGGGCATGATGGTGCGTACCCGGACGTTCGGCGATGCCGAAGTGCTCGGCTGGTCTGGCTCGGGACCGAAGATGAAGTTGCAGATTCGGCTCAACAACCGCGAGGTCAAGACCGTGCTCGCGAGTTTCGTCGAGCCACTATGAGCTGGCCGGGCCCCTCGCCTCGCTGCACGGACCGTCGGTGGGCTCGTGCTCGCCGGTGACGGGAAACGTTTCGCGTCGCGCCTGCGGAACCCGGCATGCTGAAGCCGTGAACAATCGCCCCATCCGTTGCAGCCCCTTGGTCGCCTGGGCAACGGTGGCAGAACGCCAGCGACGATCGAGAGAACGCCAGAGCCGATGGATATCGCGGCTCGGCATTGCTTGCCTCGCTTGCGGAACTCTTCTCGGCCTTGGTTGGCTACTTTTGGAATGCGGGAGGGTGGCTCACGCATAAACCTGGCGCCGATTTGAAACTGTACTTAACGCTAAAGATGACATAGCTTGCATAGCTGCCGGTTTGTCATGAGACGCTGTGGATCTATACTAAGTGCCCTAATTACAATCGGTTGTAGCTCTTCTCCCGCGGTCAATGCGGACGAGTCCACGACCGGGTCGGCCTCTTCGACGGGCGAAAGCGCGCTCGATGACTCGTCCTCGGGTGGGCCTGATGGGCCTTCTCTGCTGTGCGCGAACGGCGAGCCTCTCGTTGGTGGGAACGCTGGCTGGGGTGCGCCACCGTTCGAACCGCCGGTCGAAGGAGAGCCCAGCGACGACGACGACGAGGACGGGGATCCCACCGGCGTGGGGTCCGGCTTCATCACCGACCCTGACGGTGGTGGGGTCTCGGTCGAGTGTTCCGTCTGGGATCAAGACTGCGGGGACGGGGAGAAGTGCGGGCCGTGGGCCAACGACGGTGGACCCCTGCACAACGCAACACGCTGTGTGCCGGTTGCGCCCGACCCCCTGGCTCCGGGCGAACCCTGTGCCGTGGAAGGCTCGGGCGTCAGCGGCCTGGACGACTGCGACATTGGGGTTGTTTGCTACGACGTGGTCGAGAAGACCTTGGAAGGCACATGTGTCGCGATGTGTTCCGGGCCCGAGAGTTCGCCCGTATGTCCGAAAGGGTCATGGTGCAACATTACGAACGACGGCGTCCTCGCGCTGTGCATGCCGGACGAACTCTGCGTCGACGATGGCGTCTGCCAATGTATGTGCGGCGATGGCATGGACCCGGATTGCAAGAAGGGGCAATGCGACGAGGCTCCGAAGGCCGTGGACCCGCTCGACCTCCGTACGGCTCGGTACACCGAGGCCGAGTCCATGTGTCCTGACGACGCGGACCCGGTCGTCTTGTACATGAGCAACGACGACAGCAACTCGCAGGCCTCCCCGGTCCTCGCGCGTGCGGCGATCCAGAACGGAGGCATCGTCGACCGCTCGCAGCTCCGGATTCACGAGTTTCTGAACTACTACGACCTCAGCTACGACAACCCCACCGAGGACGCTGCCACGGTGGGTATTCAAATGCGGCGGACGAATCCCGAGACGGGGGAGTTCACGCTGATGCTCAGCGCGCGAAGCCGCCAGATGACGGCGGAGCAGCGACCGCCGCTGAACCTGGTGTTCTCACTGGACACCTCCGGGTCGATGGACGGACTGCCGCTGAGCATGATGAAGGAGACGATGCGCGCCACCGCCGGGTCTCTGCGGTCGGGGGACACGATCTCGATGGTCACCTGGTCGACCGACCAACTTGTCTTGCTCGATGGTCACGCGGTCGAAGGTCCTGATGATCCGCAGCTGCTCGCGCTGATCGATGGGCTGTCGGCGTACGGATCCACCGACCTCCACGCGGGGTTGGTCTCGGCATATCAGCTGGCCAACGAGAACCACATCGACAACGGCATCAACCGGGTGATGTTGGTGAGTGACGGTGGGGCGAATGCCGGGGTCACCGACCTGGACCTGATCGCGAGCGAGTCCTCCGACAACGATGGCGAAGGGACGTACCTGCTGGGCGTTGGAGTCGGTGACGGCACTGGCTACTCCGACAGTTTGATGGACACGGTGACCGATGCGGGCAAGGGTGCCTACATCTTCATCGATAGCGCTGCAGAGGCCGAACGCATGCTGGGCGGTCGATTCCTGTCCAACACGATGGTCGTCGCTCGAAACGTTCGAACCCGGCTCACGCTGCCTTGGTACTTCGGGCTCAAGCGCTTCCATGGGGAAGAGGTCAGCGGCGACCCCACCGAGGTCGAGCCACAACACCTCGGTCCCAACGATACGATGACGTTCCACCAGATCATCTCGGCGTGCGACCCGAGCTTGATCTCCGACTGCGACAGCATCGAGGCATCGATCGAGTACACGGATCCCCTGACCGGGGTGGTCCATACCAACGAGCGCACGGTCGCGATCGAGGACGTGGTCTTGGAGGGCGCCAACGTGCTGCGCAAGGCCGACGTGGTGGTCGGCTATGCGAAGGCGCTGATGGTCATTGGAATCATGGTGGACAACGGGAACCTCGATGGCGCCGCGACGGTTGCCCAGAACATGGCCACTTGGGCCGAGGTTGCCGCGGAAGAACTCGATGACCCCGAGGTTGACGAGATCGCGTCACTGCTCGCGATGTACGTGGAGACGCTGAGCTGAGCGGGCCTGCGTCTAGCAGCTCTCTGAGTCCGAGGAGTATCGCAGGAGCGCAGGAGGAATGGGGCCAGGAAGGCCCCCGTCGAACGAGGCGGTGAGGTTGATGGAGGCCTTACCGCGCTTGTCGTGGTGCTCGACCACGATGCGATGGGTTCCCGCAGGAAGCTGACGGGTCACCGTGCGAGCCTTGCCCGAGACGTTCCAGGCGTTGAGTGCTTTCTTGCCGTCCACGAACAGTCGTGCGCCGTCGTTGGCGACGAGGATGAAGTCGACCTTGGTCGGCGCGTCGAGCTCGAGGCACGTGGAGAGCCGGGTCGCGAACTTGTCCTTTGGCATCGTTTCGTGCGGCGGACCCTTCCACTTGAAGTCCGCGTCGGCGGCCCGGAACGCGACGGAGGGCCCGCGGAACTCCTTGATCGCGAAGATCTCGACGCGCCACGGTCCGACCGTGGACTCCTGCGTCGTACTGACGGAACCGGAGTACATCCGTAGCGTGAGGATGCCGAGCAAGGCGACGGCCATCAGGGCCCAGGCCGCGTAGAGCGTGCGTCGGCTCGGCGCCGCCGTTGTCCGCCGCAGGACGCGGACCTGCTCGAGCAGCTCTTCGCGCGAAAGGGTGCTGCTGTCGTTGTCATGACGCTGCCAGCTGTCGGCGAACCGGTCTCGCTGCGGTTTGGGGAGTCCTTCGTGCTCGCGAAGTGCCACCGGCAGGTCTGCCGAGTCTTCCAGCTTGATCCCCCATGCTTGACGGACGCAGGGGACGGCGAATCGAGGCGCGGCGACGGGGTCGTGGAGGAGGGCCTCCGCCGCGGCGAGAACGTCCTCGAGGGACTCCTTCGAGAGTTCGTCAGGAGAGGTCATTGCTTTGCCTTCTCGGGCTTCTTTCGCAGATCCCGAATGATCACGATCGGCACGCCATCGCGAACGAGCGCGGTGAAGATGGGGCGCGACGAGTATTTGTTCCGGCAGTCGGAGCGGGTGCTGCCGATGTGGAAGTCTGGCTTCTCGTCGTCCTTGACGAAGTGCGCTGGCAGCTCACCGCCGCCACCGCATCCCGAGTACCGGACCTTCTTGGACAGGTAGGTCTCCGGTTCACGCTCCCAGAGCTCGGCGAGAAATTGCCGAACCGCCGGTCGGTAGCCGCCGCCGTAATAGTCGAGCTCGAAGTTGCCTTCTGCCCCCTGCACGCCGCCCGCGAGTTGGTTGTAGTAGACGTACTGGATCGGATGCAGCCGGACGATGGTGGCCAGGCTGAAACTCCACGCGATACCGATCGCCGTAGCCAAGACGAGGGCTGCGGGTCGTGAGCGCGCGAGGACGAGTCTGGCGGCGGCAACGAAACCACCGGCGGCGAATACGGCGAGCGGCGGCATCAAGAACAGGAAGTGGCGAATCCCGCCGTACAGGGTCGACCCCTTGAGAATCGCGTAGGCCGGCGGGATGAGCACTGCCAAGACCAACAGAGCCCAGCTCGCAGTGCGCCGTAGGTCCCGCTCGCGTAGGAGGAGACGTGGCGCAACGAGAAGGCTCAACGCAAGGCCAACAAGCACGAGCTCGGGCAGCTTGAACGCCAGCATCCTCGGGATGTAGTCCCAAGGGATTTCGAAGCCGTACATCTCGACGCCTTCGAACGGAAACTTGCGCGGCGCGAGGGCGAACTTCGACATGTAGCTGAGCGCGAACACGGGCCGACGAAGCGGCGCCAGCTGAGCCCACGGCCACGCGGCGATCATCGCAACCCAAGCCAGGCCGAAGGCCCCCGTGGCGCGACCGCCGAGCTGGAGCAGGCTGCGGGTGTCTCCGAACCGTCGGACCCGGTGTCCGTAGTGGAAGACGAACGCGACCGCCAAGCCTAGATAACAAAAGCACAGCAGGCCCGCGACGCGCACGGATGCGGACAACCCCACAAACAGTCCTGCCGAGATCCAATGTCGACGGGTGAGGTTGGGTGCGGCTCGGACCAACGTGACGATGCCGTACAGCGCCCACACGTAACCGACCGCAAACGGGGCATCCTTGGGGTTGTTGACCGCGTGGCCCACGAACGCGGGGGTGACCGAGATGAGGAGCAGCGCAACGCATCCGACGGCGGGACCGCCGAGTCTCCTGCCCAGCCGCCACGTCCCCAACAGCCCCATCCATCCCACGGCAGCGCCAAGGAGGTGCTGCGCGTCGTTTGTGCTGAGGGGAAGCAGGACCCGGACGATGGCGCCCGCGAAGTCGAACGCACCACCGTAGAGGTAGTCGCGCGAGTAGGACAGCGCGCGGTCGTCTTCGAACAAGGTGACGAACCAGGCGAGAATCATGTCGCCGTAGGTGACGTGTTTGTCCTCGTCGAAGGTCTCGCCGAAGTCGTCGAAGACGAGCACGGCCACCACTGCGGCGAAGATCAGCCACAGGACCGAGAGACTGTCCCACCGGCCAAGGTTCCAGCGAAACCGTGGGAGCCGCCGCAGTATCCAGTTCATGCCGTCATCAATCGGTTCGGGTTGGCGCACGACCCGGGGAAGTCAGTTCAAGGGGGAAAACGTGAATGTCGGCGGAGCCCGACGTCGCATCATGAATGCGTTGGGAAGGCCGTTTCCTTCAGGAAAAGATCGATGCAACCCAAGTGCCACATCTAACACCATCGCCCGCGCGGCGGTTGCCGATTCTGCGGCGACATTCTCGCCGCGAGGCATGACGTCGATGTCGTGCGTTTCAACAGCTCGGGCTCGGGCGTACGGGGCACGACGCACAGCGACCGCTGAAAAGGTAACGACGACCACGCGGCCAATGTCTTCGCCAAGCGAGGCGCGCTGTTGGCAGCGCGGGTGCCCCAGGTTCGCCGGGGCCGGCCCGCGCGTCAGCCGGGGCACTGGGCCGAGGCGCTGGCAAACCCGAATGCTGCAGCGTTGGTGTCGTTGCCCGCCGGTGCGTTGGCGACGGCCCAGCTCCGACCGGTATCCGTGCTCCGGTAGAAATCGTCCCCGTTCCACGCGATGCCGATGAGGGTGCCCGAGTCCGTGCTGTGAGCGACCGTGGCGATGTCGTCGCCCTCGAGCGCGAAGCTCATGAACTCCCACTGGGTGCCGTCGGCGCTGTGCCACCCGCCATCGCGACTGCCTGCGTAGAACCCCTCGTCGGTCGCGATCACGTCCGAGCGGACGACGACATCACCCGTGCCTGCGCCGAGGGTGTGATGGGTGAACGACACGCCTCCATCGTCGGTGCGGCAAACGTTCCCTGTATCGGTGACCAAGACGAACACCCCGTCACGGTCCGCGATCCCCCCACGCCGGCTGAGGTTGCCTCCGTCACACGAGCCGGTCGTGGCCAGAGGTTCGGTCCACGAGGCTCCGTCGGGGCTCTGGTAGATGAGCCCGCCGTCGGCGACCGCGTAGTAGAGCCCATCGCCGAAGCTGCTGTGCGTGACGACGCGAATGTTCCCGTTGGTTGGAAGCTGTCCGTCCTGGGACCAGGATTGCCCGAGGTCGTCGCTGGTCCAGCTGTCCGAGCCCACCACCGCGACGAATCGGCCCGCGCCGAAGGCGATACCCGAGAGCCCACGCGACTCGATGTAGTCCGGCGGGGGGAAGGTTTCCTGCCAATCGATACCGTCCGCGCTCGCCGAGATCCGCGCCGGGTTGCCCCAACCCATACCCAACAAGAACGCACCCTCGCCCCACGCGACGTCCCGAGAGCTGTACGGGCCATGGTCGTCGTCGTTGACTTCGACAACCTGCTCCGTGCCCCAGCTCTGTCCGTCGTCACACGAGACCAGCCGCCGGCCACCCTGGCCAAGGGCGACGAACATCGGGACCCCGTCTGAGGGGGTCTGCGTGGTGGAGTCGGCGCCGCTGCTCGTGTTGTCGGGGTTGTCGGTGCTCGTCCCTGAGGTTGTGCTGACGCTACTGCGGCCGCTCGACTCACCGGAGCCCGTGGTTCCGCTGGCCTGAGCACCGCTGCTGGCGGCGTCGGTGTCGGTGTTGGCCGTGCCACCGCCGCCGTCACAGGCTGAAGTCGCAACGAGCCCGACCGCCAGCCACACAACCGCCCAAGACTTCATCACGTGCCTGTTGTAGCAGGCTCTCGCGGCGCGATGAACTTGTAGCCAGCTCCACGAATTGAGACGAACAGTTTCGGGGCCTGCGGGTCGAGCTCAAAGTGGCGTCGCAGTCGCATGATGAAGTTGTCGACCATCCGGCGGTTGGGGTAGTCGCGCAGCTTCCACACCTCTTGCTGGAGCTCCTCCCGGCTCAGGACGCGCTCAGGATTCTCGACGAAGTAGCGCAGCAAGTCGAACTCGAGCTTCGTCAGGTGCAGCGACTCGCCTTCGCGCTCTGCGGTATGTCGCTCAAAGTCCACGGTGGCGGTTCCCAGGTGCAGGATCGCCGCCGCAGGGCGCGATTCTTCGCGCTTCTCCCACTCGGCCCGTCGCAGCATGGAGCGAGCCCGGGCGAGAAGTTCCTCGAGTTCGAACGGCTTGGTGAGGTAGTCGTCGGCGCCCGCGTTGAGTCCCTCCACCCGGTCGTCGAGGCTGGCTTTTGCGGTCAGCATCAGGATGGGGGTGGTGTTGCCCGTGTCTCGAATACTGCGGCACAAGGTCAGCCCGCTGGTGTCGGGCAGCATCACGTCCAGCACCATGATGTCGTAGTCGGGCTGGAGCAGCAGTGAGCCCGCCTCGCGTCCCGTGTTCGCGACGTCGACCTCGAACCCCTCGAGTTCGAAGTTCAGCTTGAGACCGGCGGCGAGGTGGTCCTCATCCTCGACGAGAAGCAGACGTGGTTTGGGCGCATTCATGGCAGGGCCTCCTGCTCGGTGCTGACGGCGGAGGGAACGTCTTTGGAAATGTACGGCAGGCTGATGGTCATCGTGGTGCCTTTGCCACGGCCGTCGGAGTGCGCCTTGAGCCGCCCGCCGAGGTCCTTGACGAGGGCTTTCACGACGAACAGGCCCAAGCCGGTGCCGCGACGAGCACGAACATCTTCGTGGTCCACCCGGTAGAACCGGTCGAAGATGCGCCGAAGTTCGCTTTGAGGAATGCCGACGCCACGGTCGCGAACGCAGATCTCCACGCGGCCCTGGTCCGTCGCTCGCGCGGTGATCTGAACCCGAACCGGCGGGTTGGAGTACTTGATCGCGTTGTCGAGAAGGTTCTTGAGGACCGTCTCAACCGCGGTCCCGTCGATGCGAAGCTCGGTCGCATCGTCGACGTCGACCTCGATGGCATTGAGGTCGAGTTTGTGGCGTCGAGCAACCGTCGCAGCGCAGCTGTGAATCAGTTCGGCCAGCGAGACTTGATTGAGCATCTGCCCGGCGTGGGCGTACTCGAGGCGGGTCGCTTCGAGGATGTCGTCGATGAATGCCGCCAGGCGGTCGGTATCCTCGAGCATCATCTCGCGGAGCTGCTCGCGTTGTTCGCTGGCGAGGCCCGCACGCCCGAGCGTCTGCAGTCCGAGACGAATCGAGGCGAGCGGGGAGCGGAGCTCGTGCGTGACAGAATCGATGAACGTCGTCTGCCGCCGGTTCTCAAGAATCTGCCGCGCGAGGAAGACCGAGAACAGGATCAGAACGGTCGTGATCGCGACCAACGACACGATGCCGCCGCCGAGCAGCCAGAAGTTCGTGACCCACTGCTGGGTCAGTTCGCCGTTCTTGAGGATCAGGTAGATCCAGCCGACCAGCATCACGACGGTGAGCGTGGCGCTGACCGATCCCCAGATGATGGGACCGGAGATCGAACGGGGTGGGCGCGCGGCCATGAACTCCCCGAGCATGGACCGATGCGGCGGATCGGGCTAGCGGGGCGGTTGTTCACACGATGCGTACAGCGCGCGTGATCATCTGAAAATGCAAGAGGTTCCCGATGCTTGAGGCGGTTTCACTTCCAGATATCCACAGATTGTCCACAGCAGCGGCCTTGGGGCCGTCCCTTGGTGTGGACAAATGTCGGTCCCGTGGTGCGGCCCGACTTTTTGGCCCGGAGCCGCGGTTTCATTTGGCCGTGAACGCGACAAACACGGGCGTTTCGGACGGCAAGAGGCTACAGTCCGCCGGCCATGGCGTTTGTCGTCACCGGAAACTGTAAGGGTTGTCGCTTCACTGACTGCGTAGCGGTCTGTCCCGTGGAGTGTTTTCACGCCGATGGGGAGATGCTCTACATCGATCCAGACGAGTGCATCGACTGCGGCGCGTGTGTGCCGGAGTGCCCCGTCGAAGCAATCTACGACGAGACGGAGTTGCCCGAGGATCAAGAGGAGTGGAAGCAGATCAACGCCGACAAGGCGCCCGGACTGCCCGTGCTCACCGAGACCTCGGACCCGCTGCCGACCGCCGAAGACCGCAAAAAAGAACTCGGCTTCTAGACTCGCCCGCTCGTTTTGGCCTCCGGGCCATCCACACCGCACCCAAAGCGCCGATCGCAACGCTGTTTCGCACCAGCTTGCACGGCGCTTTTTCGTGGGCGCCTTCCGACGCCAGCGCGCCGAGCTTTGGGCACCGCGCGCTACCCGAACAGCGCGAGCACGTTGGTGTAGCCGTGCTGGTGCGTGATGCCCTGGACGGGACCGAGCTCGCCGTTGCAGAAGAACCCGCCGAGCGGAAGCTCGGGGTAGAGGCCGCGGACGATGTCGCTGTCGACGTTGGGCTTGCCGTACAGGCCTTGGCCGCGGCCGAGACACGAGAACATCAACGCGCCAGCAGGCGTAGGTTCGCCAGCGTCGCTTCGCGCCTCGAGCAGAGCTTGTAGGTCACGCTGCGATGTTTCGGCGTCGCGAAGGTGGAACTGCACCACGGTGTTGGGCCGGACGTTGGCACCGATCGCGAGCGAGCCAGTGTCCCCATCGAGACCTACGATGTTGCGGATGAGGAAGTCGCCCTGCTCGTAGACTTCGAGATCGTCGTCCATCACGAGGCCCACGAACAACGACTGGCGCAGCCGCACCTGGTCTTCGGAGGGAAGACCATCGTACAGCCGCTGAAGGACCGCGGCCGGGCTCTGTCCGTCCAACCCGGTGATCAGGTTCTCCGAGCCGCGGGTCACGAACATCGGGGCTCCGATCGGGCGGCAGCCTTGAGAGACGATCGTGTCGACCTGAACGTCTCCGTTGAGGACGACACCTGCAGTTCCGGTGGCGTGCACTTCGTCGTCGCAGAACAGCGCGCCACCGCCAGCCTCTTGCATCCCGCTGGCTACACCGCCCAGGACGGTGCTGCCTTCGAAGGTGCGGTCGAGTCCTTCGAGCACGGCATCGACCGGGCTGGTGAAGGGGTCGGGAAGGAGGATGATCGTGGGCTGAGAACCTGCGGATGTTCCGAGGACCTCCTGCCAGAGTCGGCTGGAGGTCGGCTTGGGAACGCGGTCAGGATCGAGGTGGAACGGGCGGATGTCGACGCCTGGCAAGTGAATGGCACTGACGCTGAGGCCGCTGCCCTCCTCAAGTTCTTGACCGTCCCCGATGGTTCCACCGGCCGAGCAGCCGACGAGCGAAGCCTTCGGATACTTCGCTCGAAGCATCCGATGCAGGCGCACGTAGTTGGCCTCGTGCGCCGAGCCGACGAACATGGTGAGGAGCGACGGCGAGGCGCCGGCGAGTCGATCCTCGAGGTCGTCGATGACCTCGTCGAACGCGGTGTCGAAGCGATCGGCACCGGAAAGCGCTGCGGCAAAGTGCATTTCGCCCGGGAGGGTAACGGCTCGAGCCTCCGACGTCGCCATCAATGTCGGTGTTGGGTGAACGTGGTGGTCGGGCGGGTCGTGCCCGCGGTGCCCTGCCAGTAGAAGTCCGCCGCCTCGACCTCCGCACCACCGATCTCGTCCATCGTGGAGGCATCGAAGAGGCGCCCGCCGACCATCGTGTGCGTCACCTTGTCGGAGTCCCGGATGTTGCTCAGCGGGTTCCCGTCGATCACGGCGAGATCCGCCAGCTTTCCGGGTTCGAGGGAGCCCAGGGCGTGGTCCATGCCGATGTAGTGCGCACTGTCCAGCGTCACCGCTCGCAGGGCTTCGAGCGGGGTCATCCCGCCTTGCACGAACATCCACAGCTCCCAGTGCGCAGCGAGACCTTCGCGCTGCCCGTGGGCGCCCAGGTTGACCTTCACACCGGCCTCTTGAAGCTCCTCGGCGAGCTTGGCGATGCGGAAGTGGTTCCAGTCGCCCTTCGACGCCATGGGCCGCCGACGGGAGCGCCCTTCGTATGCGTGGGGAGGGACGAAGGCCCGCATCTTGGGGTGTTCGAACACATTCGTGTGCGCGTACCAGTAGAGCTCGCCGCCCAGACCCCCATAGCCGACCCCCATCGTCGGGGTGTAGCCGACCTCGGTGCCGCTCCACAGCTGCTTCAGGTCCGCGTACCCGTTCGCGACAGGCACCGCGTGTTCGATGCCGGTGTGGCCGTCCACGATCATGTTGAGGTTGTGCTGCAGCGTGGAGCCGCCCTCAGGCACGACCATCATCTCCAGCTCCCGAGCGGCAGCGATCACCTGCTGACGCTGGTTGCGACGGGGCTGGTTGTAGCTCTTGACGCTAAACGCACCCACGGCCTTGAGTCGGCGCAGGTGACTGCGGGCATCGTCGAGGCTGTCGATCTTCGCAGTGAACGGCGCGTCCGCGCCGTAGAGGATGGTGCCGGTGGAGAAGATGCGCGGTGCGACGACCTCACCCGCGCGGGCGAGTTCGGCCGCCGCAAAGATCTCGCCCGTGTCGTTGGACGGATCGTGGACCGTGGTGACGCCGAAGGTCAGCGTCGCGTAGTGCATCCAGTTCTGCTGCGGCGTGATGCCGGACTCGCCCTGTGAGCCATGGGCGTGCACATCGACCAGGCCGGGGATGATCGTTTTCCCGCTCACGTCGATGCTCGTGGCGCCGCCGGGCACGGTCACTTCGCCTCGCTTCCCCAGGGCTTCGATGCGATCGCCTTTGACCACGATCACGCCGTCCTCGATCACCTCGTCGCCCTTCATCGTGACGATGCGGGCGCCCGTGAGCGCGAACGTCGTGTTCGGGACGTAGCTGTCGACATCGAAGCCGATGTCGGTCCCCGCTTCGGGTGGCTCGGGGAGCTCTTCGGGGGCGCCGTCGATGAACGAGAACGCCTCTTTGAGGTCGCGCGCGAACAACTCGGGACCGGTGGACCAGTACAAGCGTTCGCTGTTGCCGGACCAGTGCATGTAATCGCCCGTGTCACGGCTGACCCGCCGGATGGGAAGGGCCTTGGAGGTGGGGCTCACATCGAAACTACGGCCGGTCGCGGGGAGCGGTGCGACGTAAGCGTTGAAGCCCTCCTGAAACGCCAGCCACTTTCCGTCGGGAGAAACCCGCATGCGGTTGGCCTTCTCGGAGCCCACGTGCGTCCGGAGGTCCGAGCCATCGAGTTCAACGCTTCGCAGCTCGCGCTTGCCCTTCTTGCCGAACCCGGTGAAGAACACGCGGTCGTCCTCGGCGCCGAAGTGCGGGCTGCTCCCGCTGTGGCTGATGAGCGCAGGGGTTCCGCCGCGGGTGGGGACGCTATACAGACCGGTGTCTTCGCTCCACAGCGGCGAGGTGAGCCAGCCGCCGCCACCCTTGCGGAAGACGATGGTGCTGCCGTCAGGGGAGAACACGGGGTCGAAGTAGTGCCCGGGCGCTTTGGTGACCGTGCTGCTCCGCCCGCCGCTGGCAGGAACGGTGCGGACGCTGGCGAGCCCCTCGTCGGTCCAAGACACGAACACGACCCGCTTCCCGTCGCGGGAGAAGGACCCAAAGAACTCGTGCACGTCCTTGTCGTTGGTCAAGGGTTTGGCTTGGCCGCTGGGCAAGCTACGGACGTACAGCCGCCCCAGGGCCTGGAAGATGACTTTCTTGCCGTTCGGGGAAACGACGACGTCTCGCAGCATTTTGGTGTGAAACGACTTGGGGTGGGGGTCGACCTCGTGTCGAAGTGCCTCGACCACTTCACGGGTATCCTTGACCCGGAAGGGGATGTTGCTGACGTTGCCCGACTTCAGGTCGACGCGGTGGAGCTTGCCCTCTCCCCAGTAGACGAGCTGGCTGTTGTCCGGGGTCCACGCCATCGTGGGGTATACGCCGTGGATCGCCCACGTCTCCTGCATGTCGCGGTCGAGGTTTCGAGCGACGATACGCTCGGCTCCGGAGGCCAGGTCCTTGACCGCGAGGACGGTGTCGAGACCTTGCCGCCGAACGAACGCGAGTTGCTTGCCGTCGGGGGATGGAGTGGGCCGTACTGCGCCACCGATCCCGCCGACGAAGACCTCGATGTGTCCGTCGGCGCGGTCCATCCGCTTGATGTCGTAGATGCCCGCGTGCGGGTCTTTGTTGTATTCGAAGACGTCGCCCGGGGTGGTGTCCTGGCTGAAGTACAGCCACTTGCCGTCGGGGGAGAACGCGGGCTCCCCGACGTCCTTCTGGTCGTTGGGCTTCTCCGTCATGCGGACGCCCTTGGTGTCACCGCCGATGTGGTACAGCCACATCTCACCCGAACCCAGGCTTCGCCGAGCGGTGAAGTGCTTGTGGGCCACGATGAACTGGCCATCGGGGGTCCATGCGGGGCTGTTGACCAGGCGGAAGTCCTCTTTGGTGATCTGGCGCGGTTCACCTCCCTCAGCAGGGAGTACCCAGATGTTGTCGGCGCCGTCGCGGTCGCTGGTGAATGCCAACCATTTCCCGTCCGGGCTGAAGACGGGCTGCATGTCCCACGACATGCCCTGGGTCAGCGGGGTGGCCTCTCCGCCTTCGAAGGGGATGCTGTAGAGATCGCCGAGCAGGTCGAAGACGATGGTCTTGCCGTCAGGACTCAGTGTGAGGCTCATCCACGTCCCCTCATCGGTGTCGATGCTGACCTTCTTCCGCGGACCAGGCGCCTTTTCGACGTCCCACGCTTCCTTCTTCTTGGCCTCGTCCCCTGCGTTCCCGTCGGATTTTTCCGGGGGAGGCTCCGGTGGCGGGGAGGGATGGAAGCTCAGCGAGTCGTCCCCCTTTTCCGCTTGGGTCGCGTCCGGTGTCTGCGTCTCCCCGCCCTGACGACAGCCTGGGGTGACGAAGCACGCCAACAGAAGAAGCGTTTTCAGCGAGGAGGAGCGCGCGGTGGGAGCCATGCGAGGCCATTGCTACCACCGCCGCGAGGCATACGTCAGCCCCCGCCCTTGCGTGCCCCCGCCTCCGGGGGCGATGCTGCGTCGCCGCGCCCATGGAAGCCCTGGAACATTTCGTAGAGAGCATCAACTCGCTCATCTGGTCCTCGGGCATCCCGGTCGGCGATCAGACGATCCCGTTCATCGTCATCGCACTGCTGGGCGTTGGCTTCTTCCTCACGTTCCGGTTGGGCCTGATCCAGTTTCGACGCCTGGGGCACGGCATGGCGGTCGCCACAGGTCGCTACGACGACCCGGACGATCCCGGCGACGTCTCGCACTTTCAGGCGCTGTCCACCGCACTCTCCGCCACGGTTGGGATTGGCAACATCGCCGGAGTCGCGATCGCCTTGCACTGGGGTGGTCCGGGGGCGCTGTTCTGGATGTGGATCACCGCGCTACTGGGCATGGCGACCAAGTTTGCGGAGGTTACGCTGGCCCAGAACTACCGCGCGAGTGGGGACGACGGCGTGGCAGGCGGGCCGATGTACTACATCGAGAAAGGCCTCGGCCCGAAGTGGAGGCCGCTGGCGTTGTTCTTCGCCGTGGCCCTCGGACTGACCGCGTTCTTGACTGGCAACGGAGTCCAGTCCAACACGGTCGCCGACACGATGGTCAGCACGTTTGGTGTGCCCGCATGGGTCACCGGACTTGTGGCTGCGGCGGTCGTGGGTGGGGTCATCCTTGGCGGCATCAAGCGCATCGGTCGGTTCACGTCGATCCTCGCGCCTGCGATGGCCGGGCTGTATGTCAGCGGGGCGCTGGTCATCCTGGTGATGAACGCCGGGGAGATCTGGCCCGCCCTCAACCTCATTGTCTCGGAAGCCTTCAACCCAACCGCCGGCGTTGCGGGCACAGGCGTCGGCGCGTTCTTGGTCACGGCGATGTGGGGCGTTAAGCGAGGTTTGTTCTCCAACGAGGCGGGACAAGGCAGCGCACCGATCGCACACGCTGCGGCCAAGACCGACGAGCCCGTCTCCGAGGGCGTCGTTGCACTGCTCGAGCCGTTCATCGACACGATTCTGATCTGCACGATGACCGCGATGGTCATCATCATCACCGGCGTCTGGAAGGACCGGATGCCCACGGAACTCCCGGTTTCGCGCGGGGACATGACCTTCGTCGAGCTGAAGGACGACGGCTCGTTCACGCAGATCAAGGGCACACCGGAAAGCGTGGTCGTCGAAGACGGAGCTTCGATCGGGCCGTCGGTCGCGTGGCACGATGCGCCGGTCCAGGAGCTCTACGTCGACGAGGGCCAGAAAACCCTGTTCACCGGAACGATCGACCCGGCCGGGAAGGTGGCGGTTGGCTCGGACGGAACCGAGTACGACACGCTCTACGGCTACGCGGTCGAGAGCGGCGCGCCCCTGACGATGCTCGCGTTCCGCCGCGGCCTCGCGCCGTTGGGAGACTTTGGGCACCACATCGTCCTGCTGTGCGTGCTCTTGTTCGGCATCTCCACCGCGATCTCGTGGAGCTACTATGGGGACCGCTGCGCCAACTACGTGCTCGGGCCCAAAGCCGTCGGTCCGTATCGCGCGGTCTTCGTGTTGATGCACTTCCTCGGCGCCGTGGTCCCGCTCTCGCTGGCGTGGACGCTTGGGGATGTCCTCATGGGTGTGGTCATCTTGCCGAACTTGATCGCGCTGGTCCTGCTCTCGCCCAAGCTCGTGGAGCTGACCAAGGACTACTTCGAGCGCCAGCCCTGGAAGCGTTGAACGCGGCCCATCACAGGCTGAGCATGGCGCCTTCGGGCGCCTTGGCTTGCAGCGCGCGCTCGTCGACAAACATCGTGTTGATCATCGACCCGCCGCGGACCGCATAGCCCCGTGCGCGGAGCAGCTCGATCGCCGGTCGCACCAACGCGCTGGAGTCGAACACCGCCGTCTCCACGCATATGACGGTGGGACGAACTCCTCCCTCGGACATGGAGGTGAGGATCTCGAGGTCGAGCCCTTCGACGTCGATGCTCAGGAGGTCGAGTCCCTTCGTGAAGTGTTGCTCGATCAGAGCGTCGACCAAGACCAGCTTCATATCGATGGTGTTCTCCAGCGCGCGGCCCTGCGCGAGGTAGCGGTCGACCTGCTCCTTGGAGAACGTGTTGAGCTGGGGTCGATCTCGAATCAGGTAGTACGGTGCGGACTCTGCTTCCCCCACGCCGACCCCGGCGTTCACGACGACATCTCGCGGGCGGACCTCGCTCAGCATCTTGGCCATCGGCGGGTTCGGCTCCACCAGGACACCTTGGCCGCCCGAGAGATACGCGAGGTACGTGTTGCTCCCGATGGTCGGGTGAAACGCGCCAATGTCGAGGTAGCGGGGTTTGGTGACACCGAGCATGCTCAGCGCCTGCATCAGCATCAGGTCTTCGCCCTGCTGAGCGTAGGTGACCTGGCGCCCATCCGGGGGCTGAGGCCCGAGTTTCGGGACGGGCAGCACAGGGGGAGGCGTGGCGGCTTTGGGTGCTGGGGGAGCCGTGCCAGCGGGGGCCGGCTCATCGGAGCACGAGGGCAGGCTGCACAGGGTGAGTCCGGAGCCGAGGAGGAAGTTGCGACGATCCATGCGGAGCGCGACCACGGTATCAGGGCGCGCTCGGTCTGCCGCTGGGCCGAGGAACTTGCCGGCGTGCGGTCTGCGAGGGGGCGGAAGAGCTCGGCTACGTCGGGGTGGCTTGGTCTGCAAGGATCCGTGCCGAGATATTGTCCGCTTCGCGGTCGTAGGTGGCGGCAGCTTCCTTGTCGCCGGCGTGCTGAAGCGCGCGTCCGAGCGAACGCAGTCCGGCCGCGACATCTTCGTGGTCTCGGCCGTGGGTCTCGGTCAAAATGTCCACGGCACGCGCGAAGTGTTCGGCAGCCTCCGCGGGGCGTTGCTGCAACTCCAGCAGAACCCCGAGCCGGGAGTGGGTGTTTGCGACGCTGGGATTCCAAGGGCCCAGGTGCTCTTGCCGTGCGTCGAGGGCCTGGCGGACGAGCTGCGTCGCGCGGTCGTGGGCGCCTCGGAGCCGGAGGACGTGCGCCAAGTCGAGTTGAGCTGGGACGATGTCGGGATGGTCCGAGCCCCACGCTTCGATCGCGAGCCGCAAGCTCTCTTCGTGCAGCACCTGGGCCGTGTCGAGCTCACCACGGGCCATCGACACGTAGCCCTTGGAGCGCTCCAACTCGGACCGGTCCTGGGGGTCGAGCTCGACCCGAGTTGCAAGTGCGATGGCTGGCTTGAGCCAGCGCTGGGCGGCGTCGAACGCTTGAGCGCTTGCGAGCGTGGATGCCAGGGACGCCGACAGCTGGATGGCCAGGCGATCGTCTCCGTACTCCAGAGCCATCCAGTACGCGGCTTCTTTGGCGGTTGCGGCGGCGCCAAGGTCCCCCCGTCCGACCTCGGCCTCGCCCATCGCCGCCAACGCGTGCATCTCTACGAACGGTGCGGATTCTTTTCGTGCGGAGTTGAGCACGTCTCGAAATACATCGGCTGCTTCGGCTGCACGGCCCGAGCGCAGCACACCCAGGCCGTGCGCCAACTTCCTCATCAGGGGCCGCGACACGGTGAGGGCGGGCCCTGGGTGGTCAACACAACCGCTGAGCGGGCCCATCGCGCGTGTGATGGAGAACGGCGCAGACACGAGTCTTCGGTCCGCGGCAAAGTACGCCTCCAGGACCCCCGCGAGTCGAACGATGCGGTCTTCGAAGCAGGCAGCGGTCGCTTCGTAGGCCTGCTTGTCGACGGATTTTTCGACAAGACCGGCCTCGCACGCGGCGTGAGCATGTTGTTTCCAGTCTTCGACGTATGCGTCGGTATCCGCGGAAAAACGGTCCCAGCTCTTGGTGGCACCGGCCCAATCTACGGCCAAGAAGCGGCGCCGGAGTCCCGCCCGGCGGCTGCCATGCCAGACCGCGTCAGCGGGTTTCGAAACGTGGTCGCAACGCGTTGATCGTTCGAGCTGAACACCGGCGATCACGGCGGCGACGCCCATCGTGCTCGTCACGAGGGTTGCCAGCCGGCGCCGGTTTCGTACGGGGTTGCGGGTCAGCGCCTCGACGAGTTCCTGCATGTTTGCGAACCGCGCTGTCCGCTCGACCTGCAGCCCACGTTTGAGGGCGGTGGCCACCGAGAGCGCTTGTGAGCCCCATCCTGTGGAGGCGGGTCGCTGAAGCTCGCTCCCCAGGCGCTCGCCGAACAGTGCCTCCCACGCGGTCACGCAGAAGGCGTATTGGTCGGCCAGGGCATCCGCGGGGTGGCCTTGCCGTTGCTCGGGGGACCAGTACGCGGGCGTACCGACGGGGATTCCAGGGTGTGTCTGCGCGGCGGAATCGTCTCGGTTGACGCGGTGGCTTCGCGGGTCGGGGAGGGTGCGCGTTGCAGTCCCTCGAGCCAAGCCGAAGTCGGCAACCCGGACCCGGCCATCCTGCCCGACGAGGATGTTGGCGGGCTTGAGGTCGCGATGCACGATCCCTGCTCGGTGGGCAGCCGCCAGTCCTCGACCGGCCTGGACGATCAACTCGAGAGTCTGACGGAAGCGCGCGGATGGCACCGGGCGTGCGGCGAGCCAGTGATCGAAGTCCACCCCGTCGACCATCTCCATCGCGACAAACACTTGGCCGTCTGCGGAGCCGACCTCGTGAACGGTCACCACGTTCGGGTGGCTGAGCTTGGCCAGCGTTCGGGCTTCTCGCTCGAGCCGCAGTCCGGCGCTGGAATCGGCGTCACCGGCCTGTGGCTGCAGGACCTTGAGCGCGACACTTCGGTCGAGCTGGGGATCGTAGGCCCGATGCACCGTCCCCATGGCCCCCGAGCCGATATGACCTACGACCAGGAACCGGCCCAGTCGCATGGGTTCCGGTCCCTCGGGAGGGGTCTGTGTGCTCCGCGTCATCCGAAGTCGTGTCTACCCCGGTGGTTCTTCGTGGGGTCGATTGGCGTAGCACTCGTGTTGCGTGCGGGCAACGTGCGGGCTCCGGCGGTGAGCTCGACGTGCCCCCGGGCACGCTCTACTTCACGACTTCGATCGCTTCGATCTCCATCTGTCCTAGGGAGACCAACGCCAAAACGTCGGAGACCTCCAGCGGTAGGTGACCGGCGGTGACGGCCATCCGTCCCCATGTCGGGTCGATCTCGAACCATCGCTTGCCGTCGTGATAGGCGACCCAGGCATGCGCGACCATGTCGTCGCCCTCAGCTGCCATTCCGCTTCGTACCTCGGCTGGCACACCTGCCGCTCGCAACAGGGAAACGGTGAGCAGCGCGTACTCGCTGCAATCGCCTCGTCCGACTTTGAGGATCTGGGTCGCGTCGATCGAGCGAGGCGTCACCTCGTACGCGACCCGCTCGTGGACCCACTGGGTGATCGCGGTTGCCTTGGCGGTGGCGTCCATGTCGGGCTTGGTCAAGGAATCTCGAACGGTCTCGATCTCCGGAGCATGAATCCGTAGGTCGTTGGAGGTCTTGAGCAGCTCCTTCTCTCTCGATTCGCTGAGTACGGCCGCGGCATCCGTGTCACGTGCCTTGGCGCGGACAACAAGCTCGACGTGGGTCTCGTCGACGGCGCGGGCGGATCCCCGCGCCGAAGGATAGACGGACTGGTCGACGAAGGTCTGGGCGTCGCCGACCGCTAGCTTGAATCGCAACGTGCCATCGGTCTCCGAGCGCGGGAGCGTGCGGGGCAGTGCGGCTGCGTTTCGGAATCGGGCAGAGGCCAACCACTGGTCCACCACCTCGCTGGCGTCGCGGTCTCGAAGCCGAAGGGACATGCGACCCTGCATGCGACCCACGCGGGTGGATGGCTCCCAGGTTGCCTCGAACCCGACGTCCTCGACCAAGCCCACCGCGCCGGCGAAGAACCGCAGGACGACACGATCGAGGCCGGTTGCTGTGACGGGGATCTTTGCGATGACCTTGGACGCGCGCGCGCCGTCGAAGCTACCGCGGCCGAGGAGGTGAGGACCGCCCGTGCGAGCGGGGGGACGGGAGAGGGCGGTGCGGAGCAATGCCTCGGTGCTGGCGATCAGGACGAGGCCGTCAGCCGAGCCGTACCACCAGCCCGCACGTGACCGCTTCGGCGTCCCGGTTGGACCGCGGACGCCGGACTTCGCTGCCGCAGCACGGAGGGGTTTGCTGGATGGGAAGACGAGGACCCACTGCTTCCAAAGCCCATCCCCGACCGCGGGATACCAGCCCAACGCGGCGCCGGTGCTCCGCAGGAGGAGCTCGGTTGGCGGCACGACATCACCGGCGGCGAGTTCCACTTCGGTGAGTTCGCGTAGATCGTCGTCGTCTTTCTGTTCGGGGTAGCCGACGACGAGCGTGCTGACGGCTCCGGGAGGCAAATGCCCGTGGGCGTTGGTCATGTCCAAGACGTGCGCGTCGGTCGTGGCCGAGTATTGGAATGCGACCCCCTTGCCGTCCGCGACCACCTCGCTGGCGACGCTGGCATCGTCGATGGGCGAACTCATGCCCATGAATGCTGCTTGGAGGGCGCTACCGTCTTTCCAGCCTCGGGTGAGCGAGATGAACTCCGGATCCTGACCCAGGCTTGGAGTGTCCTCAGCGGGCTCGAACAACACCCGGCGAGCCATGAAGTCGTTGGAGAACACCAAAACCCGGTCTCCCACGAACAAGTATCGCTCTGCGTCGGTGCCGATCGAGGAGGTCTGTGCGTCGATGATGGCGTAGTAGTGCAGCTCGTGGCCGGCGATGCGTTTGCGATGCCGGAAGCGTTCGGTTCGGCGCTCTTCTGGGTCCTCCTGCGGTTTGTCTTCCTTTTCGACCTCTTGGTAGACGAGCTCGTGTAGCACCCCGGGAAGGATGCTCAGAGCCACCGGAAGCAACCCGGCTCCGTTGGAGAGCCTCAACACGATCGCCAGGCCTGCATCCGAATCGTAGCCGCGTTGGCCCAGCTCGGTGAGCAGCGCGTCCTGATCGAGGACTGTCGCCGCGCACACGAAACCGCTGTCACCCGCCATGTTCGCGCATTCGATGGGCTCGGAGAGATCCAGCCCACCGCCTTCGAGCAAGGCATCGAAGCCGTTGGTTTTTCGTACCGACTCCACCGCACGGTCGAGCATCAGGCGCACCGTGGGGTCACCGGGGTCGAGTCGCTGGGCCAGGTCGAGTACGGTGCTGGCGAACAAGCCCGGAGAGGCGACCCTGGAGAAGGTCCAGTGCCGCGTCGGAAGGAGCTCGGGGAGGGGGGACTTGGCCAATACCTCTGCAGAGCGGGGCTTCTTGGCGGCCCTCGCCATGGCGCGTTGGGCGGGGTTGAACGACTTGGCGTCGTGGGCAGCGCCGGCGACCACCTTGCCGTGCCAGTCGCTGAACTGCCGCAACATCTTGGCGATGTTCTGGTGGCCCTCCTCTTTGTCGTCGAAACGCTTGGCCACGTTGCGCAAGCGCGGCCCGTCTTGTGCGTCGGCCAGCTCGACCAGGCCGTAGCCTAGAGAGCGGGTTTCCCATCGACGCTCCTTGGGCAACGTCTTGGGGTCGAGCGCGTCGAAGCGCGACCGAACGGCTCTTGCGTAGACCGAGGGCTCGGCCACCTCGAGGACGTCGAAGGCCAGGAATGCGAGGCTAGGAGGACCCTGCACCGCGGTCTCATAGGCCTGTGCCGTGTCGACGAGTCCCGGCCGCTGGGAGGCGATGACCCACGCGTCTTGTACAGCGTCCTCTTCGCCACCGGCGAGCAGCTCGGCGGTCCAGCGGCGAGCGTTGATCTCGGGCAACGCCAACCCGAGTTCGATACGGCCACGCGGCCCGGTCTCGGTCCGGTCGAAGTAGTCCGGTGCCGACAGAGGGATGCCCATCGGGAGCAAGTGCTTGGCGTCTCGCAGCGCACGGGAGGGGTGGTGGAGGACGGCCTTGCGGCCCCACGCGTGGAGGCCAGCGTCGTCATCGAGCAGCGTGGCCAGCGATACGCGCCGAGCGGTGCGGTCCCCCGGCGACGCACAGTCGAGCACGCGGCGTCGGTCGGCGACGGTGGACGAGGAGAGGTACAGGTCGAGCATGAGTTCTGCGGCAGCAGAGCCGGGCGCATTCGCCAAGCTCGTCGTCGCCGGACAGCCCTGGCCCTCGAAAGCGGCGGCCTCGAGGCGGGCTTTGAGGCGAAGTCGGTCTACCAGCGTGTGGCCGTCCGCCCGTACCGTCGCTGCAGCGAAGGCGGGGACCACCGCATCGAGCGGCGCGAAGCTTTTTCGGAGCAGCGCGAATGCAGTCAGCATCGAGTCCGCGCGGGCGTATGGCGCCGAGGCGATGAGGGTGAAGACCCGGCCTCCCACCGGAATACTGGCGACCGCCCAGACATTGGTCGAGCTGCTGAGCGTGGCCTCGACCGCTTCGCCCCCTGGCAACTCGGTGCTGCGCACGAAGTGCTGCGTGTAGCCGTGAGCGGCGAGCGCATCGAGGGTTGGGCGCAAGCACTCTTCGCCCAAACATCGAGATGCGCGAGCTTCTTGCGTGACCGACAGCCATTCGCCCCCGGGCCCTTCGGCGCTGAGGGGTTCGTCTGGGCGGGGGTCCCACGCCAGAGGGAAGAATCCATCGGCGCCGATCTCGGTGTGACTACGGTAGCGCGGGATCAGGGCGTCCATGTCCTGGGGCGAGATGGACGCGAGCCGGCCGTCAAACGCTTCCGTGGACCGGATCCACGCGGGGAGACCCGGCCGGGCGCCCAGCACCGACTCGGGCAGGGGCGCGTGCCGGAAGAGTGCCGACTGCGGGTATGCGCCGCGACCTCGGGCGATCGACGCCTTCGCGCCCTCGATGTCGTCGGATCCGGCGTGGGCCATCGCCGCGACGACGGAAACCAGCGGATTCGTCGGGGCGTCGTCCTCAAGCTGGGTGAGCAAGGTCAAGGCGTGCTCATGCCGTCCGTGTCGGGTCTCGGCCTCCGCGAGCACGAGTTGCAGCACGGCGGATTCCGGGTGTGCGGCGTGCATCGGCTCCACCTCGGATGCGGTGTCGTAGGACTCGAATGCGAGTGAGACCGCCGAACCCAGGACCTCGGCCGGGGCCCGCTCGGATGCGAGGTCCTCGGCCAACAGTGGCGCGAGGGCGTGGGCCCGCGCTGCACCCAAGGGACCGACGGGCATCTGGGGGTCTTCGGGCATCGCCGCGCTCACCTCGGCGTAGTGCTGCGCGGAGCGAGGGCGTTGTCCGCGGAGGCCCTGGTAGGCAAGCCGGGCGTAGCGGGTGGCGACGTCGACGTTGGACTCCGACAACGTGCCCGCGTGTGCCTGCTCGGCCCGAACAGCGTACTCGGGTTCGGGAACCTCGTTGGAGCTGTTGTCGCTGTAGCGGGCGAACGCATGTCCTTCGATGCGCGAGTGTGCGGCTCGCTCGGGCTGGTTTCCCATCGAGAGCCATGCGCCGAGGTTTTGGTGGAGGACCGCGATGTCCGCTCGGTCGCGCAGCGGAGCGGTGCTCGCTTGGTAGGGCGGCGGGGGTCGACCTTCAAACAGCGTCGCGAGGGCGGTCGGAGAGGGGACGTCTTGCTGTAAGAGCAGGTAGCTGTAGTTGACCGCCGACTGCCAGCTGCTGGCACGTTCGGCCTCCCATGCGCGCCGGCAGGTTGGGAGGGCGCGGGGGTCCTCGGGTGCGTCGCTGAGCAGCATGCATGCGTAGCCGAGCATTGTTGCGCCCTTCGCGTTGTCGAGCAGTGCCTCGTGCTCGGCGGCCGCACCCAAGTCGGAGCGCCAGCGCCACTCGTGCCACAGCACGTCGTCAGAGATCGCGTCATCGAGGGCGGCCTGGTGGAGACGGACCAGCGCGTGCGTAGACTCCAGTGCGTACAGACTGTCTTCGGGAACCTCGGTGCGCGCGACCGAGAGCGCGGCTTGGTGCTCGCCGGTCAGCAGCATCAGGTCGAGGATTGTCTCGTTCGGGGCGTAAGGCGCTCGCTGGTGAAGCGCCACGAGTTTGGCAGCCAGTGGGCGTGCATCGGCAAGGCTCGTCGAGGCGTTGAGCAACTCGGTCCCCTTGTCGATCGCGGTGTAGAGCACGTCGGGAACGAGCGAGTCCGAGGCCTCCCACGCCTGCTGTGGATCGTTGGACAGCGCCTGCATTCGCGCGAGTGTCTTGAGGTCGGTGATCGATCCTTGCTCGACGGCTCGTATGACGGCGAATGAGAGCGCACCGTGGCGCGTCATCGCGAGCAGACCAGCGTCGGTCTGCAGCGAAACGCCCAGTTCGAGCAGATGTCGTGACGCCGTAGGGCGCTGTGGCCAAAGGTCCACGAGGGCGTCTCGGGCGCCCGGAACGTCCCCAGATTCGGCGAGCATCAGGGCCTCTGTCTCTCGTCGGGCCGGGTCGTTCGCTGGGACTTTCGCCAGATGGTTCCGCGCGTCTTCAAGCTCTCCCGCTTCGAACGCAGCGCGTCCGGCGAGCCCGTACAAGAGGGTGGATGCCGGGGCGGGGAGACCCTCGGCGAGCTGGCCGTAGATCTCCTCAGCCTTGGAGAACGCACCCGCCCGAACGTGGATGCTTGCGGTCTGCATGCGGGAGGGCCAGGGCGCGGCGGCGTCGAGGGCTGCGTCCATGCCGAAGCCCACGCTCGGGACGTCACCCCACCAGCGGGCATCGAGCCACGAGCCGCCCCCATGGGTGGCCTCGTCGCGCCCCGCAAGTTTGTCGGCGAGTGTGAGCTGCAAAGCGGCGAGGCTGGGCGTGGGCAGGGTGTTACCGAAGCGCTGCAGCCAGTCGTCGGCTTGCCCGAGCGAGCCTCGCTTCATTAGGCCGGAGACGTACGCATTGGTGAAGGTGGAGGACAACGCGAGTGTGGTGTCTCGAGCGCCTTGGAGGGCAGCCCAGCCCGCCTCATCGAGGTCTGCCGAGCCGACCCAGCCCAGGAGCGTGTCTGCGGCGGCGTGGTCCAGCCCTGCGTCGCCGAGCGCCCAGGTCGCATGGGAGTAGGGTTGGGTGAGCAGCGGGCCGCACAGCTGCGGACCGTGCTGTTGCTCAAGGCATCGGTCGAGGAGCGGAAGCGCTGGACCGATGCGATCCTTCACCCAACGTCGATCGCTTCGGCTCAGAGCACCTGAGGCCCAAAGCCGGACGTCGTCTTCTTGGGTGAGTTGCGGGTCGCGGACTGCGACACGGCGCAGCAGCGCCGCCTGAAGAGCCGTACCCAGTGGTGTCTCGGGGTCGGGGAAGTGTGCCCAGTCCATGACCTGGGCCCGCCAGCGGGCCAATGCGCGGTCGGCTGCGAGGAAGGATGCGCCCTTGTGCTTGGATCTCCACAGATCATAGGCCTCGGCCTTGCCCGCGTGCACCAGGGCGAGCCCCTCGATCAGTTCGGCGAGGTCCCGCTGGCTCTCGGAGGACCAGCTGGCCTCCGCCGCTTCGAGGACCATCAACGCGTCCCCGGACAAGCCCCGAACGAGCAGCCGATGGGCGTAGTGGAGCTGCGCCGCGGGAGCGTCGGCGTAGGTCTCAGAGCGTCGCCGAGCGCGTGAGAGAACCGAGAGTGGACTCCACAGTGCAACCTGATCCGCGAACAAGTCGGCGTCCGGGATCAGGGTTCCCGCTCGCATGGCCTCGCGAAGCTCGAGCAGGATTCGTGCGCGAAGGTCGGACGGGTCGTGTTTGCTGATCGTGGCCGCGAGCTCGACCGCACGTTGGCTCAGCGCTCCAGCACGGACGTCCTTGGTGAGTACCGACCAGCGCACGTCATTGCCGGACGCTCCAAGCTCGCGCATCACCGCACCGGGGGGGGGGCTGTCCAACGCTGACACGCCGCCGAGCACCCCGTCCGCACTTTGCAGCAGGTGCCAAACTGCCAACCAGGCCTCAGGATCGTTCTCGGTACGCTTGAGAAGTTCTCGAGGGTCGCCCTCCCAGTACGCGCTGTGCTCACACCCCCAGATCAGGTCCTCTGCGTTCGGTCTGCGTTTCGCGAGCGCGGCGCTCAAGACGAGGTTGCCGTCTCCGAATCGTCGTCCCAACCGCAGCCCCATGTTGGCGGCGCGGCGGAGCTCGCGTTGTGCGGCCGCCTGTTGCGCGTTGGGAGCTTCTGCAGCGCGCGCGACACGGGCGGTGGCTTGTGCTCTCTCCAAGCGCTTCGTCGCATGAAAGATCGCGTCAGTTCCAAGTCCGAGGTCGCTGGCAAACGCGGCTCGTTGCGCATGGTCTTCGGGGCCGAGCTTTGCGTTTTGTTCCAGTCGTCCGCGAGTGAGCGCCGCGGGATGGTCGAGGCGAGCCGCACACGCCGCAAGGAGGCACAGGAGACCCAGCCAAAACGCGCGAGGTGCCATCACGATATCCGCCTATCACGGCTTACCCCCAAACGACAGTGCGGTGCGTGTCGGGGTACAATTGGGGATGCGTTGGACTTGGATTGGGTGTGTCGTGTGGTCGGTGGCTTGCGGTCCGGCGGTTGAGACCGAGGAGGGGGGGACGACGCAATCAAGCGACTCGACCGGTGTGGACAGCCCGGCGGCGCCGACGATGACGGAGCCGAGCACGTCTCCGGTCGATGGGATGGGCTCAAGCGGCGAGACCGGGGCCGATGCGACGACGGGCACCTCTTCGCTCGACGGCGAGTTTTTTCTCGCCATCACGGCAACGCCGGTTGCCCCGACGACGCCGTTTCAGTTTCTCGCTGAGGTCAAGGTCGATGCCGGCGCGGTGGCCATGTTGTTGACGCCGCTGAGCCTCGAGATCGCTTCGGTGGACGCTCCGCGTGAACCCGTGCCCCCGCCGTTCGAGGTCTCCGGCTCGATCTCTACCGACGGGTCATTCGGTATCGAGATCCCGGAGCTCTCGCTTCCGGGCCCGACGAACCCGATCACCGGGTCCGACATCATCGCCTCGGTGACGCTCGAAGGGGTGATCAGCAACGACCAGATCTGCGGGCGGGTGTCTGGGATGATCACTTCGCCGGCGAGTATTGACCTCACCGGGAGCACCCTGGCCGGGGTGAGGATGGACGGTGGCCCGCTGCCTCTCCCTGAGGACCTCGGTTGCGCGCCGTAGCTCAGCTGTCGCAGCCGAGCGGGGCTGCGATTTTGCTCATCTGTGTCGCCAGTCGGATGTCGAGCGCGGTGACTCCCCCTGCATCGTGGGTCCACAGCTGAACCTCGACTTTCCCGTACACGTTGTACCAGTTGGGGTGGTGGTCCAACGTTTCGCACACCATCGCGACCCGGACCATGAACCCAATCGCGGTGCTGAAGTCGGGGAACTCGAAGCTTCGGCTCAGCTGATTCGCGGAGAGCGCCCAGCCGGGAAGCTCAGAGAGAAACTCGGCGATCGTCTCGTCACTCAGTCGCGGGTTGCCCACGGGTCGAACTATACAGCCCGAGACCTTGGCGGGGGCGTGTCGCCTGCGGCATCGTGAGCCGATGCTCGGTCTGCCGCTGTCGCTGCTCCTCTCGCTCGCCGCCGGGGCAGCACCGGATCCTCAGCTTCTGGACGCGACCAGACTGGCCCGGACGGAGTACGAGTGGTTTCACGCGCACCCGGAACTCTCGAAGGAAGAGGTTCACACGGCCAAGCACCTTGCCGAGGTGTTGCGCGGATTGGGACTCGAAGTTCACGAAGGGATCGGCGGTACGGGTCTCGTCGGCGTCCTAAAGGGGAATGGCCCCGGCCCGACGGTCTTGTACCGAGCAGACATGGATGGGCTTCCGGTGACCGAGGCGACGGGGCTGCCGTACGCCAGTCGGAACAAGGGGGTGATGCACGCGTGCGGGCATGACGTGCACATGGCGACCGCCGTGGGCGCGCTCTCCGTGCTCGCTTCGACTCGCGACACCTGGTCAGGCACGGTGTTGTTCGTCGGTCAGCCGGCGGAAGAGCTGGGAGCAGGGGCCCGCGCCATCGTGGCCGACCGGGCCTTCAAGAAGCTGTTGAAGAAACACGGCAAACCTCGATTGGCCATCGCGCTTCACGATGCTGCCGACGTTCCCGCAGGCCAGGTCAGCATCATCGAGGGCCTCCATCATGCCAACGTCGACGGGGTCGACATCATCGTGCACGGCAAGGGAGGGCACGGGGCGCGGCCGCACGAGGCGATCGATCCGGTCGTGATCGGTGCGGAGATTGTCATGTCGCTGCAGACGATCGTCTCCCGGCGCATCCGGCCCGACCAAAAGGCTGTGGTCACAGTCGGGAAGTTCGATGCAGGGACCAAGCGCAACATCATCCCGTCCTCGGCGACGTTGATGCTGACGGTCCGATCGTACGGGCCTCAGATGCGCAAGCGCCTGCTCACCGAGATCAAGCGCGTGGCCACGCAAGTCGCCAAGGCGCATGACGCCCCCAAACCGCCAACCATCCGGACCACGGCGGGGTTGCCCTCCTGCGAAAACGACCCGGAATGGACTCGAAGCATTCGAGCCGCGTTCGAGGCGGAGCTCGGCGCCGACAATGTCGGACGGCATCAGCCCTCCCTGGGTGGAGAGGACTTCGGCATCTTTGGTACGGAACTCGGTATCCCCGCGATCATGTGGAAGCTGGGTGCCGTGAACGCATCGGATTGGAAACGGGGGCGGAACCGTCCTGGCCTGCACTCCGACAAGTGGGCACCGGAGCCGGACCCGACGCTTCGGACCGGGATTCGTACGGTGGTGGCGGCGGTGCGCGCTGGATTGGCGAGCTGAGGCGGGTGTTCACAGCGCCCCCTCACTGTGCCGACACGTGCAGCATGGCTGAGAGCTCCGTGCCGGTCGCGAGTGGGGGCCAGTCCGCCGCGGAGAGGACCGTGGTCATGCAATTCCAGAGGTCTGCGGCGACCGGCGGCCGGCGTTGCTCGTCGAGGATCGCGACCGCCACGTGCTCACGCTTGGTCCAGTGAAGGCGGACGGTGAGGTGGTAGCGGGACGCGCGGTCGAACTCCCGCGAACGTTCGTGGCACGCTCGCAGCCCAACACGAAGGGGCCGGATCGCGGCACGAACCGAGCGCGTGGTCTCGAAATCCGGTGCGGACACTGCACCGATTCGGACGCGTGCTCGCGGAGGCCAGTGGGAGCTCGTCGCGGGCTTGTCGAACTGAGTCTCGAGGCTGGTGCGTTTGGTGCCGAAAGAAGGGTCGAACAAGTTCGCGCCTTCGACGGTGTACTTCGACTCCGAGTCGTTCCAGCATCTGAGGTCGAACCCCGTCAGGGGCTCGGCAGAGGCGGAGGATGGAATATGCCGAGCACAACCGCCGAACAGGACGATGGCCGCGAGCAGAAGCGGGACGATGCCGTAGACCCTCATCGCCTGGGAAACGCGGGGCGTCCCGTGGCCTTACGGTTTGGAACCGCCGGCGCCGACGCAGGGACCGGGAGCCCCAATCCGCCCGACAGACGGAACCACGAAAAAGCGGCCGTGCCCGCAAGACAACGACCGCTCCTTCCGACGGACTGCGATGATCAGGTCGCGGAGAGCTTCTTCTTGAGCTCTTCGAGCTGCGCGTCGATCTCGGCCCCTTTGGCAGCGTCTTCGACCTCTTCGTCGGCAACAGCATCGCCGCCACCCGCGGCCGCCGGCTCTGGTTCGACTTCGCCTGCCAGAGCTCGTCGTTCGCGCTCCTGCTCGGCGGCCTGCAGCGCCATCTTGGACTTCAGCGCGGAGAGGTCGTCATCAACCCCACTGCTGGCTTCGAGCGCCTTGAACTGCGACTCGAGGGAGGCCTCGGGAAGGGCACCGCCGATTTCGGCAACCGCTTCCGCTTCAGCTTCGATCTGCGTGACGCGATCCGACATGCGCTCGAAGGTGTCGAACGCCGAGGTGGAGTTGATGTTGGACAGCGTCTCGTTGATGGTGCGCTGCGCCTCGGCCCGTTTTTGGCGGGAGACGAGGATGTTGCGCTTGCGCTTGGCTTCCTCGATCTTGTTGTCGAGGCCTCGGAGCGCGCCCTTGAGCTGCTCGACGGACTGCTTTTGCGCTTCCCACTGCTGCTTGAGCGTCTCGGCGACTTCGCCGTGCTCGTGCTTACGTGCGAGCGCAGCCCGGGCGAGCGCGTCGTCGCCCGCTTTGACCGCGAGCATGGCCTTGCGCTCCCACTCGGCGGCCTTGTTGGCCTCTTGCTCGTACTGCTTCTTGATCCGCTTTTCGTCGGCGATTGCGACGGCGACCTGTTTCTTGGCCTCGACAAGCTGCGCCTTCATGTCCACGAGGACCTGATTGAGCATCTTCTCCGGGTCTTCGGACTTGTTGATCAGCTCGTTGATGTTGGAGCGGATCAGGGTCCCGAGTCGTGAAAACAGTCCCATGTCTTAAGCGTTCCTCTCGGTGCCGGTCTGGTCGGCCGCACCCGTGCTCTGGTTGGAGGCGACCATCGGAGCAATCTTGGCATAGTGATTGTCGAGCGCCATGCACATGTCGTCCACCATTGCCTGGAACTCGTTGAAGTCGAGGTTCTCGAGCTGTTGGGCGCCCGAGAGCACCAACTGAGAGCCCTGAAGGGAGTAGCTCGCGTGAAGTAGCTCGGAGTTGAGCTCGAGCAGCATGCGGAACACCGCGGCGTGATCGCCCACGGCGCTGACGCCAAGCTCGAACAGCTGGATGGAAAAGAGGACGATGGGGTCTTCGATCTTGACACCGAGGCTCGCGTTTCGCGCGCTCTCGGGGTGTAGGACCCAGGTCCCGTCGGCGATCTGCTCGTACGGCAGACCGCTCTTGATGAGGAAGGAGTCGAGTTTGTCAGCGCTGCTCATGCCTGTGGACCATGCTGGTACGCGCCCCGGACGGGGCCGTGCGAGAGAGGGCGGGGCCACCGGGGGCCTCGCGAGTCCGCGCACCGGAAACGCGGGGGTGCAGGGTATTCCAGGCCACGATAGCGCGGCAAGCGACGAACCTGACCGGTGACACGGTGGGGCTAGGTCTGCGACAACCGGAGCTGGACGCGGTTTCTTCCCACCAACCCGGCTGTGACGACCGTTCACGCACGGGTCCTGGCCGCCGGGTCCCTACGGCCCCTCCCGGGACTTCCCCGGGCTGGGTCTGCGTGGTATCTCGCCAGGGTCGCATGACCGAAGGCGTAACTCCGGCTCCGCTGCCGCGCCACGTGGGCATCATTATGGACGGCAACGGCCGTTGGGCACGTGCTCAGGGCTTGCCGCGGGAAGAGGGCCACGAGCGTGGCTCCGACTCCGTGCGCACTGTCGTCCGTGCCGCTCGTCGCATCGGGATTCCCGCCCTGACCCTGTTCGCGTTCTCTTCGCAGAACTGGGATCGACCCCCCGAGGAGGTGTTTCGCCTCATGGAGCTGCTGAGGCGGTTCCTGATTCAGGAGCGGGACGAGATCCTCGACAACGGTATTCGCCTGATCACGGTCGGCGACACCGAACGGCTGCCGCCGCACGTTCGCGATCCTCTGGTCGAACTGATGGCCGCCTCGGCCAACAACGAGGGCATGGTGTTGTGCCTCGCGCTCAGCTACGGCGGCCGCGAGATGATCGCCCGGGCGTGCCAGGAGATGTGCCAAGCCGCGGTGGCGGGCACGCTCGATCCGTCCGATGTCTCGGTGGAGACCGTCGAGTCCTACCTGCCGTCCTCCAAGCTGCTGCCTCAGCTCGATCTGCTGATTCGCACCAGCGGCGAGCATCGGATCTCCAACTTCTTCCTGTGGGAGACCGCGTACGCGGAACTCCACTTCACGGAGAAGATGTGGCCCGAGTTCGCCGAGGAGGACCTGCTCACGGCCCTGCATGATTTCGCCAGCCGCGAACGCCGGTTCGGTCGAACCTCCGAGCAGGTCGAGGATGCGGCCCCCGCCGGTGGCCGTTCGGCAGCCGGGATGGACTGACGCGAGTGGGAGAGACGCTCAAGCGCCTGTTGACGGCTGCCGTTCTGGTGCCGTTCGTCCTCCTCGCGATCTTCGTGGATCCCACCAGCTACGGGGTCCTCGTGCTCGCTGTGATCTTCGGCGTTGGTGCGCAGGATGAGTTCATCCGGATGGCGCTTCCGGTCTCCGAAGAGGACCCTGCGATTCGCATCCGTGTCGCATCGGCGTTGCTCGGGACCGCCGTCGTCGTGTTGCCGTCGCTGTACACGCCCGGCGTCGCACTGCCGCCGATGTTGGCGCTGTCCGTGTTGGCGCTTGGGATGGTGGTGCTCTCTCGACGCGTCCAGCTGCCGAACGCGGGACGCCATTTCGCCGTGACGCTGGCCGGGCTGCTCTATGCGCCGGCGCTGATGTCGGTGCTGCCGCTGCTCAAGGACTCTGGTCGCCCTGAGTGGCTGACCGTCGTGCTGTGCATGGCGTTCTTTTCCGACACGGTGGCCTACTTCTTTGGGCGAGCGTTCGGCAAGCACAAGCTCTACCCCGCAGTGAGCCCTGCCAAGAGTTGGGAAGGCGCGTTCGGAGGCGTTCTCGGCTCGTGCCTCGCGACGGCCGGAGTGGGTTCGATGTGGCTGCTCCCCGACTTGCCCATCGCTCACGCGATCCCTCTGGGAGTCTTCGGCAGCGTTGCGGGCCAGACCGGCGACCTCGTCGAGTCCATGCTCAAGCGAACGTTCGGGGTGAAGGACTCTGGGACGATCCTTCCCGGGCACGGCGGTCTGCTCGACCGCGTGGATGCGCTGCTGTTTGTCGCCCCGGTGACGTACTACTACGTCACCCTCATCGGCTGAGCGTCACGCTGGCGAGTCGCCCCGGAGCGCTTCGCAAAGCTTCGGAGATTGGGCAGCCCGAACTCGGCCGCCCCTCGACACCAAACGTCAGTCGCTGGCGGGGGGAAGGGCCTTTTGGTCGTTCTTCTTCACGGCGTAGTAGATGCCCGCACCGACCCCGCCCACCAGGAGCAGCGGCCATGCAGCAGCGACCAGGGCTGCGGTTCCCCAGCCAGCTGCGCCCGTGACGGCAGCAGCAGCGGCGGACTTGCCCGAGGAGGCTTTCTTTTGAGATTTGGCGTACCAGTACGTTCCGGCGGCCACGCCTGCGCCGATGAGGAGTGCAAACATGAGGGTTCTGCGCCGAGTATAGGCCGAATCCAACGTCGTGCTCGCCAAGGACTCGGCGCGGGGTGGACGCGGATAGGGCCTCGGGCCATACTCCCTCGCCTTGTCCGACCCGAACAAACCCCTGGACGCGACTGAAGAGACCTCGCGAGCGCCGGTCACTGCGCCTGGGGCCTCTCCTGCGGCGACCCACGCCGAAGAGTCCGCGCGCGGCGCGTCCGAGTCGAACGAGGAAGCCCCTGTGCCCAACAAGCGTCGTCGACGTCGTCGAAGGGGTGGCCGCAACAAGAAGCCTCCCGCGGATGGTGTCGCGGCTGGGGCAGCCACAGCCACGGCTTCCTCCGCCCCCGCCCCCGCCCCCGCGCTCGACCCCGGCATCGCAGCCCTGGCCGGAGGTCTGCTCAGTCACATCGACGACCGAGATGTTCCGTGCAGCAACGACGGCTGCAACAACGTGTGGCAGTGGTCTGCCGCGGAGCAGATCGCTGCATACGGTCAGCCTCCTCCGCGGCGCGAATGTGCTCGATGCACGAGCACTTCGGCATCTGAGATTCGGTGCTCCGTCGACGGGTGTCGGCGGACGTGGAGCTGGAGCCGCGACGCGCAGATCAAGCATCGCTCGTGGAACAAGCGTCGTGGAGATGAGCGCGGCGGTGGGGGTCGGAAACGTCGGCGCCGAGGCGACGGGCCACCCCGCCGGAAATGCGATCCTTGCCAAGCCAAGCTCGCCAAGCTCAGCGAGCGGCCCTCGTCGTGCAAGGTCCACGGGTGCACCCGGCCGGTGTTGATCGATCGGGACGTGCAGCTACGAGCTTGGGCAGCATCGGGGAACCCCGACCCGGACTTCGATGCCGCCTTGCCCAAGCAAATGTGCGAGGTGTGTCGTGAGTTCTGCCGAACCCATGACGACCGCGCCGTCGCGTGCGGTCGCCCCGACTGCGAAAAGAGTTGGACCTACAAACGCGGCGCGCAGTTGCAGGCGTTTCTTGCGGGACGGTTCGAGGACCCAATCCGCCTTTGCGAACGATGCGAAAGCGAAACGCGTAAGGCTGCCCACGGTTCCAGTGCTCCTGCGAACGTGGAGGTCATGCCGTGCATCGTTCCCGGTTGTGACGGTGTTTGGCATTTCCGAGCCGGTCAGAAGATCCCTAGCTGCCAAGACGGGGAACAGCCGGTGCAGCGCATGTGCGACGAGCATCGCAAAGCCAACGGTGCCGAGCCGCGGATGAAGTCGGCGAAGGGTCACACTGCCCCAAGCGAGAGCGAGCTCGAGGCGCCCGCAGAGCCCGATGAACAACGTCCCGAATCGGATCCCCAAATCACGTCCGCAAGCGAGCCGATTTCTTGACCCGCACGGTGAGACCTGCGACGGTGGCCTCGCGCACGTAACCCCGGCTCTTCCCAACGCTCTTCTCCCGGCTCTCTCCGACTTCTCCTGCGACTGCGTGCGCACAAGTTCCAGACGGCGTCTCGTTTCATACGAGACGCCGTTTTTGTTTTGGTTCTCGTTGTGGCCGGGGAAGGATGGCGCTTCGTGGGTGGGTGCGCCCGCGGATGCGTCACGTCGGCCGGCTGCTGGGCCAGCTGGGTGCGACGTGTCCGACCGACAGCCCCTAGAATCCCGGATGCCAGATGTAGCGGGGTTCGTTGCTCAGGGCTCGGCTGGCCAGCATGCCGGATTGAGTCGAGGCTTCGACGCATCCGCAGTTGAGGTCCGTGCGGGTCCAGTCGCCGCACAGGACGAGTCCTTGCACCCAAGATTCGGTCTGCCCAAGTCGCAGGCCGATGGCGTTGGGCTGGGAGAGTACGTAGTGGTCCGAGGGGTGAGACGAGATGTTGAAATACTGGGCGTCGAGGCGGCCCTGTCCTTCGACACCATCGGGGGCCGCAAGGTTTGACAACATGTCCTCATAGGACGGGATGCTGTCGAAGATGCCGCGGTAGTGTTCCTGCAGCCACCCACCGAACTCGCTCCTCCACTGGTCCGACTCCGTTGTTGGGTAGTTTGGGCGCGCGTTGGGGTAACCCTGGGCGGTGGTGATCGCTGTCAAACTGCCCGTGTGGTACGAGAGACTCTTGGGGCCGCCGTCGGTCTTGCCCCACGGCTCCCACTGCAGCAGGTGCGTGAAGTCGCCCAGGCTCGGCTCGGGCAAGGCATACGACGTGAGCATGCCGTAGGGGTTGGTCGTGAGCTGGTCCATCGGCTGCTGGAACCACAGCTGCGCCGAAATTGTCCGGATCACCTTCATCCCGTCGACCATGCTCCGCCACTGCGGTGCGTGAGACGGGGATGAACTCTCCGTGAGCTGCTTGGCAATCGCGGGGAAGACGGAGACAGGGATTCCCAGGATGCAGTGGTCGAAGTCCTTCCCCAACTCGAGAAGCTTCTCTCCCACGCCCTCCCAGCCCGACCAGGGGCTCTCCAGGTTGATGCCCCGGTCCCGAAGTGCCTGCCCCTGGCTGAGCTTGTCGTAGCGGGGTTCGGTGGGCCACGACGGCAGCGAAGGCGGGTTTCCGGGGATCCGTACGAAGGGGTCGTAGGGCGTTCCGTCCTCGGTGGTGGCCTGGACCTGCATCTTGACCCCGGCCAGTCGTCGCTCGTCGCCGGTGCCTTCGACGACGAGGTCGGTGACCTGGTGGAAGAAGTGAACCTTGGCGCCGAACCTCTGCAGAGCGAGGTAGTACGGCGTGATCATGGTCTGCGGACAGCTGTACTTGAAGAAGTAGGCCGGGTATCCCTTGTACAGAAAGCTGACCAAGACGAACCACCTCAGGCCTACCCCTGCGGCGAGTTGGTCGGGGGTCGCGGTCTCGCCATGGGCAAAGAGGGTCTCGTAGACCTGTGTGATGGCGGCCGCGTCCCGGTTTCGTTCGTCCAGTCCGTTGTCCAGGAGCCATTGTCGGAAGTCGTGGCCGTCGAGCGCATCGAAGTGGACCGTCTTGGCGTGGATGAGGCCAACGAGTGCAGTGAGGAGGATGTCGAGGCCCTGCCAGACGAAGTAGACCTCGGGCTCGTCCTCCATGAAGTCTTCGAGGACCGTCTTGAGTGCGGATCGAACCATCTCCAGGACGCTGGCGATGATCCTGAACAGCAGGGTTCCGCGCTCGATCTGGTCGGCGATCGCATCGACCGCCAGCCGCTCGACGTACGAGACGAGTTCGTCCAAGCCGTTGCGGAGCTCCTTGGTCTCCAGGTCGACGAAGTCCTTCACATCGGCGGCGATGCGCTCCCACAGGTTGGGCTCCTTCTCGGCCTCAAAGCGGGCCTCCTCGGCGCGGTTGTGCCGAAGCAGGACCTCGGTGTCCTGCACGACGCGGCGCAATGCGCTGGACACGAAGTTCCCCAGGTTCGGCTCGGGGTCCTCGCCTCCCTCGGGAACCTCGCCTGGAATCTTGCCGTTGAACTCCTGCGGTGTGGCGAAGTATCGCCACTCATCCTTCCACTTCTGGAAGACGCCGACGTCCTCACAGCCGATGAACGCGCCTGCGACCGGTCCTTGGCCTTCGTTGTAGTTGTACGGGGCTTGTCCGACCTCGATCTGGAGTCCAGCGTCCTCCCACGCCTCTCGCATGGTTCGAAAGCCGTTCTCGTAGAAGCCGACGAACGCGTGCAGTCCATGCTCCTCGATCCGGTCGTCCTTGGTGGTGTTGCGCCCGGCCGCGCACTTTCCCCCGAGGCGCCAGCCGACGGAGTAGACCTCGACCTCGTAGCGGTCGACTTGGCGGGCGAGATAGTACGCGGCGGCGAGGGCTGAGGGCCCGCCCCCCAAAACCACGACCTTCTCTTTGCGCGGTGGGCTGGGGCTGTGGAAGCGCGCGTCTGCACAAGAACCAGGGAGCGAAACGACCTGGTTGCAGCGCAGGCGGAAGGCTCCGAGGACCTCAGTATCGAGGCTTGGGACCGCGATGGGGCCAGGGGGCAAGCCTGGCGGTGTGAGGGCGGTCGTGAACTCGACGGTCGCGGTCAGTGGCTGAACGGTCGCGGTCGCGTCGCTGAAGTCGTAACAAACCGTGCACGCCAGGAATGGGCTGACAAAGTCCCGCTCGTCGAAGGCTTCGTCGTCGACGATCCGCAACGCCTGCGAGATCGTCGGCATCTCGAACAACTTGCGGACCGATTGAAACAGTGGGAGCGAGGATGGGGGTTGTGGCGTCCCAGCTTCGGCGAACGTCGCACTCGCGATGAGTTGGTCGTTGTCTCGGTTGCGGACCGTGTAGCTGTCAGGTCCGTTGGCGATGTTTCCCAGCTCCTTCTCGAAGCCGTACAGCAGGTTGCCCAAGCGCCGAGGAAGGTCTTCGTCGAGGTACAGCCGGGGCATGTAGACGAACGGCCCGCGGTTGGCCACATGCAGGGCGGTGCGCTGTACGTAGGGCACCGCCACCATGAGTTCGTTGTAGTCCATCTCGCCGAACCACGCCTCGAAGTGGTCGTGCGAGAACATGACGAACACCGGGTGTTTGTCGGGGAACGTCAGCGTTTGCGGGGCGAGCTCGAGGCCCAGCGGGAGGAGCTTTTCGACCCGCTCACGGGGCAGGCCCAGCACGACGATGCGGGAGTCGAGCGTTCCCACGCCCTCCGAAGGGGAGTTCTCGCCGCGGCTGACATGCTCATCGTCGAGTCCGGCGTTGCGAGCCAGCTCCCGGAGCGCATCCGGGCTCCGACCCTTCGCGATGCTGTGTGCGGCACGTTCAAGGTCGGATGCTGGGCTTCGCGTGGGGCGGTGGGTCATGAGGTCCTGCGTTAGGCCAGCGTCTCCGCACAGCCCGGTGAGATCATCTCGAAGAGTCGCTGTGGGGCAGCGATGGATTCGGTTTCAATGTAGTCGCGTGCTTGGGTTCGGAGTTCGTCGCTCTCGCTCCCGCCAACGAGGTGGGCGAGTCGCATGCGTGAGACCGCGGAGAAGCTTCCCATCTTGTGGGCGTCGAAGTCGTCGACGGCTTGTCGGAAGTGCTTGACCGCAGCGTCTTGGTCTCCCTGTTGCTCGAACACGTTGCCCAGTGTCAGGTGCCCGTAGGCATGCTGGTGGCGGGTCGGGAGCGAAGAAACCATCTTGCGGCCGTGCTCGGCGGCAAGTTTGAGGAACGCAGACGTTTCGGAGCGTTTGCGAAGGGCCATCGCAAGCGCGTTCTGACAGAGCCAAAACTGGTGCTCGGCGCGTGAGAAGGGCGAGCGCTGGATGTCGAACTTCTCGATCTCGGGCCGTCGCGCCTCGACCAGGCGCCACGCCGCTTCGACGTTGCCCTGGTACCGAAGCAACGCTGTGGTCTGCGAGACGTAGTTCTGAATGTGCGCCTGGAACCCCCACGGCGCTTCCTCGCGGTACAGCAAGAGCTGTTCTTCGGCCTCGTCGACGCGGTCGGCAGCAAGGTAGACAAGGTGCCCCAGAAGCCCGCGGGCGAATCCTTGGGAGTAGGTGTGTGCGAGCTGGACGGAGTTGCGGAGCAGTTCGTGGGCTCGGGGCGCGAGTTCCTGGGCACGTCCCATGAACTGAATGCACAGCGCCGCGTGGCTCTCGCAGAAGCCCACCTCGGGCGCGGTCCCGGTCGTCTGTTCGATGAAGGTGGTCTTGGCCTCGTCGAGGGTGCGTTGGGCTTGCTCCCACTCGCCGAGGAACAGGTGCACGTGGCCGCGGGCCTGCAAGACCATCCCGCGCGCGTACGGGCTGGCGGCGGCCTCGGCGAGTTGATCTGCGTGGTCCAGAAGGTCGAAGCAGCGCTCTCGTTTGGCGACGGGCTTCATCGAGGCGGTGAGGTGGGCCTCGAACCCCAGTGAGCGGGCGAGCTGCGTCGGGTCGCCCGTCTTGAGCGACCAGCGAAGGTGTTGCGCGTGGAAACCTGCGCCAAGGAGTCCGTCCGTGTAAATGAGGCCGCGTGCGGCCGTCCACAGTGCGTCCATCTTGGAGCGTAGCTCCGGGTCGATGCTGTCCTCGGACTTTGCGTCGACCTTGAAGGACTTGATCGACAGCGCAGCACGGTGCCAGAGCACGGAGCGAATGGCGTGTCCGCGACTCTGAGGAAGCACCACGTCGTGGGCGCCGAGCACTTCCTTGAGCACGACGCGGCCCTCGCGGGAGTGGCCACTGGTGAGCAGCAGTTCTGCGGCGGCCTGGAGCAGGGGCGGGCGTCGGTCCTCGGTGAGCTGGTCAGCGGCGGAGAGGAAGACCTTTGCCGCTTCGTACTGACGGCCGGCGCTTGCGAGTGCTCGGGCGTATCGGGCCTCGAGGTCTCCGCGTTCTTCGTCCGGCACCACGCCGATATCGAGTGCGGCTTGATACAGCTCTGCCGCGCGGTCGAAGGCCAGGGCTTCGGCAGCCTGGTCCGCCGCGGCGATGGTGTGCTTGGATGCGAGAGCAGGCGCACCGCCGCGCCGGAAGTGGTGGCTCAGCGCGGCTGCGTCGGGCTCATGACTCTCGGCGAGCGCGTGTGCGATCCGCAGGTGCAGGTCCCGGGCATGGCGCGCATCAAGGCCACGCAACACGGTCTCTCGGATCCGGTCGTGATAGATCTCGACGATGGGGGTATCCCCAGGACCCTCGGTGCGGACGAGGGTCTCGGCGCGGAGGTCGGCGAGCGCGTCTTGGCTTGACGCTTCCACCTGAGCGAGGCGCGTCGCGAGCTCCATCGGCATCCGCCCCCCGGCCACCGACACGATCGCAAGCATGCGGCGTGCGGCAGCGGAGAGCAGTTCCAGGCGGTGGCGAATGACATCGTCCAGACTCACCGCGGAGTCGGTCGCCGACAGGTCTTCGCCGCGGTGGGTCCGCTGAGCATGCCGGACCAGCTGCGCGACAAAGAAGGGGGAGCCCTCTGCCTCGCGAGCGACCTCGGATGCGAGCGTCTGATGCACGGGCGAGTCCTCGCCAAGCATACGCAGTGCGAGACCCTTGGCCTCCTCCAGGCCCATCGGGCCCAGCCGCATGGCGCGGAGGTCGATCGCCGGCTCGATGGCGTGAAGTTCGGCGATGAATCGACCCAGGATCTGTGTGCGCTCCGGTGCGGCTTCTCGAAAGCTGCACACGAGCATCAACGGTGGAGCGTCCACGTGGTGCAGGACGGATTCCAGCACCACGAGGCTGTCGAGGTCGGACCACTGAAGGTCATCGATGTAGACGACCAGAGGGCGTCGGTCCGCGATGCGACCGAGCAGCTCGCGGAGGGACTCGATGCCGCGGCGCCGCGCCTCCTGCGGCATGACATCCGGAAGCACATGCAGCGGGGCAATCGCGACGGCGGGAACGCTGAGCAACACCGGAAACAACCGGGCCAGCGCGGAGATGTTGCGCGGCAGAAGAGCCTGGGCTTCGGTCGAGGTCGGGAGCGTCCGCAAGAACGCGCTGACCATGTCCATGACGGAATCCAGCGCCTTGTAGGGGATCGACTCTCGCTCGGAGCACTTGCCCGCGAGCACCAACGCGCCGCGATTCCGACCGACTTTTCGAAGGAACTGATCGACGAGGGCGCTTTTGCCGATGCCGGACACCCCCTCGAGCGTGACGACGACGGGGCGTCCCTTCCGGGTCGCGGCGAACGCTCGGTGGAGCCCGCGGAGTTCGTTCTCCCGGCCCAAGAAGAGGTTAGCGTTGCTCCGTTCGTCCGGGGTCTCCGCGCGCTCGTGGCTGCCCAGCCGCGCCAGGATCTCGTCGCCGCTGGGCCGCTTGCTCGGGTCGCGCTCCAACAGATCCATGCAGAGCGACTGAAGGTCGGGCGGGATGCCGGTGACCCTCGCGGAGGGGAGCTTCGGGGCCTCGTCTTTTTTGGCGGCGAGCAGGGCGAGCAGGCCGAGGCCGGTGTACGGCGGGGCTCCGGTAAGGAGCTGGTAGAGCATTTCGCCGACCGAGTACCAGTCGCTTGCGGGGCCGACCTCAGCGCCGTAGGCCTGCTCGGGGGACATGAAAAGCGGCGTTCCGAGGACGGCACCGTCGGCGGTCACCCCGACCGCGTCGTCGGCGTCGATCCCCCGGACCAAGCCGAAGTCCAGGATGACCACCCGGCCGGACTCCTCCATCAACACGTTGGATGGCTTGAGGTCGCGGTGGAGGAAGCCCGCGTCGTGGATCGCTTGCACACCCTCGGCCAGCTGGCGCATGGCTTCACGGACCCGGTCGTAGTCGCGGGCGGGGTCGTGCACGGTCCGAGTGCCGTCCTTCGGTGGGCCGCACAGCGCTTGGGTGAACCCCTTGCCGCGGACGAGCTCCATCGAGAAGAACAACCGCTCGCCCTGGAGCATCAGCTCATGCAGCCGGATGACGTTTCGGTGCCGAACATCGGCCAGCGCCCGGAACTCCCGCTTGAAGCGGTACAGGGCGTCGGGGCTCATTCCCCGGATCGCTTTAATGGCGACCGGCGAGGCGGATGGCTCCGGGGGTTCCGCCTCGAAGACCTCTCCCACCGCACCCCGGCCGAGCCGGGACAGAATCGTGAATCGCCCGAGACGCGTTGGGATCGCGTCCGAGTCGCGCCCTTCCTCATCCCGGAGCTGGGCGCCGTCGAGAACGTGGGTTTCGGTCCGCGTCCGAGCGGCAACCTCTGCGTTGCTCTCCCCGTCCGCTTTACCGTCCGCTGATGGCTTCAATCCCGCCAAGAGTCCCGCGCGCTGGCTCCAAGACTCGCGCGTTTGTGCCGAGCCGGCAAGGGGCTGTACAGCCTCTCCGAATCGAGCTGGGCCCTAAGTCGAGTTGTCTTAGTTGAGCGCGTACGGTGTGCTGAGGCTGAAGGCGGCGACTTCGGCATCGAACTGTTCACCGTCTTCAGTGACCATTTGATACGAGCCGTGCATCGTGCCGAAGGCTGTCGGGAGCGGGCATGCGGAGGTGTACTGAAAGCGCTCCCCCGGACGCAGGACGGGCTGTGCACCGACGACCCCCGGTCCTCGGACCTCTTCTACGTGCCCGTCTGCGTCCGTGATGACCCAGTGCCGGCTGACCAGCTGCATGGTCTCTTCGCCGCCATTGTGTAGCGACACGGTATAGGCAAAGAACCAAGCTCCGTCTCCCGGACTTGATTGCTCAGGGATGTACCGGGACTCGACCTTGACCTCGAGCCCGCGAGTGATCGCCTGGGATGCCGACACCGGGACGGATGGTAGCAGGTCGGGTGGGGGTCGGGCTCACCAAGTCGGCGGCGGGGCGAATCGGTCGTCGAAGGGTCGGGCTCGGCGGCGACGCTCACGGTCCGGTGTCCAGCGCGGTGCGCGTTCGGAGAACAGCGCGACGCCGATGACTCCAACGTCACGGGATGCCCCGCGGCGCGACGCGTAGCTGTCGCGGGTCCGGCCGAACCGGAACGCTGCGACCTCGTCTTCGTGGGTCCGCCATCCTTCGATCACCAAGGTTTCGTGGGCCTCCAAGATGTAGCCCCGCTTGCGGGTGGATGCGTGACCGCCGTCGATGACATCGAGGCCGTCGACGGACGCCACGACTTCGTAGCGCTGCCGGGAGTGGTTGCGGATCTCGACCTCATAGCGCTGACCCGGCGCCCCAATCGCGTACCGCTGGTCTCCGACATCCAGAGCGTCCAGCACTCGGCCTCGGCTATCGACGAGCGAGACGGAGATATCGCGGGCTGCGTCGTACAGGGTCGAGGTGCGCCACGGGGAGTCACTCGATGCGGAGACCCCGTCAAAGTCGTCGTACCAGAGGCTGAGCACGGTGTCCGGGCGGTTGGTCGCACGCTCAAAGCGGGTCTCGTATGTGTCGCTGTGCCGTCTCTCCCCATATAGGGTTCCGAGTCCGGACCGCTCGTCGTCGGTTTCGTAGGCCCCCGACGATTCGTCGTACGCCGCCGACGTCGGTGAGGCGGTGCTGGACCGCGGTGAACTGGGCGCGCGTGGTGCCCTCGCTCGGCCGTGACGTGTACCGAGGTGTGGCGACGAAGCGCGTTGCGCGCGTCTCTTGGAAGCGCAGCCGGCAAGTACGAAAGCGAGCAGAACGAAGGGGAGAGCGCGAAGCATCGACATCGGTTCGGGCCCGGAACGTCTCGATGGCGGTCGATCCTTACAGTACGGAACGCCGTAAACCACATGGTGGGCGATCACTCACAGCTCGGTACATCGAAAAACGTGTGGCGTGGCTTGCCCTCCTGACACGCCGGATCTACACACCCCCCGCCTACCGACGTGTAGGACACGACCACACAGGAAGCCGACCGATGACCCGATGGACTCAAGCCACACTCGTGATGACCTTTGCCGCAACCGCCCTCGTGGGCTGTGCTGGCACGGCGACCGTGGCGCCCACCGCTCCCACCGCGCCGTCTGCTGACGCCGCCGAAGTCCACGCCGTCGTCATCGAACCGACCGTCGCTGCCGTGACGGCTCAACCTGGAATCGACACCGCGTGGCTCTCTTTTCGCGACCAGCGCGACGCACGTTTGACCATGGTCGGCGAGCCGCTCTTGGCCTGTGCCAACGCGCCGGCCAAAGAGCAGGGGCCCGAGTGTGTGGCCCGCCGTGAGAGCTTCGAGGTCGCCTACGGTCTCAGCACGCTGTATCGGGTCACGCACGATCCCACATACCTCGACGCTGCCGACGCATCGATCACCTCCAAGGCTGTCTCGCGGGTGGACCGGCTCAGCGTGTATGGCCAGTCCTACTTCCTGGCACTGGCCACCGAGCGCGAATCGACCAAACGGCGGACCGATCTGCACGCCGCGGCCGGTGATGTGGCCGAGTCCTTGGAGACCTGGCTCAGGGAAGCCGACGACTACTCGTTCGCCCAGCGCACCATGTTTGGCAACGAGGAGAACGCCGCGCTCGTGCTCGAGCGTCTGTGGGACTGGGCGGACCTCAACGCAGATGACGAGCTCCGCGGCCGTCTTCGTAGCCTCACCGAGACTCGCTTCGTCGCAAAGGACATGGACTCCTGGTGCCCGCAGACGGTCGACGGCGAGCCGGAGAACTTCGAGTTCCTTCCCCCATGTTTGCAGCGCGCCAGTGCTGTGCTGTCGGTCCTTCCCGCCGAGCGATCGAACCCCTGGCTCGACACGTTCCTCTCGCAGCAGACTGAGCTGGAGCCGGTGACCCTGTCCCGGTTGGCGACGCATGAGGCGCTCAACTTCAGCCGCGCCGTTGCGCTGTGGCGGGTCTACGAAGCCACGGGCGATCTCCGGTACCGCTCGAAGTACGTCCAACATGTCGAGGCTGGCCTCGACCGCATGGCGCAGCGCACCGACGCTGGAGAACCCATCGACCCTTGGCACGCCGGGTACGCCGTCCAGGCGCTGGCGATGAGCACCCGGATCTGATCAGTCTTCACCGGCTCGTTGCGCCGCCGTCCGGGTTCCACGACCCCGCGGCGGCGTTTCGCGTTGTGCCGACCTTCACCCGCAGGTGATGTCGATGCGAGTGGGCGTCAGCACTTGGGCGTTGGGGATCGAGTTGCCGACCTGACCTTGTGCGTTGAGGCCCCAGCAGTACAGCTCGTGGGTGTCCGAGAGCACGCACGCGTGGCCACTTCCGAAGACTGCGTCGTCGATGACGATCGGCATGCTCGCTTCGTCGACCGGGTCCAAAAGGACCGGCGTCGTTGCGAACAGGTCGTTCTTGGTCTCGCCCACGAACTGAAGCTTGTTGCCCGTGTTGTCGCCCCAGCAGTACATCTCGCCCGTGCCGAGTTGGGCGCAGGTGACGTTGCCGTGTGCGCTGAGGTCGGTGATCGGTGCGTCGGGCAGGAGCGCGACGACAGGCGTGATCGAATCGACGCCCAAGCCATCGCCGAGCTGACCGAGGGTGTTGTCTCCCCAACAGTTGACCTGATCGCTGACGCGCGCGCAGCTGTAGGTGTCGCCCGTTGCGATGTCGCCGACCGGCGGCACGAGGATTTGCCGAACGGTGGCGGAGAATGGGACCGTGCCCGGGTTGACGCCGAGCTGTCCGTCCGCGTTCTCGCCCCAGCAATACATCTCACCGGTGGCCGTACGTCCACAGACGTGGCTTGCGGCACCGTCGATCTCGGCGAAGTTGAACAACGCCTCGACGTTGACGGGCCCGGGCGTCTCGGCCCCGGTGAGCTGCCCTCGGGTGTTGGTCCCGAAGCAAGTGGCGAGGAAGTCGGCGTCCTGTGCGATGCAGGTGAACCCGGTCCCGAGCGCAGGTTGAACCCAGTTTGTCGCGAGGTTGACCAGGGTTGGGATGGCGGTCGTCGGCGAAGGGACGCCGGGTACGGACGCGCCGGTGACGTTCTCGCCCCAGCACACCGCGTTGCCATCTTCACGGAGCGCGCAGGTGTGAGCGGGCGATGCGTCGATGTCCGTGGCCGCGAGTCCCACTCCGCCCAGCAGCGTCTCCGCGGTGAGGACCGGGACCGCTGACGACAAGACTCCCGGGACTCCAAGTTGTCCGGTGTCGTTCGCCCCCCAGCAGAACACGGCCCCGTCGGTGCGGGTGACGCAGGTGTGGTTCGCGCCCGCGGCCATCTCTGCAACACAGCCGCAGGTGCCGCCGTAGCAGCTGAGTCCGTCATCGCAGGCATCGTCGCAGCAGGGCTGATCCAAGCTGCCGCAGGTGTCGCCGGTCTCCGATCCGGTCGCGTCGGTATCCGTGACGGTGGGGTTCGTCGTCGACGGATCCAGGGTCGTGGAGGGTTCGGTGTCCGAGGAGCTGCCCGACCCCGAGCTGGTCGAGGTACCCGCCATGGTCGGGTTGATGTCGGTGTCTGTGGCTCCTGGAGGCTCCACGCACTCGCCCGCGAGACCCGCATCGGCTTCGTCGCCGTAGCGGAAGCCTGTGGCGCAGATTGGATCTGCGTAGCTACAGTAGCCTGTTGGCTGACAGAACCCTGGCTCGACACCACGTCTGCACTGGGTGTTGTCGGAGCAGTTGTAGGCTCCGATGTTCAGGCAACCGCTTGCCAGACCCGCTGTGAAGCCCAGGGAGAGTGCGATCCGTCCAGACGCCTGCATCGTGCTAAGGGCGCACACGGTGTAGGACCTGCGCGCCGCGGGGAGAATACCACGGAGCCTGGAATTGCAGCATTCCGGCGTGCGCTTGTGGCTGGTCGCGTGAGCGCGCTAGCATGGTTGCACGATGAACCGAGGAACAGGCGGTGCTCATCCTGCCGCCTCGGCAGGTCCCCCACCTCCCCCCACGGCCGGGGAGGGGGCAAGCCGCATCGGTCGCTACGAGCTTCTTCGCAGGCTGGGCGCCGGCGGGATGGCCGAAGTCCACCTTGCGCGGGCGACCGGGTTCGAGGGCTTCGAGAAGCTCCTCGTGCTCAAGCGGATCCTTCCGCACCTCGCGGCCGACCGGCATTTCGTACAGATGTTCTTGGCGGAGGCGCGCCTTGCTGCGCTTCTCCAGCACCCCAACATCGTTCAGGTGTTCGACCTAGGGAAGGAAGGGACGGACTTCTTCTTCACGATGGAACTCGTCTACGGCGAGAACGCCTACGCGATCTCACGGGCCGCGAGGAAGCGCCGTGAAGAACTCCCGATCGAGCACGCGATCTCGATCATCATCGGCGCAGCATCGGGGTTGCACTACGCGCATGAGCGCGTCGGGATGGACGGCAAGCCGCTGGGCATTGTGCACCGCGACGTTTCGCCCACGAACTTGATGGTCACCTACGACGGGTGCCCGAAGGTCGCCGACTTCGGGATCGCCAAGGTCACGAACCGCACCGACGTCACGCAGGCCGGCATCCGCAAGGGCAAGGTGCCGTACATGTCGCCCGAGCAATGCAAGGCGGCCCGCGTCGATCGCCGTAGCGACGTCTTCGCCCTAGGGATCTGTTTATACGAACTCTCGACGGGCAGTCGTTTGTTCGACGGCGACAATGAGTTCGGCGTGATGAACCGGATCGTCACCGGGGACATTCCGCTGCCGTCCACCCGGCGCGCGAACTACCCCAAGCCGCTCGAGCGCATCCTGATGAGGGCGCTCGCGACCGACATCAACAAACGCTACGCCACGTGCATGGAGATGCAGCACGAGCTGGAGGCGTTTGTCCGCGATGCACGTCTGGACGCCAGCGCATCGTCACTCGCCCGTTGGATGCATCGTGTGTTCAAGCCGCAGCCATTCCCGTGGGGGGCGTTGCAGGGCGACGGCGTCACGGGGGGAGGCGGCGCCCGGCCGACCATCGCGGACTCCGGCGCTGGGCTTGGCTCGCGACCCGGCGACGTGGTGAGCCGCCCCGACATGACGCCGCACTCCGGTGTGGGCAGCTACCCGATGCCGTCGAGCGCGAGCTCGGGGCTCATGCCTCCATCGGCTCATCCCGCGCCGTCGTCCGCTGGGACGGGGGCGGGTCCGCGGACATCGGCGGGAGCGGCCAACGATGGCGGCACGCTCAAGGGCGTTGCGATGGGCCTCGGTATCGTGGCTGCGATCGCAGTCGCCTCGGTCGCGGGCTTGGTCATCTACAAGAACACCGGCGACGGACCGGCCGACGCGCCTAAGGCGAGCGCGGTCGCCGGAGCCGAGGCCGAGCGCCCTGAGGTGTCCGGCGAAGCTGCGCCTGTGGAAGACGCGCCCACAGCCGCCCCCGTCGCGGAGGCGCAGGATCCTGTCGCTGTTCCCGCAGCTGACGCTCCACAAGGGAACCCGTCTGACGCCGAGCCTGAGCCTGAGCCTGAGCCCGCGGTCGAGGCCGCGCCAGTTGTCGAAGCTGCGCCGGTCGCCGAGGCTGAGCCCGAAGAGGTCATCGAACTCATCGACGATCCGGCGACGACTCGGCCGAGGACTTCTCGTCCCAAGAACTCCAAGCCCCAGACTTCGAAGCCCCAAGCTTCCAAGTCGAAGCCGAAGACCTCCAAGCCCAAGAAGAAACCCAAGGCGGACGCTGGAGCCGACCCCGACGGGTTCTGGGGCAACTGACCGTACTGGGATTCAAGCATGCTCGTCCCCTCCGTTCTCTCCGTCGTTCTTTCGTCGTTGCTGCTGACCGCGGCGGGTCCCGACGATCTGCTCTCCGATCCCGAGGCGCAGACGCTCGTGGCCGAAGCTCAGATTCTGTTCTCTGAAGGAAACTTCGGTGAGGCCGCGAAGCTGATCGAGAAGGCGTACCTCATCGAGCCCGTGCCCGAGTTGTTGTTTCCGTGGGCACAAGCCGAACGGGAGCAGGGCAACTGCCGGGCCGCGATCGACCTCTATGGGCGACTGCTCGAGGAAATCCCCGAGGGGCGGATGGCTGATTCGGCGCGCAACAACATCGCGCTGTGCGAGCAGGAGATGCCGGCCGAGGAAGCGGTGGTTCCCGTGGTCGAGGAGGACCCGCTCGAGGAGGAATACACCGAGCCCGAGCCCGAACCTGTGCCCGAGCCCGTGACGAAGAGCGACGACCAGCCCAAAGTGAAGGAGTGGTACAAGGACCCCGCGGGCGGGGTTCTGACCGGGCTTGGCGTGGTGGGCGTGGGCGCGGGCGCGGCATTGCTGATCGTCGCCAACGGGAACGGCAAGAGTGCTTCGGACGCACCTTCCCTGGACGACTACCACTCGCAGAGCGACACGGCTGTCACGCAGCGCAACGCGGGCGCTGGTGTCCTCTCGGTCGGCGGAGCGTTGCTCGTCGCGGGGGTGATTCGCTACGTGTTGGTCGCAAAGAAGAACAAAGCCTCTGCGACCGCTTCGCTCTGGACGGCGCCGGGCAGTGGTGGCGTCGTGTTCTCCGGGCGATTCTGAGCAGCAGGCCGCCGCGGAGGGTTGGCTTGAGACGGAGGTCACGGCAACGCTCCCGTGCTGTGACTCCACTGCCCTATGGGGCGAAGGTAGGCCTGCTACGTTCCGGCGTCTTCCGAGGTCGCCATGAACCTGCGTAGCTCTTGTGTCCTACTCTCCGCCTGCCTTGCCCTGACTGCCTGCGACACCCCGTCCGACGACAGCACCTCGGGGTCGAACTCCACATCCGGTGGCAGCACGTCGGACGACGACCCCACGAACATCTCCGTGTCGGTGTCCATCTCGGCCACGACACCGCCGACCGACCCGGCGACCACGGACTCGACGGTCGGCGATACGGACGCGTCGAGCACAGACGCGACCGACGCGACGAGCAGCCCCACTGAGCCCACCGCCGGAGAGACGGACTCGACGACGACCGACCCCACCGAGGGCGGGACGGACTCCACGACCACCGGCGGCGCAGGGGGGACGAGTGTCTACGACGTTCAGGATGGGACCGTCGCCGAAGGCGAGACCGTGACGATCGAAGGCGTTGTGATCACCGGCCTCCGGTCGTTCGTGGGCGTGACCGTGCAAGAGATCGATGGCGGTGAATACAGCGGTGTCTACGTCGACACCGGGGACGTAGACCTGAGCACGTTCGCGGTCGGCGACATCGTCGACCTCACCGGGGTGACCGCGGAGTCGAACCCGGGCTCCACCGGATTGGATGGCCTCACGCAGATCCTCATCGACGCGGATGGCTCGATGACCGCGACCGGCGACACCATGGAGCTCAGCGTAGAGGCGGTCGACTTCACCGTCTTGGCCGATCCCGACACGGCGGAACCATGGGAGAGCGTGCTCGTCACGACCTCCGGCGCGTTCGAAGCGGTGACCGCGACCGCGTCGTTTGGCGAGTTCGGCGAGTTCGCAGTGGAGGAGGGGGGCGCGACGCTGACGGTCGACAATTTCCTGTACGCGATCTTCGACAAGGACAACGCTGCTGACTTCCCCGGCTTCGGCGAAGGCGCAACCTTCACAGCGGTCTCGGGCGTGCTCAACTACAGCTTCGGTACGTTCAAGCTCGCGCCGCGCAGCGCGGCCGAGCTCGAGGGATACGCCGCACCGGCTGGCTGAGCGCGCGTCTCCCGGTGTGACCGTGGGAAGCGGGCACATCGGGGGATCAGCCGTTGCCCGGGAGGGACAACGGCGATAGCGTCGACCACGATGTGTCGGATCTTCGGCTTTCGGTCAGTCATCCAGAGCCAGGTCCACCGAAGCTTGGTCAGCGCTGACAATGCGCTGATGCAGCAGGGTGGGCGGCACCCTGACGGTTGGGGGGTGGCCTACTACAACGGTGGCGCGCCACACGTGATCAAGAGCGTGTCGTCCGCCCATGTCGACCACCTCTTCCGACGCGTCTCGGGAATCGTGGCATCTGAGACGGTGCTCGCGCATCTACGCAAGGCGACGCAGGGAGAGCACACGATCCTCAACACGCACCCGTTCCAGTTTGGCCACTGGGTGTTCGTGCACAACGGCAACATCTCGGGCTTCGGCGAACGGCGGGAGGAGCTGCTCGACAGGATCCCTCCTGTGCTGCGGCGCTACATCCTGGGGGACACGGACAGCGAGCTGTTTTTCTACCTGCTGTTGGGGCACATGGCGCAACGGTGTCCTCTGACCCAAGCTGGGTACGGCCTGGACGATCTCGTCGCTGCGGCTCGCGCCACCGTCGAGGAAATCGTCTCGGTGGCCGGAGACCTTTGTCTCGACGATGCCGGCCCTCCCACCGAAAACTTCCTTTCGTTCGTGATCACCAATGGGACCACCATGCTCGCCCACCAAGGCGGGAAAACGCTCTACTACAGCACGTACAAGCGCCAGTGCCCTGATCGTGACGTCTGCCCGAGTTTCGGGCCCGCCTGCGAGGCGCCCACCGAGAAGGGCTTCGTCAAACATCTGCTGGTCTCGAGCGAGCCGTTGCAGGGCGACAATGAGTGGCAAAAGATGGAGCCTTTCGAGGTTGTCGGCGTCGACTGGCGCATGCAGATTCAGCACGCCCGATGACCGATTCCCAGCGTCCCTTGCCCAGATGGTGGCTCGCGCTGCTGTCTTCTTTTGTCGCGGCGGTGTGCCTGTGGGCTGCCGGCAAGCTCCCGTGGTCCGATGACTGGACCCTGTTCGCCGCGATGACGACTGCGCTGGGTGTCGCCCATCTCGGCTGCGCGCTGACGGCTCTGCTCGGCAGTCCCCTGCGTGCGAAAGCGTGGCGATGGCAAGGCGCGATGGCGATGGTCTACCTCGCGTACGTGACCTGGAACCTGGTGCGGACCTCGAGCTACGTGGCTGAGCTCTACGGTGGGTTGGGCAAAGGCGTCGCGGTGTCGCTGGGGCTGGTGTGGCTCATCGTCGCCGGGCTCACCGTGCCGCTGACCGCGTGGGGGTTCGCCGTGACGGGCGGGATCCGGCCCGGAAACGTCGCCAAGGGATCGGCGGCGGTGCTGCTCTTGCTCGCGGGTGTCGGCGTCGTTCGCAGTCGTGATGCCGCGGCCGCCGAGTCGATCGTCCAGCCAGAGGTCGCCGCGGACGTGCGGTCGCTGGTCGCGGACCACATCCCTGTCATGCCGCCCCCCCCGAAGGGCGCTCCGTCGCTGAGCACCTCCAAGCCGGCGAAGTGCCCGAAGGTTCCCGACCCCGCGTTCACGACGGTTGTCGCGACGTTTCTCGAGGCGAACGAGGCGGGGCGCCCGACGCCGGTCTCGCGCTGCTTTCAGGGCGACGGCGTTCGGGCGTTCGAGCAGATGGGGGATGCATTGCTGATGGCGTCGCTGGGGGGCCGCGTCAAGGTGGACGTGCTGACCGGCGGGCAGCCTCTGCGACACGTGGTTCCGGTGGTCGACAGCATGCTCTTGCGACCCGGCCTCGACGGGGTGTGCGAGGGGAGCCGCTGTCTCATGCCGTGGCAGATGCTGGCGCTGGACGCGTTCAATACCAACACGCCAATCCCCGTCATCCCGGACCTCCGCTTTGGCTTCGACCCGGTCGCGCTCCGCAAAGCTCTCGCGCCCACCGACGCGACCGGACCCATTCCGAGCGGTGTTGAGGGACTGACGCGTATCGAGACCCGCAGTTTCGTCTCGGACGGGAAAGGCGACGTGCATCCTCTCCGCCGGATGCGACGGGAGCGAATGGAGCTCTCCTCGCAGGCCCTGCAAACCTCGGTCTCCGGGGCCGAAGCCTACATCCACTCGGCGATTGGGGCGGACGGGCGCTTCGAGTACAAACTCCACCCCTTCTCGGGGCTGGTCTCCTACCGAGGCTTCGCGCTGGCGCGGCAAGCCGGTACGACCCTGGTCGTTTGCGAGCTGTCGCAGCACGACGCGCGGGCACGGGCTGTCGCCCGCAAAGCCCTGGGGATGATGCAGTCGACCGAGCGGCGGAAGGGCGACATCTCCATGCTGAAGTACCCCAAGACCAAGCCCGCCAAGCGCGTGCCGTTGGGGGACACCGCGCTGGCCGCGATCGCGTTTCTGAGCTGTCGTGATCGGGTGGGCAAGCGATTCGACCCGACCATCGACCGGATCACCAAGTTTCTGTTGTCGATGCAGCGGGAGAACGGTTCCTTCCATCCGGCCTACGACTTCGAAACCGGGGAGCCTATCCCGGGCCCCGACCCGCTGTACGCCGTGGGGCAGGCGATCTTCGCGCTCGTGCTGCTCGAGGAAGCGAGCATGGAGAACCCTGAGTTGTTCACCGACGCGGCGGTTGTGCACGAGGCTGTCGAACGCGCGATGGACTACATCGCGGAGGACTATTGGAGTGGGTTTGTGCGCGACTTCTTCTTCATGGAGGAGAACTGGAACTGCCTCGCGGCTCGCGCTGCGCTCGGCCATCACCGCCACGACGGATACGAGAAATTCTGCCTCGACTACGTCCGCTACAAGACGCGGTTGATTCTCAGCGAGGAGGACGCGGTCGACCCCGACCTGGTGGGCGGATACGGTTACGGAAACGTGCTGCTTCCGCACAACACCGGGTCCGCTGGGTTTGGGGAGGCCGGCTCGGCAGCACTCGCGATCTCCGAGGCTCGAGGCGAAGACGCCTCGGACATCGAAGCCCCTCTGAGGCGTGCGCTCGAGTTCTTGTTGCATCACCAATGGGACGAGGTGGCTTGTTTTGCGTGCGAAGGTCCCCACCCCGTCGTGGGAGGGTTTAGCGAACACATGGGCTCGCCGACGATCCGCATCGACTATGTGCAGCATGCCTGGGCGGGGTTGGGCCACAGCGCACGCGTACTGGGACTGCTCTGAGGCCCATGCCAATCGCGGGAGAGCGGTGGAGGCTGTGGGCGGGGACCGTCGCGCTTGCAATGACGTCAGCCATCGTGTGGCCGGTCATCCCCGACAAGGACAGCTTTCCGCTCTCGAACTACCCGATGTTCTCGACGCCGAAGACGACGCGGGCAAAGATCTACCACCTCGTCGGATTCACGCCGACGGGACAAGGCATGCCTCTGTCGCCGTCGATGCTCGACACCGACGAGATCATGCAGGCGTACCAAACGGCGAAACTCGCGATCCGTGGCGGACGCGCCCAGCGCTTGTGCGAGGAGACGGCCCTCCGCGTGGCGAGCAGCGATGACTTTGCGGACGTCACTCGGGTCGAGGTGCGCATCGACGTCTTCGATGCGGTGCACTACTGGGAAGGGGACCGCTCGACGGAGCACAGCCGAGTCATCGCCAAGTGTGGGGTCCAGCGATGAGCGCCGTACGGCGGGTGGTGGCTCCCGACATGCCAGCGGAGCGGCTGGCCACGCTGCGGATTTTGGTGGGGCTGTATGGCGTCGTCTACCTGCTCGCGCGGGCCAACGTGATCTGGGGCGTCACGCGTTACCCCGCGGGGCAGTTCAAGCCGGTCGGGCTCGCGATGCTGGTGCAGGCCCCGATCTCTCCTGCGCTCGTGGTCTGCGGACTTCTGCTCGCGCTCGTGTCTGGCATCGCATTCAGCCTGGGCTGGGGATTCCGCTGGACCGGGCCGCTGTACGCCGCCGCATTGCTCTGGGTCCTCAGCTACCGGAACTCGTGGGGCATGCCGTTCCACACCGAGAACCTGCTGGTGCTCCACACCATCGTGTTGGCAACAGCGCCCAGCGCCGCAGCGTGGAGTCTCGATGCCCGGGGCCGTGCAACTCCTGGGGCGCACGCACGCTTTGGGTGGGCGGTCGTGCTGATGTGTTGGGTCACCGCGTTGACGTATTTCGTGGCCGGCTGGGCAAAGCTCTCGCACTCAGGCTTCGAATGGGTCACCAGCGACACGCTGAGGAACTTCATCGCGTACGACAACGTTCGGAAGGCCGAGCTCGGGGCGGGGTATTCCTCCCTGGGGACCTGGATGGTGGCGCACGCGTGGATCTTCCCACCGATGGCCGCGGTGAGCCTCAGCGTTGAGCTCTTGGCGCCGCTGAGTGTCCTTCACCGACGACTTGGAATGCTCTGGTGCGCCGCCGCGTGGGGATTTCACGTCGGTGTGTTGGCGCTGATGTACATCCTCTTCCACTATCCGATTCTCGGGTTCGCCTACGCGCCGTACTTCCCGGTGGAGCGCCTGGGCCACTGGGCTCTTCGAAGGTGGGGGCGAAGGTGGCGGCGTCCACCGGTGCAGGGCGCGGGTCCCTGAGGCGCCCTGCGGGGGACCAACTCGGTCTAGGTCCCCGTCCTCCATCCCTCGAGGTAGCGCTGCTGTGCATCGGTGAGCACGTCGATTCGGACCCCAATCGCTTCGAGTTTCACGGCCGCGACGGCCCGATCGATGTCGTCGGGGATCGTGTGCACGCCCGGAGCCGGGACGCCTCGGCCCAGGGCAAGGGATTCCGCGGCGAGGGCCTGGTTCGCGAAACTCAGGTCCATGACATCTGCCGGGTGTCCCTCGGCGGCCGCGAGGTTGGCCAGTCGGCCTTGCGCAACGACGAGCACGACGCGTCCACCTGGCAGCGTGAATTCCGTGAGGTGGTCGCGAAGCTCGCGCTGCGCCGTGGCGATGTACTCCAGCGCTTTGAGGTCGAGTTCCACATCGAAGTGCCCCGAGTTGGCGATCACGATCCCCGATTTCATTCGCTCGAAGTGTTCGGCACGCACGACGTGTTCGTTTCCGGTTGTGGTGCACAGAAAGTCCGCCTGCTCGACGGCTTCTTTCAGGGGCATCACCGCGAGGCCATCCATCAGAGCTTCGAGCCCGCGGACGGGGTCGACCTCGGTCACGATGACACGCGCCCCCAGCCCAGCCGCTCGCTCGGCGACCCCACGTCCGCACCATCCGTAGCCACACACCACAAAGGTCGAACCGGCGATGAGTCGGTTCGTGGCCCGCATGAAAGCGTCGAGCGTGGACTGTCCGGTGCCGTAGCGGTTGTCGAACATGTGTTTGGTGCGGGCGTCGTTGACCGCGAACACCGGGAATCGCAGTACGCCTTCCCGGGCCATACTGTGCAGTCGGGTGACACCTGTCGTGGTTTCCTCCGTGCCGCCGATGACGGAATCGAGCAAGTCCGTGCGCTTGGTGTGCAACAGCGTGGTGAGGTCGGCTCCATCGTCGAGGACGAGGTGGGGCCGGTGCTCGACCGCCTGGCCGAGGTGCCGGAAGTAGGTGTCACGGTCCTCGCCGGCGATCGCGAAGACCTCGATGCCGTCGAGGACCGCGAGTCCGGCAGCGACGGTGTTCTGAACGCTCAAGGGGTTGCTCGCGCAGAGTCGAACCTCGGCGCCACCGGCTGCGAGCGTGCGGACCAAGACTGCGGTCTCGGCGGTGACGTGCATGCAGGCCGCGGCGCGAATCCCCTCGAGAGGGCGCTCGCGGGCGAATCGTTCGCGAATTGCCATCACCGCCGGCATGGCGCGCTCGGCCCATTCGATGTCCTGTTGTCCACGCGGCGCGAGCGAGTTGTCGAAGATGTCCATGCCCGTGGTGTGACTTCGAACCGCGTGTTAGTCACTTGAATCTATTTTTCGTATGGCGTTAGCATTGCTAATGCTTCCGGATTTGAACAGGTTGAAGGTGTTCGTCCACGTCCACGAAGCCGGGAGTGCGCGGGAAGCTGCTGTCTTGCTCGGAGTGACCCAGTCGGCGGTGAGTCAGAGCTTGGGAAAGCTCGAGGCTGAACTCGGCGTCGCGCTGTTCGTCCGGCAGCATCGCCGGCTGGTTCGGACTGCCGAGGGGCGCCGCTTATACGATGTTGTCGCTCCGTTTCTCGCGGCGCTCTCGGAGTCCCTCCCCGAACTCGAACGGACGTCGGGCGAGCTGGTGGGGACGCTTCGTGTCGGTGCGCCAGCCGAGCTGGGGGCGGCGCGACTACCTGCGGTCTTTGCCGCGTTCCGGGTGGAACACCCGACGGTGAGCTTCTCCCTGCGTCTTGGGCATCCGTCGGTCCTGGTCCCGGAACTCGCCGACGGCGGCCTCGACATCGCGTTTGTCGACGAGTTCGACGCTCCCGCGCGGCGGGCAGGTGGCATCGACGCCCATGGGGGGCTCGATGAGCAACTGGTGTTGGCCGGGAGCCCTCAGGTCGTCGCCGCTGCCCGGGAAGGCAAGGACCGCTTCGCGCGCCTGCAGGCTGCCGACTTCGTCACGTACCACTCGCGTGGACCCTCGGTGGCGTCCTGGTTTCAGCATCACTTCCAGCGCGTCCCCGGACGCATTCGCCGTGCGGTGGTCGTGGAGAGCGTGCAGGCCGTCGTGGGTTCGGTTCTGGCCGGACTCGGGCTGGGCGTCGTCCCCTACGATGCCGTCGCAGCTGCCGTGGAGCGAGGGGAACTGGAGGTTGTCCGCACCCGGAAGCGACCCTTGCTCAACAGAATCTCGTTGCTGCGGCTCCTCGACAAGCGGCCCTCGACGTTGGAACAGAAGTTCCTCGCGACCCTCCCCACCCAGCTCCGCGGGTACTCCCGGCACTCAGCTGGCGGACTGTAGCGGGGGCGCCGGCCCGAGCGCGAGCGGGGTTGAGGGCGAGCCCATTCCCCGGAATGGCCTCAACATCAGTCGTTCGGCGACGTTTTCGTGAAGGTTCTGAAGACCGTCGAGGACGGCTTGCCACCGCTCCTGATCGCGGACCTCTGTCGCGCTTTGCGTGGACTCGGGCAGCTCGCCCGCAGGCAGCGCGCGGCGATGGATGGTGTCCGCGACCCAAAGTGTCATGAACAGGCGGGTGGCAAACATGGCGGGGAGGAGCAGAATCGCGGTTGCCCACGCGGTGAGGCTTCCTGCGATGCTCAGGGTCAACGCGCCAGCGGCGAACAGGGCAGCAGCGCCGCCGGCCACTCTCAGACCGTTGCTGGGTTGGGTCTGCTTGGCAAGCGCGACGCTGCGTGGGCTGCTTCGGGCGACGACGCGGAGTTTGTAGGCGTCGGCCTCCTCGGTGCTTCGCCCGGGGCTCTGGAATCGTTGGACGCTGACCGAGGCCACGAACGAGCCGCGTCGCACTCGGAACGACGCGCCGCACAGAGAGCCCGACAGCCAAACCCGGCGGACCTCGTAGCCCGCGTTGGCGGGGAGGTGCCGGGCAAGAAGATCTGCGGCTCCCTCTAGAGTGTCCGCGGCGACCCGCTCCGTGTAGGTGGAACGTGCGCCGTATCGAACACTCCAGTCGAGCTGGCCGCGGGACGTGTGAGTCATCCAACGATCAGCGTAGCCGATCGGGGCGGTAAGGCCAGGCGCGTTCCGGAGGCGCCGAATCGGGCACGCCGGCGTCGCGGATCAGCGAAGGGTGCGACCGAATGGAAGCAGCGATAGAGGGATCAGCTTGATGTGCTGCTTGGCAAACGGGAGCCCGACGATCGTGATGGCGAGGCAGCAGGCCCAGATGAAGTGCGCGATCGCGAGCTCCCAACCGAACAACACCAACCACAGCAGGTTGAAGACGATCCGCAGTGCGCTGTTGGCGTGGGGCAGCTCCCGCACCTCCTTGCCGAAGGGCGTGAGGGTGGCGGCCCCGATCTTCATGGCTTGAATGCCAAAGGGGATGCCGACGATGGTGACGCAGAGGCCGAGGCCCGCGACGATCCAGGCGAGGCCGGAGAGCAACCCGCCGAAGACGAGCCAGATGAGATTGCCGAGCAAGGACATGGGGGGCGGATGAGACCGCGGGCGATACCGCGGCATTCCCAACCACTGTGCGTCGTCCTGTGAGCCGTGCAACCGGACACGAAGCCAGCGACCCAGGGTTCCCGGCCGGCGAACCGATAGGTCGGACCTGCTGGCCTGTCACCCCGGAACTCCTGGTGAAATCGCTCCAGCTCCGCCGCTGTCGCACTCACCTCCTCCCGCTCGTCGCGTGCGCGGAGCCAGAGGACTCCGCCACGGGATGCCGTGCGGGCGCCGCGGCACAGGTCGACGACCGCAAAAATGCGGTTGCCCCGACGACGTTGACGTCGGACCAACCGCACTTTGAGCTCCACGCGCTTGCGCGCTCTGAAGTCGGAGCGCTTCAGCGCTTGGGGTTCTGAATGTGGATGGCCTCACCGATGGCGTGCTTGGCCGCTTCCATCACCGCCTCACCCAGCGTGGGGTGGGGGTGAATTGTCAGGCCGATGTCGGGGCCGTACGCGCCCATCTCGATCGCCAGTGCGGCTTCGGAGATGAGGTCGCTCGCCTCGGGTCCGACGATGTGAACCCCGAGGACGCGCTCGTCGTCAGCATCGACGACCACTTTCACGAAGCCCACAGCCTCGTCGATCGCCATGGCTCGGCCGCTGGCGGCGAAGGGGAACTTGCCAATGTTGACCTTGTGGCCCTTGGCTTCCGCTTCCTTCTTGTTCATCCCCGCCGAGCTGATCTCGGGGTCGGTGAACACCACAGCCGGGATCACTCGCGCATCGTTGACGGTCTTCTTGCCTGCGATGACCTCGGCGATGACCTCGCCCTCGTGGCTGGCCTTGTGCGCGAGCATGGGCTGACCGACGACGTCTCCAGCGGCGTAGATGCCAGGCACGTTGGTCTGCTGCCGGTTGTCGACGACGATGAAGCCCTTGTCGTCCAACTTCACGCCCGAACGCTCGATGGCCAAGCCGCGCGTGATCGGGAAGCGACCGACCGCGACCAAGACGACATCGGCGGAGACCTCTCGGGTCTCGCCGCCCACGTCCATCTTGACCACGGCCTTGCCATTTCGCTCTTCCCAGCCGGTCGCGCGGGCGCCCGTGATGATCTCCCCGCCGTCCTTCTTGATCTGCTTGGCGACCGGCATACCCAGGTCCTTTTCCATGGCCGCGAGAATGCGGTCCATGCCTTCGACGACGGTCAGCTTCGTGCCCAGACGTTGGAAGGTTTGGCCAAGCTCCAGGCCGATGTAGCCACCGCCGATGACGATCATCTCATCGGGGATTTCATCGAGCGCGAGGGCTCCCGTGCTGTCGACGATGCGCTTGCCGTCGTACTCGAACCCGGGGATCTGGATCGGAAGCGAGCCGGTCGCGAGGACGATGTGCTCCGCCTCGACGATATCGTCGGGCTTCTTCTTGCCGTCGACCTCGGGGTAGCTGAGCTTGACGCGCTTGGGCGCCAGGAACTCGGCGGTGGCTTGCACGTAGTCGCAGCCGTTGGCTTTGACCAGGCCGTGGACGCCGCTGGTGAGCTTGTGAATGACGCCGCCCTTCCAGGCTTGCATCTTCTTCATGTCGACCTTCGGCGGGCCAAAGGTGATGCCCATGCTCTCGGCGTGCTGCGCTTTGTGGGCGAGCTTCGTCGCGCTGATCAGCGCCTTCGATGGAATGCAGCCGACGTTGAGGCATACGCCGCCGGGCTGGGCCTTCTCGACGAGCATGGCGTCGACGCCGAGCTGGCCGAGGCGAATGGCGCAGGGATAGCCACCGGTGCCGGCACCGATGACGAGGGCTTTCTTCTTGATGATGGCCATGGCTGGAGGGCGATCAGACGGAGAGGAACAGAAGGTTGGGGTTCTCGAGCTGGCGCTTGACCTCTTGCATGAAGCTGGCGCCCTCGAAGCCGTCGACGACGCGGTGGTCGAACGAGGCGGAGAGGTTCATGAGGTGGGCAGCGACGACGTTGTCGTTCTCGTCGAAGACTGGAGTCTTGCGGATCGCGTGCACGCCCAGGATCCCGACCTCGGGGTGGTTGAGGATCGGGGTCGCCAGCACGCCACCGATGGCGCCGAGGCTGGAGACGGTGAAGGTCGAGCCGGTGAGCTCGTTGCGGGAGGCCGTGCCTTCCCGAGCTGCGTCGGAGACCCGGGTGATCTCGGCGGCGACCTCGAGGATGCTCATCCGATCGGCGTCGTGGAGGACCGGGACCATCAAGCCCTGCTCGGTCGTCGCGGCGATGCCGATGTTGTACTGCTTGCGCTTGACGATGTTGCCCCCGGCCTCGTCGAGGAACGCGTTGACGATCGGGTACTTCTTGAGCGCTGCGATGACCGCCTTGACGATGAACGGCAGGTAGGTGAGCTGCACGCCCTCGGCTTTGGCGACCGGCTTGGCATCCTTGCGGGCCTTGACCAGTTTCGTGACGTCGATCTGCTCGACGTAGGTGTAGTGGACCGCGGTCGTGTACGACTTGACCATGCCCTCTGCGATGCGGCGACGCATGCCGCGGAAAGGCACGAGTTCGTCAGCGTCGGAGACCACAGCGGGAGCAGTGGGCGCTGCTGGACGGGCGTTGGGCGGTGTCGGTGCCGCGGCGGCAGGGACGGCTGGAGCTGCGACCGGAGCCGGAGTCGCGCGAGCCTGAGCGACGTGGGCCTTGGTGATGCGGCCGCGGTCGCCAGGGACCGTGGCGAGGTCGATCCCCGCTTCGCGGGCCATGGCTCGCGCGGCGGGAGTGGCCAGGACTTTCCCTCCGGTTGGGGCTGGAGCCGGAGCTGCGACTGGGGCCGAAACCGGAGCGGCCACGGGAGCCGGGGCCGCGGGTGCTGGCGCAGCTGCCGCGGCCGACGGCTTTGGAGCTGCGGCCCCGTCGGAGGCCAGCATCGCGATCACCTGACCGACGGCCGCGATCTCGCCTTCGGGCGCTTTGTGCTCTTGAACGACGGCATCTTGCGGCGAGGGAATCTCGACGGTTGCCTTGTCGGTCATGATCTCGACAAGGGGCTCGTTGGCCATGACGTTGTCGCCGGGCTGTTTCAGCCAGCGCACGATTTCACCTTCGACGACGCCTTCACCGATGGCGGGGAGCTTGAACTCGATCATTGCAGGGTCCTTGGAGATTGGAGAAATTCGAGAGGGCGCGACAGAATCGCGGACGCTTAGAACGTCGCGACGTGGGTGATGGCGGTGCTGAGGGTCTCGAGGTCGGGCAGGGCCCGGGCCTCGGCAGATGCGGTCAGAGGACCGTCATCGCCGGTGACGCGAAGCACGGGGGCGTCGAGGGTGAGGATGGCGTGGTCGGCAAACAGAGCCGCGAGTTCGGAGCCCACACCGCAGTGCCGCGGACCTTCGTGCGCGATGACGATCTTGCCCGTGGCCTTCGCCTCGGCGGTGAGAGCATCGCGGTCCAGCGGTGCGAGGCACTCCACGTCGATGATGCGGGCATCTTGACCCGACCGGTCGACGGCCGCTTGCACGAGGGGAAGGCATGCGCCCCAGGTGAAGACCGTCGCAGCTTCGCCGTCGCGGACTCGCCGCGGACTGGCGAACGGTCGGGCGAGTGCATCGACGCACTCTCCGGCAGGAGCCAGCGCCAAGCTTCTGGGGATGAGCAACACAGTCGGCTCGTCCCCGGCCCAACCTTCGACAGCTGCACGAAGGGTTGCGCCGGACTCGGAAGCTTCGCCAAGAACCACCACGCGGAGGCCGGGCACTCGCGAGAGGATCGATGCGGGTCCTTCCGTGCCTCCACCACCGAGGCCGAACCCAGGGCCGAACGGCGCGAGGAACACCACGGGCGCGGGAATCTCGTGACGCCAGCCGAGCTTGGCGGACTCTCGCAGTGCGGCGAGGCTGTCCACGAGCGACGACGCCTCCGGGCAGATGACGATCGGACGGAGCCCCTCGGCTGCCATCCCTGCCGCGTGGGCGGGGAGCACGGTGGGGCACAGCGGGGTTGCGAGCAGGCGGGGAGCCAGCTCGGGGTCGTCGGCCGCGACACGGGTGAGGCCGAGCATGGTGCCGTCGACCACGTCCTCGCCGAGGACGACACGACGCTCGTCGGCACGAAGCAGGTCTGCGAGCACGGTGGCGAGATGTTGCAAGACGTTCATGCGGGCTCCGTGACAGATTCGATGGCGCGGTCGAGGCTTCCGCGAACTTCCGCTTCGATCACGTCTTGAAGCGTTTGAGTCCAGGCGCCGGTTTGGTCCAAGTGCCGTCGGAGTCGCTCGACCGGGTCGCGATGCGCTGGGGGGTCGCGGTGCATTTGGGTGACCACGACCTCGACCAAGCTCGCGCCGCGTCCTTGGCGAGCGCGGTCGGCAGCCGCCTCGATGGCGGCGTGGGTTCCGAGCGCATCTGCGCCGTCCACCCGGCGGACCCAAAGACCTGCGGCCTTGGCACGGTCCGCCACTGCGTCGCCCACGGCTCCAGCCTCCGCGGGCGCGCCGTCGGGCCACAGTTGGCTGCGGCAAACCATCACCAACGGCAGCGCGAGCGAGGACGCGAGCATTGTCGACTCGTGAAACGCTCCGGTTGTGGTCAGGCCTTCGCCGAACAAGCCGAACGTGACCCCGCGCTTGTCGGCCAGCTTCTGTGCGTGGGCACGGCCTGTCGCGAGCGCGAGGTGCATACCCAGCGCGTCGGTTGGGGGCGCGATGCGATGGCTTGCCGAAGCGATGCGTCCGGGCCCCAACTCGTCGGAGCTGAAGAGTCCGGCGACGATGGCTTCGAGCTCGAGGCCTCGCCCCAAGGCCACCGCGGCGTCGCGGAAGCCGGGATAGATCCAGTCCTGCTCCTCGCTGACCAACGCGGTGGAGATCAACGCGGCTTCTTCGCCCGCGGCAGATGCCCACATCGGCAGACCAGCGCGGCTGAGTTTTAGGTCGAGGCAGCGGGCGGCGACCAACAGCTTATAGAGCTGCTTCGTGTCGACGCTTCCGGGGCGTGTGCCCACCAGCTGACCGTTGGGGTCGAGAACGACCGTGACGCCTTCGGGATCCCAGGGTGTCGGCTCCATTGCAGGGGGGCGCCGCTCGGCAGTGGACCGCCAGAAAGGCAGGACCAACCGTGACGCGAAAGCGTTGTATCTACGGCCGGCCTGGAGCGTCAAGGCGCCACATGGGAGGCCCTGCAAGGGCGACCAGCGGAACCTCGACTGCGTTCCGATGATCCAAGCGTTGGCTCACGCTGTTCCGCCCACGCCGCGCGGGCCTGATCGCTCGCGTTTTACGTCGGGGCGCCGGCTTCGGCGCGCGGGACGAATTGCGGACGCGCAGTCGCGTTCACGGTTCGGGCGTTCCCGGGATGCCTCACTGCGTGGGCTCTTGCTTGCGGACGCAGACCGCCATGTCGAGCGTCTCACTCTTGATCGCCGTCCGGGCGGTTCCTGCCCTCCCGTGGACGACGAACGCGACGTCTTCCGCTTTGAGCGCTCGCGTTCGGGACCAGATCGCACCGTCTGGAAGGACCCGAGCTTTCGCGAGAACGTTGAGTTGCTTGGAACTGGGGGTTGTCCATCCTCGGACGCCGGCGTGTGTTCGTCCACGGCAAAGGTTCATCGCCGAGTACCAGTCGCGCGCGCGCTCGCTTGCAGCGTAGACCAGGTAGCCGCTGGCCGAGGTCACACGTTCGTGTCTGAGCGCCGCCGCGTCTTCCGAAGACGGCGCGGATTGGGGAGGAGGCGGGGGCGGAGGCGGAGGCAACCGCGTGGGTTGGATGACCGGCGGGGCTTTGGGCGCGTCCGGGGCATCTGCGACGACGGCGGGCGCGGGGGCAGGTTCACTGAGCTCGGGCACGGGCGCAGGTGCCTCCTCGGATGGCCGGAACGCGAGCATGCCAAGTGCGGTGGTCATCGCTCCGACAAGGGGCCAGATGAGCAACTGGGGTCGGAACGCCCGTGGTGAGCGCGCCGGGGCTGGCGTTGGGACCGGAGCCGGGGTCGTGGAGATGTCGACGACGTTTTCCTCGGCGCGTTCGAGCGGGTGGACGATTGGCGCCTCGATCGTCTCTTCGCACCGCAACGTTTTCATGCGGGCGCAAACCTGCCGGAACAGCGGCTGGGCACATCCCGCTCGTGTGCGGTCAACCCATGCGTGCTCGCGGTCGACCTCGCGGGCCAGCCGCGAGCGCAATACGGGGGTGTCGAGTTCGTCGGCGGCCGCGACCAGGAGCAGCGGCGGGCCCTCGCCCTGTAGTGCCTCTGCACAGGCCTGTGGCGAGGCCGGCACCAGACGAGTCTGATGGCCTTGCTCCCGGAGTAAGCGTGCCAAGCGGGTGGCGTCGAGTTGAGTAGGACGGCTGTAGATCAGCGCAACCTCGTGCTCCTGCGCGGGGTCGACCACCACCGAGGGGGCGGCGGGAATGTTCGACGCGGCATGCACGGGCTTCTGCGACATCGTCCGAGTCCGGTGACGCTTGAGCGGGATGGGGGCGGACGTGCGGCCCAATAGGGGCTTGGCCCGAACGGGCTGACCCGTTGTGACCTGGGTGTCCCGCGGTCTGATGGTTGCCCCCGCGGTCAGCTGCTAGGCTGGTCCTGAGATGCTGACCGTCGCATCACTGCTTGCCGCGATGACCATCGCAGGCGCATTCTGGGTGGGTGTTCTCGCGGCCCGACGCCTGCGCGACTGGGGAGAAGGGCGACGCGCGCTCGAGGAGGGACATGGACCACCCATGGCCCTTGCCGCCGCGGCCGGCGCTCCCCCGGACGACCCCTCCAGTCGTCGTGTTCGACAACTGGTTGCCGAACGCCTCGCCAACCCCCGCCGGAGGGCTGGCGCGGTCGCGCCCCGGCAGCTGGCCTCTTCTGATCCTGCCGCCCGGAGCGAGCTCGGTCTGAGCTCACTGCGACAAGGCGATGTTGTCGTTGTCGAGGCGGCGGACGGCGGGGCGGACGGCGACTACTTGACCGAAGGTGTGGTCCTGCTGCGAGAAGGCAACCACACCACCACCGTCGTCAACATGGCGGATGGTTCTCGCCGACGGTGGCTCGTGGGGGGGTCTCATCTCGACGAGTGGTTCGTGCTCGAGCCGATCGCAGCCCATGGCCTCAGCGGTGAACCGCCACGCAACATCCGTCGCGACCGTGGCGACTACACGCTGCAACGTCGTGGGCAGGCGAGCGCGGCATGCACTGGACGGCACGAACGCCCCGAGCAACCCCGGGTGGCGAGCTACGTTTATGGGGGGTCGTCGCGCAACGTGCTGTGGCTGGAGCGCTGGGGGCACGAAGTGCTGATGGCCGAGGGCATCCGTCTCGAGGCCGAGTCCGTCTCGTTCCTCCCGGGAAGCTGACCCGATGGACCTCGATCTGGCGACGGCGCTGACCTGGCTGCTCCCATCCCTGCCGTTCGGGCTGGCGGGCTACGCCATCGTTTCCGGCAGGATTCCTGTTCGTCGCTGGATGTCGCCGGATGGGCAGCTGCGTAGGAACGCGCACCCGGTGAAGTACTGGATGTATGTCGCGATGCTGCTCCTGATCGGCGGCGTGTGGCTGTCGGCGGCCGGCTGAACTCGTCGCTCCCGCCGAACGATGAGCCTGGGGCTGCTCTCGCGAACTAGTCGCGCCGGCTCCGCAAGTCCGCACGCCGCTTCTGACCTCTGCGCCGGAACAGACTCCCGAGTGTGCTCGCGGATTCCGGGAACACGTCGACGAGCCGAGCCATCCATCCGCGGTGCCGGGGAAGAAACACCTCGAGCGGACGAGCGAGCATGGCTTCGAGCACCGCTGCCGCCACTTCGTCGGGGCTGAGTTCGCGAGAACCGCTGAAGACCATGTCCGCTTGCTCGAAGGATTCTTGGCGGTCGAGCATCGGCGTTCGGACGGCGTCGGGGCAGACCACGGTGACCGCGACCCCCTTGCGGCGCAGTTCGCTGGAGGCGGCGAGGGAGAAACCACGCACGGCGTACTTGGTCGCGGAGTAGACCGCGATGCCCTCGACGGGCGCGAGGGCGGCCAAGGAGGCGACGTTGATGACATGCCCGCGCCGTCGCTCGACGAAGCCGGGCGTCACCGCTCGCATGCCCCGGATGACGCCCATCAGGTTCACGGCGACTTGCTGCTCCGCGTGTTCGAGGTCGAGGTCGTGGACCCAAGCGGGATGGATGACGCCCGCGACGTTGACGAGCGTGTCGAGCCCGCCCATCGCACCGACGGCGGCGTTCTCCGCGGCCGCCCATCGGGAGTCGTCGCGGACGTCGAGGGCGGCGGTGTGGATTCTGTCATCCGGCCATCCGCGATCCTGCGCCACTGCACGTAGGGCTTCCCCATCCGCATCCGTTGCGAAAACCGAGGCGCCGGCTGCGGCCAAGCGATCTGTGAGAGCGAGCCCGATCCCGCTCGCAGACCCGGTGACCAGGACTTTGAACGCACGGTGCGTACCCATAGGAGTACGCTACCGCGTTTTGACCGCATCTGCGTGGCGTGCAACCATCAGCGCCACATGGACACGGTCAAGGGGCTGTTCGGCTACGTCGTGCTCGGGGTCTGCTTGTTGCTGGCCTACCAGGGCTATCAGAACACCTCAGACCCGGAGGGTACGGAGTCGCTCGCCAAGTCCGTGGCGTGCGATGTCGACTCGCGATGCGTCCTCAAAGGAGAGCGACCGCGGGAGATTCGCTCGGACGTGTTGGGCCGTTACTACGACTGGAAGACGACCGTGGGTCCAGTCGAGGTCACGTGCCGCCGTGAGCTGTGGTTCTTCGGCGAGTGGACCTGCTCGTCGGCCAAGCCCGAGCCGGCTTCGCTGTGAGCCGAAGGCTCGGCCGGCCCAGTGGGGACCGGCCGAGACCGACTCTAGGGGAGGTCGGCCGGCTCTCGAGCTTCGGGGGTTGGAGGCAGATCGTTGCAGGCCTCCTTAGTCCAACATCGCGACTGAAGCGGGTCGGTGTTGGGCTCGAGCATGAACGTGCCGAGCATGTGGAACATCGCCCACCCGACGTCGTAGCTCTCGCCGACCACAGCGTTGGCCGAGCAGGAGTCTTCGACGTCTGGGTCGCACAGCTCGAGCGCCCAGTCGCTCATCTGACCCGGAAGAGCGAAGCCGTGTTGTCCCTGCGGGATGGCGTAGGGGAAGACCGCGCCAGAGTAGCCTCTCGTGTCGTTGCCGAACGAATCTTGGGTGCTGACCAAGTGCAGCGGTTCTTCGAGGCGCGGAATGTTGTCGCCCCAGATGTCATCGCCTTCACTGAAGGACTCGACATCCATGTGGACGCCGAGCGATCCGTCGAGTCCGAGCAGCGACCGGTCTTCGTCGCTCTCGGGGGGGTTGGTGTACTCGTAGCGACGGAAGATGTTGATCGCCTCCGCGCTATGGGTGTCGAGCAGGACCTGGTTGGGCGGGACGCCCCACCGAGGGTCGGGATCGAGGTAGTTCACCGCGCCTGCCGCTCGGGCGACGGTGACCCCGGAGTGTGCGGGGACGCTCATGTCACCGGTGGTGGTGACGATGAGGTAGCGGGCACCCGTTTCATCCCCGGTTCCCGGGTAGACGAGCGAGTCGCGGGAAAGGTATCGGCTGACCACGCCGGGGTCGGTCGGGTCGAGGACCATCTGGCCCAAGTCCATGAATCGACGCAGGGCCGGACGGTTACGCTCGAGTCCGAGTCCTTCGGCGAGTGCGATCAGGTCGCCGCCGGGGACGGGAATGCCCTCGATGGTGTACGGGGTGCCGTCCTCGTGGATGGGCGTCTCCATCTGGTCGATGACCAACAGAGGCTCACCCGGGTCTTCGATCAACTCGCACTCCTCGCTGCCGGTCTCGAGTACGGGTCCTCGGTACAGCGCAATCTCGACGCCGTCGCCAAGGTCGCTGGGGAGGGAGATGCGAGCCCGCCCTGCGACGCCGTTGTCGTCCGCGTCGGGCAGGATGTACGCACACGCGACCTCCTCGTTGACCATGTTGGTGACGACCATCGTGTCACCAGGCTGCAGGCCGGGATCGGAACCCGGTCGACCCTCGGCGTCGACAGCTGAGGGCGGGACGAGGCGGCGGATCGGGATGTCGGTGAGGCTGTTGAGCTCGGTGAACTGGGTGAAGATGTCGGCCGAGCCATCATCCGCAACGGTGATCTGATACGTGGGCCCGATGACACGCATCATCACGGCTTGAGGGACGCCGCCCTGCATCGAGCGGGCGCCCACGTCCGCCAGGCGAGCGCCACCGGCGATGGGCACGATGGCTTCGATCTCGGGCTCCACGGCACCGAGCGTTGTCGCCATGATGCCCCCAAGAGAGGCGCCTAACATGTAGATCGGAGACTCGCTGCCGATGTCGACGAAGCCGTCTCCGTCGAAGTCGCCGGCGAGGTCGTCTTCCACGCCGTTGCCATTGACGTCCCAAGCCCATGTCTTGGTGCCGTCCCACGTCCGTACCGTGCGGATGAGCTGCATGTAGTCCAAGGACGACTGCCGCATCATGTCGCGGGTGTGGAAGAGATACGAGGTCCAGAAATCGACCCCGCTGTCGACGACGCCGTCGCGGTCGAGGTCTTGGAAGCGGCGCATCGTGCCGTCGGGCTCTTCGACGAACCCACCACGCACGAACTCGAGGGCTTCAGCGCTGGGGCCAAGGCCCGCGGTGTCGAGGAAACCGCGGAGCAGGTCACCCTCGTCCGGGTTGAGCCCCAGGCCGTGGCTGACGTTGTCGGTCGAGATCGTGGCCATGCCGAACATCGACAAGAAGCCCGAGAACCCGATCATTTCGCCGACGCGGTTGCTGCCGTAGCCGTGGCCGAGCAGGACGATGGGCGCCATCTTGCCTTCGCCACGCGCTGAGACCTCTTTGCGGGGCAGCACCGCCCAGAACGGAACCTCCTCGGCACGCGCTCCCACCGGGGTGCGGTCCAGGTCGTGTGGCCAGGACTGAAGGTCGAGGTTGAGCGGCTTGCCGTCTTCGTCGAACCGGTCGAACAACTGCGGCGACTGGTACGTGCCCATCGCGTGGAAGTCGACGTAGGAGTGACCGTCGAGCATCGCCGTCGCCTGTTGCGACCCCAGCTCCAGGTCGAGCAGCGCGGTGCCGGCGAGCGTCAGAACACCAACCCAATCCTCGTGATGCATCACGTAGGGGGTGCGTCCCTCGAAGCGGGTGCCGGGCTCGGTTTCCTTGAGCTTGAACAGCTGAGCGAGTTCGGGAGCGAACTCGTCCGCGATGTGGGACTGGACGCCGTGGCCATAGAGGCCGTCTCGAACCGCAACCCAGTCGTCGGCGGCCGACATCGTCGTGTAGGGAAACGCGAACGCGATGTCGGACTCGCTGAGCCCCTCGGGTAGCACCTCGAGCAAGGGCTCGAGAGCTTGGGTTTGCCCCGCGTGGTTGACGTAGTTGAAGGGCGAGCCGACGGGCTCTCCGTTTTCGTCGCGGACTCGCCGGGTCACGACCATCGCGTACGTGGTCTGCTCGCGCAGCGGCATCATGGGCTTGGCGATGACGGTGTTCGTCTCGCGCTCGTAGAAGCTCATGAGGGCATCCGCGCGGCCGGCTAGGTCGTCGGCGGTGGGGTTGCGACCGGGCAGATAGTTCGGTTTGTCGAGAATGCCGTCTGCGTCGGTGTCCTCGGGAAGGTCGAGCACGCCGTTGCCGTTGATGTCTTCGCCCGCATCGAGCACGCCGTTGTGGTTGGCGTCCTCGCCGGGGTCGAGTTTGCCGTTGCCGTTGAGATCCTCGTCGGTCTCCTCGAACATCAGCGACAAAGAACCGGCGCGGGGATCGTTCGTCCCGTACCGGTCGTTGCGTTCCAGCGTGACCGGGTAGTTGCCGTTGCCAAAGTCGAGGTGCACCAGCTCGCCGAACTCGTCCGAGTCGCGGTCGATGTTGATCAAGTAGATCGCGTCGTCGCTGGTGTCGTAGTCCGCATCGTCATGGCGGTTGATGATCGACATGGGATCGATGGGCCCGGTGAACGGGACGGAGATCGCCTGGTACAGGCCCCATCCGTCGAGTTCGTCGATCAACCGACGCGTTCGCTGCTCCATCACGCTTGGCGCGATCATCGAGGCATTGACCCGCCTGCCGGTCCGCGAGTGGTCGTCCGGCCGGGTCGCGATGTCGTTGGGCAGCGGGATCTCGGGCAGCGGACGCGCGTCGAAGTCGAACTTCACGGTCACGTCCGCGTCCTGTGCCAGCAGAAGACCTTCGGCCGGACTACAGCCGGCGAGAGCCACCAGCGACAGTCCCCACACCCACGAACGCATCGGTTTACGGCTACGCATGACGAGTTGCGCTTATACCGCGGGTTGGGGGCTGTTGGTCAGAGCGGGGTTCTCGCCGCTGCGTGAGCGAACGGAGGACACAGCTTGGTCTGCGTCGGACAACACCGAGCCGAACTGCGGTGTCCAGCCCGCGCAACGGCCCGGTGCCGCTGAAAAGTCTCGCGGCTGTGGTCGCTAGGCCTCAGGGAGGGCCGAGCCGTACGTGGAACCGCTTAGTAGCGGATCTCGGTGCGGAACCAGACCGCACCCACGGGTCCGTCGGTGTTGCCGACGTCGTTCGCAATTCCGGCGCCCGGAAGCAGGAGTCCACCTTGCAGGCCGGCCTGCAGCCAGAACTTGTTGATGTCGAAGCGCGCGCGGATTCCGAGGTCGAGCTCGGTCCCGTAGTAGCGCTTGTCTCCATCGCCCGCCACGGAGTTGGTGGGGGTGCCACCCTCGAGGCGGGTGACGAAGGGATCCACAACGGGGACGGGCGCGGCGGCGAACAGAGGCCCGCCCCAGATCTCCAGCCGCTCCCAAAGGGAGTAGCGGAACTTGGGATGCGCGTACAAGGCGTTGCTCACCCCGCCGCGGGTGGGGATGAACTGGGTGCCGTTGAGCGGGACACCGGTGAGCTCGCCATCCGTCGCGAGCATCTCGCTGCGGGCACTTCGCCAGCCTTGAACCTGTTTGAACAGGACCAGGCCCGCGGTGTGACCAGCGTCGAACGTGAAGTTGTTGATCCGGCGGTCGGTTGGGTTGGGGTCACCGCTGGCGTAGCCCAGGTCGGCTCCCAACAGCCAGGTGTCGTGGTCGCCGAAGAACCCTCGCGCGACCGCGCCGCCCTGTCGGATCTTGTGGGTGCCGTGTTCGTCGCGCGCGATGGTGGTGCGTCCGGCGATGAAGGTGCTCTCGAACGCCCCGATGAGCTGCATGTCGTCGCGCAGCCACTTGGTGCCCTGGCCGGCGATGTTGAACGCGCCGACTTCGAGGTCGTTGTCGTTGGCGTACAGGTCACCATCATCCGCGGTCGTTTGGTTGCGATAGACCGCGTAACCGCCGATCCAGTTGGTGGGGGTCTTCTCCGGCTGGTACCGGACGATCACCAACGCTTGTCCGGTGAGGTCGCCGTCGGTCAGGACGGAACGCTCGTCCCGGAAGACGATGTCGCCGCCGAACCCGATGGCCAAGTGTTTGATTTTGCCCGCGCGGTAGGAGAACGGCTTGGTCACGAAGAGCAGGCGCTCGTAGATGTCGCCCGGTCCGTCGTCGCCAAACTTCATGTCCCCGAAACGGTCGAGGTTGTTGCCGTCGTTGGCCAGAATGCCCTGGCCCCATGTGAAGGATTGCTGACCCAGACGGATCAGGCCGAACGGTAGACGTGCTTCGAAGTAGAGCTCGCGGGGGTCGACGATGGTCAGGTCGGTGCGGTCCGGCGGGTGGCCGCGGTCGATGATCTCGTCGATGACCGGGTCCTCGCTGCCCGAAGGAGCCCAGCGCCCGTTGGCCAGGTCGAGCATGCCGACGAAGCGGAACTTCTTGCGGATCTCCAGCTTGGGATTCCAGCGGATCCGTCCGGTGGAGAACCCTCCCTCGTCGTACGTCTCGCCGTTGCGATCGAGGGTGAACTGATCCACCCAACCGATCTGGTTGCGGACTTGAATGCCGGGGTAAAACTTGACCCTGCGTTTGCCGATGGAGGCGACCTCGTCGGCGGGGACCCCGGCCACGGTGGTGAGCGCACGAGGGGCCTCGCGCCGGACCTTCAGTGCTGGCTGGGCTGCAGGCGGCTGGGCGGCGGGTGGGGTGGCAGCGGGGGCTGACTCCGGTTTGGGCTCTGCCTCCGGTGTTGCTTCCGGCTCTTGTGCGCGCCCGGCCATGTCGGCTTCGGGTGCGGGCGTGGGCACCGCTGTGGCGCCCTCGTAGCCGCGACCCTGATCGCCCTGCGAGGGGGCGCCGGGCTCAGTGGGCTCGGCGGTCGTCGCTGGGGCGTCGGTAGACGCGGTTGCAGGTGCAGCTACAGCGAGGCAGAGCAGAGCCGATGCGAGCATCCCGCGGACGCTATCACGTCCGTACGCGGACGAGCCAAGCCGTACACGCCAACAATGCGACGTAACACACTGCTCCGGCGTAGAGCGTCGCGGCGATTCCCCAAGCCATCGAGCACGTCAGCGCGAGGCCACTGGCCACGACACCGCATGCTCCGTTGACGCCCCACATCCACGGACCGAGGTCAGGTCGACCTTCTCCGGAAAGGGCACTGACCAGGCGAAGCCCAAGGGGGAATCCTAACCCCATGCCGAGTGCGGGAACCCCAACGACCGCGACGCCAGCGAGGACTCTGGTTGCCGTGGGGGCGCTCGCCAACGCCTGCATGATCGGATCGAGGGTCAATGCGACACCGACGACAAGCAGGGCGGGGAGCAGGGGGTACAGCCGCGCGACCACCGGATGGTCCATGGGGACCTTGCCCGAGAGCAGGCTGCCGACCCCCGTAAAGAAGATGATGCCGCCCAACAACGAGGCAAGCGCGAGGGTGGGGTGGCCTATGAAGACGTTCAGCCGCGAAAGCAGCCCCATCTCCACGAACATGAAGCCCAGCCCGATGAGCGCGAAGTAGCCACACGAAGCGCCAACATCCGCCAAGCGGTACCCCGAGAGGTCCTTGCGTCGCCACAACAGTGGAATCACCACCGCGAAGAACGTCAGCACCGTGGACGCAACCGTGGCGTAGATGAGGGTCTGTGTGGCGTAGAGGTTGCCGAGGAACGCGTGGTCGAGTTCTCCGAGATCCTCACCGTGCGTGAGCCATGCTCCGGGCCGGAGCATGTTGAAGAAGAACGGGCGCTCGTCCGTCGGCGGCGTGAAATCCAGGTCTTGCGTTCGCGCCCACGCCCACATGGCGTCACGATCGGTGAACTCGGCGAGCTCGCGAAGCATGGGGTTGAGTGGCAGGCGTCGGGGGGTGAGCAGCATGTTGTAGCCGCGCTTGACCGCCTGACGTTGCACGCGATCGATGTCCTTGTCGGAGAAGGGCAACGCGGAGACCAACAGCGTGGCGATCGCCTGGTTCTGCAGCAGCACGATGTGCTTGCGCGGCTCCTTGACGCCCAGAGACCACAAGGTCTCCATGGCGAGCCCGAGCATCCTGGCGGTCTCCCCAGGGGAGGAAGGCTTGTACCAACGGGACACCGTGAAGATGCCTTTGGGCTCGAGGCGGCTGAGGAAGATCCGCCACGCTTCGACGGTGTACAGCCCGTTCTCAGACAGCGCGTAGGCTCCCGCGCCCGTTGCAGCCCACGTGTCGATGAGCGACATCGTGAGCACCCGATAGCGTTGCTGGTCTCGGGCCATGAACGATCGAGCCTCGTCGTTGACCAGCGTGACGCCTGGGAGGTCGGCGATGCCGGAGAACTCCCGCATCGGGCCCTCGTGCAGGTGCACGATCAGGTCGTTGAGCTCCACGCCCACGACTTTGTCGTGTCCGACCCGGACGGCTTCGAGCACATCGCGGCCTCCACCGACTCCGATGACGGCCGCCGGCCCGTGGGGCCGCAGAAGGTGTGCGAACGAGGTGACGTCCCACGCCAGGTACCGGTGCATGTCCGGTGCGCCCGGAACATCGTCGTCGGGGTTGGTGTCGAGACCGGCCATCATGGTCCCCGCGGCTCCGTCGATCTTGACGAAGCGCTGCGGGATCGCCTGGGCGAGCTCCGGCGGAAGTTTTCGGGAGGGTGCCCACAGGGCCGGGGGCACCTCGATGGTGTCGTCGACCGTGACCCGCGAGTAGGTGTTCCACTCGCGGAAGGCGTGGATCGAGCGGACGTCCTCGAAACCTTTCACGTAGCGGGGGTAGACCAGTCCACCATCGGTGGCAGCGTTGCCGATCCCGCCGCCCACCAAGACGACGGTGAGCGCGAGCAAGCCCCGCAACTGCCCCGCGCTCACGGCTGACTGGCCGCCGCGCGCGAATGCGTAGCCCGACGCCGCGGCGAGCCCACTGGCGATCAGGATGCCGCTGGGAGCATCAACCAAGTCGAGCAGCGGGATCACGACGACGCAACCCGCGGCCGCTCCTACCAGATCGACCCCGTACACGGTCCCTGGCGGCATGCCGGCTCGCGTGAGGGCCAGCGTGAGAACGACGCCGCTGACCGTGAACGGGATCGCGAGTGCGGTGCCGTATCCGAGGGTCTCCGCGAAGCTCGCGGCCGAGGTGATCGGCTCGAGAGGGATCTGAAGGGCGGCCCAAACGCCCACCGGCATCAAGACCGCGAGCAGCCCGGAGCCCTGAACCAGCCTCAGCGTGATGTCTTCGTCGCGGAACCACTTGGGTCGAACGAAAACCACGACGGCGCCCGCGGTCATGCCGAGCATGGCCAGCGAGATCACGAAGAAGGCCAAGTGGTACCAGGCGACGACCGAGGTGATGCGCGTGAGCAGCACCTCGATGATCAGGGTCGCCATGGCGATGAGGAACACGCCCGAGTAGGTGGCCTTGCGCATGTCAGTCGACTTTGAACGAGTAGTCGACGCCCATCGTGGATCCGTCGAAACTCGGGAAGCGGTGACCATACACGACCTTGCGAGCACACGGGACGACCCCGGCCTTCTTCAGGTTTCCGCTGGCCTTCACCGTCACACCGCCAACTTTGCCACTGGGCTCGATGGACAGCACGAAATCGAGTTCGCCCTTGAGGCCTTCATCGTGTGCGAGGGCGGACTTCTCGATGCATTTGTTGAACTTAGGTTCGAGTCGCGACAGATGCTGCCGGATCGTGCGATCGGCGAGCCGCTCGGTTCCAGCGTCCATGTCCAAGCCCTTGGCGGCCTTGGGATCGTAGCCGGGGACGTTGCTATCGTCTTCGGCCTTGAACCCTCCGCCCCCGTCCTTGGGCGCGGAGGAGCCTTTCCGGCGGCGGCGTCTCTTCTTCTTGCCCGAGGTCGGCTCGGGCTCGGGCTCGGGCGCTTCGAGCTCTGCAACGACACACTTCCCTGCTTCGCATTTTGTGCCTTCTCCGCACACGCCGTAGCACGCGTCAGGTCCCGGCTTCGGGTCGCATGCGGCAACGAGCAAGACCGCGGTGGTAGCCAGCCAGCCCCTCATGCGCCCGAAGGTATCAGACGCGGTATGGTCTTCGGCGATGTGGCGACCTCCCGAACGGATTCGGCATCCGCTCCCCGACGACGCATGGCCTACGGCTGAGCAGGCGGCTGCATCTCGATGGTTCTCTCCCGTTTCGATGGGTCCGCTCACGTTGGCCCATCGCACCTGGATCCCCGCGATGGTCCCGTGGCGGGCGACTGAGGAGGGATTCGTGACCCCGGATGTGCTGGCTTGGTATGGGCGATTCGCACAAGGACGGCCGGGGGCGATCGTCGTCGAGGCGACGGGGATCCGGGACGTGCCCAGCGGGCCCTTGCTGCGGGTCGGTCATGACCGCTTCGTGCCCGGTCTGCGCGAGTTGGTCGAGACGGTCCGGGAGCGCAGCGGTGGTCACACGAAGCTGTTCATCCAGTTGATCGACTTCCTACGAATCCGAAGACGCCCGGCCAAGGACCGGTTTCTCCGGCAGTTTCTGTCTGTGACCGATGCGCACCGTGAGGCGGTGGGCGAACAAGACGAGGCGAGCGTCCGCGCAGCGTTGCTTGCGATGACGGACGAATCCCTCCACGCTGTGCTCTCGCCAAGGGAGCGGGAAGCGCTGACCCACGGGGACCGTGAGCGGGTGACGGACGTCCATCTACCGCATGTTGCGGAGCTTCCTGCCGTCTTGCCGAAGCTGTTCTCCGAGGCGGCTGGGCGTGCGCAGGCGGCCGGCTTTGACGGGGTCGAACTGCACTACGCACACGCGTACACGATGGCCTCGTTCCTTTCCCGCAGAAACACACGCGCGGATGGGTACGGGGGAGCGCCCGAACAAAGGGTCCGTCTCCCTCTCGAGGTCTACTCTGCCGTGCGCGAGCGTGTCGGTGCGGACTACGCTGTCGGCTGCCGATTTCTCTCCCACGAGATCATCGACGGAGGAAGTGACGTGGCGGACGCTTCGTACTTTGCGCGACGGTTTGCCGAGGCGGGTATGGACTTCCTCTCTCTGTCCCGGGGCGGGAAGTTTGAGGACGCGCAGGCACCCAAGGAGGGCTGGTCGGCCTATCCGTACACCGGGCCCAGTGGATACGAGTGCATGCCGACCGTCTTCTCGGACGCACGCGGACCGTTTGGGCGCAACGTCGAGGCTGCCGGACACATCCGTGGTTCGGTCCGAGATGCAGGCTTTGACACGCCTGTCGTCGTGGCGGGGGGCATCGCTTCTTTCGCCCAGGCAGAGGCCGTGCTCGAGGCAGGCCACGCCGACATCGTGGGGGCGGCCCGGCAATCCATCGCGGATCCCGACTGGTTCACGAAGGTGCTCGAGGGTCACGGCTCGCAAGTGCGTCGGTGCAAGTTCACCAACTACTGCGAGGCGCTCGACCAAAAGCACAAACAAGTGACGTGCCAGCTGTGGGACCGCACCGAGCTGGATGCGCCGGATGTGATGCTCAGCCTCGACGGCCGGCGCCGCTTGGTCGCGCCCCGCCGTTCGTCCTAGCGGCGGGACCCCCCGTTCATCACGGTGCTAGGGACGCCCCCTAGCCCAGGTCGAGCCCGTGCTCCGCTGCGACCGCTGCGTTGAGTGCCCGCGCTTTCTGCCGGGCCGGGCGTGCCTCGAGGCGCTCGATGTACGCCTCCCAGGCTGGCTTCTTCGGAAGCATGCCGAACTTCATCATCCATCCGACGGTTCCGCCGAACAGCATGTCCGCCATGGAGAAGTTCTCGCCCAGGAGGAACGGCCCGTCACCGATCGCCGCGTCGATCGTCTCGAGCATCTCTTCGTAGGTGCCCCAACCCGCGGTCAGAGGCTTGAATTCCCAGTTCGCCGCCTTGGCCATGCACCCCGGCTCGATCACCGATGGCCCGTAGCAGATCCAGCGAAGGTAGGGAGCACGTTGTGGCGCGTCCAAGGCGGGCGCAAGCCGTCCGGGCGCGTACTTGTCGGCGAGGTACATCCCGATCGCCGCGACCTCGGCCAGCACCACGTCGCCATCGACCAGCGTGGGAACCTTGCCCATGGGGTTGAGCGTCTTGAACGCTGTGGTCTTGTGCGCCCCTTGCTCGAGCTCGACGAACTCGAGCGTGTACTCGCAGCCGACTTCTTCGAGGAACCACAGAACGTTCGCGGCCCGAGTCCGAGGGTGGTGATGCAGGACGATGGACATGTCGCGGAGGCTATCAATACCCGCGACGTCGGCGGAGCGCGCCGAGCAGAACGAACAGGAGGAGGCCCTCGCTTCCCCCCAAAGTGCCCGAGGCGGTACCCGAGGTGCACACGCAGCCGCGGTCGATGAGACCGTCGTCCTCGAGGTCGGCCATCCCGTCGGTATCGCCGTCAGTGTCCCCGCTTCCCTCGTCGGAGTCCGTGTCCTCTCCGGGGTCCTCGGGAATGGGTGCTCCGGGCTCGAGCTGGCAGCTTGCATCGCAGCCATCGCCCCCAGCCACGTTGCCATCGTCGCAGGCCTCGGGTGCCTCGACCACGCCGTTTCCGCAGCCGGAGAGGGGGCCGTCGACAGCGACGACACAAACCTCTGCGAGTGACCAGCCTCCGAATTCCAGGCCGCCGTCGCTGCGAGTGCCGAACGTGAGCGCGACGCCCTGTGGCCCGGCGAACTCACTGATGTCGAAGTCGACGAACCGCCACTCCTGGTCCACGTGGTGGAACGAGGCCAAGGCGTCGTCGTCGGCCGCGAAGTTCTCCCAGAGCGACTCGCCGTTGACTTCGATGTACGCGCGGTCGAAGAAGCCGTCCTCGACCGCGAGCCAGCGCCGAAACTGGAGTCGGACCTGAGTGTACGGACCCGTGTCGATTGCCTCGAACGCGATCTCCTCCGTGCGTCCTGCCGGGTAGTTCCCTGGCTGCCAGACGTGGACGTCGCCTCTGAACGGCTCGCTGGGGTCGCTTCCAGAGGAGTCTGGGGTCCACGTGCCGAACTCCCAGCCCGGATCGGCGACAAAACCCGAGTCGGCGCCGAGGCAGCCGAGCTCGATGACTTCGCCGATGTACAGCTGGTACCAAGGGTCGACGATGTTGTCCGGCAGGGTCCGACTCGGATCGATGTCGTAGCCAGGAAGGACCTGAAGCTCGAGGACGGTGCCGCTCTCCTGGGCGGGGAGCACCGCGGTGTAGCCACCGACGGAGCCCGGCGTGGGCTGCATCGCAACCGCTGTGGCGTCTTGTGAGCCCCGTGCTCTCCACAACACGGTGGGCGCCGCGGCGATCGGGCAGTCGGGGAAGTTGGGGAGCGAGAGCTCGAGGGACACCACCGGCCCGCTCGCCTCCGCGCTCATGCTGACCTGCTCGTTGCCACGGCCGGGGTTGAACAGCCCATGTGGCCCGTAGGCAGCGTTGATGTCGCAGCCGTTGGGGGTCCCGTTGGTGAGGTCGCCGTCGTCGTCGTCGAGCAGCAGCGCTTCGGGGTACATCGACGGGATGTCGACGGCGCGCCGTGTGGTCTCGTACCAGACCCGGTCGGTGTATGCGCGCCCTCCGTTTTCGCCGAGCTTGTCGATCATGCGCTTGCGGAGGTCCCACAGCGCGCCACCGATGATCAGCCCCTCGGCGTGGACTTCCCCGCGGTCTTCAGGCCACCGATGCTCGAAGCCGTCGGGGTCGAAGTCTCGCAGGGGGGTCTCGGGATCTCCGGAAAAGAAACCGCGCGCGAGTCCAGAGTCCCCGGTGAGGGTGGCCGAGAGGTAGTCCGAAATGCCTTCGCTCAGGCTGACGTTGAACTGACCTACGCCCGGGATGACCGACTGGGAGTGAATCGAGTGTCCGAACTCATGATAGACGACGTCGGCGAGCAACGCAGTGTTCTCGCAACCACCGCCGCTGGTGAAAAAGTTGATGCTGTTGCCGTCCGAGAAGGCATTGCAGTCGTCGTCGATGTTGACGATGACAGGGATGGGCTCATCGAGCCAGTCCACCGTTGAGAACGTGCGGACGAAGTCCTTCACAACCATCGTGTGGACGTAGGCGTTGAGCTGCGCCTCGGACTCCTCGGTGGGCTCGAACCAGATCGACGTGGAGTCGCTGTTCGCCGGGAGGTTGACGGTGACCTCGGGGCCGGCGTCGTTGGTGACTTCGGCGAAGACGCCCTCGGTCGTGGGCGTGATGGTTGCGCTGGCTCCGGGGAAGTTGAAGAACCCCGCGTCGGTCGTGGTCTCTGCGACGCCGTCCACGGTGACGAACAACAGGTCGGCGGGGGCTTGAACGCGAGGCCCGCCCGGGCTGCGCACTGGGACGTCGAGGAGGAGCTGCCCCGTGCCGAACAGGAGGGTCTGTTCTCGTGCGACTGGCTCTCCCGTGCCCGCGTCGAGGTAGACGGTCCAGCGGGTCGGCGGCGATGCCAGCTCGACGGACGTTCGCCAGACCTCTCGGTACTCGAGGGTTCCGGCGTCATCAACGAGCGGAAGAACGAAGGGCCCGTGCACTGCACCCGTTTTCGTTGGGAGCCCGGCGATGTCATCCGTGACCCAGCCTCGGGCACGAGAGCTGACCTCTCGGCTTGTCGCCGCACGGGAGCGGCTTGCGACGCTCACGTCGGGGTAGGCCCCGGAGGCGATCATGACCAGTCGATCGTATTTAAACCGGAAGCTGATGTGCCCTCCAAGGACAGTCGAACCATCGTGGGTTTGCTCGAATCCGACGCTGCGGATCCCCGCGCTGAGATCGTTGCTCACCAGGACGAAGTCGGACGCGCGGGAGCCGGGGGCGAGCAGGTCAAGGTGTCGGGCGAGTAGGTCGCTTGCGATCGTCTCGGCTTCCGCAGCGTCGGCCATGACGCCAGGCGTTGGGGTACCGGCGAGCAGCAGGTGGTGGGGGACGTCCGTCGCCAAATCCCAGGAGACCGACATCGGGCCGAGCTCCGCTTCCAGACGGTAGAGGGCCGCTCGCCGAATCGCAGGAGCCGGCCGAAACTGTGCGTCTCGCGCGTCGCGGGACAGGACGCCGGTCGCACGTTCGAGGCGTCCGTCAGCGAGACTCCGCCCGGGGTTCTTGGCCGCAGAGGCGGGTCCAACCCAGCCGAGCGCACACGCCAACACAACCGACCCTGAAACTCGCTTCAACACCACGAACCGACCTAAACCCACATACGTTGTAAACGTCGCAGGCAGGTCAAGCAAGGGATCCCCTGCGCGGCCGCCGGATCCGCGACAATCTCGATGTGCGCGCCCATCTGCTCCTCGGGCTGAGTCTTGCTGCCTGCCGCCCGCCCGAACCGTCGCCCCAACCTCGGTCGGAGCAGACCGCGCCGGAGACCGAGACGGCACCGTCGGCTCGTCCGCCGACGCGCCGAGAGTCGGTCGTGGACCGGCTCCACGGCGTCGACGTTGCGGATCCGTATCGCTGGCTCGAGGTCATGGACGAGCCCACCGACGCGTGGACGCGGTCGCAAGACGGGTACGCCCGCGATTGGCTAAAGAGGGTTCCGGGCCGTGATGTGTTGCGGGCTGCTCTGCGTCCGCTGCTTCATGTCGAAAGCCGTTCGGCCCCGGTTCATCGGGGAGATCGATGGTTCTTCAGTCGAAGACGACCGGGGGAGGACAAGGCGCGTCACTTCGTCAGTGATGTCGGTGGTGACAACGAACGGGTGCTCATCGATCCTGCGACGTTCGGGCCTGCGGTCACGGTCCGAGCGGTGATGCCGAGTCCTGGCGGCCGCTACGTGACGTTCCTTCGGGCTACGAACGCTTCCGACGACGCGACGTTGATGATCCGCGACGTCGCAACGGGAGAAGACCTCGACGCTCCGATCGAAGGGGCTCGGTACGCGTCGCCGTCTTGGATGCCCGACGAGTCGGCGTTCTACTACACAGGGCTCTCGACCGACCCGGACGTTCCTCCGCCGGAGCGTCCGGGGACCGCATCGGTTCGGCGTCACATCGTCGGAACCGCCCCGCAGTTCGATGCGCGTATCTACGGACCGCTGGGCGACAACCAGTCGTTCCTGTGGGGGGAAGTCTCGCCGCAGGGCCGGTGGTTGGTCATCACCCGATTCCGAGAGTTCTCCACAACCCAGATTCACGTCGCGGACCTCACCGAGAAGTCTCGGACCTTCGTTCCGATCAACACCGGTGTTTCCGAAAGAGCCTACGCGCAGGTTCTTGGGGACCGCCTGCTGTTGCACACCAACCGCGACGCACCCAGGTTCCGCGTCTTGGAGCTCGACCTGAACAAGCCGACGGCACCCTGGCGTGAACTGATTCCGCAAGGGTCGGGGACACTCGAGGGCGTGCACGTGAGCGCGGATGCGTTGACCCTGCACTGGCTGGAGAAGGCGCACTCGCATCTCGAGGTTCGGGACCTCGACGGTCAAAACCCTCGAACGCTCGAGCTTCCCGGTCGTGGCTCGGTCGCCGCGATCGTCGGTTCACCGACGCAGGATGACGCGTTCCTCTACTACACGTCGTTTGCCGACCCCCCACAGTGGCACCACATCCGTCCGGCCACAGGCGAGCGCTCGTTGTTCTGGAAACAGCGCACGCCGATCGACACCGACCGCATCGAGGTTGATCAGGTCTGGGTGGAGAGCAAGGACGGCACGGCCGTGTCGATGTTTGTGGTCCATCGTGACGACACCCCGCTCGATGGCGACCGTCCAACGTTGTTGACCGGATACGGTGGGTTTGGGGTCTCGCTCACGCCGCTGTTCTCGCCGACGGCCGCGCAGTGGGTCGATCACGGAGGGGTCTTCGCCGTGCCGAACCTGCGCGGCGGCGGAGAATACGGCGAGGCGTGGCACGACGCGGGTCGTGGTCCCCACAAGCAGAACGTCTTCGATGACTTCATCGCGTCCGCGCAGTGGCTGGTGGAGCGGGGGTGGACTCGCCCGGGCCGGCTCGCGATTCGCGGTGGGAGCAACGGCGGTCTGCTCGTCGGTGCGGTGATGACACAGCGCCCCGAGATGTTTGGGGCCGTCGTGTGCGAGGTTCCACTCTTGGATATGGTCCGCTACCACCTGTTCGGCGCTGGTCCCACGTGGATCGGGGAGTACGGGTCCTCGGCGGACCCCGACCAGTTTACGACCCTGTTCGCCTACTCGCCCTACCACCGCGTTCGCCAGGGAGAGCCATATCCGCCGCTGCTGCTGAACTCTGCGGACTCCGACGACCGGGTCGACCCCAACCACGCGCGGAAGTTTGTCGCGGCGATGCAGTGGGCCACGCCGCAGACCCACCCGGTGCTGTTGCGGGTGGAGTCCGAGTCCGGTCATGGCGGAGCGGACAGCGTCCAGGCCCGGATCGAGCACGCTGTCGACACCCTCTCATTCCTGCGGGCGACCGTCGGGCGATAGGGGGCCGCGCTGCGACCGCGTGGGATCTGGAGCGTCCGCCTTCAGAACCCAGCGGCCCGGACGAAGACACTGGTGTGCTCAGCAAGCTCCTCCCTTTCGCGGCTCTCAGTTTCTTGACCGCTGCGCCGGCCTTCGTCACGGCAGCGCCGACTGCAGAGACCGCAGTGGCATTTCATGCCCGGGCGACGATCTCGCACGCCGAACTGGCCGAGAACACCGCGAAAGGACTGGCCACACCTATCGGTATCGCCAGCGCATCCACGGACGCATGCGAGATTCGTTGCGTGCTCGAGACCACCGACTCGCCGACTTCAGACCACCTGCGGTGCGACTACGGCGAGTCCCGCTCGGTCACAGCCGGTTTCGAGGTCGTCGCGACCTGGTCCGAGGCCGGGGTTCAGTTCGAACCGACCGAGCAACTCGATCTTCAGTCTTGCCACTAGCCGACCACGTGTCGACGGGCAGACGCTGACTAGCTTGGCGCCGTGAGGCGCACTCTTGAGGGAAATGGGGACAGGGAAGGGAGATGGCCTCGCCTTCGGACCGACTAGCTCGGTTCGCAGGCGAGGTCTTCGACCAGGCACGCGTTGAGCGTTGTGCTGCGACCGGCCAGAGTACCGTCGAGGGGGCCGTCGAACGGGCTGAGGTAGTCGTCCGGATCCGTGACCATCGCGACCATCGAAGCCATGGATACAGCCAGCGGCTCCTCGCAGTTGTCATCTGCGGCCGAGACCGATGCGTCGGCAGACGGGAAGCACAGCGCATCGTTGATGAATGCGGACGACGACACCGAAGCGCCATGGTGGCTCGCCGCTCGCGAGTTGGACTGCGAACCCAGCGGCTGCGACGGGTTGATGACGAGCACGAGGGCGGCCGCGGCGGCAGCCGTGTTTGCGACGGTGGCAGCCACTCGTTGCCACAGCGCGCGGCGGTGGGGTTGCGCGGCGACGGGCTGCGACTCGAACGTGGGGTGAGCTTCGTACAGAAGCATCTCGAGTTGAGCCTCTTCGCGAAGCCGTCGAGCGCAGACCAAGCAGCTGCCGATGTGGGCTTCGACGCTGTCTTCGGCCGTGGCCTCGAGCTCGCCGCGTAGGTAGTCGGACAGATGGTCCGCCGACACGTGGTCTTTAACATCAAGCATCGGATCCTCCTTCGAGTTCGGAGCGAAGGGTTTTGCGGAACTCACAGGCGATCTGCCGGACCCGCTGGACCGAGAGGCCAACGGCCTCCGCGATCTCAGAGGCGGGTCGAGCCTCGCCGTCGTACATCAATGCGAAGACCCGGCGTGCGTTCGGGTGCGCCTGCGCGATGATCTCGCGGACTTTTCGGAGCTTGTGTCGGGCAGCGGCTTGTTGCTCGAGCTCGCGTTCGTCGCGGTGTGGCTGCACGGTGCCGTCGGCGGACTCGTGTGTAAGTCGGGAGGAGCAGCGTCGGCGATCGTCCTGCCAGAGGAACGTGGCCTGCTTGATCACGACACCGGGAAGCCGGACTTCGGTCAGCCGACCCACGCGGTGATTCTGAATCACGCGGAACCAGGCATCCTGGGCCAGCTCCTTCGCACGTTCCGGGAGCGCGCCCTTGGCGATCAGCGAGACGACGACTCGGCGCCCGTGCTTCTGCATGGCCGCGTCCCAGTCGATCACGTCTACCGATGCGTCCGCCTCAGGCTTTGAACCTGTCAGCAGCTCCAATGGGTTCCACCCCGCCACATCCGGTGCGGCAACCGCGGTTGCCGCACCGCCGGGCATCGGTGCAAGGGAGTGGGGACGCACAGGCATAGGAACGGGCGGAGGTCGGAGTGTATATCGCGGAGCCCCGCCACTCACTGCGCCGACTCCGCATCGAATCCCGCGATGCTCCAGGAGACCAGTCCCAAGGCCAGCAGAAGTACGCTGAGGACGATCGAGAGCCGGAGTCCACCAGCGATCCAATACGCCCCGACCGGCAGTGAAACCGCCGCGACGAAGATCGCGCGGCCTCGCGGCCCATGGGCTGGGAACAGCCAAACGACCGCCGCAGCCAGCGCTCCGAAGAACCCCAGCCACAGCCAGGCGGTCAGTCCGATGCCAGCGAGGATGTCGAAGTCGAGCTGGGCCACTCCACTGAGGACCCCACGGTCATCGGCGATGTCGAACATCGGTGCGGCCACCAGCCCCGCGGCGATGCGCCGAGCTGCGCTCCGCAGGGCTGGGCGTTGTCCCGGGTCGAGCGGCACGTCGAGAGTCTGACGCACAAGCCCGACCGTGACGAGTCGCCCCTGAGCGCTCCACATCTCCGCGACCCGCGGCGGCCCTCAGCTGGCCGACGGTGGCGGGCGCGATGGGCTGCGTCGGCGCCCGTCTCCCTACTCACACCGATACTCAGGCGTCCCGTACGTATCGTTCTCGAAGGTCAGCGATCCAAGGTAGTCGAACGCGTCCCCCTCGACCCGGAACTCGATTGTCCCGTTCAGGGCCCCGGGGTTCGCGTCCACGAACTCGATGCCCCAGTCCTCGACGATGATCGACTGCCCGAGGTCTTCCCGGGTCGCGCTGGCCATCTGTAGCTCGTAGCCCATGCCCGCGCCGCTGAGCAGACTGCTCGCAGGCATGCGGCCGGTCTTGACGTCGTAGCGAACGGTGCTGACGGACTGGGTGTCGTCGACGGTGATGTCGGAGTCGAAGTCGAGGCTGCCCAGGGATGCCTTCACCCGGTCCCAGGCGCTGGTGTCGAGGGCGATGGGGCTGGTGGGGTTCTCTCCGTAGCCCAGCAGCTCGACGTAGGGGCCGACGTCATCGAAGATGAGTTCGACGGAGGAGGAGAAGGGGTCGCTGATGTCGATGTTGGCTTCGACCCGCGCGCCGACGAGGTAGCTGTCGACGAGGAAGAGGTTCTCGGTCAGGACATCGCCGCTCGCAGCGAAGGAGAAGTCGGTATTGGCGTAGAACCGCGTCGTCATCTCGGCGCCGCCGCCGTTGGTGTAGTAGACGCCATCTCCCTGGAACGCCCAGTCGGATGGGGTTGCGTCGGAGCGGTTGTCGATGATCGCGTCGACGATGCCGACCGTCACCGAGCTCACGAGGGTGACGTTGAGGCCACCGCAGGCAACCATCTCGTGGATCGACTGGTCGTAGTCGACGACGATCTCGACGTGGGCCTCTGCATCGGCGCCGCCGCGGCACTCCCGGAGTAGGTCACTGTCGTCGTCGGACGAAGAGAGGCACCCGCCCAACCCCAACAACCCCAGCGTAGCCATGCAAGCCCAGACGCGTTTCATCGGCCGAGCGTAACAGCCGGCACGGCTCCTGGGGCTGTCCGCTTGTGGGCCAAGACACGAGCCCGGGCCCACAGGGGCATGCACTAGTTGGGTGCTTCGGTCGTGAACTCGAAGACCAGCTCTTTGTCCTGCATGTCGACATGCACGGTGCCGCCGGACTCGAGTTTGCCGAAGAGCAGCTCGTCGACGAGAGCCTCCTTGATCTTCTCGTCGATCAGTCGGGCCATGGGGCGGGCGCCGTAGAGCTTGTCGTAGCCGCGCTTGGCGATCCACGTGGCAGCCGCGTCGGTGTAGGTGATCCGGACGTTGCGGTCGATGAGCTGGAGCTCCAGCTCGCCGAGCATTTTGTCGGCGACCTTGCGGATGACCTCTTTGTCCAAGGGCGAGAACGTCACGACCTTGTCGAGGCGGTTTCGGAACTCGGGGGTGAAGACCTTCTCGAGGGCCTTGTTGGAGTCGGAGACATCGGGGCCGTCGTCTTCGTCGCTGAACCCCACCTTGCGAGCGGTCATGTCGGCCGCGCCCGCGTTGCTGGTCATGATGAGGATGACGTTGCGGAAGTCGGTCTTGCGGCCTGTGGTGTCGGTGACCGATGCGTTGTCCATCAACTGAAGGAGCACCGAGAAAATGTCCGGGTGCGCCTTTTCGATCTCGTCGAGGACGAGAACGCTGTGCGGCTGCTTGCTGACCGCATCGGTGAGCAGTCCTCCTTGGTCGAAGCCGACATATCCCGGAGGCGCGCCGATGAGGCGGCTGACGCTGTGCTTCTCCATGTACTCCGACATGTCGAAGCGGAGGAACGGGAGGCCCAGGAGGCGTGCGAGCTGCTTGGCAAGCTCGGTCTTGCCGACACCGGTCGGTCCGGCGAACAGGAAAGAGCCGATCGGCTTGTCGTCTCGACCCAGCCCGGCGCGGGCGCGTTTGATCGCGTGGGTCACGGTCTTGACCGCGCTGTCTTGCCCGTAGATGACGCCGCCGAGGCCCTCCTCGAGCTTGGCCAAGAGCTGTTTGTCGTCGGTCGAGACGGACTTGGGCGGAATGCGAGCCATGCGAGCGATGACCTCCTCGACCTCGACGATGCCGATCGTCTTGGGCTCGGGAAGCGCGGACTCTTTGTCGGCGTCGTTCTCGGGCTCGGCTTCGGCGTCTTCGTCGAGCGCGTCGTTGAGGGAGGGCTTGGGCGGCCGCAGCAGGGGGACGTGGATGCGAGCCGCCGCACCGACCTCATCCATCACGTCGATGGCGCTGTCGGGAAGGTTGCGATCACGCAGGTATTTGTGGGCCAGCTCCACCATCGACTCGAGCGCATCGGGCGTGTAGCGGACGTTGTGGTGGGTCTCGTAGACCTCGGCCAGACCCTGGAGGATCATCAGCGCCTCCTCGCGGGTGGGTTCGACGATCTCGATCTTCTGGAACCGCCGTGCCAGCGCGGCGTCGCGTTCGAACGCCGACTTGAACTCCTTGAATGTCGTCGCGCCGATGCAGCGCAGCGAGCCGCTGGCGAGCGCGGGCTTGAGGAGGTTGGAGGCATCCATGGAGCCTCCAGATGTGGCCCCGGCGCCGACGACGGTGTGAATCTCGTCGATGAAAAGAACCGCGTCGGGATCGGCCTCGATGGCGTTGATGACCGCTTTGAGGCGTTCCTCGAACTGGCCGCGGAACTTGGTCCCGGCCAAGAGCGAGCCCATGTCCAGCGAGTAGATGTGGGCGGTTGCGATCGCCTTGGGGACGTTGCCGTCGTGGACCCGCAAAGCGAGGCCTTCGACCACGGCGGTCTTGCCGACGCCGGGCTCACCCACGAGGACGGGGTTGTTCTTCTTGCGGCGACACAGGACCTGAATCAGGCGCAGAACCTCGCTCTTGCGACCGATGAGCGGCTCGATGCGACCGGCCTCGGCCTTGGCCGCGAGGTCGACCGCATACGCGGCGAGTGGGTCTTCGGAGGTGTCGCCCCCGTCCGCCTCTGGGTCCGCACCCGAGGGGCCCCCGTCGTCGGTGGGGGCGCGGCGAACGAGGGACTTGGAGCCACCACGGCCGATGCCGTGAGAGATGAACAGCGTCACATCCCGGCGGGTGATGCCGTGGTTGCCGAGGATGAACACCGCGTTGGACTCGGGCTCGGCGAAGAGCGCGACGAGAAGGTTGGCGCCGGTGACCTCGCGCTTGCCCGCGCCTTGAACGTGGAGCACGGCGCGCTGAAGGACTCGACCCACGCCTATGGTCTGATGGCAGGTGAACTCGTCGTCTTCGGGCACCCGGTCCATCGCCTCGTCGAGGAACTCTTCGAGCTCCTTTCGGATGTCGTCGAGGTTGCCCCCGCAGCCCTCGAAGACCTGCGAGGCGCTGGCGTCGGAGAGCAACGCGAGCAGGAGGTGCTCGAGGGTGAGGTACTCGTGACGCCGCTCTTGGGTGTCCTCGATGGCGGCGTTGATCGTGGATTTCAGTTCATCGCTGAGCATGACTCGTCCTCACTCGCCCTTAGTCGTTCTCGTTTGCGTCTTCTTCAGGCTCCATCGAAGCCATCAGCGGGTGGTCGTTCTTGCGCGCGAGCATGTGAACCTGCGCCACCTTGGTCTCGGCGATCTCGTGGGTGTAGACGCCCGCGACACCCTGTCCACGGTTGTGGATGTGAAGCATGATTGCGGTGGCCTCGGTCTCGTTGCGGTGGAACACCGTCTCGAGGAGGCGCACGACGAAGTCCATGGGGGTGTAGTCGTCGTTGTGGATGACAACGCTGTACATCCGAGGTCGCTTGACCTTCTTCTCCACACGTTCGCGGAGGACCACCCCTGTTTCGTTCTCGTCTTCGGGTCGCGTACTCATCGCAGGATCTACCAACGGGACAGCCCAAGACCTCGCCGAGTCGGCGCGACCGCTCAAGTCCGTCCGGGTTTCATGATAGCAGGCGGCAGGCTCGATGCCTCGGCCGGACGGCTACGTTCGACGAACTCCTGTCCCACCCGGTTGGGTAGGACGGAGGTCTGCGACTGTGTGTGCGCCCTGCATTCGGGCAGTCGTTTGCGGGACCTGGCCATTCGTCGTAGAGCGATGGGGTCGTGCCGCTGCAGATTCGAGCCGTTCATGCGCTCTCGGACGTCGAGGCGTCCGCGTGGAATGGTCTCGATCACGGACACAGTCCGTTCCTGGAGTGGGGGTTCCTTCGCGCGCTCGAGATGAGCGGCAGCACCGGGGGACCCGCCGGGTGGGCGCCGATCTACCTTCTCGCGGAGGCGGAGTCCGAAGATGGGACACGTCAGCTCGTGGGTGCGGTCCCGTGCTTCCTCAAGGACCACAGCTACGGCGAGTACATCTTCGACTGGGGTTGGGCCCGGGCGGCGTCTCAAGCGGGGGTCTCCTACTACCCGAAGCTGGTGGTCGCCGCACCGGTCACCCCGGCCAGCGGCCCCCGGATCCTGCTGCGCCGCGACGACGACGACGAGCCGAGCATCGTGGCAAAGCTGCTCGTCGCCGCCGTTCGCGAGCTGGCCGACGCGACCGACTGCTCCTCGGTGCACTGGCTGTTCACGACTGAGGAGGAACACCGCGTGCTCGAGGAGCTCGGCTTCATGTCACGGCTGAGCTTTCAGTTTCACTGGCACAACCGGGAGTACGAGGATTTCGACGGGTTCTTGGCGACGTTGGCCTCGCGAAAGCGGAAGCAGATTCGCAAGGAGCGCAGGCGTGCGCTCGCGGAGGTCGACGGGGTCGAATTTGTGCCTGGCGGGTCGCTCGGACCCGACGAAATCGAGCGGCTCGATCGGTTCTACCGAAGGACAACGGCGCGGCATGGCGGGCAGGACTACCTGCGTCCCGGATTCTTCAAACGTCTGGTCGAGCTGATGCCCGAGCGGGTCCAGTTTGCCCGCGTGGGGCGAGAAGGGGACGTGGTCGCGGGTGCCCTGTACCTGGAGACACCCGGGGCGCTATACGGTCGCTACTGGGGTTGCGCCCAGGAGATCGAGTTCCTCCACTTCGAGACCGCGTACTACGCTGGGATCGAGCGCTGCATCCAGCAGAAGATCCCGCTGTTCGAGGCGGGAGCCCAGGGGGAGCACAAGCTGTTGCGCGGGTTCACGCCTTCGGCGACGTACAGCTCGCACTGGATCCGCCATGATGGGCTGCGTCGTGCTGTGGGTCGCTTTCTCGCGGATGAGCGCGAGCAGCTGCCCGACTACATGAGAGAGCTCGCGCAGTACGCCCCGTACAAGAAGACCCGCGCCGAGGACTGAGCGCGCGGGTTCGGGGCGATGTGTCCCACAGAGGCGCTTGCGGCCAGATCTTCGGTCACACAGCCGATCCGTGGGTTGTAAATCATCGCGAGAACGCGGCCCGAAATGGTGAATTAGCCCCTTTCGCCTTCGGGCGTGGCATCGTTAATCCCATGGACGCGGCCGGTCACGGGCGCGGTCATCCGAGTTCGACGCTGCTCGACTCGATGACCGACGGCGTCGAGGACGAAGATGCGCTTCAGGGCGAACGCCTGGAGCGGGGTACCTCGGTCGATCGGTACGTTGTCCTGTACGAACTCGGGTCCGGTGGCATGGGCATCGTCTACGCGGCGTATGACCCGCAGTTGGACCGCAAGGTGGCCCTCAAGCTCCTGCACGCCAACAGCCGCAGCGACCGCGCTCGTACCCGACTGCTCCGTGAGGCCCAGGCCATCGCTCGCATCACGCACCCCAACGTCGTGACGGTCCACGACGTGGGGACCTATGAGGGCCGGGTGTTCGTCGCCATGGAGTATGTCGAGGGCCTGACACTGCGGCGCTGGCTTCAGGAACAGCGCCGCCCGTGGGCGGAGGTTCTTGCCGTGCTTCAGCGAGCGGGCGAGGGGCTTGCGGCTGCCCACGAGGGAGACCTCATCCACCGCGACTTCAAGCCCGACAACGTCCTGATCGAAGACGGAGGTCGAGCTGTGGTGCTGGATTTCGGACTGGCGCGGCGGACCTCGTCCCAAGAGGACATCCCTCGGGTCACAAGCGACGACGGTGTTGCGCTCCGGCCTTCCATGGAACTCGAGCCGGACCTCACGCGCACCGGAGCCAAGCTCGGCACACCGGCATACATGGCGCCCGAGCAGCATCTGTCTTCGCCCACGGATGCGCGTACCGACCAGTTCTCGTTCTGTGTGGTGACCTGGGAGTCGCTGTACGGCGCCCGGCCCTTCGCCGGATCCACATCTCGAGAGGCCCGCTACTCGGTGCTCAAGGGCGAGCTCCTCGAGCCCCGAGACTCGGACGTTCCGATGGCGGTGCGGCGCGTCCTCGAGCGTGGACTGTCCCTCGATCCCGACCTCCGCTTTTCGGACATGGGCAGTCTGCTCGCTGCGCTGAGTCGCGCGCCTCGCCGCCGTGTCCCCCGCTGGGCGTGGGGAAGTGCGCTCGCGGTCGTGGCGACGGGGATGGGCCTCATGGGCTGGGCGGCAGAGCACGATGCCGGGGCCGCGCCGTGTCGCGAACCTGCGGAACGCTGGCGCGCGGTCTGGGATGACGACGTGCGCGAACGCCTCAAGACCGCCTTTGTCGCGAGCGGGGCGAAGTTTGCCGAGCCCTCGTGGTTCACGGTCGAACAGACGTTGGGTCGCTACACCGAGGCCTGGTCGGGGACCTACCTCGACGCGTGCGAGGCCACGCATGTGCACCACGAGCAGAGTCACGAGACCCTCGAGTTGCGGATGTCGTGCCTACGGGGACGACAACAGGCTGTGGCCGCACTCGTTCGGGAGTTCTCGGACGCCGATGCGTCGGTTGTCGAGAACTCGGTCGAAGCGGTCAACGCTCTGCCACGCCTTGTCGAGTGCAGTGACCTGGCACGGTTGCAGGCCGCGCCCCGGCTGCGCAAGGAACTCGACGCTCGCGATACGACGCCGTTGCGCGAAGCGCTCGTAGACGCGCGGGCCAAGGAAAGCTCGGCTCGGTACACGCAGGCGCAGGCGATCGTGCTTGGCGTCCTTCGCGATGCGCAGTCGCTCGGAGCCGACGACATCATTGCGGAGGCCCGACTGCGGATGGGATCGATCCTTCAGCGACGCAGCGAGTTCGCTCAGGCGGAGCGCAGTTATCTGGAGGCAATCTGGGCCGCGCAGCGGGCTGGACATCGCTTCCTCGAAGCCGAGGCTTGGGTTCAGTTGGTGTGGGTCACGGGCGTGGAGCGGTTCAACCCCGAGCGCGCTCAGTTGTGGGAGGAGTTTGCCGAGGCCGCCTTGGATCGGGTGGGTGGAGGCGCGGTGCTCGAGGCTCAGCTTCGACACAACGTTGGCGGGGTGCTCTACACCCGGCGGGACTATGAAGGGGCGCTCGCCGAGTACCGTCTCGCACTTGCGCGTCAGATCGAACTACTCGGGCGGGACGACCCCCGCGTTGCGACGACGCACAACCACATCGCGAACGCGCTGATGGAGCTGAAGCGCTACGACAAGTCCGAGACGTCGTGTCTGCAGTCCCTGGAGATCCGCAAACGATTGTTCGGAGACCAGCACCCCACTGTTGCCGCCTCGCTCAACAACCTTGGAGAGCTCGAGCGCAAGAGGCAGCACCCCACGGCCGCTCTGGTCCACGCCGAGGCTTCGCTCGCGATCGTCGGTCGTGGTGGCGGGCGCGAAGAAGACGTAGCAGCGATGATCGCCGGGTGGGCGCTGCTCGAGTTGGGCCGACCTCGCGAGGCGCTGCCGCGGTTTGAGCGAGCCCTGGTGATGCGGACCGAAACCGACGGCGCTTTCGCTCCGCGGGTCGTCGACGTCGAGCTCGAGTTGGCCCGCACCCGCGTAGGTCTCGGCGAGTACGACGTGGCCCTGGCCCAGCTCGAGCGGGTATTCGAGCTGGAGGCGGGCCGCCGCCCCGACGTGCTCGAGCGCGCTCGGGCGCTGCGGACCCTCATCCGTACCGAGCGGCCCTCGATCGAGTAACGCGAATTCCGCGATTTTCGGCCGATTGGAACAGCTGCAGCTCTCCACACGTCGGGCCTTGGACGCCGAGATCCGCCGCAGGTACTGTACGGCGAATTTTCGAGTTCCTCGGCAGCCCTTGCAGCTCGCGATGCTGTTTCCCTCGTTCGACTTTCTCGTCTTCATCATTCCGGTGTTGCTCGTCTTCTGGGCAGCATCGGGGCGACCGGTCGTGCGCGCGCTGTTCCTGCTGGGCGCCAGCTACTTTTTCTACATGGCGGGTCCTCGGCTCGATCCGCCCGGGACCCCTTGGTACTACGCCGGGCTGCTGCTGTTCTCGACGGTGCTCGACTTCGCATGCGGCCACGCGATGCATCGCCATGCCGCCTTGGCACGCTCGTCGGACCCTGCCGTGGCCGGTCCGGCGCGGCGAGCTCGGAACGCGGCGTTGGGGCTGAGCCTGGTCGGGAACCTCGGCCTGCTCGCCTACTTCAAGTACACCGATTTCTTCTTCGCCATCGCGACGGACTTCAGTGAGGCGCTCGGCCTACCGTTCGCGGCGCCGGTGATGCACACGCTGCTTCCGGTCGGCATCTCCTTCTACACATTCCAGAGCCTGAGCTACTCGATCGACGTGTGGCGGGAGCGACTCGACCCCGAGCCGTCCTTCCTACGGTTCGCGTTGTTCGTTTCGTTTTTTCCGCAGTTGGTGGCGGGCCCGATCGTGCGGGCGAGCGAGTTCTTGCCGCAGCTGCATCGTGGGCCTCGCATCACGGCGACGGGCATCGAAGAGGGGCTGTTTCGCATCTTCAAGGGGTTGATCAAGAAGGTGCTGCTCGGCGATTGGATCGCCAGCCAGTTCACCGACCCGATCTTCGCCAGCCCCGACATGTACACGTCGGCGGAGGTTCTCATCGCGCTGTACGCCTTCACGCTGCAGCTGTACGCGGACTTCTCGGGCTACTCGGACATCGCCATCGGTGTCGCGCGGCTGATGGGATACGAGATCCCGGAGAACTTCGATCGTCCGCACCAGGCGCTCGACGTCGGCGAGTTCTGGCGGCGGTGGCACATGACGCTGTCGACGTGGCTGCGCGACTACCTGTTCTTCCCGCTGGGGGGTTCGCGTGGCTCGGCCGGACGCACGTACTTCAACCTGTGGCTGACCATGTTCTTGGTCGGCATGTGGCACTACAAGGCTGGCACCAGCTGGAACTTTGTGATCTACGCCAACCTTCAGGCGGGCGCGATCCTGTTCAATCGCTGGAATCGGATCCGAGACCGCAGCGGTCCTGCGGGGAGCCGCTGGGGAAAGACGCTGGGGTTGGCGGTGTGCACGGGCGCAGCGATGTACGGCCTGAGCCGATTTGGCCTCGACCTCGAAGTGGCGCATGCCCTGTTCATCGCGGCGCTGGCCATCGCTGGCTTCGTGTTGGTGGCCTGGCTCCCGGTGAGCGGGACCCCGCTCAACAACGTCGTCCACATCGTGCTGACGTTCCACTTCACGGTGCTCTCCCGGGTGTTCTTCCGCGCCGAAACCTTCGCGAGTGCCAAGAAGATGATCGTGGCGCTGTTGTCCTTCGACCCCGCGCACCTCGTGCGTCCGGGCCTGATGACGCCTTGGCTCGTCGCCGCGCTGCTCGGTGGGACCGCGTACCACTTCACGCCCAAGCGCTGGGTGGACGAGACCGCGTTCGGGTTGTTCCGCCGGGTCCCCGGTCCGGTTCTCGGCTTGGCGATGGGGCTGCTTGCGCTGGGCATCATGAAGATCGCCGCGAACGGTCCCCGCGCGTTCATCTACTTCGACTTCTAGTGGCATGACTCTCCCCGAACCCAAAGCGGATGCGCACGCGCCAGGACTGCTCGATATCGAGGAGCCCGATGCGGAGCATGTCTCGTTGGCGGGATCCGACGACGGCGGGCGAGTGCCGTCGGGGACGTTCAAGAAGGTCGGATCTGGCATCGCTACGCTGCTCGCGATGATCGTGGTGTCGTACGTGGTGCCGGCCGCCAAGTGGACGCGCCCGTGGACCTCCGACGACCCCGTTCTGTTCTGGAACCTCATCGGTCGCGAGTTGATGGGCGGGGAGGCCGAGGTCAAGGCCCAAGAGGACCAGCTCGCGGCGATGGACGCGATCGCCGAACTCGCCACGCAGAACGAGGATGACGATGCTTCGCCGGCGCTGCCCGACCGTGCATCCGTCGACGTTCCAGCCGCCGGAGGCCTGCCGCCCTACGAGGCGCACGCCGACGATGACGAGGAGGTTCCGCGGGCCCTCGAACTCCCCAACCCCGAGGCCCTCGATTCGTTCTACGCCCAGCTCGCCGAGACGCAGTCTGGCTTTGCGGGCGCCGTGACGCGTGTGAGCCACTGGGGAGATTCGGTCATCGCCGGTGACCACGTCACGTCCGCGCTGCGCACCCGGATGCAGCGACGCTTCGGAGATGCGGGGCACGGCTGGCACCTCATCAGCACGCCCACGTTGAGCTATCGCCACCGCGGAGTCCGCTTCAAGAAGGGCGACTGGGCGAACTGCTACATCATCAACAGCTGCCGCAAGGATGGGCACTACGGCTACGGCGGCACGGTGTTCACTTCCAAGGGCGGCTCCAAGGTCACGCTGGGCACGGCTCGCAAGGGGGCGTTTGGCCGCAAGGTCTCTCGTTTCGAGCTCTGGTACGCGGCCGAATCCCGCGGCGGTGCACTCAAGGTGAGCATCGACGGGGACGAGACCCGGACGCTCGATGGCCGGGCCGCCGAGCTGACCGATCGCTACGAAGTCTTCGAGGTCCCCGACGGCCCGCACGACCTCACCGTCCGTGTGAATCAGGGCAAGGGCCGGCTGTACGGGGTCGTGCTCGAGCGGGACGGTCCGGGGGTGGTCTGGGATGGCCTGTCCAACCTCGGGGCGTTCACCGGCCGAATGCTCAAGGCCGACCCGGAGCATATGCTGGCGCAAATCAACCGCCGCAACCCCCACTTGCTGGTGTTTCAGTTCGGGGGCAACGACTTGATCATGAAGGCGAGCAAGTACGGCCTGCTCGAGCGACAGACCCGCGAGCTGATCCGGCTGTACCGTGGCAGCGAATCCCCAAGAGCGTGTCTTGTGGTCTCGCCCGTCGACCACGGTGAGCGAAAGGGTGGTCGCACTGTCTCCGTCGAAGCGATGGCTCCGGTGACCGAGCTTCAGCGCAGGGTCGCGCTGGAGGAGGGGTGTGCGTTCTTCGACACCCAGGCTGCGATGGGAGGTCCTGGCGCAATTGCACTGTGGCGTCAACGCAACCTCATGTCCGCCGACCTCGCACACCTCAGCGAGGAGGGGCAGAAGGTCCTCGGGCACATGATCTACTTGGCTCTGATGCAGGGCTACCGCGCCTATCGCGAGCGCGAATGAGAAGAAAACATCCACGCGGGTGAAATCGGACGGGGGCGCGATGCGTTCAAGCGCTGCAACCGGCGGCAACCGCTGCCGTCTTACTCCCGAGGCGCCCGCATGTCTGCTCGATCCCGCTCGTTCTTCGCTGCACTGCTCTGGTCTGTTCTCGCGGTCGCCTCCGCTAGTTTCCTCGGTCTCGCACTCGGCGCCAACGCGTTTTCGCTCCCCTACGGCCTGACCGCGGGGGCGCTCTTCGGCTTGCTGCTCGGCGCGATCGGAATGCTCCGGCATCTGTCGGGGAAGACCCGGCCGGACATTGCAGGAGTCAGCCGGCGCGACGTCGCGTTCGCGGGGTCGTTCGCGATCGTCACTGCGGCCGGCTGTTGCATCCTTTAGGACGCATCGCCGCGTCGCCACACCGCGCTGTCACGGGAGCAGGTAGGTCACTTCGAGGACCTCGTTGTTGTAGCGGAGTCGGTCCGTGGTGCCGTTGAAGTTGGTCGGGGTGGTCATCGACAACCGATACTGGGTGTGGCTCTGGGCGTTGTCGTAGTCGAACTCGACGTTGGCGGTCACGTCGACGGTCTTCACGTTGTCCGCGGCGTAGGTGTCCTCGTCGCTGAATACGCCAAGCGTTGAGAGTGCGGCAGAGTTGTACGTTCCACCTGGAAGAGGCTCTGGGGCGATGTGGGCGACGGTGACCGAGTTGCCGAGTCCGGGAATCGGGTTGCCCGAGACCAGCCACTGCATCGCGCGTAGTTGTGCCACCTCGAACTCGAGAATCCCCGCGGGGAGGGGGGCGATGGAGAAACCGAAGAACCCCCGACGAGCCAGGTTGTCGCTGTAGTCTCCGACGATCGCGTCGTCGCCCGAGCCCGTTTGCACGACCCCGCTGCTGATGACCCCCCCTGTGTAGCCGGGGTCGTGGGAGAGCGCGACGGTCAGCCGACGTGCGGAGGAGAACGTTGCCGTCCAGGCTTCGTCGAGCGTATTGCCTGCCAGGTCGCTCGCCGTGTTCGAGAGCGTCACGGTGAACTCGAGGGCCTCGACGCCCAGCGGGCTGGAGCCGGTCGCGTATGGGATGTCGTCGTCCGGGGTGAGGGTGAGCTCGGTGTCGTCGTCGTTCCAGCTCAGGGTCACGGCGTCCAGGGCTCCGGTATCCAGAGCGTCTGCCACCGAGAGCACATCCATTGGCTCGCTGAAGGAGAGCACGATGGTGGCGTTGGCTCTGACGGCGGTCGCCCCATCAGTCGGTGTCATCGAATCGACGCGTGGTGCCTCGGTGTCTTGGGTCCCTGTGCTGGTGTCCGCGGCCGCCGAAGTCTCAGCGTCGGTCGTCGAGGTTCCGTCGTCCAAGGGGGTGTCTGTGGTGACGGGTTCGCCGGATGACCCGTCGCCCGTTCCGCCCGAGGTGGTCCCGAATGTGGGGTCCCCAGAGGCCGTCATCGTGGCTCCGCTGTCCCCGTTCGCGGTCGTCCCTGCCGTGGTGTCGGTGCCCTGCGCTTCCCCCGCGGTTTCGTCGTTGCCACTGATGGCGGGGACCGGCTCGAAACACCCCGTCACGGCGATGGCGATGAGCAACAGGGAGAGGCGGGGGGCGCTCACAGTGGTCACGTTGAGTTGGATGCGTGAACCCGACGATGTGACACATGAAATCTTCGGGAAGGGTTTGCGGTGGTGCGGGGTTTCGACTGCTCGTGCGACGTCGTGCCATCCGAGTTGCTCTGGTCATCGCTGCGCTCATCGCGATCGTCGTGGGTGCGATGGCGATGTGGGTGCGTTCGGACGACGCGCGGCGACGTTTTGAACGCACCGCGTCCCAAGCGTTGAACCGCGACGTCCGGGTGGCTGGGATCGGGGTGGGCTGGGATCGGGTGACCCTTCACAACCTCACGCTCTCGGACCCGTGGTCGGATCAGCCTGCCCTGCAGGTTGCGCACGGTGAGTTCGAGATCCGATGGTCGGCGCTGTGGGATGGCGGGCTTGCGGGCACCCTCACCGCGGAGGCGTTCTCCATCCGGGTCCGCAAACGCGGTCGCGAGACGAACTTTCATGGGATGCGGCGGCCCACCGCGCAGAAGCGTCCCCTCGACATCGTGCTGGCGTTGTCGGGTGGAGAGGTCCTGGTCCACGACGAGGACCGTGAGGAGAGGGTACGACTCGAAGGGGTCGAGTTGGTCGGACGCGTGGCGCGGGAGGATGCTCAGTCGGTCGTGGGATTGGAGGCGCGTGCCGACGCTGTGCACACGTATGGGGTGCTGATCTCGGACGTGTCGGTGAGCTTGGCGATCGGTCGGGAGGGCGTGGACCTGGACCAACTCCAAGCCCGCCTCGGAGGGGGGCGTATCGCCGCCGATGGACGCCTGGGCTTTGACGTCTCGTCGACGTGGTCCGCCCATGTGGAGGCGGTCGACGTCGCCCTTCGCGACGAGGTTCTGCCCATCGTTGTGGCGGCCTTCCCGGCAGCAGCCGGAGTGCCCCAAACGCCCGAGGGTCGGATCGAGGGAAGGCTGTCCCTCGTGGCCGAGGTTGAGGGCGCGGGTCTGAGCCCGTCCAGTCTGGTTCCCACCCTCCGCGGTCGTCTCCGGGTCGAGCTCGAAGGGGTCGTCCTGCCACCCGAAACAGCGGTCGTCCGGATCGCGGCACTGCTGGGTCGCTCACCTGAACCGCTCGCGTTGGAGCCCGTGTCGGTCGAGGCGAGTTTGGCCGGTCCATGGGTCCGGGTCGACACGGTGCGAAGCGGAGGTGAGCCCATCGCGTTGCCGTTTGAGGGGCGGGTTGCGCTCGATGGTCGACTGGACCTCGATGTCGACGTCTTGCCGCTGCTCCAGGCTCTTCCTCAGGCTCACAGCTGGGCTCGTCGATACACGCTCGCGCTCCCCGTTCGTGTCGAGGGCACGACGGCCGAGCCGGTGGTGCGAGCGCCTTCCGCTGCGACGGTCGCACGCGCGGTGGCCGGGGCCTGGGCCCTGCGAGCGCTCGATCTCCATTCTCCGCGGGGCGGCGGACCTGCGAGCCCCAACCCCAGTTCCTACTGAACGGGTCGCGGCGTGGCGAGGCGCGGCGTCGCGATGTGCAACAAACTCGGCCTCGCTACACTCCGAGCCCACGACGAGGGCGCTCGAAGCCCCGAGATCACTGGGGTTCCTGCGGCAAAGGCGGCGGCATGCCGCTCGCAGAACACCCAGGCATGCGCTCGACCTGGATGCTCGCCGCCACCCTCACTGCCACGCTCACCGGTTGCTTTGATACCGACGTCGCACCGACACCGACATTCAGTGCGGAGGACGTGAGCATCGAAGTCCCCACGGGGAACCTCCGAGCGCTGGGCGGTCGAGGCGAGGTCATGGAGCTTGCCGACGAGGTCAGCGGTGACGTCAACAGCTGGGTCGGGGAGATGGCCGCCTCGTTTGGCGAGATGCTGTCCGAGCTCGCGAAACACGAGCCCACGCGAAACGAGGGGGACTGGCGCATCTACGGGCCGTTCGAGGGCGACGACGGAGAAGACTTGACGGTGATGGTGCGGGTCGAGGGGGATGCGTCACGCGGTCGTTTCGAAGTGCTGGCGGGCTCCGCTGGAACGCCCGCATCGGACCTTGTCATCGTGTTCTCTGGAGGCCTCACAGAGACCGATGACGCTCGCACGGGAAGCATTCGAATCGACTTCGACACGATTCACGGGATCACGGCGCTGCGGGAGCAGATGGGCGGCACCGGTGACTTCGGCGGCGCGATCGAAGTGGAGTTCGACCGTGAACTGGAGACGAAGGCCAAGACCGTGGAGCTGCACTTCGACGGCTTCCACTACGCCGACGAGGATGAGGACCTCGAGTACCGAGACGAGGTTTACTCGTTTGAGCGCGAGGACGGCGGTGCTGGCTCGTTCCACTTCGCGACCTGGGGCACGTTTGACGAAGAGGGCTGGAGTGGCCCAGAGCGTGAGCGCATGACGGTGGACATGGTTTGGGACGACGCCGAGTCGGGGCGTGCGCGTGCGCAGGTCCTCGAGGTCGAGGGGGAAGGCGACCTGCTGTTCGGAGACCTCGTCCTCGAAGAGTGCTTCGATCCGGGCTTCTCGCTGACCTGGGCCGAGGTCAACGCGCCCTACCGTGGTCTTGGTGGCTACGCCGAAGGCGACGCGACCGCGTGCAGGATCGACGCATCGGCGTTCGATGGCTGAGCTGCCTGGAACCTCCGTGTATGGGCGTAGAAGGGCTCAGCCCTTCACGCCCCCGGAGGCCAGCCCTGCGACGAGGTGCCGCTGCACATAGTAGAACAGGGCCATCACCGGGATGCTGACGATGATCGCTCCTGCGGCGAACTTCTCCCACTGCGCATCGTACTCCCCGATGAAGCGCTGCAGCATCACCGGGAGCGTGAACATCGACTCGTCGTCGAGGAAGGTCGCCGCGAGGATAAACTCGTTGTAGGCGCTCATGAAGGCGAACAACGTCGTCACGGCGATGGCGGGCCGGGCGATCGGGAGGACAACCTTCACGAAGGCCTGAAACTGCGTCGCGCCATCGACCATGGCGGCTTCTTCGAGGTCGATGGGGATCGACTCGAACGCGGCTCGGAGCTGGAAGATGGCGAACGGGACCGATGTGCTCGCATAACAGAGCACCAGGCCGGTACGGGAGTTGAGCAGGCCAACCGCGTCGAGGACGAGGTACAGGGGAATGGCGCTGGCGACCGCCGGAAACATCTGCGTCGCGAGCAGACTTCGGGTGCCGGCTTGTTTACCCGCGAACTCGAATCGGGCCAATGCGTACGCCGCAGGGATGGCGATGAGCACTCCGACCGCGGCCGTCGCAGTGGACACGATGAGCGAGTTGAGGAGCTGCCGACCGAACAGCCAGAGCGTCTCTCCCTCGGGGGTGACCTTCGAGGCTGTCGCGACGGCCTCGAAGTGTTCGAGGGTGGGCTCCGCGGGAATCGGGATGGCGTTGGGCTCGGGGGAGGGCGTCCCGGACAGCGCCAGTGCCACGACCCAGAGCACGGGGTACAGGGCGAAGATCACCGCGCCCACGAGAACGACGTGGACCAGGACCGATTCGAGCTTGGCCGCACGCGTCATTCGGTGGACTCTCCTCGGCCGCTCCCCGACCACCGCGCCTTCCAGCGGTCGAGAATCTTCGTGCCAAAGAACAGCAGCAAGAAGATGAGCACCGCATACGCGGCCGCGTATCCGTATTGTGCCTCGCGCGTGAACGCCCAGCGGTAGGCGTCGGAGACCAGGATGTCCGTGCTGCTGTCCGGGTCACCGCCCGAGACGAGGAACACGACGTTGAACATGTTGAACGTCCAGATCGCGCCGAGGGTCACCGCTGGCATGAGCGTGGGGCGAATGATCGGCAGCGTGACCCGGGTGAGCCGTTGCCAGCGAGAGGCACCGTCGACCTCGGCCGCTTCGAGGACGTCCTTCGGCACCGAGGTGAGTGCACCGATCGTCACGACCATCATGAACGGGAAACCAAGCCAGACGTTTGTGGCGATGTTGGCCGTGAACGCGGTCGAGAATTGTGCGAACCAGGAGATGGGCTGGATCGAGGTTCCAAGGAGGTCGTTGAGCGCGTTGATCATCCCGGTGATCGCACCGAACTGACGGTGGAACATGCCCTTCCACGCGAGCGCGGTCACGTAGTTGGGCACCGCCCAAGGCACGATCAGCAGCACCCGGTAGATCGCCTTCATCCTCAACACCGGGCGCGAGAGCAGCAGGCCGACCGCGAGTCCGATGCCCAGGTGGAACACCACGTTGATGACGGTCCACAGCAAGGTGACGAGCAGGACCAAGTAGAACGAACCCGAGCCGAGGAGCTCGCCGCCGCGTGCGGTCAGAATCTCGACGAAGTTGCCCAGCCCGACGTAGTGCATGTCGGTGGACGGGCCCGCGAAGAGGGATGTGCCGGCGCCGACCGAGAGCGGGAGGATGACCAGCACGCCGACAGCCACGATCGCGTGAACCAGGTAGCGATAGGCGTGGGCGCTTTGTCGGAACGTGGGCCCCGTGTTCGTGCGTCGAGCGCGCGAGACCCACACCAAGGCGCCGACGAGGGACAACGCCGCGAGTACGACGGCCGGCCACGGAGATGCGGGCGGCGGGGGAGGGCGCCGGACGTCGCGGAACCTTCGCTCTGCCTCGATCAGGGCGGGGCCCGGTTCTTTCTGGCCTCGCAAAATCTTTCGCAGTGCCTGGCGCGCGGGCTCCCACGTGGAGCGCATTGCCGCGGACGTCGGCATGGGCACCGCGGTCTTGGCTTGAGTCGTGAAGGCCTGCAGCAACGCGTCGGTTGATGGAACGTCGACGCGGGCGGAGGGGACTCGGGCGCTTCGCTGCCGGTCAGAGGCGGCGTCTTTGCCTGCGAGGTACCGAGCGAGGTCGCGGGCGACGCTGGAGGCGGCTCCCTTTGGGCTCAGCATGACGGCCTCGACGGTGAGGAACGGTGCAAGTGGACGTCCGGTCTTCGCAAGCGGCGGAAGGGGGACGACTTCGTACGACACCGAGCCTTCCACGTCCGAGGCCAGCCACGGCCCGCTCATGGCGTAGGCCGCCTTCCCCGAACGGAAGAGGTTGGTGACAAGCGCTCCGTCGGCGTCGGAGGGGACGACGCCGGCCTCGACCAGGGACAGCGCAAAGCGAGTGGACGCCTCGGCTTCGGCCCCGACCATGCCGAAGCTGCCGTCCGCACCCAGCATGGTGCCGCCGAACGCATGCAGGAGCGGAGCGTGGGCGTAGGGATTCATCGCCTCATAGGCGAGTGCATACACGCCTGTCGGCAGGGCGTAGTCGCTGGTGTTGAGCGCATCGGCCCACGCGGTGATCTCCTCGAAGGTCTCCGGTGCCGAGACGAGGTCTGTGTTGACGTACAGCGCGAGCGACTTGAGGTTGAGGGGGACGGCGTAGACCTGCGCGTCGAGGGTGACGGCGTCGAGGGCTGCGGGGAGGAAGACTCCAGCCTCGAGTGCGTCGCCCACCGGAGCCACGACTTCGCGTTTGCGGTAGTCGCCGAGTCGCTCGTGAGAATCGATGAAGATGTGGGGTCCATCGCCGAGTGGGACCGCCGCGGAGATCTTGGACGCAAACGCGTCGTACGGGATCGCGAGGGTCGAGATTTGGACCTCCTGGCCCTCAGAGCGCGCGGCCTCTCGAAAGTCTGCGAGCGCGCGTTGCAGCGCCGCCTCTTCCTCCCCCCGGTAGGCGTGCCAGAGCGTGACGGGCTCCGCCGCTGCGGCAGGCGACGCCCACAATACGAACAACGCTGCGAGCCAAAGCGTGCGCAGCCACAGACGGCTTCCAAGCAACATCTCGCGCCGGGGAGCATACCAGGACGTCTGCCCAGAAACGTGGGATGTTGGGGTCCTCGATGGCGACGGATGACCTCACGCCCCCCGGCGACGCGGGCTTGGATGACACCCTCGCTGCTGTATCGGAGGAGCGGGCCCAGCCGGAGACCTCGCCCGAGCGCTCGCCAAGCCAGCAGAAATTGCACGAGGAGGTCCGTGGTCGGCTGTTCGAGGGGCGAGAGCCTCGCCATTCGCTGGAGCCCGGGACCACGATCGCCGGGCGTTACCGCATCGTCGAGCTGCTGGGCGCCGGAGGAATGGGAGAGGTCTTTCGCGCCCGGGACCTGGTGCTGGGCGAGGATGTCGCGGTCAAATTCCTTCCCGAGGACCGAGCGACGGACGAAGGTTTCATGGGTCGCTTCGTCAACGAGGTCCGCCTCGCGAGGCAGATCTCCCATCCCTCGGTCTGCCGCGTGCACGACATCGGGGAGGTCGACGGCCGGGCGTTCCTCTCGATGGAGTACATCGATGGTGAGGACTTGGCCTCGCTGCTCCGGCGAATTGGGCGCCTTCCACCCGAAAAGGCGTACGAACTCGCACAACAACTCTGCGCAGGTCTCTCCGAGCTCCACGAAGCGGGACTCCTGCACCGTGACCTCAAGCCCGCCAACCTGATGATCGACGGTCAGGGGCGTCTGAAGCTCGCGGACTTTGGGCTGGCCGCCGTGCGGGGGGAACTCAACGCCCACGAGTTCGGCGACGGAACGCCCGCATACATGGCACCCGAGCAGCTGGACGGGCGTGAGGTCTCGGAACGCTCGGACATCTACGCCCTTGGGGTGGTTCTGTACGAGCTGCTCTCTGGACGCCACCCATTCGAGGCGCGAGAGGGCACGCTCAGTGGCGAGCGCGGGAGCATCGACCGCACTGCGCCGGCCGTCGCGCTCAGCGCTCGTGTGACGGGGTTGGCCGAGGACACACTCGAGATCATCGACCGCTGTCTCGAGACCTCGCCTCGGATGCGGCCGGCCTCGGTGCTCGACGTCGCGGCGGCGCTACCGGGAGGAGATCCCATCGCGGCGGCGCTCCGTGCTGGCCGTGCCCCTTCGGTGGATGCGCTCGCCAACGTCGAGTCCGGAACGCAGTTGAAGCCTTGGGCCGCATGGACGCTGGCCGGTTTCTCCCTGCTGGTGGTGCTCGTGTTCGCCGTGTTGTCGCCGGCGCACACGCTCTGGGGGGCAGCGTCTCCCAAGCTCGCGCCGGCCGTTCTCGAAGACCGCGCTCGTGCGACTGTGGAACAGCTTGGACTCGAGCACCCCGGCGGTGGCTCGATGCACCGGCTTCTCTACGAGGACAGCTACCTTCAAGCTCCGCCTCCTCGTGTGCATCCTGGGGATGCCGGGCCTGTTCCGGTTCTGTTCGAGTATCGGGCCTCGCCCAGGTCGCTCGCTCGGCGTGGGGCGGCCGCGACCCACGACGATCCCGCGATGACTACGCCGGGTGAGGTCCGGGTGACGCTCGACGTTCGCGGATACTTGCGAGCATTCGAACGTGTCGCGGATGGCCCAGCGGAGGGGGATGCCTCGGCCGCCAACTGGGCTGCCGCATTCGAGCTCGCCGGGTTGTCCGAAGTTGAACCGGTGGTGCCCGAGGGGATGCCGAGTGGAGTCCACGACCGCCGTGAGGCGTGGACGGCACGCCCGGTTGGATTCGAGAATCGGGTCCGGGTGGACGCCGGGAGCTGGCGTGGACACCCGGTGTGGTTCGAGGTCTCAGCTCCCTGGGCGGTCGAGCGAGCCGCGCCTATGCCGAGCGGGGAGGTGTCCTCCGGTGTGGCGCGGGCGCTGTTGAGTCTGTTCATCCTCGGCGTCGTTCTGTTGGCCCGTCGTCTGTACCGTCGCGGAGAGGTGGACTCGCGGGGGGCGGTTCGCGTGGCAACGGTTCTCGCGGTGAGCGTGACCATCTCGACGCTGCTGACTTCGGTCGTCGGAAAGTCCAGCGGGGTCGAGACCTTTGGTGGAGCGCTGCAAGAAGGTCTGCTCGTGGGTGGGTTTGGCCTGCTCGGGTACGCCGTTGTGGAGCCGTATGGCCGCCGGTTCCTGCCCGCCGCGATGGTGTCGTGGGTTCGGGTGACCCGGGGCCGGTGGAGGGATCCCCTCGTTGGCCGGGACCTGCTCCTGGGAATGGCGTTCGGCGCCTTGATCGGTGTGGCCGTCTTGGTGCGCATGCTGTGGGTGGGGGATGGGCCTGCAGCGCTCCCGGTTCGCCTCGATGCACTGTTGGGTCTTGGGCCTGCTGCGGGACTGGGCCTCGGCGCGGTTTGGGGCGGTGCCTTTGGCGTGATGCAGGTTTACGTGATGTTCCTGTTCTTACGCTGGGCGGTTCGCAGGACCTCCGTCGCCGTCGGGCTGTTCTTCTTGCTGTGGACGGCGGTGGAGTTGCTCCGGTTCACGCGGCCAGACTTGAGCCCGACAGACTGGGCCGTTGGGATCGTGGGGGGCATCCTCGTGGCCGCGATCCTCGGCATTCTGATCGTCCGGGTCGGCCTGCTCGCCCTGACCGCCGCGCAGGTCCTGCTCAATGTTTTGGTGAGCTTTCCGCTGAGCGTCGAGCTGAGCGGCTGGTACGGGACCGCGACCGGGGTCGCCACCGCGTTGGTGCTGGCCCTGTTGGCAGGCTCCCTGTACGTCGCACTCGGCCGGGCCCATGCGAGTGACCGAGTCAGTCGGACGTCCCGAACCCGGGCATAAAAAAAGACGCCGACCCGCTCATCCTAAGCAGGCCAGCGCCACGAAATGGAAGCTGTGCTGGGTTGTTATGGGGCGATGCGAGCGACCCAGGCATCGCGGGTCCCGCTAGGACCTGTCAGGGCACCGGTGATGGCGATCGAGTTGTCCTCGAGCACGGTGACGTCTTGGACGGTGTCCGCACCTTGGTCGGCATCGCCCGCGTAGGTCTGTGCCCAAAGGCGGGTTCCGGCGGAGTCGTACTTCACGATGAGGCCATCGAAATCCCAGTCGAGGACAGGCCCAGAGCGGAGCGACCCAACGATGAAGACGTTGCCCTCGGAGTCGATCGCCGTCGCTCTGACGATCACGGTGTCATCACCGGGGTGGTCGTAGAGCGTGTCCCAAGCCAGCGACCCGTCGGTATTGAAGCTGGAGATCAGGACCTGATTGTCCGCGCTGCCAGAGGTGGTATTCGCTGCGACGAACTGCTCTGCACCATTGATCGCGACGGAGGACTCGACCCACTGGGAGAGGTCTCCACTGGGCGGAAGGTCGTAGAAGGTCCGGTACTCGAGGGTCCCCGTGGCCGTGAATCGTGAGAGCGTGGCTTCGAGCCCCGCCCCGACGTCGACCGCACCGATCACGATGACGCTGTCGTCACCCGCGGCCAGGACGCCGCCGTCGTAGATCGCCAAGTTGGAGGGACTGAAGTGGGTCTGGGTGCCCGTGTTGTCCACAACGAACCACTGCGTGGGGTCGAGCGAGTTGTCTCGGTGCAGGTAGATGCCGCCTCCATCGGGACGCCGCACGACGTCGGTCGCGTCGATGGCCTCGACGCTCCAATCGATGAAGTGGTCCCCCGAGTATGCGAACACATCGTCGGGATTGGTGGTGAAGCTCGTCGAGATCCAGCTGAGCAGGTAGCCCCCACTCGGATCGATGCTTTGGACCCCAAGGTCGACGGAGTTGGGAGCGCTGTTGATGTGGACCTCTTCGCCTAGAGGACTCCCGTCGAGGGTGTAGTCGGTGAGGAGGAGCTGCTGGGTGAACTCCGTGGGCTCGGACCGGCGGCCGACACGAATCGAACCATCGTCGAGGGCGGCGATCGAGTACCCAATGTCGTCGGACTTTGCACCGATGGAGGTTTCTGTGACCTCCCACAGCGTTGCGCCCGAAACGACGCAGTCGATGTTGCAGCCGTTGCCGTTGACCGCATCACCATCGTCACACGCTTCGAACTCGGCGTCGGTGTTCCCATCGCCGCAATACGCGCCCTGAGCTTCGCATCCGGCGGCACAGAAGCCATAAGACCCGTTGTCGTCTCCGTCGTCGCAGAGCTCGTCTCCGTCAACCTGACCATCACCGCAGACGGGATCGGCCCCCGTGGTGTCGTCCCCGGTGGTTTCGTCCCCAGTGGTTTCGTCCCCAGTGGTTTCGTCCCCCGTGGTGTCGGCCCCCGTGGTGTCGGCCCCCGTGGTGTCGGCCCCCGTGGTGTCGCCCCCTGTGGTGTCAGCGCCAGTGGTGTCAGCGCCAGTGGTGTCAGCGCCAGTGGTGTCAGCGCCGGTGGGGTCGTCGTCGGTGGGGGCGTCGGTGGGGTCCGCGTCCGAGGAAGTCGACCCCGTGCTGCCCTCGTCGGTGTCAGTCGAGGATGCTGGATCTGCGTCACAGGCCAGAAGCAGAAGCGGCAGCAAGCAGGCGAGGTCTCTCGTCATCGCGGGCCCTGTCGGCCACCGCGGCTCGGCGTTGCAGAAAAAAGCGACCGCCGGTCAAAAAACTACAGCGCAGCCCACGCGACGGCCGGGAACCCGGATGTCCCGGCCTCGTCGTAGTAGTTCTCTAGAGCCACTTTGAAGGCGTTTCCAGAGCCGGTGACCACGACGTAGGTCTGGGCGTGCGGCGTCAGAACGTGGGTCATGAAATTGTAGTCGTACCAATCGCGAAACGCGTAGTCGGGGTCTTCGTTGTCGTCGTCGCCATCGGGCTCGTCCACGACGAAACCAGTGTCCGGGATTCCGGCCACATCGTCGAAGGCCTCAGAGACCAGCGCGACCTCGGAGCCCGCGGCCCCCGAGACGCCGCCGTTGGTCGCGATGTGAAATCGCCGGAAGGCGAGATCCCATTGTGCGTCCTCGGCGGGATCGTCCACCTCGACCTCGGCACCGGTTTCGAGGTCGAAGTACACCCAGAGAACCTCGTCGGTGGCGTCGACCGTGCTGAGCTGACCGCCGCCGTCCCGAGGTTCGTTGATCGTGTGCGGTCCGACCCTCCCCTGAGCCGGAGGTTCCACGGCGTCGCCGCCGAGCTCATCATCGAGGTCGCCGGCGCAGGCGAGGGGGCACAGGAGGGCGGCGAGGAGTAGACGCGGAGGGAGAGACATGAGGTTTCCTTGGGTCAGTAGCGGACGGTGACGCCGCCATAGAAGCTGCGAGGGACCAACGGGTTATCGGTGGCGTTCCCGGCATCGAGGATGTTGTCGATGCCGACATAGGCCTCGACGTAACGGGTGAAGGTTTGGGCGAGACGGGCGTCGAGCGTCGCGTAGGGGTCGCTGTTCAGCGGCTCGAGTTCGTCGTCGTCGTTGGTGTCGACGTAGAATGTGCGCGGGCCCGTGATCGCCGTTCGGATGCGCAACGTCGTCCCCCAGGACGCACGGTGAAAACGAGCGCCAGCGGTCCCCCGGTGTCGCGCTCGGCCCGGAAGCGCCAGCCCGGAGTCGAGATCTCGCGCGTGGGTGAAGGTGTACGAGCCGTCGAGGGTGAGGGGGCCCACCTCAAAGCTGGCGCTCGACTCGATGCCGCGGCTCTCTGCGTTGCCGATGTTCGCGTAGCCGAAGAGCGTGAGGGCGCCGTCCGAGTCGTCGAGCGTGTCGATGACGACGGTGTCCTGCAACCGGTGGTCGAACGCGGCCACGCTGACCGAAGCCCACCTCCACGGGAGGAATTGCGCGGAGACGTGGGTGCTCCACGAGGTCTCGGGCTGGAGGCTTGGGTTGCCGCGAACTTGGTAGCCGACCCCGGCGTTGGTGAACAACAGGTACATCTCGCGAAACGTCGGCGCGCGGTAGCCTCGACCGTAGCTGGCACGAAATCGCCAACGGTCTCCGGGGCGCAGCATCATCGCGATGCGCGGCGTGGGGTAGAGGCCGAACAGCGAGTCGTAGTCCAGGCGCACACCGGGGAGGATCGACAGCGCCTCGAGTGGGACCCACTCGTCTTGGGCGAACACGGCGTAGCGCTGACGGTCGACGGTTCCTGGATCGATGCGGTCGGCGGAGAGCACCTCGAACTGCGCGTCGAACCCGGTTGTGAGGACATGGTCTTCGACGCGTTGGCTGAGCGTTGCCGTGCCCTGGGCGATGTGGTCGAACGTCTCTTGCGAGGTGTCGAGCGCGGCCGACCCACGTTGGTCGTTGAAGAATTGGTCGCGAAAGAGACTGTAGCTGCCCGTGAAGCGAAAACTTCCGTCGTCCCAGGTTGCGGACGGGGTGAGGTTGGCGGTGATGGTCTCGCTGCGGTTGACCCGGTCGAACACCGCTCCGGTGTTGAGGGCATCCACGCCTCGCGTCGTGCGTCGCAGGTACTGCGCCCAACCGTCCAGAGCGAACAGTCCCTTCGACGTGAAGCGCTGCCCCGTGCTGACCTCGAACTGCCGTGCGCTGGGTCCGGTCGTGCTCAGCGTGCTGGGGTCGGCGTCCCATCCGTCGGTGTTGCGAAGGCCCGCCGACAGTGAGCCCGTGTATCGGTCTCGCCGATGCCCGACCCGCCCGGTGAGGTCCAGCGTGTTGAAACTACCGTACGAGGAGTGGGCCTCGCCCTCCCAACGCTTGGCGGCGCGACGCGTGATGATGTTGATCGTTCCTGCGAGCGCATCGGCGCCGTACAGGACCGAGCCCGGTCCGCGCACGATCTCGATGCGCTCGATGTCCTCCGCCGGAAAGCGCGTGAGGTCGAGCGTTCCATCGACCCGGCCGGAGACGCGTTGCCCATCGACGAGGACGAGCGTGTACTTGGGATCGAGGCCTTGAAGCCGGATGCCCGATCCGCCAACGCCCCGGTCGACCTGAATCCCCGGTGCCTCTTCGAGGACTTCGAGGGCATTTTCCGCGCCTGTGTCTTCGATCATCTTCCGGTCGAAGACGTCGGTGGAGATCGGCGCGTCGTTCTTCTCGTGGGCCGTGCGGGTGGCCGTGACGACGACGTCCCGCGACTCGCCTTCGAACGTCCGGTGCTGCCCCATGGGTGTCGTCCCCTCGGATTCGAGGGGAGCCGCGGTGGCGGGGAGAATGGCTGGCTCGCGCTCCGTCGCTGCAGGCGCCGTTTCGGAGCTGAGGTTGGGGGCGGACGGCTCGGGTTCTGGCTCTGGCTCTGGCTCTGGCTCTGGCTCTGGCTCTGGCTTTGGCTCTGGCTCCGTTGTGGAGTCCCGAGGTTCGACCGGCGGCGGTCCACCTTCCGACGGTGGTGCTGACTCGGAGGCCTGTCCCGGGTCGCCGTTCTCCGAGGGAGGTTGTTCAACCGCGGCGGGCGGTGCGGCGGTCAAGACGGCGAGGATGAGAACAAGCGGACTCATCCTCGCCTCCGAAACAAGGCGAGGGCGACCAGTCCTGACCACAGCCCGAACGGGGCCGAGGGCGGCGTCTCGCTGCGGCAGCTACAGCCTCCGGTGTCGTCTTGGACGGAGGGAGCGTCGTCGGTGTCGGTTGAGGTCTGCGAGTCAGTCGTCGTTCCGGAGGAGACACCACCACCTTCCGATGTCGTGCCGCCGTCGGAGGGGTCGGCGCCTGTCTCGTCCTCTCCGCCCGAGCTGGTGCCGTCGGTCTCTGTGTCTTCGGGTACGTCAGGGCATGCGCTGTCGTCCGGATCGCTGCCGATACAGAGGTTCGCCCGCGCCGGGCCATCCGCGATGATCGACAGCGCGCCGACGACCCAGTAGCCACCTGCGGGAAGGTCCTCGAAGATTCGCTGCGCCTGGGGTTCGGGGCTTGTCCAGGTTGCGATGGCGTCGCCGACCGCACCGTCCATCGCAAAGTCCCCGACCGGGTGCAGCGAGAAGGCGACGTCGGGCAGCCCATCGTCGGCGACAAACCAGGCATCTCCGCCGGGGTGGTGCAGGTTGAAGTAGCTCGCGGCCAAGGGGTAGAAGCGGGCATCAAGCGCGAGAACTTCTGCGGTGGCGTCCGCATCGATCCCCTCGAGCGCGCCCGCGTAGGGGTGACTCTGTGCCACGCCGGCGCGGCGGCCTGTCGCGAGGTTGTAGCGTGCGAAGGTTGCCCATGCGGTCTCGAGGTCGTCACCTCGTGCGGCCAGGAGCGATTCGAAGCGCAGCTGTGGTGCGTCGGCATCCTCATCGAGCGCCTCCAGGAAGTCGACGATGAGACCTGTGTCGTGTCGCGACGAGAGGAAGTCAAACCACAGCGCAGTGCCGTAGGCGAAGGAGGGGACCGGGCCGCCGGGGGGTTGGTAGACGGGTCGCCCGGGGTCTGCGAGGAGTCCGTTGCACAGCCGAACAAAGTCCGCGGACTCCGGGTCGAACTGACGCTCCGCCCAGGTGGCGGTCCCCTCCGAGACCCAGTCGGGCAGGAAGTTGTAGGCCGCCTGTACGCCGTGAAAACTCTCGTGCGAGGTCACGGTTGTGATGCCCTCTTCGAGCGTCGCGTACCCGTACCCCAAGAAGTCGTTCTCGACCACGTAGAACCCCGCACAGCCCGCGTTTCCGCAACCGTCCACCCCGAATCGGCCATCGGCCGCGCCTCCGAAGTCGATCAGGTAGACGTCGTAGGCTGGGCTCCCGCCGAGCTCCTCCTCGATGGCGCTCTCTGGGACGGGCGGACGAAAACCGAGCGATACGAAGAGCTCGATCGACTCCGCCGTGCGCTCCGCCACATCCTGCGCGAAGTCGGGGACGCCGTCCTCGTCGAGGTCCTCCAATCGCGTGGCGTTGGGCCCCGATGTGCTGAAGTGAACACGAACCGTGGACGTGGCCTCTTCCCACGATTCGACCGTGTCGGCGGCATCAAACGACCACAGACCGCCCTGGGTTGGGCGGTCCTCGGCGAAGGCCGGTCGCGACAGCAGCAGCGCTCCAGTCGCGACGATGGTAGCGGTGCTCCTCATCAGTCGAGGAAGGACCAGCGCCACGTGAAGTTGGCGCTTCCAGAGCCCATGGCCCCGGTCTCGTTGCAGCCGGTCTGACCGCTCTCGTAGTACGAATCGACCATGAACTTCACGTGCCGACCGTCGTCGAGTTCGATCGCGAACGGGACGTAGGTCACCCCGACACACCCCGGATAGAACCACCACGGCGTGAGGGCGTAGTTCGCCCCTCCCGCGCCAGAGCCATCGTCGATGATGGAGCAGCTGTTGTCGTAGAAGGCTTCGCTACGGAATGTGGCGTCGTCGGGCACCGTTTCAACATCCGCGTAGTCTCCTTCGAGCGTCGCGACGGAGACACAACCAGGTCCGCTGGAGCCGCTGTTGAGACGGAGTCCGAAGCGCTTCGCTGCGATGTGCCAATCCGCCGAAGTCAGGGCCTCGAGGTCGTCCAGCTCCACCTTTTCGAGCCCGTCGTCGGTGAATCGCAGGTAGGTCCAGGGGTTGCTCGGCGCGTCGACGATCCCACCCGCTGTGGCATCAACAGTGGTGATCCATCCGCCGCCATCGGCCGTGTTCCCGACCGCGCCGGCGCTGACGGTTCCGCTGACGAGGCCAAGGTCGAGAATCATCTCGTCTTCGCAGGGCACGCCGCCTTCGCAGTCGGTGGCGCCCGTGGTCTCGGTGTCTGACGGATCGGAGGTCGGGTCGGTTGTCTCGCCGTCGCTGTCCGAGGCGGAACCGGTGGTGCTGGTTTCACCGCCGCTTGGGTCCGTCGTGGGATCGGTGGTGGGTCCGGACGAGGGGTTGCCCGTGGGGTCCGTCGTGGGTGCCGTGCCCTCGGTCCCGGAGGTGTCTGCATCCGTCGTCCCACCACTGGACTCGCCGCCCTCCTGTGGAGTGCTGTCGTCGTCGCATCCGGTCAGCGGGATGAGCAGGGAGAAGGAAAGAAGGACGGAGAATCTTGAACTCTTCATGGGGATGGGGTCGCGGGGTCGGGTTGAGCAGTCGTCGCGACATCGCGGTCGGGGCTGCAGCTGGCGCCGTGTTCCCCAGCGCAGTGGAACTGCGTGCCTCGGCAGCGTGCTGACCAGCTCGTCTCGCTCCAGCCGACCGAGACTTCGTCGATCTGGATCTCGTTGGGTGCGCATCCGATGGCTGGCGAGGAGGCACGGGCTAGGTCGGCGGCACACCCGCAGGCGAACAGCGCCAGTGCAGCAGCAGTCAAGCGAGCGAGTCGCATGGCCTGTTAATGAAATTGATTTTCAGTTAAGTCAACATGTGGTTCGGGCGATGGTGAGGCCTCGAATGTGAGTTCCAATTGTTGATTTCGACATTCAAGTGCGTTTGGTTGAAAGGATGGGCATTCGCTCTCTCCTGCTCCTCTCTGGGCTCTCGCTCGCCTGCTCCACCTCCACGCCAGACCGGTCGAGCGTGCCGCCGACCGCTGTGGAGGCGCCGCCCGAGGCACTCGCGGCCGAACTCCTGCCCACCACGATCGAGGCCAACGTTCCGGTGCTGCCGCAGGGACTCACGTCGTTCGGAAGCGTGGAACACGAGGGGATCCTCTACGTGCTCGGCGGGTACTCGGGCATGCCGCACGCTTACTCGGCGAAGGATCAACACGGCGACCTCTTGGCGTACGACGGGTCGGCCGACCCGGGTCGGCAGTGGTCGGTGGTGGGGAAGGTCCCGCCGGTTCAAGGCGCGGCGTTGGTCTCTCATCCCAGGGGCCTCGTCCGGGTGGGCGGCATGCGAGCGATGAACCCCACGATGGCCACGAAGAGCGAGCTTGTGTCGGTGGACGTCGTTCAACGATTCGATGTTGCGCAAGGAACGTGGTCCAACCTTCCCGCGCTGCCCGAAGGACGCAGCTCCCACGACGCTGTGGTCCTGGGCGACACGCTCTACGTCGTCGGAGGCTGGCAACTCGACCACGAAGCGAAGGACGGTGCATGGCCTGCAGAGATGTTCTCCCTAGACCTGTCCAAGGATGATGCTCAGTGGTCTCGGTCTCCGACGCCGTTCGCTCGCCGGGCGCTCGCGGTTGCCGCGGCTGGCGGGAAACTCTACGTCCTGGGCGGGATGGGATCCGACCGCGAAATCTCGCAGCACGTTGAGGTGTATGATCCCGCGACGGGGTCCTGGACCAGGGCGGCCGACTTCCCCGGGCAGGGGTTTGGGATGGCGGCCGTCGGCTCCGGCGGCGCGGTGTTCGCGAGTGGTTCTGATGGGGTCGTCCATCGGCTCGACGCCGAGAAAGGAACGTGGAGCGCGGCCTCGACGATGGCGCTTCCACGCTTCTTCCACCGCCTGATCGCGTCCGCAGATGGCACCGTGTGGGCGCTGGGGGGGATTCGCCCCTCGGCTTCGGGGACGCGTGTGCGACTCGGAGAGCCGGTTGCGGGAGAGCGAGTGTCGCAGGCGATCTCGTTGCGGCTTCCGTCCCCGATGCCCAGCAAGAACCGCCAAGGTGCGGCCGTGCTTGGAGATGGTGTGTACTTCTTCGGCGGGAACAACAGTCTCGGCCAGCACGACTTTGCGCCTCAGAACTTCACTGCCGACGCGTTTCGGTTCGACCTTGCGACGCTGAAGTGGACGGAGATCGCTGACTACCCGCAAGCGCGTCAAACCATGTCGGTCGCGACACACATGGGGGAGATCTATGCGTTCGGAGGTTTCGGGCATGACGGTGAAGTCGCGCGGAGCCATCCCGAAGTGTTCGTCTACTCCCCGGAGGACGATCGCTGGGCACCCGCTGACGGGTCGTTGCCTGGGCCTGGGGGACGGACTCAGTTTGGCTTGGCCAACGCGGAAGGGAAGTGGTGGGTCTTCGGCGGTCTCGACTACGATCCAAGCCGCGCCAAGGGAGATCAGTTTCGGCACGAACAGCCGATTCTGTCCGCGCCCGTTGCACTCGCCGACGGGTTTTCGCCCAGCGGCGCGTCGCTTACGGCGCCCCGGCGCGCCTTCGCGGGTGCCAAGTTTGGGGAGCAGTACGTTGTCGTCGGCGGCATGAAGGATGGGTTCGCGCTGGTCGATACGTGCGAGGCGTTTGAGTTCGCGAAGGCAACGTGGAGCGCATTTCCGTGCCCCTCGACGCAGCGTCTGTCCGGGCATCTGATCGGGGTAGGCGATCGGCTCGCGCTGATCGCGGGTTCGTCGAAGGGCGCCGATGGAAAGTTGGTTCCGGATGCGACCATCGAGGTGTTCGAGCCGTCGACCGGGTCGTGGCGGACGGCGGGCGCGGAACTGACGCTGCCCCCGAAACACCTGCACGCGTTCGCTTGGAACGAGGCTGCTCTGTTGGTGAGCGCGCACAACGACGCGGGGATGCTCGATGTCGTCGTTCTCCGCGCTGAAGCAATTCAGTGAAAGGAGCGTTCAAAATGGGGCGTGAGCGCCCCATGAGTGCCAGCGTTGGCTCACGAATTCCTTTTGGTAATGATATTGATTTTCAAAACTGAAGCGGGCATACAGCCGGTATGTCTATCGCTTCCCGATGGTCTTCCGGCTTGCTGCTGTCCCTCTCGATCGGCCTGAGCGGCTGTGGCTCGGACGACGCGGCCGCCGACACGGAGAACGCCTCTGGCACGGAGGACGCCTCTGGCACGGAGACAAGCTCCGACACGGACGCTGACTCCGACACGGAGACGGACTCCGGTGAGGCGGTCGTGCACGACCTCGACTTGATGCGTCAGGTCCTCGAAACCAACGCGGACATTGCGTTTGCTGCCTACTCCGACTCTGTCGCGACCGCCGTTCTACTTCAGACCGCGATCGATACCCTCGTCGCCGACCCCACCGACGCCAACCTCGAAGCGGCGCGCGACGCTTGGCTCGTTGCGCGGGAGCCCTACGGCCAGACAGAGGTCTACCGTTTCCGCGCGAGTCCCATCGACGACTCCAACTACGACGCGGGGGACGGCGAAGACGGCCCCGAAGGTGACATCAACGCATGGCCGTTGGGCGAAGGTCTCATCGACTACGTCGTGACCGGGACGGACTTTGGTGACGACCAGGTTGGTGTCACCGACCACGCGACGGGCGTCAACGACCCGATCCCCGACAACAACATCATCAACTCGCCGAACATCGTCATCGATGCTGCGTTGCTGGCCAACACCGCGACGGCAGACGACGAGCACGATGTCATCGCTGGATACCACGCGATCGAGTTCCTGCTTTGGGGTCAAGATCTCAACTCCGACGGCAGCGCCGACACCGTCGACAGTCGAGACTCGAGCGCCGGGCAACGGCCGGTCACCGACTTCGCTTCGGACGAGACCTGCACCAGCGGCGAGACAGTCAACGCGGATCCTGACCCCTGCAACCGCCGTGGCCTGTACCTACAGGTCGCCGTGGCCAAGCTCATCGCCGATCTCGAAGGGGTTCGCGATGGCTGGGCGACCGGCGCGGACTACCGAGTCGCGTTCACGACCGTCGACGACGAGGACGCGGCCAAGGGCAAGCTACTGGAGATCCTGGTGGGCATGGGTACGCTTTCCGAAGGCGAACTCGCGGGGGAGCGCATGCAGATCTCGCTTTCTGCGAACTCTCAGGAGGACGAACACTCGTGCTTCTCGGACAACACCCACCGCGACATCTGGCTCAACGCTGAGGGAGTCTCCAACGCCTACCGGGGCGAGTACGCTGGGTACGACAGCACGCTCGACGGAAGCGACGATCAGACCGGAAGTGCCGTCGACGGTTACGGAATCGACGACTACCTCACCGATCTCGGCCTCACCGAGGTCGAGGCTGACGCGTCCGCCGCTCTGGCCACGACCGAGTCCAACTATGGCGCGATCGACTCGTCGGCACGCGGTGGTACGCCGGTCGACCAGATGATCTTGGACGCGACCGCTGATGCGGCGCAGCCCATGCGGGACACCATCGTCTCGCTCAACGCCCAGTCGGCTCAGGTCGCAAATATCGCGGTTGCCCTCGAGGTCGGCAGCCCTGACGATGTCGTCGACCCCGATGCCTCGGAATGCGACACGACGGACCCGACCGTCGAATGCTGAGATGAAGCGGAGCGTGTACCGGGCGACAGCCTCGCTCAGCACGGTGTGGCTGCTCGGCTGCTCGGCATCGGTGGAGACCGAACCAGAACAGGATGGCGCCCCCCTAGCATCGTCCACGGCCTCCGCTCGCGGGCTGCGTCCTGGAGGAGACACGACCGTCTCCTTGGGGCCCAGCCCGTCGTTCGTTTTGCCCGCTGCGAATCTCGATGGCGCTGGGAAGTCGGCCTTCTACGCGGGGAAGGCGTTGGCCACCCAACCGTGGGTGCGGGCTCCGACGCTGACCGATGCCCGTGACGGACTCGGCCCGCTGTATCACGCACGTTCTTGCCTCGCGTGCCACGTCAAGGGAGGGCGCGGCCCGGCGAGCGACGCGGACGGATCCTCCATTGCAACGCTGGTTCGGCTCAGTCGTCCGGGCCAGGGTCCGCACAACGAGCCCGTTCCAGACCCCGTCTATGGCACGCAGCTCCAGCCGCAGTCGACTTCGCTGAGCCATCAACTCCGCGGTCGGGCGGGGGCCGAGTCCTATGCAGATCAAGGCGTCGCGATCGAAGCCGATGTGCACATCAGCTGGGTTCGAGAATCGTTCGTATACCCGGACGGCAGCCGGATCGGGCTGCAGGCTCCGAAGCTCGGGTTCAGCCAGTGGGGCTACGGGCCTCTGGGCACCGACACTCGTGCTTCGCTGCGCCACACGCCCTCGTTGGCGGGTGTGGGCCTGCTCGACTTGATTGCCCAGGCCGACCTCGATCGGCTTGCCGATCCTGAAGACCGAGACGGTGACGGTATTTCGGGCCGCGGCAACCGGGTTTGGGACCCCGAAACCGAGACGATGCGTCCGGGTCGCTTTGGGCTCAAGGCAAACCAACCGAGTGTTCGAGTGCAGGTGGCGGGGGCACTGTCGGGTGACATGGGTCTGTCCAGCCCGGTGTTCCCCATGCAGCCTTGCACGTCGCTTCAGCCGAGGTGTCTCGCCGCGCCGACCGGAAACGACGCCGACGGATTCGAGGTCCCCGAGTCCATGCTGGCTTCGATGGTGTTTTTTACGATGTCGATCGGTGTTCCGCAGCGGCGCGCTGCAGAAGACCCGATGGTCCTCCGCGGACAAGCGTTGTTCGATGCCGCGGGTTGTGATGACTGCCACACGCCGCGGCACGTCACCGCCGCCGACGAGCGCTACCCGCACCTGTCGGAGCAGGACATCTGGCCCTACTCGGACCTGTTACTCCACGACATGGGTCCGCAGCTCGCCGATGGACGGGAGGACTTCCTCGCGACGGGCCAGGAGTGGCGGACGCCCCCGCTTTGGGGCGTCGGTCTCGCTCGAGCGATGCATGCGCCGGTTGGGCTCCTCCACGACGGCCGCGCACGTACGATCGAGGAGGCCATCGTGTGGCATGATGGTGAGGCACGTGCGAGCCGAGCTCGTTTCGCAGAGCTGGCCGTAGAAGACCGCCGTGCTGTCGTCGCCTTTGTGAGATCTCTGTGACCCTTCGAGCCCCGTTCTTGCTGCCTCGACGCGAGCTCATGCTGGGCTCGTGTGCGGCTGCGGTCACGTCGATCGGGTGCGGCGAAGGTGGGCGGGGGACTGGTGAACTGTGGGCATCGGCGCAAGGCGCCGAGCCCGGCTCGTTCGAGTTGGTGATCGCGAGTGCCTCTGGGGTGCACGCGAGGTTCGCCAGTGAGGTTCGCGGGCATGGACTTGCCGCCGACCCCACCGATCCTGCGCGGGTTGTGATGTTCGGCCGACGACCTGAGTGCGTGGGCATCGCATGTCATGTGGACTCGGGGGAGGTGGCGGGCCGCATCGAGTGCGCGAACGGTCGCCACATGACCGGTCACGGGTGTTTCAGTCAGGATGGTTCGCGGCTGTTTGTCGTGGAAGCCGACAACACCACGGGGGAAGGGACCATCGCCGTACTCGATGGCGACACCTTCGGACGACTCGGCGAGTTCAGCAGCCACGGTGTCGGCCCGCATGAGGTCGCGCTCATGCCAGGGGGCAACGTCCTCGCGGTGGCCAACGGCGGCTTGATCACCGAGCCCACAGGGCGCGAGCCCATCAATCTCGCCACGATGCGCTCGTCCCTGGTCTTCGTCGACGTCGACAGCGGTGAGCTACGCAGCGAGCATACCGTCGCCGAGTCCAAAGCCAGCCTTCGGCACTTGGCCGTCGCGCGGGATGGTGTCGTGACGGTTGTGATGCAGATTCAGCGGGAGGCGCTGGCCGATACCCAGCCTCGAGCGCTGGTCGCGGTTCACCGGCCCGGAGGTGAGCTCGAATCCCTCGAAGATGGGCTCGAACTCGGGACCGCCATGGACGACTACGCGGGCGCTGTTGCGGTCGACGACGTCTCGCGCGTGGCCGCGGTTACGAGCCCGCGTGGCAACCTGGTGGCGTTTTGGCATCTCGACACCGGTGCATCTCTCGGGGTTCAGCGCTTTGATGACGTGAGCGGTGTCGCGCTCTCGGCGGACGGCACTCGATTCGTTCTCAGCGGGTCAGGCGGCCAGCTTCGCCAGACCGACATCGCCACGCTGCAAGAAGAACCGGACGCTCGCGCACGGCTCGACGATGTCCGCTGGGACAACCACCTCCTCACGCTCGCTACCTAGGTCCTTGGTCATGTCCGCATTCGTTCACAACGTCGCGCTGTTCTCTCTTGCCGCAGGATCGTTGGCGCTCGCGTGCGACAGCTCAGACGGAGGACCGCAGGATGCGAGCACGCTCCCCACCGGAGCCGAGATCATGCGTGACACGGTCCAGACCACGATCGTGCCGGACATCACCGCGTTCGACACCGCGGCCCAAGACATGCGGACGGACGTCGATGCATTTTGCTCCGCCCCCAGCTCCGATTCGCTGGCCGAGCTTCAAGCGCGTTGGCGGTCGCTTTCCGAGGCATGGAACGCTGTCGCGCCGTACAACTTCGGGCCGCTTGATGACGATGTCATCACGCCAAAGATCATCTTCATCGAGTCGATGCGCCAACGAGGCACCGACTACACCCAGACGGTGCGCGACGGGATCCTGCGCGGCATCGAGGGGACGGACGCGCTGGATGTCGACTATTTCGGCCGGCAGACCTTCGATGAGGTTGGCATGCTCGCCCTTGAGGTCCTCGTGTTCGAGGACAGCCGCGAGGGGAACTCGGCCGACCCTGCCGATGTCCTCGCCGACTTCGAGGCGAGCCCACGCAAGTGCGATGCGTTGAAGGGGCTGAGCGAGCTTCTGGCCGGCTGCGCCGCAACTGTACGCAGCGGCTGGACCGAGTCTTTTGCGGATGGTGGTGAGCCATTCGCGGAGACGATGGCTGGGCCCGAGCTTGCGGATGGCACCGAGCCTGTGGCGGCGCTGTTGATCGTTCTGCAGGAACACCTCGACTACATCAAGGTGCGGAAGCTCGAGGGCATCCTCGACGCAGAACTCTCCGGGCACTTCTATCCCAACGTCCTCGCGACCCTGGAGGCGATGGAGGAACTCTTGGCGCAACCCTCCGACGAGAGCTTCGGGCTGCTGGAGAGGATGGAGGCCACGGGCAACGCGGACGAGGTCGCGACGGTGTTGGCCAACTTCGAGGCCGCTCGGCAAGCTGCGACCGACATGGACCGAGAAGCCCTGACCGCTGCGGTCGGCTTGCTCGACGGGAACCTCAAACGCGAGATCCCCGACGCCCTTGGTGTGGAGCTGGGCCTGACGTTTACGGACGGAGACTGACATGAACGGACGCACCACCGCCTTCCCACCCGGTTGCACACGGCGACTCGCCGCATTGACGGCGGTACTCAGCGTCGCGCTCGGCGCTTGCGCGCCCCAAGACGACGACGAGCCTCTGCCGCCAAGCGTCTACGCCGACGTCGAGGAGTTTGGAGAGGCGCTGTTCTTCGATGAGAACCTGTCGATGCAGCGGACTCAATCGTGCGCGACGTGTCACGATCCACAGCGGGCGTTCACCGACGGTCGGTTGGACGCGCAAGGGAACGTGCGAGCCGTTTCGCTTGGCGACGACGGGGTCTCGCTGGGCGATCGCAACGCACCCAGTGCTGCATATGCCTTCTTGTCGCCCGAGTTCCACGTCGGAGTCCGCGAGCGCCACAACAAGCAGAACAACCATCGGTTGTACATGGGCCCCCTGGGGGGGCAGTTCTGGGACGGACGGGTTCCTGGCCTCGAGAGCCAGGCCGGAGGTCCTCCCCTCAACCCCCTGGAGATGGGCATGCCCGACCCCGCCTCGGTCGCACAACGGCTGGACGAGGACACGGAGCACCGACGGGCCCTGTTCGAGTTCTTTGGCCAAGAGGCTCTCGATGACGACGACGTGGCGTACGCCGCAATGACGGAGGCGGTCGCCGCGTACGAACGCACCGAAGTGTTCGCTCCGTTCGACTCCCGCTACGACCGCTCCCTCCGGGGTGAGGTGGCGCTGACGTTCAAGGAGCTGACAGGCAAGGCCATCTTCTTCTCGCAGTTCGGAAACTGCGCTGTTTGTCACCAGCTCTACAGCGAAGGGGACCCGATCAACGAGACCCGCGAGACGTTCACGGGGTACGAGTTCCACAACATCGGCGTGCCCGCGAACGAAGCTGTGCGGCTGCAAAACGGTGTGACCGCACCCGACGAGGGGTTGCTGGGCAACGACGACATCGATGACCCGATGGCGCGAGGGGCCTTCAAGACGCCCACGCTCCGCAACGTCGCCGTCACGGGCCCCTACATGCACAACGGTGTGTTCGGCGAGTTACGGACCGTCGTAGAGTTCTACGACCACTTCACGAATGCCGACGAGCGACCGGTCAACCCAGAGACCGGCGAGGCCTGGCGCGCACCCGAAGTGCCTGACACCGTCCGCACCGAACTCCTTCAGGTGGGCGATCCGATGACCGACACCGACGTCGAAGGGCTAGTCTGTTTCCTACGTGCGCTGACTGACCAGCGCTACGAGGCCCTCATCCCCAGCGACGGCATCGACTGTGGGTGAGCACCCGCTCAACCGAATCGGTGCTTGAAGCCGCCGACCAGTGTGAAACGCTGCCCGGGTCGTAGTCCAAACGGGCGGCGGGAGACGGCGTAGCTGGCTCGCGTGGCGTTCCCGAGGTTGAGGTAGATCTGCGCGCGTCGAGTGATGTTGACGCTGCCCCCGAGGTCGAGTGTCAGAAAACGATCGATACGCTCTTGGGAGGGGATAGGACCCTTGCCCGGGACGTCTCTCATTTGCCCGTTGTAGTGGAGCTGTGCGTGGGCATTCCAGCGTCGCATCCCGCCGACGAGCTGCAGTGAGGCGACATGCTCGGGAATGTAGGGGACCTTGTCGCCGCGCTCGACATCTCCGAGGAACGGGCTCGACGAAGAGAATGTGTTGGAGAAGCGCGTCCACGTGAAGGTGTACGTGGCGTTGGCGTTGATCCAGCCGGCGCCCCCCAATTCGGTCTCGTACCCCGCGAGGGACTCGGCGCCCGCGACGAGGACCTCTCCGCCGCTGAACTGCGAGCCAACATCGGTGGCGTCGCAGCCCTGCGAGAAGGTGCAGTTGCTGACGAGGTTGGAGTAGTCGTTGACGAAGGCGATGCCCTCGGTGTGAAAGCCGGAGTGCGCGGCACGAAGACCAGCTTCGTAGCTGACGCTGCGCTCGGGTTGCACAGAGGCTCCGCGACCCGGCGCTTTGGGGGCGAACCCGGAGTGCACGCCGCCGAGGACGCCGAGCCATGGCGTTGCCTGGACGTGAAAACCGATGCCGGGGAGGAAGACCGTGTCGACGGAGGAACTCGTCGTGACTTCGGCATCCGGATCGATGGGAAAGGTGCCATCGCCGAGGTTGGTCTCTTCGAACTCGGTTCGAATCACCTCGACCCGGGCGCCCGGGCTGACCGTGAACCGGTCGACGATCCGAATCTCGTCTGCGACGTGAAACGAGCCGGCCAAGGCCTCGCCTCGGTTCTTGACGATGGCCTGCTGCGTTCCCGCCACGAGGGCAGGCGTGCCGCTGAGCATGGCGTACTGGTCCTCATCCTCGTTGCGAGAGACGCGGTCGAAGTGCAGACGCGCGCCAACTTCGATCACCTGGTCGACGTACCGGGTGTTCGGGGAGATTCGCACCGCGTTTTGCCAGCCCTGCGAAACGAAGTCGCGCTGGTTGGTGCCGATGAGCAGGTTCTCCTCTTCTCCCGTCGAGTCGGCCTCGCCTCGCAGGACCGCCAGGAGGATCCCGTTGGTGCCCGAGGTCGGGTCCTCGAAGAAGGTGTAGGGATCCGGTGCGGCCGCGCCAGCGAAGTTGTTGAACTTCGTCCAAGCTCGGGAGAAATCGTGTCGATACAGGGTGCTCTGGTACTCGACGATGCCCGTCGCCATGAAGTAGGTGGCTTGCATCTGGGTGCGCCACCAGTTCATGCGGTCGAGCGCGGTCGCTCGGTAGCGACGGTAGGGATTCTCGTCGAAGTCCTCCTGCGTCAGCCCCAGATAGGTCTCGTTGGAGACCTCGGTCGAGAGCCCGAACTTCACATCGAACTGGTGGTAGACGCGGGCGCCAGGGTCTCCGTGCAGCCGGGTCTTGAGCATGAACTCGTTCTTGCGGAAGCCCGTATCGCCGCCTCCGTCCAGTTCCTTGAATCCGCTGGCGCGGACCCGTGCGCCCTCGAACAGGATGCCGAAGCGCTTCCAACTCTTGCCCGCAAACCCGTGCAACTTGCCGTAGCCCCACGTACCGGCGGCGATGTCGATGCCGGTCTCGAGCTCCCGCGGGATGTCCCGGGTCTGCAGGTTGATGGCGCCGCCGATCGTGTTCGGGCCGAAGCGCACGGCCGCAGGCCCTTTGAAGACCTCGACGCCGACCAGCCGGGTGGGCATCGGGAAGTAGTACGCCGCGGGCGCGGAGTAGGGGGCGGGCCCGAACAGGACGCCGTCTTCCATGAGCGTGACCTTGGCGCTTCGGTTGGGGTCCCCCCCGCGTAAGCCAATGTTCGGGCGTAGCCCGTAGCCATCCTCACCACGAACGTAGACACCGGGGACCGTCCGCAGGATGCGGTGGATGTCGTCGTGTTCTTCTCGCTCGAGGGTTTCTTCGTCGACCGAGTGGGCCGAACCGACGATGCGCGGTTGCTCTGCTGGCTCGCCGATGATGGAGATCGTCGGCGTGGCGGCATCGAATCCGTCGTCCACTGGAGGCTCGGGGAGTTCCGGGGCGGCGGGTGGGGATGCGCTGGCGGACGTGTCTTGGGCGTCGGCGGTGTCGGTAGTACCGGGATCGGTGGTGTCGGGGTCCGAAGTGCTGGGCTCGTCCGCATCGGGGTCGAAGTCGGAGAGGTCAACGTCGACCTCGTCATCCTCGGCCGGCGCGGCTTGGGTGGTCGACGAGAACGCACCAACCGCAAGGATCGCGAGCACGCCGAGCCCGCGAGAGCGCAGGCCGCGGGCATCACGAAGAGTGTCGGGAACGAGCATCGCCAGCAGCATGAAGACGCGACGGTGTTATCAGCGTTCCGGCCCCAGACCGAGCGAAAACCGGTGTTTTCACGACGATCTGGGGCCCGATATCATGCGATCTCGCACGGGGTCCTCAGGGGACTTGGGTCGGACCGCGCACCCCGCCGGGATCGGTGCCAGCGGGCGCGGAAGGCCCGGCGCACCGGCTACTTGAAGGGGTCCGAGAATCGAGGGTCTTGCATGATCACCTCGTCCGTCAGGGTCTCGAGGAACGCGACGATCGCCTGTTTCTCGGGGTCGTCCAGGCCGAGGTTCTGCGGCTGTCCCCCGGGCATCAGTCGCGGGTCGGTGTCGGGACCGCCTTGCACGCCGTTGTCGTAGTGCTCGACGACTTGCAGGAGGTTCTGAAACCGACCGTCGTGCATATACGGACCGCTCTGGGCGATGTTGCGGAGCGAGTGGGACTTGAATCGTCCGCCGCCCGCACCCTCGTCTTCGGGGTTCATGTCGAGACCGTTGTTGATCGCGATAAGGGGCTGGAAGATCGCGAGGTTTCGGGGCTGGCCCGGTTGGGGGACGCCAGGGGCGGCGGCCACGTGACAGATGGCGCAGTTGCCCTGGGGCCCAAAGAAGAGCTGTTTGCCGAGGTTTTGCTGCTCGGTGAAGTTGGGGAACGGCACGTTGGGATCTCCGGTCGCTTCGATCCCCTCGTCATACAGGGACTGCGTGCTGACCATGGCGCGGACGAACTGCGCCAAGGCGAATGAGATACGCTCGGTGGTGACCTCGGCGTCTCCGAACGCCTGTTCGAACAAGGGTCCGTAGTAGGCCTGGCCCTCGACCGCGGCGACCAGGCCTTCGAGTGTCATCCCCATCTCCACGGCGTCCTGAATCGGGAGCAGAACCTGGTCCTCGAGCGTGTCTGCGCGTTCGTCCCAGAAGAAGCGGCCGTTGTCGTAGTAGGCCGAGTTCACGATCCCCATCGAGTTGCGGCCTGTGTCACCACCTTCGAACCCGACACTGAATTGGCGATTGTCGGAGAAACCTTCGTCTTGTTTGTGGCAGGACGCGCAAGCGATGGTGTCGTTGGCGGAGAGGGCCGTGTCGTAGAAGAGGACTCGGCCCAAAGTGGCTCCACTGTCGGTGACAGGGTTGTCGGCGGGTGTGTTGTCGAGGTCCTCGACGGGTCCGGATTGGAAGTGCTCGGGCAGGTCTGGGTCCGCGTAGTTGTCCGGCGGCCATGGGAGGTCCAGGACGTCGGTGACGTCACCGGGGTAGCCGGCGGGCTCTCCCGTGCTGGAATCGCCGGCGCTGTCGTCGGTGTCACCGGTGCTTCCGGTGCCCGCGTCCGCGGTGTCGCTGCTGCTCTGCTCGCCGGAGGCGTCCGCGGAGGTGTCGTCGGCATCGGTCTCCGCCTCGTCGCTCGTGGGCGGCACCTCGCTGAAGCAGGCGAGCGAGGGCACTAAGAGCAGAAGCATGCTGAGCGTCGTCCGGACCATGACTCGATGTCGTGCATGACGCATGCCACCGGTGAGCGGGCGAGCGGAGCCGATGGCCTTGAACGGCCCGCGGTGGTCCTGCGGAAGCCGCAGCGGAGCTCTGCAGGACCTGCAGCAATGACGTGGCGACTTCACGGAACGACACAGGGACCGCCCTGGCACAGCCGGTGCAAACCTGCTCGGACATGGGGCGGAGTATGATGACGGGCGTGGGTGACCCGTCAGCCCGGCAGACCCCGAAGGGTACCCAGCGCATGCGGTGGGTGTTTGTCGGGATTTGTGCGGCGCTGAGCATGGTGCTCGCGGGCTCCGTGTTCTCGAACTTTCTGGGGGCGCGGCAGCTCGCCGACACCGTCGTGCGTGGGCAGTCCGCGATGCTGTTCCACCTGCTGCACCGGTACGCGCCGCCCGGCCCTCCACCGCCCGATGATGCCTCGCTTCGCCGAGCTTTCGACGCAGGACAGGAACTCGGGCTGACCTATGCTGCGCTCGCCAGTCGACGGGGGCCCGTGGTCGAGATTGGCGAGCCCACCCGGGCGCTGGTGCTCGGGGATGCTCCGGTGGGTGGGGAGTTTGAGCGGATCGATGGCGTCGTGCGGGCGTGGTCGCGACAACCTCCAGTTCCTCTTGCCTTCCCCGAAGGCAAGAGGCCTCCGCCGCCACACGAGCGACCCGGACCCGGCGGGGCTCGCCCACTCCATCCGCCGCCACAGGAGCTGGGCTCCGGACCCCCACCACCGCGGGAGGGAGGACGACGACCACCGGGGATTCACGAGCCCCGCTTTGTGATCGAGTTCGTTCCGACGCAAGCGCAGGCGATGGCAGACCGCGCCCGGATCGACCTCATCGTGGGACTCGGGTCACTCGTCGTGTTGTGGGTTGGCGCGCTTGCGTTTTGGAAGCTGTCGCAGCGGGCGTCCGAGGCCGAGTCCGAGCTCACCCGGAAACAGCACCTCGCGGCGCTTGGGGAGATGTCGGCGGTGATCGCCCACGAGCTCCGAAACCCGCTTGCGTCGTTGAAGGGACATGCCCAGCTTCTGCACGAGCAAGCCGATGAGGCGAAGCTCCAGCGCAAGGCGAAGCGAGTTGTCGATGAGGCGGTTCGGTTGCAGGCGCTCACCAACGGGCTGCTCGATTTTGTCCGCTCGGGGCGGGTGCAACCAGAGACGACGGTGGTCGGGGAGCTGGTGCGGGAAGCGGTCGCAGGCACGCTCGCCACCGTCGAGACCGAACTCGAGGCGGCCCCGAAAACTTGGAGCTTCGACCGGGCCCGAATGCGGCAGGTCCTCGTGAATCTGCTCGACAACGCACACCACGCTGCACCGGAGACGGCTGTGGAGCTGTCCGTGCGGGTCGATGCCGGTCAGCTGGTGATCGGAGTTCACGACTGGGGGACGGGCGTGCCGGAAGAAAAGCGCGCCCAGATCTTCGAGCCGTTTCATACCGGCCGGACCCAGGGGACCGGCTTGGGGCTGGCGGTCTGCCAACGCATTGTTCACGAGCACGGCGGTACGATTCTCTGTGGTGAGCACCCCGACGGGGGGGCTCTGTTCACCGTTACACTTCCGTAGAAGCACCGACACCTGCAGGACCAACCGATGGCATCGATACTCGTTGTGGAAGATGAGGAGGGCGTTCGAGAATTTCTCGTCGAGTGCCTCCAGGATGACGATCACGACGTGCACAGCGCGGTAGACGGGCAGGACGGGCTGGATACGCTCCGCCGTCGAGGCTTCGATGTGGTGCTGACCGACCTGAAGATGCCGCGCGTCGACGGCATGGAGCTGCTGCGAACCGTCCGAGCCGAACAGCCCGAGGTGGAAGTGGTCATGTTGACTGCCCACGGTGGGGTCGAGTCCGCGATCGAGGCGACGAAGCTCGGGGTGATGGAGTATCTGGAGAAGCCCGTGGATTCTCCGGCAGCCCTGCGGTTGGTGGTCCGCCGAGCGGCCGAGCGACGACAGCTACGGACTCGGGCTGAAGCAAGCCGAGGCGATGAGCCGCCGCCGCTGTCTTTCGGGGCCGCAGCGATGGCCCCGGTGATGCACGCGCTGGACAAGGTCGCCCCCACCGAGGCGACCGTGCTGTTGCTCGGGGAGAGCGGCACGGGCAAGGAGGTCGCCGCACGTCGGATTCACGGCAGCAGTCGCCGCTGCGACGGCCCGTTCTCCGCGGTCAACTGCGCGGCCTTGTCCGAGTCGCTGCTGGAATCGGAGCTGTTCGGTCACGAAAAAGGCGCGTTCACGGGGGCGGCCGCACGGCGCCGCGGTCGGCTCGAGCTTGCCGCCGGGGGGACGTTCTTTCTCGATGAGGTCGGGGAGCTGGCCCCCGCGATGCAAGCGAAGCTGCTGCGGGTTCTCCAGGAGCGAACATACGAACGTGTCGGCGGCATTCAGAGTCTGGCGGCAGACGTTCGCTGGGTCGCAGCCACCAATCGCGACCTCGACAAGATGGTCCGCGAAGGTTCGTTCCGTGAGGACCTCTTCCACCGACTCAGCGTGTTTCCGGTGAAGCTTCCTCCGCTACGCGAGCGGCTCGAGGACATCGTCCCGTTGGCGGAGTCGCTGTTGCTTCGCGCGACGCAGGGGCTGCGGCGCGCGCCGATGGTGTTGCAGCCGTCTGCGTACTCCGGCCTCAAGGCTCACCATTGGCCGGGCAACGTTCGGGAACTCGCAAACACGCTCGAGCGTGCGGCGATCTTGGCCGACGGGGATACGCTCGGCGCGGAGCTGCTTTCCCTCGCGATGGACGGGCGTGCATCCAGCCCGGAGATCCGCAGCGTCCCGCGGACGTTGGCTGAGATCGAAGCCGAGGCGATTCGCACCGCCCTGGCACGCTACGATGGGAACCGGCGACAGGCAGCCGAGGAACTCGCGATCGGAGAGCGTACGCTCTACGACAAGATCAAGCGGCTTGGGCTCCGCTAGGTCGCTCGTCCCGCGGCGCGATGGATCCCCGCTATGCTACGGCGATGACCCGCGCGTGGATGGTTCTGGGATTGATCGCTGCTGGGTGTTCGACGGACGGCCCCGAATCATCCTCGAACGTCGTGGATCCTGCGACGGAGTCCAGCGACGACACGACGGGGGACGCCCAGACATCGATGAGCACGAGCGGTTCGTCCATGTCCTCCGACGAGGCCTCCTCGGCCGATGGCAGCACGTCCGAAGACGGGGAGTCTTCGAGTTCCTCTTCGGAGGACCCCGGTCCGATAAACCTCACTCCTGGGTGTGGAGAGCCGATGTCGACGGACGTCCTCGATGGCGTGATTCGTATTCGTGGCGAGGAGCGGACCTATCTGATCGAGGTGCCGCGCGGGTACGACCCCGACACGCCGTACCCGATCGTGTTCGGCTTTCATGGCGACGGTGGGGACAGCTCGAACGCGCGCAATGGGTACCGGTTGTCGGAGTTCTACGGAGGCCAGGCGATCGTCGTGTATCCGGACGGGTCGGGGGCGGGTGGGGCTCCGGCATGGGACACGGCAGCCGATGGCGCCGATGTGGAGATGGTCATGGCGATCGCGCAAGAGATCGGAGTCCAGATGTGCTTCGACCTCGATCGGGTGCACGCGTTCGGCTACTCGCGGGGCGCTGCGATGTCCCACGCGGTTGGGTGTTATCGGGGGGACTTCTTCACGGGCATTGGCGCGTCCTCCGGGTTCGCGCCATCCACGGGGTTGTGCCAGGCTCCGATCGCAGTGTTCATGTCCCATGGCACCGCGGACGACCGCATTCCGTTCAACTCCGGTGTCTCGGCTCGCGACGGATGGACCTCGTACAACGGCTGTTCCGAGGACACGGCACCACTGCGTCCAGCCGGGTGCGTGAGCTACGAGGGTTGTGAAGCTGGCGCCCCAGTGCAGTGGTGCACGTTCGAGGGCGGCCACACCTTCGACAGCGATTATGCTGAAGCCGCGGTCCGGATGTTCCAGAGCCTATGACTCGTGGGCCGACAACGCCGAGAGTCAGGGGGTGGGCGACCGTGCTGCTGCTGAGCGCATGCACGACGCCGTCTCCCCCACTCGATCCGGTGGAGGCTCGGGCACCGTCGAAGGTGGACTCGGCGGCGCCGCCAAAGCTTCCACCGGGGTGGCTCAAGGGGCAGCTCCACCTTCACTCGGATGCCTCTGGCGACAGCGAGACGCCAGCGGCCGATGTCGTTCGTTGGTATCGGGACCACGCGTATGACTTCATCGTATTCACCGACCACAACCGCGTGACCGAAGCTCCGTCTCCGTCAGGCATGCTGGTTCTTCCCGGGGTCGAGCTGACACAGAATCTCGAGCGCTGCTCACCTCCACCACAGGCCGGTCATCAGTGCCTTCTCCACGTCAATGCGCTCGTGGTGGACCCGACGCAGGTGAAGCAAGCTGCGACGCTCGACGTCCCCCACTCCGACGAGCGTGTCGAAATCTTTGCCCATGGACTTCACCTTGCCGAGTCGCTTGGGGGGCTGGCGCAACTCAACCATCCAAACTTCCACTACGCGGCCAACGCCCAGCAGCTGTCCGCGCTCGTCGACCGCGGTTTGACGCTCTTCGAGGTCGCGAACGAAGCCTGGGACTCCAACAACGAGGGCGACTCGACCCACCCGTCGACGGAGGCGTTGTGGGATTCAGTCTTGAGCGGTGGCCGGCGCCTGTACGGCACTGCGACGGACGATGCGCACCACTACTACGACGCCGCTGCGCGTGACGAAGCGGGGGAGCCGGTGTTCACGGGTGATGTCGGGTTTGTTGTGGTGCGGGCCGAACGAACACCGCACGCGATTCGTGATGCGCTTCGAGCGGGCGAGTTCTACGCGAGCACGGGCGTGTTCCTCGAGGATGTGTCGTTTGACGGGGGAGTGCTCGAAGTTCGGGGGACAGACTCGCTCTCTATCGCGTTCATCGCAGACGGCGGCGAACGGGTTCAGACGGTTCCCGGTCCCCACGCTCGCTACGACACCCGAGGCAAGGGGCACTCGTACATCCGCGCGGTGGTCACCGACCAGGACGGTCGCCGAGCATGGGTTCAGCCGGTGTTCCTGACAAACCCCGCGTGAGGCCCCTATGGATACCGTCGCGTCGGGAGTCCCGCCGGACTCAGGACGCTAGCTCGAGCGCAGTGATGTCCCCGACTCAGCGTCGAAGAGGTGAAATCGGGTGACGCGAAGGGGGACGACGTCGCCCGCCTGCGGGCCGCGGCTTCCCTCGAAGGCGGCGATGAACGGGGCCTCGCCTGCCGTCCCATGGACATGGATGTGAGAGCCGAGGGTCTCGACGAAACGGACCGAGACGTGGAGGTCCGCCTCGGCCTCCGAGCAGCGCTCCAGATCCTGGGCCCGAATCCCGACGTCCACCGCTCGTCCTTCGGTCAAGCCCTCGAACTCGGTCTCACCCTCGAGTGTGATGCACGAACGAGCGTCGTCGAACTGCAGGGATGCGCCCTGAATCGTCGCCGGGACCATGTTCATGGCGGGGGAGCCGAGGAACTCTGCAACGAACCGATTCTTGGGTCGCTCGTAGACTTCGAGCGGCGGTCCGGATTGCTGGACATGTCCGCCTTCGAGAACGAACAGGATGTCCGCCAACGTCATGGCCTCCACCTGATCGTGGGTCACGTAGACACTGGTGGCGTCGTGGGCGTCGTGCAGGCGGCGAATGTCGACCCGGACCTGGGTCCGCAGCGCCGGGTCGAGGTTGGAGAGCGGTTCATCGAACATGAACAACGCGGGGCGGCGGACGATGGCGCGCCCCATGGCGACACGTTGTCGCTGCCCCCCCGAGAGCTGCCGTGGGAATCGGCTCAGCAGGTGATCAATGTCGAGGGTCTTGGCGACCTCTCGCACCCGGGCCTCGATCGTCGCCGCGTCCGTCTTTCGAAGCTGGAGACCGAACGCCATGTTGTCTCGCACGGTCATGTGCGGGTACAGAGCGTACGACTGGAACACCATCGCGATGTCTCGGTCGCGGGGCGGAAGGGACGTGACATCTTGCTCGCCAAACAGGATACGTCCGGCGGTCACCTGCTCGAGTCCAGCGATGAGTCGAAGCAGCGTGGACTTTCCACAGCCTGACGGGCCAACCAGCACCGCGAACGCGCCTTGAGGGATCTCGGCGTCGATGCCGTGAAGGACGGTCGTTTCGCCGAACTGCTTGGTGACCGACTGAACGTGGACGGCGGTCATCTCAAATCTCGGGCTTGTACTCGGCTGCCGGGATGTAAATGGCGCGCCCGATCGGCGGGACGGTGACCTCCAGCGTGCCGTCCCCGCTGACCACGACCCGTTCTCCGGTCAGCGCATCGACGAGCTCGGTCCCGGCCGGAGCGAGGACGGCCATCGCCTCATCGCCGTTGCGTGTGACGCTGTCGTGCCCCTGGTGGGTGTTGAAGACGACCAAGGCGTAGCTCCCCCCTGCATCCCCTCCGGCCCGTTCGAACGCGAGGATCCCGGCATCGGGCTCGTCACCGGTGTTGGGTGTCGAGTACGCGACCTGAAGGCCACCACGCCGCAAGGAGGGGTATGCACCTCGGATCGCGATGAGCCGTTGCGTCCACAAGAAGGTCTCGCCAGCCGTGTCGAAGCCCGTGTCCCACATGCGCTCGCGGTTGGCAGGGTCGTTGCCCCCGCTGAGCTCTTGCTCCGTCCCGTAGTAGATGCACGGGATGCCCTGCGCGGTCATCAGGAAGGCGAGCGCGTTGTGCAGCAGGGCGCGCCGTTCCTCCTCGGGACGCTCCTGCAGCCAAAACAGGAAGCGGGCGACGTCGTGGTTGTCGAGGAAGTTGATCGGCACCTCGGAGGGAATGAGGCCGGTGCCGTCGGCCATTGCTTCTGTGCCCCAGGTCGTGGAGCGCTGCTCCCAAAGGGAGCGGATCTGATCGGTGGGACCGGCGTCCTGAAAGACTCCGCGGACCGCCTGGAAGTGCTGCGAGAAGTAGAACGCGCTGTCGAGCTGGTCTCCGGTGATGGGTTGACCGTCGGGGACACACGACTGCTCGCGCTGCAGCGTCGTTTCGTCCGGGAGGTCCTTCTTGGTGAAGCTTCCGATCAGAGCATCATTGCCGTCAAAGATCTCACCGAACATGAGGAAGTTCGTCTTTCCCTGCGCGGCCAGCCGCGTACGGACACGTTGCGTGAAGTAGCGCCAGAACTCCCCCTCAACGTGTTTGATGGTGTCGATGCGAAAACCATCGGCGTTGGTCTTCTCGATCCAGCTCGCGTACACATCGACGAAGGTTTCCTTGACGTCGCAGCGCGTTGTGTCGATGTCCTTCAGCCCGCCGGGAAAGTCTCCGTGTAGGAGCTGGTCCGGGTCGTCGAAGTTCACCGTGCGGCCCTTGCGATTGTAGACCGCTGGGTCGCGGAAGATCGCTGGCTCGGGCGGGACGTGGTTCGTTGCGGGGTCGTACTGGAACACCACCGGGGCCGGGCCAGCCTCCCCCAGCGAGGTGAACGCTTGGATCCCGCGAGGATCGAAGTCGGGGTCGTACTCCGTGTAGTGGCGGAACTCTCCGGCGCCGTTGCTGCCCTGCAACGTGATGTCGGGGACGCCGTTGAGGTTCATGTCGTAGTAGAAGGCTTGCCCAACGTGGTTGGTGACGATGTCGATCACCACCTTCATGTTTCGTTGGTGTGCGGCATCGACGAGGGAACGTAGGGCGACCAGGTCCCCGAAGTGGGGGTTGGTCGCCTCGAAGTCCTGCGTCCAGTACCCGTGGTAGCCGTCGAAGTTGGCGTCGGTATCGACGTTCTTCACAACGGGCGAGATCCACACGGTCGTGACGCCGAGCTCGTCGAGGTAGCCCAGTCGGTTCTCGAGACCCTTCCAGTCTCCGCCTTGGTATCGCGCGAGGTCGTCGCCGCGGACCCCTTGGTCGTTGCCGGGGTCGCCGTTGTCGAAGCGATCGATGAGGACCTGGTAGATGACTTCGTTGCGCCAGTCATCGACTTCGGTGCTGAGTTCGATAGGGCCGTCCAGACCACCAAAGTCCATGCAGCCGCCGCCGAGGGTGACGGCGCCGAGCAGGGCGAGCGCAGATGCAATGCGATTCATCTTCTTGTTCCGTGGAGGAGTGGAGGCCTAGTCGCGGAAGTAGCTGGTGGAACCGAACCACCACTCGGCGTTGAGTCCGATATAGTGATCGACGGGGCGCAAGCCGAACACGTCGTCGCGGGGGTAGAGCCGGCGAGCGCCTGCGTCGCGAATCGAGGCGAGGTAGACCAGCCTCAGGTGCGGGCGCTGATAGTTGCCGCGGCCGCCCGGGGAGAGGAATGGCATCACGCCGATGCGGCCCATCTGTCCGAACTGAGGTTGCGGGTCCTCTTCTTGGTTCACCAGGATGCCGCGCCGTTGCGCTTGATACGAACCCTCCAAGGAGAGGCCGCCCCCACCTTTTCCGAACCAGTACGTGGGGCGCGCGATCACGATGCCTTCGCCGAGGTCGGCGGTATCGAGGCCTGGGCTGGCGTTACGGAACAACCGCCAGTAGCTGCCCAGCAGAATGCCGAAAGGACCCTTTTCGTAGTTGCCGCTGACCGCGGCGAGGACCTCTCGTGCCCCTTTCGAGGTGCGGTCGGGGCCGAGCTGGGTCGGCGTTCCCCATTCGCCGTACGCGGCGAGGCCTCCGGCGTAGCGGAAGACGAGGTTCAGGTGGGTGGAGCGTTTCCCGGTGAACAGTCCGATCTGCGTTCCGACGAGGAACCCAGTGTCTAGCGGTAGGTCCTCGAACTGCCGGACATCGGTCTCTTGTTGCGCCTCGGAGGTGTAGTGGACCTCGCCGTAGAGCACCGGCTTGACGCCGCCGGTTTTTCCGACGGGGAAGATGTTGCTGACGCGGGCGCTGCTGATGAACTTCTGGCGGTTGGTGATCGCGACTTGTGCCTCGCCGATACGGCCCAGGGGAAGCGGCCGCGCCGCGGTCTGATAGAAGAACGGACTGTCGGGCTGATTGATCCCGGTGTGAAGCCGGATCGTGAGGTCGTCCAGGAACGTGTAGGAAAGCCCGCCGCCGACGGTGTTGAGGTTGTCGAGCGGCCAGAAGTCGAGCAGGTAGATGTCGTTGCCCCGGTACATCCGGGAGCCGATCCACACTCGAAGTCGGTCGCTTCCAAGGCCACTCTCCTCGACGTAGAGGTTGCGAATGCCGAGGTTCGCGTCGAAGTTCCCGGTCGTGTGGAACAAGGGAGAGCCCACCGCGAGTGTGCTGACGATCCGGGTATACGCGCCCGTCTTCTCCCAGTAGTCCTCGCGCCGCAGCTCGAGCTCCAGGTAGCTGGACTCGTCGAGCCGAGAACCTCGGGCAACGATGTCTCCGTCCCGGCCCGGTCGTCCCTTGGCATCCGTCCCCAGCGCGACGCGGCCGTAGGATCCAAAGTGGAAACCGTCGGCGAAGTTTGGCGGGGTGTTGTGAGCGGCATCCCCATCCGCGCCCGCGAGACTCGGAGCGGGGGGAGGCTCCTCCGCAGCGGGGGACGGGGTAACGGGGGGCGGCGGCGTTGGAGCCGGGGGGGCCGGATCCGCCTTGGGTTGGGAGGCCAGCATCTCGATCTTCTGCTCGAGTTCGTCGACGCGGCGCTGCAGCGCCTCGACCTCCGCGTTGTCGACCGTGGGCTGGGGTTCAGGCTGGGATGGCGGCTCGGGAGGATCCGTGGCGGGCTCGGCCGACGCGTTCACGGGAAGCAGCAGGGCGGCTAGGACGGCTAGGGGAGCAAGCCGTCGCACGATGGGAGGTCGGAGGCCAGACACGACGAATGGGACGGAGGATACCGAAACGGTCCGGGGTGCGGTGGGTCTCGCTGGCATAAACGAACGAATCCGCCGAGGCGGCGTCTACGGTGGCTCCGCAGGCGGCGTGCGCCATCTTGGCGGCGCGCACAGAGCAAGAAGGGGTAGGGTGCAGTCGTGCTGGATGGGAGTGATCCGGAACATGCGGTCCGTCGTCCCACCGCTCGTGTTCTCCTTGTGGACACGTCGGACCGTGTTTTGTTGATGGAAGGCACCACGGACTGGGCGCCGGGCGTTTGGTTCACGCCCGGGGGTGGGGTGGAGTCGGGAGAGTCCTTGGAGGCGGCGGGGATCCGGGAGCTTTGGGAAGAGACATCCTGGACCGCCACGGCGCTGGGACCGGCCGTGTGGTCACGCTCCCATGTTTGGCAGGGTCCCGGTGGGCGCTGGTACCGCTCGCTCGAGACGTTCTTCTGGCTCCGTGTCCCTCCTTTCGAGCCCCGATTTGCGCGGGTGAGCGCGCAAGAGGCTGCGACCCTGGGCCGGATGCGCTGGTGGAACCCGGAGGAACTGGCGACAGGCGAACACACGTTTGCCCCGCGTCGGTTGGCCGAACTCCTGGAACCCTTGAGGCGGGGGGTGTTCCCTGCGACGCCGTTGGACGTCGGGATCTAGGGTCGCGGAGGGTCGACGCGCGGGCTGTTGCTGTGGCGTCGCGCCCGGTAGGGTTGCGCCACCTGATTCGTGAAGCTCCGCCCCTATCAGCGAGAGGCCATCGAGGCGGTGCTCGACGCACGTCGCCGAGGGATCCGGCGCATGCTCTTGGCGCTGCCCACCGGGGCTGGCAAGACCATCATCTTCTCCGAGTTGATCCGGCGCGCGAAGCACCCGGTGTTGGTGCTCGCGCACCGAGATGAGTTGCTCGCACAGGCTCGCTCCAAGATCGAGGCCGCGTTGCGTCGCAACGCGAACGACAAGCGTACGGTCTCCCTGGAACGGGGCCTCCGCCGTGCATCTCGCGACGCTGGGGTTGTGGTCGCCTCGATTCGCTCGCTGCACGAAGGACGCATCGGCCCCGCGTTGGCGGGACGGGACCTTCGACTGGTCATCTATGACGAGTGCCATCATGCCGTGGCGGACTCGAATCGTCGTGTCCTCGAGCAGATCGGGGTGTTTTCGCCTGACTGGCCCGGGACTCTGGTCGGCTTCACCGCGACGACGCGCCGGGCCGACGGACGTGGTCTCGGAGAGGTCTTCGAAGAGATCGTCTATGAACGTTCGCTCCGCGAGATGATCGACGACGGCTACTTGCGTCCACTTCGAGGACTCCGGTTCTCGACCGCGGCGGACCTCTCTTCTGTGACCGTGCGTGGGGAGGACTACGACGAAGATGAACTGGAGGAAGCGGTCGACGTGGAGAGCCGCAACTTGCTGGTGGCACGGGCAATTCAAGAATGCACGCGAGATCGCCGGACGATCGCATTCTGTGTCACGGTCCGGCACGCCGAGAACCTGGCTCGTTCGCTGCGTGAGCTAGGAGTTCCTGCGGCAATGGTTTGTGGAGAGATGCCCAAACCCGATCGCAGCCGAACACTGCAGCGCTTCGCAGAAGGGGCGCTACGGGTCATCACGAACGTGGGGGTGCTGACCGAAGGGTTCGACGACCCTGGGGTCTCCGCGGTGGCCATGGTTCGCCCAACCCGGTCGGTCTCGATGTACCTCCAGTGTGTCGGACGAGGCATGCGGCTCTCGCCGGACTCCGAAGACTGTTTGGTGCTCGACTTCGTCGACCTCTCGGCCCTCGACGTGGTCACCACCGCGACGCTCGACGCCTCGTCTCGCTCCGGCGAGCCGCAAGAGGAAGGGCAGCCCGAGGACGACGACGAGTCCCCACCGCGCGAAGAGCCTCTCACGCTGCCCTTCGATGAGCCGGGAGACGAAGCGCCGGCGACCCTGGCCGAGATCCAGGAACGCCTCGCTCAGTTTGACCCGCTCACGATGGACCAGCGCGAGGAGACGGCAGCGATCTCCATCAACGCCTGGCTGTCGCTGGGGTCCCAAGGAATGATGCTGCACTTCCAGTCGCACGACGGGGAGCTGCGGTTCTTCGCCCTCAAGCCGCAGGGACGACAAGGTGCGACGGTCTGGCTCGGCGACCGTCGCCTGGGCAGGTTCTCGACGATGGCTGAGGCGGTTCAGGCGGTCGATGAGGAGCTGCCGAAGTATGGGCCGCCCCAGAGTGCTGACCCCGCTGCGGCGTGGCGGCTGGAACCGCTCCCCGACCCGCTGCGCTGCGCGGTCGATGCGTTGCGGCCCCCACGGCACGCACCCGACGTCGGAACGGCCCTGGCCCACCTCGCGCTGGCGCAGGCGCTCGAGAACTGAGAGAGCGGAAGCCCTGTCCGCTACCTTGGCTGCGCGCAGGCGCTCGCGTGTTCAATGTCGACGGTGAGGGGTGCCATCAAGTCAACGAAGTTGTCCGCGCCGATGTACAGGGTGCTGTCCCAATCGCTGATGTCGGCCTCGACGTCGAAGAACGGGACCAGGGTGTCCTCCGACTCCCCCCGTTCGAAGATGATTCGGCCCTCCGCCTCACGCAGTCCAACCCAAGGGGTGTCGAACTTGTCGAACGGCACGGTGGTCAGATCTGTGAACCCCCCCGCGTGCCAGGACCGAGCATGAACTTGCTCGGCAGCCTCATCCACGACGATGTCGTAGGAGTCGACGCCGCCTTCGCGGGTCAGAGAGATGATCGCTTGGAGACCGCTGGCGCTGGGGACGTCGTACAGGGCGACGTGGAACCATCCTCCCTGGAATCGAACTGGCGTCGGGCGGCGAATCCAGGTCGGCTGGTCTCCCGCCTCCATCGTCGGCCTGAGTTCGACGATGCCTCCGGACAGCTCGACCGTGCCTGGACCCTCGGTCTCCCAGTCGGGCCACAGCTCCTTGTCGTCAAACCCGTCCATGGGCAAGACTTCGCATTCCGGCGTCGGTCCGGTGGTGCTGCTTTCTGCGGGGTCGCCGGTTTCGCTCGACGACGCAGAGGACGAGGACGCGCCCGTTTCTGACGTCGCGTCCGTGGAAAGCGTCGTCGCTGTGGACGCGGTGGAGGTCGTCGTACCGGTCGCGGCTGCGCTGGTGTCCGTGTCGTCTGGCCCGCCCTGAGGAACGCACATGTTTGCGAACCCGCCGCCGGCCAGCTCTCCATAGCGGGCTCCGCTCTCGCACATGGCGTCTGGAAACGCGCAGAAACCGTTGCTTTGGCAGGTTCCGACCCCTTCTCCGGTGCAGTCGGTGTCGGCGGCGCACGTAAAAACACCGCTCGACGACGTGCAGGCGGCCAGTGCGGGGGCGAGCCCGCCCAACAGTCCGAGTCGGAGGACCCACCTGCGCATCGGCGAATCCTATCACGCTGCGTATACTGAGCGCCTTGTCTCGCTGGCTCATCCTCGCCTGCGTTGCGCTGACCACTTGCGACGCCGACACCTCGGAGATCCCCGAGGGGGAGTGCTCGGTTGTTCTCTGGGCGGAACCGCAGCGCTCGTCCGAGACTCTGACCGTTCGTGGGTCGTGGGACGACTGGGCGACGGAGATACCGATGCCCGCGTTCGACGGTCGATGGCGGGTCGCCAGTTTTTCTCTCCCGCCCGGGGAGTACGGTTATCAGATCGTCGAGGCCGACAAGGGCCGGCTCGATGCCACGCAAGGACTGACGCGTTTCCGTTCCAGCGATGGGCAGGAGGTGTCCTGGCTCGAGGTTCACGCGTGCGACGTCCCTCGTATTGAGGAAGTCACCGCGGTCCAGCAGGACGGTACGGTGAAGCTGGGGCTCGAGGTCGAGCGAACTCGAACCCGTGCCGAGCTCGATGCCACCGCGGTGTTGGTGGATGGGTCACCGACCGCTGCCGTGGTGGTCGAGGGTCGACTCGAACTCGAGGTTGGCAACCTCGCCACGGGCAAACACGCGCTCGAGGTGCAAGTCTCCGATGCTGAGGGCGCCACGGGGGTCCACAGCGTCGACGTGTGGATGAACGCCAGGGCCGAACGCCCGGAGGACCAGATCATTTACCAGGTGATGATCGATCGCTATCACGGCGACGCGGGGACCGCCTTGTCGGCTCCCCCCAATCCGGGCGCGCGAGCGGGCGGTACGTTGGACGGGATCACCAGCCAGCTCAGGAACGGGACGTTCGACGCGTTGCCGATCACGACGCTGTGGCTGAGCCCTGTGTATCTCAACCCCGACGAAGCTCGGGCGGGGACGGACGGCCAAGTCTACGAGGGCTACCACGGGTACTGGCCGGTGGACTCGCGTGGGGTTGATCCCCGCATCGGAGGTGAGGCGGCGTTGCATGAGCTGGTCTCGGAGGCCCATGCGCGCGGGATTCGGGTGTTGTTGGACATCGTTCCCAACCACGTCTACGAGACCAACCCGCGCTACGCCGACTACCTTGCGATCGACGCCGTGCATCAGCGGGATCCGTTGTGCGTCTGCGGCCAACCGGACTGCCCGTGGGACCAGAACATCCGCTCCTGCTGGTTCGTACCCTACCTACCCGACCTCCGATTCGAGGCCCCTGGAGTGCTCGACTTGGCGGTCGAGGACGCCTTGTGGTGGCAGGAGACGTTCGACCTCGATGGATTCCGGGTCGACGCCGTCCCGATGATGCCCCGGGCCGTGACACGCCGAATCGCGTCCGGGGTGCGGGCCCAAGTCCTCAACACCGGGGCGAGCTTCTCCTTGGGCGAGATCTTCACGGGGCCCGGCAGCGCGGGCACCGAGGTCCTCCGCTACTACCTGGGGCCGGACGCTCTCGATAGCGCCTTCGACTTCCCGCTGATGTGGGCGCTGCGGGATGCGCTGGCGACGAACGGGCCCGGGTTCGACGCAGTGGAGGCAAGCCTGCAACACACCGAGAGCGCGGTCGCGGGGTCGGGGGCCACGCTCGGGGTGATGATCGGAAACCACGACGTCACCCGCTTTCTCTCGGAGGTCGTAGGGGATGCGGGGGTCGATCCGTGGGGAGATGTTCCGCCCGTCCAGCCCTCGGACGCAGAACCCTATGTTCGGCAGGCGCTCGCCCTGGGACTCGTCCTCACCCTTCGTGGCGCGCCGGTCCTCTACTATGGCGACGAGGTCGGCTTGGCCGGAGGACGGGATCCGGACAACCGTCGCGTGATGCCGCTCCAGAGCGAACTCCGAGGCAACCAGCAGCAGCTTCTGGAAGTCACACAGCGGCTGGTCCAAGCGCGCCGATGCTTGCCGGCGCTTCGACGGGGTGATCGGGTTCCGCTCCACGCTTCGGCCGACACGTGGGCGTTCATGCGTGATGCTGGCGATGCTGGGCCAGTCGTCGTGGTCGCACATCGCGGCGACGAGCCACAGGCCCTGGAGGTCAGCGCCCAGATCTACCCGGGCGCGTACCGAGACCTCGTCTCCGGCGAGCACGTGGTGCTGGAGCGCGGCGAGGATTTGGACTTGGAGCCCTGGTCTCTGCGCGTCTTGGTGCCGGCGGCTCACGCGTGCGCGCTGTGACGCCTCCGCGTGGTATATCGACTCCCGAGATGAAAGCGTTCAGAGGCCTGCTCGCGTTGTCTGTGGGCGTCGTCGCGGCTTGCGGCAACGACGGTCTCGAGTCCGACCCCGATCTCCAACCCCCCGCGGGGACCGAGGCGTACGACCCTTCGGATGGTCAGGGCGAGGGCGGTGGGGGCTACTACAGCACCTCCGGCCCGGATACCGGGGAAGGTGGAGACGAGTCCGGTGGGGCCCTCGGGTGCGAAGAGGACAACCGCCGTTGCTCTTACACCTTCGAGTTCCCCGACGAAGGCTACGGGACCGTCGAGGTGATGGGCAGCTTCGCCTCTGACGGCTGGGAGAACGGGGTCCCGATGGCGCTCGAGGACGGTGTCTGGCGAGCGAGTCTGGGCGTCTCTTGGGGCGAGGACACCGAGTACCGCTTTCGTGTCGATGGCAGCGAGGACTGGGTCTTGGATCCGGGCAACGAGGACACGATCAACGACAACTCGCTGCTGCAGGCCTCGATGTGCGAGGAGTTCTCGTGCGAGCCCATCGCGCTCGGCGACTTCGACTGGCGGGATGCAGTCATCTACTTCGTCTTCGTCGATCGTTTCCTCAACGCGGATCCGAGCAACGATGGTGGCGTCGGGGTGCCCTCCGCCAGCGATTGGCAGGGGGGCGACTGGGCTGGCGTCACGCAGCGCATCGAGGAAGGCTACTTCGAAGACCTGGGCGTGAACGTCCTGTGGCTGTCCGTCCCGATGGACAACACCGACGGGAGCGGGCCCGGAACCGACGGCCGCGACTACTCGGCCTACCACGGCTACTGGCCGACGGACCTCAACGCCACTGAGGAACACTTCGGCACGCTCGCCGAGCTCCAGCAGCTGATCGACACCGCGCACGAGCACGAACTCAAGGTGCTCTTCGACTACGCGATGAACCATGTGCACGACGACTCGCCCGTGTACGCCGAGCATCCAGACTGGTTCTGGCCGAACGACAACGGGGCCGGTGGGGACTGCGTCTGTGGGTCGGGCTGCGGTTGGGATGACGCGCAGGGGCGCCGTTGCTGGTTCACCGAGTACCTGCCGGACTTCGACTTCTCCCAGGCTGCCGCCCGCGACTTCTCGGTGGGCAATGCGCTGCAGTGGATCGAGGACACCGGCGTCGACGGTTTCCGGCTCGATGCGGTCAAACACATCGAAGACGAGTGGCTTCTCGAGCTGCGATCCCGGGTGCGTGACGAGGTCGAACCCGAGACCGGGCAGCACTTCTACATGGTCGGCGAGACCTTCACGGGCAACGTCGACACGATCGCCTACTACGTCAACGACGACATGCTCGATGGGCAGTTCGACTTCCCTTTGCGCATGGAGATGGCGCGGACCGTGCTGATGCGGCAGGGCTCGATGAGCGATCTCGCCGGCTTCATGGATGCCAACGACGACCGCTACGGCGCGGGCATCATGAGCACGTTCATCGGTAACCACGACATTCCGCGTTGCATCCACTTGGCCGAAGACGCCCCGCTGTGGGACGACCCTTGGGCAGGTGGCAAGGACCGTGCGTGGGAAAATCTTCCGGGTCTGCCTTCCGCGGGCTCAGCGTTCGAGCGACTGGGCAACGCGTTCACCATCCTCATGACGACCCCCGGAGCGCCACTCATCTACTATGGGGATGAGGTCGGACTCGCAGGGGCCGGTGACCCCGACAACCGACGCTTCATGCAGTGGGAGGGCTACTCCGCTGGGCAAGAGTCGCTTCTGGGGCACATCTCCGCGCTCACGGCGTTCCGTGCGGACCACCCCGCAACGCGTCGGGGGACCCGGCAAACCCTCGCCGCCGACGCGGACACGTTCACCTACTCGATGACGTTCGGTGGCGACGAGGTCTTTGTGGTCCTCAACCGCGCCGACAGCTCCCGAAGCGCGTCGGGGCTGCCCGAAGTCGAACTCACCGACGCGCTCAGCGGCGCATCCGTCTCGGGCCCCACGGTCGAGGTCGGGGCGCGCTCGGCCCTGGTTCTCAGCCGCTGAGCCTTCGGGCGCGGCTATTCGGTGGCCTCAGCGGCTACCTCAGCGGCTACCGTAGTTGTGCTCGGTCCGCTCCTCGTTGCGGTCCGTCGCCACGGCGGGCGGCGTGGAGAGGGTATCGAGCCGTCGCTTGAGCTCGGCATCGAGCGAGTAGTCGGCCGCGCGCAGGGCGGGCTCGATCTGCTCGACCGAGCGTCCTCCGATCAGCGGCGCTGTGACGGCGGGGTTGGCCCGAACCCACGCGATGGCGAGCGTGACCGGGTGGACACCTGCTTCGCTCGCAAGGTCGGTCAGGCCCTGGGCGATGTCGTAGTTCGTCTTCGCGGCGTAGCGGGTCACGTACATCGGATTGTCGATGAGTCGGCCGGAGTCGGGCCGCGTGTTCCGGCCGTACTTCCCCGTCAGCAAGCCACCTCCCAGCGGCGAGTACGGGAGCACTCCCAGGCCTTCCGCAGCGGCCATCGGAAGCAGCTCTGACTCGGCCTGTCGTTTCGCGAGGTTGTACATGGGCTGAATGCAGGTCAGAGGGGCCCAGCCGTTTGAACGCGCCACGCCGACCGCTTTCATCGTTTGCCACGCGGCGAAGTTGGAGGCGGCCGGGTAGAGGATCTTCCCGGACTGGACCAACATCTCGACGCCGCGCAACGTCTCCTCGATATCGGTTGCCTCATCCCAGCGATGCAAGAAGAAGACATCGATGCGGTCCGTCTTGAGCCGCTCGAGGCTGGCTTCGACGGCGCGGACAAGATGGTAGCGGGACGACCCACGCGCGTTGGGGGTCTTGCGGACCGGGAAGTAGGCCTTGGTCGTGAGGACGATGTCGTCGCGGCAGCTTCGGAGCAGAGTGCCGAGAATCGATTCGGAACGGCCCCCGTTGTAGACGTCAGCGCAGTCGAACAGATTGACCCCAGCGTCGAGGCACAACCGGAAGATCGCCTCGCTGGTGTCCGAGTCGGCGTCCCCACCAAAGGCCATCGTTCCCAGCGCAACCGCTGACACCCGGACGCCCGTTGTTCCCAGAAACCCGTACTGCATGGCGGGGTTTTAGCGCCGTGCGTCCCAAGACGGAACCTCGAGAATTGCCGCTGGCGGCCGATGCAGGAGTTTCATGTCGGAGCGTGCCTCGGAAGACCGCCCTCTCGCGATCGCCGCAAACGGGGGGGACCTGCCGGAACAGGTGGATGCAGTCGAGCGGGAGCTGCGGCTCGTGCACGCGAAGCTGGACCAGATCCTGTGTTCGGTCGAGTCTCTCGCGCGCAGCCCCTCGATGGAGCACGCCGTTGCGGCGACCCTTCGCGAAGCGGTGGAGCCCGCTGCCGAGGCGATTCACGCGGGCGCGGGCTTGCTGCTGGAACGTGTCCGAGCATCCCGCGTCGCCAGCGGCTGGTAGCTCCAGCGGTCTTCGTCGGGTCCGAAAACAAAAAAAACCGGCCGCGGCTCTTCGTACGGTGGTGAGCTGTACGAGAACCGAGGCCGGCGGTGTTCGGCGTTCATCGCGAACCCGTCCGCCTCAACGTTCCAACCTTCGTGTCTACATGTCTGCAGACGACAAGGTCGGGGGTGGGGTGGGGTGGGGTGCTAGGACGGCCGGGTTGAGACTCGATGTAGAAAGGGGGACTGACTTGTTCGGTGTCTCTTCGCGGTGGTGTCGCCGGACGCTGCTCCCGTCGCCGTGCCAGCGACTGAGCGCACCATTAGTGGAACTGGGGACCGAACCGATCACGAAAAGTGCTCCGTTTGAGGAGAAAACCTTGAGGGCGAGTCCAGCCCGCGAACCTTGTATGATCTCGGCTCCGGTTGATGACCTCGCAACGCCCTCCTCAGGCCCCGTCCGACCTCGCTGCGCAGCTCCGTGCGACCGCGCATGAGCCGGACGACGATGTGGCCTCGGCTCTGCGAGCTCGGTTGCGGCACAAAATGTTCGGTCGTGGCCAGCGTCCAGCTCCCAGTGCGCCCCTGGACGCCGCGGACCCGCAGGTCGAGTCGCCGTCCTCTCTACTGCTCGGATGGAGCGTCCCGACGGTTGCAGTCGTCGCCCTGGTCGGCATGTCGTTGTGGCTCTACCGCGCGCGAACCGAGGAGACCCCAGCACCGGCGCCCGAGGAGCCCGCGGTCTTACGCGCTCACGTGTCGGCTCCCCAGGCCGAGGCCGAGGCTCCCTTGGAGCCCGATCCTGGGCCTGGCTTGCTCGAGGCAGCTGCGCTCGAACCCGATCTGGCGAGGCGGTCGTTCGCGACCTCGGCGGCGGTTCGGGCAGCCTGGGCGGAGCCCTCCGCACCTCGCCGACTGGAGGCGACAGTGGGACTCGCGGATCAGTTGCGGGGAGAAGGGGAGCCCTTGCGGGCGCTCGAGGTGGTGCGCGCCGTCCTCGACGACCTGGAACTGCAACCTCACGCGAAGCCGGCTCGCGCAGTCTTGCTGGAGAGCTTGGCGCGGGCCTATGAAGACCTCGGTCGCGAGCCTGCAGCCACGGCCGCCCGCGCGGAGGCCAGGCGTCTGACTCCGTCCGATGGGGCACGCTGATACAGTGCCCGCGGTGAGCGATGGCCGGGACGATGTCGAGTTGCTCGAGCGCTGGCGCGACGGGGACTTGGGCGCGGGCGATAAGCTGTTCAATCGCCACTTTTCTAGCGTGCACCGGTTCTTCCGGAACAAAGTGAACGAGGGGGCGCTCGAAGACCTGGTTCAGCAGACGTTCATGGCGAGCGTGGAGGGCCGGGAGCGCTTTCGCAGCGACTCGACGTTTCGCACGTACCTGTTTGGTGTCGCACACAACCTGCTGCGCGACCACTACCGCCGGCAACGCAAGGTCGAGGTGCTCGACTTTGCGGAGGCCTCGGTTGAAGACGTGGGGTTCGGTCCGAACACGCTGCTGGGTCGCCAGCAGGAGCAGCGGTTGTTGCTCGAGGCGTTGCGCCGGATCCCGATCGACTGCCAGATCGTTCTCGAACTGTACTACTGGGAGGAGCTATCGGCTTCGCAGACCGCCGCGGTACTCGGGATCCCCGAAGGGACCGTGCGCGGGCGGGTCCGCAAAGCGAAGGCGCTGCTCAAGAAGAAGCTGACCGTGTTGGCGCGCTCCCCCAGTGATCTCGAGTCCACGGTGCAGAACCTCGAAGGGTGGGCGGCCTCGCTCCGTGAGGCTCTCGCCGCGTCGACGCGCAGTCACTGACGCGACGAGCACCCCCGCAGATCCGGTTCCCAGAACCTACTCGCAGGCGCTGCATGCTTCAGAGGCGGCCTCGCACTGCGCACCGGCGCGGTCGCATGCGTCCTCGTATCGGACGTCGTCGACGTGTTCGTCCGCGAGCCCACAGATCCGGTCGGCCAAGGTGCACGTGGCCTCGGCCAGGTCGCAGACCCGCTCACAGCGGGTTTTCTTGCCGCGTTGCTTTCGCTTTGTAGCCCGTCGTCGGGAGCGGGTGGTCTCCGCCGCGAACTCTCGTTCGGAAGCTCCCGCGACGGTCGCCTCCTCCTCGTCTGCCATGGCCGGCTCCGGCTCTGGAGCTGGCTCAGCAGGCGGCGTTGCGGGAGCCGGGGCGGAGGTGTCGTCGGAGGCCTCGTCGTCGTCTGGGGCTTGGGGACCGTCAGCTTTGTCGGCGCGAGACTCGGTGACCCGGGCCAGCCGCACACCCTGTGCTTCGAGACGCTCCGCGTTCACCGCGAGCTCGGACTCGATCGCGACGATGTCGTCGAGCTGGGCCGCAGGAGACTCTGCCGCGGCCGTTCCCGAAGCCGCCTTACAGCCTCCAACGGAGAGCACAAGGGCTCCGAGGGCAAGAAACCTCCGGGGATCACGGGCGGGGCGAGTTGAAGCACGCATGCCTGGCTGCAGAATCGACTGCATCACGTCTGAGATCAACCGCATGGCAGGAGCGGAACGGCTCCGCGGCATCGGTGCTTACAGGTACCATCGCCCGGTGTCGCCAGAGGGCCACAGCGTTCGAATCGTGGTGATCGTGCTCGTCCGACGGGGGCACCGCTATCTGATGGTGCGCGACGACAAGCGCGGGGGGACCTGGTACCCGCCCGCGGGCATTCTCCAGCGCGGGGAGGATGTGACGGCGGCAGCCAACCGCGTCGTCCAGCGGGCCAGCGGTTGTACGCCGCTGTTGGAAGGAATCGTTCGGATCTCCCACATGCCGTTGCTCCCCGGCAACGAGCTGGGACGACTCCGCTTTGTGCTCGAAGCCCACCTCTCGACGGAGGCGCTCTCCGAGACCACCGCGAAGGCGCCCGCGTCGTACCTCCTGCCCTCGGAGATCCGGGGGCTCGAGCTGCGCGACGACTCCGTCGCTTCGCTCATTGCGGAGCACGCCCGCGGCATGCCAACGACGTCGCTGGACGTCTATCGCTTGGGCCTGGTGTGACCTCGGGTGGCCGCTCAGGCCACCAACCCGCGACCTGCGAAGGTCTCGCGCATGCGATTCAGCGCCGTGACCTGAATCTGCCGGATGCGCTCCCGTGAAAGGTCGTGAAGCTTGCCGACCTCCCGGAGTGTCATCGGTGCGCTGCCGTCCAGGCCAAAGCGTTGTCGAATGATCTCCTGTTGCATGACGGGGAGCGAGCCGACCGCCTCGCGAAGCCCATCCGACCAGGCCGTCGCGTCGAGGGCCTCCTCGTACTCGGGGCAGGGGATCGGAAGCTCCTCGACGAGGACCGGTTGGCTCGTCTTCGTGGTCGGGTCGTGCGCGATGGCGCGGGTGTACTCGACCGCGAGGAGCCGGCGAACGCGCTCCACGGTGAAGCCGGTGCACTCGGCAAGTTCCTCCGGGGTTGCCGGTCGGCCCTGCTGCGACTCGAACTGGACCCGAGCGCGCACCAGGGTTTGCTGGCGCTCAGCCACGTGCACGGGCAGCCGAATCTCTCGGCCTCGATCCGAGAGGGCTCGCCCGATCGCGTGGCGAATCCACCACACCGCGTAGGTCGAGAAGCGGAACCCACGGTCGGGGTCAAAGCGGTCCACGGCCTTGAGGAGCCCGGTGTTTCCTTCTTGGATGAGGTCCGAGAACGAGAACAGCCTTCGCTCGTAACGGCGAGCGATGCTGACGACGAGACCCAGGTTGGCCGCGACGAACTGATCTCGCAGCTGTCGTGCACGGTTGATGCTGGCCTGCAGCTCCATGCCGTTGACTCCGCATTCGGGGTGCGTGTGCACCCAGGCGGTGAGCCGCCGCGCGACTTCGCAGTCACGGTCAGCGGCGACCAGGGCGTCGCGCACACTTTGCGGCCACTGATCGCCACGTTTGCGAAGTGGTGGAGCTTTGTCGCCCAGGACCGCCTTGATTTCTTTTCGTAGGACCTTGTCGGGTGCCTGAAGGAGACATGTCCAGATGCTCGCCTTCGCACCAGTTAGCCGCCGCGCGAGGTCGAGCTCTTCGTCGGCTGACAGTCGCTGGGTCGACGACATGTCGTCGAAGTAGGCATCCAGGGGGCGGTCTTGATTGCGGCTCCGCGGTACTTCCCGCGCGTAACTTTCGGGCATCAGTTGTCCTCCTCACAGAAGCTATTTCGTGAGGGGGGCGGTGCTCGCGAAAGAATTGCAGTCAACTCGGCGGGGCTCGGAGCTCACACTGGCGCAGCACCTCGAAGCGATCCCACGCAGGTCCCCCCTGTGCCGCCAAACGTGCCGCTCGGCGGCGGTATTCGAGCGCGCGCGCCAGTCTCTCGTAGGGCGCAGCGTTTGCGCGAAGGTCGAACACATCGCCCGAGATTCGGTCGACCTCGTCGCGTGCCGCACCATATGCGGCGTAGCTCGCGGCCGATGCGAAATGCTCGCGTATCGCGTCGATGTTGCCGGCGAGCATGGTGTTGAATTGTGGGTGCCAGGGATCGTCGAGCACGGGCCAGCGCGCAAGAATTTCGCCGGCTGCCCTTCGATAGGCCTGGTCTTCGAGTTGCTGTGCGCGGGTCAACGCCTCGGTCTTGGCCTCGATCTTCGCCTCCACGTCCCGCAGGTGGAGTCGTGCCCGTTCGAGGCCATCGACCAAGCCCGTCTTCCGACCCAGCGCCGCGATGACGGCGTTCTCCTCGGGGAGCACCACCGGGGTTCGCGGTGCCCCGGGGCCAGGCGCCACTGCCTCGAGCCATCGCTCGGACACGCTGGTCGGCACGTCGAAGGCCTCGCTGTGAATCCGGACGTAGGCGTGGGCTTCGCGCGCTGCGATCGTTCCATCGCCGTCGAAGTCGATGTCTTGTGACGCCAGCTTGGTGCCGTCTCGCGACTCTCCCGCGAGGGCGTGCAAGAAGTGCAGGCCGAACCCCTCTTGGGCGGCGCGGTTCGGGTTGGGGTCGCATCCCGAGGCTTCGAGGTCGTGAGGCGCCGCGAACAACCCGCAGACCTCGCCTGGGAACGCACCGCCTTGCGCGTTGGCGTCGGCGAACGCAAGCTCGGCGAGACCGCCGGAGAAGCACGTCGTCGCGATGATCTGAACCGGGCGCGGGGTGTCTCGGAGCAACGCCGCAAGCTCGACCGCCGTCAGCTGGCTTTGGCCCCACAGGCCTACCGCGTTCTCGGCATCGGTCGGGCCGCGGTGTCCGTGTCCCCCCAGGTAGAGCAGGAGCGGAGCCCCAGGCTTGCTTACCGCAGTCTCGAGTGCGGCCGAGACGCTCTGCGCGGTGGCCGGGCCATCGACGTCGAGCGTGGGTTCTCGGTACGTCGAGTCCCGCCCGCCCCGGGGTGCGAACAAGTCCGCCAACAGGGAGGCGGGGTCGGAGCGAGGAGGGGCGTCCGAGAGGACCTGAACCACCGGCGCACCCGCGCCTGCCGCAAAGAGCAGGGTCCCGTGCTCGCCGAACGTCTCACGCGCTAGGGCGAGGTCTTGCTCGAGCGACACTTGGTTGAGCTCAGGAACTTGTCCTCCCGCGGCCGCGATCCAGCGGACGTCCGCGCGAGGTGGTGTGGTTGCCAGAGGCTCGGGCGGGGCGAGCTGCGGTACGACCGGCTCAGGCGCTGCGGCTCCGGAGCGACTGAGGATCGCTGCGCCGGTCAGGCAGAGGCCCCCGAGGCCGACCCATGCCAACTTGGAGGCGAGACGCACCCTCGAACTCTTCCACAGAAGCCGAGGCCAGGCTACCGGCCGCTATTGGCATGCGCCCTGTTCGGGCTCCAGCTGGTCGATGTACAGCCCCTCGCCCGTCACGGTCCCGGTGAGCCACTGCTCGCCCTCGTCCTCGAAGGGCAGTACGATGAACATCCGGTCCTGGACCACTCGGTAGACGCCGAGTCGGACCGCGTAGAGGGTGTCGGGAACGGCGGGGAGCTCGGTCCACCGCCGACGCCGGACGTAGCCACCGGGACTGAAGTGGAATTGGTTGTTCTCCCACGAGGTTTCGGGGATGTACTTGATCGTCGGGCAGTCGACGACGTCCGTCTCGCCCGCCGCGCCGTGGTCGAGGGAATACGCGCCGCACTGCAAGCTGGGCGTCTCGAAGTAGACCAAGGCATCGAGCGCCACGGCAGCGTCGACGGCACCCTCAGTGAATCCAAGTTCCGGGAACGACAGGGTGAGCGAACCACCTGTGGTGTCGTAGGTCCCCACGCTGGTCGTCTCGTCTTCGAAGCGAACCGTCACACCGTCCGGGTCGAAGAAGAGACTGAGTGACGTGTCCTCAGCGTCGTAGCAGATGAAGGCCATCCCGGAGAGAGCGCCGAGCGCGGACAGAGGGTCGTCGTCGAACGGCGTGTCGTCTGCGGGGTCGACAGGGTCGTCGGGGCCGTCGCTGTCTGCAGGGGCACCGCCACTCGAGGCGTCGTCCTCGTCGTCGGGTGTCGGGCTGTCGTCCGTCCCGGCCATATCGTCGTCGCCCGTCTCGGTCTCCGTGTCGCCTTCGACTCCGGGCATCTCCGAGTCACAGCCTGCGACACTCGAAGCGCCGAGCGTCGTGGCGAAGATGGCGCAGAGTCGGGAGCGGAGCGTCTTGGCGGCCTTGGTGGTCATCGTGGGTCTCTGCACGGTTCGTTGTGCGAGTCCGCGATCCGCTCCCGATTTTTTCTGACTCGATGACTTTGACGCGGCTACCGCTCGCGCCGAGGGCTGCCAGTTGGGAACGCTGCCCGCCGAAGAGACGCAACAGCGGTGAATCCGCCCCTCGGAGATGTCTTCAGCGGCGCCTGGATCTTGGGGGCCTTGCCTCGGCGGTCCCGCCGTCGCGGGTGTGCCCGGCGGAAGCTGCGGACGGGCACCTCACGGGTCGCGACCGCTCGACGCTCCTCCGCGCTCAATCCTCGATGCGTTCGAGAATGAAGTCGGTGACCTCGTCGGGGTTTACCTCCGGCAACCAGTGCCCCTGTCCCGCCATGACTTCGAGCTGGTAGGGCCCGCTCATGTGGTTCTCGGTATCGACGATCGAGTCCACGCAGGTGAACTCGTCCTCGTCACCCCACACCAACGTCGTCGGTGTGGAGATCGTGCCGAGCGGAGGCGAAGGCTCGGGTAGGGTGAAGGCTGCCCGGTACCACTTGAGTGCGGCGCCGAGCGCTTCGGGATTCCCGACGACGGCGAGATGTGCTTCGACCTGTGCGGGGTCGAGTTCCGCGTAGGCGTCGCGCAAGATCGCGGCGTCGTCGGCGAGCATGACCTCTTCGTATCCTGGGCTGAGGAACGGGAAGATGTAGGTGCCGACCTGCGACTGGCAGGATTCGGGATCGGAGAACGCGGCGACGTAGGCGTCGGTGTGCGAGACCGAGATCACGGTCAACGATTCGACCCGCTCCGGCGCCAACCCTGCCACGCGCCAAGCGACCGCCGCTCCCCAATCGTGACCCACCACGTGGAAGCTCTCGGCACCCATGGCGTCGGCGACCGCGATCGCATCGCCAGCCAGGTTCACGGTCGTGTACGCCTCGACCTCCTCAGGCCGTGCGCCCGGCGAGTAGCCGCGCTGGTTGAAGGCGACAGCGCGGTAGCCTCGGTCGCCGAGCTCTCTCAGCTGGTCTTCCCACTCGACCGCGCTCTCGGGAAAGCCGTGCAGCAACAGGACGAACTCGCCGTCTTCAGGGCCGGCAACGTAGGCGTCGAAGACGAAGTCGCCGACCTCGATTTGGGTTTCTTCAATCTTGTCGCAACCGACGGTGGCAAAAGCCAAGGTCGCGGTGAACGAGAATTGCAAAAGTCGGCCCAAAGGCGCGAATGTTCGTAGTTGGATCTTATTCATCATACCGTCTGTCCTCTCCGTCGGCGTCCTCGCATTGGGAGCCGCGGTTTGTGCGGACTCGGCAAACTCTCTCTTGCCGAATTGCGGCGAAGCCTGTCACGCGCGCATCGACGCATCAAAGACGAAAAGCGAGACGTGCATTCTCGAAATTGCGTCTCGTCGGACGGCCGGCGACCTCGCTCGCCTTGCGAATTATCACCCGCTTCGCGCATGCCCGACCGCGCCTTCGGTCTGCATCTGCACGCCGCCATCACGCCGCGTCTTTCGTATCGACATTTCCGTGGGCGCCCTCCGTGTCGGGCCCATGCGGGTCACTCTCTTCGTCACCAAGCCCGAGCTTCGGGGCCTGCGCCCAGACAACTCCCGCTGTTCTTGGCCCTCGGTCCGAGCCGGCGCGCCTGGGTTCTTGGGCCCCGCGTCTCCGCGCCGCCCATCGGTCCGATGCTTTCCCTGTGCCAGGCTCTGCCCCCATTGTCGGCTGGGCGGCTGGCCGGGTTCTGCCGGTTGTCGCGGCGGACGATCGAGCGTATCGCTGGGGTCGCCCGTTCCGCGGACACAGGGGAACGAGACCGTCCCAAGGGCCGAGAACCGCGCGCACTCGATACATTCGCACGGCTCCGCCCGTTCCCGCGGCGATGAACGCGTCGCGCCGCTTCCTTCTGCTCGGTCTCCTGGGCCTCGCGTCGGCTTGCCAGGCCGCCGTGGACGCGGGCGAAGCCGCGACCAGCGGCGACGTCGAGGCCAGCTCTTCATCCGGGAGCCTCTCCTCCGACTCAGGCTCGGGCGATCCATCGACGACGAGCACGACGAGCACCCCCAGCGAGGATGTGAGCGCCGGGAGCAGTGTGTCGTCCGGTGTCGACGATTCGGGCTCGTCCTCGTCGACCGGAGCGGCGAACACCTGCGGGTCCCCGCCCGTCGATCCGCACGACCTGCTGCAGATCACCGACGCTCCGATGCGCGGCAATCCCGATGGACTGGTCACGCTCGTGTTGTGGACCTCCTACCGTTGCTCCTACTGTCGCGAGTTCGAGGCAACGCTCGATATGCTGCTCGACGGCCCCGTCGGCGACGAAGTCCGCATCGTGGTCAAGCCGATCCCGTTCTCCGAGGAGAACGACCCCGACGGCCGACTGGCACGGGCGGGTTACGCCGCTCACCAACTCGGCGACTATTGGGCCTTCCATGCCGCGATGCTTGCGGCCGAAGGCGATCTGCTCGACGAGGTGTTTCTCGACACCGTCATCGCCGACGTCGGATTTGATGTCGAGGCTTTCCGCGAGGCGATGGGCAGCGACGCGGCCTACGAACGCGTCGCCACCGATGTCGCCTTGATCAGCGACATCGCGCTCGGGGTGCCCACGTCGGTGATCAATGGGTGGTGGGTGCTCGGCGCAATCGGGCCCATTGAACTTCAGCTCGGGGTGGAACCGCAGCTCGAGGCCATGCAGGCGCTGATCGACACGGGCATGACTCCCTGCGCGGCGCTCGGGCAGCGCATCGACGAGCAGTTCCCACCTCGCTAGGTCTTCGCGATTCCCCGTCTGACCAGCGGGTCGATGGCGGAGCTGAGTCGCAGAAAAGAACGACGCTCGCTGCACCGACGCGTGCCCATGACGACCTCGCCGGCCTGAATGAACCGCGGGCGAGTCGTGGGGACGGTCCCCGCCTGCTCCTGCCGAATGCGTGCAGGAAGAAGGCGGCGTTGAGGCAAGACGAGTTCGGGGGCGCACCGTCTGTCGGGCAGAGCAAGGAATCAACCGTGTCCGGTTGATTGAAGAAACCGCCTGATTCCGGTCAGTCTGGCTGAACGCGGACGAACCCGTGCCCGAGTCGAAGCCGCTCTCGCTGCTTCTCCTTCGGGGACAGATCGAGGTTCCGGCCGCTACATCCTTGCTCTGCCCCAATCCTCCGGAGGCCGTGCTCTAGAGGGATTTTCGACCTCTTTTCCGATCCGGCGCAAGTGCCCAAGTCGTGTGCATCAACCGTAGGAAGCTGCGTGATCGGGCCGGGCAAAGAGCGCCGGCAACGTACGGACCTCGCGCTCGACGCGCTCCAGCAAGCCTCTCCACGACCGTCGCCCCATCGAGCCGCTCATCCAACACAGCGATCGCGGGTCGCAGTAGGTGGTGTCTGACTCTCGTCCAATACAGAACGCGATCGACACCGCCGAGGACCCGTAAACTGGCTGACGTATTCGGCGATTCGACGGGTTGGCGTGAAGGGCATAACCGCGCTAACCCATGCAAGTCGAAGAGGCTTGTGTGCGTAGTCTGGTTTGCCCGCTGTTGATCGTGTCGGCGTGTTACGTCGGCGTGGAGACCGACGCCCAAGGGGTCGTGAGCGGGCTTCCCGAGGGGTCGTCGACGGGTCGCCACACGGGTGGGCGCGCAACGGAGGCTGGTGGGGCGAGCGGCGCAAGCGGTAGGGTCGATGAGGACCCAACGGAAAGCTCTGGCGAAACGGGCGACCCGACCGTCGACGACGAGAGTGACGGTAGCTCCAGCGCGAGCATCGACGGTGAAGGGACGGGCAGCGAAAGCAGCTCGGGCGGAGGCCAGGCGAGCATGTGCCCTGAGGGGATGCTCGACGTTCCGCTGTTCGCACTCGATCCTCAGGAGACCGGCGTCGCGATCTCGGACGGCTACGTGCACTTGTACGCCGAACCCACCGGGCCTGCGCGCGGCGAGCTGTTCGTGTTCCTGCCGGGGTCGAACGCGCCGCCGGGTTGGTACGAGCTGATCCTCCAGCTCGCGGCAGCAGGCGGCTACCACGTGCTCGGGCTCGCCTATCGCAACGAGGTGAACCTCAGCGACGCGTGTGGCGGCGGTGGCCCCGAGGGCTGCCAGTACAACGCGCGTCGCGAGGTGATCTACGGCGCGAACATGAGTGGGCTCGTCTCGGTGACGCCCCCCGACTCGATTCACAACCGCCTCGTTCGCGCGCTGCAGTACTTGGAGTGGGACGAGTACCTGCAAGGCGAGGTGCCGCGCTGGTCGTCGATCGCCTTCGCCGGACACTCGCAGGGTGGGGGGCATGTCGGCGTCCTCGCGCAAGACCATGACGTGGCTCGGGCCGTCTTGGTCTCGGGCACGGAGTCGGCGGACTGGACCGAGCAGCCGATGGCGACCCCGAGCGACCGGTTGTTCGGGTTTGTGCACGTCGAGGATGGCAACTACGGCGCGATGACCAACTCGTGGTCGAACCTCGGCATCCCCGGACCGCCGACCAGCGTCGATAGCGTGGACCCGCCGTACGCATCGCACCAGCTGACCACGGCGTTGCCGTCGAGCAATCCCCACGCTTCGCCCGCCGCTGACGAAGACACCCCACTGGGCGTCGACGACCTGCCCGTCTATCTACCCGTCTGGTGCGCAGCGCTCGGGCTGTGACGACTGGTCGTACAAGAGACTGACCCGGGGCCGAGTGGTTCTGATGCTGAAGCTACGGGACGTTCGCCTCTAACTCTCGCTCCCAGTGGCCATCGCGGCACCAAAGCGCCGAGCTGTGGCCACCTGGCTCACCCCAAGACTCGACGCAAAAACCCGCAGAGGGCTGGCACGGGTCGCCCTCGTCTGGAAGGGGATCGCAGGGGTCGACGGTGGTGTGGATGTCCTCAGCCGGAGGCTCAGCACGTGTGTCTTGCGTGACCTCGGCCGGGACTGCCAAGTCCGCCGCCCGCTTCGCCCCGGAGGCAGTACCGCCACAGCCCACCAGCGCAACTGCGGTCAGACAAAGCCCAACTATGGATCTGTGACGCATCTTGGACCCAAGCGAACCTATCACGCTGCGCAGGTGGCAGAGCCGCCGCTGCTCTCAGGTGATAGCGACACGACCGGCCCGCAGCTGGCGAGCAAGACGATCGCGATGCAGGGGTTGCATGACAAACTCCGAGTCCCAGGCAAGCTGCCACGGCCGCATATGCCTATCCGTGCGGAACTCGTTGACGCTCCCGACCGGTCGTTGTCGTACGGGACCCCGTGGTCCTGCCACGCCGAAGACGGAGCGCCCGCCCAGAACCTGAGACTCGGATTCGCCTGGTACTGGGGCCATGGTTGCCGTATTGCAGAGGCGTGTCGTTTGGGATCGCCTTCGAGGGATGCGCGTGCAAGGGCGCGTTTCACGTCGGCGTGGCGGAGTGGATGCACGACTACGGCTACGAGCCCGACGCGGTGGCTGGAGCGAGCTCAGGCTCGGTGATCGCGGCCTTGGTGGCCCTGGGCGAGGTCAAGGCGCTGGCCGAACTGTGGATGGCGGTCGGCGGTACGGCGGTGTTTCAGCCGAAGCGGATGCTCGCCGGACGTTGGCCATTTGTGATGAGCGAGGTTGTCGGGGCTCCGCTTCGCCTCAAGCTCGGCGCAATGGCGTTGGCGGATGTCCCCAAGCCGCTGGCGATCACTGTCACCGTGCTTCGCCGACGTGGACTGACGCGACGCATCCTCAGCCAGCCAGACCACCTCCCGCTGGTCGACGCGGTGCTTGCGTCGTGTTTCTTCCCCGGCCCCTACTCGCGAATGGTGCCGGTCGATGGTCGGCCGGCCATCGACGGTGCGTGGCATGTCCGGACACCCGTCGACACGCTGGAGCTGCTGGGGGCGAACAAGTTGATCGGCTGCGTCACTCGGCCGGAGGGCACACTACGCGGAGGCTTTCTGCGGGAGCGCGTCTTCGATGTCCCCGCGAGGTGCCGGATCTTGCAACCGATCGAGCCGCTTCGGCTGGATACCTGGGAGCTGAATCGCGGCCGCATCCGCGACGCGATGGCGCTGGGACGTCGAAGCGCCGAAGCGTTCTTTGAAGCGAATGATACTTGGTTACGCTCGGAGCCAACGGTCCGCCGCTCGACGACGGCGCCAACGGGGAGCTCCAATCGAAGCAACAAGTCGCGGGCTTGAAATCACGGGGATGCTTCACGCCGCGGTCGATCGCCGCGGCTGGCCGCCACGCTGTGTCCTCAGGCTTGGTACACGCGCTGGGCAAGTCCCGCGATACGGGCCTCCGTGAGGCCGAGTGCCCAGCCGTCCACAAGTACCATCGTCGCGTCGGCGAAGTCGGCCTGCACCTGTACGCGCAGAGCCTCGACCGCTGTGTCCACAGTGTCTTCGGCTTGGATGGTCTCGACCACCGCCTCCAGATCGAGCTCCAGGGCGTCATCATCCGCGAAGTTCAGAGCATAGCGTTCGCCCACCAAACGGCCGGTCGCAAGCTCAGCGCCGAAGTACACCTGCATCACCCGCAGGAGGTCGAGGCTGGACCCGCCGTTGCCCGAGCCACCACCGTTGCACCCGGCCAGGCCACTCACGACCGTGGTGGCCGAGAGACGAACAACAAAGCTTCGTCGATTCATCGGCATCGCCTCAACTCACCAGTTCCCCAAGATGGTCGGCCAGCCGATGCGCCAGCGCCACGATGGTCAGCGTCGGGTTCGCGAACCCGCCGGTGGGAAAGACCGAGCTCCCAGCCACGAAGAGGTTGTCGATCCCGTGTACGCGGGAGTTGGCATCGACAACTCCGGTCGCGGCACTCTCCGACATGCGGGTTGTTCCCATATGATGGCAGCCGCCGGAAACGTTGCCCGGGGAAAACTCCCCGTCGGCATTGGGCATCCACAGCCGCCCCAGTCGGGCCCGGGCAAGCGCTGCGCTCCAAAGCTCCAGTGTGCGCTGGACGTCGGCGATGTCCTCATCGGCCACTTTCCACCTCACGTTGACCCGCGGAACGCCCAGCGGGTCGAGCTCGTCGCTGAGCATGATTCTGCTGTCGGGTTTGGGACGCTGCTCCGCCCGGAGGTCCAACCTCAGAAGCTGAACCGCGGGGGGCATGCTACGGATGAAGCGGCGCAGCTGGTCGGGCTGGAGTCCCTCCTCGTCGCCGAGGACCCTGTCGGGGTTGATCTGCTCAAGCGTCGCGCCCATCGTCACCAGCTCCTCGGCCTCGCGAACCGCCGCGGGCAGCGAGATGGCTGCCTGGTAAACGACCGCGATCCCCTCAGGGGAGGCGTCGTCGAACGTCAGCGCCTCGGTTCGGGTGGTGTAGAACGAGGTCTCAACATCGTCGGGCAAGGCGAGGAACGCTCGGTTGTAGTAGTGCGGGTGCTCCATGAAGCACGTGCCCACCAAGCCGTTGGCATTCCCGACCCCCGCGGTCTCTTGCTGGTTTGATGCGAGCAAGATCCGAGCGTTCTCGATCCCCCCCATCGACAGGACGAAGTGATCGGCCTGCACGGAGAAACGCACGCCCTCTAGCGTAGAGCAGTCGAGCTGCGTCACCGAGCTACCGTCGCCCGACAGCATCACGTTGACCACGTTGGCGTTGCGGTACGTGGCGAGCGTCGCCATCGACTCGAGGTCGTCGCGGTAGAAGGTCCCAAAGCGGATCGGGGCGCTGTATTGGTAGATGATCAACCGCGCCAGCGCGGGGTCTAGGCCCAATGCCGGGGCCCCGGCGCGCTCGGCAATGCCAGCTGCGTCGTACTCGTTGGCTCCGATGACGACTGTTTCGTGGGCGCGCGCATAGTAGGCTTCCATCTGCTCGGCGGTCACGGGCCAGCCGCTCCCCTCCAGCCATGCTCGGGCGGCGAAGTCGTCGGCTTCGAGTCGGCGACACCAACCCGCCCAACAGTTGGTCGATCCACCCAACTGCCGAGTGCGGCAGGTGTCGAGCGAGATGTTGAAGTCCCCGCTGTTCTCCCCCCGATAGAGTTCCTGCGAATCTTCGCTACGCTCGAGACCACCGCCTTCGAGCAGCACCACATCAACCCCGCTCGCAGCGAGGTCGCGGGCCAAGGTGATCCCGGCCGCGCCTGCGCCTGCGATGCAAACCCGTCCTTGGATCACCTGCCCATCGAGCAGGTCTCGCCCATCAAGCAAAGCCACTACCGAACAGACCCTACATGATTCGAGCGCCACGAGAGCACAGCCGGGTTTCGGTTGGCCCAATAGAATGCTCGAGGGGGGCTGGCAGCCGCCCCGCCGTCGACATGCCATACCGCGACATTGGTAGCGCGGAACCGTCAGCCGAAACTCGGCGCCCCGGCCCTCGGGACGCCGCGTGAGCTTGGAGATGCAAGGTCGATGGTGCGGTCGAGCTCAGGCTTTGCGGTGAGCGTGCCCCGAGGACTCGCCGTAGCGTTGCTTTCTCTTACTCGATGACTTTGACGCGGCTGCTGCTGCTGTGGCCGAACCGCTCGGGCTCGTACATGGCCTCTGCTTTGACCGGCGGCAGCTGAAAATCGCCGATGGTGGTGGCCCGCGCGGTGTAAGCGTAGGTGTAGACGCCCGCGGGGAGGGTGTCGGCGAACAGCAGCATGCGGTCGTCGCGAAGGTCGCTGTGGTCGAAGGTCCACCACGGGTACCACCAGCGGCTTCGGTACCCGCCGGAGGGTCCACCGGTCGTGACGCTGCCGGAGATCGCCCCCGCGCCGCTGGTCACGAAGCGGGGGTTGAGCCCTTCGAAGCCCGCGGGGAGGGCGTCGTCGACGACGACGTAGTTCGCCCGGTCCCGGACCACGACGTTCAGGCTGATCTTGATGTTGGTCCCAGCCTTGATGACCCAGCTTCCGTCGTTGAGTCGACGCACCGCCTTGGGGTCGGGTTCGGTCTCGCCTTGCTCGGGCATCGCGGCGTAGTGGCGCGAGACGACGAATCCCTGGCTGCGAGCGTCGAGCTGGAGGTCGTCAGGCGCGTACCGAAGACCCAGACGGTAGTAGAGCTTGCCGGGGCCTTTTTTGGCCAAGGTCAGGCTGTCTGCGCCCGACTCCTGCAGTGCCTTCATCGGGATGTTCTGTTGCTGCTTGGTCATGCTTCGCCCTTCGAAGGTGAAGCTGCCGGCAAAAGCGTCTCCGAGCCAAGCTTGAGCTTCGAAGTTGGGTTCATCGGCTTCGACCACCTCATAGTAGCGACTGGCGGCAACCAACGCCCATGCGTTGGTGTGGGTGCTTCCCCAGCGCCCGCCCTTCATCGGATCGCGCGAGGCCATGATGCCGGCCATCACCTTCGGCAGCATCGGGTCCTTGGGGGCGGCGTCGAGCATGGCCATCAAGACGATGGCGTCGGTCTGTACGTTGGAGTGCATCAGGACTCGCAGACCGTCCGCGGCGTCGGCCTCCGAGCGGCCTTCTTCGAAGTGAATCGTCTTGGGGCTCTCGATGACGGCTTCTCGTAGCTGCGCGAGGATCTCATCGCGCTCGGCGGTCTTGCCGTAGTTGTGTGCGGCGCTCATCAGATACGCGCGGGCGTACAGCGGCAACTTGTCTCGATGCGTCCAGACGGTGCCGAACAGCTTCTCTCCGCGACTCTCGCGGCTGAGCAACCAGATCGCGAACGAGCGTGTGGTCCAGTCGTAGTAGACGCCCCAGCGCGAGCGATGCCCGTAGCGGACGAAGTTCTCGACGTAGTTGAGAGCTGCGTTCAGTTTGCCCTCGTCGACGTCGAACCCGGCCTTCTTGCCTTCGAGCAGCGCGAACGTGGCCCACGTCGAGACGTATGGCCAGCTCTCGCCGCGGTGCCAGTAGCCGAAGCCACCGTCGGGGTTCTGCTTGGTGAACAGTTTCTCGACCCCGCGGGTTGCGATCGCGGTCCGTGAGACCCGGTCGCGTACGCTGGCGATCGGGAACTCGTCCAGGATGTCGCCGAGTACGAAGATCGGGAGCACCCGGCTCGAGGTCTGTTCGGCGCACTCGTAGCGATAGTCGACCAGGTACTGCACCGAGTCTTCGAGGCCGCTGAGCGCCGTGGAGCTGAAGCTCAGCTCCAGACCCCCGAACGCGGAGAGCACGTCCTTGGGGGCCTCGAGGGTGCGCAGAATCGAGTCCTCTGTCATCCCGTAGTCGGCGAAGGCCTCGGAGGTGGCCGGGTAGTTCACCGGCACCTCCAGCTGGGTTGCATCCCGCCCCGCGCTACTCATTGCAGCGAATTGCACCCGCATGGTGCCGACCGCCTCGGTCTTCATGTCGAAGCGAACCTCCTTGGATTCGCCCGCCGGAATGTCGATGAACTTCTGGTCCTCAGTTCCGACCGTGACGTTGAGGCCGCGGGTCCCCACGAGCACCTTCTGGTTCTCGCCGGTCTGGTTGTCGACCATGACGCTGGCCTCGAATGCATCGCCGTAGTTGGCGAATCGGGGCAGGGAGGGGCGGAGCATGATCGGCTTGCGCACGCGAACCTGCGCGTCCCCGCTGCCAAATCGGTCGACCTCCTCCCGGTCGATGGCGACTGCCATGACGCGGAAGGTGGTGAGGTTCTCCGGCATGTCGATGGTGACGCTGAGCTTCCCCTCTGCGTCGGTCTGCAGGTCCCCGGCGAAGTACGCCGTGCTCGCGAACAGGGTCCGCAGAGAGACTTCTTGCGCCATAGCCTCTTCGGCTCTGAATGCAAAGCCGGCAGTGTTTCCGCCCAGTGTCTGTCCTGAGCCGTAGCCGGCGCTCTCCTTGCTCTTCTTCTCGGCGCGTCCCTTGAGCATCGAGCGTTGTCGAGCACCGCCGCCGGGTGCGGCGGAGGCCGTGGGAGACGGTGGGGCCATCGGCTCCGACGCGTAGGCCATGTCACCGTCGTCCGCGGATTCCTCGAGCTCCATCGGCTCGGCATCGGGCTGTGGTTCAGGCTCCGGCTCGCCTTCAGTGTCAGGCTCGGGAGCACCTGCCTCTCGGGGAAGCACGTTTCGGTGCAATGCATTCATCCACACGCCGCCGTTGCGCTTGCGGATGAAGAAACCCAGCGGGTCGGGGGTGGCGTAGTTCATCAAGCTCAGCACGCCTTCGTCGACCACCATGAGCGCGACGCCGGAGGACACCGCTTTGCCGCCCGCGTCCTTGGTGCTGAGGTTGACGGTCAGCTTGCCCTTGGGCTCGATCTCCTTCGACGAGAGGTCGACCCCGACGTCGATCCGGTGCTCGTCGGCGCTGATCTTGAGCTCGACCTTGCCTCCGGCGGCGGCAGGCAACCCGAGGTCCTGTCCGGGCGGAGCGCCTTCGACCTCCGTTCGGCCGCGCCAGAGCATCGCCGAGGCCGTCACACCCGGAGCCCAGGTCTTGGACAGCGGAACTTCGACCGCTGCGGTGCCGCCGTGCACCTCCAGTGGGAAACGCTTGGCGATGCCCTCACGCTCCACAACCAGGATGCCGTGCGCCTCGTCGTACGGTGAGCGGACGAGGATGTTCGCGGTATCGCCGGGTGCGTACTCGCTGCGGTCGGGGACCAGATCCACGCGGCTGGTGTTCTGACCCCACACGACGGCATCTTTCCCGTGCACGTAGAACTGGGTCTCGGTCCGGGTCGCGCGCCCCTCATCATCCTTGGCCGAGCCTCGGATGAGGTACGTGCCCGCGGTGTCGACGGTGATGTCACACGTCGCGGACACGGCTTTGCTCGTGACGTTGCAGGTCGAGACTTCCTGGTCTTTGGTCTCGTACGAGAACGACCAGCGTCCGTCCTTCTCGACCGCGGTTCGGACGGTCTCGCGTCGCAGGACCTCGATCGCGACCGGTTTGCCCGGTACACGCTCGCCTTCGAGGTCGACCAGGACCGCCTGGACGGTGGTCTGCTCGCCCTCCTTGAGCACCATCGCATCGGACCGCAGCCCGACATAGACGGTGGCGGGGTGCACGACAAAGCTGGCCGAACCCGAGATGGCCTGTCGGTTCTCGTCGGTGACCGTCGCGGAGAGGCTGTACGTCGACGCGGCGGGGGGGGCTTCGTCTTTGTCGGGCTCGGCTGGTGTGACGGCGTCGGGCTTTGCCGCGGGCACAGGGTCGACCGCATGGAGAACATGCTCGACCTCGAACACGCCTTGGGCGGTGGTCTCGCCGGAGCCTGAAGCGACGATGCGCGAGGGGGGGGTCCACCAACCGTACCGCCGGTACGGCGAGCCGGAGCCGAAGCTGAAGTCACGGTTGAGCTCCCCTGGCGGAGTGAATCCGCTGTCGGTCCGATTCAGGGAGTAGCGCACGTCGGCCCCGACCATCGGGGCGCCGTGCAGATACTTCGCGAGGACCTCGGCGTTCAAGGTGTCCTCGTAAACCAGCGGCTTCGAGGTGGGTCGTTCGACGTCGACCTCGAACTCGGGGGTTCGGAAGGTCTCGACCGGAATCGAGTGACGGAACGTCTGCGCGCTGCCGAACCAGTTGGCGAAGGTGAGGACGAGCGTGAAGTTCCCGGTCCCGTGTTCCTCCTTGGTGTCGATGTCCAGGGTGAACGCACCGAGCTTGCTGACCGAGACGTCGCCCGTTGCCACCTCAATGCCGCGCGGGTTGGTGACCCGATAAGCGGCGGTGGAGTCGGAGCGATACAGCGCCAAGCTTCCCTCAGGTTTTGCCTCCTCTTGCCGGAGGATACCGACGAGGTGAATCGTCTCGCCCGGCTTGTACGGGGTGCGGTCGGTGAAGAAAAAGGCCCGCGGCCGGTCGGAGGGGGCGTTGCGCGAACTCCAGCCGCCCGCAATGCTCTGGCTGCTTGCGGGGAGGTACGCCGCGTCGGTCGCGGTCTGCACCATGATGTACCCGGAGTCGATCGAAGCCTCCGGCTCGGCCTGACCTGCGGCATCGGTGGTGCCTGTCCATTTCGTGGAGCCGTAGCGATCGATGAGCGTGACGGTTGCGCCTGCGACGGGGTCGTTGGTGCTGAGGCTGTGGACGGCGACCAAGCCCCCCGCGTGGTCGAGCGCGGCGGCGATGCCCAGGTCGGTGACCGTGAATGTCTGTGCGATGCCCTTGCGCTGCTTGTACCCCCACAGCTCAAACTCATTGCTGCGGGCGATGAACCAACCGATCGTGCCTTTGGAGGCGCCCCCGGCGAGCATCTCCTGCAGAGGAAGTGCAAGTTCGGAGGGCTTTCGCAGCGATGCGGTCGTGTCGAAGGTCTTCTCGAAGGTGGAGGTGCCGCGGTCCGAAGGCCACGCCCAGTTCCGATCCCAGTAGCCGTTGGAGAACGTGTGGAGCTCCTTGCCCTCGATGGCGCGGGCTTCGATCTCCACCGCGTCGAGCCCCGCAACCCGCAGCCGCAGCGAAGGCTTGCTGCCGGCTTCGACGACCAAGGGTTGGGTGCGTGCCTGCGTGAGCTCCAGGTTCGGGAACTGGGGGCCGAGCTTGATGCTGGCTTTGAAGGGCTTGCCGAGCGTTTGGCCGAATCGATCCTGCAGTCCGCCGTCGACCTCGACGGTGTACTTGGTGTTGCCTTCGAACTCTCCGGACAGCGAGATGCCGTTCCAGGCCGACGAGACCACGAGTTTGTCGACCTCGGGGCTGACCTTGATGCGTTCGGAGAGCTTGGGGTCCGCGAGCGCGGTGGTGGATGAGAGGTGGATTCCGTTGCTGGCCCAGCACGGAGCTCCGCAGGCCTGGAGGGCGAGCTTCAGCGGCGGGTAGGTGCTGAAACTGTGGGTGATGGCTCCGCTGCGTTCGGGTCCTTCCCCGAAGACGCCGGCTGGGATCTTGATCGTGTAGCTGGTGTTCTTGGCGAGCTTGGCCTTCGGCTTGAGGGTCAGGACTCGTGCTGCGCGCTCTTTGTCCGACGCACTCGCATCCTCGCTCAGCACCGAAGGGACGACCTCCAGCGCAACGCTTCGCCCCGCGCCGCGCATGGTGAGCGCTCCGGCCAACGCGGTCCGCTCGATCGCCTGGTTGAAGTTCAGGGTGAGGGCCGTGTCCAGGTCGATGTTGCTTCCGCTGGGATAGGCGGAGGTGAGCGCAAGCGTAGGGGTGGAGAACGTCCACGACTTCGCTGCGGAAAGGCTATGCCCGTGAATCGAAGTGGCGGTCTCGGGGACGGTGACCGTGTACTTCGTCGAGTACGGCAGACGTCCTTTGGCTTGCAGCGCGACGGTGCGCGTGCCGAGCCACTGTGCGTCCGCGTCGATGGGAGGGTCGACGAGTAGAGGGACATCTTGGGCCTCGAGGGCCTCGACGGTCGCAAGCGGGACCATCGCTTCGTTGAAGCTGACGCGTACGGCATCGATCAGCGTTTGGGGACCCGTCGGTCCGAATCGTTGGACCTCGAGCGGGCCCGGCGGCGGCGTGACGGCGACCCCCGCGTCCGGCGCGACCTCCGGCGGGAAGGGGATCTCGACCGTCTCGCTGACCGACTTGGGCTTGAGCGGTCCCGGACGTGGCTTGAGTTCGGTCGCGATGTCCGCGGCATCGGGCACCAGCGGCGGAACGCCTGCCCACAGGTCCAACGCCTTGGGCGCGGCTGTCTCCGCGCCTTTTTCGGCGTCGGGGGACGCCTCGGCGGCGGGGTCGCTGCCCGTGCAGCCGACGGAAAGCAACGCTGCCGTCACCCAACTCAAGCTACGGCGAAGCCGAAGGCGGTCGCGCACGTTGTGCCTCATGGGGCGAGCATACATCTGCCCCATGTACGCCCTACCGCACAGAACCGGTCTGTTCGGTAGGCCAGGCAGCACGGAATGCGGCCCTCTGCGGTCCCCGGGCCGGTACGAATTCTGCGAACATGAAGTTCGTGGCCAACGTGACGCTTCCCGCTCGCATGGAAGCCGGATGTGTTCCGGTCGCGATGCACGGGCGCGCGCCGGCGCTGTACCGAATCCCGATCACGCTCAGCTTGATGGGCTTGTTCATGATCGCGATTCAGGCTGGCCAGCCCCTGGTCGGGTTCGCGTCGATGATGGCCGTCCTTGCGACCGCGGCCGCGCTCTCGTTGCGATCGATGGCTCGTCGTTACGCGCCTGCAACGATCCTGCGTGATCAAGGGGACGCGAAGATGGCCAACGGCCGCTACCGAGAGGCGCGGGCGTTCTATGAACGTGCTCTGGCGATCGTCCAGCGTGAGCTCCCTTTGAGTTCGCCCGAGGTGCTCTCGGGCAACTACAACCTCGCGGTGGTCTCCTCACTGCTGGGAGATCACGACCAAGCGGCGACGTGTCTCGATGCGCTGCTCTGTGGGTTGGGTGGCCGCGTCCCGAATGCCTGGTCGGGGCGGATCGCTTGGCTGCTTCGGCGAATCGCTCGGCATCACTCGATCCACGGCCGTCACAGTGGAGCCGAGGAAGCTTGTCGCCTTGCGCTCGACCTCGTCGGCGACGCTCCGGGAGCGGACGACTGTACGGTGCGCTCGCTGGTCAACGACCTTGCTTGGGCGCACCAGCGTGCTGGAGACCTTCGCGGGGCGGAGTGCTCGTTCCGTGATGCGCTGTCGATCCACGAGCAGTACCGGGACATCGCAGCGACTCTTGCGGCTCCGTCCGGGGCCGGTCGGGGAGCGCACCAGTCCCCATACCGAGCGCCAAGCCCCAAGGAAACCACGACCAGCGGCGGCCTCGACCGGGCCGTCGCACACTCTTTGGTCGGCTTGGGGTGGACACTGTTCGAGTTGGGCCGCTTCGCTGACGCCGACGTGTCGTTTGGTCGGGCGCTGATGCTGGCCTCGTTGTCGGGCGGTCCCGAAGACATGTCGCTGCGGGCTGAATCGCTTCGTGGCCGGGGCACGGTCGCGTTCGAGTTGGGACGCTACGCGGACGCCGATCGTTGTTACCGACGTGCCGCCGACGCCCTGTTGGTGGGGGACACCCCGCAGGCGATCGCCTTGCTTCTCGATCGGGCCTGGTTCGCATGCATTCGGGGAGAGGACCCTCGGGCGGAGGGGCTCTTGGTCGAGGCGGAGCGACGTCTGCGAACATCGCCCGGCCACGTCTCACTGCAAGGGGCCCTTCACGTTGTCTGGGCCGAGCTTGGGCGACGCCAGGGCAACGACAAAGAGGCCCACAAGCATTCACAGCGGGCCGTCGTCTTGGCTGCAGACGCTCTCGCCGAACATCCCCGTCGTGCGAGCGTCCTCGCCTTGGCCACTCGGGTGCATGTGTCGCGCTCCGAGCTTGCGGCCGCAGAACGATACGGACGACGAGCTCTGGAGCTTCTTCGCGGGAGTGGCCTTCCTCAGACACACCCTCGCTACGCCGAGGTCTCGCTCGCGATGGGGGAGCTGCACGCGGCGCGAGGCCAGTGGGGGGCGGCGGAGGAGGCGTTTCGCAGCGCTCTGGAGACTCGAGAGGCGCGACTGGGACCTGAGCACCCCGCGCTCGATGAGATTCTCGGAGGGTTGACCGGAGTCTACGAAGCCACCGGGCGGACCGCAGAGCAAGCCGACCTGCAGCAGCGCCGAGAGGCGTTGCTCCACACGGAACCCGCCGAACTCGCGAGCTGAGGCCCCTCGCTAGCCGCGGAGCAAGAGCGCCGTCACAGCCGCGAGGAGTGCAAGCACCGCGAGGACCGACAGCACGATGAGAGGCGTCCGAGAGGGGGCGGCCGTCGGTCCGAGAGAGGGGGTCGCATCGGGTGCGGGAGAGGCCGCGAGCATGCTCGAGCTGGACAACAGGGCGGACTGCGACAGCGCGGCGCTGCTCGTCACGTCGGAGCCCGAAGCACTCGCGGTCTGCGACTCATGAGCCGCGCCGGTCTCCTCCTGCGGTGGTGTTCCGGCGAGCGTCTTGAGATCGATGAGTCCCGAGCCCGCGTCGCTTGCCGGTGCTTGCGCGGCGAGGCGCGCCATTTGTTTGGGCGCACCACCGAGGGTCTTGTGAGCCTGCATCGCACTGAGCGTGTCGAGCTTGAAGAGCACGGAATCGGCATTGCGCTCGTCCGACATGCCCGAGTCTGACGAGGGCGCGTGATGTCCCGGTCGGGAGGCCTGAGCCGACTGGTGGGTCGCGGGCTCCTCGGTCGGCGGCGAGAACAGGAGGTCTTCCGAGGGCGCGGGCGGAGTTTTCACGGGAGCGTTCAACGCCCCTCAATCAAGCCGGAACGGCGACGCGAATTCTGTACGCCGGCTCGCCTTTCCGAACCGATTTTCGAGGCGTATTGCAGGAGGAGATCGTGCCGGCGTCTGGGCCTCAACTGGGCTGCTAGAGTAGGGCCGTGCCCCGCGATCGTCGCTTCCTGCTCTGGCCCGCGGTGTTGTGTGCGAGTTGGCTGATGGCGTGCGATGACGCCGCTGAGCCACCGATATCGGAAGCAGGGCCGCCGGCCGTAGCGCCCGTTGCGGAACCCGCGGCGGTGGTGCTGACGCCCCCGGGCTTCGACGCGGCACTCGCCCGGGGCATTGTTTCGCCATCTGTGGACGACGGCACGTACCGCGTCGATCCGTTTGTCGCCACGCTTGTGTACGAACGGCTTCGCACCGACACCACGCCACTCGCATGGGTCGAGGCCGACGGACCGGCACCTGCGGGGTACCAGGTGGGGCCAGTCGAGGAGTCGGACGTGTTGTTCAAACTCGGGCTGCGGTCCGGCGACATTGTCGAGGCGCTCAACGGGGTTTCGTTGCAAACCGCGGAGCAGCGGGAGCTCGCGATCGACGCCGCGGAGAATCGACTCACGGTCATGATCTTTCGCGAAGATCTCAGCTTCACGAATAGCTACCGATTCGATGGGGGCTTGGCGTGGCGAGATGTGATCGGCGGGGCAGAAGAACCTGCGCCCCGCGACGAACCGAGCGTGGCCGAAGCGGGCGTGGAGCCGGGCGACGCGGCGGCGCCGATCGAGGCGGCCCACGATGGGCCGACGTCATCGTCGAAGAAAACACGTCGAGTGACCCGGCCGGCGGCGAAGCCGAAGCGACCCAACACCAAGCCTCCGGCCCCACGTTCATCGGAGATCCGCTGCTCGAGTGGGTCCGCGTGCACGATCACGAAACGAAAGTTCGACGACCTCCGCTCGTCCCCGAGCCGAATGCAAAAGGGCGTAGACATTGTTCCTGCGATCAGAAACGACGTCTTCAGCGGATACAAGCTCAAGCGGGTCAACGCGGGCTCGTCGGTCCACCAGCTTGGATTTCGCTCCGGAGACAAAATCACGCACATCAATGGCCGGGACCTCACTGACGACACCCAGGCGATGGCGCTCTACTGGTCGCTGGGCTCCTCCAAGGTCTTCAAGATCCGCTACGAACGCGGGGGGCGGAAGCAGGTCAAGACCGTCCGCGTCGTTTGACCGAGACGCTCCGACCCCTGCTGTATGATAGAAGGCCACGCTCGATGAAGCGGATTCTCCTGCGCGTCGGCGGACTCTTGGTCGTCCTTGCTGTGTTGTCCCTCGGGGCAGCCGTAGGATTGGCGTGGGTGCTGGGTCCGCCCACGTACGACGACTACGACGCAGGCGACTTCGAGTTCGACAGGCAAGGGGACGTGCTGGCCGGCAAGCGGATCGTTGAGCTCGCCTGCCTCCGCTGCCACTACGACCCGACGACTGACAGCCTTGCGGGCCGGCGACTCGCACCCGAGTTCAAGGCGTTGGGCCAAGCCCATGCCCCCAACCTGACCCAGGACGAGGTACGCGGCATCGGCTCGTGGACAGAAGCCGAGTTGGTGATGCTGCTTCGCTCCGGGGTTCACCCCCAGCGCAAGACACGGCTCCCGCCGTGGATGCCGTTTCACCCCAACATCTCCGACGTCGATCTCGCGAACCTCGTCGCATACCTTCGCAGCGACGACCCGTGGGTTACCCCGCAGCGGACCACGGAGACCAAGAGCAAGCTATCGCTGCGCTCGGTGTTGCGGGCGTGGATGGCCTGGGAGCCAGGCCCCGCGCAGCTCTCGGTCGTCGAGCGTCCGCGGGAGTCCGAACCCGTTGCGTTGGGTGCGTACCTGGCCAATGATCTACTGCAGTGTCATGGCTGCCACAGCGCCTCGGCCGAGACGGTGAACTGGCTGGTCCCGCAGGATACTGCTGGGTTCTATCAAGGAGGGGCGAAGGTCACCGACCTCGCGGGCAATACCGTCGTGGCGCCGGGACTGACGCCCTCGCCCAAGGCGGGCATCGGCGGTTGGACGTACGAGGAGTTTCGGCGCGCGCTCACCGAAGGGGTGACGCCGGTCGGCAAGATCGTTCGCTGGCCGATGCCGACGTACCCGCGGCTGACCGAGGGGGAAACCTCGGCCATGTACGCCTATTTCCAGACCCTGGCGCCGAACAACGCAAAACTCAAGCGGGCACCGCCCTACAGGGTGTCGCCGGAGATCGTGGACCCGGGCCGCCACCAGTTCGAGCGGCTTGGCTGTCCCAGCTGTCATGCGCCGGATGCCCTGGGTCCGCTGAGTCTGAAGAAGGTCCCCGAGAAGTACCCCGACGATGCGTCGTTGATCGAGTACATCTCCGACCCTCGCTTCGTCGATCCCAACGCCTGGATGGGCGCATACGGAAAACTCGTGTCCGACGAAGAGATGACCGCGCTCGCCGAGTACGTGCGTCGCCGAGTTGAGCGTGGCCCCTACGCTCCGCCGCCCAAAGAGTGAGCGGCACCCCGCAGAAGGTCGGCGATGCTCACGGCGAGGTCCTGGACGAACTCGACGCGCAGCGATGCCATATCCTCTCGAGCTAGGATATCTGCGATCACGGGCGACGGAAATGCGATCTGCCTCAGGCCGATGAGAAGCGCGTACATGCGGAGGAGGGTTCGCGGCCCTGACCCCTTGGGAAGCGGTGGCCACACGAGCTCCAGAGCCTCTCCCGCAGCATGAATCTGGTCTCGAAGCACCAGCTTGAACGCGAGCGCTGCTGGGGCGTCGACGTTCTGCTCCAGAATCGTGTGCAGGATGACGAGCAGGTCGCTGAGTGTGCGACGTGTCTCGAGACTGCTGGCGAACTCCTGTCCGAGGACGTCGGGGTTCACCGTCGGAAGTGTCGCAAGGCGTTCGCGAAGCGCTCCGAACCACGCCACAAGCTCGCGCTCGAGCAGCGCGAGGAACAGCTCCTCCTTGCTACGGAAGTAGAGGTAGAGGGTGCCCTTGGCGAGGCCACTTTGGGCGGCCACCTGCGCCATCGTGATGCGAGCGTAGGGATGCGAGCCCAGCAGGGCATCGGCCTCGGAGAGGATCGCGGCGCGTCGGGCCTGTTTGTCTTCGTGGTTTCGGGCTCGCTGACGCAGCGCCATCAGTGCACCAGCTTCCGCAAGATGCGGCGCTTCGTGTCGTCGTAGGGCGGGTACTTCACCGACGGGTCGAGGAAGTTGGCGGTCTTGAGCACGCCCTTCTTGTGGGAGAAGGCCTCGAACGAGTGGTGTCCATGGTAGGCGCCCAACCCACTGCTTCCGACCCCGCCAAAGGGCAGCTTGTGGTCGCTGAAGTGCAGCAACGTATTGTTGATGCATCCGCCCCCGAACGAGACGCGGTCGAGGATGAGCTGCTCCTCGGAGGCGGTTGTGGTGAACAGATACAACGCCAAGGGGTTGGGGTTCTTCCCGATGGTTTCGACAACCTCATCGAGGCTCTCGAAGTCGAGGACCGGGAGGAGGGGGCCGAAGATCTCCTGGCCCATGACTTTGTCGTCCAGGGTCACCTCGGTCATCACCGTGGGGGAGATGTAGCGGTCGGCGGCGTCGGTCTTGCCCCCGTGGGCAACCTTGGCCTCGTCGATGAGTCCGGCGACGCGGGCGAAGTGCCGGTCGTTGATGATCCGCCCGTAGTCCGGGCTTTGCTGCGGATCCTCGCCATAGAACTCGGTGGCTGCCTTGCTGATCTTCTCGACGAGTTCGGCTCGCACGGAGCTGTGGGCGAGGACGTAGTCCGGCGCAATGCAGGTCTGACCGGTGTTGAACCACTTGCCCCACGCGATGCGCTTGGCCGCGACGTCGATGTCGGCGCTGGGGGTGACGATCGTCGGACTCTTGCCCCCGAGCTCGAGGGTGACCCGGCTGAGATGCTCTGCGCCAGCTTTTGCGTAGATGCGTCCGACGTCCGTGCCCCCCGTGAAGAAGATGTGGTCCCACCGGTGCTCGAGCAGCGCTTGGGATGTTTCGATTCCGCCCTCGACGGTGGCGACCCACGCGGGGTCGAAGGCATCATCGATGATGGCTTTGACGACGGCCGATGACGCGGGCGCGAGCTCCGAGGGCTTGACCACGCAGATGTTGCCCGCAGCGACTGCACCAACGAGGGGAGCGAGCGAGAGCTGCACGGGGTAGTTCCACGGGCCCACGATCAGCGTCGCTCCAAGTGGCTGGGAGACCAGCATGCTTCGCGAAGGGGCTGCGGCCAGCGGCGAGAACATCTTCTTGGGGCGCATCCACTTGCCGACCGATTTGATCGCGTTGCGGAGTTCGCCCGTGACGTAGCCGACTTCAGAGAGGTAGGCCTCGGTCGAGGGGCGATGCATGTCTTCATGCAGCGCGTCGATGATGTCCGGCTCGTGCTTCTGAACCGAGGCGAGGAACGCCCGCAGCGCCTCTTCTCGAGCCTCTCGGGGCAGCGTGTGGCCGGCCGCGAAGTACTTTCGCTGCGTCTCGAGCACCGATGCGATCGCGGGCGCGACGTCAGCCGCGGTGGCGGGGCTGGTGGGGCTTTGTCGAGAACCGTCCGGCATCCTTCGAATGTTAGTGACCCCCGGTCATTTGTCAATCAGGCTGGTATCGTGACGACGATGAGCGTTCGGCGGCGCGCGGATGTGGAGTCCTCGCGAACATCGATTCTCGATGCGGCCCAACGGCTGTTCCTCGAACACGGGTATGCGGGAACGTCGATGAGCGAGATCGCCAAGGCGTCCGGGGTGACCAAGAGCCTCATCCATCATCACTTCGGTACGAAGGACGCGCTGTGGCAGATGGTCAAGCGCTCCGCGTTCGCCGCCTACCACGCAAGGCAGAAGGAACTGCTTGCAGGCCATCCGCTCACGGTCGAAACCGCCAAGGCCTCGATGCGGATCTACTTCGAATTCCTCGCTGAGAACCCTCAGGTTCTTCGGATGATGTGGTGGATGCTGCTCGGCAACGAAGACGATCGCTCCAACGAGTTGGTTGCCGAGCTTGGTGAGCTTGGCGTGGCCCAGATTCGCGGGCTGCAGGACGAAGGGCTCATTCGGCGTGATCTCCGGCCCGAGTCGGTCCTGTGTGGATTCCTGGGGCTTATCCACTCGGCCTTCACCGAGGATTGGTTGCTGACCTTCCGTGGCGTTTCGCCGACGGCCTACATCGACGAGGCGTGGGAGATGTTCGCGCACGGGGTCATGCTCGATCGGCAGTGACTCGCCGCAGAGTTTGCCGGCCACAGGCTCGCGGGTTGGCTCACCGTGACGGTGTGCTCCCCCGATTTGCAGTGATCGCCGTGCTGGCCGTTTGCACCTGCGCCCATGGTGAGCCGGAGCCGGTCCAGCCTCCGACCGCCGAGCCCGAGCAGCCGTTGAGTACGGCGTCGATGGAGCATCACTTCGAAGAGGCCGATGAGATGCGTCGGGCCGCGTTTCGTGGGGAGGTCGACACCGTTCGAGAGGTGGCGAAGGCGTTTGGAGCTCGGGTCGCGGAATCGACCTACCCGCAACCGTGGGGTCCCGCGGTCGAACGGCTGGAGGGGGTTCTCGCCGCCGCCGCCACGGTCGACGACGTCCGCAGCACGGCGAGCCTGATCGGCGAGGTGGGAGCATCGTGCGGGGCATGTCATCGTGAGAACAATGTCCCGGTCGAGCGCGAGTGGCCGATCGAAGCGGACCCCGAGCATCGAATGGATACGTTCGACTATGCGACCGAGCTGTTGTGGCTGGGGTTGATCGTACCCTCGGACGAAGCGTGGGGACGAGGCGCGGACGCGTACCACGCGGCGCTGAGCTGCGAGGGATTCGAGTCGGTTCCGGTAGGACCCGTACACATGAGTGCCTGTAGCAGCGCGCGGGCGACGGGGGCTTCGGTGGTCCGGGCGGGCGACGAGGCATCGCGCAGTCGGGCGTTTGCGGATGTGGTCCTGCACTGCGCCGGTTGCCATTCTCAGGGCTCCTAGGGGCTTTCCGCGGAGAAGATCACTTTCTTGTGATCCAAACGGCCGGTTTGGTCTCTACCCCCGCGTGCGCCAAACTTGGTTGTTGCTGTTCGTCCTGCCCGGATGTTTTGAATCACCCACGAACTCCATCTCGCTCGACGACGACGACGACGACCCGATGAGCATGACCACCGGTGCGAGTTCATCGAGCGCGGGGACGAGCCCGACGCCCGGGGGGAGTACATCTTCGATGGGCACGAGCTCCGTTGGCTCCTCGTCGTCGCCGGAGGCGGATTCGTCTCCCGGCTCGACGAGCGATGACCCCGCCTCGGCCGGAAGCGTGGCGTCATCTGGGGAGCGCACCACATCGAGTACGTCCGCAGAGTCGCTCGAGGGCTCGACGAGCGACGAAGCCGGGACGACGGGCGGGACCCCCGACTCTTGCGGCGACGGCGTGCTCGAGGACGACGAGGTGTGTGACGAGGGCGAGAACAACGGCGTCGAGGCGGGGGACTGCGCTCCGGACTGCAGTGCGTTGATTCAGGAGCGCATGATCGTCGTCGCCACGACCAACTTGGCGTCCTCGTTCGCCCTCGGAAGCGACACCGTGGTTGGGGTCGTCGATGACGCATGCGTCGCCGAGTTTGGGGCGGGTGCCGTGTCGATGTTCGCGCACGGAGATGAACGCCGCGCGACGGTGGGCCCCTACGCCGGAGACGGAGCGATCGACTGGGTCCTCGAGCCGTGGACCCGATACGTCAACGACGCGGACGAGCTGGTGTGGACCACCGAGTCCATCGCGTTGTTGGGTGTGGATGGGGCAGGGGGTACTCACGACCTGCTGCACCCGCTTTGGCTCTCGCCGGAGAACAACCCCGCGTTCACCGGGATGAACACGGACTGGACCACCCAGGAAGACGCCGATTGCAACGGGTGGACGATGCCCGCGGGCGGGACGATGGCGTCGGGCAACCCTTGGTTTGTCGGAGATTGGGATTTCTTACGGCTGCCCGGGACGTCCAACTGTGGCAACAGCCGCGGGTTCTACTGCGTCCTGCCCTGACCGAAGCGACCGGGTCCTACAAGAACTCGCGGGCGACCATCGCGTGTCGCATCAGGGTCCGGTACTCCTGGGGTCCGATTCGCAAGGACTGTGCAATGCGGGCCATCAGCGCATCCTCTTCATCGACGATCTCGCCGTCGGCACTCGCGATCGCGAACGCCACGGACAACACGAGGCGCTTTTGCTCGTGCTCGAGGCTGTCGGCGTGTTCTGCCAAGAGATCGTGAAGTCGGACCCCGCTGGCGACTTGCTCGTTGATCAGAGCCACGATGGCTTCCGGTTCCAGCGTCCGCTTGAACCGTCGACGCATGATCCACTGGATGCGGACCAACTCGTTCGTGTCGACGTGACCGTCGACCCTCGTCATCAGGACCATCGCACGCCGCAGCAGAGTCGCGAAACGGTCCTCGTCCAACACCACGTTTAATCTACCACCACCTTGTCAGCTCGCAGTTCGCTGCTACGTTGGCGAGCTGTTGGAGTCCCCCTCATGGATGATCTGCACATCAAGACGCCCGCGGGCGCGCTGGTTGTCCCTGCGCGCGACATGTCGTGGACGGCGGCCCGGTCTTCCGGGCCCGGAGGGCAGAACGTCAATCGTGTCGCGTCCAAGGTCGACCTGCGTTTCGATCTCGCGGCCAACGAATCGCTGAGCCCCCAGCTTCGGGCGCGCATTGCCGAGCGATGCTCGACCCGGATCGATGCACGGGGGCGGCTCGTCGTCGTGTCGCAGTCGGCCCGTACCCAAGCCGGAAATCTGGCGTTGGCTCGTGAGCGACTCGCTGAGATCATCGAAGGGGCCACGCACGTGCGCAAGACGCGTCGAAAAACCAAGCCGTCCCGCGGCTCGGTCCGGCGTCGCCTCGAGGCGAAGAAGAAGACCTCCGAGAAGAAGTCTGCCCGCCGCTATACCCCGGAGTCCTGAGGCCGAGGCACGGCGGCTGCTAGAAGTGCAGCGCCAATCCGGTGGCCGTGGGCTCGATCGCAACCTTGGGCGGGGGCTCCGTGCGGGGCGTGTCCGCTCCTTCTTTGGGGTCGGCCTCCGGGGTCGCGAGCGTGCGTCGCTCCAGCACACCACCGCCGACTCGCAACCCGATGCCGATCGGCAGGAAGACCGCCGCTGCGATCAGCCCGCCAAAGCCCACCTGACCAGACAGCAGGAAGCCATTTCGGCGACGTCTGTCTTCCTCGGCGGTCGCAAGGGTCGGCGAGTTGGGATCGCCGGTGGATGAGTTGTCGAGCACAACCTTGTACGCGGTCCGTGCGAGCGCGCCTCCGAGACCCACTCCAGCCGCGGTTGCACCGACCACGATGAGCCCGATGCCCGCGCCGTTGAGACGACGCGCTGAAGCGAGCTTCTTCTCTCGTTCGATGCGTCGCTTCTCGAGAGCTTCGAGTTCGTCGGCACTGGGACCGTTGACGATCACCCGGTTGCGCTCGGCCTCCTTGTTCTCTTCGAGCTCGATCTGCGCTTCGAGCTTCTCGATCATGTTTTGCACGTAGTCCGCTTCTCGGGCGCTGTAGCTCGAGTCGGTGTTCATGCGTTTTTGGTAGTTGATGAAGAAGCTCTTGGACTGGCGGAGGTGGTCGATGTCCGGATCGAGCTCGTACCAGCGGCGGTGGGCCTGCCCCAAGTTGAACAGGAGCTGGGGCACGGGCGCCAGCTTCCAGGCGGTCTCAAACTTGGAGATCGCATCTTCGTACTGGCCCAGCTCGTAGAACATCGAGCCTTCTCGGAACAGCGCTGCCGCTTCTTGTTCCGCGGGATCGGGCTCCTCGGCGACCGGCTCTCCGGGGGGCGGCTCGGCCGGGGCGGTGTCGCTCGGTTCGCCGTCTGCGGAGGCCTCATCGGTGGGCTGCTCCGCCGTGGGGTCGCCGTCGGAGGGCGTGTCCTCTGGGGTCGCAGTGGGTTCGGCCGACTCTGGGGCCGCAGCGGGTTCGGCCGACTCTGGTGCCGCGTCGTCGGACGGGGGCGCGGCCCAGGCCACTGAACTCTGAAGGACGGCAGCAGCGCAGAGACCGGCGCAGGTGCGGGCGAAGGCGATGTTGGGCGTTCGCTTCATGGTCATCCTCCCGTCGTGGCGGAGGTGCTCACGCCATCGGTGTCGGTGTCGGTGTCCTCGTCCATGCACTCCGCGAGCGCGTCTTCCAGCGCGTTTTCGCAGAGCTGGTCCGCCGCGGTCTTGCCCTCGGCATCGGGAATGCAGACCGTTCCCGACCTCCAGGCGAGGCCATCAGGCCCGAAGAAACGCTCGAAGTCGTCGGCTTCGTCGGTCTCGAACTTGGGTCGCCCGTCCTGGAAGCACATGTCGAACACCTGCTGACAGGCGGGCGGCTGGTTGCAGAACTGGCACTCGCCCGCAAGCTCGTCGATGTCACGGCAGCTCGGGGAATCGCAGCTGCTGCACCGGAGGACGACGGTGACGTCCTCGGGCTTGGAGACGACGAACTCGCCGTCCGGGTTGCCATCTCCGTCCACATCGCCGTCCGGGGCCACGTTCCGAGCGACCGCGAACTGCTGGGTTTCAATCTTGTGGCACAGCGGCGGCACTTGGTCGCAGATGTTGGCGTCGACGACGTAGCCGAACTGGATGCGGCCGCGCTCCTCACCCTCGAGCCCGTCGATGAACGTCCACTGAATCTCGTCCGAGCCGGGAAACTGGATGCCGCCCCCGACCACGTTGCTGTGGTCTGCGGAAAACTCGAGGTCGACCGTGAAGGCTTGCCCCGGGTTTGCAACGATGACGTCCTCGTTGGAGATGATGCTGACCGACTCGTCGAACGCGGGATCGAGCAGCGGACCTTGAGGATCGCCGGTGTTGAACGGGGAACCGTCGGTTCCGCCGGACTGTCCCGCGAGGATCTCGGCGGGGTTGCCGTCGCCGGGGTACGGGGTGAGGAGACCGCACCCAACCCCCGCGGCCAGTCCGCCGAGCACGTAGACCAAGAAGCCCCGTTGCATCGGCTCTCGTATATCACGCGCGCGCTCGACGGCGCGGGTTGTGTCGGCAGCTAAATGCCGGAAAGATCTTCGGAAAGCCTGTTTCGTCGGTTCGGGCCCCGCCCGGTCGACCGCTCTCATTGCGGTGTCAGGTCCCGAGAAAACCAGCCTCGTCGGGGGCTCGGGGTTCTCCGCAGAACGCGGGAGGCGTTGGCGTTGGTCGGGTTGCCGCACTGGCGGGTTCACGCTGTTGGACACGGAGGTCTACAGGGCGCTCTCGTGATCGTGGGTGTTCGGAATAGCGCAGACGGGCTGAGCAGCGGAACGCGTGAGGATGCCCGGGGGGCGCGCACGCTGCGGCGGGCTGGGACGCCGGAGAGGCGCGCCCGAACGGCGGCCTGATATCTTCCCCGCCTCATGCGGAACGCTTGGCCTTACATGGTGATCTTGGCGCTCTCGGGCGCAACGGCGTGCACCGATTCGGGCGATGGAAACAGCTCCTCGGACACCGATTCGAACAGCGACTCGTCCCCGACGAACACCGAGGGTACGGATACCGAGGACACCGACACCGAGGGCACGGACACCGACGGAACGGACACCGACGACCCGAGCGGAGGCGGCGAGGTCACCGAGTGCGGGACGATGCTCGAGCCGCCGACCAACGGCACCTGCTCGGTCAACGGAGGCGGAGGCGGGGGCATCGTTCTGCGCGGGAACATCTTGGCTCCCGAGGACACGCTTCGCGGAGGGGAGGTCTTCGTCGACGCGAGTGGACGCATCGCATGCGTGGACTGCGATTGCAGCGGAACGCCCGGCTATGACGCTGCGGCGGTGGCTACGTGCGCCGACGCTGTGATCAGCCCGGGACTGATCAACCCGCATGAGCACCTCGGATTTGCGGCGAACCGTCCGATTGGCGATGGACCGCAGCGCTACGACCACCGTCACGAGTGGCGGACGGGCGCGGGCGGGAATATCGAGCTTTCCGTCGACGGGGGTGCCTCCCAGGAAGAGGTCCTCGCCGCGGAGCTCCGCTATCTGATGAGCGGCGTCACCTCGATCGCAGGTGCGGGCGGAGAGTCGGGCTTGATTCGGAACCTAGACATCTCGCCGTTGCTCGAGGGGCTTCCGGTCGCGGCGGTGAACACCGACACGTTCCCGCTCGATGACGCGAACGGAACGATGATCGAGCAGGGGTGCAACTACGGCAACGGAGCGACGACGGCGTCTCAGATCGCTGGCGAGTCAGCCTACCTGCCGCACATCGCCGAGGGCATCAACCAGGCCGCGCGCAACGAGTTGACGTGCACCAGCATGGGCAACCTCGACTTGGTCGCTCGGCAAACGGCGGTTGTGCACGCGGTGGGCGTGGGCGCGGCCGAGGCCCAACTGCTGGGAGACGACTTCACACGCGTGGTGTGGTCGCCGCGCTCCAACGTCGTGCTGTATGGCAACACCGCTCCGGTCACGCTGCTCGACCGCATGGGCGTCGCGCTTTCGTTGGGGACCGACTGGGTCGCCTCCGGTTCGATGAACATGCTGCGCGAGCTCCGGTGCGCGGATGAGCTCAACGACAACTACTACGACGGCTACTTCTCGGACGCGGACCTGTGGAAGATGGTCACGACCAACGGGGCCCTGGCCACGGGCACCCACGAGGCGATCGGGATGCTGAAGCCCGGGTACGTCGCCGACATCGCTGTGTACGCGACGGGCGACCGCGTGGACCATCAGGCGGTCGTGGAAGCCGAGTTGCCCGATGTCGTGCTCGTGATGCGGGGCGGAGATGCTCTGTACGGCGACGACGCTGTCATGGCATCGGCCGGCGTGGGGAAGGGGAACTGCGAGGCCTTGGACGTCTGCGGTACCGCCAAGCGGGCCTGTGTGGCCGACGATGCGGGCCCTTCGCTTCAAGCGGTGCAAGGTGCCATCGAGAGCACGTACCCGTTGTTCTACTGCGACGTTCCGCAGAACGAGCCTTCGTGCGTTCCCACGCGGCCCGAGTACGCGGGCATTCAAGACGGTGACGCGGATGGTGACGGCGTCGGGAACGAGACCGACAACTGCCCGAGCATCTTCAACCCGGTCCGGCCGCTTGAGCAGGCTCAAGCCGACGCCGACCAAGACGGAACGGGTGACGTCTGCGACGTGTGCCCGCTCGATGGCGGGGACGCGTGCGCGGGCCTCGAGGGCGCCGACCTCGACGCGGATGGGGTGCTCAACGGAGACGACAACTGCCCGCTGCAGCCCAACGCCGATCAGGCGGATGCCGACGAGGATGGCAAGGGAGATGTCTGCGATTCGTGTGGTGAGTCCAACCCCGGCGCGTCGGGTTGCTCCGCGACGATCGCCGCCATCCGGAATCCCGACCACCCGGCTCACCCCAACGAAGGCACGCCAGTCACCGTGAGCGGGGTCTACGTCACAGCCGTTCGCGACGACGGTTCTGGCTTCGTGATCCAGGACGACTCCCTTGAGCCTTGGACGGGAATCACCGCCTTCGGTTCCTCGGCCGGGCTTCAGGTCGGCGACCGGGTCACCGTTTCAGGAACCTACGCGGAGTTCTTCGACCTCAGCCAGATCGAAGACGCCGCAGCGACCGTCGAAGCCTCTGGCGCTTTGCCGTTCGACGCGGTCGCCTTCGACGTCGCGGACCTCGTCTCGGGGCCGGATGCCGAGTCCTACGAGTCCATGCTCGTGAGCATCGGCGGCGTTTCGATCACCACGATGAACCCCGACGACCCCGAAGACTTCGACGAATTCGAGGTCTCTGGCGGCTACCGGGTCGATGACCAGCTCTTTGGTGCGCTGGACAACGTATGCGCCGACGGCGAGACGTTCGACGGAATCATTGGGGTGCAGACCTACAGCTTCGGCAACTACAAGCTGCTGCCACGCGACGCGAGCGACTTCGACAACGCATCGTGCACGCCCTTCTGAGCGGCTGACCCCGGGGGCCGGGTCCCGTCTTTTGACGTGCGCCCGGACCCTGTGGCACACCGGGCCCGTGGCCAACAACCTTGCCCGGGAGGCCGTCGATTTCGGCTTTCGCACCGCCTACAAAACGGCGCACCGGATGCTCCGTGCCTACTGGGGGATTCGCAACCCGCAGACCCACGGGGCCCTGATCGCCGCCTGGTACGACGGCCAGATCTTGCTGGTGAAGAACTCGTATCGGGCCGAGTACACGTTGCCCGGTGGCTACGTACGCGCCGGCGAAACGCCGGAACAAGGCGCGGCTCGGGAGCTTCGCGAGGAGGTCGGCGTCGACGTTTCGCCCGCTGACCTGAGTCTCGCCTACGAAGACACCAAGCCCTACGAGAACCGTCGCGACCACGTGACCATCTGCGAGGTCAAGCTCGAGCGGCCGATCGAGCTCGCGGTCGACAACCGCGAGGTCGTTTGGGCGGGATTCCGACGCCGCGATGAGGTGCTCTCGCTGCCGATCGTTCCGCACCTGCGCGAGTACCTGACCGCATCCCAAGAGCGCACCGGCGACAATTGAAAGAACCTGAGCTCGAGCGGGGTGGAGACCCGACCGAGCCCAGGCTCTTTCCTGGGCGGAGGCTTCGCGCTGGGCGAAGCCTCGGTCTTTCAAGTTAAGCTATCGGCGTAAGGCTAAGGCAAGCGGAGAAAAGCTAAGTCGCGCGGTCGTTCAAGCTAAGCGTCAGATTCAAGGACAAGTCAGGCTAGGTTCGAACTCGGTCGGGAAGAGTTAAGTCGGCCGGGTTCGATCGAGGCTAAGGTCAGGTCAAGGTCCGCGGAGAGGTCGTTTTTCAAGGTAAGCCAAGGAGTAAGCAGGTAGGCCAGGCGAACTCTTGCGGATACCAAGACTGTCTGCAGACGGTGTGCCAAACCGTCAGCAATACAGAATCGTTGAGAAAAACCGTCAAACGAGTCCGAGTGCCCCGATCCGCGCACCCGGGGCCATGACGCAAATGCCCGAACTGGCGCCGATCGGGTTGTCAGGCCTGACATCGATGTCGTGCGGACTCGCGGACAGGCCGCCGCGGGATCCCTGTGGCCCGCTCAAGTCCACCTCGGGGTCGCCGATGGCCTGAAGCGATGCCTTCTCAGGATCCCGAACGCCGCCGCGCACCCCGATACAACGTGACGTTCTCGATGGTGTGTGACTCCGGCGATGCCTTCGGCAGCGCGGTCGTCGTCAACCTCAGTGACTCCGGCGCCCTCGTGCAGACCGAAGATGACTACGCTGAGGGGGACAAGCTGTCGTTGGTTCCCGTGGGGGAGGCGGGGGACATCCTGTTCGACCTACCGGCCACGGTTGTCCGCATCCTCGATGACCCCGGTCCGGGCCGCATCAAGCGCTACGGCGTACGGTTTTCGGGACTGACACTTCCACGGATTCGCGCGCTTCGGACGTTGTGCGCGGCGATGCCTCCGACGCCGGACGAGCTTCCGGAGTCGGAGGCGCCGCAGGGCGGTCCCGCGCGTAGCGGCAGCGAGCCCCATTTTCGAATTCGAACGCGGGTCGGGGGGAGTCCGGGGACGCCTCGGTGGGCGAGGCGACCCTTCGGATAGCCGCCCTCTCAGACCAGGAGTTTGGACCCGGTGTTCTCGACGTCTTCAGCGCTCAGGCCATCGGGCTTGGGCGGGACATTGCGTCCGGCTTGGACGGCGGGCCTCGCTTCGATGGTCTTCAGCCACCGCGACAGGTGCGGGAGACCGTCGATGTCGACGCCCGACCAGCGGTAGGTCGTGGCCCAACACCAGTTTGCGATATCGGCGATCGAGTAAGCGCCGGCGAGATACTCCGACTCGCCGAGTCGTGTGTTGAGAACCTCGAGGAGTCGCCGCGTCTCTCGCTGGTACCGCTCGGTTGCGTAGGGGATTCGCTCCGGTGCGTAGCGGTGGAACACGTTGGCTTGGCCCATCATCGGGCCGAGTCCCCCGACCTGAAACATGAGCCATTGCAACGCGACCGAACGGCCAGCGGAGCCCTCGGGGAGGAGCCGGCCGGTGCGCTCTGCGAGGTGGATGAGGATGGCACCCGACTCGAAGATCACGAGGTCGTTGGCGTCGTGGTCGACCAGCACCGGGATGCGGCCGTTGGGGTTGAGCGCGAGGAAGGCGGGGTGCTTTTGCTCTTTGCTCTCGAGGTCGACGGGGTAAACCTCGTACCGCAGACCGAGCTCTTCGAGCGCGATGCTGGCCTTGAAGCCGTTGGGAGTGCGAGCGGTATAGAGCGTGAGCATGGCGTCACAGCACGAACGGGACGATGGCCCGCCGATTGGGGGGCAGGTTCGGGAAGGTGCGCCGATACCATAGGTGATGGGAGACCGCTCGGGGGAGCAACAGTGCGACCGCGAGCGTGGCTGTGGCGAGTCCAGGCTTGGACCAGGTCAGGATCGCCCATCCAACCCACATCAGCATCTCTCCGAGATAGTTCGGGCAGGACACCTCTTCGAAGAAAATCCCCCGAGGGAGCATGTGTCCGACGTCGCCGCGGCGCCGCAGGTTGATGAGCGAGAGGTCGGCCGCGCGGGAGACGAACATCCCGGCGACAAACAACATGGCGCCGTAGAGGAAACGAATGCTCCACAGCCAGCGCAACGGATACGCGCGCCAGGTCTCCGCGATGACCAGCCCGTTGAGGTGAGCGAGCGCGGCTGTGAATAGGGCGCCCAGGACCACGACAGTCCAGGGCATACGCTTGCGATGGGTGCCGCGGATGAGCGCGGGATACAGCACGCCTCGCCAGCCGTACGCGAGCATCCACAGCGCCAACATGATCAGCGGGACCACCCCACCGCCCCCGCCGTCGTAGACGGTCCACGGACAGAGGACCAAGCCGGGGACGGCGATCAAGACCCAGGCGAGCCGGATCGGAACGCCGCTGGCGTCGGGGGAGGCGTGGCGGCCATATCGGAGTGGGGCTCGTCCGGTGATCACGAACAACACCCCGGATGCGGCGAAGAGGGTTCCGAGCATCAGCGTGGTGGGGGTCATACGAGCTCCGTCCCGCATACGCGGCAGAAGTTGGCGTCGTCGGCGTGCCCCGCAGCGTTGCACTCCTGGCATGTGACGGGCTCGTTCACGGGCCCTACGTTCATCGCCTGGACATACTCGGCAGAGACGATTCCCGTAGGCACTGCGAGGATGCCGTACCCGAGCAGCATGAGAATCGCCGCGACGGCTTGGCCTGGGACGGTGCTCGGCGCAATGTCCCCGTAGCCGACCGTGGTCATCGTGACGATCGCCCAGTACATGCCGCGAGGGATGCTGCTGAATCCGTTCTCCGCACCCTCGATGAGGTGCATCGTGGCGCCCATCACGACCACGATGGTGAGCACCGCGCCCATGAACACGGTGATCTTCGCCGCGCTGGACTTGAGGGCATTGAGCAGCTGGTTCGCCTCGCCCAGCATGCGCATGACCTTGAGGACCCGGAAGACCCGAAGCAGTCGAAGCACTCGGATGACAAGCAGGGAGTGCGCACCGGTGACGACGATCCCGATGAACGACGGGAGGATCGAGAGCAGGTCGACGATGCCGAAGAACGACACGACGTAGCGGAGCCGGTGCCGGGCGACCCAGAGGCGAATCGAGTACTCGGCGAGGAACAGCACGGTGAAGACCCAATCCAGCACCCGAAGCGCGGTGCCGAACCGAGCCGAGAACGCCTCGACACTTTCGAGCATCACGGCGAGGACGCTGGCGAGGATCAAGATCAACAAGCCCACGTCGAACGCGCGCCCGGCCGGGGTCGCGGTACCGAAGATGATCCGTCCCAGACGCTGGCGTGCCCCGTGGCGGTCGCCAGCGGCCATCTCCTCCGCCGGGGGTGAGGTCTCGCTCATGCGTGCCGGAGTGTAGCGAACACCACCGTAGACAGAACCATGACGTACGAGGACGGGAGTGTGACCACACCTAGCGGGCCGCAGCGGCACACTGCTTGTCGACGATGAGCGTTTTTGACGTCCCACAAGAGCAGCCGCGCGCACCCGGGAAGCTGGCGCGGTCTCTGCGCGACTACCAGCTGAAGGACGTGGGTCCGTTTGCGATCATCCACGTTCTGGGCATCGCTGGTGTGTTCATGGGCGCCAGCTGGAAGGTCTGGACGCTCTGCTTCGCGCTCTACGTTGTGCGCATGTTCGGCGTGACCGGGTTCTATCACCGCTACTTCGCGCACCGCACGTTCAAGACCAGCCGATGGTTCCAGTTCGTCGCGGCGTTTGTGGCTCAGTCCGCGGCGCAACGCGGAGCGCTGTGGTGGGCGGCGCATCACCGCGACCACCACAAGTTCTCCGACACCGAGAAAGACCTCCACTCGCCGCGGCAACACGGCTTTTGGTACTCGCACGTCGGCTGGATCTACGACCACAACGATGTGAGCAAGTACGCCCGCATCAAGGACTTCTCGCGCTACCCGGAGCTGGTCATGCTCGACAAGTACTGGCTCGCTCCGGCGATCTTCCTCGCAGTGCTCTGTCTCGCTTTTGCGGGGCTCTCAGGCCTGCTCGTCGGGTTCATGTTCAGCACGGTCTTGCTCTGGCACGGGACGTTCACGATCAACTCGCTTTCCCACGTCTGGGGGTCCCGCCCCTACGAGACCGCCGATGACAGCCGGAACAACTGGTTCCTCGCGATCATCACCATGGGCGAGGGGTGGCACAACAACCACCACCACTACATGAACTCGACCCGGCAGGGCTTCCACTGGTGGCAGTACGACATCACCTACTACGGCCTGAAGGTGCTGAGCTGGGTGGGGTTGATCTGGGACATCAAGGAGCCACCGGCCCACATCGTTGCAGGGGTCAAGCGAACGAGAAACGCGAAGCCCTCCGCCGCTCCTTCGGCCAAGGGTAGCGCGAGCCCCTCGACCTGAGCCGGCGGTAGGCCGGACCCGAGCCTCCGAGCTCAGCCCCGACGCGGTCGCTTCGCCCTCTTGGCGGTGGCCGCGTCGATCATTGGTTCGAGGTGCGGCACGACCAGGGCTTCGTAGCGAGACCACGCGCCTTCCACCAGAGCCCAGTGGGCGATCAACGCCTCGAAGCCCGTGGAGCTTCGGTAGGTCTGCGTGTTCTTTTTGCCGCGGATGCTTGTCGTTTTCGCGTTGCGGCCTCGACGGACCACGGAACGCTCGTCTTCGGTGAGCTCGGGCTCAATGATGTCGAGCAGGGCCGACTGCGCTTCGGCGCGGACGACGTCGGCTTTGATGGAGTCGAGTCGGTCGACCGGGTGATCGCCCCGAGCGCACACTCGCCACCGGACGTCCCGCTCGAAGGCTGCATCGCCCAGCCATGCGAGCGTGCGGACCGAGCGTTGCAGCAGGGCTTGGTCCGACACTCAGCGCCCCTTGAACTCGGGTGCGCGCTTGCCCAGGATCGCGGCGACCGCTTCCTGGTGGTCGTCGGTGTTCTGCACCATGCCTTGGTAACTGGCGGCCAACTCGAGCGCGGTGTCCAAGTCTGTATCCCAGCTGCGGTAGGCGGCGCGCTTGGTCAGCGATACGGCCAACGGAGCGTTCTGAGCGATGAGCATCGCACGGGCCCGAGCGGCCTCGAGCAGCTCCTCCCGGGGGACAACAGCGTGTACGAGCCCCATCTGCAGGGCCTCGTCGGTCTGGACGAGGCGGCCGGTGAGGACCATGTCGAGCGCGCGAGGGAAGCCGATCGTTCGCGCGAGGAAGTACGCTCCGCCGTCACCGGGAACGAGTCCAACCTTCACGAAGGTCGAGCCCAGCTTTGCACCTTCGGCGGCGATTCGGATGTCGCACATGCACGTGAGGTCCAAGCCCGCGCCAATCGCAGCGCCGTTGATCGCAGCGATGAGTGGTTTGTCGAACTGAGCGATGCGGCGAGGGATGGTCTGAATGCCGTCGATGTACTGGCGCCTCAGCGTGACAGGGCCGCCCGCAAACATCCCGCTGGAGCTCTGCATTCGTTTCAGGTCTCCACCGGCGTGAAACGACTTGCCCTCGCCGGTGAGGATGACGGCGCGGACACTCTCGTCTGCCTCGGCAGCGTCCAGTGCGGCAATGAGGCTCCGCACCATCTCTTCGCTGTACGCGTTGCGAGCTTCGGGGCGATCGAGGGTGATCGTGGCCAGCGGGGCGCTGACCTCGTAGCGCAGGTCGGTGAACGACATGCCCCGGACTCTCCCCGAACCGCGCGGGCGTGTCGAGGAGGATTCGCGCACGCTGCGAGACAGAGCGTATGAACGTTCGCAGGGAGGTCCCCCGAGGACGAAGGCGGCGCTTCGAAGAACACGCGCGCGCATGTTGTTCGCTGTGCCCTCGTCGGTGGCGCGGGTCTGGGTTTCCCGCGCCTCGTGGATCAAGCGCCGAGCTGTTCGGTGAACGTCGCGACACCAGCTCCGGCGGGCACCGAGATCCCCTGGGCCTTGAACGCTGCCTCCATCGCGGCGAGGAGGACCACGATGTGTCGGGGTTGGCACGACGCGCCCATGAGGCCGACACGCCACACCTTGCCTGCGAGCGGTCCAAGCCCGCCGACGATCTCGACACCGTGCTGCTGCATGAGGTAGGCGCGCACCTTGGCCTCGTGCACCCCGTCGGGGACACACACCGTTGTGAGGGTGGGAAGTCGGTGCTCAGCCGGAACAAGCAGGGACATGCCCATGGCCTCGAATCCCGCCCACATCGCTTCTGCGGTTTTCTGTACTCGTGCGGTCCGGTTGGCGAGGCCCTCTTCGTCGATGATGCGCAACCCCTCATACAGCGCGTACGACAGGTTGATCGGTCCGGTGTGGTGGTACTTGGGAGGCGCGTCCCAATAGGTCAGGTTGAGGAGGACGTCGAGGTACCAGCTTCGGCAGGACGATCCCCGGTTGCGGATCCTGTCCATCGCTCGGTCGCTGAAGGTGATCGGCGAGATACCTGGGACCGCACTGATGCATTTTTGTGCTCCCGTGTAGACGATATCTGCGCCCCAGTCGTCGGTCGCGAACTCCACGCCGCCCAGCGAGGCGACGGTGTCCACCAGCAGCAGTGCACCATGGTCGTGGGCCAGCTTGGCGATCTCGGGAATGTCTTGCCGAACGCCGGTGGACGTCTCGCCGTGGATGATGCCCACGACCTTGATGTCCTTCTCGTGCTCGAGCGCCGCCTTGACGTCGTCGGCGTTCGTCGGTGTCCCCCAGGGGGACTCCACGACCACGACGTCAGCACCCGCGCGCTCCATGATCTGACGCAGGCGGTCACCGAAATAGCCATGTACGCAGACTAGGGCTTTCTGCCCCGGCTCGAGTGCGTTGAAGACCGCAGACTCCATCGCGGCTGTGCCGGCTCCTGTGATGGCGAGCGTCGCGTCGTTCTTGGTGTCGAAGACCATGCGCAGCAGACCGCGCAACTGCTGCATGAGCGCGACGTAGCTGGGGTCCATGTAGCCGACGGTCGGGCGAGCGAGCGCGGAGAGGACGCGGGCGGGGACTTCGCTGGGGCCGGGGCCGAGGAGGATGCGCGTGGGGGGGTCGAAGACGAACGGCTCGCTCATGACGACAGCATGGTAGAGCGCATCGCCAAACGTCGCCACGGGGTCGTGTGGCCTCACTCGTCTTCGAACGCGTCGCGCCGATGGAGTGTGGCTCCGCCGTCCTCCTCATCGTCGATGTCGGCATCCCGCAGGGCGTCGAGCTTGGACAGGTCAAACCCCAGGTCGGCAGGCTCGGGCGCCGGTGCGGCCGGCGCAACGACGGGGGCGTCGGGTTGAGGTGGAAGTTCGAATGGGATCTCACCCGTCAACGAGGCCAACTCTTCGCGGGACAGCATGCTGCTCGAGTCTTCGTCCAGGACATCGAAGGTGGCGGCGCGCAGCTTCTCGAGTGAGGCCTCGTCGAGTCCCTCCGACGGGGCAGCGTCGTCAGGCCCGGCCTCGAGCACGGCGTCGTCCCCCTGTGATGCCTCGACCCCTGCTCGCATGCGTGCGACGTCGTCGAGGCTGAGCATCCCGGTCCCTTCCTCGTCCTCGGACGGCGGAGCCCCAAACATCATGGCGCCGGCCGGCGCTGCGGCAACCCCGACCGGAAGGAAGGCGTCGGGGGCTTTGGGGCCGGCCTCCGGAGCGGGCGCGGGGGCCTTTGGCTCGGCGACGACCCCCTCGTCGGCAGGTCCTTCGCCGAGCGCGGTTGGAGCATCGGGCTCGACGAGGTTTTCGAACGCGTCTGCTTGGGCTGAGAACTTTGCGGCCTGGTCGCTGAGGCCTCGTTTTCGACACATCTCCGCCAACGAGCGGGCCGACTCTCCGGCCGAGGTCAGGGGCGCAACGGGTCCTGCTGCCTCGGCGAGTTTCACCGCCTTGGTATAGAAGGCGATCGCTTGGGCCTGCATGCCAAGCTCTGCGGCGAGCGACCCTGTGAGTCGGCCGCCTTCGATCGCCAACGCCGGCTGGCCCGACCGCTCCGCCGCGACGGTGCCTTCCGCGTAACAGACCAGGGCGCCCTGTTTGTCGCGCCGGGTCAGCTTGCTCGCGCCCAACGAGAACTGGCCCGTGGCGACCTGGGAGTCCTTTCCTTGTTCTGCTGCCGTTTCCGTCGCGCGAGAAAAGGCCGCTTCGCTCTGCTTGGGGCTGCCTGCCGCGAGCAGCTGACCGCCCAGCATGAGCTCGAGGTTGATCGCGTCGCGGTGCAGCCCCGCTGCGGCACTGAGGTCGCGGGCTTCTCGGGTCGACTGCACGGACTCTGCGGCGCGGCCTTGCTTCATCGCGAGCGCGGAGGCGACGAGTTTTTGGGCGATGGCACCGCGGAGTTTCGAGTCGGCCGTCGGCTCGGCGGGCGGCGCCGTGCTGGGGTGCCGGGGCGGTGGAACCTCAGGTGCTGCTCCTGGTGGTGGGGCGCCGGGGACGAAGTCTTCCAGCATGGACTCCACATCTCGATCTTCGTCGGCGGAGTTGGGCGCGACCGTGACCTTGTCTGCCCGGTCGCGGAGCTGTTCGGCGATCGAAACGGTGGGAGCGGGTGGCGTTTCGATGATCACGAAACGCACCGACGCCAGCTTGGGGTCCATCAGAAGCGGTTGCACGCCAGCGTGCCAAGCCTCGACCGCGTCCAGTGTGGTGGGAGAGAGAACCACCACCATGCCGTGGGCGCCCTCGGGTTGGGCGTGGACGAGTTGCAGCAGCGCCGTTGCGAACTGGGCCTGGCCGTTGCCCGCCGCCACACCCTGCGGCAGTGTCTCTAGCGATTCGCCATGGGGCTCCATCAGCTCTGCGCGATGGGCATGTTGAGCTCGAGCATGTTCGGCGCGTTCGGACCACTGCGGGGCATGCCCGGTGTGCTCTTGCTCGAAGAGATAGAACGGCGCCGTGTTGGCCAGGTCGCGCTCGTACGCCATCACCGCCTCGATGCACCCTTTACGCGTTTTTACGGCCGCGCTGACGTGCAGCAGCTTCGTAGCGGGGGTCCGCACGAATGCTGTCATCGCCTCGAGGAGGCGCTCGATGGGCGAGCCGAAGGACTCCATCGGCTCAGTTGATCTTCACGTTCGGGGCACCGATGTTGACCATCCCCATGCCCGCGACATCGACGACCGCGCTGGAAAGCTTGGCTGCGGACGCACTGAGCTCGAGGGTGGACGCACCGGCCCCCAGTTTCACGTTCGCGCCGCTTCCGTCGATCCCCGTTGAGACTTCGAGTTTGGCTCCGGCTGCCTGTGTGAGCACGGTACCGCCCTGGATTTTTACGTCGGACGTGAGGTCGACAGAGGCGCCCGTGGAGCTGTGGGTCAGGGCTGTCTGGGAGAGTACGAGACCACTGTAGGCGGCCGAGGTGAGGCTGACGTCCTGGTCCATCGTGATCGAAGAACCGACGATGGAGGTCATGCTCATCGAGCCCTTGTGGTCCATCTCGACGGCCATGCCCGCTCCTGCGGTCGCCAGCGCGAACCCTGCGTTGACGCTGAGCTGTGTGCCGCCGCCAGCCACCAGAGTGATGGCACCTGGCGTGAGGACGATGGAAGACCCCCCGCACTGAAGGGTGATCTGGTTTGGTGCGGTGATCGTGACGCTGTCGTCGGCCTCCTGCGTGATGCAGCCGGTGACCGACAGGGAGTGGTTGGACGGGCCCGCGGTGGCCTCGGCGTCCGGCGGTGGAGGTGCGCCGACCTTGATCGTTTGGTGCCCGGTTACGCTCAGCGCCCGTTCTCCGCCGACACTGACGGTTTGCTTGGCGCCGACGCTGACCGACTGCGTCGCGCCGACGCGCTGGGCATGGGCGTTGCGGACGCGCTCGGTGTGGTTGCGTTGCGCGTGAAAGTAGACTTCCTCTTTGCCCGCGGCGTCCTCGAAGCGGAGCTCGTTGAAGCCGTCGCCGCCGGGTGAACTCTGAGTCTTGATGCCGCTTTGTGTCTTGTTGTCAGGAAGCGAATACGGAGGCGCATGACTTCCGCTGTAGACCGAACCGACACAAACGGGGCGGTCGGGGTCCCCACCGAGGAAGCTTACGAGCACCTCCATGCCGATGCGTGGAATGAACTGGGTGCCAAAGCCTGCTCCGGCCCAGCTGTGCGCCACGCGAAGCCAGCAGCTGGTGTCGGTGTCGCGCTCGCGCTGTTCTCGGTCCCAGTGCATCCGCACCTGGACCCGGCCATGCTCGTCGGTGTGAATCTCTTCGCCGGAGGGGCCCACCACGGTCGCGGTCTGAACGCCGAAGATCCTCGGCCGTGCGGACTCGGTCGGCGCGAACGTTTGCTCGAGGGACGCGCACACGAAGCGGTTGTCGTAGTTGCTGCCGCCTTGGCCGCCGAGTTGGACCTCGGGATTGTCGGCGGTGTGCGCGACGCGAATGCAGTAGTAGGGACCGTTGAGTTCGGTGTCAGGGTGTCCGTCGAGCTCGAAGGTGGCGCCCGGAGACATGCTCATGACGTTGGAGCTGCCATCAAAGAGGCTCGCCTCCAGCGCGATGAGATGGTGGGCTCGGCCCAGGCGGTCGGCGGTGTTGTCGAGGTGGGGCCCATCCCCGCCTGCGTCTTCCTGGAGCCGCCGGCCTCCGTGTTGATACGTCGAGCCAACTTGCCGTGGGGAGGCCAGCTCGGGTTCGACTGAGGCGTGCAGCTGGCCTGGCGCGGCCTGCTTCCAGTCCCATTGCTCGTGTTCGCCGTGTCCGGGATGCACCCGGTGTTGCCAAGTAAAGGATGCGATCGTCTCTTCGTCGGACAGCTCGCCGCGGTCGCCTCGGACAGGGACGTGTTGCGGCGGCGGAGCGCCATCGAGGCCTTCAACGGTACGCAGGACCGACCCAAAGCGGTCTTGGTCGTCAAACAGGACGACGCGCTCCATGGACTCGTCGGCCTCGAACGCGAGGGTCATCCCATCTTCGGCGAGGATCCGTCGAAGAAAAGCGAGGTCTGTCTCTTGGTACTGGACGCAGTAGTCGCGCGCGAGGGGCTCCTCCGCCAATCGGGTCACGTCGAGCTCTGCACCCCGGGTCGAGAGCAGCTCGCCCGCGACCTCTTCCATGATCTCGACGACGGTGGAGTCTTGGAAGATGCGACTGCGGCGGGTGTTGCTGAGCAACGCCAACGCGGGCATGACCAGGAGGCGGGCGTGGTAGGCCTCGGAGAACGAGCCGATGTACTCCGTGGTGGCGACGACGCCGTGGAAAAAACGACCGTCGTTCTCTGCGGGGTTGGCTGCGTCCTCGCGCAGCATGTGTAGAGAAAAATCGGCTCCGGCCAACCTCGAGGGATCGAAGTGGGGGTGGTTGGTCATGACCTCGATGGCCATGCGCCATGGTTGGCCCAACTCTTCGCGGAGGTCGACGTGGCGGACGCGAAGGAAGGTGCCGTCGAGCTCCAGCGGATCGGAGTAGGGACCCCACGCTGGCGCCACGAGTGTGGCGTTGTACTGGATGAGCGGAAGCGCGGACGGCGAGGCCATGAGGAGCCCTCGGAGTGTAGCGAGTTTTCTTCGCTTACCCTTGTTCGTCGACCTACCCTGTCCGCTGGGTCCGTATGGTTGCGCCGACCGCTCGAGAGGTGTGGGCCAGGCGCGCGGGCTGTTACAGCGGGACAGGCGGTCCCGTCAAGCCCTGCTGCGCATCCTCCGAAGCGTACCGCTACCTGTCCGACGCGGCCAGATCGGGAAAAAATGGTCGCGCGGCTAGGCTTCTCGTGTTGGTCGTGTCCACGCGCTCGGAAAATGCGTATCCTCCTCGCCGTGAAGCTCGATCCGGACAAGCTCACCGACGCGCTCGTTGAAGCGTATGACCTGACCCCAGCGCAGCGGCAGGTCATCTACTTCACGTTGATGGGGCAGACGATGGCCCAGATCTCGACGCGGACGGGCAAGGCCATTCGTACGATCAAGCTGCACCGCACCGAGGCGTTCGCTCGGCTGTCGGTCGGTTCGACTGGCGAGCTGTGGGGACTCCTCTTCAAAATGGCGGGTCACGAACTCGAGCCGCTGTCGGATCACCCCGTGCGTTGGGAAGAGTTGTTCAAGACGTGCGGTGCGACGGTCGACATCGATCGCATCATGCGACTCACCGGTCGGCCTCGACGTGTCGTGATCAAGAAGCTCAAGGACTTCGGCTACGAAGTCGCCTAACCGCGAGCACTTCCTCTCGAGGTGAAAGCCTCACGAGCTCGAGACACGGTCTCTGCTTCGTGAGGCTTTTGTCGTTGTGGGCCCGAGGGGTCAGGCGCCGTGGCTGCGGCAGAGCTCGACGATGCTCCAGACCGTCGGGTCGCCCGACTCTTGGCCTTCGCGTTCACACTGCGCGTACTTGCCGAGCTTGTGGAGCGCGCGAACGCGATGGCGCTCGCGTTGAGTTTTCTTCGCCGACCAACAGGCCTTGCCCTTGGTGTGTTTCAAGACGGTTCGCCACTCCCCCAGGAGTGCAGCGTCGACGGTCTCCTGCCGGACGGCGGCGCAGTCCTTCGCAGGCTTCTTGGACGGCGGCGAGGAGGGCCTGGGTTTGCCCTTCTTCGCTCGCGGCGGACTGGGCGGTGTGCGGGGCTTCGGCTCGGGGCTCACCTCAGGATCGGCAGCGGCGTCGGGCTCTGGCTCTGCCTTGGGAGAGACGGCCGGCCCGGGCTCGGGCGTCGCTGCCGCCGCGCTCGCGTCTACCTCCTTCGATTCGGCGGCTGGGGGCTCCTCCTCGCCGTTTTCGGCAAGGACCACAGTTTGGTCTGCCTTCGGTGCCATGGCGTGGGGTCGCACCAGCCACCAGCCCGTCATGCTGCCGAGGACGATGACGGCGGCAGCCGCAACGCCCCAAAGTGCCGGTCGCAGGCTGGGTCCCTTCTTCGGCGCGGGCACGACATCGGTGCCGCCGCGTTGCGCGGTTTGCGGACGAAGGATGGGCGCGGAAACCATCGAGACGTCCAAGCCCAGGGTGGGGAGGATGGAGATCAGTCCTGCTTCGACCTCTCGGGCCGATTGAATGCGACGGGTGCTGTCGGTTTGAAGCATGCCTTCGAGCAGCGCATGGAGCTCGGCAGGAATGGGCGGCAAACCTTCCAGACTCGCGCCGCGCAAACCCCAGCCGGCCTTGGGGGGCGCACGCCCGGTGAGCATCTCCAGCAGCAGTACACCCATCGCCCAGATGTCGACGGTCTCCGCGTCGGAGATGCCCGCGGCCTGTTCCGGGGACATGTACTGGGCTGTCCCAATCACGGTGCCCCCGGCGGTCAGGTCTTGTGATCGCCCCGTCTCCGCGAGATCGGCGGAGATCCCAAAGTCGAGGACCTTCGCGACTTCTCGCCCGGCGCTGGATTCGAGCATGATGTTGGAGGGCTTGATGTCGCGGTGCACGACATCCATCTGATGCGCCGCCGACAGGCCCGCGGCCACGTCGCGCATCAGAGACACCGCGCGAGCGACCTCCATGGGCTCGTCGCGCCCGGCGAGTTGATCGAGTTCGTCGCGGAGGTCGTGCCCGCGGACGAGGTCCATCACGAGGTAGCGGCGTCCATCGGGAAGGCTGCCGACATCGTGCACGGAGACGATCTGCGGGCATCCGGAGAGGCGCCCCATGACGAGTGCCTCTCGGTCGAACCTCGCGACGAAGTCTGGTTGATGCACGTAGTCGGTGTGCAGCACCTTGATGGCAACGCGGGCGTTGGTGGTGCGGTGGTGCCCGAGGTAGATCGTCGCCATCCCACCGTCCCGGAGGACGCTGTCCAGGACGTGCCGATCGACTCCGGTTCCCGGAGGCAGGCGCTCCGGCATCGTCGGGAGTACGGAGGTGACGATGTCAGGCACGGCTTACTCGGAGGCCCGGGGGGTGTCGCCGGAGTCGTCGAGGATGAAGTACGCCGCGGCTCCCGCTGCGGCGAGTGCGAGAACGAGACCGGCGACAAACATGGCCACGGTCTTGACCGGGTTGCGTTCCTGGACGACGAACCTCGTCATCGATGGCTCGTTCGCCATTGGAAGCTGAGCGGCCGGCGCTTGTCCTGGCGGCCGCCGGGCAACGGCTGGAGCAGGCGCGACGGGAGCGGCCGCTGCGACGGGGGCTCGCTGGGGCGAGGGGGCGCCGGGGCGAGCGTGGGCCGGACCGAACTGGCTTGGCGGCGCGATGAAGGCGGTGCCCTCTTCAGGCTCGGGCACAGGTGTGGAGCCGCCCGGGGCGTGTGGGTTGGGGAGGAACGCCGTCGGCTCTTGGACGTTGGCCTGCATCCCGCCGCTTCCGGTCTGCTCGGCGGGCAGGAAGGTCGTGGACCCGGCGCCTGCACCGGTCGCCTCTGCGGGCAGGCCACCGCCGTCCAGGAACATGGTCCGGGCGGGTGTGTTTGGTGCTGGGTGGGATGCGGCAGGCCCGGACGGGGCAGCCGCCGCAGGAGAGGGGACGGGCGCCGCGACGGGCGCGGGCATGACGGGCGCAGGCGCGGCAGGTGCCGGCATGGAAGGCGCAGGCGCAGGCGCAGCAGGTGCCGGCATGGAAGGCGCAGGCGCGGCAGGTGCCGGCATGGAAGCTGCGGGCATGGACGGGGCGGCGACAGGGGCCGGACTCGAGGGTCTTCCGGGACCGGGCCCTGGCCGGGCGGCGGAGGCCTGGCTGGGCTCGACTGCGGAGCGGGGACGACTCGAGCCCAGCAAGCTTCCGACCACCTTGGAGAGCTCGACCCGACAGTCTCGATAGCCTCGGAACTGCTGAAGGAGCTCCAGTGCGGCCTCCGCCGACTGGGGGCGCGCTGCTGGATCTGGGCTGAGCAGCGCTTGTCGAAGTCGCTCGAGTTCAGGCGCGACCGGTCCGCGCAGCATCGGAGCGACGCCTCGGATGACTTGGGCATGAAGCTGCCGGTCGTCTTTGAAGTCTCCCCGAAACCGCTTGCCGTCGAGCAGCTCATGCAACAGCGTACCCACGCCGTAGAGATCCAGCGTCGGCGCTTTCGTCCGCGTGGTGAGCTGTTCGGGCGCCATGTACCGGAGCTTGCCCTTGACGTGCATGCCCGAGCTCTCCTCGATGACGGTGTGCGCGACGCCAAAATCGAGGAGCTTCACGTCTCCGGCTGTGGACACCAAAACGTTCTGCGGGGAGATGTCGCGGTGCACGATGCACAGGGGGACACCGCTGGGGTCGGTGAGCTGGTGCGCGTAGCCCAACGCGTGGAGGAGCTGACCGATGACGAACGAGACCATCGACGCACGCACGTCGGTGTTGTCGATGAGCTTGAGAGCCTCGCGAAGCCGCACCAAGTTGATGCCCTCGACCCACTCCATGACCATGTAGCTGACCCCACCGTCTTCGCCCTCGTCGAAGCACTGGACGATGTTGGAGTGACTCATGAGGCCACTGACCTCGGCTTCGGTCCGGAACATCCGGCTGTATCGAGCCTCGCCCGCGAGGTGGGGTAGGACCGCCTTGAGCGCGACGGGACGCCCGCGGCCGCCTTTGCGCGCGAGCCAAACCTGGGCCATCCCGCCTTTGCCCGCCGGGCGGATGAGCTGGTAGCCGCCAACGACGTCGCCCTCGGCGAACGCTGCTCGACTCCCGCTCATGCGGACACACGCTCCGGGCGAACAGATTCACGATGCGGTCGGCGAGAGGGCGTCATGCGCGGCTCGTCCATCGTGGCGCCGTCCGGCGCCAACGTCAAAGCCGTTCGTGCGACTCGGACATCATGGATTGCAAGGCCTCCAGGGGTCGTTGGACCCGCGTCCGGGTGTGCAGCCAGTCGGCGAAGTCCTCTGGGGTCCGGGGCGCTGCGGCCCCCCACCGGCGCAGTGTCCCAGGCTGCGGGACGTCGATCCAGCCCCCACCGTCGGCCCAGGCGAGCGGGCTGACCGGGCGGGGTAGCGTTCGACGTTGTCCCGAGTCGAGGTCGAGAAGGGTGACCTCGGCGACCGCGACTTGCGCCACCCAGAGCTGGCGGCCGCCGGGCGCCACATGCACTTCGGTGGCGCTCTGCCCCTGTAAAAGGTCCGCCGGCAGCCGGACAAAGTGATCCTGAGCGAGCTGCCACAGCAGGACGCGTCCTGTTGACGTCTCCAGCACGACGCCCGCGCGGTCTGCCGTCGCGAACAGTCGTCGTAGTCCGACTTCCTCGAACAGGGTGTGCAGGCCACCGTCATCTCCCCGTTGACCGACGTACAACGCGGACGTACGCCCGCCGGCCGCGAAAGCGGCAATGCGCAGGGCTCCGTCTGGATCAAAGGCCGTGGCGAGTAAGCCTCCGCGATTGGGTGGTCGTACTTGGCCCTGCTCCCCGCTGGCGGCATCCCAGAACGAGACGTGGTGTTGGTGCACAACCGCGACACGGTCTCCGGTGCGTGAGATGAGCAGTCCTTCTGGGTCGCCTCCGGTGGTCCCCAGAGTCCTTGCGGGTCGGCCGTCGGATGGATGGACTGCCAGATGGCACGTCGAGCTGTCGAACGGGCAGGCCAGCTTGGCCAATGTGGATCCATCCGCGGACCATACGTAGGGCCCCAAGGCGCTGTTGTCCTCCGAGCCCAGCGCCCGCACCTGCGTCGGCTCATCGAGGTCGAGAACATGCAACCTGCCGTCCGGGCTTTCGACGGCGATGTAGCGCTGGTCGTGACTCGCGACGCTCGCACGCACCTGTGTCGGAAGATCCACAACGGTCCGGGCATCGCTCCCCGGTGTGCTCTCGAGCACGACGCCGTCCGAGCTGACCACGAAAACACGCTCCGCTCGAGGGTGGACGCCCACGATGTCGGCCTCGGTATGCAGGTCGATCCGGCGATCTCCCGTCGCACGCAGGCCCGTGTCGTCCAGCCCGGTCCTCCACAATGTGATCCCGGTGGCGCTGCCTCCCGCTGCCCAGTGGCCTTCACGCGAGACTGCCAGGCCCGAGATCCTATCCCCAACTTCCAGCGGGAGTGTCGTGCCGTCTGCGAACGTCGTGAGTGCGCCCCGCGGACCGACGGCGACCTGGGTCTGTGCGTCGCGGGACCTTGCGACCCGGTGCACGTCTCCAGGCACTGGAGCTGCAGCCTCGGTACCCTGAGTTCCATCCCACGCCGCCGGTCCACCAGAGGTCAGGGCGACGACGCATTCCTCCTCGGGAAACCACACGAGTTCTTGGATCGCGCGGTCGATACCCATCGTCCGATGTGTCTTCTTCGAGAGAAAGGATAGGCTGACTCGACCGCTCCTGTCCCCGGAGGCTAGTGTGTTGGAGGACGGGTGGAAGGCGAGGGCTCCCACGGCTGCTGCGTGTTCCCTGAGGATCACGGTCGCGTCGCCGCGCAGGACGTAGACGGTCCCGTCTTCCGCTCCGATCGCGGTCCGGCCCTCGCCGTCGGTCGCGAGGGCCGTCAGAGGGCCGTCGTGAACACGACGGGTGGCCGGAACGTTGGATGCTGGTTCGAGCGTCGCCAACATGCCGCCCGTCAGCAGGATGCGTAGCTGCCCCGTGGCGGTGAGTGCGATGTCGACCGGCTTCGCGTCAAGGCGGACCGTCTCGGAATCGGATGACTGCGGTGTCGTCCAGCGTAGGATCGAGCCGTCTTCGGTCAGCGCGGCGAGATGGTTCGAACCCGGAGAAAAGACGACACGGCGCACCGGTGTTGTCGTGGTGTGCATCGCGAAGACCGGCCCTTGCCGGATCGCGTCGGCGGCGGATGCCCTCGCGGCTGGGAGCCAGCTGGTGTCGGACATCGACAAGTGTTTCAGCCCGGCGAGGACCGCCGTAGGGCTGTCCGACGACGCGGCATGGGCCAGGAGCAGGTCGTTCCACCGCTGGGGGAGCGTGCGAGCCTGTAGACGCTTGAGTTCTGCCTCTGCTTCAGGGTCCTGGGATGCGTCGAACTCGGCTCGAATGCGAATGCCTTCCGGAGACAAAGCGTCGGACCCCGAGGGCGACCAGAGCACGGAGCCCCCGAGCACGATCGAAGCCAACCCCAGTCCCCAGGCAGCCGTGCGCCACCGGCCGCGCGAGCTCGGCAGGGCGAGGTCGGCCAGCAGTGCCTCCATCGTCGGAAAACGGTCCTCGGGGTCGACGCTTAGGCCTCGAACGAGTGCCTTGTGAACACTCGAGGGAACGGCGGTATAGCGCGGCGCGGGCTCGACCCTGCCCTCGAGAACGTTGAGGCGGAGCTCGTCGATGCGCTCCCCCGCGAATGCTCGATAGCCGTACAAGGCTTCGAACAACGACGAGCAAAAGGCGTACTGGTCTGTGCGCGGCTCAGTGGGTTGGGCCAGATGTTGCTCCGGGGCCATGTAGGCCGGCGTCCCCATGATGACCCCGGTGCGGGTGAGCGAGGGTTCCGCGTCAGGGCTGTGCGTCTCGGCGTCGTGTCCCGGCTCGATCTGCCCGTCGGTTCGCGCCAACCCAAAGTCGACCACGCGCACAACGAGGTCGGCTGCGCGAACCAGGACGTTGTCGGCCTTGAAATCGCGATGCACGATGCCGGCGGCGTGGGCGGCACACAGGCCTCGCCCGGCATCGAGGTAGCGCGCGAGAATCTCCCTCCAGTCCCGCGAGGGTTGCCACTGCTTGAGCGTGCTTCCCTCCACGTACTCCATTGCCACGAAGACCTCTTCTTCGTGGGTCCCCACCTCGTACACTTGGATGACGCTGCGATGGGAGAGCCGCGCGATCGCTTGGGCCTCTCGGAGCAACCGTTGGCGGGCCGTGTGCGTGACCGGGCCGTGTCCCGCGCGCAGCAGTTTGACCGCGACCTTGCGATCGAGTTTGTCGTCGTAGGCCGCGTATACGACTCCCATGCCGCCGGCACCGATTCGCTTGATGACCACGTACCGGCCGATGCGGGTCGGCCCCTGTGAAGTAGGCCGCGCGGGGCGGTCCGGGTCCGGGTCGACCGTGTCGGGCGCAGCGTCGAACAGACGAGCCTTCACGCCTGCTCGAATGTTGCCGATCCACTCGCGTGACTCGTCGGAGCCCGGGGCAGCTGGGCTCGGCGCCGCCTCACCCGGCGGCAGGGTGGGGTCGGTTTCGAGGGCCACCACGGTCCAGTTCAGCAGAACCGCAGGCGAGGCGGTAGGTTTCGTCGTTTGCCCCAGAAAACGGTGGAACGGCCCGGTTTACTGCCGGTTTACCGCCGGTTTGCGGCTGTGCCCCAGGTTCGCGGGTCACGATCTCCAGACTGGATCGCCTATGAACTCTTTGCTCCGCGCCACCGCTTTCTCTCTTCCGCTCCTCCTCGGAGTCTCTTCCACTGCCCTCGCGGCGGCTCCCGATGCGTTGGCTCAAACCGCAAGCCAGGGCAAGAAGGGCAAGAAGGGCAAGGCCGGGAAACAGGCCCGCGGGTTGTGTGCGCAGCTGTCGTGTACCGACGCCCAGAGCGAGCAGGTCGGTGCGCACCTGCAGGCGCTACGAGAACGACAGAGCTCCGCGAGAGTCGGGCAGCAAGCGTTGAACACGTCCCTTTCTCGGGAGCTGGCCAAGAACAAGCCGAGCAAGAAAGAGCTCGCACGCATCCAGAAGGATCTCGCTCGAACGCAGGCGAAGATGACCGAGGCAACCCTCAGCACGCTACTCGACATTCACGCGCTTCTGGACCCAACGCAGCGCCAACGCTTGTCCAGCATGGTGGAGCGCGGGGGGCTTCGTCGACTCTTCAAGGGGCCACGCGCCGGGCATGGTCCGGGGAGCCGCAAGCGCCGGGGTGGCTCCCCGCCCACGAAAACGCCGATCTAGGGCCGACGTCTTCGACTCGGGCGCAAACTCAGGGCTCGCACGTGTAGACGGGAACTTTCTCGTTCGCCGAACGGTGGGACAGGACACATGCGAATGTCCGCGACCCCATGGGTGGGCGTGGCGTTGGGGTTGATGTGCGCCGTGGGGTGTCCTCAATCCGACGTCGGCGCTCCGTGTCAGCACGCCCAGCAAGACGTGCCTTCCGAGCCGGTCATCTCATTCCCATCGCTGGCCTGTGATCAGTTGCTGTGCGTGTTCGGGGAGACGATCAAGGCGCCGCCGGATCGATGCGAGTCCGACTCGGACTGTACAGAGATGGCAGGTGGGGTCGAGTCGTTCGTCTGCGAAGACAACCGGTGCACCGTCGCGCAGCAAACGGTGCTCGAACGTTCCATGTGTTCGACGACCTGCGAGTCAGACGTCGAGTGTGAGTCGTTCGTCGACGGGACGCGCTGCGACACGGGGTTCACGTGCGCACCTTTGATGTCGCTTGGAGACTTCTGCTGTCAGAAAGTCTGCGTGTGCCGTGACGGGCTCGACGTCGCGGGTTCGGAGACGCTTGAAGCGGCGTGTGAGGCCAGCGACGTGCCCGGCTGTTGTGACCGGGACCCACTCCCACGAGGCTGTGGCTGAAGGTTCGCGGGCTGCGCCGCCCCCGCCCGGAGGATGGCGAGGAAACCTACATCCCCCTCGGGTGTGATGTCCTTGCCCGCAGGCCGCCGTTTCTGGCGGTTCTCGGGGCGCCGGGATGGACTCGCCGAAAAATACCGCCGATCGGAAGGCGTTGGCTCCACACTACAAGGGGTGTCTCGAAAGAGGCGCACGACTGGTGTATGGGGCTCACAGCGGCATTGCTGGCGACCGCGTTCACGTTCGGACCGAGCGTGTCTGTGGAAGTCGTGGCGCAGGGCCCCCACGCCGACGACGCCACAGCCCTGGGAGGCTGGCTTGTTCAGCGCCTCATCGAAGAGGGCTACACGATCGCACCGGCCGAACACGCCGACCAGGTTCTCACGCTGCAGGCCGATGCCGACGCGGTCACCGTGCATGGCGGAACGGAAGCCTTCGAGATCGAGCCCGGCGCGCCGGCGGTCATGAGGCTCGAGGCATTGCACCGGGCGCGGTTGTTGCTGGAGCACGCGGCCGAAGCCCAGGTCGAGCCCCCACATCCGTTGGCCTCCGAAGTCTTGGGCATGCGTACGCAGGCCGAGGCGCCCGAAGGCGCAGCGGGCGTGTTGGAGTCGGCGTTGCTGCAGTCAGGCTACGTGCTCACCCCGCGACCCCGGCCGGGCGACCCGGTGCTGTGCGTGGTCCATACCGACGCCCGACTTGGCGCTTCGATGACGCAGGGAGGGTCCGCGTGTCCCGACCCCGCCATCTACGTGACGTACGCAGAGTTGCAGCAGCCCGAGGGGGCCGATGCGATCGTGACCCTCATCGAAGGTGCCTCCACGCCCGAGTCGCCGCCGGTCCGCTCCGCGCCGTTGCCCAGTCCGCCCAGCACGACCGACGAGCCTCCCGCGACGGCGCAGCCCGAACGGTCCGAGGAGAAAACGGGCTTTATCAGCAAGGAGTCGGAGTTTCGGCTCGGCGCGGACGCCGGCGCGGTGGCGCGTGGCGATGTGGATGCCTACGCCCGCACACACATGCGGCTGGGCAAGCTCCAGGGTCCGGGAGGTCAGTTGCATGTCGGGATCATTCCATCGCGTTCGGGGTCGGTCCGCGCCCTCGACACCACGCTTGCGGTCGGTCCCGACGTTCGCTTCGGGCGGCGTCGCTTTGGGGCCGAAGTCGGCCTCGTCGTGGGGGCGCTCGTACACGCTTACGCCGACGAGTCCGTTCGTGGCGGTTCCGCCAGCTGGTACGTCGGCCTCCCCGCATCGGTCTCGTTGGGTCGCCGCTGGGACCGGATGCGCGTGCACTTGTTTACCGAGGGCTTCATGACCGGCGGTCGTCTGCAGCACATCCGCGACAACGCACCCAACTGGGCTCGATCGGCCTGGGGGGTCCGTGCGGGGTTGGGCGTCACCTGGGGCTGGAACATCAAATGAGCGACCCGTTGCCCCACACGGTCGATGGTGTTGTAACCCCGGCCCTCACGCGGACTGAGCGGGTCGAGGCCCTGTACCTGCAGCATCGCGAATTCGTCTATCGCCTGGCTCTGCGCTACGGATCCGGGAGCCATGCGTGGGCCGAAGACGTGGCCCAAGAGGTGTTCGTTCGTCTGTTCGACGTACTCGACTCGCTCGACGAGCGGGCGGAGCACGGCGGGATGGAGCCCTGGTTCTACCGGGTGACCACCAACCGATGCCTCAACCGTCTTCGGGCAGAGCGGCTGCGCAACGCGGCGCCGGTGCGGTGGTTGCTGGGCCGTCGCAACACCGACCCTCGTGACCCCGAGCGAGTCACCGCGGCGCGCCAAGGGCTGCAACAGGCCTCGGCCGTGATGGCGAGCCTTCCACCGAAGGAGCGGGTCGCGTTCTCGATGCATGTGCTCGACGGAAAAAAGCAGATCGAGATCGCGGAGGTTCTCGGGCACAGCAAGGGCTACGTCTCCAAGCTGATCGCGCGGGCCGAGGATCGTGTCCGCGCTGCAGGATGGGAGTTGCCCGATGCCTGATCACGAGCACAATCCCGACCCGCGGCAAGACCTGGTGGCGGTGCTCGAAGAGCTCGAGCAGAAACGCGAAGCCGAAGGCATGCCGATCGGCGCTCGCAACCGGGTCCAGCTGGCCATTCAAAGCCACGAGTCCGGGCGGCAGGCTCGCTGGCGGCGCTGGGTCCCGGCTGCATCATTCGTTGCCGGGGCAGCCTTGGTGCTCGCGGTCGTCGGGAGTCGGTGGGCGGCACCCTCCGAGGATGCCGCCGTCTCGGGATCCGTAGCCTCGCTCGCGGTCTCGCGTCCCACACGTGCCGCGGTTGGAGCGTTCCACGTCGAAGGCCCCTCCGAGGACTGCCTCGTTCGCGCGGCCGACGACGCGGCCGATCTCGCAGCGCATTGCAGCTTGGTCGCCCCCCACATGACCGTGCAGGCGTGGGAGGCCGCGACCGTACGCACCGAAGGGCGCAACGTTCGTGTGCGATCTGGCAAGGTGCTGTTCGAGGTCGAGTCGGTTCCGCACGATGAGGCCCCGGTCGAAGTTGGGGTCAGTCACGGAACCATCGAAGTCGTTGGCACCCGGTTCGCGGTCGAGCAACAAGACGGCGGCGGCCATGTTGATCTTCTCGAGGGCAAGATCCGCTTTCATCACCCCGACGGTCGTGTCGAAGACGTTCTGCCGGGCCAGCGGTTGTCGTGGGGGACGCCGGTTGTTGCGATGGCGGACGGTACGACTGAGGTCGAAACGTCGGATCTGCAGCCCGCGGTCGCTGCAGCTGCCGAGGATTCCCCTCGGGGCGATGTCAGGGCGTCAGGCGCAAGTGCCGAGCCAGAACGTCGTCGTGCGCGTGGCCGGGGGACGGACGCCCAGGCCGCAGCGATCATCGAGCGCGTGACCGAACTACGCGCGAACAAGCGGTTTGGTGCGGCGATCACCGAGTTGAGGCGAGCGCTTCGACGTAGCTGGGACGGACGCACAGCACAGGTCCTCAGCTACGAACTCGGAGAGCTGCTCCGAGCGGCCGAAGATCCGCTCGGCGCGTGCGACCACTTCGTTGCTCACCAGCGCAAGTACCCGAACGGCCGCTACAAGTCGGCCGTCGATCGGGTGCTCGACCGACTCGAGTGCGACTAGCCCCCGAGTCCAGCCGGTCTCATTTCGCGGGCGCCAGCGGTTCGCGCAGCTCCCAGCACACCGAATTCTCCAGCGACTTTGGAAGCAGCGCAACCTTGCGTTTGCCGCCCTCGGTGTCGCCGATGACGATGTGGGACGGACACTGGACCTCGTCAGCGCTGTGCGCGGTGGCGCTGAGCGTCGAGGCGTCGCACGGGACGCCCAAGTATTCTTCGCATTGCGCCTGGGCCAGTCCGCCGAGACGGTCGGCGCAAGCCGATGCGCCCGAGGTGGGCTTGGCCGAGTGCAGCACCAAAACCTGTCCCCCCATCACCGGGATTCCGTCGCGCCCGCTGTCGGCCACGTTCCGGTTCGCAGTTCGGAGAATCGCCTGCTCGCACTTGAGGTTCTGCTCGTCGAGTGTCTTGAGCAACACTGTCTCGCCCCGCACCTCGACGCTCACCTTTCCGTTGGAGAACTGCCCTTTGGGAATCTGCGCGGTGTTGATGGACCATCGGTTGCCGAAGACCGATGGGCAGAATGGGCCGGTGCCTTCGACCGGGTCGAGCTTTCCCCGGACCAGGCCTTCTTCGCTGAGCGTGACCGAACCGGTGCAGAGTGTTTCTCCGAACACGCCCTTGCGGACGATCAGCTCGTTCGCCTTCGACTCGAACATCACCGCTTCCTCGAGCTCCAGCACCTCGTCGTTGCGCGTTTGGATGATCTGTTTGCCCTCCAGGCGCACCCCTTCCGCGACCGCGTATGGGTCTTTGCGGCCATACGACCCGGCCATGGTCTCTGGGACCGTGTCGACCAGAGACCAAGCCTCCCAGTCGCCCAGGAGGCTGGCCTCGCACTTGCTGTCGCTGTCCATCTTGAACATGGTCAGCAGCAGACGTGTGCCGTGCCGGTCGATCGTGCCTTTGCATTTCTTCGGGTCGTCGGTGCCAGCATCTTTCGCCCAGCGGAGTTCGGCCTCATCGATCTGGTACGAGCCGTTGGCTAATTCCTTGCCCGCGACGATCTTGACCGTGAGCTCAGAGTACCGAAGCGTGTCGACGTCGACCTCCAAGCCCAGCGTTGGCAGGAACGCATCGACCTCGGTCCGTCCGTACGCGCCGCGCAGAGCTTCCGGAATCGGAGCGGAACCGGCCGTCTTGTTGTCGCAAGCGGGCGCGCTGAGCAGGAGCGCGACCAGGGAGATCGTGGCTTGGCGGATCATTTGTAGTCGGTCAGATGTCGGCGGCGGCCACGAGGGTTCTCGCGTTCTCGACGCTCGGCGCAGGCGATGCAGAGTGTGGACCACGGCATCAGCTCCAAGCGTCGTCGCTTGATCTCCTTGCTGCAGTCCTCGCAGTGACCGTACTCGTCGGGGTCCTCCGCGATCACGTCCAGGGCTTCGAGGATCGCCTCGAGTTGCCGGGTCCGTGTCACGTTCCGCTTGGATGCGATGATCTGATTCATCTCGGCCAGCGGTGCGGCGTCCTCGTCCACCCGCCGCGCTGTGTCAGCGCTGGAGTTTTCGGGGACCACCTCCACATCTCCCTCGGCCCGCAGCTCGGCCTGACGGCTCAAGAGCAGGGCTTTGAAAAACTCGACATCTTTCGGGGTCACTGCCGCCACAGCATCGCCCAAGCTGGGGGGTGATGGAAGTGCCCCGTCGCGAAGCCGCGCCGATGCCGGAGCATGGGCGCGGGGGACCTTGGCTCAGTCGCGACGGCGACGGCTCGCGAACAGGCCCAGTCCGAACAGGATCCCAAGCGCTCCCCAGGTTCCACCTCGGCTTCCCGGGGAGACGGCGCAGGCTGCCTCGCCGTCGAAGAGTCCCGAGAGGTCGACCGTTTGTTCGACCCGGATGCCCTCCGCCTCGAGGGCATCGATGCAGCCGTCGAGGTTGTCGCCGTGGTCGATGTACTGGCCGTCGCAGAACAATGTGCCGCTGGTCGAACACTTGCTCGCGCATTCGTTGGCGAAGCTCTCCTGGCAGGCCGTGTATCCCTCGGACTGGCAGGAGATCTGGCAGTCGAGGTTGACCTCTGCGGTGCAGGAACCGCCGCAGCAACCTTCGCACTGAGCGACACAGTCGGCGTCTGGGGCCTGGACGTCGCAGCTGCCGTCGCACTCGGCCGAGCAGGTCGACTCGCACGAGGCTCGGCACTCGGTCTCATCATCGGCGCCAGAGCAGGAGGCTTCGCAACTTCCTTCGCAGTCGAGCTGGCAGGATGCCGAGCAGTCGAAGGCTGCGGGGTTGGCCGAGCACTCCGCTTCGCAGGAGGGACGACAGTCGTTGGTACACTCGATGTCCGCATCGAAGTCGCAGGTGCCTGAGCAGGCCGCCTGTAGATCCGCCGCACACGCGCTCAGGGCGGCATCGAGGTCGCAACTGCCTTCGCAGGTCGCCTCGAACCGAAGCTCACACTCCGCGCCGCGTTCGATGTGCGCCCCGCCACACTCGTCGATTCCTGCTTTTGCGTCGGTGCTGGCAAGAAGTGCGGCTCCCAGGGCAAGGCCCATCATGCTGTGTCGGATCAAGTTCATGTCGTGTCCTCCGGGGCGCGTGGAAGGGCCCCTGGTGGTTCGTGGCCACTACGGCCCTGATTTCGTGAGCGGGTTGTCGAATCGTTCGGTTTCCCGTTGTGGACGGGAGAAGTACACGAACCGTGCCGACACGCGTACCAGCCTGTTTTCGGGGGATCGCTGGGCTCTACCGTTGCAGTCCGCAGCACCCGCGCCGCGGACCACGACATCGCCGACAGGAGATCCCGCCGGCTGGCCATGGGCTGGCTGCGCGGCATACGATGCGTGGGTGGGACGGGGCCAGATCGGAGGCATCGCGGCGCTGGCAGTCGCGGCTTGGCTTGCGACGCCTGCGGTTGCGGAGGCGGCCGAGGATCGTCGAGGACGCCCCTGGGCTGAGGGAACGGTGGTGCCCACCTTTGGGCTTGGGTTCGGCTACAGCCAGGACCTCGTATCGCTGAGCTTTGGACTCGGAGGGAGCTACTTCATCGCCGATGGGTTCTCGTTGGGACTCCAGGTCGATGACGAAGTTCTTCTGTACTCCAAGTCGCTCAAGGGCGATCTCCCGGACCTCGAGAATCAGATCCCGACCAACGTCTTTAGTCTGACTCCGATTGCCCAGTGGGTTTTCGTTCGCCGGCCTCGATTCTCGCCGTACGTGTTCGCGGGGATCGGTCCCGTGTTCTTCAACAACGACAACGGGGTTTTCGGCCACTGGACCGCTGGGCCAGGGGCGTACATCGGTGTGGGCGGTCCGGTGTCGATTGACCTGGGGGTCGCGTTCTCGGGTCTCTTTCCGACCGGGCAGTGCAACGACTCGTTCGAGTACCAGCCCTCTGCGACCGGCGCGGACCCGGTTCCGGTCTTGGACTATTGCTCGTTCCGATGGGGGCCACGTTTGGGCATCGTTCTCGCGCTCGGGGGGTCGAAGCGAGAAGCTCGCGAGGGGGAGAAGCCTGCCGACCCGTTCCTCCCGCCGGCCGAGGGAAGCTCCGACGGCCAGCCCGCGGCGACGGACTGACGCGTCCTGCGCGTGCCGATTCGAAGAAGTTTCGGTGACGGTGCGACAACGGCCCGACCATCTCGTCTGTAGGGGTGGAGTCACGACGGATGTGAAGTCGGGACGAAACCGCCGCAATACGAATAGAGTGAGGTCTGGGTCGTCTGACCTAGAGCCGCATGAATTGGCCGACGCGCATTGATGGCGCGAGACCGAGCATGCGCCGCACTGACAGTGTCCCGCCTGGGTCGATGTCTATGCCGCCGATTGGCGTCTGAGCCTCGGCAGTGCCACAATTACCCACACCGCCTACACAGGTTGAAATCATGAAACGCTCTTTCGCCCTCCTCACTCTCTCCGCCCTTGGTCTCGCGAGCTGCAACTCCGCGTCCGCCGAGGAAGCCGGAATGGGGATGCGCGATTCCGATCGCATGATTCACCAGGAGGTCGTCTCTGCGTCCCTCTACGGTGAGCCGGACGGGGAATTTGACTCCGCGCTCAGCGACGAGCCCGACGATTTCGAGGACGAGGCTTCGCCGTCCAGCGAGCGCTTGGCCGACGAGCCCGCCGTGCTCGAGCCTCTGGCCGAGGCCGAAGCCGCGGTGGAGCTGGAGGCGGAGCCGGAGCCCATTGCTCGGCGCATCGCTCGGCAGAAGCTCACGATCTTCGCCAAGCCCACCGATTCTGCGCCGATTCGCGGCCGCATCCCGACGGCGGCAGCGTTCGATGTCTTCGGCTACGTGGATGGGCCGGGGTGTGACGGCGAACTCGGATGGGCCGACCTCGGACACCACGGCTTCGCCTGCATGGACGACACCCGCAACGGCGAGGGCGCCATCGCGTACGCCCAGCCAAAAATGCGAGCCGAGCTGACACCCTTTTATTACGCCAAGGTGAAGGTCGGGCACGACGCACCTCGCTACCGAAATCTTCGGGCGCTCAACGCAGGTGCGGATCCCATCGACACCCTCAAAGAAGGGGTCGACTACGCGTTCGTCGTCCGACGTCGATCGAAGGGACAGCTTGTTCTCATCGACGACCAACGCCGTGTCGTGCGAGAGCAAGACGTCCGGCGGTTTCGGCCCAGCCGCTTCGAAGGTCGAGACCTCGAGGCGGAGCCCGTGCCGGAGGGCAAGGTGTTGGCTTGGGTCTCCAACTGGCCCAAAGCGCCCGCCTACAGCCGCGCCAGCACGTCATCCGAGCTGGCGACGAACGTCACCTATCACGACCAACTCCTCGTTGAGCCAGCCGACACCGACGGCTGGTACAAGCTCGACGACGGGAGTTTCATCTCCACGGACGACGTTCGGGTCTTCTCGACACCGACCGATCGCCCCGATGGGGTGACCGAGGGGGAAATCTGGGTCGATATCGATCTCGAGCAGCAGGTCCTCTCCGTCATGTTGGGGGATGCTGCGATCTACACCACGCTCGTCTCCTCTGGCCTCAAGAGTCCCACTCCTCGTGGGCTGTTCCGCATCCACAACAAGCGTGCGGTCGGTTCGATGAGCAGCGCCCCGGGGGCCGACGACTTCTACAGTGTGCAGGCGGTTCCCCATGTGCAGTACTTCCTGGGCAGCTTTGCGCTGCACAGCGCCTACTGGCACGATGGATTCGGCCGCCCCATCAGCCACGGCTGCGTGAATCTCAGCCCCAAGGATGCCAAGCACGTGTTCTCGCTGACCACGCCGAGCCTGCCGATGGGCTGGCTGCACGGGTACGAATCGACGGAACACCTCGGCACGACGATCCGCGTCCGCATGGGCGACGCTCCGGTCCGTGACCGTCGCGGTGAGGTCGAGCCGATCTTCGGGCGGTAGAAAGCGTTCTCTGGCCTACGTCCAGCCGGCCACGAGTTTGAGCTGGCCGGGCTCGGGCGGAGGTTTCGCCGGGATGCGTGAGTGGGGGCACGGCTGAGCCGTTGCACAGTGCGGGGTGCATCGGGTCTGCTCTCTCTCATGCGCGCGTTTCGAGCTGTTCTGATCTGCTCCGTGTTGGCCACGGGCTGCGACTCCGCCAACAAGCCGGCCACTGAGGCCAAGCCGACCCCGGCGGCGAAGGCCAAGACCCCCGCTGGCAAGCCTGGCGCCGACGCTCCGAAACCGGACGGTATCAAGGACGCGCCCGCCAAGCCGGATGCGGAGCAGCCCGCCGGGGAGGTGAAGGCGGACGAGTTCAAGTACTTCGCCGAGCAAGTCGCCGACCTCCGGATCCTGCGGTACCAGGTGCCGGGTTTCGAGGCGCTTCCGGTGAAGCAGAAGAAACTCGTCTACTTCTTGTCTCAGGCGGCGCTCGCCGGTCGCGACATCATCTGGGACCAGAAGTACCGCCACAACCTCGCCATCCGTCGGACGCTCGAGGCGGTCATGACGGGCAGCAAGACCGACAAGACCAGCGAAGACTGGAAGAAGCTGGTCGAGTACACGAAGCGGGTCTGGTTCAGCAACGGCATCCACCACCACTACTCGAACAAGAAAATGGTGCCGGAGTTCTCCAAGGAGTTCTTCGCCGAGGCCGTCAAGGCTGTCGACAGCTCGTCTCTCCCGCTCGCCGAGGGCGAGGATGTCGATGCGCTGCTCGCCAAGCTCGAGCCCGTCATGTTTGACCCCAAAGTCGACGCCAAAGCGGTCAACCTCGATCCCAACGCGGATCTCGTCGCGTCATCGGCCACCAACTTCTACGGCCCGGACGTCACCCAGAAGGACGTGGAGAAGTTCTACGACAAGATGAAGGCTGCGGATCCGAAGCGGCCTGTTTCGCTGGGTCTCAACAGCCAGCTCGCCAAGGTCGATGGAAAGCTCGTCGAGCGCCCTTGGAAGGTCGATGGCATGTACGGGCCCGCGATCAAGGAGATTGTCGGCTGGCTGAAGAAAGCCGTGGAGGTTGCCGAGAACGAGCCTCAGAAGAAGGCGCTCGAGGAGCTTGTCGCCTACTACGAGACCGGGGACCTCGCGACGTTCGATGCGTACTCGGTCGCTTGGGTCGCGGACACGGAGTCTCGCGTCGACGTCGTCAACGGGTTCATCGAGGTCTACGGAGACCCGATGGGCTACCGCGGTGCCTTCGAATCGGTGGTCAGCATCCGGGACCTCGAGGCGTCCAAGCGGATCGAGACCATCTCGAAATCGGCGCAGTGGTTCGAAGACAACTCCTCGATCCCCGACGAGTACAAGAAGGAGTCGGTCAAAGGGATCTCCGCCAAGGTCATCACCGTTGTGACCGAGGCGGGGGACGCCGCTCCGTCCACACCGATTGGAATCAACCTGCCCAACGCCAACTGGATTCGCGCCGAGCACGGCTCCAAGTCGGTCAACTTGGGCAACATCGTCCACGCGTACGACAGCAGCAGCAAGTCCAGCGGGGTCCTGGAGGAGTTCTCGTTCTCGGATGAAGAAGTCGCCCGGACCAAGAAGTGGGGCAACTACGCCGACACGCTTCACACCGACATGCACGAGGTCATCGGCCACGCTTCGGGCAAGATCAAGGAAGGCGTCGGAACTCCGAAAGAGACGCTCAAGAACTACAGCTCGACTCTCGAGGAAGCGCGGGCGGACCTGGTGGCGCTGTACTTCCTGTTGGACCCCAAGCTCATCGAGATCGGTGTGATGGAGGATCTCGACACCGGGCGTGCGGCCTACGACGACTACATCCGCAACGGGTTGATGGTGCAGCTCTCGCGGCTCGAGCTCGGTGAACACCTCGAGGAGGCCCACATGCGCAACCGCCAGATGATTGCGAAGTGGGTGTTCGAGAAGGGGAAGGCCGACAATGTCGTGGAGCAGAAGGAAAAGGACGGCAAGACGTACTTCGTCGTCAACGACTACGAGAAGCTGCGCGGACTCTTTGGTGAGCTTCTTTCCGAAGTCCAGCGGGTCAAGTCGGAGGGGGACTACAAAGCTGGCAAGGCGCTCGTCGAGACCTACGGCGTGAAGGTCGACGCCAAGATCCACGCAGAAGTGAAGAAGCGCTACGAGGCGCTGAAGATCGCGCCGTATGGCGGGTTCATTCAGCCGAAGCTGGTGCCGGTCATGAACGGGGATGAGATCACCGACGTGAAGATCGAGTACCCCGACGACTTCACCACGCAGATGCTCGAGTACGCCGAGACGTACTCGTTCCTTCCAACGGTCAACTGATCGTCAGTACGTCAGGTGGAGCTCGCTGCAGCGCAGCTCCACCTGAATCACGAAGGAGTTGGTCCGTGTCCTCAGGCCCATGGCGACCGTTCCTGCCGGACACGTCAGGGGACCGAAGGTACCTCCGCCCCCCCCGCCTTGGAGCGTCTCGAACTCGACGTTGGGGCTGGGGTCGAGTTCGTACGCGCCGGGGTCACCGATCGTGTCGATGCTTGCGCACTGAATCTGCAGCCCGTCGATGACGGTGCCCGAGCCGCCCCGTACGCCGACGATGACCTCGTCGCCGCTACACTCCGTGCTCCACGCGCCGCCACCATTGAACCCCCCGTGTTCGGGCAGCTCTGTGGCGGGGCCGCCGGTCGCGAACTCGGGCGGGTCGGTGTTGGTCAGCGCGGCAGGCCGGCACACGCCCCCGATGACCCCGAGCCAAGGCTCAGAGGTCAGGTCGCCCTGCAGTCCGACGAGGACTTCACCCGCCGGGCACTCGTCGGAGTTGTTGTCGATGCCCGTGTTGTCGCTTCCGCCGCCGAGGCCACTGGTGACGATCGCGCCGTATCCGATCCCGGTGGGACCCTCGACGCAGTTGCTGGTACAGCCGTCGAGCTCGTCGTCGTTGCCATCGTCGCAGTCCTCGCCATCTTGGGTGCGACTGTCTCCGCAGGTGGTCGATGGGTCACCGGTGCTCGAGTCGTCGGTCGGGTCCGGCCCGCTCGAAGCGTTCCCCGTGGATTCGGCCGGGCCGGACGAGCCCTCGGAGGTCGTCCCGCGGCCAGTGGGGTCGACCGTGGTGTCCGCGTCCGTTGTGGACTCTGGCGCGCCGCTCGTGCCGCTGGCGCCGGAGGTGGGGCTCGTCTCGCTGTCGGCCCCTGTTGGCACCGGGGTCTGCTCGGTCTCGGCCGCCGAAGTGCCCTCGGTGTCCGCCTGTGGATCCTCATCCTCGGCAGCCACGAACGTGCTGCACCCTCCCAACACCATCACGGCCCCGAACAACGCAACCCGATCCACGGGTGCATTCTATCACGCTCGTCGCCCCCGAAAGGGGGGCAGGGTGGCTCAGGCCTCGGCGGACGGGGTTGGGATCGGCCCGGTTGGCATCGGCGCGATGACGGTGTGTTCGACCTGCGGAACCGGGTCGTTGACCGTGCGGTACCGAGCCGTGCCGGCGTGGGGTCGATCGGCTTGCAACACCCAGATGCCGTCGAGGTTCGCGAGCTGGATTCGGTCTCCATCTTCGGGGTCACCCTGGCCAACGAGGAGCCGACGCTCGTCCCGTTCGCCCTTGAGCTCAACCGCGACGAGCACGCGCCCCTTGGCACGAAGCTGCATGGCGAGGTCGCTAAACAGGATCGAGCCCTCGCCGCCTTGGGAGTCGAGTCGTGTGAACGATTGGCCCCACGGCGAGAGGAGTTCCCCGAAGATCGTCGTGAAACTCTGCACGATGATCGACTGGAACATGAAAAACGCCCGCATCTCATGCAGCGAGTACACAGCGACGTTGTCCCGTCCCATCGCGCGGTAGCGACGGTCGAGACGGTGTGCGAGCTCGGCGTTGACGACCTCGGCGACGATCGTCTGTTCGGGGCGCTGAGCATCCCGGCCACCGATGTGCTCTTGGAGGTGCTCCAGCTTCATCAACGCGGTCGCAGTGGTCGCGTCGGATCCGTGGCGCTGCGATGAGGTGAGGATGACCGCGTCCATCTCTGGAGCGGTCCCGAAGTCCCGCGGCAGCCGCATGAGTTGGCGAGACGACGTCCAGTCGCCCACCTCGAACACCACGCGTCCAACGGCCCCGCCGCCTCCGTTCCCAGGGATGCATTGGAACTCGGCGTTGCTGCCCGCGAGGGGTTCGAAGGTCCCGCGCAGGCCTTCGAGGAGCCCGGTCCGCACGAGGTTGCTGTGGCCTTCCACGGCATCGATCGCCTCGGCCTTGGCGTCCTCGTTCTCGAGGAGCACCAGGACCTCTCCGCGCGGCTCGGCCGTCAGAATGGCCTCGATGAGGTTGACCGTTGCGGGGCGAAACCCACAGATGAGGACCTTGCGCAGCGGGTTGGGCGTGTCCGGTTCGAACGAGGGCAGCTCGACCGTGCTGCCCGGGGTGGGGGTGCTGTGCATGCCACCGGTGCGCTGCTCATCGGCAAACTCGGCGGTGACCTGGTGGTTGGGCGCGAGTGCCACGAACCCGCACATTCGTTCGTCGGGGTGGAGCGCGCCGGCATCCGCGGCCGGGTTGAGCAACACCCGAGGCGGGGAGCCGGAACCTTCGGTGGCCATCAACGCCCCGATCGGGATGACGCGGCGTGCGGGAGAGCGTGGAAGCCCTTGCATCACCATGGACTCGAGGGCGTCGTGCGGCGGTGGGAGTTGAGGGGTGCCGCCGGGCATCTCCGAGTTGCGGTAGTCGTACATGTACAGCTCGTAGCCGGAGGAGGCGACGATGCTGGTGAACACCTCGGCAGCCCGTCGGCGACGAGCGACGGAAAAGGCAAACAGTGCGAGCAGACGCTCCGTGGGGACGATGCGAGCCTCGACTCGGCCCGATGCCCGGGCGATGGCCTTTTGGGCTGCGCCGATGTTGCTCTCATCGACGATCTCCGCGATCAGCTTGGTCCGGGCGTTTTCATCATCATCGATGACTTCGCGCAGCCTCTCGACGATCGTGATGAGGGTTCGGACGGTCTCGTCGTCCGGCGCATCGCTGTCCGCGTCTGCAAGCACCACTACGCGGCGCGCAAGTGGAACGTCGGCACGCGTCAGGAACGCCTCGTCATCTTCGTCGGAGTTCTCGCGGTAGATGATGCGGGCGAACTCGGGGTCACGCAGGAAAGGTGGTGCCTCCGTGTCGCGGCCGACGACGACGAACTCCCGCTGTTGCCGCGCACGCCGCCGGAACTCTCGGAGGCCCCGAACGCTAAATAGGCGAGCTCCGGTGGGGACGAGCTTGCGGTACTCGCCGACAACCTCGTCCAGCAGGGCCCGCGTTGGGGTGGTGAGGTTGAGGAGGACCGTGTGGCCCTTGAGACCCGCCGAGCGGAGTTGGCTGAGTTCCATCAGTTCGGACACCGCGTCCGTGCCGATGCCGATGAGCACACTGATCAAGAACAGGCCGACGAAGGTCAGCCCGATACTGACGACGAGCGTGCCTGCGTCGTGGGGCGACCCGAGCATGTTGCCTGGGTCGCCGATCTGGCGCACGGCCCACCACATGCGCACCCAAAACTCGTGGTCGTGCGGGTCTCCGACGTTGCCATCGGCATCGAAGTCGTCCCCGACCGAGTCGGTGAGGTGGTTGAGAAGGACGGTGCCCGCAAACGACATGATGCAGACCGTCGCGAACACCAGGAACAGCTGCCGCGCGCGCTCCCGTCGTCGCAGCACGTTCCAGAGGTCGGCAACAAGCGGCGCCCAATAGCGCAACAACATGACGGTTCGGACCAGCCGGAAGAGGCGCAGCCATCGGGTTTGCGCGCTGGCCCAGGGGAGGAACGACAGGAGCGCGATGAAGTCGACGACCAGAAGAAACGCGTCGAGTCGTCTGGGGGCGACCCAACCGGCCGCGGCGGGGTCGTTGTGCTGCGCCCGGTATTCTCCCCGAAACGCGAGAATCGATCGGCCGACGAACTCCGGAAGGAACGCGACGAGGAACAACAAGTGGACCCACGCTGTGTCGGCTCCTCCGAGTCCGACGGCGACCATTCGTTCGTGCGGGATGAGGCTGATGATGATCAGCAGGCTGAGGATCACGCGGGTCGCCAGGTGGTCGAGAATGAACTCGACCTGGCCGACCCAGCCGTCGCGGCGCGCGGTGTGGCGGGACACGGCGGGAGGATAACGCTACGGGCGGTCGCGACGCAGGAGGGTCCGCGTCATGCGCGCGACAGCCTCCGGACAGCCTGCTACAAGGGGGGCGGTGAGCTCCGCTTCGCACCTCTTCGCGCGTCAGGCCAACCTGGCTGCGGCACCGTTTCTACCCACCTCACGGGCAGAGATGGATGCGTTGGGCTGGGACGTGTGTGACGTGGTGCTGGTGACCGGGGACGCCTATGTCGACCACCCGAGCTTCGGGATGGCCATCGTGGGGCGCCTGCTCGAAGCGCAAGGCTTGCGCGTCGGCATCGTCGCCCAGCCTCGATGGCAGGACACCACCGACATCGCGGCGCTAGGAAAGCCGCGGCTGTTCTGGGGGGTGACGGGCGGGAACATGGACTCCATGGTCAACCGGTACACGTCGGACCGGAAGATCCGGCGCGATGACGCCTACTCGCCGGATGCGGCGGAGGGCCTCCGCCCGGACCGGTGCACGCTGGTGTATGCCCAGCGATGCCGCGAGGCGTTTCGAGATGTGCCGATCATCCTCGGAGGGATCGAGGCGAGCTTGCGTCGGATCGCGCACTACGACTACTGGTCGGACAAGGTCCGGCGCTCGGTTCTCACCGATGCGAAAGCCGACCTGTTGATCTTTGGCAACGCCGAGCGAGCGCTCGTCGAAGTCGCGCGGCGGCTACGAGATGGTGAGACCATCGACTCCGTTCGCGACGTGCGAGGCACGGTGTTCATGCGGCGCGGATTGCCGGAGGGCTGGGCCGAGGTCGATTCAACGGAGCTCGATGCACCGGGGCCTGTGGGGCCGAGCGTCGACCCCTACGCGAGCAAGTCCGAGACACCCAAGGCCGAGCTCGTTGGTATCCGGCGCCGCACGAAGATCGCAGCGCAGCGACACGACCGGACCAAGACCGCGGTTCGCTTGCCCTCGTTTGAGGCGGTGCGGGATGACGCTGTGCTCTACGCCCATGCATCACGCGTGCTGCACCTGGAGGCCAACCCCGGCAATGCCCGTGCCCTCGTTCAGGCGCATGGTGACCGGGACCTGTGGCTCAATCCGCCCCCGATCCCGCTGAGCACGGAGGAGATGGACGCCCTGTACGAGCTGCCGTTCGCGCGTGTGCCTCACCCCAAGTACGGAGACGCGAAGATCCCCGCGTACGAGATGATCCGCTTCTCGGTCACGATTCAGCGCGGGTGTTTTGGGGGGTGTTCCTTCTGTTCGATCACCGAACACGAAGGACGCGTCATCCAGAGCCGGTCCGAGGACTCGATCATCCGCGAGGTCGAACGTGTGCGGGACATGACCCCGGGGTTAACCGGGACCATCTCCGACCTCGGGGGACCGACGGCGAACATGTACCGGTTGGCGTGCAAGTCCAAGGCGATCGAGGCGGCGTGTCGGAAACCCTCGTGCGTCTACCCGGGGGTCTGCTCGAACCTCGACACCAACCACGCGCCGTTGATCTCGCTGTATCGAAAGGCGAGGGCATTGCCAGGCATCAAGCGGGTGATGATCGCCTCGGGTGTGCGCTACGACCTTGCGGTCGAGTCCCCGGAGTACGTGCAGGAGTTGGTCGAGCACCACGTCGGCGGGTACCTCAAGATCGCGCCCGAGCACGTTGCCGAAGGTCCGTTGTCCGCAATGATGAAGCCGGGGATCGGAACCTACGAGCGGTTCAAGACGATGTTCGACCGAGCGTCGAAGCGGGCGGGCAAGAAGCAGTTCCTGATCCCGTATTTCATCGCCGCCCATCCGGGGACCCGCGTTGAAGACATGATCGAGCTGGCGGTTTGGCTCAAGAGCAACGGGTTCGAGGCGGATCAGGTGCAGACATTCCTGCCCTCACCGATGGCGAGTGCGACGGCGATGTATCGAAGCGAGAAGGACTTGCTGCACGGTGTGAAGCGGGTCGGTGGGGATCTTCATGTCCCCAAGGGGCTGAAGATGCGACGGCTGCACAAGGCGTTCCTGCGCTACCACGATCCCGAAAACTGGCCGCTCCTCCGTGCGACACTACAGCGAATGGGGCGAGGGGAGCTGATCGGCAACGGTCCGGGAGCACTCATCCCACGCACCCAACCTGCGACCGGAGCACGACGTCCGCGTCGAGGCGGTCCGCGTCCGGGCTCGGCGCTGACCCAGCACACCGGGTTGCCACCACGAAAAGATGGCTCGTCGAAGGCGGGCCGCAAACGCAAGCGGAAGACACGGGCCCCCAAGTAGCCCGCGCAACCGGGCGCGCCTCCTCAGATCTTTTCGCGGGAGCGGTACTGCAGCAGGGTGTCCGTCATGGACGCATGCTGGATCCGTATCCAGTCCGCGGAGCGTGCCACGTCGCTGATTCGAACCTCGTCGATGCCGCCACGCAACCATCGCCCGACGCGCATGGAGCCGTTGGTGTTGGACCCCGGCGTGTACAGGGTGTTGCCGCTCGTGATGAGATCGCCGTCGACGAACAACCGCATCTGCTCACCGTCGTACGTGCCTGCGAGCATGGTCCAGCGTTCAGCCTCAAGAGGATCGGGTCCCAAGACGTTGTCGTGGAGTTCGTCGGTGAGCGATTGGGAGAGGTTGAAGAACGGGGATGCCGCGAACTCCGACAATGGCCCCACATGCCCTCGGACCGCGCTGAGTCGATAACCCGGGAGCTTGGCAATAAGCTCCCGATGCCGCGCGTCACTGTCGTTCCAGGGAAGAACCTCGGCGTGTTTGTTCTCGAGTTGGACCCACCCCAGCGTTGAGATCTCATCGTCGTCGTGGAGGTCGAGGCCGAGGTCCGAGGCTTCGAGCACCCCGTCCCCGAGCTTCCAGATATGCGTTCCCAGGACCCACTCCGTTTGGCCCTCCTGCGTATCGGCGTCGGCGACGAGTTCGATGCCGTTGGCCGAGTCCACGAAACTCAGTGGGCTCTCGTCACCGTTGTCGAAGTGAAACACTGCGACGTAGCCGGCGGACCAAACGGACCGGGTCGGGAGTCGTTCAGGGAGGTCGGGACACGTCGTGCCCATGATCGCCTCGAACTCGGTGGTCTTTTCCTCACCGAGTTCCTCGATCCGGACCCATGCGAAGCGCCCGATCCCTTCCAACTCGTAGGGGAGTCTGTCGTCGTGTTGGTAGAAGCGCAGGGTCCCGAGGTTCGGAACAGGGGCGAGTTGGGACGTTTCGACCCGTACGGGGACCTCGCTGAGAACCGTGCCCGCGGGAAGCAGATCTTCGGTGCTGATGATGATCCGCGTTCGCCAGCAGTCGGGCTCGGTCTCGATTTCCGTCGTCGAGTCCCCAGTCGACGGGGACGAACTGGACGCGCCCTGGCTCTGGGACGCCGAAGCGCTGTGGGCCGATGTGGTGCCCTGGGTTGACCCCGAGTTTGTCGAGGTCGCAGGATTGAGTTCGGTGCCGGTTCCGAGATCGGCGTCCTCTTGGTAGGCCGCGTTCTCAGCCGTGCACGAGAGCGTGATGCTCGCGCTCAGGCCGAGTGCCGACAGGATTCGCACCGCAACATCGTACCAGCGGCGGCTGGGCCTCAGCCCCCTAGGCCTCCGCGCTCAGGGCTTCTCGTTGGCTTCGACGTCGATGACGTCCGGACTGGACTCCGCGTTCTCGGAGGCGTCGGACCAGGCCTGCGATGCCGCGGCGCCCACGAAGCCCGCGGGCGTCATCGGCTGAAGCTGAAACCGTTTTTCGACGTATCGGTTGAGTACGCCTGCCACCGCCCGGCGGGCGGGCGGGATGAGCATCGTGATGCCGAACATGTCGGTCAGCACGCCCGGCGTGACCAAGAAAATGCCGCCGACCAGGACAAGAAGCGAAGAGACGAGGCCCTCTTTAGGGAGCTCGCCCCTCTGTAGAGATGCTTGCCATTCGCCGAAGACCCGGCCTCCTTCGCGCTTGGCCAGGGACGCGCCGAGGAGCCCTGTCGTGAGAACGATGGCGATGGTGGCGCCAGCGCCAAGCGCGCCGCCGAGCTGGATCAGCAGGTACAGCTCCACGGCGGGGACCACCGTGAAGAGGAGGAACAGCTTGCCAAGCACGACCCAGTCAACGTAGCAGCCGGGAGGCGCCTGCTGACGCGAAGGGGTTGACGGGTGGCACTCCTGATTTATAGTTGACCAGTCGTCTTGTCATGGAGTCTACCCAACCAGCCTGGAGGTCTGCATGGGCCGCGTGAGTGACGCCAGAGGCCGGATCCTCAAGGCGGCGGCCGAGCTCATCCACGACCGCGGTTACGCATCCGTCAGTGTGTCGGACATCTGCTCGGCCGCGGATCTGAAGAAGGGCAGCTTCTATCACTTCTTTCCCAGCAAGCTCGCGCTCGTGCTCGAGACGATCGACCAGCTCGCGGCCGGACAACGCGAAGGCGTTCAGGCCATGATCGCGGGTTCCGGCAGTGCGCGCGAGAAGCTCACGCAGATGTTCGCCGCAGCCTCTGGGGGCAACAAGCAGTGCCAAAAAGACTGCGGATCCATCCGTGGCTGCCCAATTGGCAACCTGGCCCTGGAGATGGCGCACCGCGAGCCCGCGGTCGCCGAGAAACTCAAGCAGGTGTTCAACCAGTGGCGGGCCGGCGTCGAGAGCGTGCTGCAAGCTGGGGTTGCCGCCGGCGAGTTCGAAGTCGATGATCCGCGGGCCGTCGCCGAGAGTCTGATCGCGTTCGTGGAGGGCTCCATCCTGCTCGCCAAAGCGACCGGAGACACCGCCGTGTTCGACCGTCTGTCGAAAGGCGCGGAAGCGATCCTCAACGGCGCCGTTCGGACGACCGTCGCGTCGTGATTCTTGTTTTCGAATTAAACCGACCAGTCAACTTGCCAAACGCCGAAGTGGATACAAGCTGGCTTCATCGAAAGGGGTTCGCCCATGACTGAGACACTCGAAACCGCGCACACAACGCATCCTCCGATGCGGGGCCTTCAGGCACTGATGGAGCGCTACATCGACGGAGACCAACGCGCGTTTGCGACGCTCCACCGACGGTTGTACCCACGGGTTCGCGCCCGTCTGGGCCGGATGGTTCGCGATGACGCGTTGGTCCAAGACCTCGTTCAGCAGACTTTCTTGCGCGCGCACCAAGCCCGTCACCGGTACGAGACCGGCCCTGGCGCGGGCGACCGAGCGGTCGAGGGTTGGTTCCTCGCGATCGCCCGAAACGCAGCGCTTGATGCGATGCGTCATCAATACCGCCGCGACAGGCGCCACGCGACGCTCGAGGCGCGCGGCGAAGTCGAGGGCATGGGCGTGTCGATGGAGCGGCTCGATTCCGAGGCCGCACACATCGAGGAGGAGCGCGAGTTGGCCGAAGTCCGGCGCGTTCGTGCCGCGATCGATCAGCTGCCGCCCACCCAGCGCGAGGTGGTGAAGATGCACAAGCTTTCGGGAATGCCGATGGCAGAGATCTCGGACCGCCTCGGCGTACGGCCTGGGGCGCTGCGCGTACGAGCCCATCGCGCCTACAAAGCGTTGGCTCGGATGCTTCGCCCCGAGACTGCTGCGACACCCGCGTAGGTGCGGGGTACCCTCGCCTCTACGAGGTTGGGGCGGTGCGCTCGACGATCCGGGGACGAGCCGACGAGATGATGAACAGGTCATCTCCGTCGGCGAGTTCATAGTCGGGCCCAGGGTTGATGTTCTGGGTTCCCGCTCTGCGTAGCCCGATCAACATCACGTTCTCTTGCGCGAGTTCAGCCGCGAGATCGGCGAACCGGAACGACCCGGAGCCCTTGAGTGCGAACGGGACGGCATCGACCTGCTGCGGCGTCCGATTCGACGCAAGGTCGTTGAACAGCTGCTGAATCTGCAGCCCTTCGCGGGCTTGGGCCAGCAGCTGCGTGGTGAGCTCGGTGACGCAGATCGCCGTGGAGGCGCCGGCCTTGAGCATCAGCTCCTTGTGCAGCGGCGAGACACACTCGACCACGATCGTCAGTTTGCTGTTGGTCGATTGCAACGCAACAAGCACACCGAGGTTGAAGGAGTCGCTGTTCTCGTCCCGCTCCGAGCGAGCGAACAGGATCACGTCGGCGGCCTGAGAGATACCGGCACGCTCGAGTGCTTCCTCGTTGATGGGGGAGCCCTTGACGAAGTGGACGTGCAAGCGCGCGAGCGTCTCGGGGAGCTCGTCGATCTGGTCGGTCAGCAACACGAACTCGCGGTCATCGAGGTGCGTGTCGTGGCGGAGCTCGTCGATCATCTCTACGAGCTTTGCCTCGCCCGGGTAGTTGATGAGGACGATGTGTCGACGGAAGTTGAAGTCGTTCATCCCGCGGAGCTCCTTGGTCTTTTCTTCGATCAGGTAGGTCGTGATGACGGAGAGGCCGTACGCGAGCACGCCTCCGCCTGCGATCATCGCGGGGAACGCGATGAGGAAACGGCCGCCCAGCGAGACCGGGGCGTAGTCGCCATAGCCCACGGTCGTCATGGTGACGACGCTCCACCACAACGAGTCCAGCAGGGTGAGCTCGGGGTTGTGCGGGGACTCGAACAGGTAGAACCCGACGCTTCCAAACGTCCAGAACATCGCAACGAAGCCCACGACCTTCAGCTGCAACCGCGTCTGGACCTGCCTGCGAATCCGAAGCAGGAATTGGAACAGCAACCCCATGGGGCCGTGAGCTTAGAGCACATCTTCCGGCGTGGCCATGGCCTGTTCGGAGAGCGCAGGGACGACGACGGTTTACCGAAACGCCTCAGGACAGGCGGTGCGAGGCCGTTCCTTTCGCTTTGTCCTTCCTCCCGGAGGTGGGGAGAGACCCGGTGCGCCCCGAGCGTGGGGGGCGAGGCAACCCTCGTCGGGAGGAGCCGCGAGGCCCAGAGGCCGTCCCCCATGTGATATTGGCCGGCGCATGCAAACGCTCGTTGTCGGCGTCGCAGGTGCCACCGGTTCAGGGAAAACCACGGTTGCCCATCGTTTGGCCGAGTCCGTGGCCGAGCACGTGTCTGTTCTGCAGCACGACTGGTACTACCGCGACCGACCGGAGCTGACCTACGAAGAACGGTGCGAGCTCAATTTCGACCACCCCGATTCGCTTGATTCGGAGCTGCTCGTCGAGCACCTGACCAAGCTGCGGGCAGGGGAAGCGATCGGTGCCCCGATGTACGACTTCACGACGCACCGTCGTGACGAGCAGTGCTTGCCGGTTCGGCCGGCGCCCATCTTGTTGGTCGAGGGCATCCTGGTCTTGGCGGACCCTCGGCTGCGGGAGCTGTTGGACATCAAGGTGTTCGTCGATACCGACGCCGACATCCGCGTGTTTCGTCGGATCCGGCGCGACATTGAGAAGCGCGGCCGGACGTTCGAGCAGATCCGTCAGCAGTACTACGCGACGGTGCGGCCGATGACGCTGCAGTTTGTCGAGCCCTCGAAACGGTGGGCCGACATCATCATTCCCGAGGGCGGGCAGAATGCGGTGGCGCTCGACCTGCTGGCTGCCAAGCTTCGGAGCGTGGTGACGACGTGAGCGAGACGACGGACAAGCCAGTGGACGAGCCGGAAGCCGGGGCGGACAAGTCAGAGGCCGAAGCGGAGCCCACGGGCACCATGGCCAAGCTCAAAGGGTTTTTCTCCGAATACGGTCCCCTCGGGATTACCGTCTGGTTCACGATCTTCTTCGGGACGTGGGGCGCATTTCTCGTGCTGCTCAACGCGGGGGTAGACCTTGGAGGTTGGCTCTCCGGCGGCGACGGCGGCGGATTCTTCGGCCGCTTCCTCAAGACGGGCGGGGTCACGGCGTTGGCCTACGGTGCGACTCAAGTCGTCAAACCCATCCGCATCATCGCGACCTTCGCGATCACGCCGCCGCTTCACTCTTTGCTGCTGCGTATCCGCGGCAAGCAAGAGCCCGACTCCTAGAGTCCGCGGGGCGGGTCGTTCAGCTCCGCTTGCGCACGCAGATCACGGTGGCCGGCTCGCTCTTCTCCCAGGAGGAGAGGCGCCGGCCGCTGCGTTCGTAGACATACGCGAAGTCGGTGTCGTCGGTGTCGACGGTCCGGGACCAGAACGAGCCCTTCGCGAGCATACCGATCGCGCCCAAGAGCTGAAGCTCCCGGCGATGCGGTAGTCGCCAGTCGTCCACGCCATCGATCTCGAGTACCCGACACAGGCGCCGGGCACCGTCCCAGCGGGCCTTCGGAGGATCGGTGGTGGCCGTGTAGTACTTGTTGGAGACCTTCACGGCACGCCGCTCGATTGCGCGGGCGAGCTTGGTCTCCACCTCGGCACTCGACGGCGGGCTGAGGTCGGCTTCGGCCGAAGCCACCGGTGCTGGCGGTTCCACGGGCACGGGCTGGGGCTCGGGCTGGGGCTCGGGCTCGGGCTCGTCTGGGGCGGGATCCGCCTCCAACTCGTCTTCCGCGTCCACGGGGTTGGAGGCGCTGTCTGCGACCGCCGCTGGCTCGGACCCGTCTTGTGGAGCATCAGGAGCAGGGTCTCCGGCGACAGCTTCGTCCTCCGCGTCGTCTTCTTCGGCAGCGTCCTCTACCAGGACGACCCCTGCCGGATCAGGCGCTCCCAGGTCGGCCTTCGGGTTCGGGTTGGCCGCGGCGGCGCTGGGCTTCTCGTCGCTCGGGGAGTCGACGTGCTCGCCCGCAGTTTCCGGTTCGTCTGCGGCGCCCGGCGCGTCCGCGGGTGCGTCTTCGTTTTGCTCGCCGCCGGCCGCCGCGATCGCCGTGGCTTGCATATCGGTGGGCAGGAATCGGTCGTAGGCGCCGAGTTGGTAGCTGGCGAACGCGGCTCCACCGACCAGGACGAGCACGAGAAGGACCCAAGCGCCGCCGCGTCTGCGCGGCGGTTCCGCGATGGCGGCACCGAAGTTGGCCGCGACCACAGCGCGCTCGGTTTCCTGCGGCACCGCATGGGGGTCGAGGCTGGGCACGCGCACGCGCTTGCGGTGGGTCTTGGGCGCGTCGCCGCGGGTGGAGCGGGCGACGGTGGGCATCTCATCACCGTCAAACTCTCCGGGGACGGCGGGCAGTGGCCCGGTCACGGCGCGGTACTTCCGGGTCGGCTCGATTCGCGCCACGCGGTGAGGAGGTGTGATCGGGGGGGAAGCCTTGGACTTGGCGCTGCGTTTGCGCACCTGATCTCGCTTCACCGCGCGGTAGGTGCTGGTGTCGTTCTCGTCGATGACTCGGCTGCCAGAGTGCTCCCGCCACTGCCGGCGCTCATGCAGAGGGTCGGGTCGCGTCCCGCCGGGCATGCGTTCGAGGGCCTCGGCGAACCTGCGGACTTGGCCGACCATGGACAGCGGCAGGCTCAGGTCGAGGACGGCGACGAACAAGTGCTCATCCGGACCGCCGTGGGTGGCCAGCGCCTGTCGCAGCGGGCCGACAACGGTGTCCTTGAGCGCGCCTTGAACACACACGACGTAGATCGTGGGCCGATCGCGCGCGCCCCCGCGGTCGAGGATGGCCGAGCGAGCGTCGGACCCCGTGACCACCTCGGTCTCGAACCCGAGACCCTCGAGTGCTCGCCCAACCTCTCCGACGATCCCCTCCACGCTGTTGGCACAGCACAACGTGAGCGCGTGGGTTCGCGGGGCCTGATCGGCAAGAGGTCCCGGCAGCAGCGGAGCCGCGTCCGCCTCGACCAGTTGCGGCTCGATTTCTCCCATCACCCCCGACGTCTCGCACCATAATGTAACAGATGCGGGGCGGCGTTCAGCTCGCGGCTACAATTCGTCGGCCTTCTTGGAGATCGGCCCGCGATAGTTGTTCTCGAGGCTGATCTGCGCAACGACCGGCCCGAACCCTTTGTAGGTTTGCTTGACGCGGGTGAGTGCATTCGAGCGCCAGTCCACGTAGGGGTTGTCGATCTGCACGGGGTCGAGGCAGCCGGCAAGGACCACCTTGGAGGTCTCGCAGAAGCGGCTCATCAGGGTTTTGGCGAGGTGTCGGTCTCCGTTTTGAAGCTCATCGACGAGGACGATGGAGCTCTCGATGTCCAGGCCCCGCAGCAGTGAGGTGGAGAGCATGTGCATCATCTTGCGGTGCTCGAGCTCGGCCATGAAGTCGTGCTCGTTGATCGCACTGAGTGCCCGCATGTGCTGCATGAAGGGCTCCAGCCACGGGGAGACCTTCTCATTGAAGTCGCCGGGCAAGTAGCCGAGTTCGTAGTTGCTCGAGGGGTGCTCGGGCCGCAGCAAGAACATGCCGTTCTCGAAGCGGTTGGTGTGGGCGAGTGCGGAGTTCCTGGAGAACCGCATCGCAGTCGGCTGGCCCAACAACTGGTGCAGCGCGGCCGCCATCATCAGGCGGGTCTTTCCTGAGCCCGCGGGACCATCGAGGACGACCAGCTGGACCGCGGGGTCGAGCATGAACTCCATGGCGAAGCACTGCAGGGGGTCACGTGGGGTCATGCCCAGGATGGGTCGCGGGCTGTAGGTCAGCCGTTTGCGATCCCAGTACAAGGCGAAGCGGAGTTCGTGGAGTTCTCGGGTTTCGAGGTCCGCACGAAGCAGAAGCTCGTCATCCCCCGACTGGAGGATCACGCCTGTGTTCCACATCAGGCGCTCGGTGATCGCGGGATCGAGTGTGTCCAAGGCGATCGAGCGCTCCATCGGCGGGGCGCCATCGAGAAAGTCTCGCATCACGCTCGGCTCGACTTCGGCGCGGATATAGCCTCGGTAGACCTCTTTGGGACTGTCCAGCTCCAGCTTTCCGAAGCGCAGGGCTTCTCCACGAAGTCCAACGGCGTCGCATTTGAGCAAGACGTTGCTGTCCTCCGAAACGACAACCACGCTGTAGCGGCCCGGCGCGCATTCGTCAGCGACCGCGGCCACCCTGCGCGCTCCCGCGACGATCAGGTTGTCCCCCGTCGTCGCGTCGTACGGTGCCATCGTGTCCCCTTCGGGCTCCCAGGCGAGCGTGCCGCGCTTGGCGTTGAGATCCGGGGTTGCATGCGCGCCCGCCTGAAACAGCTCACGGATGTCGTGTGAGATCAGCCCCTGTCCGCGCAACGTCAGGATGTTCCGCATGACCGAGCGAGCCGCAGCACGGACTCCCTCGGACTTGTTGCGGCTGGCCTGAAGTCGCCCCAACTCTTCGATGACCTGGTGCAGCAACACGACGACATTGCCGTCGGTGAGCAAGCGGTCGAGCGAGTCAGGATTCTCGACGAGCGACGAGGTATCGGGGATGTAGACGGTGCCGGAGAGCGGAGCCGAGTCCAATGGCATCGATTTCCGTCGTACCATGGCCGGCGTATCCGGTCTTTCGGCCGCCCCGCGCCACCGCGCTTTTCGAGTATTTCGGATCGTTTAGCGCGCGGTGGTTTCGGGCGTGCGCACGCATTCGGCAAACGCGCATGGTGTGCGAAAAGGTGAGCTGAGACGACGGGCCATGCGGCCGGGGGCGTTGATCGATGAGCGGGTCGCGGTGTACGAGTGCGCATCCCCTATTCGGGGAAGGACGCTGCAATGACCACCAAAATCGCCATCAACGGGTTCGGACGCATCGGTCGTCTGGTGTATCGCATCGCCGCGGAGCGCGGAGACATTGAGATCGTTGCTGTCAACGACCTCGTTTCCGCACCCAACCTGGCCTACCTCTTGGAGTACGACTCCACGCACGGCCGGATTGGGAAGTCGGTCGAGCTCAGCGAGAACGGTTTCTCCGTCGACGGAAAAGAGACCAAGTGCCTCAGTGAGCGCGACCCTGCTGCGCTCCCCTGGAAGGACCTTGGCGTCGACTACGTGCTCGAAGCAACGGGGCTTTTTACCAAGCTCGACGACGCGAGCAAGCACGTGCAGGCGGGAGCCAAGCGCGTCCTGATCTCCGCGCCGACCAAGACCCCCGACACCGTTCCGACGTTCGCCTACAAGGTCAACCACGAAGGATACGACCCTGCCCAGCACACGGTCCTGTCCAACGCGTCGTGCACCACGAACTGCCTGGCGCCGGTCGCCAAGGTGATCAATGACAGCTTCGGGTTGGCCGAAGGTCTGATGACCACCGTTCACGCGGCGACGGCGACGCAGCCCACCCAAGACGGTCCGACCAAGAAGGACTTCCGTGGTGGACGCAACGCATACACGAACATCATCCCCGCGAGCACCGGCGCTGCGAAGGCGGTCGGCCTGTGCATTCCCGAGCTGCAAGGCAAGATCACGGGCATGGCGTTCCGCGTTCCGACGGCGGATGTCTCGGTCGTCGACCTCACCTTCCGCACGGACAAGAAGACCAGCATCGCCGAGATCAGCGCGGCCATGAAGGCCGCCGCGGAAGGCCCCATGAAGGGCGTTCTCGGCTACACGGAGGCACCTGTCGTGTCCTCGGACTTCATCTCCGACCCCCACAGCAGCATCTACGACGCCACCGCGGCGATCCAGCTCAACGATCAGTTCTTCAAGATCGTCAGCTGGTACGACAACGAGTGGGGCTACTCCACGCGCTGCGTCGACATGATCGAGATGATGGCAAAAAAAGACCGATAGCCTTGTTGGCACACCGCTCCTTCATTCGGTGTGCCGGCTATCGGTCGTAGAACTTGGCGTTTGGTGCCGAGCTCTGACGAGGGGGTTGAGAACCGTGGGTTCTCTTCTCCCTCGATTTTTTTGGCTGTCGCCTGGAGTCTCGGTACAGACCCCAACCATTCAATAGCGGATCCAAGGGGGGTTCGTCACGTGAAGATCGCATCGAGCCTCGCGCTTGGCTCGCGATCGCTTTCATCGAACGTCGCGCGGCGGCACACTCGACGCATGTTGGATGTGCGTTCGAAGTTGGAGCTGGCGCTGGGACGGCGACTGGTGCGGATGCCGGACGCATGGCTCGATCGTCTTGGCGCGAGGCTTCACGTCGCGCGCGACGGCTTCACGATCAACCGGCGAGTCCACTTCGCCGTGCGGCTGATGGACCGCGCCAATGGAGGCAAGGGATTGCACGCGTTCGGAGTGCACGGGGCGCGTGAGCAGATGGCTCGCTTGCCGGCGTTGATGGATCCGGAGTCGCCGAGGGGTTCGCGAGTTCATGACGCCGAGTTCGACGGACCTCGTGGCATGGTCCGTGTACGCATCTACGCGCCCCCAGGTGTGCACGGTGACGCGCCGGTCTTGGTCTACTTCCACGGAGGCGGCGGGGTGGTGGGTGACCTCGAGACGCACGATGTCCCGTGCCGTGTGTTGTGTCGGGAGGCGGAGTGCACGGTGGTCTCGGTCGAGTACGGCCTCGCCCCCGAAAACCCTTTTCCAGCGGGGCTTAACGACTGCCTCGCGGCATTTCGCTGGATCCGCGACCACCCCGAGCTGGTGAACTCGGACGGACGGTTGGCGGTTGGCGGCGATTCGATGGGGGCGAACCTCGCGGCGTCCGTCGCCCTGCTGACCCGGGGGGAGGGGGGACCGTGTTTTCAGTTGTTGATCTATCCGATGACGGACCCCGTGGAGCCCTCCGCATCGCGTCGGGCGTTTGCCCGGGGTTTCCTGTTGGAGGCGGACACGGTCGACTGGTTTGAGCAGACGTATCTCGGCGGTGCAGATCCCAACGATCCTCGCATCGCGGTTCTTCGGACTCCCGACCTCGGTGGTGTTGCGTCTGCCTACATCGCGACTGCCGGCTTCGATCCCTTGAGAGATGAGGGGCACGCGTACGCGGATGCTCTCCAGGCGGCGGGGGTCGCCGTGGAGCGCCGGTGCTTCGGTGATCAGGTGCACGGCTTCCTACACATGACGGGAGCCGTCCCCGGAGCATCGGCCGCACTCGAGCGAATTGGCGAGGCGTTGGCAGCAGGGTTTGCGGCGAGCTGACCTGCGCGCGATGACGACACGGGGCGTCTGCAAAACTTCCAGTACGCCCGGGCGCCGTGCGATGCTCCCGCCCACGGATCTCATGCGTACGTCTGCACTCATTTTCTCCGTGACTCTCTGCTTCTCTCTTGGCGCTTGCGACAGCGGCAACTCAGCACCGAAGCCCAACCCCGCCGCAGACGCGAAGGCGAAAGAGGCGGACGAGAAGAAGAAGCGTGTCGAAGCGAAGCGCCTGGAGCGTGAAGCCAAGGCGAAGGCCGAAAAGGAGGAGGCCGCCAAGCATCAGGCGGCCATTGATGCTCTGCTCGTGCTTCCCGAGAAAATGCCCAAGAAACTCGACAAGGCCTGCAAGGCGGCCAGCGAGGCTCAGGACGCGTTCATGCTTCGCCACTACGACGGGGATGCGGTCGAGAAGTGGAACGCCGCGAAGAGTTCGCAGCTCCAGATGGCGGTTGCGACTTGCACGAAGCTGGGCAGCATCGAGTCGGCGGCATGCCAGGCCAACGCGCTGGCGACCGCGCCGACCGAGCTGAAGAAGGCCCTTCCGGACATCCTGCGCGGCTGCATGGAGAAGTTCGGCAAGCCGGCTGCAGGCGGCCCGCCACCGAAGTGAGTCGATGAGCTCGATCGGCAGCATCTACGACGACGCTCCCGCTGGCGAGGACCGGGGCCCGGACCTGCGCGCGAGCGTGAAGGTGCCGCGCTCGGGGTTGGGCGCACCGGACGGTGTGTGTGTTCCGCTGCCACCTACGCTCACGCTCGATGGCGCCGAAGTGGAGCGCGCGCCGCAGCCGGGCGAGTCGCTGGATTCGATCACACTACGCCTTCCGGAGGACTTCCCCGACGGTGCGACGCTTCGTTTGAGAGGTGCCGGAGGTCGCGGGACGAAGGGCAGCGGAGACCTGTTCCTTCGGGTGGAGATCTCCTCGGATGCGATCGTCGTGTCGCCACCACGGGAAGTCGCGACCCAAGAGGGCTCATCGACCCCGGTGGTGGCGAGTCTGGCGATCGCGGCGATCATCGCACTCCTCTACGTCTTGCTGGGCTGAACTCGGTGGCGAAGCTCGAGGCATCCCCCATGGTGGAGCGGGCGGTGTTTGCCGCCGTCGCAGTTGTGCTCGCGTTCGTTCCTGGGGCGGCCGTGGCACAGATTCAGGGTCTGTCGTGGCAGGACGACGTCTCGGCGGTGCTGCGCTTCACGGTCGCGGGCGCCCTGTTGGTCGGGTTTGGGTACGCGTTGACCCTCCGTCGCGCCGCCGATCGGTGGTCGGCGCTGCGCCGAGCAAACCTGAGGGCGCTGCCGTTGCTGGGCATGCCGCTGTTGGGGCTGTTGCTGGACCCGGACGTCGCGACCACCCGGGGCGGGCTGATCATCGCGGCAGTGGTGGGGTGGGGCGTGATGGCCGGCGTGTCGACGTTGCACGGGCGAGACCGGGTTCCTCGCGGTGCCCACCGGGTGGAGCTGTGGGGGGTGGTCGCGGCTGCGCTCATTGTGGGGGCATGGCTCGCGCGTCTTGCCCTCATCCGCGACTCCTCGATGCAAACGAACACGTACGACTTCGGTCTGTTCGTCAACGCGATCTGGAACACCTCCGCGGGCCGGCCGTTTGTGTGCTCGCTGGTCCCCAGTGGCTCGGTCCTCGACGAGCATGTTTCGCTCGCGCTGCTCGTCTTTGCCGGGTTGATGAAGGCAGGGCTCCCTCCACGCGGATTCCTTGTCCTTCAATCGGTCTGGATCTGCCTGGGCGCGGTGCCTTTGTTCCTGCTTGCACGACGGCACCTCGGGGCCGCGGGGGCACGCGTGTTCGCGCTGGCCTACCTGCTTCATCCCTCAGTGCACGTCAATGCGTTGTGGGACTTCCACCCGATGAGCTTCGCCGCACCATTGCTGATCACGCTGGTGCTCTACGGCGAGCGTCGTCGTCTGCACGTCGGGTTTGTGCTGAGTGCCGCGGGCTTGCTGATGCTTCGCGAGGAGTTCGCGTTCGTGTTGGTCGCGTTCTCGGTGACGCTCGTGTCGCGGGGGCAGACGCGCCGGGCTGCGGGCCTGGTTGCGAGCGCACTCGCGTTCCTCGTGATGCTCAACGTGACGATGGGACAAACCTCGAGTCATCTCGCACGGTACGCCGATGTGGCCGAGCGCGGCGGGGGGGGGATCGTCGGGATGATGCTCGCCACGTTGTTCGAGCCGGCCTTCGTGCTGGGCTACGCGTTGAGCTACGCCAAGGTCGTGTACGTCGGGATCCAAGGAGCCGGCGTTCTCGCGATGGCCGCGTGGGTCCGCCGAGCGTGGCCGATGCTCGCCCTCGCGTGTGCGTTCTCGATGCTGGCGAGCAGTCGCGCCGTCTACAACCCGTTCTTCCACTACACCACGATGCTCTACCCGCTCGCGCTGGCATGGGCCCCAGAGGGTCTGTCTCGACTCGCTGCGCGGCCGTGGAGTGCGCGGTCGATTCGTGTCCGGCGTCGAGCATTGGTGGTCGCTGTTGGCGTCGCGTCCGTCGGAATGTCGCTGACCTACGGCGGGCTGCACGACAATGAGGTGTTCCGCGCTGGCTTCCGGTCCCCGCGCAGAGCGATCTCGGAGCGCGCCCAGGAGCGCCTCGAGTGGTTGCACTCGCAACTCGCCGCGCTGCCCCCCGAGATGCCGATCGCCGTCACCGGTCGCGTGGGTCCGCATGCTGCCACGCGACCCCAAGTGTATGCGTTCCCGACCGATCATGAGGTGGACGCGCTCGTGGTGTTTCAGGGCGACCTCCGTCGCGAAGACAAGTCGGCGCTGCGAACCGCGGTGGGGCGGGGCGAGTGGGCGATGGCGGCATCGTCGGGGTCGCTGGCGATCTACCGCCGCGTGTCTCGTTGAACCGCCGGAGGGCGGGCGCGACCGGTCGCGTCGGTCTGGGAGATCGACGATTTTGGGGGAAGGGGAGCGCGGGTTGCCCCGGATCCCGCACGGGGTATTATCCCGCACCGAGCCGCCGTGACGCACCGCGACCCTTCCCAAGGACCGGGAGCCGGCGGCCCCCAGCCTCCCGCACCACCCGCTGCACCCGGACCCCACGCGCCCGCAGGCGTACCCGGACCAGCACCTTCGCCGAGCACCGCACCCATCGCGGCCGGACAGCCCGTCGCCTACCCGCCGGCGGGCATGGCTCCGCCCGCAGGCATGGCTCCGCCCGCCATGCACGCCCCGGTTCAGCCGCCGCCAGGCGCACCGACCCCTCCGGGCACCCCTCCAGCGGACCCCACCCCCGCTGCGGACCCCGGCGGGGGGAGCAACCAGTTCGGGACATTCGGCGGTGTGTTCACCCCGGTGGTGCTGACCATCCTGGGCGTGATCATGTTCATGCGGACCGGCTACGTCGTCGGGTACGCGGGCCTGATCTCCGCGCTGGTCATCCTGGGAATCGCCAAGCTGATCACCACGCTGACCACGCTCAGCCTGTCGGCGATCGCCACCAACCTCGACGTTCGTGTCGGCGGCGTCTACTTCATGATCTCTCGTGTGCTGGGGCCGGACTTCGGCGGCAGCATCGGCATCACCCTCTTCGTCGCCCAGGCCGTCAGCATCGCCTTCTATACGATCGGTTTCACCGAGGCGAGCTTCGACGTGCTCTCCGGGGTGATGTCGGCCGAGTTGGTCGAGACCTTGGTCAATGCCCATGTCCCCGAGATCGCTTCGTCGATCGTGGTGACCGGGCTGTTCGCGGTGACGTTCAAGGGCGCCGACGTGGCGATGAAGGCGCAGTACTTCGTCTTGGCGTTGCTGCTGCTCTCGGTCGTGGCGTTTCTCATCGGCGGCGTGCTGAACTTTGACGCCAGCTTGCTTGAGTCCAACATGGCGGCCGACTACGTCGCTGGCGACACCGACCAAGGAAAGACGCTCACCTTCATGGTGATGTTCGCGATCTTCTTTCCCGCTGCCACCGGGATCACCGCGGGCGCCAATATGTCCGGTGACCTCAAGGACGCTGGCAAGTCGATCCCCTCGGGCACCCTGATCGCCATCCTGTTCACGGCGACCGTCTACGCGACACAGATCTTCCTCGTCGCTGGCAGCACCGAGCGAGCGGCGCTCAAGGCAGACCCCTTCGGCGCTCTGCAGGAGATGAGCATCTTCGGTCCGCTCATCGTCTTGGGTGTCTTCGCGGCCACGCTGAGCTCGGCCCTTGGAAGTTTCCTCGGCGCTCCCCGGATCCTGCAAGCGATGGGGCAGGACAAGCTGATGAAGTCGTTCGAGTACTTCGGCAAGGGGTCGGGGCCCGCCAACGAGCCCCGCCGCGCCACCGTTCTGAGCCTCATCATTGCCATCGGGGTGATCTGGGCTGGCGATCTGAACGCCGTCGCCGAGATCATTTCGATGTTCTTCCTCATCGCCTACGGGATGATCAACCTCTCCGCGTTCGTGGAGAGTCGCAGCGGAAACCCGAGCTTCCGCCCACGGTTCCGCTGGTTCCACTGGAGCACCGGACTCGCCGGCACCGTGGCCTGTCTGGTGGTGATGTTCGAGATCAACCAGCGCTACGCGATGGTGGCGATCGCGATCACCGGCATCCTGTACTTCTATCTGAAGAAGCGGGACATCCAGACCAACTGGGGCGATGCCAAGGCCGGTTACATCTTCCAGAACACCCGGGACAACCTGCTCTACCTCGAGACCGCGAAGTTCCACCCTAAGAACTGGCGCCCGATCCTCGCGGCGGTCAGTCCCGATCCCCTGCGACAGCGCCGGTTGGTGCAGATGGGTAGCTGGCTCGAGGCGCGGCGAGGTCTGTACACGGTCGCCGAGATCCACGCGACGGCGGATCCAGACATTCACGAGCGGCTCGCCTATCGCAAGCGGCGTCGCGACGAACTCAACCGGCACTTCTCATCGCTCGATATGGTGGCGTTTGGGGAGGTGGTGGTCGTCGACGACTACAACGCTGGGTTCGCGACGTTTCTGCAGAGCTACGCGATGTCGGGGCTACGGCCCAACACGTTGCTCGTCAGCATTCCGGATGCGCTCGACGTCGAGGGTCGGGAGCGGTTCCGCGACACGGCCTCGATCCTTCGTGCCTTCGACTACAACACGCTGTTGCTCAAGCCGGGGGAGTTGGCGCTGGAGAAGACCCAGCGGGTCATCGACCTGTGGTGGCGAGGCTCTCGCAACGGCAGCCTCATGGCACTGCTTGCCTATTTGATGAAGCAGGATCGCGCGTGGCGAACCGCGAAGATTCGGATTTTCCGAGCCGTCCCCGAGGCTGGAGCCGAGGCGGAAGCCCGAAGCCACCTCGACCGACTGCTCACGAACGCTCGGATCGAGGCGGAGGTAAACGTTTTCCATACCGAGGACGCACCCTCCCGATTCATCCCCGAGCGGTCGGCCGGAGTTGCCGACCTGGTCATGCTGGGGCTCAGCTCTGGCGATCTCGAGGACTTTCCCGGCTACTTGGCCAACATGGATCCGCTGCTGGCTTCGCTTCCGACAACGTTGCTCGTGTGGAGTAACGGCGACGCCGACCTGTTCGCCTGAGCTGCCTGCGCAGGCATCGTGTTGACGGGACGCGGTCTGGACCCCGTATCATTGCGGAATGTGGGGTCGATGCATTCGGTGGGGGTTGGTGTCGCTGCTGGGATGCGGCTGCTCCGCGGGTGCGATTGACCAGGGCGCAACGTTCGGGACGCCGAACACGGTCCCAGAAGATGACGGGCCGGGCTCGACCGGCGGGACGGTGTTGACCACGGGGGTCACCGAGAACCCTCCGGACCCGAGCGCTTCTACGGATCCCACGGACGGGGAGACCTCGGGGGCCGACCCGGGAACGAGCGACACCGACTCGGACACCGAGACGACCGCTGGCTCATCGAGCGAGACTTCGGCAGGGGTGTCCGATGACAGCACCGGGGCGCTCGCCGAGTGCGGCAATGGGGTGATTGAGGACGATGAGGCCTGCGATGGCGACGAACTCGACGATATGACGTGTGCAGACATCGGCACGTTCGTGGGCGGAGTGCTTGCCTGCGATGTCGCTTGTGCCTTCGACACGGCGGGATGCATGGAGCCGCCCAAGGCGCCGGTCGAAGTCTGCGAGACGATCAACTTGGCCATTCCCGACGCTGCGGGTACGGTGAGCTCCACCGTGACCCTTCCCGACGGGGGCACCGTGGCCGACGCTGTCGTTCGTGTCGCGTTGACCCATACCTACATCGGTGACCTGACGGTCGACGTCGCGCATGGAGGCACCACGGTCCGCGTCTTCGACCGCGAGTGCGGGACCGAGGAGGACATCGACCTGTCCTTTGACGATGCAGGCGCCGCCCTGAACTGCGCAGCATCGACCTCGGGCACGGCGACGCTTCCCGCCGAGGCGCTGTCGAGCTTCGACGGCGCGGCCGCAGGCGGGGGGTGGACGTTCTCGTTTCAAGACAACGCCGCCGCTGACACAGGCGCGGTCACTGAGATCTGCGTGAGCGTGTCCTTTTAGGCCAACGCCGGCCACGCGAAGTCGGGAACCCGAGCGTACGCGAGGACTTCGCGCACGCAGGTGGCGACAATCGGGCAGTGTCTGCTCCGCGCAGCAATCCCAAGGAGAGCGACTGCCCCTCAGCCCGCGCTTCCCACCACGTCTATCGCTGAGCCAACGATGGCAGCGCGGGGGAGTCCTTGGGCTCGGATGCCGTGGGCTTTGGCTCGGGGCTTGGTGCCAAGCGGGGAAGGTGCCCGCGGTGGTCGTTCGCTTCGTCGAGCCATGGCCGCCATGCCTTGGGCGGGGTCATCGCGACGAAGCTGACTTCCCCTCGGCAGTCGGAACCCGCGTCGATGCAGTGCTCTCGCTGGACGGCGAGGGTGACGACGCCGGCCTCCCAGCTGTCGATCCAGAACGCGTCGGCCTGGATCCCCACCTGGGCGTCGGAAAAGCACTCCGTGTCCACGAGCATCCGGGACAACTCGAGGATGCCTCCGTCCCAGGCGCCGACGGCTTCGGCCGAGGGACAGTGCGGGTGTTCGGGCCAGGGGGTCTGTTGGGGTGCGCAGGTGCCTTCCATCGAACACCGGGGTTGGGAGACGAGCTGGGCCAGCACCTTGCCAGATTGCTTGGAGCCATCGAGCCAAGTCACGAGGTCGAAGGATGCCTCGTCCTCGATGCGGGTGATGATCTGCGCGGTGTGATGCTCTCCGTCGGCATTCGCGTCTCGGAACGCGATGGTGCTGAAGAAGGGACCGACGATGCTGCGCAACCATGTGTCCGGCTGAGACTCGAGTGCGAGCTCCCACGGACGCGCCTCATCAGAGCTGACCCGCACGGATTGTTCGACCCCGAAGGCGCTCCAGGCGATCGTACGAATCTGCACCGCACTGGGCGTCGGCGCCTCCGTCTGTGCGGCGGCTGAGGTGAGGGCCGTGGTACACGCGAGCAGCAGGGCGAGCATCGTCTTCCAGTCCTACGCCCAACCTCGCCGGGGGACCAAATATGTCGCAGCTTCGCCCACCTGAACACGCGTCTGCTGGAGCCCGAGAACTCGAGCACACTGCCGACCTTGCGCTGGAGCTCTGGGGCCCGAACGAACCCGCGATGTTGCAGGCGGGTGCGTGCGCGGTGGTCGAGTTGCTCACCGACGGTGAGACGGTCCGGCCCAAGGACACCCGCGCGGTGGAGCTCGAAGCGATGGATGCTGAGGACCGGCTGGTGCGATGGCTCAGCGAGGTTCTGTACTGGGCCTGCGTGGAGGGCTTCTTGGTCGCCAGGGCTGAGCTTCAGGTCACGTCCCAGGGGCTCGTCGGACGCGTTTTCGGACAGGAGGGCGGGGCCGACCTGCTGAAGACCGAGATCAAGGCCGTGACGTATCACGACCTGCGCGTGGTCACCGACGTGGACCGAGTCGTCGCGCGGGTTGTGTTGGACGTGTAACGGGCCATCCTCCCAGGAAATTTTTCATCTCGGTTTTTGAATTCGGCGACCGTGCGGCCACTGAGATGTGACCGTGACGATGACGTTGGCCATTGCGCACACCGACCAGCCGCCTCCCTTACAGGAGACGTCGCTGGAACGCGCTCGAAGCGGAGATGCTACCGCCAGAGCTGAACTCTACCGGGAGCACGCCGCGACCGTGACCCGGAGGCTCGCGCACGCATGTGGCGATGACGAGCTGGCTCGGGACATCGCCCAGGATGCGTTCATCACGGCGTTTGCTCGTCTCGACCGTTTCGGCGAGCGAGCTTCGTTCTCGACCTGGCTGCACGGCATCGCGTTCAACCACCTTCGCGACCGGCGGAAACGAAATGCGCGGGAGCGGGCCGGCAAGGCGCAGCTCGCCTTGGCCGAAGGGGGGGCAACGGCCTCGCCAGAGCAACACGCTTCCTCCCGCCAAGTGGTCGCCAAGCTCGATGCGGTGTTGGCCACGCTGGCGCCGAAGCTGCGCGACGCGTTCGTGTTGCGGGTGGTCGAACAACTCTCGCTCGAGGAGTCCGCCGAGATTCTTGGGGCACGAATCGCGACGGTCTCGTACCGCGCACGAAAGGCCGAGGCGTTGGTGCGCGCGGCGTTTGAAGATGGAGGTGAAGGATGAGCTACGAAGACGCAGTTGAAGCCATGAGAAATCGTTCTGTCGAGCCTGCGCCGTTCGAGCGGTTGGCGGAGAAGCCAGAGTTCGTTCCCCCGCCCGTGGCGGGACGGTTTTCCATCGCCGCGATCGCGACGGCCGTCGGATCGTTCGGGTTCTTCCTTCTGTTCGTACGGCCTCTCTTCGAGGCCGGGGCGCTGTACAGCGAGGGCGTCCTGCGGTTGCAACTTGCGGCGCTCCTCCCCGCGTTTGTGTTGGGTTGGTCGTTTCCGCGGGTCTCGACCCCGCGGCTTGGCGCGCAGCTCCTGTGCCGCGCGGTGTGGTGGTCCAGCCTGGTCGTCGGACTCCTCGTCTCGATGAACTACGGGGATGTTGCCGACAAGGCGCTCGGTGCTCTGATCGCGGTGGCCTGTGCGACCGCGTTGCGCTCGGCCGGAGAGCGTGGGCTCGACCTCCAAGAGCCGGATCACCCCTTCGCACCGGTCCGCTTCCGTGGGCACCTGCTGCTCGCCCTCGTGATGGCGGCGGCCGATGCCCTCACGCTCGCATTCTCGGGTCTCATGCAGCTGCGCTTCGGCATGGAAGGCTGGAACCTGTCGAGCGCGTTTAGCTACGCCGGACCGACGATTTTCGCGGCTGCAGTGATGGCGATCGCGGTGTGGGGCGTCTACCGCCTGCGAACCTGGGCGCTGTTCCTCAACCTCTTCGCGAACATCGCAATCGCCTACTTCGCGGTCGAGGGCTCGTTGGGGCTCTCGCCCACGGTCAGCATCTCGTTGGCCTCGACGGCGGCCATCCAGTGCTTCATCCCGGTGCCGATCCTTGCGGTCGCACTCGGAGACCGCAACGCTGGCCAACCTCTGCTGGCCCGAGTCCGGCACCGTGCGATGAACTACACGGTCCTCGCGCTTGCCACGCTCAGCGTCGGGGTGGTGGCGCTCCCAGGGAGCGACGGATGGGTGGATGGACCCGGCCGTGCGTTTGTGCGGGGAACGAGCCCGAGGTCTTGGGTGCAGCCAGGGGCGTTCAGCCTTCGGTTGATGGCGATGGACGGCGAACTCCAAGGCGCTCGACTCGACGGGAGGATGTTGTTCGGAGAAGATTTTTCGGGGTTCGATATGCAGGAGGCGTCGCTTCGCTCCGTCCATCTGAGGGACGTCACGCTTGCGAATGCAGACCTTCGGGGAGCCGACTTCACGCGAGCGGTGTTCGAATACACGACCTCCGACATCAAGTTTCGACTCGAAGGTGCTCTCGTTGAACGAGCGGACTTCACCGGATCTTTCGTCAGCGAGACCGTTTGGGCGGTGCTCGCACAACGAGGCTTGGAAGGCGTCCGTTGCCCTGACGGCACGATGGCGACACCTGGCGGAGGTTGTGATGGACACCTCGGGCACATCCCCCGCGGGTATCGGCGAGTGTTCACCTTCGCGACGACGAGCACCGATGGGAGCGTGGCCTGCGGTCGTGAAGGCGACCTCACCGTGATGCTCTCGGAAGGGGAGGCGCTCCTGCATCGCAACACGCGCTACGTGCAGCTTGCCGAGGGTGACTTTGTGTCGCCGCTGAGTCGGATTCACCCGCTGGAGGATGGGCGCTGGGAAATCTCGTCGGAGTTGTGCGGGGACAACATCTTGTTGCCCATCGACGAGACGGAAGAGACGGCCGCGGCCTCCCTGGCTCAGTGACCCCGGCGGGTGATCTCGTCCTTGCGGCCGACCGCCGCATCCGCCTCACGGGCTTGGCTCGTGGGGCTTTCGTCCGCGAGCAGTGCGGCAGAGAACCAGCCGGTCGTACTCGTCCCCTCGGGGTCGCGCGGCTTCGCGGGCCGGGTGTCTCCTTGGTCGTCGACCTCGGGCTGGTTGTTGCGCACGTCGTCGATGTGGCTGAACGCGAATTGAAAGCCGCCGTCGATCGACTCGATCACACTCTGGGTCATGTCGAGGAACTTCGGTGGAGGCATCTCGTCGAGTCCGGACTCCACCTGCTGCATCGCTTGGTCCAGAATTGCGTAGCGTCGTAAGATACTTCGCTTCAGCGGCGCATCCTCGGTGCCTTCGAACACCAGACTCAACGCCCGCTGCGCCCGGCGATGGCCGACCGCGATGGCGACCACCAGGTCGTGGAGCACGTTTCGAGATGGCTGCCCCAACGCCGCGCTCAGACGCGCCGAGAGGAAGGACGCCACGGACGCTCGGTCTTCGATCAGAACTTCTGCGGGGGCCAGGGCCACGGGAGCAGCTACAAGGTAGCAAGAGATTCTAGAGCGCCGACCGGTCAGTCGGTGCTAGGTCTCGCCTGTTGCGATGACGGCCTACTTCGAACAAGTCGACGACTACCGGTGGCGGATTCCACAGCACCGAGGGATGCGTGTGCCAGGCTTGGTCTTTTCCAGCCAGGAGATGCTGTCGAGCATCGAAGGCGACCGCAGCCCCGACCAGGTCGTGAACGTGGCACACCTACCTGGCATCGTCGGCCACAGTCTCGCGATGCCCGACATGCACTGGGGTTATGGGTTCCCGATCGGCGGGGTGGCAGCGTTTGACCCTGACGAGGGCGTTCTGTCACCGGGCGGTGTGGGGTACGACATCAACTGTGGCGTGCGGTTGATGCGCAGTAACATCCCTCGAGACGCGATCACGGGCGTGCTGCCTGAGCTTGCTACGGCGCTTTACCGGGAAGTTCCATGCGGGGTCGGGACCAAGAGCGAACTTCGGTTGAGCAAGCCGGAACTCGAGGCGGTGCTGCGTGAGGGCGCAGGATGGGCCGTAGAGCGCGGCTACGGGACGCGCGACGATCTTGCCGTCCTCGAGGAGGGAGGCGTGATGCCGGGCGCCGATCCCGACAAGGTCTCGCAGCGGGCCAAGGATCGAGGGCGACCACAGCTCGGCTCCTTGGGTTCGGGCAACCACTTCTGCGAGCTCGGATATGTCGCGGAGATCTTCGACCCCGCGAAGGCGCAGGCGTTCGGCCTCGAACTCGGCAAGGTCACGGTCATGATCCATTCCGGTTCGCGGGGGCTCGGCCACCAAATCTGCGACAGCTCGTTGCATCGCATGGTCCGGGCCTCGGCGAAGTACGGCATCGAGCTTCCTGACCGCCAGCTTTGCGCTGCCCCGCTCTCCAGTCCAGAGGCGCAGGACTACTTTGGTGCGATGGGATCGGCGATCAACTTCGCGTTCGCCAATCGTCAGGTCATGGCGCAGCAGGCTCGCAAGGCCATCGCCGGGCAGCTTGGCGACACACCGCAAGGGTTGGGCCTGTCGACCGTCTACGACGTCTGCCACAACATCGCCAAGTGGGAGACCCACGAGGTCGACGGAGTACAGCGGCGGTTGTGCGTGCACCGCAAGGGCGCGACCCGGGCGTTCGGCCCCGGCCACGAAGCCGTTCCCCAGCGGTATCGCGCAGCGGGTCAACCGGTCATCGTGCCCGGTGACATGGGTCGCTACAGCTACGTGTTGGCGGGAACCGAGCGCGCCATGAAAGAGACGTTCGGCAGCAGCTGCCATGGCGCCGGCCGTCGATTGTCTCGGGTCAAGGCCAAGCGCGCCGCGCAGGGTCGCCAGCTGTTTCGCGAGCTCGAGGACAAGGGGGTCTTCGTCCGGGCGGACTCTCGGCGGACGATGGCCGAGGAGATGCCCGAGGCGTACAAAGACGTGGCCGACGTTGTCGACGTGATGCACGAAGCAGGGATCGCGACCAAGGTCGCCAAGCTCATCCCGCTTGCGGTCGTCAAAGGTTGAACGCGGCGACGCGCCTCAGCCCAAGCGGCCTGCCCAGCGCTGCGCGGCTTCGCGGGCTTTGGGTTGGCCGGTCTTCGAGAGCCGCAGCAAGCGTTGTGGTCCGAGAAGCGCCGGGCCTTCGTGGTCCAGGCGCGGAGCGAGTGCGCGGTCGAGCTCCGCATCGGACTCGAGCCATCCCGCGAGCGTGTCGGGCGGGAGCTGATAGAGCACGCGGGGGCACGCAAACCATCGCTCGCCCACGTTGCGGATCTCGGGGCGCTCGTGGTGCATCAGGAACGGAAGCAGCACCGCAATCTGCTCGGAGTCGGCCTTCTGCACCGTGGTCGCGTCGGGGTCTTGAAGCGCGCTGATGCTGATCCCCAGAACCGCGGCCAAGCCTTCGAGCACATCGTCAGGACTCAGGCCGAGTGTGCAGAGGGCGTCCCGCAAGGCATCGGTCGGGGTGCGCGAGCGATCACCGGGCGTCTGCGGCTCGGCCAAACGACGATGCACCAAGTCGTACAGCCAATCCCAGCGTCCCCGTGTCCCCATCTCCGACCCCAAGATGGTGTACCCCATCGTCTGGAGAGTCCCCAAACGTTCGTCCAACAGGCGCTGTGCCTCTGGCTCTCGAAGCCACCGCCAGCTCAGCCCGCGGCCCGCGGACAACAGCTCCGGCGCCTCGCGCTCGTCTGCTTGACGGGCCCGCGCCTCTCGAACGTTGAACAGACCGCCGACCAGTCCGACGCGCTCCATCAAGGACAAACGCACGTAGTGTCCCTCCCGCTCGGATGGGTACAGCGTGAAGCCGCGTCGCTCGATCCAGCGGGGCATTGCACCCGCTTCCTGCCAGAATCTGGGGCGTCGGCCAAGGTGTAAGGAGCGCTTTGTGGCCGGCGTTCCGGGCTGTGATGGTCCACCGAAGAGCCGTATTGGTCGCCTTGGCTGCACTTCTCGGCGCCTGTGCCCCGATCTCTCGCGATTTTGCGCCTGCCTACGATGCCCCGGGCCGGACCGTCGCGACGAGCCCGGTGTCACTTTCCGTGGACTCCGTGGGAGGCGCGCCGCTGCCAACCTACGCGCTGGGGGACGCGGTGTTCGTCGAGGGGCGCGAAGGCGAGGGCTACACGGTCCGGCTGACCAACCACACGCCGAATCGGTACGAGGCGGTGGTCACGGTGGATGGTCGAGATGTTGTCAGCGGGGAGCTCGGTCGGCCGGCGAAGCAACGGGGCTATGTGCTCGAGCCCTACGAGACGCTGGTGATCGATGGCTACCGCCGATCTCTCGACGAAGTTGCCGCGTTCTACTTCGCATCGAGGTACGACAGCTACACCGCGCGACGCGGCACGGCGGAGCACGCCGGGGTGATCGGCGTGGCGCTGTTCGAAGAAAAGCGGACGCGTTCCAAGCCGCAGCCGCTGACACGAAAGTTGTACGGAGCAGCACCCGAGCCCTTTCCCGCCGCCCCGTCTTCCCGAGAAGCCGCCGACGGGGCACTCGCCGATAGCGAAGAGCATCTGGGGACCGGGTACGGAGCGTCGGAGTACAGCCCGGTCCACGAGACCGACTTCAAGCGACGACGAAAGGCCCGACCGGACGCTGTGTTGACCGTGTACTACGACAGCGAGGAGGGGTTGCAGGCGCGTGGTTTGCTTCCGCGGCGTGTCGATGTGGGCGCGCCCGACGACGAGCCCGACTACGGGCGGCGTGACGCGGTCGATCCTCGGTTCGCCCCGCCCCCGTGGCAGCGCGATCGGTAGCCGCTCGTGGTCAATGGCCCAGTGCGTCCGCCACCTTCGACTGCAGCAGCGGGACGAGCTCAGCCTCGAAGAACGGGTTCCGGCGAAGCCAGATCCCGTTGCGTGGGGAGGGGTGGGGCAGCACGAAGTACCCGTGAGCCGTGTAGTCCTGCCACGCCTCCACGGTCTTGGTGAGGGTGGCCTTGGCCGACTCCTTGAGGAACCACCGCTGCGCGTACATGCCGATCAGCAGTGTGAGCTGCAGTTTCGGCATCTGGTCGACCAAGGGCTGCATCCACTTCGGAGCACACTCGGGTCGGGGCGGAAGGTCGCCCGACTTGCCGGTCCCCGGAAAACAGAAGCCCATCGGGAGGATGGCGACCTGCGTCTCGTCATAGAACGTCTCGTCGTCGAGGCCGAGCCAGCTCCGAAGGCGTTTTCCGCTCGCGTCCGCCCACGGCACCCCGGACGCATGCACCTTGGCGCCCGGTGCCTGGCCAACCAACAACAGCTTGGCCTCGGGGTGGGCGGAGAACACAGGCCGTGGTTCATGCCCCAGCGACGGCGCACAGATCTGGCATGCCTTGGCCTGCCGCACCAGCGTACGGAGGCGGGTCGCTCGAGGGGCCACCGCACAACTATCCCAGGCGCGGGCGGTGAGCGTACAGTCGCCCGCGGGGTGCTGACCTGGAGGACGCGCCCTGCCGGGGGCGGCGCTTCAGCAGCTCTCGACTTCGGACAGCGTCCCGGCAGCCATGACGCACTTGGCGTACTCGGCGTACTTGACGCGTCCGCGGAGCTTCATCTTGTCGAGCTTGTGCGTCACGCACCGCTCCTGGAGGCCGGTCATCAAGGCGGCCTCGCTCTGTGGGTTCATCGCCGCGGCCTGTGCCTCGCGCACGGTGACCTCGACGATGTGCTCGCAGATCGTCTCGGGGCCAGGGGCGCGAACGAAGATCGCCCACAAGACCACGAGGGTCGCGACGAACAGGAAGACCGCTTGTCCGACGCGTTTCATGAGCCGCCGTCGATGACCCGGAACGCCGCGCGCCGCTTCTGCACCTGTTCGGTGTCAGCCTCGGGCTCGTCGGATTTTCCGGTGTCTTTGCCAACCGCGGCGGCATCGGCTGCGGCACCAGAGCCAGCCGCCGCTTCAGCGTCGGCGCTGGCGCCCGCCTTTCCGTCTGTGACGGAGTCGACGTTGCGGCTGTCGCTTGCCTCGGCGGTCGGTGCCGCGTTGAGTTCCGATCCGCCGCTGGTTGCGGTTTCCCCTTCGGGGGTCTCAGCTTCGGGCTCCGGGTCGGGCTCGGCCGAGACCGGTCGAAGCGCCGGCTTCGAGGGCTCGGGGCTGCTGGCATCTCCGCCCGCGCGACCGTAGCGGGTGCGCTTGACCGAGTCGGGCATGTTTTGGTCGAGCACGATCCCGCGGCCGGTCGAACGATCGGCCACAACGTAGACCGCCCCGTACGGGAAGGAGCAACGCGTGACGTAGCCGCCGAACGACAAGTCTGCGCCGAGCCCGTCCTCCTCAAACGTCAGGTCCAGCGGGTAGCTGGGGTCGAGGTCGATGATGAGGCGCTCGCGCCACTGCTCGCGGATAAAATCCGGGCAGCTGACGTCTTCGAAGAGCGCGTTGACGTGGAGCCGCGGACACCGACCAGCGGCGTACAGCGACTCGATCACACTTTGGACCGGATGGACCACGAACTTGCAGAGCTTACTCGATGCGGGCGCAATCGGACGAGCCCGATGCGGGTTTCCGCGCGCAGATGGACAGCGAAGCTGCGCCGTGCGCGCGAATTCGGGGTTAGGCGAAGGCCGCGTGTCCTGTGATGGCGCGGCCGATGGCCAGGGTGTGCACCTCATGGGTCCCCTCGTAGGTGAAGACCGTCTCGAGGTTGCAGAGGTGACGCATGATTCCGTACTCGCCCATGATTCCGTTCCCCCCGAGCATCGAACGTGCAGTGCGGGCGGCTTCGAGCGCCATACGGGTGTTGTCCCGCTTGAGCATCGACACTTGAACCGGGTTCAGCTTGCCCTGCTCCTTCAGCCGGCCGAAGTGAAAGGCCATCAGTGAGCCTTTAATGATGTCGTTGTGCAGCTCGGTCAGCTTCTGCTGGGTGAGCTGGAACGCCGCGAGCGGCTTGTCGAATTGCACGCGGTCCATGGTGTAGCTCCGCGCGCGCTCGTACACGTCCATCGCCGCACCCAGGACACCCCAGCCGATGCCGAATCGGGCCTGCGTGAGGCAAGACAGCGGGCCCTTGAGCCCAGAGATCCCCGGGAGCATGTTCTCTTTTGGAACACGAACCGAGTCGAGGACGATCTCCCCGGTGACCGAGGCGCGCATCGAGAGCTTGCCCTTGGTCTCGGGGGTGCTCAGTCCTTTGCTCCCGCGCTCGACGAGGAAGCCGCGGATGACCGGCGTGTCGCTGCCGAACTCCAGCGTCTTTGCCCACACCAAGCAGACGTCCGCGAGGGGGCTGTTGGTGATCCAGAACTTCTGGCCGTTGAGGATGTAGTCGCCGCCTTCGCTCTCTTGCTTGGCGTGTGTCCGCATCGAGCCAGGGTCGCTTCCCGCGTTGGGCTCGGTGAGTCCGAAGCAGCCGATCTTTTCGCCGGTGGCCATTCCCGGCAGCCACTTCTGCTTCTGCTCTTCGCTGCCGAACGCGTGGATCGGGTACATGACGAGGGCCGACTGAACCGAGCAGAACGAACGGATGCCGCTGTCCTGACGCTCGAGCTCGACCATCGTGAGCCCATACGCGACGGCGTTCATGCCCGCGCAGCCGTAGCCTTCGAGGGAGCCGCCCAGGAATCCCATCTCTCCGAACTCCCGGATTAGATCCTTGGGGAAGGTTCCATTCTCGTAGTGCTCCTCGATCGACGGCGCGATACGGCGCTTGCCGAAGTCCCGAGCCGAGGACCAGACGATCCGCTCGTCTTCCGAGAGCAATCCCTCTAGGTCGACCAAGTACGGGGTGGCTTCGCGAGGCATGACGCACGCGTACCACAGCGCCACGAAGGCGAAACCAGATCGAACTGCAGCTGGGCTGAGGCCTAGCTCACGTCCCCCGTACGGCTTTTGCGGCGAGCGCGGCTCGCTCTGCTACGCTCGCTTGCGGAATGACGGTCCTTCGCAGTCTTGCCACCGTTGCGTCGCTTCTGTTCTGTCTGCTTGCGGTGCCGTCGTTGGCGCATGCAGCCCCCGGAGCGAGCGGCTCGATCAGCACCAAGAACGGGGCGAAAGGCAGTGGCAAGGGCGGCGACTTCGAATGGCCCGAGCTGGTCTACGGCGGCAACGCGATTTCCGCTCAGCTCCCGCTGCAGTTCGGCATCCTGGGCTACCTGCCCAAGGCTCGGTTCGCGTTCCAATACGACCGCCAGATCCGGCGGTCGCATTGGGTCCACATCGGTGCCGCGCTCGTGTTCGACCGCGCCGACTGGAAGAACTTCCGCATGAACGACTGCGGGCTGTCGCAACAGGGCGCATGCGGCAAGGGTGGCGTCGTCGGCGTCGACATCTACGCGGGGTACACCCACAAGTTCTTCCTGCAAGACCGTCCCTGGCTCGTTCCGTTCCTGCGGGGGTCCTTGGGTTGGAGCATGTTCGCGCTCCCCAAGGTTCGTGGGGACGACTCGACCCGCCAGCAGTCGCGGACCCGCTCGTGGACGCTCAATGTGAAGCCCGGCGGCGGCGTCCGGGTGTTCCTCTTCTCCGAGTTCGCGGTGGGCTCGGACATCAACCTTCCGATCGGTTTCCTCGTGCATCGCGACGTGCCCGAGGGAGGCTCCGAAGACAGCAGTGGTGAGTTCCTGCTCGGCATCGAGGTCCTTCCGCTCGTCGCCGAGTATCGGTTCTAGTCTGTACAGGGGCCTTTCGAAAAGGCCCCTCGCTGCGGCAGCCAAGCTGCCTGCGCTTCACCCCAAACGGGGCGGCGGTTGCCGCCTGCGGTGTCGTCGGCGGAGGCCTTTCGAAAAGGCCCCTCGCTGCGGCAGCCAAGCTGCCTGCGCTTCACCCCTAAACGGGGCGGCGGTTGCCGCCGCCTCCCCCCCCAACTCGGGCTACTCGACGACGAAGTCGAACCAGGGAGAGCTGGGGAGCGTGCTGACGGATGAGCTGCGGTAGCGGATGGCGTACGTGGTCCCTGCGCGGAGGGCATAGCCGTCGAGCAGGTCGACTTCGGCCGTGTGGAACCGACCCGGTTGAACCTCGAAGCAGTCGTCCGGTCCTGGGGCTTCTCGCTTGACCATCGGACCGCTGTAGGACAGCTCCGATCCATCGGGGGCCCGGACCTCAAAGATGTTGTTCGAGAGTCCTTCGAAGGGGGTGTGCACTCGGCAGAAAGACACCGGCGTCGTGCCGGGGTTCGACACCTCCATCCGGATCGCGGTCGGGACCTCCTCGGAGTGCGCGAGCTGGACAACGAGCGTCGCGTTGGGGTCGTAGCTCGGTGCCTGGGATGGACCCGGACGAGAGCAGGCGGCCGCCGCCAGCAGCCCGAGGATGCAAAGGCGCCGCCCGACTCGGATCACGCCGAGGCCATGGCTTCCGGTTGCGCGAGACGGGAGCGTGCGGTCACTTTGGGACTGCACATCGCCAGCATCTCAGCCAGTTGGTGCGCGACTTCGGATGGTGTGTCGAAGCCGGGCTCGACGAGGACCCGGATCGCGCTGCTGGGACGCGTGACGTATACGGCCCGACCGGGTGCGCCCATGACGGTGAAGACCTGCTCCACTGCGTCGCGAAGCTCCTGCACCGGATCTTCTACGGAAGCGTCGACCCGAAACTCTGCCGAAGATGTGAGCGGGGCCCGATGGTCGAAGGTTTCGACACCCGGCGCGTCGCCGACGGAGGCTCCCACGTACGTGGTGCCGTCCCGCCGCCCGCCGTGATTCCGCACGTAGACCAACAGCTCCATGGCCACTCGCCGTAGCACGCAGATCCGGGGCCACCAAAAAAGCTCGAGCCAATGCTCTCGAGGTTGCGGGGCTCGCGCGGGTGACGATGAAACGTCTGGTCTCTTGGGTTTTGGTCTGGTTCGGTGCGACCATGTGCGCGGTTCGATTTCGCGATGACCGAGGGCATCAAATCCAAGGCGAAGATGACCGGGCTTCTCGAAGAGGAGCTCGAAGCGCTGCGACGTCAGCGTGACCAGTACGCCCTCGCGATGGACACCGCGACCGAGCCTAAGGTCGCCATCCGGCTGCAGCGAACACTGGAACGGATCGAGGACGAGATCGAAGGGGTCGAGGAGACGATCGCCGCGCTCCCCGACCACGGCTCGCAGGACGCGGAGTCCGAGCCCGAAGCGCAAGCCGACCTCGACGTGCCTCCCGAGCCCGAAGCCGTAGCTGGGCCGGAGGCCGACGTCGACGGCGAGCCCTCTGGGCAAGCCGAGACAGAGTCCGAAAGCGCCGACGCGTCGGCGCCAGAGCCAGACCCCGCGCCCGAGCCGGCACCTGAGCCGGAAGCGTCCCCCGATCAGGATTGGGACGACGAGCCTTCGACGGCGATCTACGACCCCGACCGGGTCCGAAATCAGCTGGCTGAACTGGAGGAGATGCGAAAGCGGGAAGCAGAGGAGCAAGCCGAGGTCTCGGCTGCGACCGAGCAAGAGGACGCGCAGACTTCAGCGCCACAGGCCGAAGGGCCGTTGACGCCCGAGCCAGAGCCCGAGCCCGAGCCCGAGCCCGAGACAGAGCCAGAGCCCGAGCCAGAGCCAGAGCCCGAGCCAGAGCCCGCCTCCGAGTTGGACGAACCCGAGTCGAGCGGCGAGGGGAATCCGTTGGGTCCGGTTTGGATGGACCCGCTCAACCCACCCGCGGGCAACCTCTCCGACGACGAGATCGCTGCAGAGTCCGCACCACAGCCGGTCCCCGAACCGGCGGTGTCCGAACCGGTCGCGCCCGAAGCTGCGTCGCCGGACGTGCTCGGAGATGATCCGTTCGCTCTGCCCTCCCAGTCCGCGGCCCAGGCGGCGAGCCCGTTTGGAGCGCCCGTGGGGGCAGGCGCAAATCCGTTCGGAGCCGCACCGAGCGAAGCTCCGTTCGGCGCACCTGCGGGGTCGGACTTTGCAAACCCGGTGTCGGTTCTCGATGACGACGTGGGCGGCGGGGACTGGGGTTTCGGCGCCAAGGCGGCGCTGTTTCTCGTGGTCGCCGGGTTCGTCGCCGGCGCGTTCTACATCATGTCGATCGGGTAGAGCGCACCCCACAGCCGGCGCGTCTTGGCAGACGAGCGGGCCTAAAAACTCTGCAACGCGGTCTCGAGTCGGTCGAGTTCATGTGGCGTGCCGACACTCGCCCGTATGCAGCCCTCGAGCCCGGGGGTCCGCGAGACGTCCTTGATGAGGATCCCTTGCGCGCGTAGATGAGCGACCAGCGCGGGAGCTTGGCTCGTGGGCGAAAGACGCGCGAGAACCAGGTTCGAACTCGAGGGGAAGATGGTCGCGCCGGCAATGGTGGACAGGAGCTGCGACAGCCGAGACCGACAGGTCGCTGAGCGCTCGAGCATCCCGGTGCGTGCTTCGTCGGCTTGGATGAGGACCTCGGCGATCGCAAGTGACGTCGCCGAGATGTTGTACGGGTGCCGGATCTTGTCCAACTCGGCAGCCAGTGATCCAGAGGCGACACAGTAGCCGAGCCTCAGCGCAGCCCCGCCAACCTTGGAAAGCGTGCTCATGAGCACGACGTTCTCCGGGAGATCGGGACGCCACATCGATGCGCCCGGAGCATAGTCCGTGTAGGCCTCGTCCACGACAAAGACGGTGTCTTTGAAGTCCTCGAACCACCGCTCGATCACCTCGGCGTCCCACAGGTTTCCCGTCGGGTTGTTGGGTCGCGCGAGGAAGCACAGCGCGGCCGAGCGCAGGGCCACCCGCATGGCTTCGTCATCCAGCTCGAAGTCCTCGCGGAGCGGAACTTCGGTGATCGGCATTCCGACGACCGTTGCGCTGTGTCGGTACATCACGAAGGTCGGGGTCGGAACCACGAGGTGGCCGTTGTCTCCGCTCAGCGCGGTGAGCAGCGTGGCAATGATCTCGTCGCTGCCGTTTCCGAGCACGATTCGGGCGGGGTCGCAGCCCATGCGCTCGCCCAGCAGGGCGCGGAGGCGTCGTCCCGAGGTGTCGGGGTAGCGGCCAAGCTCCACCTCGCGCACGGCTCTGGCGACCGCATCGATGACCTCGGATGGCCAAGGTTCTGCGCACTCGTTGGCGTGCATTCGAGCGAAGCTCGGATCGGCGGGGGGAACGTCGTAGGCGGTCAGCTCGGCGAGCTGGGGTCGTAGGTGGCGGGTCCAGCTCACGCGTCGTTGTCTTTCAGTCGGGATTCGACGGCGCGAGCGTGGCCCTCGAGGCCTTCAGCGCGGGCGAGGGCCGTGATGGCCTTTGCCTGAGCTTCGAGTTCGGTGCGGTCGAGCTTCAGCACGCTGGTGTATTTCATGAAATCCCAGACTCCCAGCGGGGATCCGAAACGTGCTGCGCCGGCAGTTGGCAACACGTGGGAGGGTCCTGCGGTGTAGTCGCCGGCGGCCTCCGGAGTCCATGCTCCCACGAAGATGGCTCCGGCACGGGTCAGCGCGGGGGCGATGACCTCGGCGCGTTCGATGAGCAGTTCGAGGTGCTCGGGCGCGTAGTCGTTGGCGGCCTGAATCATGCCCGAGAGGTCGGAGACCACCACCGCCGCCCCGTGTTCGCGCAACGACGTGGTCGCGATCTCTGCGCGGGGCAAGTCGGCAAGCTGGCGGACGAGCGCCGCGTCGACTGCCTCGGGGAGCGTGGGTGCGTCGGTGACGAGGATGGCGCACGCCTGCGGGTCGTGTTCGGCCTGGCTGATGAGGTCGGCGGCGATCAGCTCCGGGTCGGCAGAGGCGTCGGCCATGACGAGAATCTCGCTCGGGCCAGCGATGCCGTCGACGTCGCACACCCCAAACACCTGGCGCTTGGCCGCGGTGACGTAGGCGTTTCCGGGTCCGACGATCTTGTCGACACGAGGGATGGTGTCGGTCCCAAAGGCAGCAGCGGCGATCGCCTGCGCGCCACCGACCTCGAAGACTCGATCGATTCCGGCGACGCTGGCCGCGTGCAGCACCACGTCGCTGGCGCGTGGGGTGAACAGAAACACCTCTCGTACCGCTGCGACCTTCGCGGGGATCCCTGCCATCAGCACCGAGGATGGGTAGGCTGCGGTTCCCCCCGGTGCGTAGACGGCGACGCGAGACAACGGTGCGGCTCGAGAGTGAAGAGACCAGCCTTCCTTCTCTACGCCCGTCGTTGGGAACTTCTGGGTGCGGTGGAACAAGTGCACCCGACGCGCAGCGAGGTCGATCGCCTCGCGGACATCTTCGGGGACGTTCGCGCTGGCGGACTGCCAACGCTCAGCGCTGACCTCGAGGTCGGGGGCCGTGATCGTCCGTTGCTCGAACCGCTCCACGCAGTCGAAGATGGCTGCATCGCCGCGGGCGCGGACATCGGCAAGAATCTTGCGCGCGGCATCGTCGGCGGCGCCATCGAGTCCGGCACTGCGGCTGCACAGCTGTCGCCAGCTCGCGCGGTCCTCGGAGGATGTCGAGCCGGATGGTTCCGGGCGGAGATCGATGCGCGGCAATCCTGCAAACCCGGCTGACATGGGGGCGAAGGTACTGCAAGCGGCCTCGGGTTGCTCGCCACGATGGCCCCGAGCGCGGCATACTGGTCCCGATGCGTACCTGCACCGACCTCGTTCGCGCCGTCGCGGCGTCCGGGATGCTCGTGTGTGTGGCACCCGGCTGCGCTGACGACGGCGGCCAAGAGCCGGAGGCTCCGGCTCCGGCTCCGACGAAGGTCGAGACGACAGGGGACGACGAGGATGCTTCATCGGGCTCCTCGGGAGGGGGCGTGTTGGGTGCTGGTCAGGATGTTTGTCTGTCCGCGCCCGTTCTCCCTCCTGGCGTGTACCTGTCCTCGCTTCAAGGCAAGCGGTCCAGCGGCGGGGGAGCGTGCGGTCAGGGCGGCCCAGATGTGTTCTTTCGGGTGGCGGTGGAGCGCCCGAGCGATGTGCGTGTGTCGGCGGTGGGGGAGGGCTTCACGCCGAGGGTTGGTGTGTTCGGCAACGAGTGTGCGGTCAGCTTCGAAGATGGTGGCTTGCTGTGCACGAGCGGGGTGCCAGGGTGGGTTCCCGATGTTCCCGCCGGCGCCGAACTCTACGTTGCGGTGGGTGCCAGCCAAGCCGACGTCGATGCGAGCGCGCAGGGGACTTTTCAGCTCGAGGTGCAGGCGCGAGACATTCTCTCGGTCGGGGAGGCGTGCAGCGACCCGGCATGGGGCCGGTGTGAAGGCGGCACGACGTGCGCCGTACCGGGGGAGACCGGGGAGCCAGCGGTGTGTGTCGCGATCCCCGGGGACCGCTGCGGGAATCCTATGCCGGTGGATGTCGACCGCGGCCTCACTGCACTCTCGGTAGAATCCGGGGCGCTTCACACCGACGCGCATCGCCACACCTGCGGAGGAGATCGCATCTCCGAGCGGGTCTATCGGTTGGAGCTGCCTGCGGTGTCCGCGGAGGCCACGCTGCGCGTCGAAGGCCAACGTGTGTCTGTGCTCGCGGCACGCGGCCCAACGTGCCTGACGGAGGAGGAGCGAGCGTGTAGCGCCGATCCGGAAGGACTGGCTGTGATCGAGCTGCAGGGCCCGTTACCCAGAACCCTCTATCTGTTCGCGGAGCTGCACGAAGACGAGAGTGAGCTATCTCCCAGCATCGTGCGGGTCGTGCTCGACGACGCTTGAGGAGCGGCCGATAGGGCTGCGGCTCTTGACCTCGCGGTCCGAAGCCCCAAAGACCTCACCAGGGGGTGTGGCGAGGTTGTGCGATGTGCTCTAAGGTCCCGCACCATGTCCCGCAGCCTGTTTACGAGCGAGTCCGTCACCGAAGGTCACCCCGACAAAGTCTGCGACAAGATCAGCGACGCGATCCTCGACGCCCTCATCGCCGACGACCCGACCTGCCGGGTCGCGTGCGAAACCTTGGTGAAGACCGGCTACGTCAACGTCGCCGGAGAGGTCACGACGAACACCTACGTGGACATTCCGACCGTCGTTCGCAAGACCTTGCGTTCGATCGGCTACACGAGCTCGGACATGGGCTTCGACGCCGACAGCTGCGGCGTGCTCGTTGCGCTCGAAGCTCAGAGCCCCGACATCGCGCAGGGTGTCGACGGCAAGGGCGTGTACACGGAGGAGCAGGGCGCGGGCGACCAGGGCATGATGTTCGGCTACGCCTGCCGCGAGACCCCCGAGCTCATGCCGATGCCCATCGCGCTCGCGCACAAGCTGACCCACCAGCTCGCTGAGGTGCGGCGCCGCGATGCCGATCGCTCCTTCCTGCGGCCCGACGGCAAGGCCCAAGTCACCGTCGAGTACGACGACGCCGGCAACCCCAAGCGCGTCGACACCGTCGTTGTGTCCACGCAGCACAGCCCCGACGCCAGCCACGAGCAGATCAAGGAATTCGTCATCGAGTCCGTGATCAAGCCGGTCGTTCCCGCGGAGTTGCTCGACGGCAAGACCCACTACTTCATCAACCCGACCGGTCGATTCGTCATCGGTGGTCCCATGGGGGACTCCGGCCTCACCGGTCGTAAGATCATCGTCGACACCTATGGCGGCATGGGTCGTCACGGTGGCGGGGCTTTCTCCGGGAAGGACCCCTCGAAGGTCGACCGGTCGGCCGCCTACTACGCGCGCTTCATGGCCAAGCACCTCGTCGCCGCCGGCCTCGCCGACCGTTGCGAAGTCCAGCTCGCGTACGCAATCGGTGTTGCAGAGCCCGTGTCGATTCGTGTCGACAGCTTCGGGACCGGAAAGCGCCCCGACGGTGACCTTTCCGACATCATCGCCAAGCACTTCGACGCTCGCCCCGCGCGCCTCATCGAAGAGCTGAACCTGCTGCGTCCGATCTTCAGCCCCACCGCTGCCTACGGCCACTTCGGACGTGATGGCGACGGCTTCACCTGGGAAAAACTGCCCAAGCTCGAAGCCCTCAAAGCCGAGTTGGGGTGATTCAAGGGGGGGAGCCGCCTGGTTCCCTCGCTACGTGGGCGTAGCCTGCCACGCTCACCTCTCCTAGGGCGCCCTGTCGGGCTTGCTCGGCCAACCAACGGAAGAGGCCACGCTTCCCTCTCGCATGGGAAACATGGCCTCCTCCTCCACGGAGAATGGGAACAATCTGGACTCGATGGCTGCCTTTCGGTTGGAGGGAGCAGAGCCGCTGAGTCGGGCTCACTAGGCTTGGATGGTGATCTTGCGGGGCTTGTTGGCGGCCGCCTTGGAGAGCTGGAGTTCGAGGACTCCGCGTTCGAGCTTGGCCTCGATGGCGTCCGGGTCGACATCATCTCCGAATCCGAGAGAGCGGACGTAGACCGCCTCGGCGCCGCGGATGGCTTCGAACTTCAGCTCTCCGTCGTGAAAGCTGATGTCGATGTCGCCGCGCTGAACCCCCGGTACGTCGGCTCGGACCAGGTAGTGGTCGTCGCTTTCGAAGACGTCGACGGGTGCGGTGAGGCGGGGAAGCTTGGGAGCTTCGGACGGGGTGGAAACTGCGGTTTGTTCGGACATCGGGAAACTCCTTTTGGGGGCGGGCTGACTAGGCGGCGTTGATGGTGATCTGGCGCGGCTTCTGTTCGGCTCGCTTGGGAAGGGTGACGGTGAGGATGCCGTCCTCGAAGGATGCTTCGATCCCTTCGGGGTCAACCTTGGGTCCGAGCTTGATGCTCTGCTCGAACGCCAAGGACCCGCGTTCGCGGCGGATGGCCCGGTACCCCTCGGGGGCTCCGTTTGAGCGCGTCGCACTGAGCTTGAGCTTTCCGTCCGAGACTTCGATGGATAGGTCCTCAGGGGACAGGCCAGGAAGGGCGGCCTTCAACGAAAACGCTTCGTCGGTCTCGCCGATCTTGAAGGTGCGACGGGCTGGGCGAGCCTTCGGTGCGGGGAAGAGCTCCCGGAACGCCTCATCAACCTGTCGGCTGAGCGAACGGAAGTCGTTGATGAAAGGGTCGGGGGTCGTTTTCCACTGCATGAGCATGACGGTGCACTCCTGGGTCTTGGTCCTCGAACCGCGCCGCCGTCGCGATGCGGATGCTTGGGGAAGGCGCGACGGTGCACGCGGTCCGAGGAAGTCTGCGGTTGTGCCGCTGTTTGTTGCGGCGGGTCGAGGGGGCCCCCCTGCCGCTCTTGCGGCTCTTGTGGGGGGTCTCGTCGACCTCGAAGCAAACCTAAGCCTCGGCCGCGGGGTGTCAACACAAGCCGCAAACACTTTTTTGTGGGCTGCCCGATCGGTTTGGGACCTCGACGTGGGGGCAGCCCTAGACCCGCTGGGGCCAATATCGGCTCTGCAAAGGGGGCCGTCTGTCGCTTTCGGGGACGACGAGGCGGGTTCGCCCCGTCGTCCCCCGGGTGTTCGCGAGTCGTTAGCGGGCCTGGACCAGCGCGCCGTCTTCCAGCGAGTCGCTGGGATGCACGATGACGCGGTCTTCTGCGGCCAGGCCCGATGCGACGACGGTCTCCAGGTCGTTGCGACGACCCAACTCGACGTGGCGGACGCGAGCGACATCTCCCTCGACGACAAACACCGCCCAGCTCCCGTCCTCGTCGCGGAACAACGCACTCACGGGAACCTTGACCACGTCCTCCGCCCGCCAGACCAGGATGTCGGCTTCCACGCGGTATCCGTCGCCAAGCTTCGCGGAGGCCTCACCAGCGTCCTCGAGCGCAATGACGACGTTGACACGTTGCTCCTCGACCCCGAGGGCCGAGACCTTCATGAACGCCGCGGGCTCGATGAGTCGCACATGCCCCACCAGCGACGTGTCGCCGCCCCAGTTCACGAGGTTCGTGGTGTCTCCGAGGCTGATCTCGACAGCCTCGGAGGTGAGGACGTCGACCACCACTTCGAGCGCGCTCAAGTCCGCGACTTCGAGGAGTTCCTCGGCGGGATGGATGACGCCCTCGCTCTTGCGAAGAATGCGGAGTACCTCGCCGGCCACCGGAGAGTGAATCTCGATCGGTTCCTCGCCCTCGCCCCCGTCGCGTTTGCGGGCTCGGTTGACGGCGGCCTTGGCGGTCTGCAGCTCGTACTTCGCGACGCTCGCCCCAAACTTCGCGGAGTGCAGGTCCTCTTTGGCGGTCGCAGCCTCGAGCTTGGCGGCATCAAACTCCCGCTGCGAGATGCCGCCCTTGGCGAGCAGTTGTTTTGTTCGATCGAACTCCTGCTCCGCGTACTTCTTGGCGGCCACGGCCCGCGCCACCGATGCCCCGGCCTGGCGCACCGCGGCGCCGGACGCTCGAGACCGGGTCTCGAGCTCTCGGATCTGCGACGCGTCGAGCAGCGGCGGAGCGATCGGTTCGATGCGGGCCAAGACGGTCTCGGGGTCCACGGCATCCCCGGGCTCGAGTTCAATACGAGCCAGGTTGCCGTTGACGGTGGAGCGGACCACGTACCGATCTTTGACCCGGGTGGTCCCCTCGCTCTTGATCGACACCTGGACGGTCCCGCGGCTGACTTCGACGACGTCGACGGCCAGCGGCTTGGGCTGCATCGAGAGGAACACACCGACCGCAACGGCGAGCAACACCAGGACCAAGACGCCTCTTCCTATCCACTTCTTCATGAGTCACTCCCGTGTCTTGAGTACGCCGACCATGTCGAGCTTGTTGATTCGCCGACGCACGAGCAGCGCCGCGCCGGTTCCGGAGACGAGCGCGACCGCGCTGGCGAGCACGTACGTCCCCGGCGAAATGATCAGCGGGAACCGGTACAGCTCCGTATCGATACCGCTGACCACGCTCAGAGCGAACGCGTAGCCCATCAGGCATCCAATCGGGAGCGCCAACACCAACTGGACCGCAAGCTCGCCCAGAAGGATGGTGGAGACCTCGCCCCGTGTGAACCCAAGCACCCGTAGGCTCGCCAGTTCGCGGCTCCGCTCGGCCAAGACGACACGAGCGCCGTTGTAGACCACGCCAATCGTCACGATCGATGCCAGAAAGCCCAGGATGACCGCGGTCGCGTTCTGCATGCCGCCCGAGGTCTGCATGAACACCTCGTACGCGGCGGTCCTGAGACTCACCACCGCGACCCCGGGCGAGCGCTTGAGCTTCAGGTACACGCTCTCTTCTTGGGCGGGGTCGAGCAGCAGCCGTGCGCCCGAGATCAGCCGGCCCTCGCCCATCAGAGCGTTGACGGTTCGGACATCGGCATAGGCGTTGAGCCCGACGAGTTCGTCGACAAGGCCGGCCACCACGACGACCTCGGTCCGAGCCTCGCCCTCGAGAATCTCGACGTGCAGCGGGTCGCCGACGTGCACCCCCAAGCGGCGGCCGAGTTCGTCGGTGAGCAGCACGCCCGAGTCTGGAACGGGGACGCGATCGAGGTCGCCATCGAGCAGCTGCCGTAGTTCCCCGGCGTCGGTCAGACCTTGAAGCCCCGTCTCGTAGGAACGGTGGCCGTTGCGGAGCCGGACCGCGACGTCGCGCATGGGCTCCGCCCGCATCACGCCGTCCATCGACTCGAGCTCTGCGAGCACACGGGTTCCGAGCGCACGGGTGAAGTAGACGGTTGCGTCCTCCCGTTGCGCGCGCTGGAAGTTGATCTCCATCACGTAGTCCAGGGCGCCGACCGAGAACGTTCCGGGGATCATGATCGCCATTCCGATGGCGATACCGAGGCTGGACATCAGGGTCCTGCCCGGCGCGCGCTCGATGTTGCGCAGCACGATGCGACCGGAGCGACCGAGGATCTGCTCAAGTCCCATGCGACTGAGGAACCCACGTTTGTAGGTCGACGGTGCTTTCGGGCGCATGGCCTCGGCGGGCGGGAGAGACACGGCGCGGCGAATGGCCACGACTGTGCCGATGAAACCGGCGCCCAACGACAATGCCGTCGCGCTCGCGAGCAACTCGACCTGGGTGTGAAAGCGGAGGTCGGGGAAACGGAAGTACTCGGCGTAGACGGAGATCAATCCATCGCCGAGCAGGCCACCGAGGGCAGCGCCCAGTGCTGTCCCGCCCAGGACGATGACCGTCATCATCTCGGTGTAGTGGACGCCCAGGGAGAAGTTCCCGTAGCCCAACGCCTTGAGCGCGGCGATTTGTTCACGCTGGCCCTCGACGAGGCGGGTCATCACCACGTTGAGTAGAAACGCTGCGACCGCGAGGAACATGATCGGAACGACCGCTCCCATGCCTCCGAGTTGTTTGAGTTCCTCGTCGACGTATCGCGCGGAGACCTGTTTGGCGCGGCCGTGCGCGCCTCGTCCTCCGTAGCGTTCGATCTTGGAATCGACCGCCGCAACCACATCCTGTTCGGACGCGCCGCGAGCCAGCGTCAGGGTGATGTCGTTGATGCCCCCTTCCATGTCGACGAGCGTCGCGAGCCGGCCTCGCTCGACCCAGAACACGCCGAACCGAAGGGGGTCCGGGAACAGGCTGCCCTCGCCAATGCTGTAGACGTACTCGGGGGAGAGCGCGACGCCGACGACCCGCAGCTTGACCTCATGACCCTTGACCAGGGTTCTCAGCTCGGCGCCGAGCTCGAGGGCGTGGGCGACCGCGAAGGCTTCGCTGACGACGGTCTCGGTGTGCCGGCCGCGGCGTGGCATTCGGCCTCGCGTGAGATGCAGGAGGCTGAACGACCCGCGTTCGACCTCAGGGAGCGAAACGAGGCGCCCGATCGCGGGCTCGGAGAGACCCTCGACGTCGATGGACACGCGTTCGACGATCCGTCCTTCGGCCCGCTGGACGCCATCGAGTGCCGCGATCTCACCCACAAGGGCGGTGGGCGCGTAGGCAACCCTGGCGAAGACGTCGGGGAACTGGTTCTTCTCGTAGTACGACGCTGCGGCGGAGACCAAGGAGGCATGCACGCTCAGCATGACGACGAACGAGGCAATCCCGCATGCGACGACGGCCCCGATCGCGAAGACCTGACCCCGCATCTTCCACAAGTCGCGGAAGAGCTTGCGCTGAAGCGAGGTCACCATTCGATATCCGTCGGGGGGACGCGCTCGTCATTCACGGTGATCTTGCCGATGCTGCCGTCCGCCATCTCGATGACGCGGTGGGCCATGGCCCCGATCGCCGCGTTGTGGGTAATGACAGCCGTGGTGGTCCCGAACTCGGCGTTCACCCGATTCAAGACCTCCAGCACGACCTTGCCTGTGGTGATGTCCAGGGCTCCGGTGGGCTCGTCGCACAGCAAGATGTTCGGACGCTTGGCGACCGCCCGCGCGATCGCAACCCGCTGCTGCTCGCCCCCGGAGAGCTGCGATGGAAAGTGATCGATGCGGTCGCGCAGCCCGACGAGTTCGAGGGCTTGCTTGGCGCTCAGGGGGTCGGGCGCGATCTCGGTGACCAGCTCCACATTCTCGAGCGCGGTCAGCGAGGGGATGAGGTTGTAGAACTGGAAGACGAACCCGACGTGGTTGCGGCGGTAGGTCGTCAGCTGCTTTTCGTCGGCGGCGTCGAGGGCCTCTCCGCGATAGAGGATCTTGCCGCTCGAGGGCGTGTCGAGGCCGCCCATGAGGTTGAGGAGCGTCGACTTTCCGCTCCCGGAGGGTCCGAGCAACACGACGAACTCTCCCCGATACAGGTCAACATCTGTCCCGCGGAGCGCATGGACGCTGACGTCACCCATCTCGTAGGTCTTGGTGGCGCCGCGAACGGAAAGGATCGCCTCCCCTGGCTCGTCCGCCGACGTCGTAGCGCGCGCTGGGTCCTTCTCCATGCGGATGGCACAAGGATGCCGTGGCCGCGGGGGGTGGTGGCGGCAAAAACAGCGCGAGCGAGGGCCCGCTTTCGGTGCTGGGCGTCAGCCCGCTGGGAGGCGGCCGCGCAGCCAGGCCCCGACAGCTTCGATCTCTTCGGGGCACACGTGGTGCTCGATCGGGTACTCGTGCCAGTGCGTCTTGGCGGTCGTCCAGCCGTCAAAGTCGGCCTTCGCCTCGCGCCCCCAGTCGACACTGACCATCGGGTCGTGGGTCCCGTGACCGAAGAAAACCTCGGTGTCGCGGTTGGCATCGTTGCGCTCGGCCTCGAACTCCGGGCGAAGCACGTGGTAGCCGGAGAGCGACATGATGCCGGCGAGGGTGTGCTCGTGGCGTGCCCCGACGAACAGCGACATCGCGGCGCCCTGCGAGAAACCGGCGATGACGGTTCTCGACGACGCCACACCGCGCGTCCGCTCTCGCTCCAGCAGGGCCTCGATCTTCTGGCCCGACGCCCGAATGTGGTCGCCGTTCTCCCGCCCCTCGACGTGGTCGAAGGTGAGGATGTCGTACCAGGCGGGCATGACGAAACCGCCGTTGATCGTCACGGGATACTGAGGCGCGTGCGGGAACACGAACCGAACGTGCGGACACAGCAGTGCCGGAACCACGGGCTCGAAGTCGTGTCCGCTCGCGCCGAGGCCGTGCATCCATACGACCGAGGCGGTCGCGTCTTTGGGTCCGACCTCGACACAGTCCAGTAGCGCGCTCACGGCCCGCCTTGTAGCACGTGATAGGTTCGGCCCGTGGGAGGCCAGGGGGCGCGGCGGCCGTGGGTCGCTTGGGGAATTTCCCTGATCGGTGCCGCTGCATTCTTGTGGTTGGCCTCGACTCGCCTGCAGCTGTGGCCGGAGACCTTTACGCTGGAGTCTCCGCTCCTGCTGGCCGCCGCGGCGGCAATGCACGTGCCCTATGCGCTGGTGCGGGCACTTCGGCTGCAGTACGTGTTCGACCCGTTGGTCGCGGACCATGGCGGGTCTCGGATGAGCCGCCGCGTGCTGTACGGCAGCGGCTTCCTGTCCTTTTTCGTGCTCTTGGTCCTGCCGCTCAAGCTCGGAGAGCTGTCCCGGCCCATGTTGTTGGCCCGCGGTCGTCAGCCCGGCCTCGGCCTGCCTGAGGCCATCGGCGGGGTGGCTCTGGAGCGGTTGGTCGACGGTCTCATCATCGTTGCGATGCTGTTCGGTGGCCTCGCGCTGTCCGAGGTACAGCTCGAAAGCAGCCTGGCCGACGTCCGGTTGGTGGGGATGACGATGTCCGCCGTGTTTGTCGTGGGCCTGATGGTACTCGTCGTCGCGGCCCGCATGCCGGACCGCGCGACCGCACTTGCCTCCGCCATTGGGGGGATTTTTGGAGCCCGGGCTCGTGCGCTCGCCTCGGGACTGGTCGAGCGCGTTGCTGGGACGATGCGTGGCGTTCTCGCCCTCGAGCACGCTGGACCCTTTGTGCTCTGGTCGATCCTTTACTGGGCGATCACCGCGGCGCAGCTGTGGTTGGTCCTCGAGGCATGTGGGATCCATCTCAATGGCGCGGCGGCGGCAGCGATCATCGCGATCGTCGGGCTGAGCATTCAGCTCCCCGGGGGACCGGCGCAGTTCGGGACCTTTCAGATGGGCACGGGGCTCGCGCTACCGCTGTATCTGGACGCTGCAGCCCTCCAGAGTGCCGGGAGCACCTTTTCAGCGGTGATGTACGCACTGCAACTCGTGGGCGCTGGACTGATGGCTCTCCCCGGTCTGGCCCTGCTTGCGCGGGTCCCACAGTCCCCGGACGACCCCGATTCGGGCAAACCGGCGCCGTAAGCAGGAGCGTCGCCACCCGTTGCTGCAAACGGTGGGTCGCGGGTATGCTCCGCCGACGTTCCGCCGCTTGCGCACTAGCCGCAAGACTCTCGGAGAGGTTCCATGCTCGGTTTTCACGCTCTGACCACTCGATTGGCCGACACGCGCTTCGGCATCGCTGCCCTCGCGCTCACCCTCGCCGCCGCTCCTGCATGCGGCAAGAAGTCCAAAGGGACCGACGCGCCCGATTCGGGCGGCGCGGCGGCAAGCTCTTCGGACGACGGTGGCACGGGCGACCGCATCGCCAAAGCTCGCACCAACGAGCTGCTGCGTCTCGCCAACGAAGACCTCGCGAAAGGCCGCTACGTCTCCGCCGCGAAGCGAGCCGAAGAAGCGCTCGAAAAGGATGCGAACAGCGCTGACGCCTACGCGATCCTTGGCACCTCCAGCTGGCGCGCCGGAGACTTCGTCGCTTCGACCGCAGCGTACGAAAAGTCGGTCGAACTCGACGCCAAGAACTTCGGTGGCGTGCTCGGCCTGGGTCGCAACCTGCAGGCTGCCGGCGCTCACCAGCGGGCGATCGAGCTGCTCGACGTCCTGGTCGAAGACGACAAAGAGCAGATCGCTCCGCGTCTGACGAAGCTTTGGAGCTACTACACGCTGGTCGACGCCGAGGCAGGCGTGAAGGAACTCGACGAGATCTTCAAGTTCCTCCCCGCTGAAGACCCGCAGCTCCCCCTGGTGCAGTCCTATGCCGCCTTCCTTCGTCCTCTCGAAGGCAAGGGTCCGTTCTTCGTCATCGACGGAGAGAGCGGGTCAATGGACGCTGGCATCAACCACGACATCGGGGTCAAGTACACCAGCGGGATCATCGGCGGAGAGTTCTCCCGGGTGATCTTCTTCGAGAGCGTCGAGGAGACCGTGATCGATGCGGGCCTCGTCGCGACTCTCGGCTTGAAGTCGGTTGGCAAGATGACTCCGCTGGGTCAAGAGGCCGAGACCGACATCGTCCTGGTTCCGGAGGTGAAGTTCGGCGAACTCACCATGAAGAACGTGCCCGCGATCGTGCGGCCGCTCGATCCGTACGAGCCCGCACTCGGTGAGAAGCCGGGGTTGATCCTCGGCCGCCAAGCGATGCAGGCGATGGGGTCGTTCACGTTCGACTTCCCCGGAAACTCGCTGACGGTCACCAAAGCGGCTCCCGACGCTGCCCCGGAAGGCTCGGTCGAGCTTCCGTTCTTGCTCGTCAGCATGCACGTGCAGAGCGCTCCGGTCGTCCCGGTCAGCATCGATGGCGCTGAGCACAGCTTCTACGTCTACTTCGGTGGAACGTATGGCTCCGGTGTTGCGGTCACGCGAAAGCACTACCTCAAGAGCGGCCACCTTCCTCGTGAACTCGACAACCCCGAGGACGAGGCCAACGGTCTGAAGATGGTCTACGTCAACGAGTTCGGCATCGGCGACAAGGCCCTGGGCGGCATGGGGGGCCTGGTGCTGCTCAACGCCCGTCCCGACCCCAACCTCGCAATCTACCTCGACGGCACGGCGTTCGAGATGGGCGGCTACGTCAACACACGGTTGATGGAGGGTTGGTCGGTCACCTACGCGCCCGCTTCGGGCAAGATCTTCGTCAAGACTCCGTAGCAACACGGGCGTCTGCGTCAGAGCGAGCCGTAGCGACACCTGTTCGCTGCGGCTCGTTTCACGTTGAGCCCCCAATGTTGCCGCTCGGCTGAGAACGCACCAAGGATCGAATGCCTCGCTGGTTGGACCGACTGCTCGGACGCGTTCCCAAGATCGACGATTGGGACCAACTCGAGTTGGGTGTGTTCGAGGTCGAGGGCGTTGTTCGGGCGCTTGACGTCATCGTGGATCCCCTGGGAGGGGCTCGATGTGTCGCGCTCGACTACCGCGCCTGGCCTCCGAGCACGACCGCTGGTGTTGACGGGGCGGCGGTTGTCGGGGACCGAGCGTTTCAGGTCGCCGCATCCCAAACGGTGGAGTTCATGCTCGATGCAGCAGGGCGATCGGTGCTCATTCGTCCGCAGCCGGGGGATGATGTCGCTGCCGTGCACCGGAGTCTCGAGGCGCAGTACGGCTTCAACCTCCGCGCCGAGGTCCATTGCGTCTCGCCCGGTGATGCGGTCGTCGTTCGGGGAAAGGTCGTGCACGTGACCCCCCCGGGCGGGAGTCCCCACCGAGCGGACCCGCATCGAGCGGTGATCGAGGCGCAGCAGATTCGTCTCCGCTGATTCAAGCTGCTGCCAGCGGTGTCGATGGGCAGGCATGGGCGAGCCGCTCAGAATCGATTCTGCCTCCACCGCCCCCTGGGCGTCGCTTGAAGCGAAGCGTGTCCTGCTCTTGTGTGCGGAGGACGATCGGTTGGGCCTAGAGCTCACCAGGCCGCAGCTGGAACTCCAGAACCTACAGGTCGAGGTGGTCAGTGACGCGTTCGACCCCCGCGCGGTATGGGCGGCGCTCGAAGCGGACCCGTGTCCCACGGTTGTCGCCGTGGTCGTCAGCCAGGCGCGGGCGCGCCGCGCCGCCCGGCCGCTGATCGATGCATTCTCGGAGGTCGCCGGTCCCCGTCATCGACTCCTCGTCCTCGACCTGAGGCGGCGGACGAGCGTGCTGCAACAGGTGCGTGCCCTGTCGGGAGCCATCGAAGGCCTCGAGCTGACGTTGCAGATCGCCCGTGGAAGCCGAGCGGCGTTGACCACCTCCGCGACGGCAAACCCCCGGGCAGCGGGGGAGCGGAGGCTCTCACCGTGCGGTATGGGAACCCGGCCGCTGCGGGTGGTTCAACCCTCTGTGCTGCTGAGCGCCGACGTTCACTCTGGAGCCCAGACGATTCCAGCCCGGACACGATTCCGCGTGACACGGCCGGAACGGCCGATGGCGGAGACATGCCCTGAGCTTCCGTTGATCGACTGACCCCGCCCGGACTCGCGGCATTCGTCGTCCGACCGGACACGCAAGAAAGCCGGCTACGAAAACGCAGCCGGCCTTGGAGAAAGGTCTGGCTCCCTGAGGAGAGAGCCGGGAGAAGAGGGGATCAGCCCTTCTTCTTTTTCTTGCCCTTCTTTTTCTTGCCCTTCTTTTTCTTACCCTTCTTTTTCTTCTTTCCGCCTGCATCAGGCGTGGGCTTGGGCACCGGGTCGCTGCCGCCTTCGTCGCCGCCACCTTCATCGCCGCCATCGGCGGGCTTGGTGTCGTCAGCGGGCTTGTCGTCAGCGGGCTTGTCGTCAGCGGGCTTGTCGTCGGCAGGCTTGTCGTCAGCAGGCTTGTCGTCAGCCGGCTTTGCGTCGCCTGCGTCCCCGGCCGTGCCGGAGTTCTTGGGCTTGTCTTTGCCGTCGCAGTCACCGTCTTTGACGGTGTCCTTCTTGAGGCAGTAGCTGCCCAGGCCGGTCATCTCTTCGTCCTTGCTCGAGAAGCGTGGGCCACCGTTGAAGGTGACGGAACACTTCTTGGGGGACTCAGGGAGTGACTCGGAGAGGAACACCGAGCCGGTGACGCGGGTGGTCTCGCCGGGCTCGAGGTAGTAGAGGTCCGTGCCGAAAAGGTACGCGGTCTCTACACGCTCGGTCTTTCCGACCGTGCAGGTGACCTTGGCCTTGACACCGGACTTCTGGTCGACGGTCTTGAGCGCTTGGACATCGGCCACGAGCTTGACGTGGAACTTGTCGCCCTTGCCACCGTAAGGCTCCTCAGCCTTGATGGAGACGTTGGCGACGGCCAAGGACTCTTCGTCGATGGGAGCCGGATCCGGTGCTGCAGGAGCGTCGGGGTCGCAGCGTCCATCGGATGTCTTGTCGCCGTCGTAGCAGACTTCCTTGAGCACGGTCTCTTCGTACTCGCCGAAGCTGCCGGCCTTCTGCTTCCAGACCGACACTTTCATGTCGCACTTGCTCGGAGAGTCCGCGAAGCCGAACGAGGGGTTGAAGAACAACCGTGCCTCGCGGGCGACGGTCTCACCCGACTCGAACTTGAACGGCGCGGCCATCAAGTGAGCCTGCTGAAGGTCGACGAACTTGGTCTCGCCGACGTCGCAGGCCGCCTTGAAGGTGATGCGGTCGTGGTTGTCCTGCGGCTCGTGAACGAGGATGCGGTAGGGGACCTTGAAGGAGTTGGTCCCGCCGAATCCTGAGTGCTTCTCGACCGCGAGCGCAGTGACCTCGAGAGGCTTGTCGCTGCCCGACATGGGCGTGGCGAGGATCTCGGGGTCGCACTTGCCTTCGGTGGTCTTGGTGCCGTCGTAGCAAGCGTGTCGCAGCTCGATGGCCGTGGTGCTCGAACCGCCGCCGGAGATGCGGAAGTCGAACTGGCAGGGCGACATCGGCTTCTTGAGACCCTGGGTGAAGATGGAACCCTTGAGCTCCGCTTCTTCGCCCTCTTTGTAGGCCTGCAGCTGCTTGCTGTAGTCGGTGTTGATGTAGCCGATGTCCGAGACGAAGGCGTCGCCGTCCTTGCACGTGCCCTTGGCACGGATATAGGTGCCGGAGTCGATGGCTTTTTGCAGCTTGCCCTTGGCTTTGATCTCGAGCGAAGCGGGGCTGAACGAGTTGCCCTGCGACTTGACCTCGATGTCCGAGAGAAGGATGGGCATGTGGCTTTCGTCCACTTCCTCGACCTTCGTGATCTCGACCAGCGCGGCCTCTTTGGCTTCGAGCTCGGCCTCAGCCTTGGCTTCCTCGGCGGCCTTGGCTTCAGCTTCGGCTTTCTCCTTGGCTGCGGCGTCGTCCTCTTCTTTCTTTTTCTTGGCCTCTTCTTCTTCCTTCTTTTTGGCTTCCTCGTCCTCTTTGGACTTGTCAGCCTCCTTCGTCTCTTCTTCCCCGCCGGTCAGCTTGTCGCATCCCGTAGCGAGGGGAGCGAGGGAGAGGAGAAGAACGAGGCCGTAGTGCAGTCGGTGGCTCTCTCGTATTGCGGCCATATCGGGACTTTCACCGATACGACGCACCGCGTCCATGTCGGTTGCTGCAACCTTGCTCTTTAAAACCCAACCATGGTCGAACCAGGACATCTGTCCGCGGGGAGCAGGGTGGAATGGCAGCTTTTCGGCCCGTGGGCCTTGGCTCATTCCTGCCGGAGATCTTCTAGGCGACCCAAGGAGACCGCATCAGGCAGTCCACTGGTGTAGGTCGCGACAACCCAGGCCTCCGAGCGAACCCCGCGGGAGATCCGGAACTCGTCCATGAGCCCGTCGTAGAAACGGACCGACGGCGCTTCGCCGGGAAGAGAGCCGATCGAGCCGGCCTGCGCCGCATCCGAGAGGACCGTGCCATTCACAGGGGTCTGGCTCGACTCCAGCGGCTGCCCATTGACCCAAAACCCAATGGTGTCGTCCGCCGCGATCGTCACGACGAGGTGGACCCATTCGCTCACGTCGAACTCCGCGCTGATGCCCCGGCCTTCGGCGGACTCATAGCCGATGTCGACCTGAATCCGCCCCATCGGCAGGGTGTGGCTCAGGAGGATGGCCCAGCCCATGGTTGCCACCATGGAGTCGCTCTTGTCGAAGATGCGCTTGTACGTGGTGCCGTCGGCGAGTTCGGGGCGGAGCCAAACCTCGGCGGTCAAGCCGTCGGTCCGAAGATCCGCGAGGGAGTCGGTGGCGGGAACCTCGAGCTGGTCGTCGACGCCGTCGAACCGGGTGGCAGAGTCGAACCATCCTTGCTCAGCGACGACGCCATTGGGCACCGCGTCGTTGTTGAGCGTGCTGGCATCGGAGCCGTCGGTGAGGTGCCAGATGGCGACGAAGCTGTCATCCCAGACGCTACCGGGGTCTCGGCCCACCGGTCCGGACGCATTGCCGCCGTACGCCCACACCACGGTGTCGCTGTTGGGGGTGATGTCGACGCCGAGCCAGACGAGCGTTCCATCTCGCTCCCAGGGGATGAGGACGCCAGCATCGTCGACGAAAACCAGGCTGTCGTCGTCCCGAAGCGTGGGGTCGATGCTCGCCGAGACCGGGAGTGCGGCGACCGGAGCACCCAGAGGCATGCCGCGCAGCGTGACAGATTGGCGAAGGGTCCATCCGCAGTCCCACCAGTCGCGCGGGCACGTGCTCCCGGTCGAGGACCCTTCGGCCGCAGGGGGCCCGGTCGTTTCGTCGCTGCCTGAGCCGACGCTGCCCGCCTCGCTCGATGCGCTGCCGGAGCTCGCCAAACTCGTGGCGAGGCTGGTCGACGTCGTGGGTCCAGCCTGGGACGTCGTGCCAGTGCTTGTCCCGTCCTCCAGCGGTTCCACGCAGACTCCCCCGAGGTTCTGCCCGGAATGCTCTCCATAGCGCCGTCCGGACGGGCAATCGTCGTCTGGAAAACTACAGAACCCTGACGGCTCGCACGAGCCTCCCACCCGAGCTCCGGCGCAGCCGGAGTCGTCCTGACATCCGAAGACGCTCGGCGAGCACGCGCAGCAGCTTGCCACTGCCATGAGCATCTGTACGCCAACGGCTCCGCTGCCCAAGACCGCTCGGACCTCGCCGCCACGCGCGTCATGCATGTCATGCACGTTCCGCCCGAGTGTATCGGATAGGGCGGTGCTCAGTAGCCCCGAATCTTGCGGAGGTCGCGAAGGTCGCGCTTGCTTGGGCGACCGGTGCCGCGGTCGCGGTAGACCATGGGGTCCACGAGTTCCCGAGGTGGGGGCGGCGGTGTGTTGTCCACGTACAGTTTCTGAGCTTCGGAGGCTGGCCCGCGGCGATCCCCGAGGGCTACGATCTCCAGGATGCGTAGACCGCCCGGCGTCCGAACCTCGACGTGAGCGCCAACGCGCACGGTTTTGGATGCCTTCACCGAGTTGCCGTCGACCTTGACGTGGCCAGCCGTACAGGCCTTGCCCGCCATCGAGCGCGTCTTGAAACAACGTGCGGCCCAGAGCCACTTGTCGATGCGGACTTCGCTGAGTTCGGTCATGAGCGCTTTCCGAAGGCGTGTCCCCAAGCCCGACCTGCGGACTTCGAGACCCCCTCCAGAAGTGTATACGACGCCGGCAAGAAGACCAGCGTCATCACGGTGCTGGTGAGCAGACCGCCCGCGATGACAACCGCGATCGCGTGATAGTAGACGCCCGCCAGGGTGGGGTGGTGGAGCAGCATGGGCAGCAAGCCCAGGACGGTGGTGGTCATCGTCATGAGGATCGGGCGAAGCCGGTCCTCGCCCGCGACGCGCAAAGCCTGCTCGCGCGGCATCCCTTGAGCGCGCAACTGCGTGACGCGGTCGACAAGCATGATGCCGTTGTTCACGACCACCCCGATCAAGATGAAGAAGCCGACGATGGCGGTGGTGTCGAGCGTCGTGTCGGTGAGCCACAGGGCCCAAGGCGCGCCGAAACACCCCAGCAAACACGTCAGCAGGATGCCCAGGGGCTGGAGGTAGCTCTCGAAGAGCGAGGCCATTACCGCGTAGACGAGCAGAAGGCACAGGCCGAGGTTGACCAGCATTTCGTTGCCAACCTCCTCTTCCTGGCGCCACGAGGTCCCGCGACCCCAGCTGTAGCCCGGCGGAAACTGGTAGTCCTCGAGCGCGGCCGAGATGGCCTTGAAGTTGGCCTCCGGATCCGCCTTCATGAAGCGGACCTTCACCTTCGCTTCCGTCTGCCGATCCACGCGCTGAATCCAGTACGGACGGCGAGCGATCTCGATGTCCGCCACGGAAGAAAGCGTGATCTCATCGCCCGTGGAGGTCTGTAGTTTGAGGTCGCGGAGCATGGCTACACCTGCGCTGCCTTCCTCGGGAATGTCCGCACTCAGCCGCAGCTCGAGGTCGCCGCGCTCACCCCGTGTCGTGCCAAGAGGGAGGCCCTGAAATGCCAGCGAAACCCGTTCCGCGACCTCCGACGGTGTGAGTCCCACTCGGCGCAGACGGTCGTCGCGTAGCTGAACGTGCAGCTCCCGGGCGCCTTCGTCGAACGGGGTGATGATGTTGTCGAACCCCCCGTCGTCGGGGCGCGCGCGGTCTCCTTGGGGAAGTCGCTGGGACAGGTGCGCGGCCACGTCCTCGCTCAGCGCGATGAGAGCCCCCATGTCCTCGCCTTTGAGCGCGAACTCGACCACGTGCTTGTCCCGGTTACGGCGCCAGTCGAAGTCGCGCTCCGCCACCCGATAGGTGACGCCGACCTGCGGTGGAAGAGCGCGGCTGAGCTGGGCTTTGAAGGCGTTTGTCTCGGTCTCGCTCTGAAATGTGACCGCCGGATAGACGCGGCAGTTGCCCCAGTGGTCCGAGAAACTGCAGGACACCGCTTCGATCCCGAGGTCTTCCTTGTTCTTGAGGAGTTCATCCTCGAGCACTTGGACGTGCCCCTCGATCTTCTCGTAGCCCTTGCTGCCCGCAAACTGCAGGCGGATCGGTAGGTTGTCCGACTCAAACTCCGCTTCGCCGAGTTCCAGCTCCATCACCGACAGCGGGATGTAGGCCGAGCCTGCCATGGCGAGGCCCACAAGCAGCGTGAGTCGCGGGACCTTGAGCGTGAGAGTGACAAACGCGGCGTACGCGGCCGAGAGACGGCGGAGGACCGGGTGATTGAGCGTCTTCGCGCGGGGTTTGAGGACACGCCCCATCAGCAGCGGGATCGCGGTTTGGGAGACCGCGAGGCTCGCGATGAGGCCGATGGCAAATGTGATGCCCAGCGGCCGCAGGTAGATCAGCATGTCGTCGTGGCTCTCGGTCGCCACGAGCGGGATGAACACGATGATCGTCGAGAGTGTGGACGCGATGGTCGCGAAGCCGACCTCGCGGGATCCGAGGCGGGCGGCCGCAAGCGGTGCGTGCCCACGTTGCGCCTGCAGGGTGATGGCCTCGACGATGACGACGGCGTTGTCGACCAGCATGCCCACCCCGAGCACGAGACCGAGCAAGACGATGCAGTTGAGCTCGTCTCCGCGCAGGAACAGGATGCCGCCGGCTACCACGACACTCATCGGGATCGAGACGGAAGCGGCGAGCGTCGTGGTTCCGCGGTGGAGGAACAAGAAGAGGATGACCAACCCGAGCAGACCCCCGTAGATGCCCGTGTTCCTCAGGTCTCCCAACGTCTTGAGAATCGTCTCGCCTTGGTCTTCGATGACCAGCAGGTCGATGCCGTCCAGCGCCGGGTCTCGGTCAAGCTCGACCATCACGGCCCGGATCCGCTCGCTGACCTCGACCGCCGATGCGCCCGCTTGCGCGAAGACCTCGACATTGATCGCGCGTCTTCCGTTGAGCCTTCGCGCTCGGCGTTCCTTCTTCGCGTGGGCGGTGATGTTCGCCACCTCTCCCAAGGGGGCGAAACGGTCGGCACCGTCGGCAGGGGCGGCGACGCCCGTCTCGGAGATGGTGCGCGGCTCGGCGGCACGGCGCGGCAGGGGAATCTTCGCGAGCCGCTGTGGCTGTGCCGCGGTGCTCGGGGAGCGAAGGCCGGCGACCTGTTGGCCGTCGCGCAGCATCCCCAGGCTCCGACCGGTTCGAGCGTCGCGCACGGCCTGAGAGAGGTCGGCGAGTTCGACACCGCTGCTTTCGACCGACTCGAGGTTCACCTTCACTTCGAGTTCGTGTGGTGAGACGCCGTCGAGTTCGACGCGCGCGACACCGGGCACCCGCTCGAGTTTTCGGACGATGCGCTCCTCGATGAGGTAGTAGTCCTCGGAGAGGTCGGTGCCGCTGGAGACCTGCATCTCCATCATCGGGTCGTCGAAGTTCGAGTACGCGCCGATGTAGATGTTGTTCACGAACGAAGGCAGCTCGTCGCGAATGCGTTCGATGCGGTCGCGAAGCTCGAGCTTTCTCGCGTCGATGTCGGTGCCCGGTTCGAAGTCGAGGTTGACCTTGACCCCCCACGATCCACTGCCGACTTGAATGCGTTCGAGGTCACGGACCGTCGCGACCTGCTCCTCGATCGGACGGATGACCTCTCGTTCGAGGACCTCGGGGCTCGTGCGCTCGATCTGGACCCGGACGTAGAGCCGGGGCTTGGTGTCCGAGGGCAGGAAGGACAGAGGCATCGAGAACAGACCGATGACACCGAGCAGCAGGACTGCGCACAGAGCCATCTCGACCGTGACGGGGCGGTCGAGCGCGAGGTCGGAGAGGGCCCAGCGCCGCATGGCCGGAGCATAACGTCTGCTGCGGGGCGAATTGGGCGCCGAGAAGACGTGTTCCGTTCGTCGCCCCCGGGGGCCGTCCATCGCCTGGAGGCGCCGCTCGTCGGCGGGCCCGAGCCCGACGACACCGACTTCGTCATCGTGTTGGCATGCAGTTGTATTCGTCTGTCCTGGTCGGAGTCCTGTTTCTCGCCGGCTGTGCTAGTGAGTCCCCGACGACCGGCCAAGGCGGGACTTCGGGAGGGACCGAGGGCCTTGGGACGGACGTCGCTCAGAGCAGCAGCTCGCCTGGGTCGCAGGAAGACTCATCGCCCAATGGGAGCACGGGGGAGGGCGCGGATGCCTCGTCCGGTTCCGGCGACTCGGGTCTGGAGACCATCGAACTCGACCGCGGGTGGGTCGCAGAGTTGGAGGGAGCCTGGCTAGGGCCCGTCGCCGGGACTCCGCTCGGCGACCTTCCGCAGTTCTACTGGGAGTTCGCGTGGACCGACACGGACGCGCTGGTGGGGGTGGCGGACAGCGGGATGGGATTTCGATTTGAGTTCGAGTTCGCCGAGCACGACGGGCAGTGGACGTTGCTCGAGACCGGAACGCTGCCCGGAGACATCACGCAGTCCTACGAACTCCATCCTGTGAGCCGGGAAGGCGACCTCGTTCGGTTCGAGGTCCTGGACCAGCCGGGGTACCTCCAGGTGGACATTCTTCCTGGGGAAGGTCGCTTCGACATGGCGGTGTTCGTCCGAGGCGAGCCGCACGGGACCTTCGACCTCGCGCATCCGGGCTGAGCGAGAACCTCTGTTCGCCGCAGGCGACGTCCTTTCCGCTATCCTTCGGATCGATGGCGGAGATTCTCAGTCCGATCGATCACACCGTCGCGTTCTCCTACCCCGAGCTGCCGCGGGCCGAGGCGTTCGCCCGCCTCGAAGCCGCACAGAGAGCGCAGCGCGCGTGGATGGAGGTCCCTCTCGAGGACCGTGTCGCGCTGTGCCTTCGGGTGCTGGATGCCTATCGGTCGCAGCTGGACATGCACGCCGTCGCCATCACCAAAATGATGGGCAAACCGGTCGACCAAGCCCGGGGGGAGTTCGAGGGTGGCATGGTGGAGCGCACCAAGAGTTTGTGTGCACAGGCTGCTGACGCATTGGCCGACGATGTGCTTCCCGCGCAAGAAGGGTTCCGTCGATTTGTAAGGCACGAGCCGGTGGGCGTCGTGCTGAACATCGCAGCGTGGAACTACCCGCTGTTGGTCCCCATCAACGTGATCGTGCCCGCCGTCCTCGCGGGCAACGCGGTCCTGCTCAAGCACGCTCCGCAGACTGCTCTTGTCGCCACCCAACTCCAGCAGGCCTTTGCCATGGCGGGTGCTCCGGCCGGCCTCGTTCAGGCCTTCATGGCCTCGCACGAGACCGTCGCCGAGGTGATTCACAGCCGCCGCCTGGGTGCCGTCGCGTTCACCGGTTCGGTGCGGGGTGGGCACGAGGTCATGCGGACCGTCGCGCAAGAGAACTTCCTCCCCTGCGGGTTCGAACTCGGCGGGAAGGACCCTGCGTTCGTGTTCGAGGATGCCGACCTCGACTTCACGGTCGGAAATCTCGTGGACGGTGCCTTCTACAACGCGGGGCAGTCGTGCTGCGGGATCGAACGTATCTACGTCCACGCTGCGGTGTACGACGACTTCGTCGAAGCCTATGCCGCCGCGGTGCGTGGCTATCGATTGGGCAACCCTCTGCATGACGGCGTCACGATGGGGCCGGTCGTCAACGCTGCCGCCGCACAACGGATCAAGGCCCACAACGCACAGGCGGTGGCCATGGGGGCTCGGGCACTCGTCCCCGAGGACGCCTTCGATGTCCCGGACCTCTCCCCGTGTTACCTCGCGCCGCAGGCGTTCGAGCAGGTCACGCATGAGATGGACCTGATGCGCGAAGAGAGCTTCGGTCCCACCGTTGGGATCATGAAAGTCGCTTCCATCGACGAGGCGGTGGCGTTGATGAACGACTCCGCCTTCGGGCTCACGGCCTCGCTTTGGAGCACCGACGATGCCCGCGCCGAGTCAGTCGCGCGCCGAGTTCAAGCCGGGACCGTCTTCCTCAACCGATGCGACTACCTCGATCCACAGATGCCGTGGACAGGCGTTAAAGACTCCGGTGTCGGGTGCTCTCTGGGCCGCTATGGGTTCGGTCAGGTCACCCGTCTCAAGAGCTACCACCTGCGAACCGCAATCCCGAAGTGACACGATGACTCCCACCGACGTTCCCTCGCTCGTTGCCTTCCTCGACCAACACGGGATCACCCGGCACAAGATCGGTGTCTTCGACATCGATGGCGTCCTGCGCGGCAAGTACATGAGCCGCGAGAAGTTCCTTTCTGCGGCGGAGAAAGGTCTGGGGTTCTGCGACGTCGTCTTGGGATGGGACGTCGCCGACCAACTCTACGACAACGCTACCGTCTCGGGGTGGCACACCGGGTATCGGGATGCGCCGGTGGTGCTCGACCTCTCGACGACCCGCCTGCTGCCGTTCGAGCCGAACACCGTCTTCGTGCTCGGCGGTTTCTCGGGCGCCTACGAGCCGGTCTGCCCCCGCGCAGTGTTGCGACGGACATTGGAGCGTGCCGCTTCGATGGGGTTCGAGGTGAAGGCCGCCTGCGAGTACGAGTTCTTTGTGTTTGATGAGACCCCGGACTCCGCGCGTGAGAAGGGCTATCGAGGACTCAAGCCGTTTACGCCCGGAATGTTCGGCTACTCGACGATCCGCAACAGCGTGCACTTCGAGCTGTACCACCAGCTGCTCGATGAAATGGAGGCGTTGGGCATCAGCATCGAGGGGCTGCACACGGAGACTGGCCCCGGGGTGCTCGAGGCCGCGCTTACCGTAGACGAGGCAGGCCTGGCTGCCGACAAGGCGGCGCTGTTCAAGACCTTCACGAAGGTGTTGTTGCAGCGTCGTGGCTTGATGGGGACGTTCATGGCCAAGTGGAGCAACGACTACCCGGGCCAGTCGGGGCACATGCACGTCTCGTTGGAGCGAGCGGGGACCAACGTCTTCCACGACCCCAACGACGGCGAGGGGCTCAGCACGACGATGCGTCAGTTCCTCGCCGGGCAGGTTCGGTACATGCCCCAGGTTTTGCCGATGGTCTGCTCTACGATCAACGCGTTCCGACGTCTCGTGCCTGGGATGTGGGCGCCCATCTCGGCCAGCTGGGGGATCGAGAACCGAACCACCGCGATCCGGGCGATTCCTGGCGGCGTCAAGGGTACACGAAGCGAGTACCGCCTGGGGCCCGCCGACGCCAACCCCTACTTGGGTCTTGCCGCCGCGATCGCCACTGGTCTGAGGGGCATCGAGGAGGAACTCATCCCCAGCGAGCCCGTCAAGGGGAACGCCTACGAAGATCCCGGCGATGCCGAACCCCTGCCTCGTTCGCTCGCGGCTGCGACCGAGGTTTTTTCGCGCAGCGCTGCTGCCCGCGAGTTGTTCGGGGACACGTTCGTCGAGCACTACGCAGCGACCCGAAACTGGGAGGTTCGCGAGCACCAAAAACATGTCGCGGATTGGGATCTGCAGCGCTACTTCGAGATCATCTAGCCGAACGGGTTGCACCCCCACCTCGCGCGGACTCCAAGACCGCGCATGGCTGAAACCCGCGGTCAGAATCGGCCACGTCGGTTTGACGCCCACAGTTGTTGTTCATGAACATGATGATGGTGCGTCGCCTGCCACTGTGCATCGCGATGTCGGTGTGCGGATGTTTGAAGCCGAACCCTGAGTATCTCGGGCAAGGCGGGACGGGTTCGGGCGGCGTAGACGGTTCCGCGGCGACGACGGATACCGCGGGCACAGAAGCCACAACGTCTGTCCCGGTCGGCACCGGAGTCGACTCCGCCAGCGCGGAGGGAGAGGGCACCGTGAGCGCGGGGACCGAGTCGACTGATTTGGCGGAATCGACCGGGGGAACGCCAGATACGACCGGCGGAGCGACCGAGGTGTGTCCCGCTGGAGATGCCCTCCGCGTCTGTCTGAACTTCGATGCAGAGGCGGTATCGGACGTCACCGACCAGTCTGGCTCACGCCTATCCGGTGACGGCATTGGGGCTGCTCTCGTCGACAGCCCGTGGGGAGCCGCGTTCGAGTTCTCCGCAAGGACGCAGGTCGAGGTTGATTGTGCAGGCGAGTGTGCGGGCGGTTCGACGGTGACATTCGAGGCCAGGGTCGACCTCGATGAGGTTCCTGCCGCAGGTGGGCGCGCGGGCATCGTCGACAACAACGGGATCCTCGGCATGTTCGTGACCGACGCCTTGGCGCTGCGACGTGTCTCGAACGATGGGACGCTCGAGGGAGGATGACTCCTGCCCGGCGAGTGGACTCATGTCGCCTGCGTGGCGGATGAGGAGACCCTCTTGGCGTACGTCGACGGTGTGAACGTCTCCGCGCTGCCGATCGAGCCGCTGGCGCGCAGCGCAAACCCGCAGCCGGTCGGGATCGGCAACAACGCCCCGCAGTTCGACGACGGCTTGGTGGGCGCCCTTGACCGGGTCCGGATCTGGGACGAGGCGCGGAGCGTCGAGCAACTGCTCGCGTCTTCGTCCCCGTAGCGTTGTCGACGGTTTCCGGCGACCATGGGGTCCCATGAACGCACTGTCCGGGAACTTCAACTACCCCACGGCCTATCGCATCGGCGCGGGTCGCCTCCGTGAACTTCCCGGTGCATGTGCCGAGCTCGGCATGGCGCGGCCGCTCGTCGTCACCGACCCCGGTGTTGCGTCTCTGCCTTGGTTCGATGCCGCGATGAAAGGCCTGGAGGACGCAGGCTTGGGCAGGGCGGCGTTCAGCGATGTGCACCCGAACCCGACAGGGTCCGACGTCGCCGCGGGGGTCACCGCGTTCTTGGAGGGCGAGCACGACGGCATCGTCTTGATCGGCGGCGGCTCGGCGATGGACGTGGGCAAGTCGATCGCACTCGTCGCCCGCAACCCCGGCGACGTGTTTGCGTACGAGGACGTGGGGGACAACTGGACCCATGCCGACCCTGCGAAGGTCGCCCCGATGCTCGCGGTCCCCACGACCGCTGGCACCGGGTCCGAGGTTGGGCGAGCCGGGGTGATCGTCGACGAACGCGACCACGGGAAGAAGATCATCTTTCACCCCAAGATGCAGCCTGGGTTGGTCATCGCCGATCCCGAGGTGACGCTCGGCCTCCCCGCGGGCCTCACCGCCGCGACGGGCATGGACGCGCTTGCCCACTGCTTTGAAGCCTTCTGTGCGCCTGGCTACCACCCCATGGCCGACGGGATCGCGCTCGAGGGGATGCGCCTGGTTGCGGAATTTTTGCCGCGCGCTTTCGCGAACGGGAGCGACTTGGAAGCTCGGACCCACATGATGATGGCGGCCTCCATGGGGGCGACCGCGTTCCAAAAAGGGCTGGGTCTGGTTCATGCGCTCAGCCATCCGGTTGGGGGGGCGACGGGCCTTCACCACGGCACGGCAAACGCGATCTTCTTGCCCTACGTCATGGTGTTCAACCGCGACGTGATCGAATCGCGCATGGAGCGATTGGCGGGGTTTCTTCAGCTTCCCACGCGCGGATTCGATGGGGTGATGGAGTGGATGTTGGCGTTGAGGTCGGACCTGGGTATGCCTCACACCCTTGCAGCTGCGAGCGGCTTTGATGCCGCGATGGCTGCGCGGCTCGCTCCCGCCGCTGTCGCGGACCCGTCGATGGGGACCAATGCGAAGCCTGCGGATGCGTCGCAGTGTGAGGCGGTGTTTCTCGCGGCGCTATCCGGAACGCTCTAACGTGGGGCGGCTCGCGCCATCGGCACGGGGATGCGTTGGGTCTACGCAAGTCCGGCTCCCGGGTCTATATTGTCGGCCTGGTGCGCCAAGGCGAGCGTCGAAACATGTTGCGGGCACTGTCGGGTCCGCTTGCCGGGGCCACCTTCGAGGTGGGCCCACGGGTGCTCATCGGTCGGATGGCAGCCTGCGACGTTCAGATCGTTGACGTCGAGGTTTCTCGCGAGCACGCGATGATCGTGACCCACGATCGCCAGCCCACGTTGGTCGATCTCGACAGCCGCAACGGCACGTACATCGACGGCGAGCGAGTACAACGGGTTCCGCTCCAAGCCGGCGACAAGTTCTCGATCGCGGGTTCGGAGTTCATCTACGACCGTGCCGCGCCGATCAGCACCACGCCCGTGTTGTCCACGCAGTTTGGCGTCGACCCCTCCGCCCCGCGTTCGCGCAGCGGGCAGGGCGAGGCACATCCAACTCGGGAAACCGCCTCGGCGAAGCCCACGCGGTCCGAGGTCGGGGCCGTCGATGAGCGGGACACACAACGTGCGATGGCTGCGGCCAAGGATGCTCCGCCGGTTCCTGCTCCCGTTGCAGATCCGGCCACTCCCTCGAAGCCCCCGGCCGTGTCTCGTCCGACGGTCCGCCTCGAAGCCGCCACGGCTCCCGCGGCGCCGACGGAAGCGGAAGACAAGGCCACTGTGCAGATTCGGGCTGCGAAGGGACCAACGGCGCCGCAGGCCGAGCATGCGGCTCGTGCGACAGCATCGCTCGCGGCACTCGCTGCGACGCCCAAAGCCCCCGAGCCGCCTCCTTCGTTCACGCCGCCGCCGGTCCCGACCGAGCGGGTCGCTACGGCGCGGGCGCCAGGACCGAGCAAGACCTCCCTCGGTGCCTACAATGGGGACCTGTTCAAGGACATCACCGCCTATCGGTCGTTTCGGCTCCAGCTCCAGCGCGGGGAGATGCCATCCGGCGAGGAAGTTTCCGCGATGATCGACCTTGAAGCGGAGCTCCGGGAGCCGGTCGAGACCGACCCGCGACGCGACGTCGTCACCAAGAGATTCTTCCGCCGGTTTCCGTTTGCCACATCCTTGCAGGCTCGGTTCTCGACGTCGGGGCGAATGGTCACCGCCGAGGGGACGACGACCAACCTTTCAGCGGACGGCCTTCAGTGCTCCTTGGAACTCGGGAAGTTCTCTCCGAAGCCCGAGCAACTCGCGATGCTGGTGATCGAGCACGAACGCGATGGCGTTGAGGTTCGCTACTCGGTCACGGCGCGGGTGGTGTGGTCTCGCAACCGCGTCGCAGGGTTTGTGTTTGCCGGCGTGCCCAGCTGGAGCGAGCGGGGAGACTTCGACGACGTCGACACCGCGGTTCGGACCCACCCGATGGCCTGAGTTCGTCTCGGGCCTGGTCGCCCGTGCGCGAACGCTGGGCGGAGTGTCACGGGCGTCGAAGGGCGGCGGAGTGGGCGACGAACGATCCTGCTGCGGCCGGGTCATGGCTGAGCTCGAGGCTCACGGGGGTGTCCTCGTACAGCGCATCGACGACCGCATCGCAGACCTCGGAGGTGGCGCACCGGGCTCGGGTCTGCCCCACGAGTTCGAAGGTGGACGAGTCGACGCGCTCGACGAACTCCGGCGGAAGATCGATCTTGAACCGTGCGGTCTCGTCGACGGACTCTTCGGTGACGACCTCGATCAGATCGAAGCTCGGGATCTCTCCGGCGGCCGGGGCCACGAGCGCGCGGAGCTCGTACTCGGTTCCCCACTGATGCTCGAACCCGGCGATGTCGCGGGCGTGTGTGATGCCCGGCGGATCGCTCTGCACCACCCGGAGGCAGTAGCCGGGCTGCCCATCGGGGCAGGGTTCGCGAAAGTGATCGACACGTAGCGTGACCTCCTGCGGTGGCTCCAGATCACAGGCGGTCAGTCCGAGTGCGGTCAGCATGCCGAAGGTGAGTACGAGTCTGCGCATGGCGAAGTACCCACTACCTGTGCAACGCGTGTGCCACGGTCCCGCGGCGCAGGCGAACACTCTCGGAGGGGGCCATCACAGCTGCTCTGCGAGGGTTCGAGGCGGATCGCCCCAGCGCGGCGCTTGCCTCGGAACCGGACAGTGATGTCGCGACACGAGGCGACCCGTGGCGGCGCTGTCATGGCCGACGCCCGCCGGGACTATCGCCGCGTAAAGGCGAACGCGGCGTTCTTCGAGCGCAGGGTCATGCCACGCGCGTCTTTGGACTCATCGAGGTTGAACATCACTCGGTTGCCGGAGTGGTCCTTGAAGAAGAACTGGCCCCGCCCCATTGGGTGCATCCATGTGAGTCCATGTCCGGGAACGTCGAAGTACAGCCGGTCTCCGGACGCACGCACATGCACCGTCTGCAGCATGGCGAACCGTTCTGGGTCGGTCAGTTCGGCGAAACGCGACCACGTGTCTTCCGTCAGCCGATACGTGCCCACATAGCGGTCGTACGTGCTGGGGGCGATCTTGACCTCGTGGGCTTCGCGACGGCGCTCGGGCTCGTCGCCGTAGACGAGCATCGCGACGTCTTGTGCAACGCGGCTCGCTGGCACGACCTCGGTGTTGCATAGGACCAACACGGTGGTCTCGTCCTCAACGAAGTAGATGAGTGACCCGTTGAAGCCATCGATGGCAGCGGGGAAGCTCAGGACCGTTTGGCCGTACCCATGGTCGACCGCGAGGCCGTACCCGTAGCCATGCTCGGACGCGCTGACCATCTCCTCAAGGCTAGAGGCTTCGAGAATCTTGCCGCCGTGCAGTGCTGCGTTCCACTTGACGAGGTCGGTTGGCGAGGACACCAAGCCACCTGCGCCCCCGAAGACCGACATGTGGATTGGGTCGGGCGGGTCGAGCAACTCTTCGTCGTTCCAGACCCGGCCGTGGGCTTGCTCTCCCGAGTCGTACGCGTCTCCGTATGTGGATTGCGTCATGCCCGCGGGCACAAACAGGTTGCGCCGAACGTAGTCGCCAAACGCCATGCCCGACGCCTTCTCAACCACCGCGCCGAGGAGGTAGTAGTTGGCGTTGGAGGGGCTGAAGTCGGTGCCGGGCTTGAACTCGAGCGGGAGGGACGAGAACCGCCCGATCAGCTGCTCGGTCGTATGCGCCTCATCCTTCCAGGTGTGGAAGTAGGGGAGCGCGGTGTAGTTGGGGATGCCGGAGGTGTGCCGCAGCAGCTGCCCGACCGTGATCTCTTCGCCGCGGGGGTAGTTGGATACGAAGCGGGAGATCGGCTGGTCGAGCGAGAGTTCCCCGCGGTCGCGCAACTGCAGCACCGCCGCGGCCGTGAACTGCTCGGTCAGCAACCCCAAGCGGTACCGGGTACCGACGGTGTTCGGGACGGTGTCTTCGGCGTCGGCCCACCCAAAGCCTTGGCCCGAAATGATCTCACCGTGGCGAGCGACGACGATCGACCCATGGAACTTGAAGGCCGGGCCCCAGTCCGCGCCGTAGTCCGAGACGATGCTCGCAACCGACGTGGCGAGGTCGTCGGGAATCGGAGTCCCGGGGGTGCCGGTTTCGCGGAACTGCGGACGGCCGAGCGAGTCGGGCTCGGCGTACAGAGAGTCGGCCGTGTCGGGAGTGCCGTCCGTGGCGACAGCGGCGAGCGTGTCCGGGTAGGGGCCTGGGTCGAGCGCGTAGGCACCCGCACCAGCCAGGCCGACGCCGAGCAGAAGCCCTGCGGCGATCCGGCCCCACGGGCGCCGTGGCTGCACGTCGTCCAGACCCCCAACGTCTACCGAGGTACGGGACGTGGGGGAGGAGGTTGAGTCGGTCGACGCATCATCGGCGAGTCGAAGCTCAGACGACGTCTCCGCGGCCATCACCTTGGCGGCAAAGCTATCGCCCACCAATTGCTCGACCAGCGTCTCCATGGCGGGGTCGGAGCGCCACGCATCCAGGGCGTAGCCTTCGAGCTCGTCGAGGTCCATGGACATGCCCACGCCCGACTCGAGCGGAAGACCACCAAGGAGGTCCTGTGCGTCGGTCCCCTCTGGCTCCTGGCCGAGATCCGGGGTTTGAGGGTCGCCGTCCTTATGCATGGTAGACCTCCCCGAGCGCTTGGCGGAGTCGCTTGCGCGCCCGGTTGAGGCGCGACTTGACCGTACCCAAATCGATCCCTAGCGCGGCGGCGATCTCGGTGTACTCGAGGCCGTGATACTCGCGAAGGATAAAGGCGGCTCGGTACTCCGGGGCGAGCTCCTCGACGGCGCGAGCGATGACGTCCGCCAACATCTTGCGTTCGGCGGATTCGTCGGCGCGGGCCCGGGCTTCGAGGTGGGAGGCCGCTGGGCTCTCGAGAGGACGGGTGTCGAGTCTGCGGCGGCGAAGCTCGTCAATGGTGCGGTGGGAGGCGATCGTCAGGATCCACGTGGACAGCCGCGCGGGGCCATTGCGGTCGAACTTGGGAAGCGCGCGGAATACGCGGAGGAAGGTCTCCTGGGCGACATCTTCGACGAGCGCTGCTTCGCCGCGCCCCCGAAGCATGCGGGAGACGAGGGCGAGCACCGGTCGCTGGTAGCGCTCGACCAGAGCTCGTCGGGCTCGCGAGTTCCCGCGCTGTGCGCTCGCCACCGTGAGCTCGTCCAGCTCGGGGTTACGCGGCGGTTGCGGGCGGCGCGGGGGCATCGCTTGAACCTGATGAGCCGGGGTCAACGCCTCTGGTTCACGGCGCGGCGGGCTGGGTGTTCCCGCTTTGAGCACAAATGTGTCCATGAAGGTCGAAGTGGGGCGGTTCGAAGGCGAGCCTCAGACGTAGGAAACGTGATCTGGACTCGCGGTTCGCGCAAATCAAGCTGGTTTCGGTATCCTGCGCCGGCCCGTGAGCACCCGCCAAGCATGGAGCGCTGTTGGCCTGCTGGCGTTGATGCTGGTGCTGTTGAGGCTCCCGACCCTCGACACCGGGCTCCACATGGACGACATCGCCCAGCGCGCGATGGTGGACGGCGCCTATCCAGCAGCGCGTTCCCCGTGGGACCTCTACACGTTCTCGACCGGGGAGGTGCAGGAAGTCGCCGGGCTCAAGCGAGCTGGGGCGCTCCCGTGGTGGTCGGACCCACAGCTACGGCTGAGCGCCCTTCGACCGCTCGCCAGCGTGTTGGTTTGGGTCGACGCGACCATGCTCGATCCCAAGGCCGCACATGTGCACTCGCTGCTGTGGTGGTTGGCGATGTTGGCCGCGCTTGGCTGGGCGCTCGTACCGATCCTTGGCGGGCGGTGGGCGTGGCTCGCGATTGCGTTGTACGGCCTCGATGATGCGCATGCCCTCCCGCTGGCGTGGCTTGCGAACCGTGCCGCAATCCTCAGCGGCGCGTTCGGGTGGGTGGTGCTCGGGTTGTACGTGCGTGCTTCCACGGGGCGGACATCACCTCGCACGGCGTGGCTCGCCGCGGCGACGATCGCCTGCGTATCCGCGGGGGAGTACGGCTTGTCCGCGCTCGCGTACGTCGGCGCTTACGCGGTCGTATTGGATCGCCGCCCCTGGCAAGCGCGACTACGTGCCGTGGCACCCGTGCTGATCCCTGCTGGCGCTTACCTGGTGTTGCATCGTGTCGGTGGGTTTGGGGCGGAGTACTCGGGCGTCTACATCGATCCGGCGGCCGAACCGATGGCGTTCGCCGGAGCGGTGTTGGAGAGGAGTCCTCGGTTGCTCCTCGACATGGCCACGGGGATCCCGTTGCTCTTGTTGGAGGGATGGTCGTTGGCCGGGATTTGGGCGGTTGCGATCCTCGCGGTCGGCGGAGGGGGGCTGCTCGTCCGGTGGTTGCATCCGCAAGCTGATCGCCGCCGTATCGTCGTGTGGGCTCTGGTCGCAGCGGTCGTTGCTGTTGTCCCTGTCTGCGCATCGTTTCTCTCGGAGCGACTCACGGTGCTGGCTTCGGTGGGGGTTCACGTTGTGAGCGCGGCAGTGTTGCTCGGTGCGTTGGAGAGAATCTCCGAGCGCAGACGCCACGCGAGTACGGTCGTCGCCGGGGCGGTGACGGTCGGGTTGTTGTTCGGGCACGTCTGGGTTGCGCCGCATTCGTCCGCCGCGAAGGTGGAGGCCCTCACACGCTTCAACGCGGCTGGGCTTGCGCTGGCCGAAGCGATGCCGGTGGATGACGTTCACGCCCGCGAAGAACGGTGGGTCTTGCTCGCGGCCGGGGATCCGATGATGCTCGTGTACCCGCCGCACCTACGAGCGATGACCGGCCATCCGCGGCCCGAAGCGTGGACGGTGCTTACGCTCGCGAGCGGTCCGCTGTCGATGAAACGCATCTCTCCGGTTGCGCTCGAGATCACGGCAGCGTCCGGGTGGATGCAGACCCCGCTCGAACGCTTCTTTCGCCGGAGTGACCGTCCGCTGCGTCTGGGGGCGCGTGAAGGGTTCGATGGAATGCAGGCCGAGGTGACGCAGGTCGAGGAAGGAGTCCCCAAGACCGTTCGCTTTACGTTCGATCGACCGCTTCACGACCCGAGCCTGCGCTTCATGAGCGTGGGCATGCGGGGGGTGTTTCGGTACCCATTGGCGGGGAGCGGAGCCACCATGCCCCTCGCTCGTGGTGCGGACGCCATCGCCGCCGCGGCAGGAATCCCCTGAGCCCGTGCAGCACGGGCACGGGGCCCCGCGCGGCTTCTCCTGCGGACTGTTAGAGTTGGCGAGCGCGATGACCGACGAACGCAAGATCCCGCGCGGGCGCCTTAGCCGCGTAGCCAAGCTCGCTCGAGCAGGGGCGACCTCGGGGCTCGCAATGCTGCGCTCCAAGAGTGCGACCGGAGCGGCGGACAAAGTCGCCGGCATGCTGGGGGAGATGCGGGGGGTCGCCACGAAAGTCGGCCAAATGGCCAGCTATGTCGATGGGCTCATCCCGCCGGAACACGCCGAGGCGTTCGAACGCAGCATGTCGAAACTGCGAGCGGGTGCCCCCAGAAGCTCGGCCTCCGACATCCGCCGCACGTTGACCGAGGACCTCGGCGCGCCGCCCGAGGACCTGTTCTCGTCGTGGGAAGACGTTCCGATTGCCAGCGCATCGATCGGGCAAGTTCACCGTGCAACCTTGCTCGACGGTCGAGCGGTGGCGGTCAAGGTTCAGCATCCTGGAATCGCCGAGGCGATGGAGGCGGACATGCGCAACGCAAGCCTCATGGACTTTGGCTCACGAGCGTTCGGGTTCGGGAAGTTCGAGGTCGGTCGCTTGGTCGACGAAGCGAAGGCGCGGTTTCGGGAGGAACTCGACTACGGCCTCGAGCGTGCGCGGTACGAACGATTTGCGACGCTCCACGCCTCCGACCCCAAGGTCGTCATTCCCGAGGTGATCTCGGAGCGCTGTTCCTCGCGAGTCCTGACCACCGCGTTTGTCGAGGGCATCGACTTCGACCGAGCCTGCGAGGCCTCCGAGTCGGACCGCCGCGCCTGGGCGCAGACGCAGTGGCGGTTCGTCTACGGCTCGATCATGCTCGGCGGCATCTTCAACGCGGACCCGCATCCTGGCAACTATCGGTTCTTGCCCGACGGTGCGGTCGGCTTCCTCGACTTCGGGTGTGTCCAGGAGATCAACAACTACAACCGAAGGCGGATCGTTGCCGGACACGTGTCCTTGGCCGAGGGGAGCTTCGACGGATTCGAGGTCGCGATGGCCGAGATGCTCGCCGCCCAAGATGGCACCCACCGTCGCGAGATGGCGAGCTACATGCGACATGCTGTCTCACCGCTGCTCGAGTCTCCGTTTCGGATCACCCGGGAGTTTGCCGGCGAGGTGGTCCGGCGGTTCCGGTCGATGGCGAAGTCCATGATCAGCTTGTCGGGCTCGGACTACGCGGCGATGCCCGAGGGGATCCTCTTCCTCAACCGACTTCAGTTTGGCTTTTATTCGGTCCTGGCCAGACTCGACGTGCAAGCCGACTACGCCGCCGTGGAGCGGTCGTTCTTGGACGAGGCGCAGGACGCAGTGCGCGACCTGCCGGACTCCAAAGCACGACGGGGGTAACCCCTCGGTTTGCGGCCCAGATCACGCGAAGCGTCCCCGCGGTCGGCTCGGCATGCAACCTTTTGGCTGCTGCGGCGACTCTCTACGTGATGGCTCCTGTGGCTCTGTGCGCTCCCTTCCGGCACGACAAAGGTGTCGCGGTGTTGCCCTGTGAACACACTGTTCGCACTGCAAACGCGACGAAAACGGACCGCTTGCCGTTGCATCGTTTCCTCCAGCAGGGACGTCGAACCTGACATGCGTACCCAGCCACCAATCGAGGCCGAGGAGAGCCAAGTGGGCATGCAGTGCTCTCGTTCCGCAGTTCTTCACCAGCGCCTGGGTGCGGCTGTCACCGACGATCACGCTCGTGTCGACCTGTACGCGTCGCTGATGTTGGGCACCGTCTACGTGGACTCGATGGAGATCCTCCTCACCGAGGACGGACCCAAAGTCGAGTTCGAGTCCGTGTCGACGACGCACGGACCGGCGATCGTCGCCTACTCGTCGCGGAGGCGCCGGGGCGAGCTGAGCCGCGAACAACTCGAAGGGGTCTCGTTCGAGTACCTCGTCCACGCGCTCCCCGAAGGCGTTGGGGTTGTTGTCGACCCTCAGCATGAGTGCCTCCTGATCGATGGCGACGACATCCAGACGCTCCGTGAGGCGGGGCCTGTGATGGAGCATTAGTTTGAGAGGGGCCTTTCGGAAAGGCCCCTCGCTGCGGCAGCGGAGCTGCCTTCACTCACCCGAAACGGGCGGCGGGAGCCGCCTTGGTGGGCGCGGAGGCTGGCGGTAGCTGTTGGTTGGGACGGAGGTCGGAGGACGTCGAGACGGAGCGGCGGTGGCCGCCTTGGTTGGCGCGGAGGTCGGAGGACGTCGAGACGTGAGGCGGTGGCTGCCTTTGTTGGTGCGGAGAGCGCGGACGCTTAGGCGTCGGTGGGGGCGGCGAAGGCTCGGGAGCGGAGCGTCGGGACGAGTTCCATGGCGCGCAGGAGGAGCTGGCGTTCGTCGTCGCTGACTTGGGCGTCGGCGAGTGCGACTCGGAACAGCTCGTCCAAAATGGTCTGACGCATCTCGCGAAGTTGTTGAAACTCCTCGAAGTCGACGACGCGGTCCTCCTCGATGCGTTCGATGAGGTCGTTGAACGTGTGCAGCTGGGTGTCGAAGCGCCGCAGAAGCGCGCGCTCGTCCGTCGTGACCTCGCCGTCGGCCAGCGCGATGGCCCGCATTCGTTGCATGACCTCGTCGCGACCCGGAGGCTCGCTCGATGTCGCCGCGACGACGGCCCGGGCCGACCCGTCGGCGGTGAGCATGGCCAACACGAGACGGCGGACGAGTAGGGTGCGGGCGCCCAAGGGATCGAGATGGTGCAGCGCGTCGAGGAGGTCGCGAACCTCGAGCTCGAGCGTCGCTCGTAGTGCGCGGCCGATCTGGCGCAAGTTGAGCTTGACGACCTGCGCTGGGATCGCGAACCGCTGGGTCACGAGTTCGACGGCTCGTTCGTCCCCTTCGCCACTGAGGAACGGCGCCAACTCTGAGGCAAGCCCGACGACGTTCCCCAGCAGACGTCCGACGGCATCGGCAACCTCGGTCTTCCGGGTGCGCCCATCGTCACTGCAGACGACACAAGCCGCTTCGACCAACGCCTCCTTCCAGACGCCGCGTGAAGCCGCGGCCAAGCCCGGCGTGAGCGCGTCGGCGGCGAACTCTTCGAGTCGGCGCGCTTGTGCGTACCCGGAGGCGGCGTTGCGCAGCCGGGCTTGCGCGGCCGGGCCGTTGATCTCCCAGCCCGGCTGGGTGCGCAAGGTTGCAACCAGTTCCCGGAACACGCGGCTCATCGGGCCGGAGGCTTGTTCGAACTCCCCCCCGCCGGCGTTGGCGAGTGCATCGAGGTCGGCATCATCGACGTGGGCGCGGAGTTCTGGCCGGTCGCGCGTGACAGCGAGGACGAGGACAGCAAAGCGAAACAGGGCCTCGTGCGCGCTTGCTTGGACCTGGAAATCCTCCAGTAGAAAACCGACGATTCCCGCGGCCTCGGTCACGACTCCGGTCGTCGAGAGCGCAACTTCGAGAGCCTCGGACCCGGAGGTGCCATATCCTTCAGCGTAGGGGGAGGAGCGTGGCGTCTCGAGGTCGATGCCACCGCCGGTGTCGAAGAGTTCTGCGACCTCCATCCGTGCATGCTAACAAGGCCACGCGGCCTGTGTTGAGTCTCCCGACAGCCGCTCTCTTGCCGATGTCTCGCTCCGCAACTCCGAACGACACACTGCGCCTCGGGGACATGGTCTCGGTGACGATCGAAGTGGCGCGCGGGAGCTTCGTCAAGCGCCGACCCTCGGGCTCCGTCGATTTCGTCTCACCGCTGCCGTGCCCGTACAACTACGGGAGTATCGTCGGGACGTTGGGGGCAGATGCCGACCCCCTCGACGCGGTTGTACTGGGTTCCCGACTGCCCTACGGCTTGCAGGTGCGTGTTCGTGTCTTCGGATGCGTCGACTTTGTGGACGGCGGCGTTTCGGACCCCAAGTGGGTGTGCGGCAACGGCTCCCTGCGCCCCTCAGACCGCGCAGGCGTCGAACGCTTCTTCCGCGTGTACGCGGGCTTCAAGCGGGTCCTGTACGCGGCCCGCCGCAGCTCGGTCGGCCCCACCGCGTGCTTGGGCTGGGTTCCTCCGCAAAGCTGATAGCCTGCGCGCGTGCCTCTGGTTCCTCGATCTCGCGACCTCTCCGCGCTGCTCGTTCGGGCGGTCGCTCGGATCCCGATGGGGTCGATTCAGCTGCCCCCCTCGGCGATCGCTGCGGTGTTCGACTTGCGCCGACGCTCTGCCGGGTTGAAGCGCAAACAGGTGAACGTCGGCCGGTTCACGCTCCCGTATCTCGAGGGCGGAAACCCCGACGGCCCGACGCTCGTGCTGATCCATGGGTTCAGTGACAGCAAGGACTCGTTCGTCGATGTGTGCCAGGGGCTCAGCGGCACGTATCGCTTGATCCTGCCCGACGTCCCCGGGTTCGCGGAGGCATCCTCGCCCCTGGACTTCACCTACGACCTCGCCTCCGTAGCCGAGGTGGTCGCGGGGTTCTTCGACGCCGTGGGGCTCCATGATGTGCACGTCGTCGGGAGCTCTCTAGGCGGCGCCGTCGCGGTGCAGCTTGCGATGACCCGGCCAGAGCTGTTGCGATCAATGTCGTTGGTCGCGGCGGCTGGTGTCAGGATGCCGACGCCCAGTCCGCTGCAGCTTCGGCTCGACGCCGGGGACAACCCCTTCGTCATCGACACTCAGCAGGGCTACGAGGACTTTGTTGGCCTCGTGATGGAGAAGCAGCCACCGATCCCTGCGCCGATCCTCCGCCATCTGGCTCAGGAGTTCATGGATCGGGCGAGCCTCAACCAGAAGATCATGGGAGACCTAATGAAGGGCGATTGGGACTTCACGCCGCGACTGAGTCAGGTCGAAGTCGAGTCACTGCTGATCTGGGGGGACCACGACCGGTTGATCGACATCTCGGCCGGCCATGCGTACCACCGAGGGCTGCCCAATTCTCGGCTGGTCATCTTCCATGGGATTGGGCACATCCCGCAGCACGAGTGCCCTGCGCGAACCGGGCTCTACATCCATCGGTTCATCGAGTCGCAGGCTGGCTGAGCATCGTCGCTGCACAACGCGCTCGGCGGGCGTTCGCGCAGACGCAACCCCAGTACGCAGGACCGCAAACACTGCGCGTTGGAGTCCCCGCCGGGGACCCTAACTTCAGGGGTGGTGGAATCGAGGCAACGCCGACCTCGTCGCAGTGTTTGAGGCCTCGGCGAGACCGGCTTCTTCTGCATCCCCTCGGGCACGCCCTGCATCAACGCTGCATTCGTCCAGCCCGGAGTATGCAGCGTAGGGCAGGTCGGGGTGTCGCCTGACCCGGTCGAAGGATGTGGGGACGAGGAGCCGTGTTGCACCGACTTCTGCGACCTTGCCGCGGCCGACCCCTGCACCGGTGGAACCATCTGCACTCCCTGGGAGGCTCCTGCCTTGGGGTTTGCAACCAAGGGGCCTGCCTCAGCCCGGTCTGCGTCCCTCGGCGCGAGCGTTTTTGTCGACCCCCGTCGGGGGCTGCTTGAGGCATCCAAGGTTCGCGCACGTTGAAGGGGGGTGGTCGTGAAGCGCTTTCCCTCCCATCTGCTCGCCCTCCTCTCGGTTCTCATGGCTCCGGTACTCGTCGCCGCCGCCCCACCGCCCGATGCGACGCCGTCGTTCGGCCATCCTGAGCGTGCTCCGAAGCGCGCGACACCCCGGAAGGTTCGAAAGGTCGCGAGGGCGGCGGGACGATCCCCGGCCGGGCGGTTCGTTCTCAACAAGCACACCGAGTTGAGCCCTGCTCACGCGAAGCCCGTCGATTGGGCGTTCTTGAAGTTCCTCAACTCGGTGTACGTCAGTGCGGAGGGCTACGGAAAGACCGGGTACGCGAGCTTCAAAGATGGCAAGGGGACCGCGGCGTTGGTGACGAAGACCAAGCCCGGCGTTGCTCGGCTTGTATCCTGCGGGATCGCCGTCGAAACGGCCCAGGACATCACGGTCCGCGAGGTCGTCTATGGAGAGGCGGTTGATGCCGGGACGATCCTCGTGAACAAGCAGCTACAGCCCGGGACGCATTCGATCACGTTTGTCGCGCCCGGGTACACGGCGGACCGCTACCAGTACGTGTTCAACGGAGGGGCGAACTGGAATCTTCTGTACTGCGACGTGTACTCGGCAGACTGAGCGCCCCGCATGAGCGAGGGGCGTGTGCCGTTCGAGGCCTCACCAGCTGACCTGGTACGACGCGTAGCCAGCGTCCAAGTCGACCTCCATCACCCGGACGTCGACGTCGACCTGGAGCGCCGTGACGAGGCCGAGTAGGCAACCATGGAGCCCCTCGACGAAACACGGGAACTCATGGTCGGCCGCGGGGAAGTTCGAGAGTTCGACCGCGGTCTGCGACTCGTCGACGTCCGCGCTCAGCTCGCCCACGTCTCGGCAGAGGTGCTTCCACAGGCGGGCCGTCTGGCGGTAGACGGTTCCGGGGTTCATCCCCAGACGCATCCCGACGTGGCGAAGGAACCCGGAGAGGAGCGGACGGCCGGTCAGCGCACCCATGGTCCGGCGCCACACCTCGACGTTCCGTTGCGAACCAACCACCGCTCGAATGGCGTCGGAAACCTCCATGTGTTGTTCCATGGATGTCCAACCCACCGGTATCACGCGACGGTAGTGCGCTTGTGTCTCGTCGGAGATGCGTTCGAGGATCGAGGTGCGTTCGGCCGCGTCGAGTGCCTCGACCTGCTGCAGCAAGCCATCGCCGAATGCGCTGCGCATCTGCTGTCGTCCCGACACGGCAGGGGACGATAGCAGCTTCGCTGATGCGGCACCGACTCGCGGCGAGGAGTCGCCACACGCGAGTTGCCCGAGAGACAGGTCTTACCCGATGCCGTCGTCACGCCACGGGTTCTCGTACGGGGGAGTCCATCTGGGCTCAGGGGCGGGCGAGCGAGAGCGCTCGCCAGGGCTTCCGCGCCAGCGCTGCTCGGCTGCCGTCGGCGCCCGTCGAGGCGCGCAGAGATGCTCTCACAGGGGCGCTCATGAGGCGGGCGCATGGCTTCATGCGTCGAACCCATTTTTCGCGGGGGCCTGCGCGGATCATGGTGTCGATCATCATGAAGACGCTCAGTATGCGATTCGGCCGTGCGTTCACCCTTGTCCTTGGACTCGGTGGAACACTGGCTGCCTGCGGTGACGATGCGAACGAGGATGGGGAGTCCGGCTCCATGGAGGCCTCGAGCAGCACAGCGGGTACGACACTCGGGACCACGGGATCGGGGGATGCTTCGGGCGGGTCGTCCTCGACCACGGACGACGCCGCCACGACGTCGGGGCTCTCGGAGACGACGTCGTCACCGGGATCCGAAAGCACGGGTGGCTCCGATACCGAAGCCGACAGCGCGATCACCGTGTTGGACGGGTTCTCCACGCCTGAGAGTGCGCACTGGCACGCGGCGAGCGAGACCTGGTTCATCTCGAACATCGCTGGGGAGTCAGGCGCTCCGGATGGTGAAGGTTGGATCACCCGCCTCGATGGCGAGCTCGCCGTGACCCAGATGCAGTGGTTCGATGGATTGAACTCGCCGGCGGGACTGGTTTCGACTGAGACGACGCTGTTCGTCGCGGATATCGATCGGGTGCTTGCCATCGACATCGCGACTGGGGACTTGGATGAACAGTGGACGGTGGAGAGCGCTGGCTTGCTCAACGATCCCGCGCTTCATGCCGACGGATCGGTGTATGTGTCTGATACGTTCGGGCAGGCGATCTATCGCCTGGAGTCTGGGACGGCGCCACAGCTGGTCCTCCAAGACCCCCAACTGGGCGGTCCCAACGGGCTGAATGTCACGGGTGATGTGCTCACCATCGTGTCGACCGGGTCGTTCACGGACTTCGAAGAAGAGGCTTCAGCGTTTCGCTTGGACCTCGTGACGGATGGACTGACCGAGCTACCGGAAGTCCGCGGAAAGTTCGATGGCATCGAGCCCGACGGTGACGGCTACCTGCTCACCGACTTCCGTGGCTCGCTGCTGCGACTCGACGCATCCGAGCAGCTCCACGTGATTCGCGACTTCGTCGGCGAGGGGTTGGTCAGCAGTACGGCCGACCTTGGGTTTGACGCCGAACGTGGCCGCGTCGGCATCCCGGACCTACTGGGCGACCGCGTTCTGTTCTACGACATGGACTGAGGTTCGAGGCACCGGCCGACGATGTCGCGTATCCATTGCTGCGCGGCATCGTCGTGGTTGCGCACGTGCCACGTCATCATCACGTCGACGGGGTCAACCTCCACGGGCGCGGGCAACTGGCGAAGCCCCAGGCCATGGACCAGACGCTCGTCCACACTGCTACGGACGGCGGTCAGCACGAGGTCTGAGCGACCCACGATGACGGGCGCAGCGACAAACCAGGGCACGCGCAGGGCGACCTTGCGCGAGAGACCGCGGCTGTCGAGCCAGGCATCCACGCTCGAGGTTCCGCTTCCGGCGGGCGAGACAAGGATGTGTTCCGCCGCGACGTATTGCTCCAACGTGAGTTCCTCGTCGATGGCCGGATGCCCCTGCCGGACCACGCAGACGAAGCCTTCGGTGAACAGGAACTCCTGGCGCGCCGCCTCGTAGGAGATCCGCGGCCCGATGAGAAGGTCGATGTCGGGGTCGTCCACGAACGCCGCGCTGCGCTTCCACTCCAGGGGCCGAAGAACCAGTTCGACGTCGGGTGCCTCCTCTTGCACCGCATGCACCAACCGGGTCGCGAGCTGGACCGCGATGAAGTCCGCGGTGGCGATCCGGAACTTCCGAGTCGAGGTCTTCGGATCGAACGGTGGGTTGGGCTGAATCGAGGCCTGCAACGCCTCGAGGGCGCGTTTGAGCGGATCGCCAATTCGCTGCGCGCGAAGCGTCGGCTCCATCCCGCCCGGCCCCCGCTCGAGCAGCGGGTCATCGAGCAATCCGCGCAGCGTCGCCAGGTTGTGGCTCATGGCCGACTGGCTGATGCCGACTTGGCGCGCGGCTCGGGTCACGTTCTGCTCGCTGAGAAGAGCGTCCAGTGCGATCAGCAGGTTCACGTTGATCGACGAGAGCTCGAGGGCGGCCATCAGCGGAAGCTTGGCAGGTACCGCTCCGCAGGGACAGGGTGCGCGGCCGCCGGAAACAATTGGCAAGCCCGGCGAAACCCCGCGGGCTCGGTTTGACTCCAAGAGTGTATATATGTATACACACCAGCACATGCCGGGGCTGCAGATCTCGCTGAGCGAAGCATCTGGTGTGCCGTTCTATCGGCAGATCGTCGACCAAGTCGCGGGACTCGTCCGCACCGGACAGCTCCCTGCAGGCGAGCAGTTACCCTCGTTTCGCGACCTGGCGGGAGACCTCACGGTTTCGCTGATCACGGTCCGACGGGCCTACGCGGAACTCCAGACCGCGGGGCTGGTCGTGCGCAAGCAGGGCCAGGGGACGTTTGTCGCGCCGTCGGTGCGCAAGGCGTCCAAGGCCGACATCAAGAAGCGAGCGCGACAAGCGATCGCGAACGGGCTTCGTGAGGCACGCCAGCTGGGCGTTGCCGTATCTGAAATCGCAGTGCTGACCGAGGCGCTGCTGGCCGAGTTGGAGCAAGACAATGACTGAAACGAAGTTGGTCCAAGTCACCGACCTGAAGATCGAGCGGGCCGGATTCGGGCTGCATGTCCCACAGTGGAGCATCGAGCCGGGGTCCGTCGTCGGCGTCGTCGGTCCCAACGGGGCGGGGAAGACGACATTGTTGGATTGCTTGGCCGGGATTGTCCGCCCCACCTCGGGACAGGTGCGTGTCCTCGGACACGACCCATCGCTCGACCCGGTGTTTGTTCGGTCGCGGACCGGGTTCATGAGCGATGACCGTCCGCTGTTCGACCTTCGGGTCGACAAGCTCCTACGGGTGCTGTCGGGCTACTACACGACCTGGGATGACGACCTCGTCGCGCACCTCGTACAGCGCTTCGGGCTCGACCTGCGCGCGCACGTTCGGGAGCTGTCCAAGGGGCAGGGGACCTGTTTGCGTGTCATCGCGGCGCTGGCGTTTCGGCCCACGGTCGTGGTTCTTGATGAGCCTGGTACGGGCTTGGATTTGGGTGCTCGGCAGGCGTTGCTCCGCAGCGTCATCGAGGTTGCGCGCGACCCGGTGCGGTCTGTGGTGGTCAGCTCTCACCAGCTCACCGACCTGGAGCGCATCGCCGATGCGTTGTTGGTGTTGCGGGCGGGGAAGGTCGTCGCGCAGGGACCGACGGATAGTGTCATCCCGGAGGGAAAGTCGTTGTCCGAGGCGTTGGTTCACATGCGCGCCAGCGGATCGGAGGTGTCCGCGTGAGCACAGCTGCGCACCACGTTCGTGTCTTGCTCCGCCTGCTGTGCACGACCCGAGGCGGTCTGGTCAGCATGCTCGTGTTGACCAACTGCGTTCCGATGGTCGCGATGTCGATGTTCGTCGCGGGCGGGGAGCGTCGCTTTGCACATGGGTACACGCTCGAAACGTTCGTATTCAGCCTGCTGTTCGCGCCGGTGGCACGCTGGGCACTGGGCTATGCGCTGGGGCGCCACAGCGGGCGAACGACCGCGGCGGTCCTTCCTTTGAGTCCGAGGGGCCGCGCTGTCGCCGAGACCGCGGCGGTCGTCCTCGCGCTGTGGATCCCCGCCGCGGTGGTGACCGGGCTCGCCGCGGTGGCCGCTGGAATGACCATGGGGTCCGAGCTGCGTGAAGTTGTCGTTTCGCTTGCCACCTTGTGTGGGGCGATGAGCGCTTTGGCGCTCCCTCATCTCATCCTTGCGAGCTTGGACCGCGAGGCAGGGTATCGGCACCGAATGTGGATCCGGTGGCTGGCGGCGCCGAGTCTCATCGCCGTGGGGCTTGCGTTCCCGCCGGCGCGGTCGCTGGCGGGCTACGTTGTTGTCGGCCTGGGTGCCGCCGCGCTTGTCACCGCGTGGGGGCCCGTGTCTTGGCTCGGTATCGCACGCCGCCGCGCCCCGTTGGCACCCGCGGTCGACCCGGGGGCGCGCACTCGCGAGGCGCCGAGTGATCCGGAGGCGGCGCTGTGGAGCGACTTCCGGCGAGGGCTGGGGATGGGGGCCACCCGAGGTGCTGCATGGGCCGTCGCGCTGGTGGGGCCGTTGGTCGTATTCCGCTGGTGGCGATACCCCGCCGTGGCCGTCGCGGTCGCGGTCGTGATTGCGGCCGCGGTCGCCGGAGGGTTCCCGCTCGGCCTGCGGGCTCGGGTGGTCGGGGGGCGCTGGGCCAACAACGGCGACTTCGGTCGAGCTTGGTCCGCGCTGCCCGTCTCGAAGCGTGCGCTCGACCGGGCCGTGTACCTGCACGTCGCGGGATGCTCGGTGTTGGTGCTGGTCGTCACAGCGGTTGCTTTAACCGTGGTGGTTACGGGATACCCGGCCGCGACGAGTGTCGCCACCACGGGGGCGCTGCTGGCTTTCGTGTTGGCCTTGGCCCTGGTCGGGATTCGCACCAACGCTGCGGTGGGATCGTCCTTCCTATGGCAGTTCAGCTGGCTGGCGAGCGCGTGCGCCGTGGCATGCGTCTGGTTGTCGCGTTTTGCCTTCGACGGCCCGCGGTACTCCATGGCCTCGACCGCCCTCGCCGGGCTTGCCGTTGCTGCTGCATTCGCCGTGGCCGTGTCGCCCGCGTTTGCGATGCGAGCACAACGGGGGATCGCCCCGCCTCGGACCGTTCCCGGCGCCTGAGTTCGCCGCCGTGAACCCACGCGTCGAGGAGGTCCACGGCGGCGTCTCCGAACAGGCGCGTGAGGAACCTGGGTCCCTGTCTTGCCCACGGCGAAAATCCTTCGCGATCCACTTCGCTGGGCTTCACCACGGGCTGCTAAGGTCTCCGGCCATGGGTTTCGTCGACCTGTTTCGTCCAAAGTGGAAACACAGCAAGGCCGCGGTGCGCACCGAGGCCTTGCACGGACTGGGAGCGGATGCGACGGACATCATCGTCGAGATCGCCCGTTCGGACGTCGACGACACCGTACGACGCGTGGCGATCGAGAAGCTCGTCGACCCCGAGGTGCTGTCCTCGATCGCCAAGGCCGACACCTCACCGGTGGGCGTGTTCGCAGGCACGCGCGCGGCCGCGCTGTGGGTGGATGCCGTGGCTTCCGCCCAGGATGCCGAACAAGCCGAGCCTGCGTTGTCGCGGCTTTCGGATCCCACACGCATCGTCGCCGCGCTCCATCGAGCGAAGGCGGCCTCCGTGCGCCGGGCCGCGCTCGCTCGTCTGAGTGACCCGAGGGTCCTCGTCGACGTTGTTCGAGATGCCGGCGACTCCGAGCTTCGCTTCGAAGCGCTGCGCAAGATCTCGGACGTGTCCACCCTGCGGGGCCTCGCGGTCAGTGGCGACCCAAAGGAGGCCGCCCTTGCGGCGATCGAGCAGCTCGAGGACCTCGACGCGTTGGCCTCGGTCGCAAAGAAGGGCAAGAGCAAGGGCATCCGGAACCGCGCTAAGAAGCGGCTCGCGACGCTGGCCCCTGCGGTGGAACCGGTTCCCGCCTCCGAAGGCGCGGACACGCGTCAGTGGTACGCCGAGCAGTCGCGATTGGTCGAAGCGGTCGAGCGCATCGTGGCCGACGGAGCTTTCGAGCGTGCCGAGCAGGTCGCTGCGGTCCGCGACACCTGGGCGCATCTTGCCGAGCCGGATGCGGCGCTCAGCGACCGTCTGAGCACGACGTTGGAGGCGTTCGACCGTGGGTACGCTGTCTATGCAGAGGCCGAGGCTGTTGCCCAGGCCGAGCGCGCCAAGAAGCAGGCGGAGGACGAGGCGCGCCGGGCGGCTGCGGAAGAGCGGGATGCTGCACGCAAGGCACGGGAGGCAGAGCGAGCGGCGGCCGACGAGGCGCGCCGAGGCCGAGAGGCGGCCGCGCGGGCACAGGCCGAGTCCCGCCCAGCGCCGACCAAAGAGGGGCCGTCGACCCGGCGCGAGGCTGCGCCGGTCAAGCGTGCCCCCGAACCGTCCCCCGAGGAGCTCGCCGAGGAGGCGAAGGAGAACCAGGCTCGCCTCGAGGCGGCTTGCGACGAGCTCGAGAAAGCTCCGGAGACCACCACGTTGCGCGCGGGTGCGTCGCTGCTCAAGCACACGGCTGCGCTGTTCTCTCGGAGGCTCCGACTTCCCAGCGAAGAGGTCCGCGAGACGTTGTCGGCCCGCTACGAGCCGGCGCGGCTGGCCCTCGTTGCACGGGTCGAGGAACTCGGCGAAGCCGCCGAGTGGCTCGAGTGGTCGAATCGGACCCGCCAAGAGTCGCTCGTCGAGCGGGCGCAGAAGCTGCAAGCCGTCATGGACACCCTCGAGCCAGCGGCCCTTGCGATGCAGGTCAAGGCTTTGCAGGACGACTGGAAGGCGATTCACAACGCGCCGAGTGCCAAGGCGCAGGCGTTGTGGCAGGCGTTCAAGACCGCCTGCGACGCGGTGTACACCAAGGTGAAGGGCGAGTACGCGGCGAACCTCGTGGTCAAGCATGAGCTGTGCGAGCGCGCCGAGTCGCTGCAAGACTCCTCCGATTGGACTGCCACTGCCGCTGCCCTCAAGGACCTTCAGGCCGAGTGGAAGGCGAGCGGACCCGTCGCGCGCTCGCAGGACCGCAAAGTCTGGGAGCGTTTCCGTGGCGCGTGTGATGTCTTCTTCGCCCGACGCAAAGAGGCCTTCGCAGGTGAGGCTGAGGAGATGGCGAAGAACGCCGAGCGCAAGCAGGTGTTGATCGACAAGGTCGAGGCCCTGCTTGAAGGCGTCGTCGACGAGGCCACCTGGAAGCGTGCAACCGACGAGACCAAGGCCGTGCAGAGAGCATGGCGCGACATCGGCCACGTGCCGCGCAAGGACGCCGATCGTTTCTACAAGAGCTTCAAGGCTGCCTGCGACGGAGTGTTTCGGAAGCTCGACACCATGGAAGCGCAGCGTCGCGCCGCCGAGGCACAGCGGGTCTCCGAGGCCCGGGACGAAGCGGCGGCCACCTTGGCATCCGACGAACTCACCGCCGAGACGCTCGTAGCGTTGTGGTCCACCGTACTGAAGCTTGGGGACGCGGCTCTCCTGTCCACGTGTCGTGAAGCCTGTGTTCGGGCGTTGGAGACCGACCCCGCCGCATTCGCGGGCACCGAACTCGACCCCGCGGGTGCCATGCGTCGTAAGGCCAAACTGTGCGAGCGTATCGAGGCCGTCGCCAGCCCCGACGCCGAGGCGCAGAGCCTTGCGCAGCAACTCGAGAGCGCGTTGGCGAGCAACGCCCTAGGGCTCCAGGATGACTCGCAAACGCCGGAGTCCGAGGTCGAACGGGCACGGACCGCTTGGGAGCGAATTGGCCCGACGCCGGGCGAGGACGGCACAGCGATGGACGCCCGTTTCGCCGCTGCGTGCTCGGTTGCTCTGGGGCAGTGAGTTCGAGGGGCGCGGACGCATCAAGGAGCGGTGGAAAGCGCCCGTTCGAGGCGCTCCCGTTCGACCTCCAGCGCGACCAACCGCGGATGCGACGCGCCGAGTTCCCCGGACAACTGCTCACTAAGGGAGGCCAGGTGGGTGCGGCGGTGCTCAACCCAGCGTGCAAACAGCGCACAGCGGTCATGCCGAAGGAGAGGGCCGAGCACGACGTCGGCCTCGTCCCATGTCGCCGAAGTCGCCCGCGGGTCGAAGGCGAGGGTCAGGTACAGGCGGCCGGCATCCTCGGTGAGGGCTTCGGCATCGAGCGGAATACGGCGCTCGGCGAGAGCCTGCCGTACGTCTTCCCAGCCGGTGTTCGGTTGGAGGATGACACGGCGCGCCGTGGCGACAACCTCGGGGCTGGCCAGGAGCAATTCCAGCATCAACGGCCCACCCATCCCGGCGAGGGCGACGGTGGCGACCTCGCCGGGCCCGAGCGTCGATAGCCCGCTGCCCAACCGAATCTCGACCGCGCTGAGCTTGGCGAGGCGAGTGCGCGCCTGTTGCAAGGGTCCAGGCCGGACGTCCGATGCGATCGCGGAGGGTACGGCGCCACTGCGGACCCAGGCCTCGGCCAGCTGGGCGTGGTCGCATCCCACATCGGCTGCCGGTTGTCCCCGCAACACCAGGTCCGCGACGGCCTGGAGCCGGGCAGAGAGTTTGCCCCTCATGCGGGGGTCGTCTCGGACTCGCCGTCCGTGTCCGCGTTCACGGTGGGCGTGTCTTCGCTGGGGGCGACAGGGGCTTCGGCGGCCGGAGGGGTGTCGGGGCTTTCGCTCTGAGTCTCCGAATCGTCCGCTGGAGGCCGAGCGCGCCATGCATCCCGGACCCGTCCGGGGAAGACGGCGTACGCACAGGGAATGACGACCAGGGTGAGCAGGGTCGACAGTCCGAGCCCGCCGATCACGGCGATCGCGAGCGGCTGCCGGAGGGCTGCGCCGTCGCCGATGCCCAGGGCCATGGGGACGAGCCCCAAGACGGTGCTCGCCGTGGTCATCAGAATCGGACGCACGCGAACCCGGCCTGCCTCGATGAGCGCCTCGGGCGTGGCCAGCCCGGCCCCACGGCGATCGTTGACCGCGTTGATCAAGACGATCGCGTTGTTCACCACGATGCCTCCCAGCACGATGACACCGATGCCAACCATGGCGGACAAGGGAGTCGCGGTCGAAAGGCAGGCCAGGACAACCCCTGCGAGGGCCATGGGAACGGTCCCGAGGATCAGCATCGGATGACCGAGACTCTCGAAGCTCGAGGCCATCACGACGTAGACGAGAAATACGGACAGCGCCGCGGTGAGCAGCAGACTCTCGATCGACTCGGACATCTCATCGGCCTGTCCGGCGAGGGCCGCCGAGACCGAGGGGTCATCATCGGCTGCGTCGAGGACGTGTTGCACACGGCTGGCCAGGGCGCCCAGATCGACGCTGGTCGTCTGTGCCGAGATTCGAAGGCCGCGCCGCCCGTCGATACGGCGAATCTCCGATGGCCCTCGGGCGGGCTCAACCTGAGCGACCGAGCTGAGCAGTACGGGGACGTCCCCGGCGATCCCGACCTGAATCTTCGCGACGTCTTCGGCGCTGTTTCGGTCGACGCGCGGGAACATCACGCGGACATCCAGCTGTTGGTCGGCCGCGTACATCTTGGTGGCGACTTCGCCCTGGATGGCACGCTGCACGGAGCTGGCGGCCGCGTCGACGGTGAGTCCAAGGCGACCGAGGCGTTCCCGATCGAAGAGCACCCGAACTTCGGGGCGGCCGTCGAGGTCGTCGGGCACGACGTCGACCAAACCCGGGACCTCTCGTAGCTCGGGCAAGATCCGGCGGGCATGTGCGACCGACCGGGCCGGCTCTTCGCTGAAGACGAGCAGCTCGATCGGTGGGGCGAAGCTGACGAGCGAGGGGCGGCCCTGCTGGAGGGTCGCGTCGGGCTCGGGGTTGGCGGCACGAATCCGCTCGATGAGCGCGGCTTCGATGGCGGCGCGCTCCTCCTCCGGAGCTTCGATGCGAACCGAGAGCTGGCCCAGGTGCGCGCCGGCGGTGCCCCCTGTCGCGCTTCCTGCCGAACTCACGGTGCCGACCCGCGTGAAGCGGCGTTCGACCGCGGGCAGACCTGCGACCGCATCGCTCATCGTTCGCAACGCGGACGCGGTCCGCTCGAGTGCGGCGTCGCGTGGGAGCGTGACCTGAACGAAGAACTCCCCCTGATCGAGCTCGGGCAAGAGCGTGGTGGGGCTGTCCTTGGCCAAGCTGATCGCAAACCCGCAACCGACGGCAGTCCCGACGAGCAGGAGTCCACGCGCCCGAAGGAGCAGCCGCATCAGCTTGGGGTACTGGCGCTCGAGGGCCTCGTAGGTCCACGTGAGCGGCCGGGTCACCCTGTCGAGCAACCATCCTCCGCCACCGACCACCCAACCTACGAGGCGGACGGCCCACGCGATCGGCCAGGTGACGATGATGATCAGGAACGAGCGTGGGGCAGGATCGACCGAGGCCTCGGGCCCATGCGTATCCGTTCCCAAGCTCTGCAGGACGGGGACGAGCGTCAGGCTCACGGCCATCGACGACACCATGCTGAAGCTGACCGCGAAGCTGAGGTCGGAGACGAGCTGCCCGGCCACGCCCTGTACGAACGCCATCGGGAAGAACACCGCCACGGTGGTGAGGGTCGAGGCGACGACCGAGTTTGCCACCTCCGAGGCGCCTTCGACCGTGAGCTGCCGACGTGTGAGTCGGAGTCCGTCGGACTCCGCTTGTTCGCGGCGCCGAGCGATCGCCTCGAGCACCACGATGCTGTTGTCGACGAGCATGCCGACGCCCAGGGCGAGTCCGCCGAGGCTCATGACATTGAGGCTGACGCCGAGCGCTTGCAGCGGGATGAACGTGGTCAGCAGTGAGATCGGAATCGCGAGGGCGATCACGACGGTCGAACGGAGGTCCCGCAGGAAGAACAGGAGCACCAAGACGGCGAGGCCACCGCCGATGAGGGTGTTGTCCCGGACCTCCGAGATCGCCGACTCGACGAACTGCGCCCGGTTGCTCAGCATCACGACCTCGTGGCCCGGAGCGAGTGGAAGCCTCGGGAGCGCGGTGCGGATGGCGTCGGAAACCGCGACGATGTTCGCGTCTCCCTCCCGGAACACGGCGAGTTCGATCGCTTCTCGGCCATCGACGAGGGTCAGTTCCTCCCGTTCTTGGGGGGCGCGGCGGACCTTGGCGATGTCGTGCAGCCGGAGGATGCCGCCGGCCGGGTCGGAGCGGACGATGATCTCGCCGACCTGCGCGGGCGTTCGGGCCTCGTGGAGCGTACGGACCAAGTAGCGGCTCTGTCGCTCGGTGACGGCGCCGCCGGGTCGGTTGACGTTGTCGGCCTGCAGGGCGGCGACGATCTCGGCGGTCTCCAGACCGTGCGCGGCGAGCCTGCTGGGGTCGAGCTCGACGAGGACCTCGTCCTCTTGGCCGCCGTGCAACTCGACCGCGGCGACCCCGGGGAGCTTCTCCAGCTCTCGCTTCACGTATCGGTCGGCCGAGTCGCGCAAGGTCGCGAGGTCGGCATCGGTCAGGTCGGCACCGCCTCCCTTGTCTCGCAACGCCAGTCGTACGATCGGCTCCTGGGCGGGGTCGTACCGCAGCACGAGCGGCCGGTCGGCTCCTTGGGGCAGCCGTACTCGGTCCAGCTTCTCGCGAACCTCGGCCATCGCATGGTCGACGGCGGTCCCCCAAGCGAAGTCGAGCACCACTTCGGAGACGCCCTCGCGGGACGCAGACTCCACTCGCACAACGCCAGGCACCGCCCCAACACGTTCCTCGACCGGCCGCGTGATGAGCTCCTCGACCTCGACCGGGGCCGCGTCAGGGAACTCGGTCTGGACCGTGATGGTCGGGTACGAAAGGTCGGGGAGGAGCTCGATGGGCAGCCGCGTGAGCGCGACCCAGCCAAACAACAGCAAGGCCACGGTCACCATCGATGTGGTGACGGGACGAAGGACGGCGCCTGCGATCAGCCGGTGCATCAGGTCCAATAGTCGGCGGGGGGTCGGCAGGGGGCGGTGAAAGACGGCTAGCCGACGGGTTCGGCGGCGCTGGTCTCGGCGGCAGTCCGAGGCTTGTCGTTGGCCGACTTCAGCGGCATGCCCTCGGTGATGCCGGCACCGCCGCCAGCCACCACGGTGTCGGCCGGCGCGAGTCCCGAGACGATTTCAACGCGGCTGTCGCCTTCGAGCCCGGTGATCACTTCGGTCCGTTTTGCCCGACCGTCGGCGACAATATAGACGTGCGGGGCCCCATCGACCTCGAACACGGCCGTACGCGGGAGGGACGGGGCGTCGGGTCGAGCGGAGACCAAAACCTTGGCGCGAGCGAAGGCGCCGGGCTTGGCCGCCGCGGGGAAGGTCTCGGCTCTCACGGTGAACTTCACCGTGCCGGTCATCGGATCGACGACCGGTGCCCGTCGGGCGATCTTCGCGGTGGCGGTGCTGTCGTCGACGAGCTGGATCTCGACGGTCGCTTCGTCGGCGACGGACGCCGCGTCCTTCTCGGGCACATACAGCTCGAGCTCCAGCGCCGCGAGGTCCGCGATCTTGAACAACGCCGTGGAGGTGGTGGCCAGGTTCCCCTCGTCGACGTGTCGGTTGACAATGGTGCCGTCGAAGGGGGCACGGACCCACGTCTGCTTCGCCTGAAACTTGCTGAGCTTCAGCGCAGCCTCGGCCTCCTCGACCGCGTAGCGTTGCTTGTCGATCTCCTCGCGAGAGATGACGCCACCTTGGGCCTGCTCCAGTCGCTTGAGCTCGCTGCGCAGGTTCTGCAGCTGAACTTTGGACGAGCTGGACTGCAAGGTGAGTTCCCGGCCGTCGAGCTTGAGTAGCGCGTCGCCTTTCTTGACGACATCACCCTCCTCGACGGCGATCGATTGGATGATGCCGAGCTGGAGCGCGTAGAGGTCGGCCTCGCGAAGGGCTTGCAGGGACCCGGAGGTCTCGTAGTACCGCTCGATCGTCGCGGGTTCGAGGGTCGTCGTTTCGACCAGGAGGGCCTCTCGAGCCTCGGGCTTTCGTCCGGCCGAACCGCCACCGTGTCCTGGCGGGCCTTTTCCACCGCCGGCGTCACAGGCGAGGCCGAGCCAAGCCGCGGCAAAGAGGATGGTGAGCCGTGCGTGCATGGAAACCGTGGCAACCCGGGGTCGCGTAGCGGGTTTTATGCCATGATCCCTTTCATGAGCGACCGGAAAGCCGCTCCGGACCGGGATCTTCTGCTCCAGAACCATGCGTTCCCTGGGCAGTACGTCATCAAAGCCTTTGGTCCGGCGGAGTCCAGCTTCGAAGCGGACGCAAAACGCTGCGCGACGGGCGTCGTTGGCGAGGACCGTGTCGCAGCGCACACAAAGTTTTCGAGTGGCGGACGTCGAAGCTGCGTCACCCTCACGTTGCAGGCCCAGACCGTCGACGAGGTCATCTCGACCTACGAGCGTCTACACGACCTCGACAGCCTGCTTCTTATCTTGTGACGAGCGTCACCAAGACCCCCAACCACGCCTGTTCCAATGCTCGCACCGATGCAACGAATGACTCCCTCTTCCTCTTCCAAAGCGCTCGCGCTGGCCGCCTTTGCGCTCTCGCTCGCGACGGTTTCCGGTTGCCAACCCAAAGCTGTTCGCGGCGGTGAGGGCACGGACAACCCTGGCCTCGACAACGCCGCGATGTCCACGGGCCTCGACCGGGTCGACCTCGAGGACCTGATGAGGAAGAACATGGCCGAGCTGAGCAGCTCGCCGATCTGGCAGAACTGGAAGGGGGCGCAGAGCCCACCCGTCGTGGCGATCTGGCCGATCAAGAACGACACTTCCGAGCACCTCGACGACCAGATGCTGACCCTGCTCTCCGACATGGAGACCGAACTCATCAACAGCGGCGTGGTCGCCGTCGTCAGCCGGGAGCGGCAACAGGAGCTGATGGCCGAGGCCAACATGCAGCAAGGGGCGGATTTCAACCCCGCGATGGCTGCGCAGATCGGTCGGCAGATCGGCGCTCAGTACTTCCTCACCGGGAAGCTCCAGGCCGTGGACGAACGCAAAAAGGGCGAGCGCCGGGTCCAGTACAGCCTCTTCATGCAGGTGCTCGAGGTCGAGAACAGTCTGATCCGCTTTCAGACCAAGTCCGAACGCACCAAAGCGATCGTTCGGTAACGCTCCTAAGCGTCGACCATGATTGTGTTGCCCCAAGCTGGCTCCGCTCGCAGAGCCCAGCGTTTGTTGCAGCGGGCGTTCGCCTGCGCTGCGCTGGTCTGTGTTTCCTGCGCCACCTACTCGGAGCGGACCGATGATGCCCGCGGCGCGCTTCGGCGAGGTGACTACGCCGGCAGTCTCGCGTTGTGGAACAAGGTCCTCAAGGTTCGCAACGCCCAGGACATCCCGAACAAGCTCAAGAAAAACCAAGAGCTGGTCATTCTCGAGCGCGCGACCGTGCTGCAGGCGATGGGGGACTGGGAGACCAGCGCCACCAACTTCGAGTTCGCCGACAAGGAACTCGAATTCCTGGATATCTCCCGGGACACGGCCGGCAAGATCGGCAAGTACATCTACAGCGACAGTGCGACGAAGTTCAAGACGTCGCCGACCGAGAAGCTGGCGCTCAACGCGATGAACCTGGTCAACTACCTGGTGCGCGGGGACCTCTCGGGCGCCAAGGTCGAGGCCAAGCGCTTCACCGTCATGCGGGACTACCTGCGGGATGTCGACCCCGAGGGAGAGCATGGCGCGTTCGGGTCCTACCTCGCGGGATATGTCCATGAAAGACAGGGCAACTACAACGAGGCGTTGCGGTACTACGATGAGGCGCTCACCGAGCGTGACTTCCGTACCCTGCGCGACGTGATCCCCGAGTTGGCCGCGAAGGGCAGCTACCGGGGGGAGCGCATCAAGGACTACTTGCCGCAGACCACCCCCGCACCCGTCTCGCGGCCTCCCGCGCCCAAGCCGGCACCGCAGCCCAAGCCTGCGCAAGACCCTTCGATCCAGCGGCCCGCTGCTGCGAAGCCTCCTGCTGCGGAGACGGCGGAGACCGCGCCTTCTCCGGCTTCGCCCGAGCTGGGTGCCTTGCCTCCACGATCTGGTTGGGCCGCAGCAAACGTCGCGCCGGCCGGAGGGGAGCTCCTCGTGGTGGCCAAGATCGGGCGCGTGCCTTATCGCATTCCCGAGCGGATCCCGATCGGGCTGGCGATCGGTCTCGCTGGAGCTTTTGTCACAGGTGACACCACGCTGCTGGAGTACGGGATGTTCAAGTTCGTCGTGTACCCAGAGTTGGTCCCGGCGGAGAACCTCTTCGAGACCGCGAACGTGGAGGTCGACGGCCACCCCGTGCCGATCGACCTCGCTTCGGACCTCGGCAGCGAGATCGTGGCCGAGTTCGAGGAACTCAAGCCCAAGATCATCGGCGCAGCGCTCACGCGCATGATCGCGCGGGCGGCTGCTGCGGAAGGGGCCCGCGCCGCCGGAAATCAGGCGGATGGGGCGGGCGGCTTGGTCGGTTTTCTGGCTGCAGCGGCGCTCGAGGGCACCCTCGTCGCGCTCGACAAGCCCGACACCCGGTCATGGACGACCCTGCCGGACCGGGTCTACGTCGCACGATCGCGCGTTCCTGCGGGTGCACACACCGTCGTCGTCGAGGCCGCCGGGCCTGGTGGACGCGAAACCCGGACGTTTGACGTGACGGTCCCCCAAGGGGGCTTCGTCGTGCTCGACGTCACCACCCTGCGATGAGTCCCGTGTCATGGTGGAGGTTATGGCGAGTTCGATGACCCGACGACGCACTCGAGGTGGTTCTTCGGTGCTGATGGCCGCCCTGCCGTTGGTGGCGGGTCTGCTCGGAGTGTTCGCGGGTCCCACCGAGGCGTCCGCCGCGGTCCGGGGCAAGCAGGGCATCGAGATCGAGGGCGCTCAAGATCGCCGCGGCTTCTATGTTGGCGGCGGTCTTGGATTCGGCGGGACGTTCTTCTACGTGGACGATTTCATCCCCGCGACGCGGATGGAGCTCGACTTCGGGGGCGGCGTGACCAAGAACTTCACGTTGGGCGCCTCGCTCAATGTGATGCCGTACCTTCAGCGGGACGCTGGTGTTGCCTTCGGTGGGGACGTCGAGGGCACGGGGTACATGTGGCGTGGCCTGTACGCCCGCGGCGGCCTCGGGTTCGCCGGCGTGCCTCGGACCGACGAAGCATCGGGCGACTCGCGGCGTGGGCTGCAGGTTGGGTTGGGCGGCAAGGCGGAAGCCGGCTACGAGTTCTGGTTGAATGCGACCGCGGCTATGGGCGTGGGCATCACCTACGATGCGCGCTTCGTCCCCGGCACCCAGTTTCCACGCCAGACCCTGCTCATCGGGCTGCGGTTCACACGATTCTAAGACACGCGGTGCTCCGGCGAGACGGTTCCGGACCGCTCGGCGCGGCCCGACGCGGTGACCTCGAATAGGCGTCCGACTCGAACGCGTCCTCAACGACCGCGACCTCCAGCTCGTGTTCGGCCGCGACGCGTTGGACTGAGAGTCAGAGCTAGCGGCAGAGCTGGCGGATTGAGCCGTCGGACTGGAAACTCTCGTAGCAGGGTCGGTCGTCGTCGGGGTGGGCGAAGGCGTAGCAACACTCGAGCTCGTCGCCGCCCGTCTCGCCTGCCGAGTCCCCGGGGGTTGAGCCCGGGCACGCGGCGTTGCGGCGCAGGCAGCAGCCGTCGTCGATCTTCACGAAGCTTCGGCAGTCCTCGCCGCAGGTTACGTTGGGACGTTCGGTCTCCGGGCTGTCGCACAGGGGTCCGAACTCGGAGTCGAGACGGACCGGATCGAAGCGCTCCTCGTCGCACCACTCCGCTGAGCTGCTCAGGCCCTCTTGCACCGGGATGCGGTCGTCTTGGACCGCATCTCCACAAAAGCCGCACCCGGAACGTTCGAAGCGGCAGTCCGGGCGGCACAACGAGGTCTCGCCGGAGGTGAAGGGCTTCGTCGGCGAGGCCAGCGGAGGGATCTCTTCGGGGGTTCCGAGGTTGGCGCCCGCACAGGGACGTGCTGTGCCGAGGTCTCCCTGGTTGCCTGGATCGCACTCCTCGCCCTCGTCGACTGTGCCGTTCCCGCACGCGTCGCACTCGGAGAAGTCGAGCAAGCAGTTGTCGGCGCACTGGAGTCCTGGGCTCCCGCCAGGACACACGCGACCGTTGAGGCTGTCCCCGTCGCACTCCTCGCCGCGGTCAATGTCGACCAAGCCATCGCCGCAAACGGAGCACTGGGTCGGGTCGTTGATGATCTGGCAGCTGTTGGGGTCGCAGTCGGCTCGGCCCTGCACACCCGGGCACGCACCTTCGAAGCTCGAGGGAACTTCGGGGTCGCACTCCTCACCGGCCCGGATGTCGACAAAGCCATCGCCACACGCGATCTCGTTGTCGAGCCGGAGGAGACATCCGGGGCTGGCACCCACGAGAAGTGCCGCCCCCAGTGCGAGCGTTCGCCGCATGCGGGGATAGTAGCTTGCCTCGGTCCCTGCCCAAACCGCCGCAATCTCGACTCGGCCGACCGACTGCCACGGGGGTATAGTCCCGCTCCAATGGTGCTCCAGAACCCCGCGTTCCTGCAGGCGTGCCGCGGCGAGACCCCCGCCCACACGCCCCTTTGGCTCATGCGGCAGGCGGGTCGGTACTTGCCCGAGTATCGGGAGATTCGTTCGAAGGTTTCGTTTTTGGAGTTGTGCCGGACGCCCGAGCTTTGCGCCGAGGTCACGCTTCAGCCGATCGATCGCTTCGGGTTCGACGCCGCGATCCTGTTCTCCGACATCCTCACGGTGTTCGACGCGATGGGCGTCAAGGTCGAGTTCTCGCCGGCGCCGACGGTGGCGGATCCGATCCGGACCGTGGCCGACGTCAACCGGTTGCAGTTCCGTCCCGCGGCCGAGGGGTTGGGCTACGTGTTCGACGCGGTCAAGGCTTGCAAGGCCGCGCTGGCGGACCGGGTCCCGCTGATTGGATTCTGCGGTGCGCCGATGACGACGGCCTCGTACATGATCGAAGGCGCGGGCAGCAAAGACTTCGTGCACACCAAGTCGATGGCGTTCACGGAGCCGGCCGTGTTCGGCGGGATGCTCGAGAACATCACCACGCTGCTGATCGACTACCTTCGGGGCCAAGTCGACGCGGGAGCCGATGCCCTGCAGATCTTCGAGAGCTGGGGGGCGGCGTTCTCGGTCGAGGACTACCGTCTGCATGTGCTTCCCCACGTTCAACGTCTCGTCTCCGAGGTGAAAGCGTTCGGGGTCCCGGTAATCTTGTTCCTACGCGGCAACTCGGGGCTGATGTCACTCGCCTCCGAGGCCGGGGCGGATGTCATCGGGATTGGCTGGGACCGTTCGCTCTCCGACGCGCTGGATGTGGTGGGGCGAGACAAGGTCGTGCAGGGCAACCTCGACCCAATTGCCTTGTTCGCGCCCGAAGACGAGATCACACGGCGCGCCAAGTCGATCGTCGAGGCGGGTCGAACCGCTCGTGGTCACATCTTCAACCTGGGCCATGGCATCTCGCGGCTCACCGACCCCGCCAAGGTCAAGCATCTCGTCGACGTGGTGCATTCGGCATGAAGCGAGCGTGGGGGGCGTTGGCGCTGTGCATCGGCTGCGCGCCGAGTTCGGCGACGCCCTCGCTCGAGCCCCCACCCGATTCCCCTCCGGCATCCGCGGTCGACGAGGCGTCGGCCCAGGCATCCGCCGCGCCGCGTGAGGGGGTGCCCATCGAGCTCGATGTGCCGCTGATCTCCGGCGAGTCGGAGGCCTTGGCTGCCCTGCGAGGCAAGGTCGTTGTGCTCATGTTGTCGTCTTCGGACCGCCCCGGTTGGTCCGGGTTCCGATCGCACTTCGAATCCCGTCTCGATCAGATTGGACGCGAGCGCTTGGTGGTCGTCGCTGTGGCCAACGACGCGGACCCCGAACACCTCAAGGCGGAGTGGGACCGTGATCCACCCCCGTTCCTCCTCGGCTGGGATCCCGACGGTGCGCTCGCCTTGAGGCTGGGTGTCGCGGCGCTGCCCGCGGTGTTCGTACTCGATCCGGACGGTCACGCGAGGGGGAACCTGGCCAGCGTGGATGCGGCCGCGCTGGCGACCATCGACGCGTGGGTCGACGAAGCGCTGGCCTCGCGGTGACGCCGACCGCTCGGGCTCGGGTGCCCCAGCCCGGGTTGGTGTGTCGCGTCAGCCAGCTCGACGCTGGGTCGAGCTTTGAACCGCTTCGAGGTGCGCGGCGACGGTCGTCCACTCGGGGCGGAGCTCGAGTGCCCGCTCCAGGTGCGTGATGGCTTTGGCCCGGTCTCCCGCGTCGTCTCGCGCCAGAAGTGCGATCCCCAGGCTGACGTGGCCCCGGGCGTGGTTGGGCGACTCCTCCACCAGGAACTGGAAAATCCCGATCGCATCGTCGAGTTGGCCCGACTTCTGGAAGGCTATGCCGAACTCGTGGAGGACGGACGAGCCGTACTCGCCGGCCCAGACGGTCCCGAGCAGGAGTTGACGGGCGGTGTCGGGGTCCCGGCGGACCAGCAGGCCACGGGCCCGGTCCAGGGCGAGCTGTCCTGGACGCGCAAGCGTACGCGCGCGTCGGTGAAGCTTGGTGCGGCACCGTCTGCACGGGGTCGTGGGTGCGTCGTCGAGAGAGACGACCGAAGGGTCGCGGCGCATCACGCAGTTGTCGTCGGCGTGGTGGTGGAGCCCAAAGGTGTGCCCCGCTTCGTGCATGACGAGTTTGGTGAGGCGGTCCGCGTAGAGGCGCTCGTCGCTGGACTGGAGCCGTGCGGTCGAGATGATCGCGATCCGATCGGAGAGGCTGGCGAGTCCGAATACGAAGGGTTTCCCGTCTTCGAAGATGTCGTCCGCGGTCAGGTCGATCTCGACCAATGCATCCGCGGCGCGGTCCCGGAACAGCAACTCCAGGCCCTTGCGGGCGTCGACTTGGCCCCGTTTCGCGTCGAACGCGGAGGTCAGGACGTCGGTCGGCCGTCCCGCGCGAACCTCACAGCGCACCCGCAGCTGGGCGAGCAATGCCCGGCACGCCAGGCGGGCATCCGCATCCGAGACTGCGCCCACGGTCCGTACGACCACCAGGGGAGGGCGGGGATCCGTGGCGGAGACCGAATCGTCGGCCTCTGCGACCGCGGGCATGCCCAGCCCGCACAGCGCGATGGCTGTGAACGCGGCCCAAAGGAGACCGCCGAGGCTGTAGAGACGACGTTGCATGACGCGCAGTGGCGACCCGGGTTCCGCGTTGGGGCCTTGACGATCCACGGTACGTGTCGAGGCTGCTCCGTCCAAGTAGGAAAATGTGCTAATCCCGGGCGGAGGACGTCCATCGCCTCAGAAGACCGGTATTGGCCGGTTGGAACAGCGTTGAACGAAATCGCTCGCACCATGTCGAAACCCGAGGATCGTGCGTCTGTATCGCAACCCGGCGGCTCCCGGCCCAGCAGCGGACAGGGGGAGTCGGCACCCGCGCGGGATCCGATCTGGACGGTGCGCGAACTCATGACATGGACCCAGGACCGGTTCACGAAGGCCGGCATCGACGGCGCGCGGACCGACGTCGAATACTTGCTGTCCGCCGCGATGGGCTGCGATCGCATGTCTTTGTATGTCCGGCACGACGATGCGGTCTCCGCCGAGGCGAAGACGATCTTTCGGGGTTGGGTCAAGCGGCGGCTTGCACGGGAACCCGTGGCGTACCTGCTCGGCCGTCGTGGATTCCATGCGCTCGACCTCGAACTCGAGGTCGACAATCGGGTTCTCGTTCCGCGTCCGGACACCGAGCACCTCGTCGACTGGCTGCTCGAGGAGTTCCCCGAGAGCGCGTCCGAGGGAGCGAGGGTCCTGGACGTGGGAACGGGATCTGGCGCGGTGGCGCTTGCGATCGCGAAAGCGCGGCCGAAGGCCAAGGTGACGGCTTGCGACGTCAGTGATGACGCGCTGGCGCTGGCGGCCAAGAACGCGAGCACCGCCGCTCTCGAGGTCGACTTCCTCCGCTCTGACCTGCTCGCGGATGTGCCGAAGCCGGAGGGGGGATGGGCCGCGATCGCGTCCAACCTCCCCTACATTCCCTCCGGTGAACTCGACGCGCTGCAGCCCGAGGTGGCCCGCTGGGAGCCGCGCCTTGCCCTCGATGGCGGTCCCGATGGCCTCGACCTCATCCGGAAGCTGGTGACCGCTGCGACGGAGGCGCTCGCGCCGGGGGCTGGCCTGTACCTGGAGCTCGGGCACGACCAGTCCGAAGCTGTGCAAGCCTTGATGCGCGATGCGGGCTTTGTCGGCGTCGCGGCGCGCAAGGACTACGGGCAGATCGAGCGAGTCGTTCGCGGCCACAGACCCCAGTGACCCGCGCGTTTTTTGGCCCGGGCCACGCGCCACGCTAGCGTTCGGGCATGCTGCGTTCCGCCTGCGTTCTCGCGTTGCTCACCCTCGCCTCGGGCTGCATGACCGGCGACGGGATGGCTACGAAGATCCGGGACACGACAACCGCCTACAACCGGGCGCTGCGCTGGGGGGACATCGACCACGCCGTCGAGTACGTGCCGCCACAGTCGAAGCAGCAGTTCTTGGACCGCTACGACATCACCGAGGACAAGCTGGTGGTCGTGGAGTACGAGGTGACGCGGTTGGACCTCGATCGCGAGCGCGGTGTCGCCGCGAGTCGGGCCGAGATCGTCTGGCATACCGACCGCGATCTCGTCGTCGAGCGCACCTTCGTCGACCAACTATGGCAGTTCCATGACGGATCATTCGTTCTCGTGGACGAGCGTCGATCTGGGGGAACACCCCTGAGTATCTTCGCTGAGGCCGCCGAAGACCCCCATCCCTACCTTCCTGGGCTGGAGGCGTATCGGAAAGAACACAAGATCGGCGAAAAGAACAAGTTCGAGAAGTCCAAGCGGCGCAAGCGGAAAGAAGCCAAAGAGGCGAACCAGGCGAGAAGGGCCGAGCCGGTCGCACTTCGGTGACCGTGTGCCGGCGCCGATACGATCGTATCTTTGGCCGCCATGAGCCCGAGCCGCAATGATCGGTCGTCGTTCACGGTCCCCGCGACCAGCGGTGACCTGATCGGCGACATGCAGCGGCAGAATCGGCGACGCATTCTCAAACGTGCCGCGCAGATTACTGCGCTGGGCACCGTGCTGCTGTTGGCCGGGTTCGGCATCAAGCACCTCGCGGATCAGCGAGACCGGGACAACGTCATCGAGCGGGTTGAGGTGCAGTACGTGCAGGGCACGGTCGCGGACCTGGTCGGCGCGGTCGAGCTCGCCGAGCTGGGTCTGCAGCGTCACCCCGATCACGCCCCACTTCAGGGCGCCCGGGGTCTGATGCGGGCTCACCTGTGGGCGGAGTTCGGCAGCGACCAGGCGGCCGCCGCTGCTGCCGTGGACGCACTCCCGCCCTCGCCCGCAAAAACGATCGGCGAGGGCATGCTTGCGTTCGCGGCCGGAGACATCGATGCGGCCGCCGCGGCGCTCGACGTCGACCTTGGGGAGGCCGCGTCCACCTTCGAGCAGCTCGAGCTGACGTGGTTGCAAGGGATGGTCGCAGCAGCTCGGGCCGAGGCGGATCCCGAACGCATGGCGGCGACGCTGGAGGTGCTTGGTGCTCGTGTCGACGCCGGTGATGCGGGCACATCGCTGCGGCGTGTCCAGGCGTACTTGCTGCTGCTCTCGGGGCAGAGCGAGCCCGCACTCGACATGTTGTCCGCCGCGCGGGGGCAAGCCCGGTCCCACTACGGACTGGCTGCCGACGAGGCGTTGTTCAACGCCCACCTCCATCAAGAACTCGGCGGTGTCGCCAGCGTGGCAGACCAGCTTCTGGCCATGTCGCCCGAGGCTCTCTCTCCGCGAGATCGCGCCCACGCTGCGCTGTCGCGGGCGGTGGCGCATGTTGCCGAGGGGGAGCCCGACGATGCGCTCGAGCGCCTGGACGAGGCGTGGCCCAATTTGTCGGCGTGGAACATGCTAGCGCGCCGACTGGCGGTTCAGACCGCGCTCGATGCTGGCGACACGAAACGCTACGAGGACTGGCTCGAAACCTCCGCGTTCGGCGAGGACGAGAAAGCGATCTACCGAGCCTGGGCGACCTTGATCGGCGGGGACGTCATGAAGGCGCTATCGCAGCTCGAGAAAGCCCCCCAGGCGCATCCTTGGGTCGGTCTGCTTCAGGCGTTGGCGCTGGTCGAACAGGGGCGATGGGAAGAGGCCAAGCCCTGGGTCGACCGCGCAGGGAAGCTGTTGCCGGGGCGCCACGACCTCGAGGTCGCCGCGGCTCGCGTCGATCTGCGGCTTGGCGACAAGGCGCTGGCGCTGCGTCGACTCGAAGCGCTCGCGGAACAAGAGGCGCATGCCCCACGAGCTTTCACAGGACTCGGCGAGGCGCATCTCCTGCAAGACGGGGACGACAGGAGCGACAAGAGAGCCAAGCGAGCGTTGGAAAAGGCCGTAGATCGGGAGTCGGCACCCGCCGAAGCGAAGTTCCTGCTCAGCGGCATCTTGCACCGCCGTCGGATGAAGGATCCAGAGGCGGAGGAGAGGGCGCTCGAACTGCTGCGATCAGCCGCCAAGACGAACCCCCACCTTCCGCGGTACCGCATTGCGCTGGCCGGATACTTGGCGGACCTCGGCTACACACGTGAGGCCCTCGAGCGCATGGACAAGCTGCGTGGCGAAGTCGGCGTCTCGTGGCCCTTCATGCTGCGACACGCACGCATGCTCGTGGAACGGAGGGGTCCGCTGGACGAAAAGGGCGTCGAGGCGCTTCTAAAGTCCGCCGAGGAGGCGGGCGCGGACGCGGCTTCGCTTCGCAAGGAGCGCGCGCGAATCGATCTCCGGGTGGGGTCGAAGGAGTCGTTGGCGAAGGCTCAACTCGAACTCGAAGCGTTGATCGCCGAACGACCCGCCGATACGGACGCCCACGTATTGCTGGCGATGACACTGCTCAAGCAGTTCGACCGCAAAGGGGCGGATGCGGTCGCTCGACGAGCCGTTGCGACCGTCGCTGCCGACGACATCGGCCTGCTCCGGCTCGCGCGCGCGAAGATCTCCGCGCGGGTGGGGCGTACCGTCCAGGCCGCACCGATGGCCCGTTCGGCCTGGACTGCGTTGCTCTCCGCCGAGTCGGTGACGACGGCCCAACTCTTGGATGCCGGGGCCCTCACGACGCGACTTTGGACCCGGCGGAAGAAAGACGCCGTCGCGCTACGGGTCGCCCGGGAGCTGACGGATCGCGTGGCCTATCACGCCGACGCCTGGACGATCCGAGCTCGCACAGAGTTGGCCGCGAATGAGGCGTCGAGTGCTCGCGAGAGCGCCAGGACAGCGCTCGAACTCGATGAGAACAACCCCGGCGCCCACGAGATCCAGGGGCACTGCCTGCTGCGCTTCGGTGACAAGGCAGGGGCCCGCAAGGCGTACGAACAGGCGATTGAGCTCGCGAGCGCGTCCGAGAAGGACACCTACCGGGCCAATCTCAAGCGTCTGTAAGCGGCTCGGGACGAACCGAACCGCTTCGGACCGCCCCGACTCCGGAGCAGGACTCAGGGGGAGGACAACAGCACCGTGGTGTTGTCGTCGCCCGTGTTGGTCACGGCGATGTCGCCCACACCATCGTCGTTGAAGTCAGCGACGGCGACCGCGCTGGGTACGCTACCGACGGCGAAGGTGAACGTGTCGTCGAACGCACCGAGTCCGTTGCCGACCAAGATGGTGACGGTTTCGTCGGTGGCGTTGACCGTGATCAGGTCGAGTTCGTCGTCTGCGTTGATGTCGGCCGCCGTGATCGCGACCGTACCCGCACCGACCGCGAACGGCACCCCTCCTCCGAACCCTCCGATGCCATTGCCCAGCGCGACGGTGACGAGCCCCTCCGTGGTGACGACGGCGTCGTCGTTCATGTCACCGTTGATGTCGGCGACGGTAAAGGCCGTTGCCGCCGAGCCAACCGAGGTTGTCGCGGGAGGTCCGAACAAGCCCGCACCGTTGCCCGCAACCAGGACGACATCACTGCCGACGATGCCGACGATGTCGATGTTGTCGTCGCCCGAGAAGTCGCCCGCAAAAACGTCGGGTGCCGCCCCGCCCATGTCGACGGCTGTCGCGTCGCCGAACGCTCCCGCCCCGTCGCCGGGGAGCACGGAGACGCCTGCGCTCGTCTTGGCGATGACAGCGTCGAGGAAGGTGTCTTCGTTGATGTCTGCGAAGCTGACCTGCAGCGGTCCGTTGCCGCCCGCGTCATACGTCGTGACGGCGCCGAACGTCCCGTCGTCTCCGCCCGGGAGAACACCCAGAGCTTGGTCGCCCTGAAGTGTGACGACAAGCTCCGGGCTTCCGGCACCGTCGAGATCGACCAAGGCCAGCGAGGAAGGGTTGGTGCCGACGGGGTAGGTCGCGTCGGCGATCAAGATGCCGGTCCCGTTTCCGACGCGGACGCCGACTTCGTTGTCGACTCCGCCTGCGACGATCAGGTCGGCGTTTCCGTCACCATCGATGTCTTGTGCGAGCACGGCACGAGGCCCAGCGGGCGCATCAAAGGAGAGACCTTCGATGAAGCACACCTCCCCGGTGTTGACGGTTCCGTCTCCACACTCTCCAGGACCGGTTGTCGGGTCGTCGGTGGTGTCGGTGGCGGTGGTGGAGTCGGTGTCGGTGTCGGCGGCGCTGTCCGTGGCAGTCGGACCGGCTGTGGTCGAGCCGTCATCGTCCGTCTCCGAACCGGTCGCGGGGTCGGTGTCAGAATCGGTGGCCGTTCCAACGTCGGTATCGGTGTCCGTGTCGGACGGAATGCTCGAAGACACGATGAGCCCATAGTGGGCGGCAAGCGTATCGTCGGTGCATGTGACCACCTGTGTGTCGAAGTCGATGTTGGTGCGGGTGAGCGCGGCGTAGGAGCCACCCACGTCACGACCGATGACGAGCTGGTTGGCGTCGCGCCCGTTGACCTCCGCGGCGGTAAACGTGTAGTCGAGCACCGCGTTGAGCCCCAGCGTCGCTTGCGGGCGGACCGAGTAGTTCGCACCGAGCGCGGCGGGGCCGTCGGCGGTCGCGGTGACCGTGAACTCTGTGAGCGCCGCGAGTGCCCCCGGCGGGATGGTGATGCGCAGGGCACCCGCCTCGAGGACGCCGCCCTCGGGTCCGATGGACTTGGTCTGCTCACCATTTTGTGTGGCCTCGTCGGGCTCGTTGCAGCCCGGCACAAGCGCGCACGACAAGGCTGCGACGACGAATGAAAGTCCAGTCCGCATTATCGCGAAATTTAGCATGCGGGAGTTCCTCCCCGCACGTTCTGCCCCGCTGCGAGAGTCGCCTGCGCATGGGGACAGCGTTGCAGATTGAGTCGATCTGGAGCGGTTGGGGAAGACTCGACGTTAGACCTGTGTCTTGGCTTTCGCTCCAGGCGACGACTGACAAGTCTCCCAGGGACAGGGGCGCGACAGGGGTCGGATCGGTCATGGAGCGAAAGGACCCGCGCGCCGATTTCGCCGCCCGTTTGCGTCGCGCGCGGCCTACGTTGCGTCGGGTGCAGGGGTGTCTGGGCCACTCTCTGGCAACGTTGGCGCCTTGATATACGCCGCGTCGACCTCGCCCGTCAGCGTGCCCAGGAAGGTCATGATCGACTGGGTTTCCCCCGCGGTGAGGGACCCCTTGGCGAGTTGGTGCTCGGCCATTTTTTGAACCATGACCTCGAGGCTCTTGATCGAGCCGTCGTGCAGATATGGGCCGGTCTCGGTGATGTTCCGCAGCGAAGGGACCTTGAAGGAAAACTTGTCCGGTGCGGACTTGGTCAGGGCGAAACGCCCCTCATCTTTGGAGTCCGGCCACGGTTTCACGGAGCCCAGCTTCTGGAATTGGTTGCCGCCCAAGAGCGCACCTGAGTGACACTGCGTGCAGCCCACATCCATGAAGGTCTTCAGTCCCGCGGCTTCCGCATCGGTGAGCGCGGAGGCGTCACCCGCGATGAACGTGTCGAATTTGCTGGGGGTCACCAGCTTGCGTTCGAACACGCCGATCGCGTTGGCCATGTTGTCGTACGTGACCGGGTCGGCACTGCCCGGGAACGCCGCCTTGAACGCTTCGACGTAGCCCGGGATCGACTTCAGGGTCGCGACGACGGTCGCTTCGTCCGGCATGGCCATCTCGACCGGGTTGAGGATCGGTCCCTTTGCTTGCGCTTCGACGTCTGCAGCGCGGCCGTCCCAAAACTGCGCGAGGTGGAAGGCGGCGTTGTAGACGGTCGGGGAGTTCCGATCGCCGAAGGCCTTCTTGTGTCCTTCGGAGGTCTTGGCTCGCTTGCCATCGATCTTTCGGACGTCGACGCCGAAGTTCTCCAGGTCGTGGCACGAGTTGCACGACAGATCGTGGTTCTTCGACAGCCGGGTTTCGTAGTAGAGCATTCGGCCCAGATCCGCTTTGGGTGCGGTCCACGGATTGGCTGCATTCTTGGCCTCGGGATCCAGGGCGCCGAACAAGGGTCTCGCAGCGACGAGGACGGCTTCCGGGTTGACCTGCGGGGCCGCCGGGGCGCCCGCAGCTGGTGCATCGCCGTAGGTGCGGGGGGCGGTCGACTTGGGAGGCCCGGCTGCGGACCGGTCCTCCTCACACCCGGCCGCGAGTGCGAGTGCAGCGACGGATGCGAGCGCAAAGCCCCTGTAAGTCTGCGGAGTGAAACGGTATTTCGTCATCGTCGTAGGTCTCCTGGACCGCTCGGGGAACCACTACCCCGCACGGCGACGGCTCGCAACGTTTTGCGCTGTGACTCCGCCTGGGGTCGGGTTGCTGGGCGTCTCCCCACCTGTCAACGTAGTGGCATGAGCCGCAGGGTTGCCCGCACCATTTTCGTGAGTCTGGTCGCACTCGGCTTCGCCGGGTGTGGGAGCAAGGACGACGCGACGGCAGCTGAGCGATTGTGGATCTCGACGATCCCGACGAGCCCAAAACAACCCATCAGCGCATTCTTGGCGACGAAGGCGAAGGATGGAAAGTACATCGGCGCGTTCTTCACCGGCTCGCTCTATCGGGGGGGGCACGACGTGTTCACGTGGTCGTCGCGTTCGGGAGGCGCCGACCTGGTTTTCCTCCAAGATGGCTCCAAGGCCCGGCTTCGGTTCGAGTCGTGCAAACCCAGCAAGGGCTTTGACCACTGCCTGATGGTCAAGGGCGACCCGACCGGCACCGGCCGCTACCAGTCGCGCAAACGTTGGTCGGTGCGCCGCGGAAAAGGCGAGGCGATTCCATCGCAGCTCTTCCCCCAAGCTGTCGTGGACCTCGCCGAGGATGACGAAGACCTTCGGGCGCTGCTTCAGCCTTGAGCGACAAGCCTCAGGCCCTGCTCGAGCGACTCGTCGGCCAGTTCGCGTCGCCGTACGACTTCCTCCGAGAGCTCGTGCAGAACGCGATGGATGCCGGCAGTGACCTCGTCGAGGTCGAGCTGCATGAGCACCCCGGAGACGCCGACGCCTCGGCTGTGTTCGAGCTTGTCGTGGTCGACAGCGGCGCGGGCATGGATGAGGAGATCATCGATGGCGAGCTGACGCGATTGTTCGGGACCTCGAAGACCGACGACCGAACCATGGCTGGCGGGTTTGGCATCGGCTTCGTGAGTGTGTTCGCGTGGGAGCCCGAACGGGTGTTGGTCCAGACTGGGCGAGGAGGTCAGGCCTGGGAACTCCTTTTTCGTGAGGACCGTCGCTTTGAGAAGCGCCCCGTCGACATGCCCCTCGAAGGCACGACGATCCGGCTGTTCCGGCGAGGAGACCCGTCGCAGAGGCGTGCGATCGCCGAGGCGGTCGAAGATGCGCTGCACCGTTGGTGTCGTTTCGTGCCGATGGAAATCTCGTTCGAGGACGTCGAGTCGGGTGTCGGGCCGGTCGAGATTTCGGAGTCCTTCGAGCCGCTCGACGTTGCGGCCGATGTGTCGTGGTCACACGGCGCAAGCCGAGCTCAGCTCGCCTTTGGGCCCGACCCGCAGACCATCCTCCTGCGCCGCGGCTTGGTTCTCGAGACGGGGCGGACCTCCGACCTACTGCCCGAGCTCAGCGCTGCGGTCGGAGAGGCGACCGCGCGGCATTTGGTGGTGCGACTGGATTCGCCTCGTCTACGGACAGGACTCGCGAGGGATGGGGTTGTCCGGGACGCGGACCGAGATGCGTTGGAACGCGAGCTTACCGAGGGCGTCTCTTCGCTCCGAGAGGCGTTGGTCCAACGCGCGGTCGAGACGGCAGGGCAGGGCGGTTGGGACGCATCCTCCGCCGACGCCTACTCTCATTTGCACGCCCACCTACAGCTCGAGTCGGATGTACTCGAAGACTTGGGCGAGAGGAATGTGCTCCGGATGGCGACGGGCTCCACGGTCTGTGCGCGCACGATCCGGCATCGAGCCCGGCTTGGACTGGTGGCGCTTGCCGACGAAGGCTCGCTCGAGCTGAGGCTGTTGGCGCTGAGGTCGGGGATCCCGGTGCTGCAAGGTCGGTGGGACATCGACCGGCCGTGGCTACAGGCGTTGCTGGGTCGCTTCGACCTCGACGTACGCCCGTTGTCGCAAGCGGTCAGCCGCGCCACGCCTCTGGAAACCCCGGCGGCACTGGCTCATCTGACGCTGGGACTGATTCGAGACTTCGCTCCGCTGCGTGGGTTGCAGTGGTGTGAACTCGACGACGCGGAGCCTCGGGTGTTGGGCGGCGTGGCTGCGACGGACACCGGCGTTGTCACCGGCGCGTCATGGACCGCGCACGCCCTCGAGGACCGAGTCCTGTGGCTTCGAGCGTCCCACCCCATCGTGCGTCGCGCGGTCTCCACGGCCATCGTCCGGCCCGAGGTCGCAGCCCTGGGGCTCGCGATCGCAATCCTTGCGCGCGGGGACCACGATTCTGACCCGCTGCTCGACCGATGGAAGGCGTTGTCTTGAGCGCCCTGGATCAATGCGTCGAAGCTGCTTCGCTGGCCAGTGGTCAGCCGATGCCTCTGCGTAGCTTCACGGCATCCGTCGAAGCCGGCGTGCTGGCGATGCGACGGACGAGCGAGCCCTGGCTGTTTGCGACGTCCCTGCTTCGGTGTGGGCTGTGCGTCGCACCCCGTGTGGTGGCGCGAGTGCGAAACCAGGAACTCGACGGACACACGACCCTGCAGCTGGACCTGCGGTTCTCCGCCACGCAGTGGGAGTGGCCGGACCTCTCCGCGCTGCTCGATGCGTCGATTCGCGACGACATTCGAGTCGATGGGCCCGAGCGCTGGCGCTTCCTGGCGGGTAGGGCGGTCAACGGCGCGATGGCGAGTCAGCCGCGCTGGGTCGAGCTGCACACCCCGGCAGGGGCACGGCGGTGGACTTGGTCCGCGGGGGCATCGCAGGGGAGGGACCCCTATGAAGTCCAGCGGATTCACAGTGACGTCGAGGACGATGGGGTGTCGTTGCGCGTCTCGCATCAAGCCCAGGGCGTCGCGGCGGTCTGGGCCCGATGGACCGGCCGTCACGCACCCTTGGCGCAGGTCGCAGCACTGTGGTCCAAGGGACTCGGACGCCCTGTCACCGAGGAGGCGTTGGGGGATGGCGTCGTGGTCGAGCGACTCGACCCTACCCGGTCGGAGGACTTTGGCCCCGCCGGATGCTGGTGGGCAGAAACGGATGGAGGACTCCACCTTCGGCGTGAAGGGGTTCGGGTCGCCTCGCTTCCCGATGTCACGACTCCCGACGGGGAGCTGCTTCACGGCGATCTGGATGCGCCGAAGCTCAGGCTCGACGCGGACGGGCATCGCGTCCATCTCGACGATGCTTGGCATGAAGTTGTCGCGTGGCTCCACGCGAGCGCGCAGCCACGGTCGCGCGAGATTCCCAAGGTGGTGGTGGACTGGCAAGGGCACCCTCGGGCGGTGGAGACCCTTCGCGACACCGACGAGGTCGTCTTCGCGTGGCCGCACCGGTTGGAGGCGGACCGGGGAGCGTTGTGGGCGGTTGAGTCTCTCTCTCCCCCTCAACTGGCCTGGCTTCGCGAGCACACCGAAGCGCGCTTCATTCCGGCTTCGCCGCTCGCTTCGGGGAAGCTTCAAGATCGTGTCGACGCGGCCGCGCTCGAAGCCGGGAGCGTCGGGCCGGTCTCTTTGGGGGACGTTCTCTCTGCGACGGTCCGCGGCTACATCCACCGTCATCCGATCGCGACCCGCGGTGTCGTCGAGGTTCACGGTTTTGGCCGGAAGGTCTTGAAGGGGGAAGCGCTCGAACTCCCGGGGATCACCGTCGTTGCCGAACTCTCGGACGGCGATGTAAACGAAGAACGGGCAACGGAGGTCGCGGCGGCCGCCTGCAACCTGGCACGCGAGCGCGCCGATGTGCTGACCCAGGCGGTGCTTCAGGGGCTGCCTGACGACGCTTCACGTGTTCGCGCACCGTGGTTCAACCACCGGTGGGACCAGCTCGGCCCGCTGGACATCGCGCTTCGATACGTCCCCCACGGGGCTGGGGTCTTGCTGAAATGGCGTGACGAGCCGCTGCTCCAAATCACCGTCGCTCACGGAAGAGACGGCACGCCGTACTCGGGGTCGGACGCGCTCAAGCGGCTCCGTGACGTCGGTGGAATCGTGATCGCTCAAGGGGGCGGGCGCTGGCACACGCTCGAGTCCTCCGATCCTGCATGGGTGCCGTGGGAACTCACCGGAGGTGGGGCAACGCTGCTGAAGAAACTCGTGGGGGCGTGGGGATTGTGGCGGATGCCCATGGTCGCCGAGGCCCAACTGAGACCTGGGCCGCTCGCCAGCCAGAGCCATGTCCGCCTGAGCGCGGCACGCAGCGCCGAGCTGGTGCCAGAGCTTCGGGCGCATGGTCGGTCTCGGGAGCGCGCTCGCATGGCGCTGCTGGCCCACCTACTGTGGGCGCGGATGACGGGCGAGCCCACCCACGGTCTCGAGACCGTTCCGGTGCTCGTCGCCTACGACCCGCAGTCTGCGATGCCGCGTGCCCACGTTTCGCTTGGGCAGCTCGTCGCCTCCGGCTCCTACGCGACGGTGTTGCCCGGCGGCGCTGGGCATCGGGAGCTTGCGCACCCCGTCATCGAGGCCGAACCCGCAGTTGCCGATGCTCTGGTCGAGCTGGGCCTGCTGTCGTGCGGCTCGTTTGCGGCTGGCGGTGGCACTCGAACCCGCACCGCAGCCGCACCGCCCAAGGCCCCGCGCCGGGTTTGGTTGCGACAACCCGTGGCCGACGCCATGGCCGTTGGCGCGCTCACCGTGGCCGAAGGGTCTGCTGGGGTCGAGTTGTGGGCGGACGGACTGCGGAACCGAACCCTCGTGCTCCCAGCGCCGTACGGATCCGTTTCCGGCCGGGTCTGGCTCCAAGGGCAAGTCTCGGAACCGGCGCTGGTGCGACTGCTGCACAGCACGGCGGATGCGTTGCTCGAGACAGCGCGGCGTGTCGTGCTGCTCGCAGTCCCGGGCTCAGAGCGGGCTCGTGCGCTTCAGACGTTTGTGGACTCGATACCAGTAACGCTCGGGGCCGCGGGCGTGATGCGTCGGGTCGCGCCCGTGCTGGGCTCGGACCGATTGGGCGCGACCCTGCGGTTTGCGCTGGGCCGAGCTCCGGTGATCGAGGTCTCTCGGCTTTCTTGGAGTCTGCTCCGCGACGATGAGGGCCTGGAGCTCGTCCGTCTCGGGGGCCTGCATCCGCTCGTTCGCGCGGCGCGGGAAGACGGCGCCGATGCCACCGCGATCGGTGCAGCGGCGCTCTTCGCCCTCTTTGAGCTTCACCGCGCCGGGCGGCTCGACCAGCTTGGGTTTGACGAGGGGTTGACCCGAGTGTTGGCGGCCTTGGAGTGATGCGGCCACGGTGGTAGACCCCGGCGATGCAGCGCGCCGCCTGGCTCGAGGAGTCGCCCTTCACGCTGATGCTCAGCGCGGGATTCTTCGGATTCTTTTCCCACACTGGGCTGCTGCGGGCTCTCGAGGATCATGGACTTCGCCCTCAACGCGTGATCGGGTGCTCGGCTGGGTCGTTGGCGGGTGGGTTGTGGGCCAGCGGCATGGAAGCCGGAACGCTTGCGGACGAACTGGTCTCCCTGCGGCGCGAAGACTTCTGGGATCCGGGGCTTCCGCTGGGAGGCCTCCTTCGGGGCAGGAAGTTTCGGGAGCATCTTGGACTCCTGCTCGGCCGCCTCGGGGTGGAACGCATCGAACAAACGCCGCTGCGCTTTTCCCCGATTGTGCACGACGTGTTGCGCCGCAAACCGGTTGCGTTGAACGAGGGGCTGCTGAGCGAAGCGATCGTGGCCTCCTGCACGGTGCCGGTGATGTTTCGTCCGGTGCTGTCACAAGGCCGCGTCCTGGTGGACGGTGGGGTCTCGGACCGCAGTGGCTTCACGGCGCTCGATGGAGACGAGCGGGTGCTGCTTCATTTTCTCCCGTCCCGCCGCAAGGTGAAATGGGGAGCGCCGGCGCCTGTCCCTACCGAGGTACCCGGCGCACAGTCCCTCCTGCTGGTGACGCCCGACCTTCCCAAGGTCACTCCGTTCCGCCTCGAGCAAGGAGCGCTCGCGTACACGCGCACCTACGAGCACGCGCAGCGATGGCTGGGCGAGACGGTGTGACGCTGCGAGACGGTCCCAGCCTCAGTCTCCCGGCGGATACCGGGACGAAGTCTCTGGGCCGTCGAGCATCGCGATCAACGCATGGATGACGTCGAGTTCGCTGTCTCCCGCGCCGGACGCTTGCATTGAGGCTAGGGCACGTTGGGCCCAGTCGAGTGCGTCGGCGTTTCGTCCCTGAGCCCGGTAGTCACGCGCCCTGGCTTGCTCGAGGATCGAACGCCACATCGGGTCCCCTTTCGTCTCCGGAAGGAAACGCTCGATCTCCGCTTGGGCTCGTTCGTGCTCCCCTGCGTTGGTGTACACGTCGGCGATCTCGAATGCGGCCTGGACCCGTGGAATACCCTCGGTCCCGTACCCAGCCTCGATGGCCGGGGCTGCGTGCTCGAGGACGTCGAGCGCCTCACGGTCGCGGTCGAGGTTCGCCAAGATCTGTGCCTGGAGGATGAGCCCGGCGGCCCGAATCTGGAGCGCTTGAACGTCCCCCGCGGGGTCGATCCTTGTCGCAATCTCGAGATCCGCAAGGGCGGCCTCGTGACGCTTCTGTGCCCAGTAGATCCGAGCGCGAGACACGTACACCCTCGATAGTAGGCTTTCGCCGCGTTCGCCGATGCTCTTGGCCAACTCGGCTGCACGCTCGTAGTCCGCCAGCGCCTCCGGGTATCGAAGGAGCAAGGCCAAACTGTCGCCGCGCCCGACGTAGCCGCCAAAGAGCGACTCCGCCATCTCGTCGGGGCGCTCCTGCAACGTTGCGATCGTTCGCCCATAGGTTTCCAGGGCTTGCTCATCCCGTCCTCGCCAAGACTGGATGTTGGCCAGGATCTGCTGCAAACGAGCGACGTCGGGGTGGTGGGTTCCTCTCTGGCGGGCGAGCGACTCGACGGCATCTTCGGCGCGGGCTTCCGCCTGCTCGAGGTCACCAGTGCGCTGCAGCACCGCGGCGTACAGTTTGTAGATGAACGGGAGGACTGGGGCGTCGGACGCTTCGCCGATGGGGAGCGCCTCTTCGAGCAGTTCGCGCACGCGCTCGAACTGACCGCGTAACCAACGACTGTAGGCCTCCTCGAACAACAGCTCGGCGCGCATCTCGTCGGAGAGGGGACCCCAGGCGCGGGCTTGATGGGAGCGGTCGAGCAGCAACTCGAACGCGACGTCGGAGTCGGTGAGGGGGACCGCCTTTGCCGCCGAGATCCAGGCCAGCGCTTCGAGCCCAGCGTTGTCGCCGCGCGCCGCTTCTCCCAATGAGGCGACCAGGTGTCGCTTGAGCGCGTGATCGTCTCCGCGGGAGTCTGCGATGGACGACAGACGCAGATGAGCCTGTGCCCGAACTTCGGAGAGTTGCCCGGGGGTCGTCGCATCCAGAACAGACTGGAACGCGTCCTTTGCCTCCGACGTCTGTAGCCGCTCTTCTGCAAGGAGACCATCTCGGTATGTCGCCAGGATGGTCCGGCCGAAGTCCGTGTCGAACGTCTCCCTGTCGACGACCCGGCAGTCGCAGACGCCTTGGATGAAGTACGCGACCATCGGCAAGGCGTCGGCCTGCTCGGGTGTGAACGACGTGAGCTCTCCGAGCGTCCGTTTTGTCGTTTCCAGGGCGTCTTCGAGGCAACGCGTGCGGTGATCTCCGGCGAGCGCAATCTCGGGGTCTGGGTCTCGAGACGCCCGGCAGGCCTCGAGTGTCTGCGTGCTCCAATGATCTGCGATGCCTTCGAGCTCGGCCGAGAAACGGTCGGCAAGCTCTCCTGGGTGGGGACGCCCCGACGCCTCGAGAAGGTCCGCGATGCGGTCGGCCTCGCCGTCCAGGGCGGCCTCGATACGGGAGCGCTCCTCGGTGCACGGGTCAGGTTGGCTCGCCCAAACGACCGTCGCGATCGCGGCCGCGCCTGCACTCGCCATTCCTGTCCCGAGTGCCCATCGACGGCGGTTTGCGCCGGCCCGCAGCGCGCGGGACATGGCCCGAGCGTCCTTGTATCGGTCCTCAGAGCGGGCCTGGAGACCGCGCAGCAGCACGTTCCGCACGTACTCCGGGACGTGCTTGGCTGAAGGCGAAGCGACCCGGCCGCCCTCGAGTGCTTCGACCAGCCCCGCCACCGAGCTCGCTTCGTAAGGCCGACAACCATAGAACGCGACGAAGAAGGTCGCGCACAGACCGAACTGATCGCTCAAGGCGTCCGCGTGACCCTTGAACTGCTCTACGGCCATGAATGCGGGCGTCCCGACAACAGCTCCGGTGCTCGTGATGGATGTTGAGCTCTCGCCTTCGCGTTCGACCTCGCTCGAGGTCAGCAGCTCCGGAGCGGCCTCGAATGTTCGCGCGAGACCGAAGTCCGCGATTCGCAGTCGTCCGTCCACCCCGACCAACATGTTGGCCGGCTTCAGGTCTCGATGCACCAGGCCAAGGTCGTGCGCAGCCGCCAAACCTTCGAGCGCCTGCAATGCGAAGTCGATCAACGCCCGAGTCCTCTCGGGGGAGGACTCGGGATGGGCGGCACACCAGTCCGCCAGTGTTCCGCCCTCGACGTACTCCATGGCGACGTACATCTCGTCCCCTTCGTCGCTGACCTCGTGCACGGTCACGACGTTGGGGTGATTGAGTTTCGCCAGCGCCTTGGCTTCCCGCAGCATTCGCGCTCGTGCGTCCGCTCCCGAGAGGGTGACCACCTTGACGGCGACGCAGCGGTCGAGCTGCGGATCGTAGGCTTTGTAGACCACCCCCATGGCGCCCCGGCCGAGCGTCTCCAAGAGGTGATACCGGCCCATCCGTGTGACCTCGCTGGCCCCGAAGAGGCTCGATTGCAGCGAACCCATGAGCATGCGGCCGTGAACGCTGAGCGCATTCCGGTCCGAACCCGGCTCGGTCTTCGGCGCCCCGATGTCTACGCCGTCCTCGGCCACTGAAGAAGAGTGGCAAGAACCCGACCTCTCAACAAGCCGGCTCACGTCTCGGCCTGGAGTCTACGCTCATCGCAGCGTGTAGAGCCCCGCGACAACCACGACCGTCGGGTGGGCTCGAGAGCTCGCCCGATTCGATCGCGGCCGAGCAACCCCAAACGCGAATGTGGAACGCGTGGGTCCGGGCGATGCGCGCCGGACCAAGTTTCGAGGGCTACCCGACTGGCGTGGTCACGGGGCCACCGGTTCCGTCGCAACCCCACTGCCAGTTGTCGAGGAAGACGAAGCTGTCCAGCACGGGGTCGGCCAGGTCGAACACGGCCAAAACCACGGTGATCTTTTCCCCGGGAGTGACCGGCGCGGTCGAGCTCAGCCACTTGGTGCCGGCGTGCTGCTTCATGCACGTGCCGCCAAACTCGGGAAGGGTCGCGGCGTCGTCGCGGAAGTCCAGGAACCCGGCGTTGAGCGAGATAGGGTCGCCATCCTCATCGAACGAGATGTTGCCGGTCCAGCTCTCCGACTCGAGCCAGCCCACGTACATATCGTTGTAGACGTCCTCGAAGTAGTCCGGGTACTCGGTCGAGAAGAACGCGAAGTCGTAGCTGATCGAGTTGTAGCCCTCGGGCACGTCGGCGATGACCCGTACTTCGGCGTAGTCAAATGCGGCTCCGCCCTGGTTGAACTGCCCCGAGATCGTGCTGGAGCAATCGCCGGTTCCGAGCAGAGTTTCGTCCGCCGTGCAGTCTCCTGCGACGTCCATGATCTGAATCGGTGCGGGAAGGATTGCGCCGGGGTCAGGGCTTCCGGGCATGTCGTCGTTGCAGTGGGTCGGGCCGCCGTTGCTGTCTCCGGGCGGGGTCTCGACGTCGAGTTCTGCAACCGCGCCGCTTCCGATGACGGCAAACGAGGAGCCTTCGCGTGGCGCCCATGTGTCCGTCGGGCCGAAGCCCGTTCGGACTCCGATCGAGCCCGGGTCTCCTTGGGTGGTGCCCGTGATCTGAATCTCGCCCTCGCAGCCGAGTCCGATTGCGGCGAAGACGTCCGTGGTCCCCGCATCGCAGGGGACATGCTCCATGGCCTCGCACTCGTTCGGGCAGTCTTGTCCTTCTTGGCAGTCCTGCGGTCCGCCGCTGCCGCCGTCGCCGACGTCGAGCTTGAGCTCGCCGGTTTCGCCGTCGTCATCCATGGGCTCGAGCGTGTCGGCCCCGGCACCGCTCATCGAAGATGGGGTCGTCAGACCTCCACCGTCGTCTACAGCACCCGGGTCCTCGCGCTCTTCTGGCGCACAACCGACCAACAGTATGAGAATGCTCGCTCCGACCCGAGGCATGGCCGGACCGTATCAGTCGAAGGCGAACCTTCCAACGACGCCAAAGCCCCCGAACACCCCGTTATGCGCTTCTCCCGAATTCCCGCCAAGTCGTCCCGATCTTTTGGTGAGCTAGGGTAAGGTTCCTTCAAGTGCTGTTGCAGGTCGTGGGAGCGTGCGACTCTCCGCGTCCGCTCGCGTCGCTCCGAACGACGCCCCGATCGCATGACCAGCGAACCCGTTTCCACCCACGCCACCCTCTCCGACGCCGGACTCGACCTGACCGCTTTGGGAGAGCGCTTCTCCGCGTTCGCGTCGACGTTGCAGCGTCCGCTCGTCTTCTTTGATGTCGAGGCCACGGGCACCGATCCCCTCAGCGATCGCATCGTCGAGCTGTCGGTCTTGCGCGTCGGGCCCGAGGGCGTCGAGCCAATTCGGACTTGGCGTGTGAAGCCGGGCATCCGGATCCCACTCGAGGCCACCGAGATTCACGGCATCTCCAACGAAGACGTCGAAGCGGCTCCGAGCTTCGACGTGATCTGTGACGAGGTGCTGGCGGCGATCGACGACGCCGACTTCGCAGGGTTCGCGATCGGGCGCTACGACGTTCGCATCGTGCACGCCGAACTGGTTCGGGCCGGTAAGTCGATGGACCTCACGAACAGGCGGGTCATCGACGCGCAGGTCATCTTTCACCGGCGCGAGCCCCGGAACCTGACGGCAGCACTTCGTTTCTACCGAGACAAGGAGCTGGAGGGAGCGCATGGTGCGGCTGCCGACACCGTGGCGTCACTTGAAGTGTTTGCGGGCCAGCTGGAGCGCTACGACGACCTCTCACTCGACATCGAGGCGTTGCACGAACTCTCGTCGAGTCACAACGACGCGTACTGCGATCAAGGCCGCCGGTTTGCGTGGCGAGACAACGAGCCGGTCTTCAACTTCGGGCGTCTTCGCGGTCGCAGCTTGCGTTGGGTCGCCTCGGACCCCACCGAGCGCCGCTATCTACGGGTGGTCCTCGAGGGCCGCTTCGACGAAGACGCCAAGGCTATCGTGCGCGAGGCCATGCAGGGACGAATCCGTCAGCGCAAGCGCTCGTCGTGATCGCGTGAGACGTCACATCGCGGTGCGTCTACCCCTCCGAAGAGTTGGGGTAGTGTCCGCACCATGAACGGTGTGCGGGTACGTCGAGCATTGGCATGGGCTTTCACCGGCTTGGCGCTGGTGGGGTGTCAGGATGCGAGCGGAGGTTCGTCCGACACGGACACCGGCGGTGCGAGCACGGAGGCGATGACCGATTCGCTGACCTCGGGTGTGACCGAGCCGTCCAGTGGCACGACGATGTCGAGCTCGGGGACCACGGACGACACCGAGTCTGCCGACTCCGGTAGCGACGGAACGACGACGGGGGACGAAGCCTGCGAGACGCCGCTCGAGTGCGCCGCCGCGGCAGAGGATGATGCCGGCTCCACCCTGGAGGAGATTCGGGGAGACGCGGCAGCCGTGGAAGAATTCCTCGTTGCGATGCCCTTGGGCGGCGACCTTCACCACCACCTCTCGGGTTCGGTCTACGCCGAGACCTACCTTGGGTGGGCTGCCGCGGACGGTGACTTCTGCATTGCGGAGAGCGGGTTGGCCCTCTCACTTTCCTGCGGCGACGGCAATGATGTCCCGATCCCGTCCGGGAAGCGCGACTTGTATCTCGACGTCGTCCGGGCGTGGTCGATGCTCGACTTTGTGCCTTCGCCGAGCGAGAGCGGGGCAGACCACTTCTTCTCGACGTTCTCGAAGTTCGGCGCAATCTCGGGTTCGCAGCACGGTCGGATGCTTGCCGATGTCCGTCGTCGGGCCGCCGCCGAGAACCTTCTATACATCGAGCCGATGCTGACCTCGAACTCGACGGCGCGCAGCCTCGGCCAAGACGTGTGGGCCGGCTTGGGCGGAGGCTCGGTGACCACGGCCGACTACGCTTCGTTCCACGCAGCGTTGTTGGCCGATTCAGGATTCCCCGCTGCACGAGCGCGGCTGACCGACGACGCGGAGAACAGCGAGAACATCGCCAACGCCGAGCAAAACTGCGGTACCGCAGACGCTGCGCCGGGTTGTGCTGTTCGCACGCGGTACCAGGCGTATATCTCTCGTAGCGGAACGGACTCGGGTGTCTTTGCCCAGATGGTTGCGGCGTACGAAGCCGCCATCGTCGAGCCGCGCATCGTGGGTCTCAACCTCGTCGGTCCTGAAGACGGTTCGACGGCCATGAGCAACTACGATGACCAGATGGATATGCTCGGCTACCTCGGCGACTACTACGCCGACAGCAGCCCGCTCCGCCTCTCGTTGCACGCTGGCGAGATCACTGCGGCGTCGGTACCCGATGGCTACCAGCTCGACGAGACGGACCACATCCGCAAGGCGGTTGAGATCGCGGGCACGCGCCGGGTCGGACACGGCGTCGACGTGAACTTCGAGAGCGACGCGGACGGCTTGTTCGACTTGCTGCGCGACCGAGGAATCCTCGTGGAGATCTGTTTCGCCAGCAACGACATCATCCTCGAGGTCACGGGTCCGACGCACCCGGTACACGACTACTTGGAGCGGGGCGTGCCGGTCGCGTTGGCGACGGATGACCAAGGCGTCGCGCGGTCCAGTCTCGCCGCGGAGTTCGTCCGCGGGGTGATGGACCAAGACCTGAGCTACCTGGAACTCAAGCAAATGGTCCGCGCCAGCATCGAGTACAGCTTCCTTCCCGGCGACAGCTTCTGGGCCGACGTGTCGACCGGAACCGTCGTGGACGCGTGCACACCCGCCGAAGGGGACACCCCCGTGACCGAGTCACCATCGGCCGAGTGCCAGAGTTTCCTCGAGGGCAGCGAGCGCGCTCAGTTGCAACGCCTGCTCGAGTCGCAGCTCGAGACCTTTGAAGCTGGATTCTAGCCCGCCCGGTCTTTCCCTCCGCAGACTCGGCGAGGCCTCAGGGCGGCTCCGAGACCCGGCGAGGCAAAGCCCGAACTTGGAAGGGGGAGCTGCGGGAGCTGGGCTCCCGCAGCGGGGGAAACCGAGAGGTTTCCCCTAGAGAAAACCTCAGTACTCGGGGTCTCGTTGTCTGTCGGCGGAGACGCGCGAGCCCTGTTTGATGAACTTGAGTGAGGGCTTGTCGAGCATGACGGTCGTGCCTGCCTCGACGGAGTGGGTCAGCCAGACGTTTCCGCCGATCGTTGAGCCCGCACCGATCACAGTGTCTCCGCCGAGGATGGTCGCGCCTGCGTAGATCGTCACGTCATCTTCGAGCTTGGGGTGCCGGCGTTCTGCCGAGCGCGCGTTGCCGTTGCGGACGGAGAGCGCGCCGAGGGTCACGCCCTGGTACAGCTTCACGCGGACGCCGATCTCCGAGGTCTCCCCGATGACCACCCCGGTGCCGTGGTCGATGAAGAAGCTCTCTCCGATCGTCGCACCTGGATGGATGTCGATCCCGGTGCGGCTGTGCACCTGCTCGGACATCATGCGCGGGATCAGCGGGACCTCGAGCCGAGACAGGGTGTTTGCGATGCGGTGGACGGCGATCGCTTCGACGCCGGGATAGGACGTGATGATCTCCGGAGCACTGCAGGCCGCGGGATCGCCGACGAGTGCGGCCTGAACGTCCGTGTCCAGCACTGCGCGGATCGCAGGGATCGCTCGCACCATCTCGATGGCGCACGTGTGGGCGCGCTTTTGGTGGTCTGCGTCGGGCGACCCGGATCGTGCGCGCAAGGCCTGTCCGACAGCGAGTTCGAGGCTTCTCAGGGTGCGAGCGCATCGCTCCCCGACGAAGTAACGGCACGTCAGCGCATCGACATGTTGCCGGACGAAGTATCCGGGGAACACGATCGAGATCAGGTCATCGAGCAGCGTCGCCACCTCGGCCCGCGACGGAAGGTTGAGTCCGTCCAGGTGGTTGATGTTTCCGTGCTCTGCGTACGAGTCGACGATGTCGTCGATGGCATTCGCCAAGACGCGCTCGTCGTGGTTGCCGGGCATGGGCGGACGATAGCAGCGGCTCGTCACATGGTCAGCAGTCGCTCGCTCGCGACCCAATCTTGGATCGGTACGAGTGCCCCCGATAGACTGGGCGCCTCACCGGTTGGTGACGGAGCGACTCTTGGCCTCGCCTTCAGATTGTCTCACTCAAGTTCGTATGGACGACGACCTGCATCGTCTCGTGTCCCAATCCCTCATGGCCCATGGGGAAGAACTTCCTGCTCCCCAACTCGCCGCCTACCTGTCGGGGTGGTCCAGTGCGCTCGATCTCGTTCGGCGCACGGACCTCACCATGCCAACAGCTTCGGCGGAGCTTCACCGCTCGATGGCGGCCGTCGTCGCGGCGCTCGACGCGGCAGCACGTTCTGTGCTCGAGGAAGACTGAGGCGCCGAATCCACCGAGCTCTGCCGAGCCTCTAGGGCGTCTCGGGGCGAATCGAGACCGGTGCCTCCATCGGAGGCGACACGCGTGGCTGGCGCTCTGGAGCGCGCGGTGGCCACTCGATCTGGTGCTTGATCATCCGACGCTTGAGCGCATGTCGCGTGATCCCGAGAAGCTGCGCGGCCTCCACAATGCTGCCCGCTTTCTGAAGGGCGGTTTGGCACAACGTGCGCTCGGCTTTGCGGAGATTTAGGTCTTCCAAGAGGATCGGCATGTCCTGAGGATATGTGAAAAGTCGCTAGTGGGAAAGCCATTTCTAGTAATGTCTCATACTGATACGATTGTTCGTGACGCTGTCGGCGCGAGTCGGTGGATATCGGCGCCCGGATCACGTGGCGGTCGAAAACGTCCACAGAGGGGCGAAGATGCGCCGATCAGCCAACGGGCTGGTGTCTCAATGCGCGACAGTGAACGCCTATGCTCGCTTCGGAACACCATTCGGACCTCGATGTACGGAATCGCGCATTGGTGAATCCACTATTGTATGCAGCGTCCGGCAGCCGCGACAACCGGCCACCGGCATCAGGGTTTTTCCGTAGAATCAGGCAGCCGGCAGCTGGGGGCGTACACCCCCATGCCGTCAGAGCTGCTTGGTTCTTCGGAGATCCGAGGTTCGCCCTTACCATGGCGAACCCGTGCCGGATGACGGTATCGCAGTGAAGAACGCGGCCCTACGTGTCCTCCTCGTCGACGACGATGCTTCTCGGAGCGCCGGCGTACAGCGTTCGATGGAAGCTGCCGGCTTTGAGGTCGGTCGAGCACGTCGAGACGCGGAGGCGTTCGATCGTCTTCGTAGCGAGACGTTCGACGCCGTGGTCTGCGAGACGCGGGCGGCTGGCGGCTTGGCCGAGCGTGTCGTCGAGTGGATCGGACGCTGCTCTCCGTCGATGCGAATCGTTGTGCTTGGTAACGAGGCCAACGTTGCCAGGCGCTTTGAATCGCTAGGGGTGCGCTCGGTCGCAAACCCCGACGACCACGAAACGCTGACCGACACGTTGCGCGGACTTGGGGTCCGACGTGGCTTCTTCGGAAACTCGATCGAAGTCGAGTTGTTCGACTACGTGCAGATGGTCGCGTTGACCGGGCGCGACAAGTTGGTCGAAGTCTCCACGCCCCGCGGCCTCGGCCGCATCTGGTTTGAGCATGGCGACATCGTGCACGCCGAGTTTGGCCAGTTCCGTGGAGAGCTTGCGTTCTACAAGATGTTGGCAGCAGGTCGAGGCCTGTTCCGCGAGGCGCTACTCAGTGCGCCGCCCAAGCGAACCATCGTTCGTTCGAGCACCCATCTCTTGATGGAGGCGGCACGGCAGACCGACGAAGGCACACTCGGACAGGGCGGTGCACCAGAGGAGGACGAAGAGGTCTCCTTCGGCGAGCTTATGGAGGAAGCGGAAACCGGGGAGCACGTGTCGCCAAGCGTCGCACCCGAGACGCTTGCCGCCGGCCCGAGCGGGCCCCATCCGCCCGTCATCTCCGACGCCGAGGCGAGCGGAGCGATGCTCGCAGCGGCGGCCCGGCCACCAGCCGGCGACGACGACTTCGTCGCTTTGGTGAGCGATGCGATTCAGCTCGAGGGACTGGAGTCACAGCCTGACTTGGGGCCCGCGGACTCGATGATGGGGTCGATCAGCGAGGTCGACGCAGCCGTCGGACGAGCGACGAAGCCCACCATCGCGGAAGAGTCTCAGAGCGCGATGGCTTCGGGCCATGCGGTGTTCGAGGATCCGGAGACGCGCACCGCGATGCTCGACCAGTTCTGGCAGTTCGAGGGGATCAACGGCGTTGCGATCATCTCGTCGACAGGAAAGGTGCTCGCGGAGGACATGCGAAACAACTCCTCCCTGGTGACGCTGGCCGGGTTCTACATGCGCGGCGCGGCTCGAATCGCGCGAACGCTCGGGTACAACGTCTTCGACGGGATCGTGGCGCGTTCCGTTCAGGGTCAACAAATGGTCATGGTCAGCATGGGCGCAGCGTCGGCGGTTCTTTCTGTTGAGCCGGGTGCCGACCCGGAGGCGGTTCGAGATGCTGTGATGGGGGTCGACTCGTGATCGATGCAAGAGAACAGCTGCTTGAACTGCTCGAGGAACTCGGCGCAGTCCCCGGAGTGCGCGCGGCTCTGATCGCGACTTCGGAAGGTGCGGTCGCGACCAGTGGAGAGGCCTCGATGCCCGCGGAGACCGCGAACGACGTGGCGAAGACCATCCGCCGTATGACGGTGGCCTCGGCCACGGTGGGCGTGCCGCTCAAAGACTTGCTGATCAACTTCGGTCCCGCCCGAATGATGGTCGTTCCGGTCACCGAGGATGCGACTGTCGTCAGTCTGCTCGAGCGGGATACCGCCGTCACCCCGGTGCGGCGTGTTCTGGGGATGCAACTCGACGCGCTTCGTTCGCTCCTGGCTGGTGAGGAGGACGACATCGATGTTGATGTTGTCGACGAGGCCGAAGAGGAGGTCGAGCGAATCCTGCGCGGAGAGCTCGGTCCCGTTCTGCAGCGGATTCGTGCGCAGTTCCGAGACTTCGCAGTTCAAGCCGGCCACGGGGCGGAGCAGACCGAGACGATGATGCGCGAACAGCTGCGCGAGTGGCTGCTGTGTTGCAACCCGTCGACGTACACGTTTCCGCTGCTCGTCGACGGCCTTGGTCAGCTTCTCAACGATGCCCCCGCGGCGCGCTCGGCCTTCATGGAGAAGGTCCAGGTGACCATCCGCTCGGGCTGAGTTGAAGCTGTCCACCTGGGGGACCGGAGTCGACGCAACAACGCCGCGCACCCTCGATGGTTGCGCGGCGTTTCCGTTTTCCCGGCCTCTACTGCCGACGGGCGGCGACGTGGCAGACGCCGTCTGTCGAGCGACCCACGCTTCGGATCGTGCGCTCCTGCCCCGCGGAGATGCGCTCCCCGGCCAGCTCGGTGTGGACCATGCGAATCATGATGTTACGCAGGCTCTGAACCTCGTAGCAGGGGATGTGGGGCTCGGCGTGACCGTTGCCCACGCCCGAGTCGTCGGTCAGGAAGACGTACTGCCCACCGGTTCCGGCTGCCGCGGCGCGCATGACGATCTCCGCTTCGGAAGCGACGCCGCTCGCTGCGACCGGGTAGAAGGCTGCGCCCATCGAGCGCAGGTCATCGACGGCGTCCATTGTGCGACGCATTTGTTCGGCGTGTGGGGGTGCATCGGCGACGAGGAAGACGATCTTCGCAGAGTCCCGCGACCACGAGAGGTCGGTGGCGTCCTCGAGGCCGGCGTCCATCGCCTCGGGGTAGTCGCCACCTCCGTTCGCACTCTGTCGTGCGAGGTGGCTCTCGAACCGGGACAGGTTCTCGGTGAAGTCGAAGGATCGGCTGACGAATGCGTCTCCATCGTCGCGGTACACGACCAGAGCGAAGCGCTGGTCCACGCGGGGGAAGGAGCGCTCGATGGTCCGAGCGATGTTGCGCAGCTCCACCTTCAGGTAGTCGATTTCGTCGCCCATGCTGCCGGTCGCGTCGATGACGAGTGCGATGTCGACCGCGTTGACCGAGCTCGATTGCACATCGCGCATGGTGATGGTGTTGATGGTGCCCTCCCGAACGGGGACCGACATGCGCTCACGGCCATGCTGGATGGTGGCCTCGATCTTCCCTCGTCGACGGTTTTCGGGGGGGAGGTCCCAGCCCGCGAAGAACACCGCGCGTCCGTCGGTTCCGGTGGGGACCCGCGCGCCGCGTTGGTCGGTGTTGAGGCGGACGTCCGCGTCCCGAATCGGGCGACCTCTCGAGTCCACGACCCGGACGATGGTCATGGCTCCGGTGACACGCTCGGCGACGTCGCGAGTGTCGCGCTGTTGCGCCATGCGGTTGGCGAAGGTTGTCAGGACGTCGGGGTTCAGGGTGTCATCGAAGGCTCCCGCGGTGAGGCGCCCTGCTTGAATGTTGCGGTTGAACTCGGGTTCGGGTTCCGGCCGTCGTCGTCGTCGGTCCTTCTTCCCGGACTTCTTCTTCAACGGCGCACGCTCTGCTTTCCGTCGGTCTCGGCTGCGGCTCCGTGCGACCCGGGACTCGCGTTCGGACTTGTCCGCAGATGCGCCCGCGACGGCTGGAGAGGGAGAGGGACTGGTGGAGTCGAGAGCGGGAGAGTCGTCGGCGTCGCCGAAGGCCTCAGCCGGGGGAGATGCTGGAGCGGCGGCGGTTTCTCCATCGCCTCCCTCGTACGCGTAGCCCGCATCGTCCTCCGACGCGCTGCTGGTGGGCTCCGGGGCGTAGGCGCCGGGGGACTCTTCCGCGGCCATTGAGAACGACTCGGCTCCGTCGGCCCGGCTCATCTCGACCGACCGGGCTGAGCCCTTGTTCGAGGCGCATGCGGCGAGAGAGGCGAGAGCGAGCAGGGTCGAGAAGCGCTTCATGCCACCCCGAACGCCCGACCCCCGGGCTCGGCTTACAGAGCGGGTCGAGTTTTTTCTCCGGGCCGGGAATCATCCAGATTTGGCCTCAAAACTACCCGCGATACGAAATCGAACAGATCGTCCTTGACGGCCTGCGGTCGATCGCGTAAATCGACGGCCCAACCGCGACCTGCCCAGGTAGCTCAGTTGGTAGAGCACTGGACTGAAAATCCGGGTGTCCGTGGTTCAAATCCGCGCCTGGGCACTGAAACCCGCCTCGATGAGGCGGGTTTTTCTTTTGGTTGGGTTGGCCAGGAAGCAGATGGGTCGCACCCAGCGGCTACAGGTCTCGGAGTTGTTCGATGGCGCTGCACGTCGCCTCAGCTTCGGAGCAGGCCTTTCGGACTTTCGAAAGCTTGGCTCCCACTTGTTGGCCGAACGCTTGGTAGCGATGGAGCTCCTTCCAAGGCTTGCCGTCTGAGGGGCTCAGCCGGAGACGGTCCTTGTTTACCAAGAAGCCAGCGGGATCCTCGACCGACTCTACTCGCCGTTCTCGCGGGAAGAGAGCGGCAATCACCCAGTTCTCGATGGCCATGACTGGGGTCGAGAGCACCACGCGTGGTGGGATCTTCTTGCGCTGAGCTGTCCGGCACCAGGAGCGTATCTTGTTCTTCAACCGGGTCGTCTCGTAGGCACCCACGTCTTGCGGCGGGTTCGCGATTTTGGCTTGCACGGCGATGTCGACGTCGATCGCAATGATCAGCACGCAGAGAGGGTCACCGATGTCGCTCTCGATGACGTCGTCGAGTTCTCCGGCGTGGTCTTCGCACCACCGTCGGACTTCGCTCCAACCCGCCGGGTTCGAGGCCTTCTGAGTCGCATCGAGTTGAGGTTGCAGGCAGAGCACGTCATCGATCTCTGGCCACAGCGATTCAACGATCGCGCGGAGCACGGGAAAGTCGGTGTGTCCCTCGCACACGACGCCTGCGACAAGCGGCTCAGACACTCGGCATTCCTCCCAGACGGCCTTCCACCCATAGCCGACTCACGGCGAACTCACCGTGTTTGGCTTTCGCGGCGGCGAGGTTCTTCACCGCGACTCGTCGGATCTTGGTGTGGCCTTTGGCGTTGCGAGAGACGGTAAACAAACGAATCCGTTCGTCGGACAGGTCGAGTCCGTCGAGGACCAGTGGGTTGTGGGTCGTCAGGAACGCCTGCCTGCGTGCCGCGAGAAGAGCTTCGCAGAACGCGCGTGTCAGCGCCCGTGCGGCGCGTGGGTTCAAGGACTGGTCGAAGTTGTCGACCGCGAACGCGAGAGGGGACCTGGTATGAGCAGCAAGCACCATCATGAACAGGACGAAGAGGGCGCCCTCGCTCGCGTCGTATCCGGAAAGGACGTTGCGCTTGCTCGCCATGAAGCGGTCACGGAATTCGACGACCTGGCGACTTGTGGGGACGCTGGGAGAGAGAAACTTGCTAGACGGCTCACCTGTGCCGATGGAGCGCGCCCAGTCGATCAGTCCGAGCGCGCGTGAGAGTGCCGCTCGACCGGACTTGCTCGTCGAGAGGGCGCCTACCGCTTCGGCGAGTTGTCCTCCGTAGAGTCCGACCGGCGCCCGCGGGGCGCTATCAGGAGCGACCGCCCGAAGCACAGGAGTCACGGGGGCAAAGATCGCGAAGTCATCCAAGGTCGACAGCAAGTCGCGCGCCACGAGCGGGGCCTCAGGACTTGCTCGTGCAAGCGTCGTAACGCTGCGTGTGTTCTCCAGGGGGACGGATAGTCCGAGCGCAGATGCATTGCCGCTCGGTGCCCTGGACGCGATCGTCGCTCCGTCGACGATCAGCGACTCATTCCCGAACTTCCAGAACGGTGACGGGTTGGTCGTCGAGTTGGTAATGTACGCGTGGTAGGCCGCGCCTCCGGTAGAGGTAGCGCGAAGCGAAATCTTGGGCGCCAGCCGTTCGTTCGCGAAGCTGCTCTTGTAGAGTTCTGGGACTCCAGGCCTGACACCTCGCCGCAGCAATGCTTGGTCATCGACAACACCCGCCGCGCACGCTCCGAGGATTCCGATCGCTTCGAGCAGGCAGCTCTTGCCGGCTCCGTTTGCGCCGACGAAGACGTTGACCTGCCCGAAATCCACGGACACCGACTTCAAGGACTTGAAGTCCTTGACCTCAAGCGACGCGAGGTGGCCTGCGAGTTCGCGTTCTTCAGGCGATTGTTCGTCCGCCTGGGCGCGGGGGGCCGACACTTTCGGAACGGTGCGTCGAGTCTTCCGAGTTGTCTTCTTGGGAGTCCGGGTTGCCTTCTTCGACTTGGACTTCCCCTTGCGTTGAGCTGGTCGGTCCTGCGCTTGCTTCTTTTTTGTCGCTTTCTTCGGCATCACTCAACTCTTGCGTCCAGTCGAATAGTGGCTCGTCATGCTCATCTTGTTGCGCCCGGAGAACCGCGCCGAGTGTCGCATGCTCCTACCGGTTTCCGAGAACGCAAGGTCCACTTCCCGGGCGGTGCGGGAAGCCGTAGCCGCTGCAGGCACAGGTAGGTCGACCGCGCCGATGCGACTGCACAGTTGTGGAGGTGCCGCCATGGGATGCGCAGCGCCCAAGCGGGTCTCCCCAGACGCTGAAGCCTTGGCAAGCTCGCCCTTCCCGCGTGTATGCCGTGCATCTTCGGAGCTTGCGGACCGTGTCGGAGTAGGCCATCGGACGCTCTACGTCAGCTGAGTGACCGGCTCTCAGGCCCCTCGACGAATAGGGCCGTTGGGCGGCCTCTCGCGTTCGAATTCGCGTTCGAACCAGCTGTCGGAATCAACTGGTTGGCGCCCGCGGAAAGCCGGCGCCGTGCGCCTGCGCTTCCCGGTTCTCGGTCGCCTATGACCAAGCCAAGGCCCGAGGGATCCGGCGATCTTCGACGCAGCCTCGGCCGCGGCGGCGACAACAGGGCTGTCGGGTACAGCCCATGAAGATCATCGGATCCCGGTGTTTGAAGAGCAGATAGGGGAGGCCGGACTCGTGCCTGGGCTCGGTCCCGAACTCGCGGACGTCGATGCGTCCGTGCCGGGTCGGTGCGCAAGCCCGCCAGGCAGATTGGAGAAGCGTGGGCGCTAGAAGGGCCGGACGTCCCGATGGCGCGGCGAGGAGGTGCCAGTGCCAGCCTTGCCCGTCGGGGTGGACGTCGCCGCTGTAGAGCACGAGGACGTGCTGGTCGAGCCGCGCCGCCAGCTCGCGAGCGAATCGCTTCGGGTCGCGGAGCGCGGCGTACTCGGAGATCGGGCGGCGATAGGTCAGCGTCATGAACACCGACCAGTCGACCGTCGACGTCGCGGCGAGCCATGCCTGCGCCGCGCGGCGGTCGAGCCCGTCTCTCACCACTCCTCCGCGGTGGAGTCGCGCTGCGAGTCCCCGAGGAACTCCTCGATGGACTCCATCGCGTAGCGGATGATCGCGGTCCGAGCCTTGTGGAACTTGTGGTAGCGAGGGCCGATGCCCTGTCTTCGCCATCGACTCAGCGTCGCGGTCGAGACGTTGAGCAGTTCGGCCACGTCCTGCGGGCGCAGGAGTGCTTGCGGGCGACCGTCGCCCGCCCCATCAGTTGCCAGCATGTTGGTAGATGTAGCCGCGACAGGATTTGCGTCAAGTCGAAATCTTCAATCATCGCTACATGTTAGCTGTCACCCTCGAACACTCTGCGGGTACGGTCTGCCACCGTCTGCGACTCAACTGCCGGTGATCATCGGCTGGCACGATTCGCTCCGAAGCCCATCGAGTCTGCGAGCCGCTGCGAGATTTTCTTGCTCGCTTCCTGCAGCGGGTGGAGCTGAAGCTCCGCGTACCGCTGGGTCGTCGCCTGGCTCTTGTGGCCAAGCAGCGACCCAATCACCGGGAGCGAGTGCTGGAGCCCGACCGCGTGTGTCGCGAAGTTGTGCCGCAGGTCGTGGAGCCGGACATCGCCCAGCCCGGCACGCTTGCGCACCGCCATCCACGGCTTGTTGATGTCGTGCAGCGGTCGCCCGGGGTTCTTCGGGGACGCGAAGACGTAGGCGTTCTCCGGGTCGCGTGGGAGCCCTTCGAGTACCGTTCGCGCGGCCGCGTTCAGCGGGACGATCTTGCTCCCAGTCTTGCTGTCGCGGAGCCGCAGCATGTTTCGCTCGAAGTCGACTTCGTCCCAGCGCAGGCGTAGGCACTCGCTGCGGCGCACCCCGGTGAACAGCAGGAAGCGGATCGCCGCGATGGCCGTCGGGTTCAGCGCGACGGTCGGGTCGTCGCTCTCGGCCTCCAGCAGCACATTGGCCAAGCGGCGGAGCTCGAGATCGTTGAGGTCGCGGTGGAGCTTCCGCTCCTTGTACCGCTGCACGCGAGCGGACGGGTTCGAGCCGATCGGTCGCCAGCCCCAGGTCTCGGCGAGGTTGAGCATCTTGCTGATGAGCGACAGCACCCGGTTGGCGGCGCCCGTGGTCTCTCGCATGCCGTGGTGCAGAGACTGCACGTCATCCAGACCGATGGCGGTCACCTTGAGCTTCCCCAGGCGGGGCAGGACGTGAAGCCGGAGGTTGGCCCGGTCGGTCTCGACCGAGGACGGCTCCTTCTTCGGGACCGCGTGCTCCCGCAGGTACCGCTCCGCGAGGTCTTCGACCGTTGGCGCCCGTCGCAGGCTCTGGCGTGTCTTCGACGGGTCGCCGCCCTGCTTGACGATGTGCAGCCACTCGCGCGCGATCTCCCGCGCCTGGTCGACCGTCAGCTCCCCGAAGGACCCGATCTTCGGCTTACGGCTCGTGTTGTCCTGGGTCCGGTAGAAGAGCAGGAACGAGGCGCGCCCGGTGGCGTAGACCCGGCACATCAGCCCGGTCACCTCGGTGTCCCAGAACTCGACCGCTCGCTTCTCCTTGCGGGCAGCGTCGATGATGCGCTTCGTGATCCGTGTCGTTTCGCTCGCCATCCGTGCTTCTCCAGGTCGCAACCAGGTAGCACCAAGATGACCCCAGGTGACCGAACCCGCAATCGTGAAGTCGACCGGGAAGCAGTGATAGCGAGCGTTTAGGGCCGAAGTGGCGACTTTTCCGTTCAACCCGCCCGAAGTCGATCCAACCTGTCTCGTGCCGACACGGGGACTGAAAATCCGGGTGTCCGTGGTTCAAATCCGCGCCTGGGCACTGAAACCCGTCTCTTGAGGCGGGTTTTTCTTTTTGGTTCGGCAGCGAGATCGCCGTCTCGACCGGCTTCACCGCCGCAGATCGGGTCTCGCGGACCGCGCTAAACTCTGGCTGCTCGCATGGGTCTGCTCTCCCCAACGCCCACGCCCTACGATCCGCTGGAGTGGGAAGGTCTACCGCTCCCCGAGAAGCTCAAGTGGGTTTGCCGAGCGTGGGTGGTGCAGGGGTACGGCACGCCGTTGGCGATCTACGGCGCGTACGGTCTCAAGGTCGCCGCGTACATCGGTGGGTGGGTGTTCTTCTGCAGCCTCTCCCCGTCGCTCGGGTCATGGACAGAGCTGGGACAGTGGTGGTCCCACCCCGTGGCGTTCGAGAAGGCGATCCTTTGGAGCCTGCTGTTCGAGGTCATGGGCTTCGGCTGCGGGAGCGGTCCGCTGACGGGGCGCTACCTTCCACCCGTCGGAGGGCTGTTGTACTGGCTCCGCCCCGGCACGACGAAGCTTCCGCCGTGGCCGCAGCTCCCGGGCGCGGGCGGGCACCAGCGGACGTGGCTGGATGTGCTCGCGTACGCAGGGTTGCTGGGGCTCACGGTGCGCGCACTGTTGTTGCCGCAGGCCGCGATGCTCGACTGGGTCGCGGTGTTGGTGGCGCTGCTCGTGCTGGGCCTCCGCGACCGCACGATCGTGCTCGCAGCTCGTGTGGAGCACTACGGAGTCACCGCGGTGTGTTTCGCGTTTTCGCCGAATCCTCTGGCGGGTGCGATGGCCGTACAGCTGGCGCTGTGGTTTTTCGCGGGCGTCTCCAAGCTCAACCATCATTTTCCCACGGTGGTCAGCGTGATGACCTCGAACAGCCCGAGCACGCCACTGTTGTGGCTGCGCAAGCGGATGGTTCGCGGCTATCCCGACGACTTGCGTCCCTCGGCGTTGGCGGCGGTGGCCGGACACTTCGGCACGGCGCTCGAGCTGGGTGTGCCGTTGGTGCTCCTCGCGGGGGAGGGAGGCACGGTCACCCTTGTGGGCCTGGTGTTGATGCTCGTCCTTCATACCTTCATCACCAGCAACGTTCCGATGGGTGTGCCGCTGGAGTGGAACGTGATGGTGGTCTACGGCGGGTTCGTCCTTTTCGGTGCCCACAATCTCCACCTCGCCGACGTCGGGCTCCCGGTTGGCCTCTTCTTGGTGCTCACGGTCGTGGTGGTGCCCTTGGTCGGCAACGTGGTGCCGGATCGCGTGTCGTTCTTGTTGTCGATGCGCTACTACGCGGGGAACTGGCCGTGCAGCGTGTGGTTGTTTCGCGATGAGGCCTGGCGAAAGCTGGAACGGCTCACCAAGAGCGCTCCGTGGGTCTACGACCAGCTGGCGGTGGCGTACGACCGGGGGACGTCGGTCGGACTCGTCGGGAAGGTGATGGCGTTCCGGGCCATGCACCTGCACGGGCGGGCCTTGCCCACGCTTGTACCGCGGGCGATCGAAGGGGCAGGGGAGTTCGAGCGGTTCCACTGGCTCGATGGCGAACTTGTTGCGGGGCTGGCCCTCGGGTGGAACTTTGGCGACGGGCACTTGCACCACGAGCAGCTGGTGGATGCTCTGCAGGCGCAGTGTGGGTTCGAGCGGGGCGAGCTGCGCATCGTCTGCATCGAGTCGCAGCCTCTGCATCGGCAGACGCTCGACTACCGCTTGCTCGATGCAGCGAGCGGCGAGCTGGATCGAGGGCGGATCCCCGTTGCGACGCTCCGAGGGTTGCAGCCTTGGGAGTCCATGGAGCCACCCCCGCACGGCTGAAGACACGCAGCAAATTTTCGTCCGGCGAACGTTCGGGTCATGGTGAGGAGGCTGTGTTCGACCTGTCCTTGCTGGTGCTCTCCAGTTTGCTTGCCGCTGCGACTCCTGAACATGGGGGAGGCTCCGCGCACGTGGTTCGAAAGGGCGAGACCCTCTGGGAGCTGGCGCGGGAGCGAGGCTGTACGGTCGAGCAGGTCCGCAAGGTCAACGGGCTGAGGCCCGGAGGTCTTCGTATCGGCATGACGCTCACGTTGCCCTCGTGCAGGCCGGTGGTCGCCAAGACCCACATTGTGGCCCGAGGGGACACGCTTTCCGCCGTCGCCAGGCGGTATGGCACCACGGTGGCGGCGATTCGAACCCACAACCGCCTCGACTCGGACGTCATCCGCGTGGGGCAGAGACTCCAGATCACGGGGTCCGCTCCGCCGCCTGCGATTCGCATGGTCAAGGGCCAGAGTGTCGGCTCCCCGCAGCGAGGCAAGCTTTCGGAGCCCGCCCGGCTTCCGCAGAGCAAACGCTACTACCGGCGTCGTCTTCCCCGAACCTATGCCGCGGCGCACGTCGTCGACCAGTTATCCGCCGCCATCGCAGCGGTGTCCGCCGCCCACCCGAAGGTCGGTCGTCTCGCGATCGGTGACCTCTCCGATGAGGATGGGGGGAGCCTGTCGGGACACAACTCGCACCAGTCAGGCCGTGATGTCGACCTCGGCCTGTACTTCAAGAAACAGCCGGCTGGATACCCCAAGGAGTTCGTACCGGCGGTCAAGGGACAGCTCGATGTTGCCGCCATGTGGACCCTGCTCGATACGCTCTACGGACAGTCGAAGAAGCCCGGCGGTCCCACCAAAATCTTCTTGGACTACCGGATTCAGAAGCAGCTGTATCTGTACGCTCGGAGTCAGAAAGTGAGCCGGGCGAAGCTCAAGAAGATCTTCAGCTACCCGGACGGTCGTTGGGCGGGGGGCCGACTGGTGCAGCATCTGCGCAACCACCACGACCACCTACACGTCCGCTTTGGGTGCCCTCCCAAGGACTCCGGCTGCAAAGGCGGATGAGTTGGAATGGAGCCAATGCTCCAGGCGTCATCGCGCCGACAATGCGTTTTCTTCTGACTTCCACAGTGTCCTTGATGGCTGCGTGTGCGGCCACGCCTTCTGCGACCGAGACGCCACAGGGTCCCGCTGCGGCCGCGGCCCCGACTTCTGAGGCAGGCCGGACGAAGACAGACTGGGCCGCCGCGGTCAGCGTCGAAGCGGAGGCTTTGCAGGCCGCGCATCCGGGGGCCGAGGTCCGGATCGCTGTGCTGGATGACTGTGGCCAGGCTGTCTTGGCCCGCCATGGGGACATCGATGTGGCGAAGCCAACCGGGTCCTCGATCAAGCCGTTGGCCATTCACGCGGCGCTCGGCCTGGGACTCGATCCCGCGCTCGAGGTCGATGCCTCCGCGCCGCTGAAGGTAGGGGATGAGACGATCAAGGACTCGCGAAACAACGGAGTGCTCAGCCTCTCCGAGGCCATCGCGAAATCCTCGAACATCGCGGTCGCCCGGGCACTACAGACCGTCGACTGGAAGGAGGCCTATGCGCGAGTGGGAACGCTCGTCTCACTCCCGAGCCCCGAGGGGCTGAGCCTTCGGGACGCGATCGGTCAACTCGATGGGTTCAAGACGACGGTCCCGCTGCACGAGCTTGTGTCCGCGTATGCGCAGATGGCCTCGACGTCACATGGGGAGGCCGTGCTCGACATGTTGCGGCTCGCGGTGACGCCCGAGGGGACAGGGTCCGCGGCGGTGGTCGAGGGGTTGGAGGTCTTGGGAAAGACCGGAACCTCCAGGATTGACGACGTGCAGGGCGCGGTCTTCGTCGGTCGCGTGCGCGATGGGGAGAAGTCCGCGTGGATTGGAGTCTCCGTCCATGGCGTTGCCGAAGATGCCTACGGCGGAACGGTCTGCGCGCCTGCGTTCGCCCACATCGCCAAAGCTGTGCTGCGCTAGCTCCGGTGAACCTCGACCTGCCAGATCCCGCCCTTGTGCTCGGTGAAGCTCGTCCGGACGGGTAGAAACCTGGCGATGATGTCCGCGTTCGTACGGGTGTGCAGCGAAGGGGCGCTGGTGAAGAAACTCCCGCCCTGGGCGAGCGCCATCGGCAGCAGGAGCTGGTCGGCGAGGTGCTCGTCGACGGGGACCTCGGATGCAAGGAACCGCTGCATCTCCTGGGCTGCGTCGGAAGCGACGTCCTCCGATCGTCTTCCTTTGCTCCCGATGCTGGAGACGACCGTGGTCCCGCTGTCGAAACTCGCTCCGAGCAGGAGCGCGTTGCCTGGCCCTGCCGACTCGACACGAGCGGTTGTCCCTTGGTTGCGTTGCCAGCCAAGTGCCGCGATGGCGGTGCCGACTTCGCGCTGGGCGATCTTGACCGGGAGACCGGAGACCACCGCTCGTGCATCGACCCCCCGGGCGCTGCCGCGGGTCTCCCACGTGCACGGGTGCAGCTCGCTTGGACGCAACGATGCACGCAAGCGTCCGCCGCCCGCCGGGTAGAACCCGTGTCGCTCGAGAGTGAGCTCCGCGCGCACGCCCATCTTCCGAACCTGCGGGAAGAACGTTCGGTCGAGGAACTCGAAGGTGGGTGCCATCGGGTTGTGGGTACCACCGTCGATGACCACCTCGGACGGCGCATCGGCGAGGAGCAAGGGCCACAGGATGGTCTGCAGGACCAGTGTTGTGCTGCCCGCCGTTCCGATGGCGACCTGATGCTGTCCCGGCTGAACAGGCCCGGGAGCGAAGCACAGCTCCATACTGCCCACGGCCTCACCGCGCAGCTCGGCCCCGCTGATCGCCCCCGCCGCTCGGACCGCCGCAAGGTGCTGGCGGCGTAGCCCTGGCTTCGAGCGTTTGGCCCGTATGTTTCGGAACACAACGGGTGTCCCCGTGATGACCGACAGGGCGAGCGAAGAGCGGAGGATCTGGCCTCCGCCCTCGCCCTTGCTGCCGTCGATTTCGATGGGAGAGGTCATGGCTCCTGCTTCAACCCTTCACGCAGACCACCTGCCGAAGCGTATGTACCACTTCGACGAGGTCGCGCTGCGCTTCCATCACCGCATCGATCGACTTGTATGCGGCGGGTGTTTCGTCGATCACCGACTCATCCTTGCGGCACTCGACGCCTTCGGTCGCCTTGACGTGGTCCTCCACGGTGAACCGTCGCTTGGCTTCGGTTCGGGACATGGCCCGACCAGCGCCGTGACTGCACGAGCAGAAGCTCTCCGCGTTGCCCTTTCCACGGACGATGTACGAGCGCGTGCCCATGCTTCCGGGAATGATGCCCAGCTCGCCTGCACCCGCGCGCACGGCCCCCTTACGGGTCACCCAGACGTTCGCGTTGAAGTGATGCTCGCGAGCCACGTAGTTGTGGTGACAGTTCACAGCTTCGAGGTCGGCCCGGAATGCGGGCAGGTCAGGCACGTTCTGGAGCGCAGCCAAGGTGTTACGCATCATCAACTCGCGGTTGAGACGAGCGAAGTCCTGTGCCCAACCAACAGCCTCGACGTAGTCGTCGAAGTGCTGTGACCCCTCGGGAAAGTAGGCCAGGTTTTGGTCGGCGAGATGGACGAACCACCGTTCCATCTCTTCCTTGGCCTTCGCGATGAAGTACGAGCCGATCCGGTTCCCGACGCCCCGCGAGCCGCTATGCAGCATGACCCACACGCGCTCGGACTGATCGAGGCAGAGCTCGATGAAGTGATTTCCCGTACCAAGCGTGCCGAGGTGGTGGAGGTTGTTGCTCTGGCCCACCTTGGGGTGCTTGTCGACGATCGCCGAAAATCGGGGCTCGAGCGAGGCCCAGGCTTCCCCGACCGGACGTGGGATGTCACCCCACGACCCGCGGTCTCGGCGGGAGCGGCCGCTGCTGCGACCGTGAGGAACAGCCCGCTCGATGGCGGCGCGCACGTGACCGAGCGAGTCGGGCAGGTCACTCGCCGTCATGCTGGTCCGGGTGGCCATCATGCCGCAGCCCAGGTCCACGCCAACCGCTGCCGGGACGATCGCACCCTTGGTGGGGATGACCGAGCCGACCGTGGCGCCCATACCCCAATGTACGTCGGGCATGGCGGCGACCCACTTGTGCACGAACGGAAGCTGCGCGATGTTGGCGAGTTGCCGAAGCGCGGCATCTTCCACGGGGACACCTCGGGTCCAGCGCTTGACCGGAACGGAGCCCTCGACATGGTCGACCTCGTAGTTGCGCGTCATGTTCATGCTCTCACCATGAGCAGGATGCGTTCTCGGCGGAGTCTTGCGTGATTCCAGCTGCTTACACATCTCTGCGGCTGGTGGAGCGAGATTCTTGGATACGAGATTATACTTTTGTATATGTCGAAGAAGACGGTGGTGCTCTCGATGTTGGGCTCGACGCTCGACAAGGGTACGGGAGTGCGTCGGTGGGAGCGGTGGCGTCCGACGGTTGACCTGCATCGCCACGAGGACCTCGTGGTCGACCGCTTGGAGCTTCTGGTCCCACGTCAGGCGAAGAACCTCGCTGCGCGGATCGTCGAAGACATCGCCTCCGTCTCGCCGGAGACGACGGTGCGTGTGCACTCCGTGGACTTCTCCGACCCTTGGGACTTCGAGGAGGTCTACACGGGATTGCTGGACTTCGTTCGCGGGGAGACGTTCGCGACCGCTCGGGAGGACTATCTGGTCCACATCTCGACCGGCACCCACGTGATGCAGATCTGTTGGTTCCTCCTGACCGAAGCGAGGTTCGTGCCCGGGCGGATCCTGCAGACCTCGCCCGAGGCGGGCAACCGAGGACCCGGGCATGTTCGGATCATTGACCTCGACCTCTCCAGCTACGGAGCGATCCGCACCAGGTTCGAAGCCCAGCAACGCGACGATGTCTCGTTCTTGAAACAAGGGATCGAGACGCGGAACGTCGCCTTCAACCAGCTGGTCGACGAGATTGAGACGGTCGTCATGCGGTCCCGGGCACCGGTCTTGCTCACGGGCCCCACGGGGGCCGGCAAGACCCAACTGGCGCGGCGAATCCACGCGCTCTTGCAGGAGCGCGGGCAGGTCGAGGGACGGCTCGTCGAGGTGAACTGCGCGACGCTGCGGGGAGACCAGGCGATGTCGGCGCTGTTCGGCCACAAGCGTGGTGCGTTCACCGGGGCCGTTCGCGACCGCGCTGGCGTACTGGTGGAGGCCGACCGAGGCATCGTATTCCTCGACGAGATCGGAGAACTCGGGCTCGACGAGCAAGCCATGCTGCTCCGGGCGATCGAAGACCGACGATTTACACCCTTGGGCTCCGACCAAGAGGTCCACAGCGCGTTCGGGCTGATCGCAGGGACGAACCGAGACCTCCGGGAATGCGTTCGGGCGGGCTCGTTCCGCCAAGACCTGCTCGCGCGAATCGACCTGTGGACGTTCGCGCTGCCCGGTCTCGCGCAACGGCCCGAAGACATCGAGCCCAACCTGGACTACGAACTCGAACGGTACGCCGGGGAGCATGGACGGCGAGCCTCGCTTACTCGGGTTGCGCGGACGCGGTTCGTCGACTTCTCGACGTCCGTTGACGCACCGTGGCCGGGCAACTTCCGAGACTTCGCGGGCGCGGTGATCCGGATGGCAACGCTGGCCCCCCGCGGCCGAATCACGCCGGGGGTCGTCGCGGACGAGGTGGCTCGTCTGAAGGGTCGTTGGGAAGGGAGCGAAAACACCCGCTTCCCACGGGTGCGGGCGGTTCTTGGCGAGGAGGGGGCCGAACTCGACAGGTTCGATGCCGCTCAACTCGAGGAGGTCCTGCGGGTCTGCGAGTCGAGCGCTTCGCTGTCGGCGGCGGGCCGCACTCTCTTCGCTGCATCGAGGGCGCGGCGACGGTCCGTGAACGATGCAGACCGACTCCGGAAGTATCTGGCGAAGTTCGATCTGGAGTTTGCATCGCTTCGAGTTTGACGGCCGAGCGAAGTGGCCGGGATACCGGACACGTGTGGGCCCCGACTCTTGCGTGGTAGCGTGCAATCCCGTGGATCAGCCGAAGGCGACCGTCCTGTGTATCGACGACGATCCCGCGGATCTGGTGCTGATTACACGGACGTTGATGCTCGGGCTTCCGCGGTCCTACGACTTCCTGGTCGCGGAGAGTCTCGAAGCCGGGTACGAAGTCTCGCGAGAGTGGGGAGTGGACTTGGTGGTTGTGGACCTCGGTCTTCGTTTGAGCTCCGGGTCCCAGACGGTGCGCCGTGCGGTGTCGTTGTTTCCCGCGATTCCGATCGTTGTCCTGACCGGGAACAAGATCGCCGGGGTTGGAAACCTTTGTATCGATGAAGGGGCAGAGGACTTCGTTCCGAAAACTCGGCTTGCGACCGACCTGGCGCGAGCGGTCGAGTTTGCAATTCGTCGTCGCCGGGTCTCGGAGGCGCAGCAGGCGAGCTTCGCTCGGATCGTCACCAGGCTGACCGCCGCCTTCCCGGCCACCGAAGACATCGATGGGGCGGTGCGGGAGGTCCTGCTTCAGAACCTCCACAGTGCGGTCGATGGGGAATCACGGGCGGACACGCTCAGGCGCGTCCGCCGGGTCGCAGAGCTGCTGCACGCCGAGCAGATGTCTCCGATGAAACTCCTGGGCCTGTTGTTTGCCTCAAAGGACGGCTCGGCCGACACTGGAAACGTGGCCGTGGCTCTCCTCGCGGAACTCGGGCAAGCCTACTTCGAGCAGCCCTGATCGGTGGCGCCTGCGGTCGCGCCCGCGAGACTCCGGGTCAGAAACAGGCACGTGTGGGGCCGGCGTCCGTGTCGACCTCCTCGCATCGCATGCCATCGGGGCACGGGAGTCCGTCGCCGCAGTCGATCGCGCAAACGCGGGCGCCCGTGGGGAGTCCGATGTCGAGACAGAAGGCGCGACCCAGATCACCCGGATCGTCGGGGCAGTCGCTCGGGTCGTTCGGTCCCGCACATTCTCGGGTGCAATAGCCGTCTTCGCCGGATGGGAACACGCAGTACGGCAGTGGCGCGCACGCGTCGGGCGTGCCGCATGGAGAGTAGACAGCCCCAGGCGTGTCCGGTTGGACCCCCACATCGTCGTCTGTGTCTGCGGTGGATGCCGCGGGGAGCTGGCTTCCGCAGGCCCACAGGGCTACGGCGAGGGGAACGAAGGCAAAGCGCTGCACCAGCAGCGTGATACGGCGGACCGGCCCAAGGGTTCCCGAAGACGGTGGTATCGCGGCGCAATCGCGTTGTCGCTGCGCAGCCGGGCTTGAGGCCTGCGAGGTTGGTATGCTTTGGGCCATGGCCGAACAAAAGGTGGTGGCGCTCGAGCGCGCAAAGCCCGATCCGTCGGTTCCCGAAGGCGCGACGTTGGGCTGGATCGTCCGGGTGGACGATGATGGGGTTTGGGTTGACACCGAGGACAACTCTACAGGCCCACTGCTTTCACTCAGCGTCGTGGCGCTGTCCCGGGAAGACCTCGAGGCGGCGATCTCCGACCGCCGGGAGGCTGTGTTGTTGTTCGTCGTCGCCACTGGCCAGCCCGTGTTGCTCGGGCTTCGGCAGCCGCTGCCCGCGCTCGAGGCGAAGCTTCCGACCGACGACATCGCTGCGGCTGTTGACGGCAAGCGTGTCCACCTCGAGGGGCAAGATGAGGTCGTGCTTCGGTGCGGCAAGTCCAGCATCACAATGCGCCGCAATGGTCGTATCGTGATCCGAGGCGTTCAGGTCGAATCGCGAGCCACGGGCCGCAACCGCATCAAGGGCGGCGCTGTCCTCATCAACTGAGGCCTGAACACGCCGATGACCGAGACACGGTCCGACACGATCCTTTGGGACGTGGTCGAAGAACATCTCGACGAAGCCGAGTTCCTTGCGGAGACTTGGCACGTCAATCTGGATTCTCCCGCGTACCTCCGCGAGGAATTTGAACAAGGTCCCCAAGAACGCCTGCTCGCCCATGTCGACGGGCTTGTGGTCGGTGGCGAGGAGGTTCGCGCCGAGCTGCTCGAGCCAGCGCTGGCCGACGAGGACACGGAGCGGTGGCGTGCCGCCGCCGTCGCTCTTTCTCTCCTGTCGCATCCCAACGTCCAGTTTGCCGCTCCGCTGTTCGACGGTCTCGACGAGCGCCCCGAGGAGGTTCGGCTCGGCATCGCAGATGCGCTCGCGATGTCGTCGCGTTCGGACCTCGACGTTCGGATCACCGATGCGCTCCGACGCGGCGGCGAGCCGGCCCATCTCACGGCGTTGGCCACGGTCGGCGGGATGCGGGGCGCCAACCCTGGCAATCTGGTCGATGGACTTCTGCAAGGCGCCGACGAGTCGGGCCGAGCGGCAGCCGTTTCGATGCTTCCCTACGGGGACCGTCGGTACCTGAACTGGGTTGAGCATTCGCTCACGGGGACCACCCCGGAGCTGCAATGGGCCGCGGCTCGGGCCGGGTTGGTGATGGGGTCCGGCCCGGCTTGGCAGCAAGTTGGGCGATGGGGGCTCGCAGACGAACCCGATCCTGAGGCGATGGTGTTGCTCGCCTCGCTCGCGGACCGAAACATCACCCAGCGGATCGCAGATCGGGCGGACGACGAGGCGGTGCGTCCGCGCGTATTGCATGCTCTGGGCTACAGCGGGCGACGACTGGCGATGGAAACCTGCCTCACGTGGCTCGGCGATGAGACCGCGGGGCCGTTGGCAGGGGAGGCCTTCGCCGCGATGACCGGTCTCCCACTCGACGATGACGCGTTCTGGGATGACGTCGAGGATGATGACGGCGAGGATGATGAGAACGAGGACGTTGATGACCTCGAAGAAGACCTCGAGGAAGAAGACCTCGACGAAGACCTCGGGGTCTCGGCCGAACAAGAACTCCGCATCCCCAAGCCCGAGGCGATCCTCGCGTGGTGGGAGGAAAGGCAATCGCGCTTTGACGCAAAGAAGCGCTACATCGCGGGGCGGCCCGCAGACCAGGTTGCCATCGCCCATGCGCTCAAGGTGCTGCCGATGCGGCGTCACCACGCGCTGGCCTTCGAGCTGCTCGTGCGCTCGAAGGGGACGGTCAACCTACGGACTCGCGCGCTGACGTTCGCATCCACCGAGTTGCTCGCAGGACTCCCGGGCATCCCATATGTGGACGGCAATCGAGTGTACGGCCAGCACTGAGGGGCTGGCCGCGGTTGCCTGGCCCCGGCCCGAGTGACACCCTCGTCGTCGTGACCCCTGCAGGCAATGGTCGGTCTCATCGTGTCGTGCTCACCGGCGGGCCCGGAGGGGGAAAGACGACCGCGGCCGACCTCCTTCGACGTGAGGTCGGAGAGAAGATCGTCGTCGTCCCCGAGAGCGCGACCCTGCTCTTCGGTGGGGGCTTTCCCCGCGAGTCCGAGCCGGCCGCGCGACGGTCTGCTCAGAACGCGATCTTCCACGTGCAACGCGGACTCGAAGACGTCTACGGTGCGACGTACCCCGATCGGGTCCTGCTGTGCGACCGAGGCACGGTCGATGGTGCCGTCTATTGGCCCGGGACTCCTGACGAGTTCTTCGAGACCGCTGGCACCACGCTCGAACAAGAGCTTGGCCGCTACGACCGTGTCCTGTTCTTCGAGACGGCCGCGGTGGGTGGGATCTCGATCGAAGGAGGGAACCCGGTGCGTACCGAGGATCAGGAGCAAGCGATCGCGCTCGACACGGCGCTGCGCGACCTTTGGTCTCAACATTCGAACTTCACGCTGATCCGCCACGACGGGTCCTTCCTCAAGAAGATCTTCAATGCCTTGTCCGTGTTGACCGGTGTCGTCGACGAACATGGGAGCGCATCCGCGGACGCGCGGGCTGCGGCTGCGGACGGGTGAGACCACGGTCCCGTAGGCGTGGAGCCGCGCGTTCCGGCCGCGGATCCGTCGCTAAAAACTGTGTGATAACTTACCTCTGATGCGCTTACCGTTGCGGTCTGCTTCCGTCGTTGTCGTGCCCTTGCTCGTCGCCGCCTGCGGCGACTCTGCCGCTTCGGGGGAGGCGGGGACCGACGGCATCGACACCCTGTCGAGTGCGGGTCCGACCTCTTCGACCGGAATCGCTGATGGGACGGAGACCAGCACGACGCTGGGCGAGGGAAGCTCGAACGCAGATACGGGCAGTGGGACCTCCGACGGATCGGGAGACAACACGACGGCGAGCGGTCCTTCTTCGGAGACATCGTCGAGCACAGGCGGGGAGGCTGTCTGCGAGACCGTGCTGTGCGGAGCGACGGACGAGTGCTGTGCGACAGACGAAGAGTGCGTCCTCGGTGCCTGCCTCGACACGTGTGACTCGGGCATTCGGTGCGGCGATGCACAAGACATCTGCTGCGACGGCGGGCAGGTTTGTCTGGGCGAGCAGTGCGCGGACCCGACGGGTGCCTGCGCGGACTCGTTCGACTGTGAGGACAGCGAGTTCTGCGAGCCGACCCTCGAGCAGTGCCTGCCGCAGTTCGACCCGGTTGCGTGCGAGTTGGTGCCCGACTTCGAGGATGTCTCGGTGTTGTTGGAGTGGAGCTACGAGGCCAACGAGATCATCTCGATTCCGGTGGTGGCGGACATCGATGGGGACGGTGTTGCCGAGGTCGTGGTCAACATTACCCAGCAGGATGGATTGAGCTGGCCCGGTGGCAACATCGTCGTACTCGATGGGCAGAGCGGTGCCATCGAACTCGAAATCCCGCACGACCCCGACAACGATAGCTGGGGAGCACACGGGCGCTCGACGATTGGGCTCACCGATGTGAGCGGGGATGGACTCCCGGACATCATCTACGCCGCGCGTCCTGAGTCTGGAAGCTCGCGCATCGTCGCCGTGGATAGCGACGGCACATTGCTGTGGTCGTCGCATGATGCCGGCGACGCCGTGCAACGCTTCTCGGTCGAAAACGGCGCCCCGTCGTTCGCCAACTTCGACGACGACGACGAAGCGGAGATCGTCTTTGGTGCTGCGATGATCGACGATGATGGGCTGGTCGTCTGGAACCAGGACGGCAACGGAGCTGTGTTTGGGACCAACAACAACTACACCGGTGGTATCTCGTCGCTTGTCGACCTCACCGGGGATGGCCACCCGGAGGTGGTCTCGGGCGCCCAAGCTTGGTCGGTTGATTGGACAGAGATGGTCGGAATGGATCCGATCGTCAGCGTGACGCCGCTGTGGGATGCAGGCGGCAGCGACGGCTATCCCGCCATCGCGGATGTGGATCTCGACGGGACGCCTGAGGTGATCCTCGTCGCCAACGGCCAGCTGCGAGTTCTGGAAGGCGACAGCGGGTTGGCCTGGTGCGGGGTCGACCCCACCGAGGCCATGTGCAATGCCGACCCTGGGCTGCGAACCGCTGCGGTCGCGATCCCCGGCGGGGGTCGAGGTGGCCCGCCTACGGTGGCGGACTTCGACGGGGACGGCCGGCCCGAGCTGGCCACGGCGGGTGGCGGCTCATACACGGTGTACGACTTGTACCGAGCCGGAGAGAGCATCGTGATGGGTGCCACACCGTCTTTGGGTGACGTGTTCGAGCGCTGGTCAGCGACAACCCAGGACCAGAGCAGCAACGCCACGGGCAGCAGCGTGTTCGACTTCCAAGGAGACGGCGCGGCCGAGGTCGTCTACGCCGACGAGTGCTTCATGCGTGTATACGACGGCGCGAGCGGTGAGGTTCTGCTCGAAGTCGAAAGCAGCAGCGCGACCATTCACGAGTATCCGTTGGTCGTCGATGTTGATGATGACGGAAACTCCGAGATCCTCGTGGTGGCCAACGACAGCGGCAACGACTGCACTGGCGTTCCTGGCTACACCGAGCGCCGCGGTGTGTTCGTCTACGGCGACGCCTTCGACCAGTGGGTCGGCACACGGCAGGTGTGGACCTCTCACGCGTATCACGTCACCAATTCGACCTCCGCCGGTAACGCTCCCGCCGCCGAGGACGATAACTGGCTACAGCCCAACCTGAACAACTACCGCCAGAATGTCCAAGGGACGGGGGTGTTCAACGCTCCGGACCTCTCCGTTGACCTCGTCGCCCAACTCGACATGTGCAACGACGGCTTCCTCGAGGTCGTCGCGACAGTGCGCAACTTGGGCGCGCTCGGAGTGCCCTCGGGGATCGAAGTGAGTCTCTATGGGGGAATGGACGCGATGGGAACGCTCGTAAGCACCGAACTGACCGCGATACCGCTGCTGCCCGGCCAGCAGACCCAAGTCTCGTGGGCGGTACCTTTCGCCCAAGGTGACCCCGCAATGGATTTCTTCGTGAACGTCGACGGAGCAGATGTCGTGGCCGGCGCGGTCGACGAGTGCGTCGAAGACAACAATGATGCTCAGACGCTGAGCGCAGAATGCTTGTTCCCCGGGTGAGCACCGAAACCGAGACAGACCTGCATCCTCCACGCCCGTTTTGGCGACGCTTGGTTCGATGGGCCGGGCTCGCGACTCTCGCCGTTCTGATCGCCATGCTTGGCCTCGCGACCGTCGTACTGGTCCAGGGGTGGGAGGCGATCGGGTACGCTCCTCGCGGCGAACGGTTGGCGAAGATGAGGGCGTCGCCGCAGTGGGCGGACGGGGTGTTCGAGAACCCGCAGCCGCTGTGGAACGACGAGATCGGTATGGTCACCGAGTTCGCCGAGTCGGAGCCCAATCGTGTCCCCGACGCGCCACTTCCGGTCGACTCCGTGGAGCCCGAACGCTTCATGAAGGGGCCCGCCTCAGGCCTACGGATCACCTGGCTCGGCCACTCCACCTTGCTCATCGAAATCGACGGACAGGTGTTGCTGACCGACCCTGTGTGGGGCCCGCGGACGTCCCCGGTGGACTGGTTGGGACCGAAGCGTTGGTATGCACCGCCGTTGGCGCTCGAGGACCTGCCGAAGCTCGACGCCGTGCTCATCTCGCACGATCACTACGACCATCTCGACTACCCCACAATCGTGGCGCTCGCTGGTCGGGACACGCGGTTCTTCGCGCCCTTGGGCGTGGGTGCTCACCTCGAAGCGTGGGGCGTTCCCGCGGCGCGCATCGAAGACGTCGACTGGTGGGATGTACACGAGGTGGCGGGTTTGACGATCACGACCACACCCTCACGGCACGCGTCGGGGCGACAGATCTTGGACCAGAACCGGACGCTCTGGGCCGGCTACGCGATCCGCTCGGAGAACCACAACGTGTTCTTCTCGGGCGACACCGGGCTGTTCCCCGGGATGACCGAAATCGGGGAGCGACTCGGGCCGTTCGAGGTGACCATGCTCGAAGTCGGTGCCTACGCGCAGGCGTGGCCCGACTGGCACCTCGGGCCGGAACAGGCGGTCACGGCCCACCAGATGCTGCAGGGAGAGAAACTCTTGCCTGTGCACTGGGGGCTGTTCGACTTGGCCAATCACGGCTGGGCTGAGCCGATGGAGCGCGTGATGGATGCGGCGGCGAAAGACGGCGTGTCGGTGCTCGCGCCGCGTCCGGGTCAGAGCCTCGAGCCCACAACGGCCGGAGCGCCTCAGCGGTGGTGGCCAGAGCTTCCCTACCGGACTGCGGAGGACTACCCGATCGAAGCGACCAAGATGGGCGCCGGCTGACGCTGCTATCCTCCGCGCCGTGGCGGAGATCATCGTTCACCACCTGGAAAAGTCTCGTTCGCATCGCTTGCTCTGGATGCTCGAAGAGCTCGAGTTGCCGTACGAGATGAAGACGTACAAGCGTGACCCGGTCACGATCCGGGGCCCGGATAGTCTCAAGAAGATCCACCCGCTCGGAAAGGCGCCGGTGCTCGAGGTCGATGGTCGGAGCTATGCCGAGTCCGGTGCGATCCTCGAGCATTGTGCCGAGGTCTTGGGCGAGGGCCGCTTTCGACCGGACGCCCCGGGGGAGGCGTTCGACCTCTACCGGTACTGGATGCACTACGCGGAGGGTTCTCTGATGTCGCCGTTGCTGGTGCGGCTGCTCATGAGCAAGGTCGAGAGCGCGCCGCTCCCGTTCTTCATCAAACCTGTGGCCAAAGGCATCGTGAAGAAGGTCGAAGGGGCCTTCACCGCTCCCGAACTCGAGAATCACGCGAGGTTCATCGAGCAGCATCTCGACGAGCATGCCTACTTTGCTGGCGACGACTTCACCGCGGCGGATGTGCAGATGAGCTATCCGGTCGAAGCATTGCTTGCGCGGGGCCGTGTCGACGTGAACCAAGACAAGACGCGCGCCTGGTTTAACACCGTGAGCGCGCGTCCTGCCTATCTTCGTGCCGCCGAGAAGGGCGGCCCGGTGATGTTGTAGCCCGAGTCGCGGCGGATTAGTCGCGGCGACGTCGGAGGCCGAGGACGAGTCCGAACAAGACGAGGGCTGCCGGGGCTCCATCGTCGCCCGAGGTGCAGCCACACCCGTCGTCACCGTCATCGACGCCGGTGCCGATGGAGTCGGACGAACCATCGGTATCCGACGCCGCCGTGGTGGCCGTGTCGGAGTCGGACTCCGAGGTCTCGCCTACCGAGTCGGAGTCCGAATCGCTGGTGCTGTCATCGGCTCCGCCGCCAGAGCTGTCGCCGGCACCACCGCCCGTGGTTCCGCTGGCTTCGCCCTCGAAGTCGATGACGATGTCGGCCAAGACCTGTGGCTCGGTCAGCGGTTCTTCGCCCGTGCAGCTGATGTAGTCGTAGGTCCACTGCGGCGTGATGACGTAGGCGTCTTCGGCGGGCGCGCCTTCGGAGCGAACGACGAACTCGAGCTGCTTGGCGCCATCGACAGCAACGTCACCGATGGCAACGCCCGCGGCCAGTCCAGCCGCATCGACCCCGTTGCCGTCGATGTCGCCGTCGTTGCCATCGATGGCGAAGCTGTCCAGGGTGAGGCCGTCTGGAAGCTGTGCCTGGAAGATGACTCCAGTCGCGTCGGACTCGCCCATGTTGGCGATGTCGACGGTGACCGTGGAGGTCTCGTCGATTGCGAGGGTGGTGGGGGCGGCCGCCGCGGCAGCGCTCGAGAGGTCAGGTGCGTTGACCTCGATGCCGAAGGCCACCACCGTGGGGATGTATGAGTCGCTCGCCGTTTGGGTGCGGATGACCGCTTCGGTCTGTCCGTTGGCCAGCTGGTTGTCCGCGGAGTTGACCGAGACACGGGTGATGTCCCAACCCTGGCGGCCACCGATGACATTGTCGCCTGCGATCGCGTCGTGGTTGAGGTCGCCGGCAGTCCCTGCCATGTCGAGGGCACCGTCCGCGTCGTTGAGCTGCGAGCAGAAGAAGTTGTCCTCCGGGTTGTTGGGCCCGGCCAGGTTTACGAACGGCCCGGCTGCGCTCTGGGCAATTGCGAAGCTGTCGCCCTCGCGGTCTGCGTCACCTTCCATTGCGCTGACGACCGCGTAGCCGTCGAAGTCGCCTTGGGGCGGGGTGCAGAAGCCTTCGAACTCGTAGTCCTCGGTGGAGTCTTCGTCGACGTAGGAGCCTCCGACGAAGATGGTCAGGTTGCGGACCTGCTCACCCGCGGTGCGGTACGCGACGACGAGCGTCCACCCTGCGGTGTTGAGCTCGTCGATGAGTGAGTCTTGCGTCGCAGGGACGCCTTCGGTGGCGTAGAACCCCGCGCCGTGTACGGAGACGAACTCCGTGACGTCGGCGGAACGCATGTAGTTGTTGACCGGGAACCCCTCGTTCGCGGTCTCCATGATCGTGAGCGCGGTGGTCGGGTCGGGGTCGACGACCAGCGAGTCGCCTCCGAAGGAGAGCGTCACGGAGCTGTCGAGATCGCCGGTGACGTCCTCGCTGCCATAAAACGTGCTGCCGCCCCAGATCAACTCGGCGTAGAGCACCTGCGTGTTGTCTCCGGGGAGCACCAGCTCGCCGTCGGAGCCATTGAGGGTCCAGTCGTTCGTGGTGCCGTCCCCCCATGGGTTGCCCACGTTGGCTGGGAAGTCATCGATGCTGGTCTCATCGAGGGTGAGGAACGTGCCGATCGAGTCTTCTGTTCCGGGGCTGTTGAGGTCGAGCGCCTTGCTCAGACCGAGGGTGTTGCCGGTCGCGACGATGTTGCCGGCGGCCGTTTCCCGGAAGCGAAGCTCAGACGCGTCGGCGGCGGTCGACGCGAGGCCCACCGCAAGGCAAGTCAAAATAGAGGAGCGTCTCATGCGGACAGTGTGGGCAAAGGGGCGACCGTGTTCTGTGAGCCCGCACCCGGAACGGCAAAAAACGCAGCCCACGCCAGATGCGCGGTCGGTATGTTCCGCGCATGGAACCTACGCAGGCGGCAGACGCACGAGCGGGCCGAGCGCTCGCTTTGGTCCGGGGGCTTCAGTCGAGGTTTGCCGAAGGCCTCGGGGCGCTCCCGGGGGCCGCGCGATATCAGCCGGTCGAATGGGTTCGTGACGATGGGCGACACGGTGGTGGCGTACGCCTGGTGGCGCCCACGTGCGATGCGTTTAACCGCGCGTCGGTGAACGTGTCGCAGGTCCACTATGACGACGAACCCCAGCGAAAGCTCTCGTCGGCGACCGCCTTGTCGACCATCGTGCATCCTGCAAACCCGAGGGCCCCCTCGGTGCACATTCACATCAGCTGGACGTCGATGCGTTCGGGGTCGGCCTATTGGCGGATGATGGCGGATCTCAACCCCGCGATCCTCGATGCAGGCGACCGGGATACCTACGACACGGTGCTTCGCGGAGCGTTGGGAGACGCGTACGCGGCGGGGCGGGAGAATGCAGACCGCTACTTCTACATCCCGGCGCTGAACCGTCACCGCGGGGTGTCGCACGTCTACCTCGAGGGGCACGACTCGGGTGACTTTGAAGCCGACCTCGGGTTGGCGCAGTCGTTCGGGGAAGCGGTGACCGACGGCTATGTGGAGCTTGCAGCGGCGGCGCTGGGGAGGACGTGGACAGACGAGGATGTCGTCGCGCAGCGGGCCTATCACACCGTCTACCTGTTCCAGGTGCTGACCTTGGACCGGGGCACCACATCGGGGCTCCTGATCCACGACCAGAATGACGTCGGGATTCTCGGGTCGCTTCCGGCGGTGGTCGACGCGAAGCTGTTGCGTTCTTGGGCTGATGCGGTGCCCGACCCTCAGGTTCCACTCGTCCACGGCCTGGCCGACGCGCTCGGGGACGCGTCGGAGGCGGTGGTCGACGAAGCACGGAAGCGCGCCATGGCGCAGGTCGTTCGGCAGCACTACAAGGCGCACCCCGAAGCGTTGGAACACCAAGCGGCGGGTCCTGTCATTCCGACCACCGTGGCCAACCACGGCCGGACCTGAGCGGGCGCTACATCAGCCCGCGCTCGACGAACGACGCTGCGGTATCGAGGATGGTCTCGGACGCGGGGCGGTACTCGATGCCAAGCACTGCCTTGGACTTGCTGTGGTCGAGTTGGCGGTGCACGTCGAGGTTGCGCCGGAGGAAGTCCCAACTCAGTCGCTTGTCGAACAAGGCCACGCCGTACATCGCGATGTTGGGCATCTGGTACCGAGGGATCTTGTGCTGCGGATACTTGGGGCGCAGTACATCGGCCAGCTCTCGCATCCACATGCCTTGATTCGAGAGAATGTGGCGACCCTGAGCCTCGGGCCGCCGCAGGGCCTCGACATGCGCTCGTGCAACGTCCCGGACGTCGACGATGTTGAAGCGAAACCGGGGCGCCAGCGGAAACTTGCCGGAGAGAAGGTCGTGCAGGACGTTGGGGGATGAGCGGAGGTGGGTCTTGGTGAAGATCGGTCCCAGCACCAGCGCAGGACTGATCGTGACCACGCGGTAGTCCGCGGTTTCGGCCCGTTTCCATGCCTCGCGTTCGGCGAGCGCTTTCGAGAGCGGGTACGGGGCCGTATGCACCGTGGCCGAGTCATTCCAGTCGTCCTCGGTAAACCGGTACGACGGGTCTTTCGCGTCGTCTATGATGGCCGCGATCGAAGAGGTGACCACGACGGTGTGCACCCCATCTGCGGCATCGATCGCGTCGAACACGTTGCGGGTTCCGTCGACGGCGACGTCCACGATGTCGCGTTGGGGGTCGTCAGCACGCAGGCGCACGGAGGACGCGGCGTGGACAACCGCCTGACAGCCCTGCACCGGGCCGTGAAAATCGCCGGGCTTCATGAGGTCGGCGGCCACGAGCTCGAGCCGGTCCGCGCCATCGAGCGCCCGCAGGTGTGCCGTCTTGGCCGGGTCGTCCGGGTTGCGGACCGTGGCTCGCACCTCGAACCCCGCCTCGAGAAGCTGCTGCACAATATGTGAAGCGATGTAGCCGGACCCGCCGGTTACGAGGATGCGGTCGCCGGGGCGCAGAGCGGACATGGTCCGGAGCCTCGCGTACCCGCCACGCGAGAGCAATCGGTGTCAGCGAGGTCGGGGCTGTACGCAGACGACCGATGCGATCTCCTGGTCCAGCCACGGCGATGAGCGGCGCGTGCGAGGGTCGTAGACGTAGATCGTGTCGTCGTGCGGCCCCCGTTGCCGGGTCCAGTAGGCGGAGCGCGGTGAAGCTTTGCCGCGGTGAATCTCGCGGGCCTGGGCCCGGGAGGGCAGCGACCAGCCGCCGAGTCCATCGACTTGCAGTCCAGAACATGCGGTCTTGGCATCCGTCCAGCCGAGCTCGTCCCCGTCGGCGGCCGGGACGGCGAAGTTCTCCCGGGAGCTCTGGACCCGTCCTTGCGAGAGTGCTCCGCGAAGCGTGCGGGCGGCTCGGGCGGCTCGACGAGCAGCCGCCGGGGACAACGGCTTGGGTGGTCGTACGACCTTCGGACGCGGCGCGGGTGTGGCTACCACCGGGGCCGACAGGTCAGGCTCTGGCGCGACTGCAGCGGGGGCGGGAGTGGCCTCGGCTGGCGGAGGTGGTTGTGGGGGGGTCGCGGCTTCGACCTTGTCCGGGGTCTCCTCGGGCGCGGGCTCTGGAAGCTCATGGACCCCTGCAGCGGCGACTTGCATTCGCGCCGCGGCGGCGGACGAAGGCGGGGGTGCGTGCGGGTGCGTACTCTGCTTGCCGCCGCTGAGCACCAGCGCTGCGACGCATGCCACGGCCAGGACCGGGAGCACGCGGGTCGACAGGACCGAAGCGGTCTGCGACTCGGCTTCGTTCACAAATCCGAGCCACAGCCGGTCTGGGGTTTCTCGAGTGAACGGCAGCACGAGAACCGTTGTGGCTGGTCTTCGTGACAATCACGCAACGCTCAGGCGAACCAGGTGTCGCGATCGTGCTGCCGTCTTGTGACGTTTGGAGCACGTCTCGTGACGGCCCGGGGCGGCCGAACCCCGAGACGGCACGTCGCGGGTCGTCGGGCCCGAAAGCGCCCTCGCGAGACGGCCCCTAGTCGTCGAAATGGAGGACTTGCCGGCTTCCGCGCGCGTGGATCTCGGCTTGGGGCTCCTGTGGTGCGATCTCCATCTTGCCTTCGACTTGGTCGACCTTGGGCGGTGGCTCCGGAGGGGGCTCGGGCACCATCATGTCTCCGGCCAGCGGGATGGCCTCCGGCTCGCGAATCGGCGCCTCCCCCTCGACCATCTCCAAGGATTCCCGGTGTGCATCCGGCTTCTTGGGCTTGTCGCAGGGCTCCTTCATCTCGATGCCGCCGTCGACCACCTCGATGTCGTCCATCTTGGGGTCGTCACGGGGCGGGTCGCCATGCGGAGTACACGCGGCCAAGGCGACAGCCAGCCCCAAGCCCGCGGCGGCGGCGGCCGGCCGGCGGGACAGCCGGCCGAGCGGAACGAGCTGGGTTGGAGGTTCGGGTTTGAACTGGACCGTGCCGTCCTTCCGTCGCGCGTAACTCACGCACAGGTTCTTCCCAGCATTCTCGCTCATGAACGCGCGAGCCTCCCGCTCGGTCATGTTGGACAGCACGTGCACGTTCTTCTCGCAGTGTCCGCAGTGGCTCCGTTTGGAGCGGCGGTCAAACCCGATGGCGTCGAGATCGATGGGGCAGGGGCCGGTGATCGGGAGGTTCTTGCTGTCCATCGTGAAGAGTCGGCACGGATCAGGGTGCGATCCGATCTACCGATCAGCATCTTTTTTCCCCGTGCCGTGGTGGGCCGTAGCGTGCGGTATCGTCGCGAATGGTCGCGGATACCGAAGAGGGCACCTTCTCGCCGGGTACGGTCTTCGAGGCCAAGTACCGGATCGAGCGGATCCTGGGCCGGGGCGGGATGGGGGAGGTCTACGCGGCCACCCATACGCTCTTGGACAAGGCCGTAGCCGTGAAGGTCTTGCTGCCCGAGTACGCCGCCGACACTGCAATGGTGTCCCGGATGACGAGGGAGGCTCGGGCCGCGAGTGCGACCGGTCACCCCAACATCGCATTGGTCACCGACATGGGCTGGACCGGAGACCGGCCGTTCATCGTGATGGAGATGATCGAGGGCGAGACGCTCGAGAGCCGAATCGAGCGGGGTCTCGTTCCGGTGGATCTGGCGCTGACCTGGATGGATCAGATCCTCGACGCACTGGAGGCCGTTCACGCGAAGGAACTCATCCACCGAGACCTCAAACCAGCCAACCTCATGCTGACCCCGTCTCGCGAGGGGCCCCTGATGATCAAGGTGCTGGACTTCGGAATTTCGAAGAGCACCCAGGCCGACGCGGATGGAACCGGACATACCGGGACCGGACAGATCGTCGGCACGCCGCGCGCCATGGCACCCGAACAGGCGCGCGCGCTCTCCGATCTCGACGCACGGGCCGACGTTCACGCCGCCGGGGCGGTGCTCTACACGATGCTCACCGGGGCCTCGCCGTTTGCCGGGCCCACGATCATGGCCGTCTTGGCGAGGTTGCTCGAAGGGCGGTTCGAACCGGCATCCTCGCTCAATCCGTCGGTCCCGCCCATTCTCGATACGGTGATCGCCAAGGCGTTGGCCGTCGAACGCGAACATCGGTATTCGAGTGCTCGTGCGATGCGGCTCGCGCTGGCCGATGTGCGGACGCAACTCGATCGGGGAGTCGCGCGCGCTTCGATGGGCCCGCCCTCGATTCAAAGCGACGTGGACTTACCCCGAGACCGGACGCTGGAGACGCCCACTGGATCTCCGACGGCGGTGGAGCAACCCACGATCACCTCTGTGGCCGAGTCCTTCGAGACCCAACCGTCGGCGGCTGGCGAACCCTCGCTTCAGCTTGATGTCCCCGATGGATGGGTCCCCGGTCAGTCCGCGGCGGCAACCTCGACGGCGCCACGTCGCGCACGGGTCTCGATCAATTGGGGCTGGTGGGTGACGGTCTCGGTCCTCTTGGCGGTTGCGGTGACCGCGTGGCTCAACTGGGACGCGCTGACCCTTGCCGCCGGGGACGTGGTCGATGAAGCAGGCTCGTCGGATCCGGTCTTGATCTTGGTCGACACCAAGCCAAAGGGGGCCATCGTCTTTGTCGACGGGGTTCAAAACGATGACCGGCCTCTGCAGATCCCGCGCTCCCAGACCCCTGTGAAGCTCCGGGTCGTGGCGGAGGGCTATGAGCCTCGGGTGATGCAGGTCGTCCCCGAGCGGACGCGTCGGCTGAAGATCGAGCTCACCCGGAGCCGATAGGTGCGCGCCGGCCCGTCACTTCGTCGGCCGCCGGTCGGCAGTTAGTCGGAAGACTTCAGTTCACCCGCCAGCGTCGACAGGTCGAACTGTCGCGTGACCATGGTGAGCTCGTTGACCTCGATGATGTCGAGCTCGCGGACCATGGTGTAGTCGGGCTCGTCGAAATCCCCCGGGACGACCTCGACGAACTCGGAGAGGTCGAGGGCAGGGACGTCGGCATCGTGGTGTTGCGCCGCTGCGGGCCGCGGCGCGGGCTTGGGCGGCGGCGGCGGGGCGAAGGAGGTTTGCACCGCGAGGAGGCGGGCGTTGTTGGGGTTCCAGTTCAGCCCGCGTTCGACCAGACGCTTGGCCTCGTCCCGCGACGCCTCACTCTGGCTGAGCATGACCGCGAGGCGCGAGACCACCTCGGCGGCCTTGTCCTTGCGACCGAGCTCGGCGAAGGTTTCGGCCATGCGCTCGAGCGCGTCGGCGTCCCCGGGTCGCTGGTCGAGTAGGCTTTGAATCGTGACGGCCGCCCGGTGCAGGTCCTTTCGCTGCAGGTGCGCGCGCATCAGCATGCGCAGCGTGGGGATGTCGGCGGGGCGGTGCGTGAGGAGTTGGTCGGCGACGAAGATGAACCCTTCGTAGGCCTCGTTGCGGAACAGCTCAGTCGAAGCCTCTTCGAGTGCTCGGACCATCTCTGTGTGCTTGCCCAGGTTGACGTACCAGTCCATCACCTGTCGCCAGCGCGCGGGTGTGGGTTCCGCCATGGCGGCGAGGCGGTAGGCGTGTAAGCCGACCTCGACCTTGCCTTGCTGCAACGCCACGTTGGCGGCCTGGTCGAGGGTGGTCGCGGCTTCGCGGGGCCGGTCGGCGCGATAGAGCATCTCGCCGACCTTGAGCTGCGTCTCGGAGTGCGGGCCTTCGAGACGCACGATCTCCGCATAGGCGCGCAGGGCGTTGCGAAAGTTTCCACGTTCCTCGGCCGCAGCGGCAGCTGTCCGGTACAAGCCGATCGCGGGCACCGTGTGTCCCTGACTGAGGAACGCCGCGGCCTGGGCCATGTGAACCTCGAAGTCGGACTGCTGCTGAGGCAGCGGTGGGGACGCGTATCGAGCCATGCGAGGGTCTCGGGACCAAGGGCACCGGGGGCCGTTCGGCTCGCGGTCCGACCAGGGTATCAGGCCGGACCGCGCGACGGATCTAGGTTTTTGCGGCGCGGAATCGTCGCGGCAACGGCCCGACTTCGGCCTGAAAGACGGGTGATATCGGTCGATGCCGGGTCCATGCATCGTGCGCTGTCGTCGCTGGCCTGGGTCTTCTTCGTACTGCCCGCCTGCGGGGGAACATCCGCTGCTGATGAGCCGCTGGGGGGCGGCCAAGGTGGAACAGGGGGTGTTGCAGATCCGTCGACTTCGGGGGAGGTCGACGGGAGCGAGGGATCGGAGGAATCCGGTCGCGGCGGCAGCGCGGGTGGTGCGACCGATGGCGATGACTCCTCGGGCGGATCGAGCAGCGGCGCCGCCGTGGAGGGGTTCTGCGGCGACGGGGTCTTGGACATCGGAGAGTTCTGTGATGACGGAAACGTCGACCCCGGTGACGGCTGCGACCCTGACTGTACTCGCTCCGAAGGCGTCGCTTCGTTCTCCGTGGGGGCTTCTCACACATGCGCTGTGTCCTTCGAAGGCAGGGTCCGGTGCTTTGGTGACAACACGTACGGCCAACTCGGCACCGGAAGCACGAGGATGATCGGAGATGACGAAACCCCGCTCGATGCCGGGCTCGACGTGCAGCTTCCGCCCGTGACCCAGGTCGCCGCTGGAGACCGCCACACGTGCGCGGTCACCACGGAGCACGAGGTTTACTGTTGGGGGGCGAACGAGTCCGGCCAGCTCGGCCTCGGACACGACAAGACGTGGGGCGATGCTCCCGATGAGCCCCTGGAACCGGTCGGATTGGACGGCTTGGTCGGCGCCGTCACGGTTGGCGCTTCGCACACCTGTGCACGGATGTTCGGTGGAACCATTCGGTGCTGGGGCGACAGCTCGCACGGCCAACTCGGTCACGGGGATGCCTTCGCCGGGACGGTCGGAGCGGGGGAGGAGCCATACCCCGACGCCGTTGACAGTCCCGCGGTGGACTTCGGACCCGACAAGTCGGTTCGAGAACTCTCGGCTGGACGAGGAAACCACACCTGCGCGGTGGCGGCCTCCGGTGATGCTTTCTGCTGGGGCGCATCACAAGATGGACAGCTGGGGATCGGTTCTGGCAACCCTGCAGGACTCGATCGGACGCCGGCACAGGCCGGGCCGGTGGGTGCTGGCTCGCCCGCCCGTCTCACCGTCGCGTCGACCCGGCACACGTGTTTGGTGACCACGGACTTCCAGCTCTCCTGCTTTGGTGACAACACATCCGGTCAGCTCGGCCTCGGGCACACGGACACGATCGGAGACGACGAAACGCCGGCCGCATCGCGGGTCGAACTGGGGGACGAACTCGTCCTCAACGCCGCGCTCAGCGACCATTCCACTTGCGCCCTCACATCCCACGGGACCGTCTTCTGCTGGGGTTCAGGCGCCTTTGGCCAACTGGGAGCCGGGTCGACGGAGGTCATCGGGGACGACGAGACGCCGGTCGAATCGGACGGGTTCAGCCCGGTCAAACTCTTCGGCGAGACGACCTCGATCTCCGCGGGTGCGGAGCACGTCTGCGCCCGAAGCGAGGACTCCCGCTTGCGCTGCTGGGGCCGCGGTGACGACGGACGTCTCGGACAAGGCGATGCCGAACTCGGGGCCTACGGTGACGATGCCGACGAGCGCGAGCCGCTGGTCGTGCGAATCTTCCGCTAGCGCGGCGACCGGTTTTGAATCCGGCCTGCAACGCACGCCTCTGGTCACTTCTGGCTGCGTTGCTCGGCGCTCGACGGACCTCCAGTCCGCCTTCGGCCTCCCGCCTTGCCAAAAGCGCCCAGCGACGCACTCTGCAGGCCGTTTCAAACCGATCGCCGCTCTAGTACCTCACGCCCGAAGTTTCGTGCCGGGTTTCTGCGGCCCCCCCTTCGGGTGTGGGCGCCCTCCGAAAACCCGCGGTCGGTCAGGCCTGCGTTCGGTACTTTCCGTCTTTTCCGCTCCGCATCCCTCCGGGACGCCTCGCTCTGTTGCTCCGAACTCGTCGGAGAACCCGGAACGAACTTCGGAACTGAAGTGCGAGTCCAGCTTTCCTGTCGGCCCTCGTCGACTTCTAGTCGATTCGGCGGCCCCGCAGGACCTTGCGGCTCTTCTTGCGGGTTCCGGCCGCGTTGCGCTTGATCTGCAGCGTGGCATCGAAGCCTGGAGAGGCGAGGACCCAGCCACGCTCATTGAACTCCACGACGGGGGCTCCCAGGGGCCCCTGTGTCGTTCGGAGCCGATACAAGACCGTGCCATACCGGTTGGCCTCGGCCTTCGTGAACACGAGGGATGTGCCTTCTTCGAAGCTCACGGAGACCCAGTCCTCGCCCCATTCGGTCGCGATGCCCGGTGTTCCTCGTCGGATGACGACCTGTTCGATCATCCGACCCCGGCGCACGATGATTCGGCCACCGTTGATTCGCTCGTTGCGTGACTTCGCCTCCCGCTCGAGCACGATGCGATGCGCGGCGAAGTACTGAAGCGAGTCTTCGGCGTCCGCAGCTCCGGCGCCTCCTTCGAGCCCGTCGCGTACAGACTGCGAGAAGTAAATGCGTTGCGTACAGCCCACGCTCGAGATGAGCAGGCCCACCATTAGCCAGTGTTTGGCGACCACCACGTCTGCCACCATGTTGCGTGGCGGGCGGCGGAGCCAGCGAGCTGCAGCACACGGTGACCCACTGCACGCTACCTGTGGGATCCATGCAACGGTTCGCGCGGCTAAGGAGGAGGGGTGCGAAGTTCCATCGATGCGTGGCTCTCTCCGGGCCCTGGTACGTCATACCAAGGGAGCCCCACGAGGTCGTTGCGTTCGAGTTCTGCGATGACCTCGGCACCGATGAGCACGATGATGGCCGCGACTTCGAGTCCGAGCAGCAGAACAACGACGGTCGCGAGCGAGCCGTAGATGACCTCGACCAGTGACAGGTTTGCGAAGTACCAGGCGAGCGCCGAGCGGGCGGCCTCCCACAGCACGGCGGCGACCACCCCACCGACGACGGCACGGCGGAACTTGACGTTGACGACCGGGAGCACCCAGTAGAAAGAGGTGAGCAACAAGACGAGCCCGAAGAAGCCGAGCAGCTTGATGAGCGGGATGCTGAGCTCGGGGCCGCCGAGCCGCCGTCCGAATAGCATCAGGCCGGCGCTGGGAAGGGTGTCGAGCGCAACCATCAGCCCGGTGAGGACGAAGATGACCGCGGTCATCACACTGACGTACCCCAGCGGCAGGATCGCCGAGACCCACCAGCTTCGAGCGTGCGCAGGACGGTCGCGGCGAAACACCGCCGCCATCGCGTCTTCCAGCATGCGGAACGCGAGGGAGCTGAACACGAGCATCGCGCCGACGCCGACGGTGCCGACGACCTGTTTCTGATCGAGGAACGCCTCGAACGCGGTGGTCAGGTCTTCGGCGCGCCCGGGCAAGATCGTTTGGGCCTGCGCCGCCAGCGTCGCCATGAGCTGGGCCTCGTCGAACACTGCGGAGAGTACGACGAGGATCAGCGCGATGAGGGGCACCATCGACAGCAAGGCGTTGTAGCCCAGGGCGCCCGCGAGTAGCAGACCGTTGTTGCGGCGGAAGTTGCCGAGGATCCGGCGGAGAAACCGGAGCAGCCGCCGGACCCACGTCATGACGGGGGCTCCTCGGGGGCCTCGAGCATTCCTGAGACGAGGGCCTTGCGAAGGAAATCGAGCACCGCGGATTCGACCCGGGCAGGCTCGTCGGAACAGGATTCGGCGTAGGCCTCGATCAAGTCGCCGACGGTGTCGGTTTGGCCCGCAAGCTCGAGCAGTCGCGCGGCGGCGTCGCTGAGCTCTTGGTCTGGGACGCGCGCGCCCGGGCAGACGAGGCGAAGTCCAGATGGCGTGTCGTCCTCAAACGGCTGGGCTTGCACAAGCTGTGCGCCGGCAGGGGGACGAAGCCGTTGTACTCGTAGATCCTCAAGCGAAAGGCTCGCGATGGCGAGGGCTGCATCGAGTCGTGCCAGGTCGCGTGCGCCATAGGGCGAGCGACCCCGAGGTTCGACACTGACCGCCCAGCTCGCATCGCCGGGTACCGGCCTCCGAACGACGACGAGTGCATGCCGAGTTTGCTCGATCTTCAGGGTGGCGAGGTGAGCCGCGTAGCGACGGGCCGCGTCGGCATACACGGGCCCCAAGGTGCTGTCGGCTGCCGCGGCGTACCCCAGCGCGAGTTCGTCGGCGCGGTGCCCGGGCGCGTCGACGACCGACACTTGAAGAGGAACGTCGGGAAGTGCGGTACGAACTCGGTCGAGCGCGGACCCCTTCTCGGGCGCGGTGTCCATGAGCACGAGCGCTTGGCCACCAGGGCAGAGGACGTCAGGGAGACCTCCGAGGAGTCGCAGGGCCAGTTCGTCGCCGCGGGACCCACCATGGAGGTAGGTCGTGGCCTCGACGTCGGGCGGCTGAGGCACGAAGGGCGGCTGCGCAAAAACGAGGTCGAAGCTCTCGCCCCGGACCGGTTCGAGCAGGTCGCCCACGCGAACGGAGATCTCCAGCTCGTTGAGGCGAGCGTTCCACGCGGTGAGCGCGACCGCGCGGGGGTCGAGGTCGATCGCCGTCACCGAAGTTGCGCCGCGGTGAGCGGCGACGAGGGCGAGCGAGCCGGCACCACAGCCGACATCGAGCACACGCTCGGGCAGCGACCCCGGCAGGGTGTTCAGCAGTTCCTGGGTCGTCGCGCCGGGCCCCATCACCGGGTTGTGCTGGGCGTCCGCGTCGTCCGAGCCGATCCAGACGCCGCCGAAAGGGATGAGCCGAAGCAAGCTGCGCACCCGTTCGCCCTCCCGAATGAGGACCCCGCACGCCTCGAGGGCACCGGCCAACTCGGGGTTGAGGGCCCGCGTGACATCGTCGCGGCCCAGGGCGTCTCGGTACGCGAAGAGCCGGGCGAGGACCGCTCCGGGTCCGGGTTGGGTTGCGAGCGACGCCTGCACGAGCGGCAAACGGACCGCGTCGAACTGCTTCGGAGCGATGGACTCCGCCATCGACAGCATACGGGCGTCATAGCCCGCGGTTCGCAAGGCCTCGCGCAAGGCCACCAACTGGCGGTCCGACAGCGACGAGAGCGCTTCGAGATCCAAGAGATCGCCGATCACCGCGGGACAAGGGGTACCACGCCCAGCCTGCGACGGGTCCGCGGGCGGCCGTGGTGCGGCGTGGGGCGAAGCACGATCCGGCCGCCTCGTTCGTCCGCTTTCTCGCCGAGGACGGGCCGAAAGCTCTCGGTACGGCCGCTGGTGGGGCGTTTCGTCTACGAGGCAGAGCGCGCACGATCCGGCAACCCCCCGGGAAGGCGTCCAACGTGGGCCACATGGTGGGTGATTCTCACGCCCGCCGCTCGTCCGCGAACCCACACCCTGCTATATAGCCTCACCGTCGCATGGACGATTCCGTGGACCTCGATGCTTCCGATTCCGGGTCTGAGCCCGCCTTGGACCCGGCTCCCCTCGTGGGTGCAGCCGTTCCGCTGCGCCGTATGGCGTTGGCGTTCATCGCGGCGGTTCTGATCGTCCTCGTCGCCGGACTGACCGGGTCCGTCATCCGCGGACCCAGCGGTCCTTGGCTGGGTGAGTACTACGAAGGCAAGGAGTTCGAGGGCGACATCCGCATCCGATACAGCCGGAAGCTCGAGTTCGACTGGGGCAAGGACCGGCCGTTCCGCGGCATGCCCAAGGACGAGTGGTCCGCGGTCTACACGACCTGTCTCGTTGTCGAGGAAGAGGCCGAGTACCGATTCCGAATCACGTCCGACGACGGCAGCCGGCTGTACGTCGATGACGAAAAGTTGATCGAGAACTGGGGAGCCCACGCCCCGCGGACCCGGACCGGGAAGCTGTTGCTGGAGCCCGGCACGTACGAGCTTGCCGTCGAGTACTTCGAGGCGACGCACGGCGCTACCCTCAAACTCGTCGTTGCGATCGGCGAGGACGGCAAGCACGAGACGCTACCTCCGAGCATGCTGCGCCAACCCTCCGATGACCCCGACGCCCGCTGCGGCGGTTGAGTCGGACGCCCAAGCCCGGGCTTGAGCCACCGAATCGGTGCGCCGAGCGCCTCCGGGCAGCGCCCTCGGCGGCGGCCCCAGCTGGCGGGCGCGAAGGCGGCGCTTCTGCGGAAGACTCGAAGTCCTCGCCATTCGTGCCGCGCGACGGCCCCCGAGCGCTCGAGGATCCGCGGCCTACGGGTTGACCCTCTTACCCTCGCATTGGTAGGCATCAGAGCACTGCATGGCATCGTCAGCTCTCACCCCTGTGACGGTCATTGGTGGCTTTCTCGGCGCAGGCAAGACGACGCTGCTCAATGCGCTCATCTCGGGCGAAAGCGACCGTCGCCTTGGAGTCCTCGTCAACGACTTTGGGGCGATCAACATCGACGCCGAGCTGGTGGTCGGCGTCGACGGGGACATGGTCAGCCTTGGCGGCGGCTGCATCTGTTGCAGCATTCGAGAAGACTTGGCCAGCTCGATCATTGAGATGCTTTCGCGCGGTGACGCTCCGGAGCATCTCGTCATCGAGGCGAGCGGGGTCAGTGACCCTGCCGCCGTGGCTCGAGCAATCGAGGGGCCACGGCTGCAAAACCACGTCTCGCTCGATGGCGTGGTGGTGGTCGTGGATGCCGAGGCTCACCTTGGCGCCGGATTCCGTCAGCGGGTGGTGATCGGGGGCCAGCTGAAGGCCGCGGACATCGTCGTGCTCAGCAAGGTCGACTTGTTGGACACCCCGCAGCTCGAAGAGGTCGAGGCCAAGGTTCGCAAGACCGTACCGCAGGCCCGAGTCGTCGCCGCTCGCCACGGGGATGTCCCGGCAGCGTTGGTGTTGGGGATCGGGACGGAGGCTGTTCCGGAACGAGGGAACCTTCCGGTGACCCTTCACCACGCCGGTGACGATGCGGTCGAACCCGACCACTCTGCTGCGTACACGACGTGGAGCTACACCACCGACGTGCCGCTGTCCCCCAAGCGCCTCAAGCGAATGATCAACACGCTCCCTCCCTCGGTGTTTCGCGTAAAGGGCGTGGTACAGGTGGCGCGAGAGCGAGTGCAGAAGGCGGTCTTGCACGTGGTCGGCCGTCGCGCGGAACTCGAACTCGGCGCGCCTTGGGGCGACATGACACCCCAGTCGCGGTTGGTTTTCATCGGTGCCCCTGGGAGCGTAGACCCTGTGTCCCTGACAGACATGCTCCGCGGATGTGAGGCTCCCGCCTCCGAAGGGGACGAGTCTGGGGGCGTGATGCGCTGGTTCCGAGAACTCTTCTAGCCAGGCCGAAAATAGGCGGGCCGCGGCGGAACTTGAGGGGACGTGGGGCCCGAGAGGGATGGGCGGTTTCGTGCCTTGAACCTCCGCTGGGACGGGCGTCGGTCGTGGTCTACCATCAATCGGTGAACCCGCCGGACCCGAGCCCCGCCGCCGAGCCTGTTGCTCATCACCGAGTCTCGGCGTGGAAGATGATCGGCGCGTCGTGTGCTGCGGGCGTCTTGAACTTCGGCGTCTTCATCTCCGTGGACGGAGGTGTGGTCGACAATGGTGTGGTGATGGCGGCCTTCTCGTTGCTGGCCCTTGCACAGTTGGTATTTGCGGTGAGTGCGATCGTGTACGCGGTCAAGTCGCTTGTTGCGAAGCAAGGCGGGGTGGGCCCGCTCCTGCTCGGGCTTCTGGCCTCCTTCGGTGCTGCTTCCGGGTGGTTTGTTGGGTTGTTGACCTCGAGCCTCGCGGGGATGGGCGGCGCCTGGGGCCGTCCGCTACGGATCCGGGGCCGCCAACTCCATCCGAACCTGCGTGAGGGCACGGACTGGACCCGCGGTGATCGACCCGACGGAGCCGGCCTCGACGCGCCCACGCGCGAGGCGCTCGGGGCGTTGTGGCTGCATGACGCGCAGAAGGAACACGCATCCGTGCCCGCGTTCTCGCGAATCTCGTGGATGCTCGCGGCCGTGGGGGCTCCGGCGGAGTTGATGGAGGGCGCACACAAGGCAGCGCTGGAGGAAATCGAACACACCCGGCTGTGTTTCGCGCTTGCGGCGGGCTACCAGGGTCGCTCGAAGAGCGTGGAAGCGATGCCGGATCTGTTGCTCGGTATGGACTTCGGCAAGGACCCGCTCATCACGCTCGCCATCGAGAGTCTCGAGGATGGCTGTCTGCTCGAGGACTACAATGCAGACGTCGCGGCGGCGTGTGCCCAGGAGTGTCGAGAGCCGGTCACGCGGAGCGTGTTGGAGACCATCGCGATCGAGGAGCGGTCGCACGCGGACTACTCATGGGACGTGCTCGCCTGGGTTCTCGAGCGGGAGCCGGCCCGAGTCGGTGCCGCTGTCGAGAAGGCGCTGACGCAGCTCACTGGGTATCCACGGCCGACTGCGGTGAGTGACGACAAGCGTGAACTGCTGGCTCGCGCGGACGCGGATGCGTTGCGTGCTCATGGACGGTTGCCCGACGCGGTTTGGGCTGAGCTGTGGAGTGTGAGGCAGGCGGAGACGGTTCTGCGGGTGCGTGCGTTGCTCGAACGGGTTCGGTCGGGCGCTCAACCGGGTGTGTCCGATTCGCAGGGGATCCGTGTGGGCGGTCAGTCCGCGGCCTGAGTGTTGGAGCCGTCACACGGGGTGGCGATGCTAGGCTGCGAGGATGATGCTTGGTCGGGTCGTGAGCACTTCGTTCGTTGCCGCTGTGCTTGCCGGGTGCTTCGCAGAACCCGGTGGCGACAGCGACGCGGCGGGCGGGACCGCTGAGAGCTCGGGCACTGGAACCCAGGCGTCGAGCGGGGCTGAGCCCGTCTCGTCGTCTGGCTCGGGTTCCTCGATGTCGGCGTCTGGGACCGGGACGGGGGGTGGTACGAGCAGCGCCGGAACGAGCGTGGGCACCAGCGGGGGTGTCACGTCGGGCTCAACGGGGGAAACGAGCGGAGGAAGCACGGAGACCGCGACTGGCCAGCAGCCGCTGGAGTGTGACGATGGATTCGGGGAACTCTCGGTCCTGACTGTGGGTGAAGCCCAGACCGTGAGCTTCTTCGATGCGTTTCCCCAGACCGAGGTCGGGGTTTTTCTCGAGCAAGGTGGGGCCGTGCTCGCATTCGAGTATGGCGATGTCGAAGCCGGGGGCGCCGGCTTCACCTGGACGTTTTCCGCAACGATTCCCGAGTCCTTCGTCCCGGGGCCGGCGCTCCTGCGGTTCAACGGACTCGGAGAGAACGGCGTGCCATTCGAGTCGAGTTGCGAGATCGTGCTCGACTAGAAAGATCCGGCTTGGCCGGTCGCATCAAAGCGGACCGATCAGCTGGGCCCAGATCTCGAGCCCGCACAAGATCAGCATGTACGCGCCGGTTGCTTGCAGAGCGACGCGGCGCAGGGTCCACTGCGGCGCAGGGTCCTCTTCCGTCGGTTCATCGATGATGAAGAGCATCGGTAGGCCAACGATGAAGTAGACGGCGTAGCCCCACGAACCCAGCAGGAGCATCCGGGTGCGGTCCGCGTAGGAAAACGCGTCGGCGATGAGCGGGTTGGCCATTGCGAGGGTCTCGGCGACGGCCATGCCGTAGGCGAGGCCGAGCACGAGCAGGGCACGCCCCACGGGTTTCAAAGTGTGGCCAAAGCGGCGGTAGGCCACGGTCAGCAACACGAAGTAGCTGACGAAGTACGCCTGGGTCAGCGGATACATGAACAGCGGGACCCGGCCACCTTGCCGACCGACGACCGGGGACTCGAAGGTCCAACTCACGTCGAACCCGTATCGCATGCCCATGAGGTCGAAGAAGTACGCGGTGCCAAAGTAGGTTCCGCCCACGACCAAGATCGCCGACCAAACGTTGAGCTTGAACCAATAGCTGCGCCACCACGGACGCTGCTTGTTCCGGTCTGCCATGGCCGGAACCACGAGCGCCGGAGCAGCGACCGCGGTGGAGAACGCCATGAACCCGATGTCGCCGAAGGTGTGAATCCATCCGGTGACCATCACCAGTCCGACCGCCGCCATCCACACCGGGGTGTAGAGCAGAAACAAGCGCTCCGCCCACGCTTTGTCGGGGTTGGCCGACAACCAGGGCGCGCTCATGCGGACGTGCCGTGGGCTGAGAGCCAGGCGTGGGGTTTGGGATACAGGCGCCGGAAGAGACCATCATCCATCCGGTCGAGCGCCTGCTCGACAAGCAGCGCGGACATGTCTTCGTCTCCGCGTCGGTCGTGCGCCCATCCCAGCAGTGTGAGCGCGAGCTCGGCGGAGGTTGTGTCCAAGGCCAGGCGCGTCCAATCGTGCAGGTCCGGTGGGAGCACCGATACATCATCGGCCGCAAACGCGACCATGAGCCGCACGTTGAGTCGGAGGATTTCGAAGTACTCCCCCTCTGGCGCGGCCTGGAGGTCTTCGAGCGCGCTGCGGGCCTCGGCAAGTCTGCCCACCTGGGCGAGGAGCAACGCCTCGTTGAAGCGGTTGATCCAGGGCCAAGGCCCCGCTGCGTGCCGACGGGTGCTGGTCAGGAGTTCGCGTGCGCGCTGCACATGTTGGAGCGCTGTGTTGGGGTTGCCCCGCCGCATCTCCACACCACCGAGGTTGTGCCAAGCCAGGGCGCGAACCATCTTGGACGCAGTGCGAGCTTGGGCAAGTTTCTGGAGTTCGACCTCGGCTGGGTCGAGCTGCTCTGCGGCGACCATGGCGGCGGCAGCCTTGAGTCGTTCGCCGTGTCGCCACGCGTTACCCACCACACCCAGCGCTCCGACGTACAACAAGCTGAGCCAGGGCATACCGACCGCGAAGCACAAGCCAATGCCTGCCAATCCGAGTCCGCCCGCCGTGCTCAAGGCAACGGCCCGGCCGACCTTGTACCGCCACGCGGGGCGGACCTCGCCGTTGCGTCCGACGTAGACGAACTCGTCGCGGGCGGCGGACCGCAGCGAGTCGGACAGCTTCATCTCGGCGGGCTGCGTGGCGCGCTCACGGACCGCAAGGGCCCGGGTCGCTGCATCATCCTCACCGGTCATGCGGACCGAGAGTGGCCGGGCCGGGGTCCGTCGTCAATTCACCGATGAGCGACGACCGACTCGGCCGGGCTGGAGCCGCTCACGGAGACTGCGACCAGCGCGAGGGCGCAGGCGCAGGCGCCGGCGAGTGTTGCCAGGCCCAGGGAGCGGCCACGGGCTCGTACCCACTGGCCCCAGCCGACGAACTCCAGGGCGACGGCCGCGACGAGCAACATCCCCGCGATCACGGTCATGGGTCCACGCGCTGCAAGCAGGCCGCACAGGCCGAGGAGGCCGGCAAGCATGGGGAGCAAGCGGACCGACCAGAACCTAACAGGCGTGTCGTGGCGCATGCTTCATGGGTATCGGAGCCGCAGCGGAACCCCAAAAAACCGTAGACTGCTGCCGTGCCGGCGCTGAGCGGAACCCGAGTCGTCGACTTTACCCAGAACCTCCCAGGGCCGTACACCACGATGGTGCTGCGCTCGATGGGGGCGGAGGTCGTGAAGATCGAGCCGCCCCGGGGTGACCCGGCACGCGTGTTTCCTCGTCTGTTCGACATTCTCAACGCCGGCAAGGACAGCGTTGTGGCTGACCTTCGTGAGACCTCGATTCGAGACGCGGTACGGGCTCTCATCGCCGAGGCGGACGTGGTCGTCGAGGGCTTTCGGCCGGGGGTGATGGCGCGATTCGGCCTGGGTCCGGACGAGATCGCGAAGGCGTTTCCCAAGGTCGTCTACTGTTCGATCAGCGGGTACGGGCAGGAGGGCCCGTACCGCGACCATCCTGGGCATGACCTCAACTTCCAAGCGCTGACGGGCGTGTGCCACATGCTTCGGGATGACCGGGGCCGTCCGCTCGGTGGGGCGCTGCCGTTCGGCGACCTGTCCGCCGCAATGACCGCGACCACCGGAATCCTCGGGGCTCTCCTCGAGCGCGTACGGACCGGGCAGGGACAGATCCTCGACGTGGCGATCGTCGATGCGCTGCTGAGCTGGACGTACGTGTGGACCGAGGGGCTCACGCCGGGGGATGCGAGTCTTGCCGACGCGGCTGAGCCCACCGCGAACGCCATGCGCCGCGCCTCCGAGGCGCTCCCAGGCGCTCTGGGCTCCATCGTCGGCAAGTTGGCCGACAGCCTCTCGCAGGGGAGGGGACGGGCAACGTTGGAGGCCGTGGGCGAGCGGTTGCGGCAGACGAAGCGGGTGCAGAACATGGAACGGCTGCGGCTGCACACGCTCCCGCACTACACCGTGTACCGAACCTCGGACGAGCGATACCTCAGCATCGGCGTGGTCGACGAGGACAAGTTCTGGCGGAAGACGTGCGAGGTCCTCGACCTCTCGGGAGCCGCGGGCCTCCCGCTGTGGGGACGCTTTTTGGCTGCGGCCCCGCTGCGAACTCGCATCGCGGTGCGGATCGAAGAACAGCCGCTCGCGCTGTGGATCGAACGTTTTCGGGAGGCGGGCGTCCCCGTGGCTCCGGTCTTGTCCGTGGACGAAGCTATGCAGGACGCTCAGCTACAGACTCGTCGTCCCAGCAGCGGCCCCGTCCGTGGACCGTTCTCCCTGGGAGAGCCCGTCGATGCCGCGCCGCCGCGTCTCGGTGAGCACACGCAGCGCTGGCTGTCTTGAGTCTTTGGCCGGCCGGCGCTCAGACGCGCTGCCAGTGGTCGAGCTCGTCTTCGATGCTCGACAGTTCGATCGCCGCGGTCGCGAATGCGTCGCCGAAGTAGGCGACGTCGCAGAAGAGGTTGCAGTCCGCGGTGTCGCATTCGCCTGCGATGCCGCACTCGAGCTGAAGCGCCCATCCGGCGCAGTCGAGCGTATCCCAGCCGTCTGGGTCAGCGTCGGTCTGCGACGTCGGTTCATCGTCGGTGGCCGACGGAATGGTGTCTTCCTCGTCTGCTTGGTCCGCGGCGACGCTCAGCGAGCGGACCCGGCCCTCGGTGCAGGACAGGTCGAGCAGGACGCTCTGGGAGTCTTCGGCCATGTTCCCGGAGGCCGAGAAGTTGACCTGGTACTCGCGCTCCGTCGCGACGAGATGTACGGCGCTCAGGGTCCCCGAGAGTCCCTCGCGCAACAACAACACGCTGGTCCCTGTGGTCGAGGCGCCATCCCAGCCGCCGACGAGGCGTTCTTCGATCTGCTCTTCGTCCCCGACGAGACCGCCGGAGGAGGAGCATCCACCGAGCAGGAGGGATGCACAGACGATTCGAGCTGCAATGCGCTTCATGAGGAACCCACTGCGGCATAGCGTGTCCCTGGCTTGCACCAAAATTTTCGGCAGAGGTAGGAGCATGTCATACGCCCGCCCGATGCAAACGAAGCACGCACTGAAGGTCCTCGCGGGCGTCTGCACCGGGCTTCTGGCCGGCTGCGGGAGTGACTTCACGGCCGCGGGAGAGACCGAGGGGGGCACGGAAACGGGAGACGTTGATGTCCCCAATCCCACCGGCGTCAGCGCGGGTTGGGACGAAGACGAGACGACGGCCGCGGACGGCAGCGGCGGTGTCGGTGGGTGCGGCGAAGAACCAGCATGTTCGGGCGCAACTCCGTTCTGCGTCGACGCAGTGTGCGTGGGATGCGACGCACTCGAGAACCCCGACGAAGCGTGCGTCTCCCTCGACCCGGAGCATCCCGTGTGCTCGCCGGACGGATGTGTGCAGTGCGGCGAGTTCGACGACTCGTTGTGTATTGAAGACACGCCGGTCTGCTCGGACGATGGGCAGTGCCGGGGATGCAGCGCGCATGATGAGTGTGAAACCGCGTGTGATTTGGAGACGGGTTGGTGCTTCGACGAAGCCGTCGTCGTCGGGGAAGATGGCATGACCACAGCGGGGGCGCTCTCGGCCGCGATCGAAGGCGTTCCGCCGGGCGGTCGCATCGCCGTCCGTTGGTCACCGGGGGCGCAGTGCATCCTGGACACGTTGAGCATCACCGACGGTCGGTCGGTCGCGTTGCTTGGCGAACCGGGCGCCCGTCCATGCATGACCTCCTGGGACGATCAGGCGGCAATCACGGTCTCCGAGGGCAGTTCGCTGTACCTGGTGGACGTCCGTATCGAAGAATCGTACGGAACTGCGGTCGAGGTTCGCGGTGCATCACTCTACGCAGAGCGGGTGGAGTTGGTGAACAACAGCGGAGGCGCGGTATCGATCAGCCAGGACGCCTACCTCAGTTTGCGCAACGCGATGGTCGGTGGCGACCGCAACAACGTCTCCGTGTTGCGAAGCCATACCTCGACGCTCGATGTCGCCTACTCGAGCATCGTGGCGGGATATGGCGATGCCCAGGGGATCGTCTGCGACGGCGACAACGCGGTCTCCGTACGCAACAGCATTGTCCTCAGCGAGGGGTCGGTGGGGGAGATCGACTGCCCTCAGGCTGACGTCAGCTACAGTGCCTTGGAGGCGGTCTTCGGCGAAGGGAACGTCGCGGTCGGCGCGGTGGATACGGGCCGCTGGTTCGAGGACTACCCGGCCGGAGACCTTCACCTTCGGTACGACACGCTCGGGATGCCGTTCGAGGATGTCGCGCAGTGGGCCAAGGGAGACCCGCTCGTCGACCTCGATGGTGATCCTCGGCCTGGGGTCTCGGACGCGCAAGACTGGGCCGGAGCCGACATCCCATAGCCTCCCCAGGCTGCGGTACCGTGAGTGGGATGAAGACGAAGGCCGCCGTCGCACACAAAGCCGGAGCACCCCTGTCGATCGAGGAGGTCGAACTCGACGCCCCGCGGGCCGGGGAAGTGTTGATCGAGATGAAGGCGACCGGCGTCTGCCACACGGACGCGTACACGATGTCGGGTGCCGATCCGGAGGGGATTTTCCCTTCAGTCCTCGGACACGAAGGCGCCGGAGTTGTGGTCGAAGTCGGCGCCGATGTCCGCTCGCTCAAGGTGGGCGACCACGTCATTCCGCTGTACACGCCGGAGTGCCGAGAGTGTTCGTATTGCACCTCGGGCAAGACGAACCTTTGCCAGGCAATTCGCTCGACGCAAGGCAAGGGACTGATGCCTGATGGAACCTCGCGTTTGTCGATCGGGAACGAGCGACTGTACCACTACATGGGAACCTCGACGTTCGCCAACCATGCGGTGGTTCCCGAGATCGCGGTCGCCAAGATCCGCGAGGACGCTCCGTTCGACAAGGTCTGCTACATCGGCTGCGGTGTCACCACGGGGATCGGAGCGGTGATCAACACCGCCAAGGTCGCCCCGGGGGACAACGTTGTGGTGTTTGGTTTGGGTGGGATTGGTCTCAACGTGATCCAGGGCGCTCGGATGGCAGGGGCGAACATGATCGTCGGGGTCGACCTCAACCCGCGACGCCAAGCGCTGGCCGAGAAGTTCGGCATGACGCACTTCGTCAACGCCGGTGACGTCCCCGAAGGTGAGCTCGTCCCGCACCTGGTCAACCTCACCGGTGGGGGCGCGGACTACTCGTTCGAGTGTGTCGGGAACGTCAAGGTGATGCGTGACGCCCTCGAGTGCTGCCACAAGGGGTGGGGCACTTCGATCATCATCGGGGTCGCTGGGGCGGGCGAGGAAATCTCCACCCGGCCGTTCCAACTCGTCACGGGCCGGAACTGGCGAGGTTCTGCGTTCGGTGGTGCGAAGGGCCGGACCGACGTGCCGAAGATCGTGGATTGGTACATGGACGGAAAAATCGAGATCGACGACCTCATCACGCACACCATGCCGCTGCAGGACATCAACAAGGCGTTCGACTTGATGCACCAAGGCGAATCGATCCGTTCGGTTGTCACCTTCGATTGAGACGAACACCTCGATGTTTATCCATCAGTACGAACTCGGGCCTTGGGACAACTTCCAGTACTTCATCGGGGACCGCGAGAAGCGGGTCGCGGCGGTCGTTGATCCTGCTTGGCACCTCAAGTCGATCCTCGACCAGGAGGGCGAACTCGATGTTCGCATCGAGGCGATCTTGTGCACCCACAGCCACTTCGACCATGTGGACCAGGTCGAGCACCTGTTGAAGGAGCGTGATGTACCGGTCTACATGCTCCGCGAGGAGATCGACTTCTCTGGGTTCCGTTGCGAAAACCTGCGCCCGGTCTCTCCTGGAGAAACCCTGAATGTCGGCGGCGTCGCGATCGACGTCTTGCACACGCCCGGGCATACCCCGGGGTCGGTGTGCTTTCGTGTGCAAGACAATCTGGTGACCGGGGACACGCTCTTCGTCGATGGTTGCGGACGCTGTGACTTCGTCGGCGGGGACCCCGAAATCATGTTCGCGACGTTGCGCAAGTTGATCGATGACCTGCCGTCGGAGACCACGATGTATCCCGGGCACCACTACGGGCCGACACCCGCAGCTACGCTTGATGCTCAGCTGAAGTCCAACCCATACCTCAAGCTCGGAACCGTGGCTGAGTTTGTCGCGCACCGAATGAGCGGGAAGAACCCGGGGGCAGTCGTTCCGCCGCCGCCGGATTGGGCGCCCTCCTAGCCATCGAGCGCGCAAGGGAACCTTCATCCTCGTTGAACGCACCTTCACGGGAGCACGAGGATGCGGACGATGAACCGAGCGCTTTCGACCCAGGCATGGATCCTGCTGGCCTGCTTGGCAGGGTGCGACGGGGAGTCCTCCGGACCTGCAGAAACCGACCCCTCGAGGGGAAACGACGTCTCGTCGAGCCCGGGGGAGCCTTCCGCGTCGACGGGGACCGCATCGACGACAGGCGGTGGACCCCAAGGGGAAGGGACGTCGAACGCTACGAGGGGCGCCACGTCCAGCCAGAGCGACGGTGAGGGCGCGGGACCCGAGACTACGGACGACCCCGGTTCGGGGTTCTGTCCTGCTGGGACACTTCCTCCAGGTCGCTACGATGGTGTGTCGTTGGAACATGGCGGGCTGAGTCGGACCTACGACCTCTACATCCCCGAGACCGTCGACGTCACTCAGCCCGCGACGCTGGTGCTGAACTTCCACGGTCTGCTCGGTAACCCGGCGCAGCAGGCGGTGTTTTCCCTGTACGACGCGGCTGCCGCCGACGCGGGAGTGATCGTGGCGTACCCGGCTGGAACTTCGAACTCTTGGAACTCCGGCCTGTGCTGCGGAGGTGCACAGAGCTCTGGGATCGACGATGTCGGGTTTGCGCGCACGGTCGTTCAGCACATCGGGCTGGGCTCATGTGTCGACACCGCGAAGGTCTTCGCGATCGGGATGTCCAACGGTGGTCACATGGCGCACCGTCTGGCGTGCGAGGCTGCGGATGTTTTTGCAGGGGTTGCTTCCGTTGCGGGTGTGTTGACGATGCTGGAGTGCAGCCCAGCCCGACCGATCTCGGTGCAGCAGTTCCACGGGACCGCGGACACGATCGTTCGGTATGATGGCGTCGGACCCGGCTTCCCGGGCGCTCGCGACACGATGCAGAGTTGGGCCGCCCGCAACGGCTGTGCCCCGGTTCCCAATGTCACCCATCAACAAGGGGACTCGACGTGCGAGACTTGGACAGCGTGTGACGACGGCGTGGAGGTGACGTTGTGCACGGTGGAGGGCGGTGGGCATTGTTGGCCCGGGAACGCGAGCTGCACCTTCGGGTCCAGCACCACGGATGTGGCCGCGAACGACGTGTTCGCGCAACTGATGGCGAGTCAGTCTCTCCCCGGAGGCTGACATGCTGTGAGCCTCGGCTCGCGTTTCGGACCGCCCGGGCATGCCCGGGAGGTCGAGGGCGGAGTGTTGCGGCGCCCGCGGGGGGACAGCCGATTCTCGGCGACGTGGAACTCTCCGGCGATTTCGACCCGTTTTCGGACGGGTTTGGGGGGGATTGGCTTCACTTTCAGCCCGATGCCGGGGCGTCCCGCTGCGATGATCCTCAGAGATGAGTGCGGGTCCGTGGGAGGATGAAGGGCGTGGGGAACACCGAGGTCTGCAGGATGTCCGAGCGGCTCGCGCCTGCTGCGGTGATACGTGCCCTGGAGAACAGGCCTCGCTCGGCCGCGGCTGTCTCGGTGAAGGAGGCTGTGGATGAGTGATTCGCCCGACGAGCTGTCGCGATGGAAACGGATCGCTCAAGAAGAGGTCAGCGCACGCAAGGAGGCTGAGCTGCGTCTGACGCAGAGGACCTCCGAACTCCAAGAGGGGAAGGCCCAGTGGGACCGGGACATGGCGACGCGGACGGCCGAACTCGTTCGCGCGCGGGACGAGGCGATTGCAGCAGGCCGAGCTCGAACCGACTTCTTGGCCCGGATGAGCCACGAAATTCGCACTCCGATGAACGCGGTCATCGGGATGGCGGAGCTTCTGTTGATGGAGAAGCTCGACCCGACGGTCAACCAGGGAATCCAGACGATCCGCAGCGCATCGGATGCACTGCTCGAACTGGTCAACGACATCCTCGACTTCTCCAAGATCGAGGCCGGCGGGCTGTCGCTGTGTCCCGAGGAGTTCAACCTGGGCGAGCAGGTCAGCAGCATCATCGAGCTGATGGCGGTGCCCGCGAGAAAGCGGGGGCTCGAACTCCGTGTGGACATGGATCCTCGGACGAGCGGCGTGATGTTCGGGGACGAGTCGCGGCTTCGACAGGTGTTGCTCAACCTGATCGGCAACGCCGTCAAGTTCACCGAGAAGGGGTTTGTCGAGTTGCGGATTGGCGTGGCCGAGGCCCAGGGAGACCGGCTGTGCCTCGAATTCTGCGTCTCCGATTCGGGGCCAGGAATCCCCAAGGAATCGCACGAGGCGGTGTTCGAGGTCTTCGAGCAAGTCGACGGGTCTTCGACGCGTCGCCATGGCGGGACGGGGTTGGGGCTCGCCATCTCGCGCCGACTCGTCGACCTCTTTGGCGGGCGGATGTGGGTGCAAAGCGAGGTGGGGCAGGGCGCCGAGTTCTACTTCACCGTTTGGCTGCGACGGGTTCGCAATGCGACACAGGTACCGATCCCCCCGTGGAGTGTGCTGCTGATGACCCAGGACGCTTCGATCATCGACGCGACGCGCCGGTTGGTTCGGCCAACAGGGGGAACTGTGCTCGCGGTCGCAGGGGGCCTCGCTGCGGTCTGCCAACTCGCCAACGCGGCCGCGGTCGGCCGTTCGTTCGACGTGGTCATGCTCAGTGGTGACAGCGTTGAGGTCGGGACGGTACTTCCGACGATCCGGTCGCTCCCGGAGTTGTCCTCCATACGCACGGTTGGCTTTGGCGTGCCGGACTCGTCGGACCTGGAGTTGACCCACTCGGTTGCGACGGACATGACCGACGTCGCCGTCGGAGCGGCACTGCGAGCGCTCGCCAACGCCGAGGGGAAACGCGCCGATGTGCCCCTTCCTGTTGTCGGGACACGGGGCGCGACCATCTTGATTGTTGACGACAACCCCGCCAACCGAGCGATCACGGCCCGGCTGTTGGAGAAGGTCGGGTATGTCGTGCAGACGGCCCGCGATGGTGGTGAAGCGCTCTCGGCTGCGACGTCGAGCGACTTCGATCTGATCTTCATGGATGTGCAGATGCCCGGGCTCGATGGAGTCGCGGCGACGGAGCGCATCCGTGGATGGGAGTCCATGCGGGGCCGACCCAAGGTCCCCATCGTAGGTCTCTCCGCGCTGACCGCCCCCGAGGAACTCGCGCGTTGCCGACTCGCGGGGATGGACGACTTCCTCACCAAGCCCGTTCGCGCGGCGGCGTTGTTCGAGACCGTGCAGCGGGTCTTGAGCGAGGCGGAGGCCATGGCGTTGGCGGCGGGAGAACCTCAGAGGCCGACCCTGGCCGAGCGACTCGCTTCGGACGAAGTTTCCGAGAAATTTGGCGACGACGCGGAGTCGGTTCGGCTGTGCCTCGAAGTTTTTCTCGCGTCGAAGCCGGAGTACGTGGAGCAGATTCGTTCAGGGGTCACCGCCGGGGATCCGGAGGCGCTGCGGCGGGTGGGCCATTCGCTTGCGGGATCGTTCGTAGGGATCCTCAGGCCTCATCTTCTCGAACACGCTCGCGCACTCGAAGGCGAAGCGCGGGCCACGGCGCGATCCGAAGGCTCGCTGGATGGGGCCATCGAGCTTTCGGAGCGGTTGATAGGGGTTCTCGAAGAGATCGAGCGCGAGGTTCGGATGCACATGGAGGCCGGGCAGCCCATCGGCACCCCAGAGGAGCCGCGCCAGGTCACATGAGGGCGTCAGCGGCTTGACCCATCGGTGTTGCGCGAACCTCGCTCGGTCCGGATAATCCGCCGTTCCGAGGATCTGTGAGCAGCACCAGCCCTGTAACGAAAAGTGGACACCCCAAGGGCCTGTACGTGCTCTTCGGGGCCGAGATGTTCGAGCGCCTTTGCTACTACGGCATGCGAGCGCTGCTGGTCCTGTACCTGACCAAGTCGCTGCTCAAGGGCGACCTCGAAGCGTTTGGCATTTACGGTGCTTACACGGCGTTGGTGTACGCGGCTCCGGTCGCGGGCGGAAAAATCGCGGACAGCATCCTCGGCTACAGGCGCGCGGTGATCCTCGGCGGCCTCATGATGGCGGTCGGGGAGTTCATGATCCTCGGCGGCAACGAGTTCTTCTTGTTTGCTGGGATGGCCGTGATCATCATCGGCAACGGGTACTTCAAGGCCAATATCTCGACGATCGTGGGTCGCCTCTACGAAGATGGCGACCCTCGTCGAGACTCGGGCTTCACCATCTTCTACATGGGCATCAACCTCGGTGCCTTCCTCGCCACAGCGCCGCTGTTTGGCGTGGGTCCGCTCGGCGAGCGCTTCGGCTTCACGATCGGCTTCGGCATCGCCGGAGTCGGCATGCTCATCGGCGTCGCGGTGTTCATCTTGGGCTCGAAGCACTTCGAGGGGACGGGCGACATTCCGGACAAGGAGCGCTACCGCAAGTGGGCGATGCCGACGTACATCGGCTCGATTGCTGCGGCCCCGGTCCTGTTCATGCTGCTTCGGTACGGCCAAGCGGTCGTTGGCTATGCGCTGGGCGCCATCTTGGTGTTCGTGGTTGCATCCCTGCTGCGTGAGGCGTTCAAGTCGTCGAAGGAACAGCGCGACCGGATCTTGGTCTTGCTGGTCCTCATGGTCTTCAACGTGACGTTCTGGGCCTGTTTCGAGCAGGCTGGAAGCTCGCTGACGTTGTTTGCCGACCGAAACGTGGACCGGAACTTCCTCGGTCTGTTCGAGTTCAGCGCTTCGGGAACGCAGTCCTTCAACCCGATCTTCATCTTGCTGCTGGGCTCGGTGTTCACGTGGATGTGGGTTGCGCTCGATCGCCGGGGACTCAACCCCAACATCCCGATGAAGTTCGGATTGGGGATTCTGCAGCTGGGTGTCGGCTACCTGCTGGTCCTCGTCGGTAGCTCGATGGCCGGCGATGCTTCGCTCGTCCCGATCTACATCCTCATGTTCATGTACATGCTGCACACGATGGGAGAGCTGTTCCTCTCGCCGATCGGGCTCAGCATGGTCACGAAGCTTGCGCCCAAGCACATGACTGGCTCGGTCATGGGGGCCTGGTTCCTCAGTTTCGCGTTCTCGAACTACCTCGCGGCCGCGTTGGCCAAGCTGACGGGCGGCGAGGAAGGCGGCGGCGGACCGATCGAGTCCATCGTTGGCCTTGCCGACCGGCACATCAACCCGCCGGGACCCGTGCAGTCGATCGTCGAGAGCGCAGACAAGATTCTCACCCCGGACTTCCTCGAGAAGGCCGCCGAGAGCCTCACCACTTACACCGACGCGTATTCCACGATGGGCTACGTCACCGTCGGCATCGGCGTCTTGTTGGTCGCCCTATCCTCACCACTCAACAAGATGATGCACGGCGTGAAGTGAGCCGGCCCGAGCACCCTCAAGGAAACAGAATTATGAAGAACGCGACTCTCATCCTCGGCCTGTGCACGCTCGTTCTCGGTTGCGACAGCAACCCCAAATGCGACGAACTCGCCGAACACGTGACGAAGGTACTCGCTGCGGAAAAGGGCGAGGAAATCCCCGACGAGGCCAAGGACAAGGCCAAGAAGGACATCGTGGGCGCGTGCAACTCCGAAGCACCGCCAGCTGAAGCGCTCGACTGCGCGCTCAAGGCCGAGACCAAGGCGGCCCTCGTCGCTTGCGACGAACTCGTCAAGGAGTAGCAGCGCCCTTCACCCGTCTCTCGACGGGGGTGGCTCTGAGGACGTTTGGCGGACGGCCGCCTCGTCCCCGGGCCACTGCGGATGCTGCGGCAAGGCGTCCGTGATCTCGTGCCACGGGGACTTGGAGTCCACGAAAATGTGAGCCTGCGGTGTGCTGCCTGGGTGTTGGTCGAGTCCTCCCAGCGGGAGGCCGACCACGGTGGGTCGGTTCGCGTAGGTGCTGATGAGGTTGGAGCCGCACGTCCCGCAGAAGTGTTTGGTGACGTTGCCTTGTTTGTAGCCACGCACGCTGCCCTCACCCCGAACCCAGCGGAACTGATGCGCGGCTACGGATGCTCGGGTGCGGAACGCACTTCCGTGCCACCGTCGACACTTTGAGCAGTGGCAGTTGAAGATGGGTCCGAGTTCTCCGGCGACCTCGTAGGCGACCGCTTCACACAAACACCGACCGGTGAGCATGGCGGATTCTCGCAGCTGGGCTGCGATGCGGCAATCGTGTCCGGGTGGCGCGCTGGGCGGGAGGTGTCTTGTTCGTTACCCTCCGCGTTCGGTGGGCACGGGCGAAGTCGAGGAGTACTACGAGGCCAATACGAAGCGTTTCCTTCGCTTTGGCCAAGGGGGCACTGTCGGCGCAATTCATCGCGCCGTGTGGGGCCCGGGCGTTCGAACACGAGCCGGGGCGTTTCACTACGTTCATGAGCGCTTGCTCGAACGGATGCAGCCGCAGACGCGACGGGTTCTCGATCTTGGATGCGGCGTCGGGGCCTCGCTCGAGTACCTGGCGCAGCAGCGAGACTTCACAGGGGTGGGGGTCACGATCAGCGAGTCTCAGGTGCAGTTGGCGAACGAGCGGTTCGCCCGGGCGGGTCTCTCCAAGCGCCTTCAGTGTGTGCAGGCCGACTTCACCAAGCTCCCGGCCGAGCTGGAACCCGTGGACGTTGCGTTTGGCATCGAGTCGTTCGTGCACGCGCCGCAGCCCCGGCCGTTCTTCGCGGAGGCAGCCCGAGTCGTTCGCTCCGGGGGCGTGTTGGCGCTTTGCGACGACTTCGCGTCACAACGGGTTGAACAAGGGCAACTCTCGACGCGGGAAGCCCGTTGGGTCCGCGAGTTCCGGAAGGGTTGGAACGTCGGGTCGCTGCTCTCTCCGTCGACCGCCGTAGCCCTCGCCGGGGAACACGGCTTCGACCTCGTGCAGGACGACGACCTGACTGCGGACGTCGAACTGCGGCGGCCTCGTGATCGAGCCATCACGGCGCTGGTCCGGCTGGGCCGTCACATCCCGACGCGCAACCCGTGGTGGCTCAACATGCTGGGCGGAAATGCCCTGCAGATGGCGTTGCAGCGGCGGTTGTTTACGTATCGGTTGCTCGTATGGACGAAGCGGTGAGCGCCGAGGCTCAGCCTCCGCGGCGGACCGCAAAGTCCAGCTGGTGCGCGATGTAGACCAGCTCTCCGGACTCGACCTGGGCGTGGCGAAGCTCGCCCCAACCACGAACCGAATCCCCCAGCTGGGGATGTGCGCGAAGCTCTTGCTCGACCGTGTGGATGATGTGGTGGGCAAAGTAGGCTTCGTCAGCCTCGTAACCCTCCGCGTCGCCGAACACGACCCAGTCGGAACTCCCCGCGCGCAGGATGGAGCCACCCGAGGCACGAATGTGGCCAAACAGCTCCCGTCCCGCCGTTGACGATCCGGCGGGTTGTCCGTCTCGAACCCGCTCGTCCATGCTGAGGTGGTAGGCGTCCATCAGCGGACGGTCGGCGGGGTCCTTGGGAAGGAAGATCGTCTCGCCGTCGAAGTTGATCGTCGGCCAGAACACGCCCTTCGGCGCCAACCGCTGCAACAAGCGGGGTAGCACTGCCTTCACATCCACCAGATCGAGGACCGCGTGCGCGATGATGAGGTCGAACGTCTCGTCCCCTTGTGTAAGCCAGTCCTCGAGGGGTGCGTGTCGGGTCGTCACGTCGAAGGAGACGGCCGCCGCAGCCGCAGGGGAGGTTGTGTGGCGTGTCAGGCCCTGCCTCCATTGTGGAGCGAGGCTCTGCGCTTCTTCGAGGAACTCGGCCTCGGTGTCGACGATGACGTAGTCCGCACGCGAGATACGCTTCGTTTCGATGAGGCGGTCCACCATCGTCCCAACGCCGCCGCCCAGCTCGGCGATTTGGGCCGGGCGATCGCTGGGTAGGCCCGCGAGGACGGTCTCCATGACATCGCGGTTCAGCGCCCGGTCGTCGACCGTTCGCTTGGCACGGAGGTATCGCGGGTAGGTGTATTGCTCTGGGACAGGCATCGCGGGGTCGGGGCGCCGTTGGACTACTCGTACAGGGACGTGAGCGGGACGTTGTCGAGCTCGAGCACTGTGCTGGGCGCGGTTGTGCCGTACCGATTCCATGCGTCCACCTCGTGCGTGGTCATGTGGAGCTCGTAGAACAACAACGCAGCATCAGCGCGAGACAGGGGCGCCGGTTCGAGCCCCTGCGGCCATCGGTCTTCTCGAGCGTACTGCCGACGGGCGAGCTCGTGGAGGTCGTGCAGGTGGAGCTGGCCGGGTTGCTCGGGCAGGACCCCACCGACAGCGTGGCCCCAGAAGCCGCGGTTGAGTCCGAGACGAGCCGCACCTCGGGGTCCGCCAACGAGAGGGGCGTACTGCGACAGGCCCAGGGTCGGCGCATCTCGAATCCCGATCGCCCCCGGAGCGAGCAGCAACCCCAACAACACCGGCTGCATCCACCGACGCCTGGCGGTGGGGACTTCGGCCAGCCGCCACAGACGGGACCAAGCCTCGACGCACAGCAACGCCAAGAACGGGTAGGCGGTGATCCAGTGCTTTGTACCGCCGAAGATCGGGGTCGAGGGCAGGCTGATCAGGACGATGGGAAACGTGGCAAACAAGCCGTACAGCAACGAGTCGCGGCTTGGCAACGCCTCGGGGCGTGGGTGCCAGAAGCTGGTGGGAACCTCGGCGAGCACGGGCGCGTGCGCATCGACGCGGGCCTGCAGCACCAGCCCGAGCAAGCCCAGCACCAGAAGCACCGCCGGGACGGTCGCGATGGTCATCACCCATGGGTAGCTCGAGGGCATCGGGGGCTGGTTGTGGTTCAGCCCGAGGAACTCCATGTTGTACCAGCTGTGCTGGCTGTGAAAGGTGACGTACTCCTGCAGGCGCGTCGCTGGGTCGGCCCACATCCATGGCCAGCACGCCCAGGCGACGAGCGGGGCGAGGACCATCATGCTGAGGAGCGGCAGCGGGAGCCAGGTGCTCTTCGGGGCAACTCTCCCGTGTCGTAGGCGGTCGAGCGTGAGCTGCAGCGTGTGGTGCAGCGCGAGGAGAGGCCCCACGAACAGCGCATTGTGTTTGACGGCGATCGCGATGCCCAACAGGACCCCCGTGGCGAGGCTCCAACCGACCGAACTCTGGGCTCGGCGGTACGCCAAGACGACGGCCAAGATCATCGCTGCAACCGGGACGTCGAACGCGTGAAGGCCAGCGTTGAACCAGACCCGCGGGAGCAGGATGAACGCGCCGCTGGCCAGAAGCCCGGCCAGGACGCCCGCCCGTCGAAAACCGGCGAGGAACAGAAGCGCTGCTCCGAGGCCGGCCATGGCCTGCGCGGGCAACCGCATCGCGGCGCCTTCGGGCATAGAGCCCTTGCGGGCTGGCGAGCCGTTCTTGGCGGGCGCGGAGCCCAGCCATCGCGCCGAGACCCCGCCGAGGGTCTTCATCAAGGCGGGGTGCTCGTGATTGGGTGCGAAGTGGCGGTCGCGAACCTTTCGCTTCATCGCCTGACTCGGCTCGCTCAGGAGCCGGTCGACCCACGCGGCGTAGCTACGACTGGCCTGAAAGTAGATGCCCTCGTCGCGGACGTATCCGGTGCCTCGATGCGTGGTGGAGAGGGCACCGGTCACGAGGACGGCGATCAGCAACGCTCCGAGCCAGGGGCCCAATCGGCGGACCCACGCGGGGACATCGGTCACGAGCCACCCCCGAGCACCCGAAGCTCAAAGCAGACCTTGCGGCGGCCTCCGGGATTGTGACCCTCGCGTCCCCAGGTGCCTCGCACGGTATCGGTCAGCTCCACGCGCACGTCATGCTCGCCTGGCTCCGTCTTGACGGAGAACGGTCGCCAGCCTTGGGCGTCGGTCACCACGAACTGACCGACGGGGACATCATCGATGAACGTCCGGACCCGAATCGGGGCATCGCTGCGCAGGCGGCTGTTGAAGTCGGTCACACCGATGTGACCACGCAGGGAGGTCCCCAGGGCCAGCTTATCCTCGAATGTGAGTGGTGTGTTGTCGCTGAGCGCGAACTGAAAACACCGGCGTGGGCGGTAGTTGACCTCCGCGAATCCCACACTGACCGCGCCCTCTTTGCAGGCCCAGGAGGCCCCTTTTTTTCGACAGTTGCCCGTGGGCGTGGAGAGCTTGGGAGGGGCGGAGATCCAGCTGCGCAGGGTCGTGGGCGCATCGTCGAAACGGTAGCGACCGACCTCGAAGGGACCGAGATTCTCCAGCGAGAGCCGTGGCGGACGTCGTCGGCCTTCGAGTTCCTGGTCCAGTGCGTCGGACCAAGGCTCTCCCAGACCGATGACGGTCAGCGTCTCGATGCCGTGAAGATCGGGCGCCGCGGCAGAGCGAGGAGCAGCGAGGGCAGGGAGCTCCATGCGGGCGCGAGGCCCGAGCCAGGTCGTGGCAAGCATGACGGCATCCGCGTCGTCCTGCGCGACGGCGTCCGCGAGTGCGTCCCAGTCCGCGTCCTCGATGGCGTCCCGGTACGAAAGCCCACCCAAGACCAACTCGGCGGCCGCAATGGCTGCGAGTCCACCCAGGGTCCAGCGGGCCCAGCTCTTGCTCATGCGCCTCCTCCATCGAGGTCCAATGCGACCCCGAGCTCCGGCGCACGCTTTCCGTCGGCCACGGAGGAGATGCGGACATCGACGAGTTGTCCGGCCAAGTCCCCCAGCGGGAGTTGCACGGGGATCCTGCCAGCGCGGTGTGTGAGCCGTTTGTCGAAGAGCGGGGTCCAGTCCCCCGTGCCGGCGGCTCGGACCTCGATGCGGACGGACACGCTGCCTTGGCGCTTTCGTTTCGTGTCATCGTCCTCGAGTGCAATCCACCCGGTGATCTCGTCGCCGGGCACGACCCCTTCGAACGCTGCAATCGCGGGTTGGCTGTGTCGTCGGTCAAAGACGAGCGCGGGACGGATCAGCATGTCCGCCTTGGTGAATCCCGGCCGGACATGGTTGAGGACCGAAGCGCGCCCGCTGTTGGCAAGTCCCACGGCTCGGTGGGCTTCCGCCGCCTGGCCGCGCCGCACCTTCATGAACAGACCCCCAGACAGAGCGACTGCGGCCGCCGCCCACACGATCGGGTGGCCGAGGGTGGAGAGCGGCTGCAGCAGCTGCGTGAACAGCTCGCGGATCCGGCTCGCTCGGCGGGGCCATCCGAGGAGAGCGATGGTGAGGCCAACGGCCAGGAGCGAGACGAGCGCTGCGAGGAGGTCTGTGGGTTGCCAGCGTTGGTATGTGAGGGTGTACTCGCCGTCGGTCACGTCGGCCGCGACCAACGTGGGCTCGGTCCCGTCGTCTCCGTTGACCTTGCCACCTCGCTCGGACCCTTCGAGGCGTTCCTGTTGGCTCGCGCCGGGCCCGTACCCAGCCGCCGGTGCTTCGACCCAATCGACCGGCCCGAGCGGCCCTTCGAGCGACCACCGTGGAAAACCAGCCACACCGAACAGCAGCCGTGTTGGTTCCTGTGTCCCATGGACCCGGACTCGGATGCGTCCGGCGGACACGTCGTTCTCGAGGACCTCCACCGTCCCGTCTCCGTGCAGCTCGGCGATCGATGTTTTGGGCCACGAGGGCCGCTCGATCACGGAGAGCATGCCAAATCGGGCGACCTCACCGCGTCGCTTGCGTTGGCCCCGTCGAATCTCGTAGCGGACCTGCGCACGGTCGAGCAGGTCTCGCGGACCTCGTTCGGGCTTGTGCACGAAGTTGTCGCCGGGCGTGAAGCCCAGCTTGAGGATGGGCGCGCCGCCTGTGGCGACCGGCAGGTCCATGAACCAGTGGATGTTGCGCTGGTCATGCACGACAAACCGGTAGTCCCGATCGCGGGCTCGCCACGCTTCGCGCATCCAAGCCTCGAGTGCCGCGTAGTCCTCGTCGAGTTCGGGCAGTCGAGGGATCCGGGTTCGCTGGATCTCCGAAACCGGGTTCTTGTCGAATTCCTCGCCCTGTTGTTTGCCGATAAAGCCGATCGTCGCGAGGACAAGCGCGACCGACACTCCGCTGAGAGCGCGGGGAGCGGTTCCGCCGAGTGTCCACAACTTGCGGGCGAGGTGCGCAACGCCCCCGACCATCGCACCCGCCATCAGGAACAGTCCGGGCTTCGCCGCGGTCAGGAACCGCTGGTACTGCAGGTGAGTGAACCCCTCGCTGACGAGGTCGAGGCGGAACTCCCAAGGAATGTCCCGGGACGACATCACCCAAAGCCCAAGGGCGACGACGGCGAATGACCGCGCGGGTCGATTCCCCACCACGGCGACCAACACAATGCCGGCGGTCACGCAGTGTCCGGCCAAGGAGGGCATGGATTGGGCCCACTGTCCTTCGAGGGCTCGCTCGAGCAGCGTGTCGAGCGGCTGCCACAGCCAGCCGTAGCTCGCCATCCATGCTTGGTGCCTGAGCATCGGGGCAACCCACCACAGCGCGAGCGCGACGCCGAGCGCTCCGGTCACCAGCCCGCGAGCGGTGGACCTGCGAAGTCTCGCCGCCGAACCGACTCCGGTCACAAACACCACGGTCGGGCCGGCCAGGGCGAGGACCGCCATGGACATCGGGTGTGCGAGGAGAGCGGCACCCATCGCTGCGGCTGCGCGGGCGACCGTATTGCGCACCTCGGTGGGGGTCTTTGCGTCGGGAAGCCGGCTCAGTTCGGCCAGGCCCAGCCACGTGAAGCTGGTGGCCAGGGCCTGGGGCCACACGCCGTAGTAGACGGTGTAGATGAAGCCGCCTTCGCGGTACGAGCCGACGTCGACGAGGGCGAGTGTGGCGGCGACGAGGCCTGGCACGACACCCCACCCCATCACACGGCCCGCCCGGAGCAGGACCCAACCCTGGGTCAGGAAGACGAGCGTGAAGCCCAAGGCGTAGGCCGACGACCAGTCGAGGAACCCCAGCGACAGCACTCGGACGCCGATGACGATCGCATCGCCGAGGACCGGGTAGAGCTCCCCGACCGGGGTGCCGAAGAACCACACCGGGCTCCAGCCTCGGATGTCGCCGTTGCCGAGCTCTTGCGCCCACATCCAGGTGCGGGTGAGGTGAACCGTATGGTCGGCCGACAGTGGCATCTGTCCCAGCGGGATCGGCCACAGCAGGGCGAGCCCGATGAGTGTGACGAGCAGCGTGGGCCACCACCGGGCGACACGCGTCAGGTGGCCGAGGCGAGGCACCAGCGCCCGCATCCTGTCAGCGGGCAGGGGCACCGAGCAGCATCGTCCACGGCAGCGGGGAGCGCCGCTGGAGAATCGACAGGTGTCGGCCGGCCAGCGTCTCGAGCCCGCGCCGCGAGAAATGCTGGATGTGGCCGGGCGTGTTGCCGAGGTGAGTCAGGTATTTGCCACGGGCCATGTTCATGGCCCGCCAGATCGGCTCTCGCGGGGTGGAGACCAGGACTCGATGTTTGGCCACCCGGGTGACCTCGGCGAGCCCCGCCTCCGGATCTTCGAGGTGTTCGAGAACCTCACAGCACACGACGAGGTCGAACGATGCGTCGGGGTAGGGAAGCTCGTAGACGTCGGCTTGCTTGGGTTCGAGCGGCGCGGGGAGATCGGCAGGAACGCGACCGATGTCGAGGTCGGTGATCTCGAAACGCGAAGGCTTGGACGCACTGGCGAGCAGAGCCCGCGCGAGATGCCCTTCGCCGCACCCGACCTCGAGCACAGTGTCGGCCGCAGCCATCCGGTACAGCGAGGTTGCCCCCCGCATGAAGCCGGCCATCAGCGCGCGCGCGATCGGGTTGCTCGTCCCGTACTTGTTGTAGTGGTTGCCCACCACGTTGGCTGTGCTCATGGGCTGTCCTCCGCGTGCCAGGGCTTGGCCTCGGTGGACTCCACGCCTTCGACGGCCTCGCCATCCCCGGCGACTCGGGCGTCGAGGCGACGGACCCGGTGCAGTAACTCTTCGGTGAGTCGGCGGTTGCTTGCGAGCAGGTCTCCGAGCAACGCCATCAGGCCCACCAGGAACGCGAGGATGAACGCGCCGACCCCGACCAGCAACGACTGGATGTGTCCGCTGTAGTCCGGGTTTTGTAGATAGAAGTACGTGAATCGGCCGCCCAAGGAGAGGCCGATGAGCAGCAGCACCAGCGCGACGAACCCAAAGGTCTGCACGGGCCAGTACATGTTGTAGGCCCGCAGGATGACCGCGCCGTTGCGTCGCAGGTATTCGGGGATCGAGCCGAAGAGCCGAGACTCCCGCGTCTTGGGGTTGGTCGTGATCGGGACGTTCGCGATCACGAGTCCGGCTTGTCCGGCCTGAATGATGGTCTCGAGCGTGTACGTGAATCGGTTGTGGACGAAGAAGTGGTACGCCGCGTGTCGGTTGAACGCTCGAAATCCGCTGGTCGAGTCGGCGACTTCGGTCCCCGAAGCTCGCCGCACCACCTGAGAGCCCCAGCGCTGCAGGACCTTCTTCAACAACGAAAAGTGCTCGATCGTATCGGTCTGCCGGTCGCCGATCACGACGTCGGCGCTGCCCTCGACCAGCGGCTCCACCAGGCGTGCGATGTCCGAGCCTTTGTATTGGTTGTCGGCGTCGGTGTTGACGATCACATCCGCCCCGAGCCGGATGCACGCGTCGATGCCAGCCATGTGTGCGGCCGCGAGACCCTGGTTCCTCGGGAACGAAATGATGTGATGGACGCCAAGCTCGCGGGCGAGGGCGGCGGTCCCATCGGTGCTTCCGTCGTCAATGATCAAGACCTCGATACTCCCCACCCCGGGGATGGAGCGGGGAAGGTCGGCGAACGTGCCGCCCAAATGATCGCGCTCGTTGAGGCACGGGATCTGGATCAGCAGCTTCAGGGGACGACTCATACGGAGGCTGTTGGCCGGTTGTACCAAGGCTGCCGCCGGGGCGGTAGGATGCCGCATCGACGCTTCGAGCACCCCGCCGACCCCCAGTCGAGTCACGCCCCTGGCCATGGTGCTGGTGCTGGCCATCCTCGCCGCCTTCGTGGTGCAGGCGCGCGCGTGGGCGTTTCTTTGCGATGACGCCTTCATCTCGTTCCGGTACGCGGAACATCTGGGCCAGTACGGGATGCCGGTGTTCAACGTGGTGGACCCGCCCGAGCGGGTCGAGGGCTACACGAACTTCTCCTGGGTGGTCCTGCTGGCGTTGGGCTCGGCGGTCGGGCTCGAGCCAACGTCGTGGGCTCCCGTCCTGACCGTTCTCTCGGCGGGCTTCATCTTGGTTCTGTCGGTCTTGCTGCTACGGGCGCTCCGGGAGGAATGGGGCGCACCTCTTCGGCCGCTTCACCTCGCGCCTGCAATGCTCTTGGTCGCGCTGCCCGAGGTGATGGTGTGGAGCGGGAGCGGCCTCGAGACGAGTTTCGCTGCGGCGGTTGTGTTGGGCTCGATGCTGGCGTGGTCGCGCGGACGAATGGTGACTGCGGGAGCGATGGCCGCCCTCGCTGGCCTGACGCGGCCCGATGCTCTGTTGCCTATCTCGATGTACGGGGTCGGATGGCTGGTCGCACAGATCGTCGCGCAGCGTCGCATCGCGGTTCGCGACGTACCTTGGAGGAAGATCGGGCTGGCAAGCGTCGTGTTCGCAGCACCGCTGCTCGCCCACCTGCTGTGGCGGCATGGGTACTACGGAGCGTGGGTGCCGAACACCTGGCCGATCAAGGCCCACGGGATGCTCCTGCGCGACACCTACGGGGTCGCCTACGTCGAAGCTTGGGTCACGCATGTGCACCTGTGGTGGTTTGCGCCCCTGGCCTTGGCACTTCGACCTCGCCATACGTGCGCGTTGCTCCCGGTCGCGGCCGTGGTGGGCTACGGATACGCGGTCGGTGGAGACTTCATGGCGTACTCGCGTTTCTACATCGTCGCGACGGCTGCGCTCGCGGTGTTGGTGGGATGGCTGCTCGCCGATGTGGCGGATTGGGCGGCCTCCAAGTTGGGCGCGCGCGCTCGTTGGGGCGCCCTCGCAGCGGTCGTCGTGGTCTCCGGGTTGTTGGGTCGGGAAGCGCGGGCTCGGCACGCGCATGACGTCGCTCAAGGCGGAAAGTGGATCGACGGGAAGTGGGAAGGCACGGTCGCGATGGACCGCTTTGCCAAGGTCGGGTTGGCAGCCGGGCGATGGATGCACTCGAACCTCCCTGCCGACACCTGGATCGCGGTGGGCGCGGCCGGGGCCGTGCCGTACGGGGCCAAGTTGCCGACGATCGATGCGTACGGGTTGATCGACCCGGTCATCGCGACGATGCCGGAAGCCGGCCCCTACACAGGAAAAGGGGCACGCCCCGGCCATCAGCTCCAAGCTCCACGCGACTACATCCTCAGTCGCGATCCTGACCTGCTCTGTCACGTCGGATACCGCGGGCCGAGGCCGCCCTCGGAGCGAAGGAAGCCGAGGGGGTACGGGCGCAACTACCGCTGGGCCTGCATCGACCTCCCCGAGATCGAGGACCGCCACGGCGAACCGCTGCCCGCGGGTGTGTACTGCTGTCGTCGACCTGCCGAGCGCGCGGTCGGTCCGTTCGGCCAGGAGACGCGATGAGCCGAATCCTCGTCGGTGTCTCCATCGTCGTCATCAGCGTGGTCTTGCTGGTGATGGTGCTGCGCATCGGGTTTCCGTTGGAACTCGAGTGGATGGAAGGCGGCGTCCTGCACCAGGCCCAACGTTTTGCGCACGGGGAGGCTCTATATCCGCCTCCGGGTCGCGACTTCGTTCCGTTTCTGTACACCCCGGGGTTCGCGGTCTTGCTCGGGTCGCTCGGCAAGGTGTTCGGGGTGAGTTACACGCTCGGTCGATTGATCAGCATCGTCTCCTGCGTGGCGATCGGTTGGGCGATCTGGCGAGCGGTCGAGCTTGCGGGCAAGCCCCGGGCGCACCGCATCGCGGCCGTCGCCCTGTTCGCCTCCGGCTATGTGTTCACGTTTCGCTGGCTCGACTTGGCGCGACCGGACACGCTCGCCATGGCCCTGTGTGTCTGGGCGCTCGTGGTGCTGCGCGATGCTCGGGGAAGTCACCGGAAGGCGATCTTCGCCGGAGTGCTGATGGCGCTCTCGTTTTGGACCAAACAAACCGCGGCGACGTTTGTGATCGCCAGCGGTGTGGGGGCGCTGCTCGTGGCGCCCCGGCAACTCCCCGCCTACGCGCTGAGCATCGCGGTGATCGACGGAGGAGGCGTGCTTGTGGGCAACGCGCTCACCGAGGGTCGCTTGTGGCACTACATCTACGAGCTCCACCAGAGCCACGCGTTTAACGACGAGCGCTTCGAGAAGAAGACTTGGGGCATGTTTCTGCACGCAGGCCCGTTCGTGCTGCTCGCGGCCAGTGTGAGTCTCGGTGCCTGGCTCAACCGACTGAGGACCTCCAGCGAACGGTGGGTGGAGGCAGCCGAGCCGGCGTACTGGGGGCTGATGGCGTTCACCGGTCTGCTCGTGTCGGCGCTGGGATACTCCACCCAGTGGGCCGAGCCCAACGCGTTCATTCCCGGGGTGCTGATGGGCTCGATCGCCGTCGGTGTTCTCCTCCCGACATCGGGTCGTTTGAGCTTGGTGGGGAAGGGGCTGGTGGGTCTTCAGTTGTGCTTCGCCCTGGCGGTGGAGCCGATGTATCAGCCGATCCAGAACAAGGGGTTCGCGGGCCTCGAGCGGAGCTATGCCTGGCAGTCATGGGCACGAACCGTCCCCTCCGATGAACGGCGGGCACGGGCGGACACCCTACGCAAAGAGCTCGAGGCCGGGCCCGGACCGGTGCTCGCACTTCAACGGCCGTGGTGGACCGTCTTGGCCGGCGGGGAAGGGCACGTGGGGAGCATGGGCATCACCGACGTGTTGCCCGAGGACCGGGCCGCCATAGAGAAAGCGTTGGTGGGGGAGCTGCGCGACGGGCAGTTCGCGCAGGTTTGGACCGAAGGCGATCCCCCACGGTGGATGATGCGGGGATTGAGTGGGTACAGCCTCGGCCGGAGGCTTCATGGTGCGCAACGGGTTCGCCCGATGTCGGGGTACATGTCCGATGCTGGCATGGTGACGCGGTACCGGGCGGACCAGCTGCAGTTCGTTCCCGCCGGGCCCCGTCCTTTGCCGGAGGGGACGGTGGTGGTTGCCGACTTCGAGTCGGGTCGGGCTGACGGATTCACGGCGCGAGGGCGCGCGTTTGGACGACGCGCCACCCGGAGCGTCAACTCGTCCTTCCCTGCAGTAGGTCCCACGGGCGGCCGCTACTACTACTCGAGCGCTGGGCTTCGGGGCGACTTGAAGGCGACGGGCTCGTCTCGTTCGGCCCCGTTTGTGTTGCCTCGCGATGGCAGCGTCGAACTGCTCCTCGGGGCTGTCGGCAAGCACGACCGGCTCGCGGTCGCGCTGGTCGGAGGAGAGGACCGGGTGCCGCTTGCGATTCCGCCAACGCACCTCTCGATGGCTCCGGTTCGATGGAACGTGCCGCCGGAGTGGGCCGACCGAGAGGTGGTGCTCGAGTTGCGCGACGACGCGAAAAACGCCGCGCTGTTCGTGGACGACGTTCGGCTGTTGCCGACGTCCCTCCCTTGAGGGATTTCGAAGCGACCCACCACCAACGGACAACGTAAAACGCCACAGACCGAAGCCCGTGGCGTGTTCGCGTTGGAGTCTGTTCGACGTTGTCGACCTTGCCGGGCCGAGATCAACAGACGCTGTATCCGCTGTCTTGACGGCCGCTAGTACCGCACGCGGACGATGTCGCGGGTCACGAAGACCCGCTTCTTGCCGCCGCACGGGTAGGCGAGCTCCATCTCGAAGCTCGAGCCAGGCTCGCCGCGGATCGCCGACGCCCACTGCTCGACCGAGCGCAGACGCTCGCCCTCGATGCGGAGGAGTCGTGCGCCGGGGAGGATCTTGCCGTCTGCCGGGGAACCTTTGATGACGCGAGACACGACCACGTGCCCCCGCTCTCGCTCGATGACCACTCCGATTCCGCTGTACGTGTACGCGCGGTTGACCTGGTGCTGCATGCCGCACTGCGTCGCAGCCATGCGGTACATCACGGCGCCGGACGTGGCGACGGTCCCTGCCAGGAGAATCGAACCGAGGACAACACGCCGACCGAGGCGCCAGCGCTGAAGAGAGGAGCGAGTTTCGCGAGAGCTCATGTGTGGGTTGTTCCGAACGCGTTGAGAGAACCAGCACGCCCAGGATCCCGGGCGACATCCTCATTCTTCCACATGGCGAGAGTTGTTGCCACCCCTCGATCGGTCCACAGCCGGACCAAAATGCTAAGCGTTTCCGGCGCCTTCGGAGATCCGCCGGGTCGCAGGCTGCGCCAGTCCCGCGGACAGCGCACGACCGGGTGGACCGCTCCAGAGTTTCTGCGTTATTTCGGCGGGCCCTCTAACCGGGATAGCGTTCCAACCATGACCCGAGCCTCTGCGGTCACGCCCCTCCTCCTCCTCGCTCTCTGCGTGAGCGGATGCGACAAGAGTTCGACCCCTGCCGCGGCGGGTTCGGATGCCACCGTTGCGGAGGCTCCTGCGCCTTCCGAGCCTGCGCCCGAGCCCAAGGCCGAAGCTCCGACGCCCGCGGACGAGCCAACCCTCGCCAACGCCGCTGTGGATGCGTCCAGTTTGGCCAAGGCCGAGCCTGCACCCGAGGCCGAAGCCGCGCCGGAGCCCGCCGAGCCAGAAGAGCCAGCAGAGCTACCGACGTACAAGGTACTTATCCTCGGCGATAGCCTGATCGCGACGGGCTTCGGAGCACTGCTCGAGAAGAGCCTCGACGCGCATCCGCAGGTCACCTGCTACCGCAAGGGCAAGTCGTCCTCGGGTCTGGCGCGACCGGACTTCTTCGACTGGATTGCCGAGGCCAAGCGCCAGGTTGACCTCCGCAAGCCCGACCTCGTCGTCGTTCTGATGGGCGGCAACGACGGGCAGGACCTCACGCACCGGAACAAGAAGGCCGGGCGGCGCGTCACGTGGAAGCATGAGAACTGGGAAGCCGGGTACCGGGAACGGGTGGATAGCCTTCTCGCGCAGGTCTCCGCCCCCGACCGCGACATCGTGTGGCTCGGGATGCCGACGATGGGCCTTCGTAGCCTGGAGAAGAAACTCGTCACGATCCGCGGTGTGCAGAAAGCTGCGGTCGAGGCCCACGAGTCGGCCTCGTACGTCGACACGGCACCGTTCGTCTCCAATGACGATGGCGGCATGCTCACCCATGCAGTGGTGGGCCCCAGAAAAAAGAAGAAGGCCATCCGCGCAGACGACCGGATCCACTTCACGATGGCCGGCAGCCAGTTCTTCGCCGACGCGGTGTACCCCGAGGTTCTCGCGGCGCTGGAGGTCGAGGATGTGGTCGCGGACGAGGACTGAGGCCGCCGCGAACATTTCGACTCCGCGGTCGTCTGAACTGAAGATGACCCGAGGAGGCCAGCGGTGAACCCCCGCGCTCTGCTGCTCTGTGCCGCAGTGTGGGTGGCTGGATGTGCGACGCCTGGCGCATGGAGTCGTTCGGGACTCGGCTCGGCGCGTGCGGACGCAGGTGCGGCCGAGTTCGGTGCCGGGAAGGGCGAAGAGACCGAGCGTCCTTGGGTGAAGCACAAGGTCGTTCCACGGGAGCGTATCGAGGACATCGAGAACCGCTACGGCGTGTCCAAGAAGGAGCTCATCCGATGGAACAAGCGGCTGAAGCAGAAACAGTGGATCTACGCGGGCCAGGTCCTGCGCATCAAGGCGCGCCGTGTTCCTCCGCCCCGCGAGAAGATCACCTACGTCGTCAAGCGCGGCGACCGGTGGGTCGAGATCGCGAAGGCCCACAACATTCGGGAGAGCGACCTGCGCTCATGGAACCGCAAGGTTCCGCGCGCCTTCAAGGTCGGGCAGAAGCTGACCGTCTACACCAACCCGCTCGAGGTGGTGGCGCCGCCGTCCGATGACGAGGGAGAGCCGGCGGGCTCGGGTTCGAACCCTGACCGTCTCAGTGTGCGCTCCAATGCCTTGTCGATCGGCAAGCCCAACCGAGGTCGGATCCAGAACGGAATCCAGCTTCCACAGAGTGAGCACTACACCCTGCGGGATCCAGACCGCTCGTATGGCTCCTCGCACGCGGTTACGATCATTCACGATTCGATCGCAGCGTTTCGAGCTGAGACCGGGTACCGCGGCGAGATCAAGATCGCGGACATGAGCAAGAAGGGGGGCGGACGGCTTCGCCCGCACGGCTCGCATCAGGCGGGCCGCGACGTCGACATCCGATTGCCCCGTCGCGCAGGCGTGTCCACGGACAACAAGAGCATCTCCGCGATGGACTGGGACCTGTCCTGGGCGTTGGTGAAGGCGTTCATCGACACCGGCGAGATCGAGTACATCTTCTTGGAGACGGGCCGGCAGAAGGCGCTTCGGAAGGCCGCGCAACGAGCCGGTGCGTCGGCGTCGGAGCTGGCGCGCGCGATCCAATACCCGAGCAAGCGCGGCACCAACAAGGGCATTGTTCGGCATGCCAGCGGACACCGGATCCACATCCACATCCGGATCAAGTGCGCCAAGAGCAACAGCCGCTGCAAGTCCTACTGAGCGCGGCCCCAAGCTTTGATGACGGTCCCGCGGCCTGCTCGGAGTCCGAGCCGTTGTTCTCGGTGGCTGTGCTGGCCCGAGGTGTCCCAGTCTTTTTCTTGCTGCGCTACACTTGACGCTCGTGAGCTACGCTTGTAGCTTTGATTCGTGACTGACGCTGAGTGGGACATTCTTGAGGTGCTGTGGCGCCTTGAACAGGCAACGAGCTCTCAGGTTGCGGAGGCGCTCGCGCAGACCCGCGGGTGGGCGCCATCCACCGTCCGAACGTTCCTGTCCCGGATGAAGGACAAGGGGATGCTCAAGGCGGACCGCGTAGGAAAGAACTGGGTCTACCGGGCGGCGAGCGACCCGACGGAGACCCGTCGGTCGGCCTGGCAGAGCTTTGCCCAGACCGCGTTTGGCTCGGTCGGTGGGGCGCTTCGCTTCCTCGCCGAGGACGCCAAGCTCACCCGAACGCAGAGGACTCGGCTGCTCGAGATGTTGGAGGCCAAAGATGACTGATCCATGGTCCTGGTTGTGGTCTGCGACGCTGTTGACCGGCTTGGTGTACGCGGTGGTTCGTCTCTGCGAGGTGACGTTCGGCCGGCGAATCCCCGCGGTGGTGCGCATGGCCGGATACGCGCTGGTGTTCTTTCGACTGTTGACGCCGGCCACTGCGACGCACAGCGCAGCGGTGCTGCCCAAGGAGGTGCTGGCGGTCTCCGTCACAACCGCGGAGGCTGTTTCAACCGATTCTTCCGTTTCCCACGAGCTCAAGGCCACGTCGAACTCTGGCAGACCGCTGCCATGGACGCAGACCCTGTACGGGGCAGGTGTCCTGGTGGTCTTGGGGACCGCGGTGGTGGGCCGACGCCGCGAGCGTTCGTTGCTTCGTACATCGACGCGCGAGATGGGCACCGACGGGGCCCCGGTTTGGGTCCATCCCACCGCCGGCCCCTGCGTCGTCGGCACGTTTCGGCCCCGTATTGTGGTGCCGGTCGAATTCCGGGAGCTGCCTCACTCGGTACGCTTGTGCATTCTGGCTCACGAGCGGGCGCACGTTCGTGGCCGTGACCCCTGGATCATGGCGGCACTTCAAGTCGCCGTCGCGGTCTCGTGGCCAGTCGTTCCATGCTGGCTCGCGGCGGCTCGCATACGAGCGCTCCTCGAGGTGCGGGCGGATGCGACGGCGGTCCGAACACTCGACTCCAACGCCACGCTCTACGGACGGGCGCTGATTGGGATGGCGTCCGTTCGGCCGCTGGGGAGTCTCCCTGGCCTGTCGGGCTACCGTGCCCTCGCCGAGAGGATTGCGGCCGTGGCGGCAGGTCCGTCGTCCCCACGGGGGTCCGGCGGTCTGCTGTTGGGGCTCAGCGTTGCAGCCCTCGCATGCAGCGTGCAGGCGGAGTCCTACCCAGCCGTGGAGGCCTCCGCCGTATCACCGGCCGAACCGCTTCCGGTTTCAGCACGACCCAGCGGTCTGGTGCAGGTTCAGGGCAGCGATGTCTTGCGGGTGGCCCACCCCGAACTCGCTTGGGCCACCCCCGCCGTCGCTCGAGAACTCGCCGACCTTGCAGCACGCCTTCGATTGAGCAGCCCCGGGGCGATCCTCACGGTCGGCGACCTGAGTCGGCGTGGCGGAGGACGCTTCCCACCGCACAAGAGCCATCGCGATGGACGGGAGGTGGATCTCCCATGGCCGGTCGATGAGGACGGTCAACTCCTCGCCCCCCAGGCTTGGGAGCTTCTGCAGGCGTTGGCGGAGAGCGGGAGTGTCGAGGCCATCGTCATCGATGGCGAGTTGCACGAGGGGATTCGCGAGGCAGCAATCGCCGACGGAGCGACGGCGGAGGCCCTCGCGGCGCTGTTGCCAGAGCCGTCGGAGGATCCGACGCACCGCTCTCGACACGTTCATGTGCGCTTCCGTGCGGGCGGAGCGTCCTGAGGACCGGAACAGTCGGTTCCGCCGCGGGGGCCTCGCAAGTCGGGCAATGCGTGGCAGCCTGGCGGCCATGGGACACCTGTTCGAAGGCACCTGGCGGACCGAGGACCACTTTCCGACAGACAGTGAAGGCCGGTTCGTCCGGAAATCTGCGAGCTTTCGCAACCAGGTGAAAGCTGATGGATCGACGCCCTATACGCCCGAGGCAGGTCGTTACCACCTCTACGTCTCGTACGCCTGTCCGTGGGCGCATCGTACGTTGATCGCGCGGGCGCTGCTCGGTCTCGAGGATGCGATCTCGGTCTCGGTCTGCCACCCGCTGATGCTCGAGGACGGTTGGGTGTTCTCCGAGGGCAAGGCCGAGGTCGCCGACACCGTCAATGGCATCGACTTCCTCCATCAGCTCTACTCGAAGGCCGACTCCAGCTACACCGGCCGCGCCACGGTGCCGGTGTTGTGGGACAAGAAGACCGGGACGCTGGTCAACAACGAGTCGCGGGACATCCTTCGCATGCTCACGACAGAGTTTCGTGGGCTGTGGACTCGCGAGTTGGAGCTGGCACCGACGGGGTTGGTCGGGGAGATCGACGAGGTGGCGGCGTCTTTCTACAACGAGATCAACAACGGGGTTTACCGCTCTGGCTTCGCTCGAACCCAAGAGGCCTACGAGAGCGCGGTGACCGAGCTGTTCGGGGCGCTGGATCACTGGGAAGAGCATCTGTCCACGCGACGGTTCCTCGTGGGCAATCGTTTCACCGAGGCCGACCTCTGCCTCTTCCCTACGCTGCTGCGGTTCGATCCTGTCTACGTCACCCATTTCAAGTGCAACATCCGGCGACTCGTCGACTACCCGAACCTGTGGGGCTACACGCGCGACATCTTCCAGGTGCCCGGCGTCGCTTCGACGTGCAGCTTCGAACACATCAAGGCCCACTACTATGGGTCACACGAATCGGTGAACCCGTTCGGAATCGTGCCGCTTGGACCGGAACTCGATCACACGGCGCCGCATGGCCGTGAGTCGCTCTCCGCGTAGCGCCGCCGATCGGTCAAGAAGCCCGCCTCGGGGTTCCGAGGGCGGTGGGTCCGGTGCCGCCAACGGCAGGAGCTATCAGGGATGTTCGAGCTTGTCGGTTTTTGCTTCGCGCTCGCACACCCAGGCCTGCGCGGTGAACACGAGATTCCCATTCATCGCCCGCAACTCGTCGAGTTCATGGATCAGGTAGCGGGGACGGTCGGCGGTGTCCCCGGGCCCGAACAAGGTCATCAAGAACGCATGCGGCAACAGTTCCCGGAAGATCCGCAGGGAGAGCGCGAGGTTGCTGTGGAGTTGGGTGGAGCCTTGCAGTGTCCAGAGATAGGCTTCCTCGAGGTCTCCGCGCTCGTGTTCGCCACGGACTTCTTCCATGAAGCGGGTGAACAGCTCTCCGAGTCGGTGTTCGGCTTCTTCGGCCCGAAGCAAAACCCGGATCGTTGCGCGCTGGTGAGGCTCGGCCGGAGGGCCGAACCCCGGGTCGAGGACACGAATTTGGGTTGAGTCGACGGCGGCGTTGGACGCGAAACACTCCATGGCGAGCACACCCGGGCGGGCCGTTCAGTCTCCGTCGCGCCATGACGCTGGGCAAACATCTCGGCGTCCAAGGGACACCCTCCCCCCGGATCAGTCGACGAACGGGCCCCGGTGCACGATGGGCTCGCCGTGCGGTCGTCCGCTCAGGAACGCGAATCGGCTTCCGCGCGCTCCGCCGACGTCGAGGACCCCCGGTTCGAGCAGCAGCGCTTCTCCCCGCCGAGCTGTATGGGCACCCACTGTGACCGCGCCTTCGATGGCGTACACAAGGGAGTTTCGGCCCGCGGGGATCGTGGTCGACCAGCTCTGGGCGAGCAGTGTGACGTCTCGATAGTCGACCTCGGTGTGCAACGCTACTGGGGAGCGGCTCCCCGAGATGACACGGGTGCGTTCATCGGAACTCTCGAGGAGCGGCAAGGCGTTGCTCTGGTGTCCGGTGTACTCCGGCTCCATCCGCTTGAGTCTGCGCGGAAGGTTGACCCACAACTGCAAGCCCCGGTTGCTACCCGCGCTCGCGGGCATCTCGGAGTGTTTCGCCCCGCGGCCGGAGTTGAACCGTTGCGTGCCGCCGGAGGTGATCTTCGAGACGTTGCCCATCGTATCGCGGTGCTCGAACGCGCCCTCGATCATGTAGGTGAAGGCCTCGAACCCGCGGTGGGGATGGGTCGGGAACCCCGCTGGCGATCGCACGTCGAAGTCGTCCATGAGGACGAACGGGTCGAAGTTGCGGAGCTGGGGCGAGGGGAAGATACGGGCCAGCGTGGCACCATCGCCGTCGGTCGTGCCGCGGGCGTGGATCTTGGTCCGTACGGACGACGTCGGACCGCGCTCCTGCTCGACCGGTGGGGCTGGCTTTCCACGACATGCAGGAAGCCACAGGCTCAACATGCTGCCGGCCCCCAGTTCGAGCACTTCGCGTCGTTGCATGCCCTGAGGCTACCGTGGAAGTCGCGACACGCGGCGGAACGCACCGTTGCGGCGGGCGAATCTCAGTCTGAAGATGCTGCGAGCTCGTCCTCGTGCCGCTCGGCGAGGTTCTTCTGCGCGAGTCTCGTGACCACGGGCTCGAGCGCGTGCACGAAGGCCGCGAGCATAGCTTGTGCGTCCATCTCCGGGAGACGCTCACCAAAGGCGCTGTGCAGCTCGATCGCGCCGTCGACCGGTCGGGCGAGTTCGTCCGCCGTATCTCCCCATCGCAGAATATGGCCGGCGAGGACATGGCGTACGGTGGGCCCCAACAGGCGCGGCGCCCGTTGTTCGAGGACGGCGCCGAGCAGTGCCACGATCTCCTCGGGCAGGGCTTGACCGAGCAGCCTCGTTGGCGCGGCAGGGAGCGGCGCGGCGGGACCCACGGGAGTTCCGTCGGCTTCGAAACTGAGGACGTCGTGCCAACGGATACCACCAAGATCGACGTAGGCGACCCAGCGGTCCCCTTCGGCGCGAAGCCTGCGTGTCCCGAGCTGGTGGAGGGCGTAGCTACGGCCTTCGATGTACACGCGCTCCAGCCCGTCGCGAAGCTGTACGCACACGTGTTCGGTAGGCCAGTGCCATTCGAACGGTGCCGGGTGGAACGGCACACCGACCTCGACCATGGAACCGCGAATCGCACGAGACTCGACGTCCTGCGTGAATCGTTCCAGGGCCGCGGGTGGATCGTCGACTCGAAAACTGTGGGTGAGGGCGTCGAACAGGGTGGCGGTGGGGTAGGGGCCGCGGTAGCGCAGCGAACTCGCGCCCGAGCGCTGGGCCGACCCGGAGAGCCAGTTCAGCAGAGCCGATCCCGCACCTGAGGGCAGAGCACCCGGCACGTCGACGGGGGGAATGTGCGTGGGCCGACTCCACTGCGTCTGACCGCACTTGGCCACGATGGTCTCGGCGAAGCGGAGATCGTGTGCGCGGTGAAACAACGGGTGTGGGCTCGCCTCGCCCTGCAGGACGAGCGCAGAACGGTCTGGTCGAAACAGGGTGAGCGTGTGAAGGGCGTCCCCGTTCCACCGGGCGGCCCAGACCTCGTGCCCATGCCGGTCCACGGCTCGTCGCACGCGACCGCCGGCGGAGTGAATCACCGTGCCGTGAAGGAGCGAGGTCTCCATGCGCGCCGAACCCTACTGCACCCGGCGGCCTCGGGCGAACCAACCTCCCGCCTGAGGCTCAGGACACAAAAAAACGAGCGGGGAACCCGGGGGCTCCACCGCTCGCTCTTGCGAAGAGGGGTCTCAACCGTCGCAGGCGGGGCACATGCCAGCTTGGCAGCCCGAGAGCGCGAGCACGGCAGGGGGAAGCCCGACGACGTCGCACTCCGTCTGACACGCGGGGAGCGCTTTGGTGCCCATGTCCATGACGTCAAGGCAGTCGAGGATGCAGTTGCAGTCCTCGTCGTCGCGGCAGGCCTGCAGCTCATCGCAGCAGGTGGTCTTGAGGCACGTCGAGCACTCGTCGTCGTCCTTGGCGGCTTCGCATGCTGCGTTGTCGCCACCGCCGGTGGTGTCGGCACCGCCGGTGGAGGTGTCGGCGCCGGTGGTCGCGCTGTCGGTCGCGGTCTCAGTTGCGGTCTCGGACGCGCTTTCGGATGCGGACTCGCTCGCGCTCTCGGACTCGGACGCGGTTGCGCTGGCGGTCTCGGACTCCGACGCGCTGGCGGTCTCAGTGTCGCTGGCGGTCGCGGTTTCGGTTCCGGCGCCGGTCGAGGATGCCGTGGCGGTGGCACCGGTATCGCCGTCGCCGCCGTCGTCACCGCAGGCGGCGAGAGGAAGGGCGAGAGCGAGACCGAGGAAGAGGCAGACGTTACGGGTCATGTCGAGTTTCCAATTGAAAGGGAGCCGGGAAAGACCGACTCCGCGACGTCTTCTATCGAACGCCCCTCGCGTTGCCAAGGTCCGGGCGGATCGCCGGGCTCGTGCCGGTGGCTATCCTAGGTTTGTGAGTCTGCAAAGCAGAATGAGCTGAGACGACCGTGGTGTGCGGAGACATTTCGGCGGGCTCCGGTCGTACGGCCCGACCCCCACGCCCGTGCAGATCGGGTTGAGCCCGACCCGAACCAGCCGCCTACGGCCCGCCGACGGAGGCGAGGTAGGCCAGCGGAATCGCGATGCCAGCGAGGACCAACACCGCGCCCCGGCCCCGCAGCCCCTTGCGACCGGGAATCATGAACATGCCCGAGACCGCCAGCAGCAGCAGAGCGCCCGCGTATCCGTCGGCGAAGTAGGTCCACGCCTTCTTGCCGCGGTTGAGGTGGAGCCAGTTGGCCGCTCTGAGGGCGAAGCGCTCCTGCTGGCCCTCCTCGTAGACCTTGCCCGTCCTTGTGGCGACAAACAGGGTGCTCTTCTCCAACGTGATCTCCAGCTCGCCCTCGGCCGGGCTGTAGACGTCCAATGGGACTTCGTCGATCCCCACCGAGTACATGACGACCGCGGCCGCTTCCTGTTCGTCCTCCGGGAGTGGAGCCTCGACGACGAACTCACGCTCGAAGTTGGTGAAGTTGGGATCCCAGTCCGCGATGTGGTTCACCGCGAGGCCGCTCAGAGCGTAAACAAAGGTGAGGCCGACCGCGAGGTAGCCGAAGTCGCGGTGCAACGCCCGAAGCCAGGGGCGCCACTTGAACTTCTTCTTTCGGTCGGTCTTGCCCGGTGAGGGAGGCGCCTCTTCAGGCATACCGCTCTTCTTTCCACGGGTCGGCGTGGTTGTTGTAGCCGCGGGTCTCCCAGTAGCCCGGTTGGTCTCGCCGGGTGAACCGGATACCGGTGAGCCACTTGGAGCTCTTCCAGAAGTAGAGATCGGGGACGAGCGCGCGGACCGGGGCTCCGTGGGGGCGACGCAGCGGGCGACCGTCGTGCTCCCAGGCGACCATCACGTTGTCGGCGAGCCCCTCGTCGAGCCGGACGTTGGCGGTGTAGCCGTGGGCGGACTCGAAGATGACGTGCCGGGCGGAGTCTTTGAGGCCCGCCTTTTCGGCGAGGTCCTTGACCCGTACGCCTTTCCAGCGCGCGTCGAGCATCGTCCAGCCGGTCACGCAGTGAACGTCGGCGTTGGTTTCGACGGCGTCCATGCCGAGGAGCTGGCGAAAGTCCACCTCGAACGGACGCTCGACCTCGCCGTGGATCTTGATCTTGACGTTGCTGCGCGCCGGATCGCCGGGTTGGCCACCCATCGGTTTGAGGGCTGAGATGACACGCTGACCCGGCGGTACGCGAGCGCGGCCATCGGCCCTGGACTGTGCTTTCGCCTCGCTGGTGAGGTGGTCGCTGATCGTGTACAGGCCACCACCCATAGCGGCGATCACGGTGCCGGAGGCAGCCTTGCGGATGAAGTCGCGGCGGGCGATCGTTTTGGCGAGGGACGGAGCTGGGTCGGTCATGGTCGTCGTCCTTGGGCAAGGGTGCGGCACTGGGGAGACGGGTGCCATCGAGATGGTGTTACGGGCGCCGAGGTGGCGTTTTGCGGCGCACTTCGAGTATCCCTGAGGACGCGTCGCGGTTACCCATGCGAATTCTGTACGTCGAGCCGTTCGAGAGTGGATCACATGCGGCGTTCTCGCGGGTCCTCACCCGCGCGATTGACGCAAGGTGGACGTCCCTGACGCTTCCGGGTCGCCATTGGAAGTGGCGGATGCGTGGGAGTGCGGCCTACTTCGCACTGGCGCACGCCGAGGCGCTCGCGAAGCCCTACGACCTCGTGGTCGCGTCCTCGTACGTGCCGTTGGCCGAGCTGGTCGGACTCGTGCCGGCGCTACGAGACGTGCCCCGGGTGCTGTACTTCCACGAGAACCAGCTCGCGTTTCCGACGCTGGGACCTGCGGAGCCTCGTGACCACCACTTCGGGTTCACGCAGCTGGTCTCGGCACTGGCCGCCGACCGGTGCGTGTTCAACTCCGCGTTCAATCGGGACTCGTTCCTCGATGCGGGGGATGCGTTGCTCCGACGGATGCCGGACGCGGTGCCCTGCGGGTGGGTTCAACGCATTCGGGACCGCTCCTGTGTCCTCGGCGTACCGCTCGAGCTGACTTCGGACCCCGTTGCGGAGGCTTCGGACGATCCGGAGGGGCCGCTGCTGCTGTGGAACCATCGCTGGGAGCACGACAAGAACCCGCAGACCTGCCTGGAGGGCCTTGCCCAAGTCGCCTCCGAGGGACGGGCGTTTCGTGTCGCCGTGTGTGGCCAGCGGTTCTCCCGCGTACCGCCCGTCTTCGCAGCGACCGAATCCGCGCTGCGCTCGCGGGCTGTGCAGTGGGGTCCAGCAGACGCGGCGGGCTATCGGGCGTTGCTCGATCGTGCCGACGTCGTGTTGTCGACCGCGCATCACGAGTTCTTCGGTGTCTCGGTGATGGAGGCAGTCCACCACGGGGCGCGCCCGCTGGTACCCGACCGCCTCGCGTACCGCGAGCTGTGGCCTGAAGAGTTCCGCTACGAGGATGACGCGGCGTTCGTTCCCACACTGCGCGCGCTGCTGGACTCTGGGGCTCCGTTGCGGGCGGACCGTCGTGACCTCACGAAGCCATTCTCGGCACCCAAGCTCATTCCGCGTTTCGCGGAGCTGTTCGACGAACTCGTCTCGAAAGCTTGAACGGGCCGCGATACAGTCCGCCCGATGTCCGTCGCCCGCCCGTACAACTTCTCCGCTGGCCCCGCGATTCTGCCCACGTCGGTGTTCGAAGAGACCGCGGCCGCCGTCCGGCAGCTCAACGTCCCCGGTGACGAGTCGCTCGAGTCCAAGCTCTCCATCCTCGAGATCTCGCACCGAAGCAAGACGTTCGACGCGATTCACAACGATGCCATCGCGCTCGTGCACGAGGTGCTCGGTGTGCCCGACGACTACGAGGTGCTGTTGCTTCAGGGCGGGGCGAGCCTGCAGTTCGCGATGCTTCCGATGAACCTGGGCGTCCAAGGCAAACCCGCTGCCTACGTGGACACCGGAGCCTGGTCTGCCAAGGCGATCAAGGAGAGCAAGGGCTTGGGCGACACGCTCGTCGTCGCGTCGAGCAAAGAGACGACCTACGACCACATCCCTGCGCGGGATACGTGGTCCGACTTCGCCGGGTCCAGCTACCTGCACGTCACGTCGAACAACACGATCTACGGCACCGAGTTCGCCGAACTCCCCGAGTCCGGCGATGTGCCGCTCATCGTCGACCTCAGCAGCAACATCGGCAGCCGTCCCATGGCGCTCGAGAACGTCGCGCTGGGCTATGCGGGCGCGCAGAAGAACCTCGGCCCCTCTGGGGTCACTCTCGTCTTCGCGCGCAAGGACCTGCTGGCACGCGAGGCGCCCGGCTACGTGCCCACGATCCTTCGCTACGGGACGCACGTCGAGAAGAACAGCCTGTTCAACACGCCCAACACGTTCGGCATCCTCGTTCTGCGCAACGTGCTTCGATGGGTCAAGCGAAGCGGTGGGGTCGAGGCCGTGGGCAAGGTCAACGCCGCAAAGGCGGGCAAGCTCTACGCTGCTCTGGATGAGAGCAGCTTGTTCGGCGCTCACGCCAAGGATGGGAGTCGCTCCCAGATGAACGTGACGTGGACCCTCCAGGGCGATGAGAGCGGGGAGAAAACCAAGGCCTTCCTCGCCGCCACGGCACAAGCCGGCCTCAGTGGCCTCAAGGGACACCGATCGGTGGGGGGCTGTCGCGCCTCGATCTACAACGCGTTCCCCGAAGATGGCGTCGATGCCCTCGTCGAGTTCATGCGAGAGTTTGAGCGTACGCAAGGATGAGCGCGCAGTACCCAGTCGAGGCCCCCGGGTGGGCCGCGCTCGACCGTGTCGGGCTCACGATCTACCCAGGGCAAACCCCGCACCAGTTCGCGAGCCAGACCGGCTACGACCTCGATAGTCCCAACCCGCTCCCCGCGATCTGTGTGTGGGAGGGCTCCAATCCGGAGCATTGGCACTACGTCACCTATGGCCTGACCGAGCTGTTCGAAAAGTCATCGGACGACCCCAAGGTCTCGGGCTTCGGATTTGAGATCACGTTTCGGCTGCCTCGAGCGGCTGACGAGACCCAGCCTCCGACCTGGCCGATCCACATGCTGCAAGGCATCGGGCACTACGCACTGTCCGGTCATGGTGGGTTCGACACCGGGCACATGATCGACCTCGGGGGTCCACTGGCCGCAGTGTCAGAGGGCGGAGAACCCTCGAAGTTGCACGGAGTGATCACCATCCCGGATCCCAGTTTCGGCAAGGTCGACACCCAGTTCGGCTCGATTCTGTTTCTGCAACTGTTCGGGATCACATCCGAAGAACTCGAGTCCATGCAGAACTGGCCGATGGAGCGGCGGGTGGGGCTGGTGCGCGAGGTCGAGCCTTTCGGGCTGACTCGCGTGGAGCGCGGCGCGTTCTCGGAGAGCCGCGAGACCGCGGCGGCTTGGCGTCGCCATGCGCTGGGTGTGTTGGTGTAGGGACATCTTTCGCTCAGCGCTTGGGTCCGCACGACTCGGTGCGCTATCGTTGCTTCGGATGCGGGTTTGGACGGACTCCTTGCGGTGCTTGGTGGCGTGTGTGCTGCCGATGACTGCGTGCGCGGGGGGTGCGGACGTCGACAGCGGCAACTGTGGGACGTTCGGTCAAGGCTGTGTCAACGACTCCGCGTCCATGACGGAAGGATCCGCCACGTCCGGCACTGCGCCGACCTCGGGCGGCAACAGCAACACCGACAGCAACTCGGGTTTCGTCACCACGGGGATGGGCTCGAGTTCGGGGACCGGCGGGGGCCCCGGCGGCAACTGCATCGACGTCGATGGCGATGGCTACGGGGAAGGCTGCGTGCCTGGGGACGACTGCGACGACGACAACGTCGACATCAACCCTGGGGTCATGGAGCAGTGTGATGCCATCGACTGGAACTGCGACGACGATCCCGCAGCCGGGTGCGAGTGCGAGGACGACGGCGTGGGGAGCAACTGCAACCTTCCTTTCGACCTCGGCGTGATCGCTGTCGACACCTCGAAGACCGGGGTGGTGGGCAACGTGCCAGTCGAGAACAACTTCGACTGGTACCAGGTCAGCTTCCCCACGGAGGGGAGACCCGGCGAGGGCACCCCGACGATCGGATTCGCGGTCAACACCGAGGAGCAGTTCGTCTTCGATGTCCTGACCGACCAGTGTGGCGCCGGCGGGATGCCATGCGGTAACGCGGGCGCCCCCGAAGGGCTGGCCGAGGGACTCACCGACTTCAGCTTTGTCGACGACGACCCTGGATGCTGTACCGAGCCGATGCACGCTTTGGTTCAGTGGCCTGACCTCGTCTACATCCGTGTCTATCGGACGACACCCGGCAGCAGCTGCGCCGTCTACCAGCTCGAAGTTTCGCGCTGAGTCGCCCCGCCCAACCCTGACCGGCTACTCGTGCACCGCCCAGAACGTGTTGCTGGCTGAGTACACTGCCGCGGGGTCCTCGACGTGCGGATAGTGGCCGATGTTGGGGATGTGTACGACGTCGGCGTCAGGCACGAGGTCTGCGTACCGTTGTGCCGCATGTCGGCCTGAGACCGGGTCGGCGTTGCCGTTGATCACACGAGTGGGGACCAGGTTGTCCAGGAGCGGGCGCACCCATCGCTCACGGTGCGTCTTTCGCTCCTCCATGTAGCGGATCAAGTGCGGCAGGGCGGTGCGTCCTCCGTCGGCGACGAGCAGCGCCCAGCTCCCGCGAAGGAAGGCGTCGCTCGGCGGCGTGTCCGGCCCGAAGATGCGCTCCATCGAACGCCGAAACGTGCGCTCGCTCGACAGCCGAGCGACCCACCGCCCCAGCGGGGAGATCAGCAAGCGCTGAATGGGCCTTGGTCGATGCGTCTCGGGGAACAATCCGCCGTTGAGGAACACCGCCGACGTCCACTTGATGTGGCTCGAGCCGTCGGCTTGGCGGGCGAGGAGCTCCTGCCCTACGCTGTCGCCAAGGTCGTGGCAAAAGAGGTGCGCCTGCTTCACGCCACAGGACTCGAGCACCGCCTCGGCGAGATCGGCTTGCTGCGAGACGGGGAGTGGGCGGTCTGGCTTAGAGGCCCGACCGAGTCCGAACAGGTCGAATGCGATGGCGCGACGGTGCGCGGTCAGGTCGGCCCACAGCGGCTCGAAGTCCCACGACGATGTCGGAAACCCGTGCAGGCACAAGACGGCTGGACCATCGCCTTCGTCACGAACCACGGTCGAGTCGGAGCCATGTTGCAACCGGTTGGTGTGTGCGTACCAATCGTCCACCGCGGCAGGCTAGCACCGGCGGACCTCGCGTCTCGGGGTCCCTTGGCCCCGACTCGGGCGACGGCTCGGCTTGGGTGCCGAGTTGGGTTCAATCGAGGCCGGGTTGGTGGAACCCCCAACGCGAGGTTGCTGCCGAAGGGGGAACCATCCTTGGTGCGGACGGCACGCCGGCCGTCGTCACCGAACGCCCGAGCTCACCCAGACGTTGTGCCGCCCGTGCTGGTGTCCGTGCCCGTGCTGGTGTCCGTGCCCGTGCTGGTGTCCGTGCCCGTGCTGGTGGCAGTGCCCGTTCCGCTGGTGCCGTCCCCATCCGTATCGTCACCTCCATCGGACCCGGTTGACACATAGGTGTCCTGGGGGGGGACGCAACCGTCGTAGAATCCAAACGACAGCTCGCGGCTATTCTGGTCCGGACAGACTGCGCCGGTTGTGCTCAATGCGCTCTCGTCGCAGTCTTGGTATCGGGCGAAAACTTCGATCGGCTGCCCCGCGCCCTCGTAGATGAAACACGCGCCTTGGGTGCAGTTCTCCGCCGGGGTTCGGGGGCCGCCCGCGACGCTGTATTCGACCTCTGCGGACACCAATCCTCCGGTGTTGAGCGCGAGCCAGACGACAACGGTGGGTTGCATCGAACAGTCCGTGGGCGTCGCTCCGCTGGAGGCATTCCCTGTACCGCCGGAACCGACGCCTGCGGTGTCGGTCTCGCCGGCTTGCGGGGATGAACCCCCGCACCCTACGGCACACATCACTATCAACAGTCCAATCCTGGATAAGCTATTCATAGTGTCACAATAGCATGTGGCCGAGGCATCTCGATGCCTCATCTGCAGCCAGGGACACCCCGCTCCGGCCCGAGAGCGCAACCCGCTGCGGGGGGCACACGGCCGACGTCATTGCTGGTTCAAGGGCAGTGCAGCCCGCCTACTCGCGCATGCCCAACTCGCATGTCAGGCGTCCGTTTTTTTTGACGATTTCCCATGGCGGAAGTGGGGGCAAGGGCTGCGCAGCGTCGGTGCAGCCGGGATCGGCGCCATCGGCTTCGTGGTCGAAGTCGTTGTCGACCTGGTCGGTGCACGCCGTCGTGGAATCCTTGGACTCCGGGTCGGGGTTTGCGGTGAGCCAGGTATCGGGAATGTCGTTCCACAACATCTCGAAGAACGTCTCGTACTGCTTCGCGAGCGCAGGGCTGTGCACGATGATGGTGTTTTCGTCGTTCTTCGTATCACCCGAGGAGGTCCAGTTCATCGAGCCGGTGACCACGGTCTCACCGTCGATGACGGCGGACTTCATGTGCATCTTGCCGCCCCAGTTCTCAACCTTGACGGCGATACCCGCGGCCCGCAGCAACTCGTGCTTGGTGTAGCCGTTCTTGGCCCCTGTCGCGTCCATGATCACGCGCACTCGAACGCCGCGGCGGTAGGCATCGATGAGGTCGGCGACGACGTGCTTGTGCGTCAGGAAGAACACGGCGATGTCGATCCTGCTCTGCGCGTTGCGAAGGAGCGGCCGTAGTCGTGAGCTGATCGGGGACTCTTGCGGGGAGAAGTAGACCTCCAACTCGGCGTCCGGGAGTTTGAGCTTCTTCTCCCCTCTCGGCTTGGGCTTACGCCCGTGGTACCGGCCGTCCTCGTACATCTGCTCGAACTCTTCGGTGTACCAGGCGGCGAGTGTCTTCGACTCGACCACGGTGACGAGGTTGGCATTGTAGCCACCGGTGCCGGAGTCACTGACGTTGGTCGACCCGGTCCAGACGTGGCGCCCATCCACGATGAAGAACTTGTCGTGCATGATCTTGGCGCCGCCTTCGATGGGCTCGCGGCTGGCATGGGCCGCGAGCAGACACGATTCTCCGAGGTCGTAGGCGAGGCACTGCAACGGCCCTTCAAATCCGTCGGGGCGGTCGCACTTGGGCTCGCGGTCGTAGCGTGCCCGAGCTTCCTGCTTGGCGATCTTGCGGTCGGCTTTGAGGTCGCTACGGACGTTCTCAATCACCGCGACGAGCTCCTCGGTGCTCGAGTAGTAGTTCTGCCCTTCGAGGTCTCGATCGACGACACCCCGGACCTCAACGCCGCGGGACTTGGCCGCGACCAGGGCGGTCTTGATCACGGTTTGGTTTCGCATCCCATAGATCGCGAAGTCGATGCTGGTCTGTGCGCTCTCGATCAGCCCGAGGAGCGCCTTGCAGTGCTCGGCCTCGCAGATATCCTGCGGGCGGTCGAACTGCGTGGGGTCGTTGAGGATGAGCTGGATCGAGCCGTCTTCGATGACCGGCTTGCCGTCCATAGGCAGGTCGGATGCTGTCTTGGGCTCGCAGCCGAGGAGGCCGAGCAGAGGGAGCAGGGGCAACGCCGTGCGCACCGGCCCAGTCTACTCCGCCCGGTGTCCTCCTGCTGCCTCGGTCAGTTCTCGGTCGCACGGTACCGATGGCATCGGCTACTGTGGACGCCATGCACGGCCAAGGCAACGGTGGCGGACAGTGGGGGAATGGACAGCCGCCCGGCGGACAGCCTCCGCAGCCCGGGCATCCTCAGCAAGGCTACCCGCAGCCGGGTCATCCTCAGCAGGGCTACCCGCAGCCAGGTCATCCGCAGCAGGGGCATCCGCAGCCGGGCCATCCGCCGCAAGGGTATCCACAGCCGGGGCATCCGCCCCCAGGCCATCCGCCCCCAGGCCATCCGCAGCAACCCTACGCGGGACCACCTGCTCAACTCACGTCCGGGCTGTACATCACCGCGGAGTTCATCTTCTTGCAGTGGATGCTCCTGATGACCAACCCGGTGGTCACCGTGTATGGCAGGCCGATCCCGTTCAAATGGAATCGCCCGCAAGTGGTCCCGCTGCCACCGGGCAACCACCCGATCAACATCCACTTTCCGTGGGTGTTTCAGAAGGGCAACAGCACGGACGCGGTTGTCCCGGTTCACCCCGGGCACGCCACCGAGCTGAAGTACAGCACCGCGCTGTTCGTCTTCACCTCAGGAACGATCGTCCCACGCGGCTTTCGCCCGTGGGGGACCTAAGGCTGAGGCTCCGCCACACTCGCCGCGTCCATCGTTGAGCCGCGAGGAGTGATCGGAGTTTCCCTGCCTCTTTTCTTCTGCCTTCGGGGTCGAAACGCACCTGGAATGGCCGCGGTTCGACGCTGAGCCAAGGAGAGCAGGGTCTTCCCCCAGGTGCGGTGCGACCGAGCGTCACGGCTCGACGCGTTGGAACCAGCCGAGTTATTGTGCGCGCTCTCGGCTGCAGGCTGGAGCGACGAGATGCACGACGACAAGGATTCCAAGACGAGCACTCTGGGTAGGATGGGTGCGGAGGCGCGCGTTCGAGGAGTCTTGGCGGCGCTGCCTGACTTGATGTTCGTCATCTCGAGAGACCTGGTCTTCGAGGAGTACCAAACCCCGGATCCTGAGAAATTGCTGATGCCGCCGAGCAGTTTCGTCGGCAAGCGGGTGGACGAGGTCCTGCCGCCGGATGTGGCGAGTCGAGTGAACGATGCGGTGCGCGGGACCCTCGCGGACGGGGAGCGCCGAACGGTCCCGTACGCGCTCGACTTCCCCGACGGACGACAGTGGTTCGAGGCAATCTCCGGTCTGTGTGATGAAGACTCTGTTCTCTTTGTCGTTCGCGATCGAACACGACAGGTGCTCCTCGAGGAGCGCCTTCGGATGCGAGATCGGATGGCATCCCTGGGGACGCTCGCCTCGGGCGTCGCCCATGAGATCAACAACCCTCTGACCTACGTCTTGGGCAATCTCGACTTCATCCGCGACTCCATTGAGCCAGGCGGAGATGAGGACCTCCTCGGTGCGTTCTCGGACGTCGTCCACGGGCTCGAGCAGGTGTCAGGGTTGATCGCGGACCTTCGGGTGTTCTCGCACCCAGGAAGCACCGAGCCCACGGCTGTCGATCTCAACCACGTCGTTGAAGCGACCCTTCGTCTCGCCAAGGGGGCGCTCAATCGACACGCCGTGTGGACGTACGAGGCTCAAGAGCTCCCTGCGGTCGCCGGGAATGCCAGCCAGGTGGGCCAGGTCGTGCTGAACCTCGTGACCAACGCGATCGACGCCATCGGGTCGGGCGCGGCGACCGACAACGAGATTCGCATCGAGACGCATCACGATGACGAGAGGGTCACGTTGACCGTCAGCGACACGGGCGCTGGGATTCCTCCGGAGATCCGAGAACGCATCTTCGACCCCTTCGTCACGAGCCAAACGGTCGGCACGGGCACTGGGCTGGCACTCGCGGTCTGTCGCAGCCTCGTCGTGTCGCTCGGCGGCACCATTCGTGCTGAGTGTCGTTCGCCTCGCGGTACTGTGGTCACCGTCGCGTTCCCCCGCCACGAGGCCAAACCGACCGCCGTCCCCGAACGCAAGACCGAGCCGTGCACGTTCGCGCCGCAAGAGGCACGAATCCTCGTGGTGGACGACGATGATCGCGTCGCACAGGTCACGGCCCGGGCCCTGGAGGGCTACGAAGTTGTTGTCGCCCTCGATGGAAGGGCTGCCCTCGAGGAGATTCGGCGAGGTCAGGCGTTCGACCTGGTGCTGTGCGACCTCATGATGCCGGGGATGACGGGCATGGAGCTGTACCGGGCCGTCGAGGACTCGGACCCCGACTTGGCCGGGCGTTTCGTTTTCATGACCGGTGCGGCCTACAGCCCCGACGCTCGCTCTTTTGTCGAGTCGACTGCCCGTCCGTTGCTGCAGAAGCCGTTCGCGCTCGCGAGCCTTCGGATGACGATCGCCGAACGGCTCCGCGTCTCACAGGCGTAGCCAGCTGGCGTCTGTCTCGGCTTGGATGGGCGAGGCCGACGCCTACTTCTCGTGGCAGCTGTAGTCGAGCTTGGCTCGGCCTTTTTGTACGGTATCGCCGTTGCCGAGCGTGACCGACATTGCGATCACATTGCCTTGGTCGTCGTAGCGGTAGTCCAGCCGCCGATCCGTCGAGCCGTCGCTGCCGTGGTCTTCCTTGATGCGCTCGAGTTGCCCGACCTTGCTGTAGCCGAAGGTGACCGTCATCGGCTCGCCCTGCCAGGGCTTCTTCACGGTGGCTTTTCGAGCGATACCTTGTCGCAGGTAGACCTTCGCGTCCTTGCGCTTGGCGTAGATCGGATAGCCAGGAGTGAGCCCGGTGAACCCCGCAACTTCGACCAGCGTGACGTCGCGCGACTTGCCGCCCTCGTCGAAGCTGGCGGTCGCGACGTTGGACTTGGGGTCGTAGGTGGGCTCGATCGTGGATTCGACCGAGTCGTCACAGCCCTCGTCGATCTCGACCTTGGTGGTCTTGCCCTCGGCGATGGTGAACGTGCCACAGGCCTCGGGTTTACCGTTGCCGTCGCTATCCACCTTGACCGTGCCGCCCTCGCCCTCGTACGCGAACGTGAGCTTGGCTCCGGTGCTCCAGGTGACCTTGCAGGGGCCGGGATACGCAGCCTCGGCGTGCGGCACCTCTTCGGGAAGCGGCTCTTCAGGATCGATGGCCGCGACTTCGGGGTCCACGGCCTCGTCTGCCGTGTCTCCAGCGGGCGCCTCCCACTCACCGCCCTCCGCCGAGCCGTCCCCCAAGTCCGCCTTGGCGTCGCCGTCGGCATCGGGCTCAGCCTTGTCACCCGCGGTGTCGACCTTGGGGGCTGCTTTGGAGTCACCGGCGGTCGCGGCCGTTTGCCCAGGGGCGTCTTTGTCGCTGCCGCAGGCGAGGGTGGCGATTCCGAAGAGGGCGAGGGCGAGGGCGCGCGTGCTCATGAGGGGTCCGTGGGCAGGTCCGTAGAGGTTGAACGATCGAGAACGGGGCGCAGCGCTTCGGTTCCGTAAAGATCTGCATAGCCCCGCCTGAGGCCGAAGCAGCGGGTTTGTAGCACACAAGATGCGCATCCTGCGGGCTTCACGAACTCCTCTGTGCTCAAACCGTGGACGGCGTCCGCCAACGGGACGAAGCGACGCAGGTCGCCGGGGACCAGGCACAAGGGAAGTCCGCACATCGACTCGAACCCATCGACGGTCAATCCCGCATCTTCGCCCAGTCGCATGCCCTCGCCGACGAGCGGAAGCACCTCCTCGTAGCGGGGAATCAGCGCACGTGTGCGGGGGACGAGGTCCGTGGATGGAGCCACGAACGAGACATTGACCGCCGCCGAGGGCCACCGAGCGGCGACCATGCGAATGAACCCGGGGAACTGCCGGTAGTTGAGCTGGCACAACACGAAGTTCAGCCGGAGTTCGATCGGTGTCGCGGCAAGCGCATCGATCCCGGCGACCGTCGCCTCGAAGGTTCCCGGCGCCTCGGTCACCTTGTCGGAAGTCTCGGCGTCGGTGCCGTGCAATGAGATGAAGGCGCGGTCCACCCCGGCATCGGCCAGCTTCGCGGCCAGGTCGTCTTTCGCCAGCCGGGTTGCGTTGGTCTGAAGCTCGACCTCGGCGACCCCGCGTTGCTTTGCGTAGCGTACGTACTCCAACAGTCGGCGGTTGAGCGTGGGCTCGCCGCCGGAGAGCGCGAGACTGCCGCGCTCGGCGGCGATGGCATCGATCGCCTTGCGCACGTCTGCGTCTGCAGGGTCGGGGAGGTGAGTGCTGACGAAGCAGAACGTACAGCTCTGGTTGCAGCGGAAGTTCACGCGAACGATCGCCGCGGGCACCGAGGACCCGTCGGGTCGTCGGTAGACTTCGCGAGTCACCAGCTCCCGCTGCGCCTGGGCTGCAGCGGTCCCGATGACGGTTAAGCGTCGCCTCAGCGTGGACGACGACAGTGGGCGTGCTCGATGCTGAAGTCCAATTGGGAGACCGGGGCAGCGTTCCCGCACAACGCATGTTTCGCACTCGGGTGCTTGTGCGAACTTGCTGCGGGTGCCCGCACCTGGGTTCAGGGCGAACACATGGGCGACCCTCGAGGGATGCTCGAAGGCGCACGGAGGAACGAACGCTGCAGGGTCGAGGCTTGCCGGGAGTTCGACGCGACGCGCCGCGCGAACGAAGGCTTCAGCGATGGCCGTCGCTTCCGAGAGCTCGGCCAGTGCTTCGGTCCGTGGGGACGATGTGGGAACGCCGAACCAAAGAGTTCGCGGGGACAGGCCATGGTCAGCGAGCCGCTCGGGCAGCGCGGCCACGTCTTGGAGGTTGTCTGACACGACCGGTGTTGCCGTCTCGTAGTCCAGCGTCGAGCCCTCGAGCGCGAGAAGTGTCTCGAGGACCGCAGCGCCTGTGCCCGCCTGACCGGTGAACGCATCGAGGTCTGGGCCCCATGCTGGAAGATGAACGCGCACCACGTCGAGGCCTGCGTCCTGCAGCGCCCCGAGGTCGAGGTGAGCGCCGTGGGTCTCCAGGACCAACTCAGCGTCCGTCCGCGCCCGCGTCCACGCTACCAGGCGAACCAAGTCATCTCGCAGGGTTGGCTCGCCACCACTGAGCACGAGCGTGTGCGGCGAGGCCTCCATGGCCTTGAGCAAGGCTGCTCGAAGTGCGGGCCCCCCGGCGACCTCGGCCCTCTCTTGATCGCGACGCCCGTTGCAAAACCGGCAGCGCAGGTCACAGGTCTCGTTGGTCAGGACCCGAAGTGTGCGACTCACAGGAGGTCCTCCACACGCGCAGGAGCGCCGGATGCCCATGCACGGGCCTGAGCTGCGAAGAGGGTGCACCAGGTGTTCCGGTCCGCCGAGTCTGGTTCGTAACGAACGGCCCCCTGCTCGTCGGTCAGCGAGTCCAAGAATGCGAGACCTCGGTCGATCGACCCGCGGTGTCCCTCCGGGTCATGGAGGACCCAAAGTCGAATCGCCTGCGCTGTCCCATCGGCACGGCTAGGGCCCCCGTCGCTCCAGGCCGGGATGCCGCCGTCCTCCCGTTGAACGCGACATAGGAACTCGATTGCTCCATCGATGTCGACCGGGGCTGGGACGTCCAAGGCGCGGAGGGCGAGCAGTCCTTCACAGGCGTAGGCGTGTGCGTGGACATAGGTTGGTTCGTGGGGGGGCGTCCGCAGGCGGCCGGTTGCATCTTGTTGGACTCGTACGTCTGCCAGTCGGTCCAGGGTTGGCGTGCTCCAGCCGCGCTGGGCCCGTGCGGCGCACCCCACGGCCAGCTTCAGCATGTGGGGTCCCGCGACCGAGCTCCAGCGGGGGGGCGCGGCAGGGTGGACAACTGGGGTGGTGGTCAGGCGCCGACGCGCTTCGGTCCATCGCGGGTCTTCGTGTTCGTCGAGCGTCTCCAGTCCAGCCAGGGCGACTGCGGTGTCGAATGCGTAGACGAGTCCGTCTCGGCCAACCCGCCCTTCGTCGACCTGTATGGCGAGTCGCGTCGTGACGTCTCGGGGCGCGGGGATGCCTTGAAGCGCGAACCATCGAAGCAGGAGTCCGGCCGCCTCGGGATACGCGTACCCGCGGTGATCCGGGTTGACCCACGACAGGACGGCGTCGCCGTGCACGGCATGCTCCGATAGCCAGGCCTCGGGGTTCACGGCGTCCCCCTGGCACGTACCCGCTGCAGCAGTCGGCGGGCGGTGACGGTGGCGGTCCGCAGGGGAGCGCCGGCAAGAGCCGGGTAGGCCTCGCATGCGCTGAAGCAGCCGCCGCACGACAACGACTCGATATCGCGCCGCGCCTGCTTCACATCGTCCCCGTGCCACAGCGATTCGAAGGCCTGCTCGCGAAGGTTTCCCAACGGACGGTCGTAGAGGTGGCACGGGTACAGGTCGCCCTCGGGGGCGATGAACGCCGCACTGCGCAGGGCTTGGCAAGGCACGCCCGATGGCTCCCCGGCCGCAACGGCATCGAGGTTGACCAGGTACACGGACTCCATCAACTCCACGAGCGTCCGCGGGAGGCCGCGGCGAGCCATGTGACGCTGGAGGAGGTCCCCCGGTGGCACAGCCTGGGGACCGATGTCTTCGTTGCCGAAGAAGTGCGCGGAGGTCTGTAGCCAGTTCCAGTGCCAGCGCCGGAGGTCGAACCCTTCGGCGCGCAGCATCGCCTCTGTCCTCGGCAGCGCATCAACCGTTTGGCTGGAGACCGTGGTGCCCACGTGCACCTCCACCCCACGTAACGCCTGCAGACGCCGCAGTGTTTCCAACGCACGTTCTGCGGAGCCGGACCGTCCGCGTACCTCGTCGTGCACGTCGGGCGGTCCGTCGAGGCTGACCGTCACGATCAGCTCGATGTCCTCGCGCGCCGCCCGAACGGCGGCCGTCACGGCTTCGACGCGCTCCGTCATCCATCCGTTGGTTTGGTAGTGCAGCACCGTGAGGGCATTGGGGATCGTGGCCGCAGCCCGCAGCACCCGCTCGATGTCCGGGCGGACAAAGGGCTCGCCCCCGGTGACATCGAGCCAGGTCAGTCGTCCCAACTGACCGAAGATGGTCTCGATCTCCTCCGCCGTGAGCGCGCCTGTGCCCGGGTGTTCCCAAGTCCGGCACATCGAGCACCGCAGGTTGCACCGCCGCGTGACGTCGAACACCACCCGGGTCGGGGTCGGCGGTCGATGCACCCATGTCTCCGCGAGACGGGCGATCATCTCCAAACGACGCGGCACCCGGTGAGCATGCCACGGACCCAGTGCGGCGAGGCCGTCTCGACGATCTTGCTACAATGCGGGGGCGAATGGATGTTGCGCCCCAATGCTGAGACGCCACGCCAAGCAGGTGGTGCTCTCCTTCACGAGCCTGGTCCTTGCTGCGAGTTGTTCGGATGCGGACTTGGAGGGCTCTGGCGGACCAACTGAGGATGTCGAGGACGAAGCCGCCTCCGACACCGAATCCGATGCCGGGCCGTCGGACGAAGCCTGCGTTGGTGCAGGCGGCGATTTCGGGATCCTGGCGACGCACTCGCTGAGCGGAGAGCTTTCGGGGGCGGAGGGACGATTGTCTGCTCCCGGTCTGATCCTTGGGCCGGACGGACTGTGGGCGAGCTTGGTGGCGGCCGAGGGAACCGACGCTTCCGGTCCGGTCGGCGTCGAGATGCTGCTGGCCCACGACGGAGCGGTGCTTCAACCTACGGACCTCGTGGACGGTCGTTGGGCTGGGGGGATGTGGTGGCCCGGCGTGACTGGAGCTGTGGTGAGTCAGTGCGAGGACCGCGTTCCGGGCTGGACGTTTGTGGGTCCGCTCGGTGTACCGCTGTCGCCGCGCGATGATCCTGGCGAAGCGTCGGCCTGCGGACAGCCACCAAGCGCGGCGTGGGTCTCGGAGTCCAGCGCCTTGCTGGCCTGGCTGGATACCGACGTTCGCTGTGAAACGGGCCCGAGCTGTGTCCGGGTCACCCGAGCAAACTCGCAGGGGCACGGACCCATCTACGACTTGTTCGATGGGGGCGACTCTGGGCCGGGAAACTCGGTCTCGGTGGCGGCGGGAGCCGAGTCTGCGATGGTCGCGATGCTTCGTCTCGAGGAACAGGTCGAACTCGTGACCCAGCCGTTGGACCTCGAAGGAAACCCGACCGCTGCTCCGACCGTGGCGGTGCTCCCGCCTTCGCCGGAGCCCGGAGAATCCGCGGTGTTCCTCGAGGCGCGGGTTGTCGCGGAGCAGGACGGGAGCTTCCACGTCTACGTCGGCGGGTGGGGGTTCTCGATGGGTCGTATGCATGTTGCTGCCGACGGCGAGCCCCTCGAGCCGGTCACGGCGCTGCCTCCCGTCGTCGGTCTCAACGTGTGGGGCGTCTACAACAGCGAACTCCGCGGGGTGTACCCTCGTCCCGGTGGGTGGGTTGCTGTCGGACAAGCGGTCATGGGCGGGCAGGTCCTCACCTTGCTCTGTGCGCTCAGCTACGAAGGCGAGCTGGTCGGACATGTCGTTCTCCCCCGCTACGACGTCGCGGTCGTCGCCGACGCGGAGCGGTTGTGGGCGCTGGGGGTGAGTGGCGGGGTTGACCTCTACGAGCTTGGCTGTGTCCCGCCTTGAACCGATGTCAGGGGGTCGCCAGCAGCTGGTGGATGCCGTCTAAACCGCCCACCACAAGGTCCTGGTTCCCGTCGCGGTCGACATCGAAGAGGACGACCGAGCCGACACCGTGGGGGTAGGAGATGGAGCGTCGCTCGAACACGCCGGGGTGCGTTTGAGCGAGCACGACGATGTGGTCGAAGTCCGGGGGCTCGTTCTCCGCTGGAGGCGACGTGACGTCGCGCGTGAGCATGTCTAGTCGACCGTCTCCGTCGATGTCACCGACGCTGAGCGTCAGCGGTGGCCACCCAAGCTGGAGCGAGTCGGAGATCGTGACCCCGCTTGTGGGGTCGTACCGGGCAATCAGAAGCTCGGCGCTTGGGGTGCTGAGCAGCAGTTCGTCCCGCGAGTCGCCGTCGAGGTCTGTGACCGCAAGAAGTGTGGTGTCCACAGGGATCGTGAGTGTGGCGCTCACCTCGTACCCGATCCCTGTCTCGTCCAAGCGAAGCACGGCGAGGTTGCCGTCGACCGGCGCGGCGAGCTCGGGGACCGCGTCCCCGTCCAAGTCGCCGGAGAGCAAGGAGTCCGTCGGGAACACTGGAAGCGGGGCCGCTCCGACCACTCCGGAGGGATAGACCAACCAGCTATCCCAGCGGTCTCGGGCATGGTTCGGGCTGAATATGCGACCGGGGAGATCTCCATGAGAGGGCACTCCGTCGACCTGAGATGAGCCGCCGGAGACCGCGGCGATCGGCACCAGTGCGTCCTCCTCAAAGGACAGAACTTGGCAGACGCCAATACTGTAGGCGCTGCAGTACAAAAACTCGTCAAAACCGTCGCCGTCGATGTCGAGAACTTCACCCTCGACTCGCTCTGTGGTTGAGCCGAACCACTGCTCACGGAGGGAGTCCGTGCCGTCGCGAAACAAGACCCGGACATGCACTTCGCGATTGTCGACGAGCAAGGCATCGCCCTCGGACAGATGTACGGGCTCGAGCCGGCCTGAGCGTTCGGCGACCAGAGTCCGGGCCCCAAAGCAGAGTTTGCCCGGCGCCGTCACTCCCGTCCCGCAGGGGGCGCAGACGCCTTCATCGCAGAATAGGCCGTTCGTGCAGCCCAAGGTCGCTTCACAGGGCGCGCCCGCTTCCTGGGTCGGGCCGAGACCGGTTCCCTCGGCGCCCTCAGGCGATGACTCCTCCGCACAGCCCAATGTAGCGAGCAATCCCAACAGCACCAGGGGGCGGCGCCGGATTCGAAGTCTAAGCACGTGCCATCATTGTATCAGCCCATGCCCGTGCGCCTCGAACTTGTGGTCTCGACCATCTTTGCCCTGGGTTGCAATCCGGGCCGCTCGGGTCAATCCAACAGCGGCGGCATGGGCGACAGTGGGTCGATGGAATCGATGGCTGCTACCGGTTTGGTGGGAGCGACGGAGGGTTCAGGCATGGTCCCAGAGGCGTCCACGCAGGGGGCATCCGAGGAGACGGGCGGCGAGTCATCCGTCTGCACCGAGGTCCACATTGGCGACCTCGTCCTCAGTACACAAGATGACGTCGAGGCTTCGGCTCGATTGCGTGAGGTTCAGGGCTCGCTCACGATCTCGGGAAACGTGGCGAGCCTGGCGGCGCTCGGTTGCCTCGAGACAATCGCGGGCGGGCTGACTGTCGATGAGACCCGTGGCCTCCGGAACCTCGAGGGGTTGGGGCAGCTCGCGGATGTTGGCGGTTGGCTCACCGCCACAAGCAACCCCGACCTCGAGAGCCTCGAAGGCCTCTCTTCGCTCCGTTTCGTGTCCTGGATCTACCTCGGGCGAAACGGTCTGACCCACCTTGGTCTCTCAGACTTGCAAGCTGCTGAGGGGATCGTGGTGGGGGGATGCAGTCTGGATGGGGCTCGGGACTCGGGGGAGCCGCTGCTCGTCGACTTTGATGGGCTCGACGCTCTCCTCGCGCTGGGTGTCGTCGCGATCTACGAATCGCCGATGCTCATGCGGCTGAGTGGACTCGAAGCCTTCGCCCAGCGGGGCGGACAGATCCTCTCACTGTCGTTGTGGTTCAACGAACAGTTCGATCTTGGGTCTGTGACGGACGCTACGGACCTCTTCGAGGGCACCCATATCGATGCGTGTGGAAACGAAGGTCAGAGCACGGAGCGGTGTTTCTGTCCTCCACCGCCATAGTCGGGACCCGGACTCACGGGATGGCAAGCTCCAGCCGTCACGCCGTAGAGTCTGCTAGGGTCTGCGACTGGTGAGGGGCTCTTCGTTCAGCGGCCGCCGCGTTCTCGTGACGGGCGCGGATGGCTTCATGGGTTCGCATCTCACCGAGCGTCTGCTCGGACTGGGTGCGGAGGTGAGCGTCCTCGTTCGTCCGCGCTCGGTCACGGGGACGGTCGGCGCGGAGTTCCGCAACTTGGGCCCGGTGGCGGGCAAGCTTCATCGGGTGGTCGCGACGGACGTTGCGGGGCCCGATGCAGAGGCCGCGATCGCGGACCTTTGCCCATCGGTGATCTTCCATCTCGCCGCCGATGCCTACGTCGAGCGTTCGTTCTCACACCCTCGGGAGGTCTTGCGAACCAACATGGACGGCACGATGACGGTGCTGGAAGCTGCGCGTCGCAACCCGGGCATCGAGCGTGTGGTCGTGACGAGTAGCTCGGAGGTCTATGGACCGGCGCAAGACGAGCGGATGGCGGAGGACCACCCGCTGCAGCCCACGTCGCCGTATGCGGCGTCGAAGGTCGCCGCGGACCGGATGGCGATCGCGTACCACCGGACGTACGGGACCCCGGTGGCGATCATCCGGCCGTTCAACACCTACGGACCCCGCCATGTCTACGACGTGATCCCCAAGTTCATCGCCCGCGCGCTGGCGGGGCAGCCGCTGCTGGTGTTCGGCGACGGTCTCCAGAGTCGTGACTTCACCTATGTGGACGACATGGTTGCGGCGTTCTTGTGCATGGGCGCGCACCCGGATGCGTTGGGTCAGGTTGTGCACTTTGGCTCCGGCCAGGCGACCAGCATCGCGGCTCTCGCCAAGGCCGTGGCGGCTGCGGTCGGGGGGGACGTCCGCATCGAGTCCGCCCCGGCCCGAGCCGCGGAGGTCGCACGCCTGTGCTGTGACGCGACGCGGGCCGAGTCGTTGCTCGGTTGGACACCCCGGGTTGCCTTGAGCGAGGGTTTGGCTCGCAACGTTGCATGGATGCGCGAGCGAGCCTGACGCGCGGCCCTCTAGGGCTGGTCCTCCTGCTGGCGGGGTTCTGCGCCTTGGCAGGGCTGGGGTTGAAGGACGGCCGGTACCTGCACGACGAGGGGCTGCTGACCCACCTGTTTGCGCTTGTCACGTCGCGTGACCCCGCGGCGGGGTTCTTCCTGCAGAAGAGCCGGCCGCCCATCAGCGCTCTGTACGCACCGTTGTCCGGGTCTCTCGAACTGTTCTTCTGGGCCCACATTCTCGTCGGTGCGCTTGGCATCGCCGCGCTGTGGGGCGCTGCGCGGGCGCTGGGCCATCGCGTCCCTCTACTCGCCCCAGGCGTCCTGGCTCTCTCGCCGCTGTTCATCGGCGGATCGGTGGCGGGTCTCTCCAACGCCGATGTGGTGACCGGCCTGTGCGTCGTCGCTTGGCTGCATGCCAGCGATCGGCGGGGCGCCGCGGCGGTGGTGCTCGGAGTGTTGCCGTGGATTCGCGCGGAGGTGGCGGTGCTTGCGATGTTGTTCGCCATCTCCGCGGTCCGTCGCGCCGCATGGAAGGAACTCGGCGCCCTCGCTGCGTTTGGCGCAGTCTACGGGCTCGCGGGCATCAGCTATCACCGCGACCCCGTATGGTTCCTGCACTTCCCGCCCGCGCTTCCCGAGCCGATGCCGAACAATCCGTACTGGGCGGATCACGCCGGGGCTGCAAGCCTGGCCACGCTTGTCGGCGCCGCGGTGGCGCTCACTCCCGTTTCGCCGGCGCTTGCGCTGGTCCGCTGGAAGAGCCTACGTAGCACCGAACGACTGGGCCTGTGGTTCTGCCTGACGTTCGTCGGGGCGTTGGTCGTGCTTCCAGTGTGGCAGGTCTTCAACTTCGACACCTCGCCGCGTTACCTGCTTCCGGTGGTGCCCTTCGTCGGCCTGGCGATTGGCCGAGCTGCAGGGGGATGGATCGATGAACTGGATGAGCCGGGCCGCTTCGCGCTGCCGCTGCTGTGCCTCATGGCGTTGTTGGCCTACGCGGGAGCCGCATCGGCTTCGCATCCCACGGGACTGATCGCCGTGTGCGTTGTTGCGGTGGCACTCACAGCGCACCGCGCTGCCGCGGCGGGGCTTGCCGGGACCACGCTCGGGGTGCTGGCACTGTGTGGGCCGTGGTTTTTCGCGGACGGGGGCCAACTCGACAGTCGAGCGACGGTGCCCCACTTGGCGCCCATGATCGACCGCCTGGGTGAAGTCGTGGGCGAGCAGCCGAAGGTGGTCTACACGAACGAGCCGCTGCTGGCTTCGAGCTTGGCACGCTCCGGGCGGTTGCCGAACGTGACGGTGTTCTACATCGTGCAAGAGGACCAACGCTTCGAACTCGAGCGGCTGGCGAACCCTGCGGTTGGGCAGCGAGAGGCGCTGTGGGAGGCGATGACGCCCAACGCATACGGACGGCCGGTGCGTCCTGACGCGTTGCGCCCAGATACCGTGCCCGTGGGAGCCATCTTCGCGTTGACCAAGGACAGCCGCCTGCCCTTGGTCATGCCGCCGGAGCGATGGAAGGGTCTGTTGCGTGTCGTGGCGCCGGGCTACGACATGACGATCGAAGAGCGCGTCGAGCGGGGGACTCCATGATCTGGCGATGGGGACCGTCGGCACTGCTGTGTCTGCTTTGCATCGCGGGTGTGCTGCATCGTCTTGGCGGGTCGGCACCGCAAGAGAGAGCCAGTCGACAACAACCCGCGCCCCCAGAGGCCTTGGCGTTGCTGGACGGTCTCCAAGTGGGGGAGAAACTGGCAGGGTGGACGGTGCTGGGCATCACCGGACCGAAGGATCGGGTGCTTCGTATCGACGTTGCGCACGCCGAGATTCGGTTCTCGATCTCTGTCGCCGCCCAGGGGGCGGTGGAGTATCCGGCGCCGCGCACGACCGAAACCTACGAACTCTACTACGGGCATCCGCACCCACGGGACACGGAGATCCCCGAGTCCGCCACGCGTGCGATCATGGCCGGAATCGAGCGCCGCGTCCGCCGGAACGAGGCCACGGTCGAGGTTCCTGGCATGTCGACCGAGACGCCTCCATAAAAATCCGAAGGCGGCGCGAACCGCCGGAGGGTACGGTTGTTGGATGCGGGGTAGGGCGATCGTGGGAGTGCTGGTGTCGGCGGTCGTCTCCGGTTGTGACTCCGCACCCTGCGTCGAGATGCTCAGCGCTCCGGAGAAGGCCCTTCATGCCCTCCCGGGGATGTTGGTCGCCTACGCCGTCGCATGGGCTGGTCTCGACGCGGCGCGCTTCGTGCTGAGGGCACCTGAGACCGGGGCGGGTCGGGTCGCTGGGATCTGTGCGTTGGGGGTCGGAACCGTCGGCCTCGCGGGCGTGGTGCCGGATTTCTTTCCGCTGCTGCTGGGTGTGCTCGTGGTGTGCTTGCTTCCGATGGCGTGGGTCGGTCGCATGGTCCGAGCGACGTCGGAGCGCTCCGTCTGGCGTACGGCCGGCGCACTGGCCTGCACCGCCGCCACGGGGGTGTTCCTCTGTGGGCTCGCGGCGGCGAACGTCGCGTTGGTGACCGGGGCGGGTCGAGTCTGCGCTCCGTCAGCGGTGAGCGCACCGAGCGTCGCCCCGGCGGACATCCGTTCGCAACAGTAGGGTCGGTCGCCTCGATCCCCGCGGCGCGGAGTCAGCCCCGAACCGCGCGCAGTTCGAGGTCTTTCCCAAACGACTCGAGGTACGACTCGGGCACTCCGGGGCACGCGGGGCGGGCGTCACATCCTTCGCAGACTTCGGCGAAGGTATGCGAGGTCGATGGCGCAGCGAATTCAGCGTGCGGTCCGAGGACACACGCGGGGAGTCCCGAGGTCCGAACGAGGAGGCCCGCCCGCCGCGCAATGCTGGCGGCGTGCAGGACTCGCGGGGCAACCATGCCCAGTCGAGAGGGGGACAATCCGTGCCGCTGGGGCCCGGGCCAGGTCAGCGTCCACCGACGGACCTTCTCTCGCAGGGGCGGCCCGGACAGCCAGCGAGCGAGCCCTGCCAGGTTCCGGACGTTGGCACGAGTGACCAGGGAAACGATCTCGACCGCCGCCGCTGCGCGCAGCGTGGAAATCGCTTCGTCGTAGTCACCGGGCTGCCCGGCGACGTGGTCATGGATCGCAGCGGTGGCACCGTGGAGCGCGAGCGTCACGACTGCAACGGAACGCCGAAGGTGCCGTCGGGGTGCTCGGTCTCTCGGGCCCGCAGCGTCAACAGCGAGGGCAAGTCGTTCTCGCTCGCCTCGAGCACGCGGGCCAGCGCCATCGCGCCCAAGCCCTCGGTCTCATCCGTGGATGTGCCACCGTCTCCACGGTTGGAGACGTAGACGCTGAAGTGCTCCGTGTTGCCCACGCCTTGTGGTCCGCCCGGGTCTCGGGCGAGGACATCGACTTGGTAGCGCTCGCCTGCGTGGGTTTCGAGGACCACCGGAAGGGCGCCGAGAGTGACCGGGTAGACCGCGATCACGCGGACTTTGGTCCCGGGGAGCACGGTCCCTGGCTCGAGCGAGGGCATCTCGATTGTGGCGACCTGGGTCTCGCCGTCCTTGCGGTTCTGCGCGAGTGCGCCCGCGCCGACGGCCGCGCCTGCGACCGCCAAGCCAGCCACGACGGTGCGTCGCCGCATCTGAGGATTGCCGTCGTTGCTGTCGCGTTGCTCGTCCATCGCCATCCCGCCCTGACAACCACGGTAGAGCCCCGCGCCCCGATGGGTCAAGAACGTCGCCTGATAAGGTTCTGCCGACCCCTGTGGCAGGCCTGCTCGACATCATCCTCGGCTACGACTGCAACCTGGCCTGTACCTACTGCACCATCACCGAATCGATGCGCGCACGCGCGCTTCCGGCTCGGGCGGTCGCAGCGGAGTTGAGCCGCGGGCGCAGCAACGGGTTCGACCAGGTGTCGTTTACCGGGGGCGAACCGACGATTCGAGGCGATCTGCTGCCCTTGGTGCGCCGCGCCGCCGAGTTGGGGTACCGCAGCATCAAGGTCCAGAGCAATGGGCTGCTGCTGGGGGTCGGAGACAACGCCGCGCGTCTGTTGGATGCAGGGGTTACCTGTGTGCACATCTCGATTCACACCCACGAAGTCGCGGCCTACGAAGCGATGGTTCGGCGGGAGGGCACGCATCGGCACATGAAACGCGGCCTCGAGGTCCTCGCAGCGACCGGCGTCGAGCTTGGCGCCGACGTGATCCTCGAGGCCGATACGCTCTCCAGGCTGCCATCGGCCGTCGATTGGCTGGCGGCCCGGGGGGTGCGGGCAGCCGACCTGTGGTTCGTCTCGCTGACCGACGGCAACGCGAAGCGGACCGCGAGTCTGCCCAGCATGAGCGAGGCCGTGCCCTTCATCGGCCAGGCCCGAGTTCGAGCCGAGTCTCATGGCATGAGGCTCCGCTCGTTGCACATCCCGCCATGCATCCTTGGCGAGCACGCCGACTTGGCGCATAACCCCGCGCTGCAGCGGGTTCGCGTGGTCAGTCCCGATGCCGTCTTCGACCTCGCCGACAGTGCGATCACTCCCCGCGAACACGTTCCGGCTTGCGACGGATGTACCGAGCGGACGACCTGCGGCGGTCTGCGCCCGGACTACATCGCCGAGATGGGAGACGTGGAGGTCGCCATGGCCCGTGGAATGGAGCCGTCCCGTCGGGGCCGGCGCAGACTCTCGGTGGTGAGGTCTGCGACGCCCGAGGGCTGAGGAACCCGTACACCGCAGAGGTGGCGAGGCCTCTCGATGCGCTCTACCCTGCGGACATCCATGCGTGCGCCGTCGTGTCTGCTTGTGTTGCCCCTGGTCTCCGGCTGTGCCCCCGCTCCCGCGACGGGGGAGGCGGCACCCGAGGACGCCAGTGCTGTGCGTCCAGGCCCCGTCGCGGCGCCCCAACCCGAGCCGCTGCGTGTCCTCGTGACGGGGTTCAATGACTGGAAGGACCTCGGTGACCCGCCCAACCTGTGGCGATGCCGCGACAACCCGAGTTGCCGTTTGTTGGTGGGGGACCCTCTCGTGGATGCTCCCGCGAAGTTCGAAGGCCCGCTTGTTCCCGCGTTGCATGCTGCGGCGGGAGACCGGGCGATCGTGTGGTCGTTCGCGACCCTTCCAGTGACGTGGGGCGTGAGCACCGAGCGAACCCCCTACACAGAGCACGATGTCGTTGTCCATGTGGGCCTGGGGGTCTACGACCGCGACGATGAGGTCTTTGTCGAGGCAGGTGCCTACAACCTCCGCAGGGGAACCGATGCTGCGGGGAAGCGAGCCGAAGAGGCGATCTTCGAATCGCAGCCTCAGGTGATGGAGGCTCCGCCCAAGGTCGCCGCAGCGGTACAGGCTGTTGACGGTCTGGTCTTCGGCACGATGACGGCGCGAACGATGCCCGCTCGGCCGCAGAACACCTACCTGTGCAACGAGACGCACTCGCTCGCCCTCGATGCCGTTCGCCGCAGCCAAGCGGAGGGCGGCCCCCTCGAGGCGGCCTTCTTTGTGCACATTCCCCAGCCCGCGGGCGAGGACTGGCCCGCGCTCGCGGAGTCGGTCGCGGGGGTTGTGCTCGCCCTCGTCGGTGATGGCGCGGGAGACTCTTCGGCGGATTGAGGCGGGCCCCCTCAGTCGAGGTCCAGCCGCGCGTAGGAGGGAAACTCCATGTGCTCACAGATCGCACCCATGGGCTCCCAGACCGCCATGACCTCCGGCGTCTTGTGGGCGAGTTGGGGGCCGCTGGCATCCTTCCACGAGAACATCTCGACGTAGCAGCGCTCGGCACCGTGGTGCGGGTCCGGCAGGCCCTTGTAGACCACGGCGGGGGTGTCACTCACCAGGCCGGCGGCGTGAAGTGCTGGCCAGTGTTTTGCCAGCAGCTCCTCCATTTCGGCTTCTTTTCCAGGTTTGACGCGGTACTGACAGATATTGAGGACTGGGGATGGCATGGTCTCTTCCGGGAGCAGGGTTGGGCGTGTCGTCGTCAGGCAAGGACGCCGCCATCGATGATCAGCGTCTGCCCAGTCATGAACGCGGCCTCCTCGCTGGCGAGGTAGGCGGCGGCGAATCCGATGTCGCCGGGTTGACCCAACCGTTGGAGCGGTTGGTCTCCGACGAGCTTGTCTCGGCGCGCTTCGTCGTCCCAGAAGTAGCGGCTGAAGTCGGTCTTGATGAGTCCCGGGGCGATGCCATTGACCCGCACGTTCCAGCGTCCGAACTCTCTGGCCCAGGTGCGGGTCAGCATGTTGAGCCCCGCCTTGGTGAAGCTGTACAGCAGCCCTCCGGGCTGCGGCTGAAAGCCCGAGATCGAGGAGATGTTGATGATGCTGCCGCCGCCGCGCTCCCGCATCGAAGGGACGACTCGATGCACGAGGTTCATCGCCGCCTTCACGTTGACGTTCATCATCTTGTCGAGCATGGCGGGTGTGGTGTCCAGAGAGCCGCCTTGTCCGAGGTTGGTCGCGCTGTTGTTGACGACGATGTCGACGGGCCCCACATCGGACTCGGTTTGGGCGACGAGCGCTTCGATCTGCTCCGCTTCACCCACGTGGCATTGCACCGGAACGATGCGGGGTCCGAGGTCCGCCAGTTCGGCGGCGGTCGCCTCGAGGTTCTCGAGCTTGCGCGACGCAATCACGACGTTCGCCCCCGCCTCAGCAAGGCGTGCCGTGATCGCTTTTCCGATGCCGCGGCCGCCTCCGGTGACGATCGCGGTCTTGCCTTCGAGCGAGAGGGTGATGGGCATGCGCCGGAGGATAACCGCTGCATGGCGCCTGATCCTGCCCGCGGACTTGGTCCACCGGTCCTTTTCCACGAATCGGGGCGGGGCGGGGTCGTGGACGGAGCCGGTCGCGAGGCCCGTTTTAGAAGTGCAGTGTGGCTTCGTAGCCGGCGTAGTCCGGGGAGAGCCGGGGGCCATGACGGAGCCGCGGGTCGGCGGCACGCTGCCGTTGGAGCCCGTAGACGATCATGACCGCGGCACCGCCGAGCATCAGTGGACTGAGCACGCCTCCTGCGATGGCGACACGGTTGGAGGTCCGGCCGGCACGACGTGCCTCTGCGGCGTCGGCCAGATACAACGTCCGTTGCGGTTCCGACGTCGTGTTGGCGGCGTTGAGCGTCGAGACGGTGTAGATGTTTTCGGCGTTGCGGCCTAATGCCGCCCCCAACGGGATCATTGTGAGCCCGACGGCGAGGCCCAGAACGCCCAAGCCAATCCCGCCGACCAGCAGCCCGCTGCCGTTGTGGGTCGACACCGGTTGGGTGTGGACTCTTGGGGAGGGGGGGAGGGCGGTGGCGTCGTAGGAGAGTGAAGCGGGGGCAGGGGTGCTCTCGGGTTGGGCGCCATCCATCGCAACGGCCAATGTGGACGCCCGTTCTTGGACCGGCGCGGTGACGGCTTTGGACTCGCCATAGGCTGCCGCGTGGGCCCGTAGATACCGGCGGAGGGCGATCTGGGCCTCGACCAGGTGCAGGGGTTCTTTCTCGCCCTCGGCGTTGATCTGCCGCCCGTAGGCCTCGATGCGGGCGTCGATGGCATTGCAGATCATGGCTTCGCGACCCGTCGCGGTGGCTTCGGACTCTGGAGTTTGGGCGAGCAGGGACTCCCAGATCTCTGCCGCGCCAACGTGGTCGCCGTTCTCGAGCAGTTCTTGAGCCTGGGAATAGCGCTCCGCAGCTGGGAGCTGGGTGGGGGGAGCGGCCTGGGCTGACTGCGCGAGGAGAGTGGAAACCAGGGCACACGCCAGCACCCGCAAACGAGATGTGCTCATGAGGCCAGCGTGCTGCGCCCGTCACCCGGCGTCAAAAAGGATCGCTGTACAGGGACAGGGTATTGCGGCGGTGCATCGCCAGCCTCGACCTCGACGCGGAGCTCCGGTTCGGCCGGCGCGGGCCCTCGTGGTCCTCGATTTGCACCTCGACACGACTCGGGAGCAGCAGGCCTGAGCGGCGGACTCGGCCAGGGGAAGGGCTCGTGCCTGTTCTGCGCTTCCCCGTCGACCACCGAACCTAGGGCTCGGTGCGAGAGCATGCCGCCCGTGGTTCGGTATACGGCCGCGTCGAGTGAGTTGACGTCTGTGTCCGTAGGAGACAGGTCATCGAAGTGCTCGAGGATCGAGGCCTCGATGGCGCCCGGGTCCGGCGACCCCACAGACTCGAGGGCCACACCAAGCCGAGCCGCGTCCACAGGGGAGCCCCGGCTGCGGAGCCCAAGTCGTTCGCGACTTGGGCTCCGTCGTTAGGAACCGGCGCGGATGGGGCGGGCGTTCGCTCCCTACTCGTTGCCCGCGCCGTCCGACGCGTCCAACCCGAGCGGTCTTGCATGGCGCGCAGCTTGTGCGGCCCCGAGTCCGCTGACCGAGGGTACGCCCCGCTGGAGAGGACCCGTGACCATCGACGGAACCATGGACGGGGACCTCTGTCTTCGCAGCAGCCAACGCAGCTTCGGCGTCGTGGGCCGGGTCTACACCACGTCGTCCAGACCTGCACCCAGCCCGGGGAACTGGTCGAACTCGTCGTCGAGGCCCGGCCTGGTCGACATCGCGCAGGCCTTCATCGACCCACTGCGCAGCGTGTGAGCCGTGGCGAGACGCTCGGCGCTGTTGGAGCGACGCAATCGTCAGGCGAGCCGAATCTCGACTGACAGTTTTGGGGCCGGCCGGTGTTGTTGGCAGTCACCATGACTTTGACTCGTACGACTTGTCTGTCCTTGCTTATTTGTCTCGCTGTGGGCTGTGGAGACGACTCGAATCCCGCCGCGGAAAGCTCCGGCTCGACCTCGAGCGGTGACGGCTCAACGGGAGCCCCGCCCTCCTCGGACACGAGCGGGAACGAGACGGGCGATAGCAGCGCAGCCGACACCGAGAGCACCACTGCGGGGAGTGAGTCCTCCACAGGGCACGATGGCGGGGTCTTGGATGGCATATGGCGCACAGAAGGCTACGGCTGGATCTATGCGGTCGAAGGGGACGACATCGTGGTCTACGAGGTCACCTCCGACAGCTGCATGCAAGTCGTGGTGGGTACGGTGGTCGAACCCAACACGGCAGACGCGGCCCGTGTGGACCTGGAGGTTCCGGGCCTCTTCACGTTGGGCATGTCGGTGATTGAGGGCGATGCCGGGGCGCTGCACTTCTTGGCGGATGGACTGATCGTTGCACCCCCCGCCCACACGGTGGATGCCCTCCCGGATGCCTGTGCTGAAGCGCCCGATGGCAGCGATGTTGCGGTGTTCGACACGCTGACCGCGTGGTTTGACGAGCACTACGCGCTGTTCGGCGATCGTGATGCCGACTGGCCAGGACTGGTTGCTCAGCATCGCGCGGACCTCACCGGTGAGGACCCGCCGCCGCTGTTCGAGGTGTTCTCCTCGCTCCTCGGGCCGCTCGAGGACGCGCACATCTCGCTTCAAGGGCCCGAAGGCGTGTTCGAGGGGCGCCGCATCGAGGCTGAGCCCGTGACTGAGGCGATGGTCGAAGAGGCCCAGGCCTTGATCTCGGAGGGCTACCTCGTGACCGAGCGGCAGAGCTGGGTGGACGGGCAGATCGAGTTTGCACGCTTGCCTGGCGACGTTGGGTACCTCGCGGCGCATGGCTTTGGTCCGCTGGTGGGTGAGGACGGTCGCTTGGACTACCTCGCGGCAGTGGCCGAGTTCGAAGGTGCACTCGACGAGGTGTTCTCCGGCGAAGCGATGGCAGGGCTCGTGATCGACCTGCGAACGAACGGCGGTGGCTCGGATCTGTACGGGTTGGCGTTGGCATCACGGCTGACGACCGAGAGCTACACCGCGTACTCGGTACGGGCTCGCATCGATACCGACGACGACTCGGTGTTCAGCGAGTTGGAGGCCGTGATGGTGGAGCCGAGCGCAAACCCGGGTTTCGATGGTCCGGTCGCCGTCCTGGTCGGGCGGGACACGGTGAGTGCCGCCGAGACGGCTGCACTCGCGCTGCGGGGGCGGCCCGAGATCACGGTGTTCGGGGAACGGACCCAGGGTGCGTTCTCGTCGGTGCTCAACCACTTCCTGCCAAATGGGTGGCTGATGGGGCTCCCCAACGAGCACTATCTGACCGAGGCGGGGGAGCGCTTCGACGTGGTTGGCATTCCGCCAGATGTGGAGACGCCCGTGTTCACGACCGACGACCTCTCGGCGGCCCGGGACAGTGCGCTCGACGCTGCGCTCGCGTCGTTCGAGCTCTGATCTTCGGGGACAGTGCGGACAGGTGCCGCTGGGTCGCGTGCCCTCCTGCCCCCGCGGGAGGTTCAGGAGCCTACGCCCCCGCGAGTGAGGTCGAGGCTGAGGTGATGATCTCTGCCTCTCGCGAGGTCCGTCTTCGTGAGGTCAACGGAGCTGCGCCCTCCGAACTCGTCGTCTGGGGCAGTGAGCGCCGCCGGAGCTAGGAATGCCCGTGCTACCGTCCAATCACGATGGCACCTCGGCGGCGGCTGACTCTCCTCTTCCTTTTTTGCAGCCTGGGATGCGACGATCTCGGGCGTAGCGAAGAGACCCTCGACGCACTTCGCATCGCGAGGGACGTTGCCAAGGATGACGACGCCGCGCTGCTCGAGATCGTGACCGCGTGCGCGGGGGGCTTTGCCAAGGCGACGGTGGGCGATGATGGTCGGTCCGTCTCGGTGGCGACCTCGGTCACGGGGTGGGGCCAAGGTGGATCGGCGGACTCGTTTCTTGCCGCTACCCGTCGCGAGCTGGGCAAGCGGGCGCTGTGCATTCACGTCGCAGGCCGCGAGCGCAATCTGCAAACGGTCCGCTTCAAGCATACGCTGGCGGAGTCGAACACGGTGCTCTACGAGCTCACCAGCTCCGTTGCTGCGCTCGACCGGGACGTGAAGGATTGGAGCAAGGCACAGTTCGGGGGGGGTCCCGACAAAAAGCACGCGCTGCACGACGCGGTGTTTGAGTCCTTCGAAGTGCATTCGAAGAACGAGGCTCTCCAGGCGTTCGAAGTCCAGGCGCCGTAGAGGAAAAATCATCGTGCTACGAGCCGAGGGACACGGGGGCCCGGCCGCGGACGATCACGGTCATGCCGCCCGCGAACCCCGGAAGGCCGACTCCGATGGGTGCCCGTCCTGCGGCTCCGGCTCGTCGCGTGGTGTTTCGAATCGCCAGCAGCCGTCGGGGACGAGCGGGGGAGGTTGTCGTGTAGGTGGAGTCCCGCTCCGTTTGGTGCCTCGGGGAGGGTCGGGAGTCGTCGTCGTCCAGCGGTGGTGAGTTTTTCCCGTTCTGGGTGAACCACCGACGCTCCTCGCAGTCAGCGGGTAGGCAGGAAACTCTATGACCGCACGTTCGATGCTTCTGATGGGAGTGCTTCTTTGTGGCTCCAGCTGCTACTCGGGGGCGAATGGCGTCGCTGCAACCGATGGAGGCGAGACCGGCCAGGGTGATGGGAGCGGAGGCAGTGGGGGGTCCGATGGCGGGAGCGACTCCGACGATACGGACGACCCCACGACCTTGGACGAGGAGCCCACTCCCGACGCGGGTTGGCGACGTCTGTCAAGGATTGATTGGATGCTGGGTAGATCCCCGGCACAACCTCGCGCGGCAGCAGGTCGAGCGCCCCCGCAACGCTTGTGAACACCGCGTCGGCAACAACCAGGAGAACGCGCTGGCGTTGTTCGAGCAGCTGTTCGTGCCAGGCGACTCCCCTTCGAAGCCAACCGGGCCGAGTGAGCTCGAACTGAGGCGAAAGCTGGTCGTCGACCGGGTGTTCGCTCATTGGACCGAACTCCGACACGGTGCCTATGGCGACGCGGCGCGGTTGGGTTCGGACGACCGTGCCCGACTCGACGACGTCATGGATCGCCTTCGCGACCTGCAGAATAGACTCGACCCCAATGGCCAAGGCGAACCGGTGCCGTCCTGCCATGAGCTGGAAGCACCGGAAGGGGAGCCCAATGGGATCTTCCAGTGGGAGGGAGGCTCTGCCGAGGAGCTGCAGCAGGTGATTCGCGCCTACCAGACCCTGAACGAGGTGATCGCAGTCGGGTTGCTGTGCGGAACGAACCGTGTCGCCTCGTTGAGCGTCAGCAACCGTCTGCACACGCTGGCGGGAGACTGGCATGACATCGTGATGCACAACGTCTTCAACGAGCAGCCGCATCAGTGGATGCTGGAGTCGCAGCAGACGTTCTTCCGCGATGTGTTCCTCGATCTGTGTCGCCGCCTCGAGGTCGACGAGGGGGACGGCACGGTCCTCGACAACACTCTCGTCGTGGGGCACTTCCGCCATGGCGCAGAAGTGCACTGGTGCGACTCAGCCCCCATCGTGACGGCGGGATCGGCAGGAGGCCGGATCTCGACCGGTTCCTTCATCGACTACCGAAACCACCAGAACACGAGCTTGCAAGGGTCCTCCGGCGAAAATGCACACGTGTACCGTCGGCCGGGATTGCTGCTGAACCAGTGGTTCGGGACCGTGCTTCAAGCCTTCGGTGTGCCCGAAGAGCAATACATCCAAGACGGCGGGTTCTACGGCGTGACCTACGTACAGAGCAGTGAAGCACACTCCGCGTCGGTGCTCGCACAAGCGAGCGAGCCCCTGCCGTACCTCCTGGGCTGACGGCGACCGACCTCGACTTCACACGAGCGTTGCTCCGAGCCTCGTCCCAAGCGAAGGCCCAGGCTCTCACGGGATGGCGGGAGACGAGGGAAGGGGAACGTGGGCGCGGGCCACCGGAGCCAAGGGGGCGCTGGGGACGGAACCGGGTGCACCGAGGGGTGGAGGGCGTCGACGGGACGCCCGAGGAGTGGGCCGCCCGCCTCCGCGAACATTTGCTCGACGAGGGGTCGCTCAAGCCGCCGTCTTCAACAGTTCGACGAGGCGTGGGCCGATCGCGTCCAAGCCGAGCACCTCGTCGGCGGCTCCCCGGTCGATCGCAGCTTTCGGCATCGACCAGACGACCGAGCTCTCCTCGTCCTGTGCCAGCGTTCGGGCGCCGGCCTCGTGCAGCGCGTGCAGGCCTGCGGCGCCGTCACGGCCCATTCCCGTGAGCAGGGCCGCGATCACGCGTGTTGGGCCCGCGGAGAGAAGAGACCGGAACATCACGTCCACCGACGGTCGATGGCGGTTCACAGGAGGTGCATCGCTGAGCTTGCTCGCCAGTCCCCCTGGTGCTCGACCGACCATGAGGTGTCGATCACCGGGCGCGATGTACACCGTTCCCGACCGCAGCAGCTCGCCGTCCTTCGCCTCCTGCACATGCATTGCGCAACACAGGTCGAGGCGCCGAGCGAGCGGAGCGCTGAACGCCTTGGGAATGTGCTGGGTTACCAGGACCGCAGGAAACGACTCGGGAAGACGAGACAGGATCGCCTCCAGAGCGACCGTGCCTCCCGTCGACGCTCCGATCGCACACAGCGGCGCGTGGGGGGTGACACGGTCTCCCTGACCCCGTGAAGCCGAACCCGCTCCCACACCCAGGCTCGAACCGCCCGACGCGAGCCGAATGGGCCGCGGTGGCGGACGCCGTCGCCGAAATGTCGTGGCCGCACGTCTGATGACCGTGTGCAACCGCTTCAGATACGCGTCCAGCGACTCACCGCTCGACACGTCGTGTTTTCCGATGCAACCGACCGCGCCGGCCTTCATCGCCTCCGCACACTCTCGGCCGCCACCCTCGTCGTGTCCCGAGACGACGACTACGGGCACCGGGAACGACGCCATGAGCTCTTTGATGGCTGCAACCCCGCCGACCTGCCGCATCTGCAGGTCCATGGTGATCACGCTCGGTAGAAGCTTTCGCGCCTTGTCGAGCACGAACCGCCCGTCCGAAACCACGCCGACGACCTCGAACCCCGGGTCGTCGCTCAGGTAGCGGGTCATGCACTCTCGGATCAACGCCGAGTCGTCGACGATGAGAACTCGGACCGGATGTTCTCCCGTCGGTGGCTTCGGCTTCGGCTTTGTCCGCACTGTCACCCCGCCTGCCTCGAGGAGCACTCCGACGCCCGCTTGCGATAGATCGTGGGACCAACACGCTCGACCAGGTTCTGGTCCAGACACCCGCCCTCGGAGTGGCCGAGAAACAGGTAGCCTTCGGGTCGCACCGCTTCGAGCAACTTTGCGCAGATTGCCTCCACGTCTGCGTTCTTGAAGTAGATCAACACGTTTCGACAGAACGCCACGTCGTATTGCCCAGGTCGCGTCGACGCACTCAACATGTTCTCCCGGTTGAACCGCACGACGGACCTGACCTCGGGTTTCACTCTCACGAGACCCGCGTTGGCACCGGTCCCTTGCTGAAAGAACCGACGCATGTGGGCCGGTACACTCCGTCCACAGTCGACCTTGTAGATGCCTCGGGCCGCCCGGTCGATGACCTTCTGGTCGACGTCTGTCCCCACGACCTCGTGACTCCAGCCATCCGAGGCTGGCAGCGACGAAAGCAATGTCATGGCAATGCTGTACGTTTCTTCGCCGCTGGAACAACCCGCGGACCAGACCCGAAGGCGCTTGGAGTCTCGCGACTGCCATTGGCGCGCAAGGTTCTTTTCGAGATATCCGAAGTGGTGCACTTCGCGAAAGAAGCTCGTCACGTGCGTCGTGATCGCGCTGATGAACTCAGTACGAATTCGCTCGTCTCCAGCATCGACCCGGCCGATGTAGTCGGCAATGCTGCTCAGCCCGTGGCCCCGGACCAGCCGCGTGAGGCGGCTAAAGACCAGCTGTTTCTTCCGGTCGATGATGTCGACCCCAGTCAGGCGGTACGCGAGAGCCTGTACCAACCGGAAGTCCGAGTCCGTATACCGAAGGCTCGTGCCATCGAGGAGCACCAAGGACTTGGTCACGCCGCGCTTTCCTCTTGGGTGAGGACACCGCCTCCAGTAATCCGTGAGACGACCTCGTCGATATCCAGCACGACGACACTCGTACCGTCGATGTAGGTCAGCGAGTCGACGACCTCCCCGCCGTCGCTGCACGCCTCGATCGAAGGCGCGCGCAGCTCGTCGACCGGAATGTCGCAAACGTCCGACACACCGTCGGCCAGCATTCCCACCGTTCTCTCTTCGCCTGCGACTTCGGCGCGGACGAGAAAGACGACCGACGTTTTTCCGTACTCGTGCTCTTCACAGCCCAGAACACAGCGGAGCTCGATCACCGGAACGATCACCCCCCGAACATTGACCACACCCCTGATCGCCTTCGGCGCGTTGGGTACATGTGCAGCCCCCTCCCAGCGTCGAATCTCACTGACCCTGAGAATGTCGACGGCGTACATCGCATCATTCACGACAAAGCTCAGAAGCTGTTTGCAGTCGCCCATTTTTCCCTCCACCGTCATGCTGCGATCGTTTCCATCGGGGCCTGGCATAGCCGCCCGATCTCTACGACGTCCAGAATCATGGCGACGACCCCGTTGCCGAGGATCGTGGCAGCCGCGATACCCGGCGTCCGTCTGAAGTTCTCATCCAAGCTCTTGACCACGATTTGTTGCTGCCCCAGCAGGGCATCGACACACAAGGCGACCGGCCCGCCCTCGGCCTCCACCAACACGGCGAGACTCGGTGCCCGGCGCTGCGGCAGGGAGAGTATGGCTCCGGCCTCGGCGAGCGGGACGTCACTTCCCCGAAACCGGTACAACGAACGGCCACCTGGGATCGTCCGTACGCGGGATCGGTCGAGTCGCTGCGATTCCAAGATCGAAAGCACGGGCACCACAAACGTCTGCCCGCAGACCTCGATGAGCTGTCCATCCATGATCGATAGCGTCAGCGGCAGTCGAATCTGAACCGTGGTTCCCTCTCCAGGGGTGGAAAGAATCGAGATCGAACCTCCGAGAGACTTGATGTTCTTCGCAACGACATCCATGCCGACGCCGCGTCCCGCAACGTCGGTGACCTCGGCCGCGGTCGACAACCCTGGCAAGAACAGTAGCTCGTTGAGGTTCGCCATCTGCGACGCCTGTGCGTCGGTGACCAGCCCCAACGACTTCGCCTTGGCGAGCACGCGCTCTGTATCGACGCCGCCACCGTCGTCACTGACGGATACGTTCACGAAGCCACTCTTCTGCGCGACTTCCATGCGAATCTGGCCAACCTCGGGTTTGTTGCGCTCACGGCGGACCTCCGCCTCTTCGATCCCGTGCGCGACGGCGTTGCGGAGGAGGTGCAAGAGCGGGTCGGCCAAGGACTCGAGAATGAGCATGTCCACCTCGGTTTGCTCTCCGACCAGCTGCAGTTCGGCCCGTTTGCCCAGACTCTTCGTAGCATCCCGAAGAACCCGCGGCATTCGTGAGAGCACATGCGAAGCTGGGAGCATCCGGACTCGCATCACGCTCTCTTGCAGGCCTCGGGTGTCGCTCGCCAGCCGCTCCAAACAGTCATACAGAGCGTTGAATTCGCGGCCCGATAGATCGAGCCCAACCTCCTGAAGCATCGACTGCGTGATCACCAACTCGCCGACCATGTTCATCAGCGCATCGAGTTTCTCTACGCCAATTCGCAACTCTCGCGTGCCACGTCCGCGCTTTTTTCCACCCGTTGGAGCAGCCGCGTTCGAGACGGGCGCAGGATCGGTCTTGGGGGCCTGCTTTGCGGTGGGTTGGTCGACACGCTCGACCGAGACCTCGGCTTCGCCGGAAAGCCATGAGACGCAGTCCTCGACCGACTCTTGGTCCTTCTCGGTCGTGACCGTCGCAACGAACCGCAGATGGATATCCAGCGTGTCCAGGTCCTGCAGACTCGGGAGTCCCTCCCAAGTGCACTGCGTCTGGAGCTCACCGAGAGCGGCGAGAGCCTTGAGCGCCAGCCCGGGGTCGAGCCCCAGGAGCAGCAGCGGTCCCTCGGGTACGATTGTGACGCGCCAGGTCCCGACAGGCCCTCCGCCGACCTTGGCTCCCCCTGCGGCCATCGTCTCGATCATGGACTTCATCCGCGCCGACACTTCGGCGGCCACCTCGCCCCAGGCAGATTCGTCCTCCGGGTCGTCCAGCATGAGGTGAATGCAGTCGACCCCCGCGAGGAGTGCATCGATGGCTTGCTCGTCCATGGCCGCGCCGTGGGTTCGCACCTGGTCTGCCAGGCCTTCCATGGTGTGGGCCAGGCGCCGCAGCGCCGCGAATCCAACTGTGCCCGCGCCGCCCTTGAGCGAGTGTGCGGCCCTGAACAGCTCGTGAATCGCCTCGGGGTCCGTCGCGTGCCGCTTGCTCACGAGCACGTCTTCGATCGTCGCGAGGTGTTCGGAAGCCTCAGTCACGAATACGGCGAGCAGTTGATCGGACGGTTCCATGCTCAGCCTTCGGTCGCTTCGAGGCGGAGGACCCCGGCAAGGCCCGTGTGCCGAGCGAACTGCCGGAGCGGCTGAGACGCCGCATGCCACGTGAACTTCGGGCACTCGACCGCAAACGCGAGGAGGACCTGCAGCCCGGCTGTCCCGACCCACTCGACATCGCCTCCATCGAGCGCCACCGCGGCATCCCCACCGACGTGACGCAAGAGTTCGTCACGGACATCGTCGGCCGTCGACACCCGGAGGTCATCCGGCAGCCGCACGATGGTGGCGGCAGCAGTGTCAGGCCGCGTCATGGTCGGCTCCGGGGGTGTTTGCGCTGGACTCTGCACCGTCCTCGGCCAGCGCCGTGCTGACGCTCGAGGCGCTTGTGTCGGCTGGAGACATCTCGGCCCAGCCGCCGCTTCCCGCTGGTGCCGGAGTTGTGTCGTCTGTCTCGGTGCCAGCAGGAGGCGCCGGGCGCCTCGGCTCGAGGGTCGCGTTGCCCCGGTCGCCTTGCCCCACTTCCCCCGCGGGAAGCTCGAAGATCGACAGGAGTTCGGTCGTGCGGACCGCCTGCCCGCGGAGATTCTCGGCGGTGCGGGAAGACTCTTCGACCATCGCAGCGGTCTGTTGCGCAGCGGCATCGAGGTCGGAGATCGCATCGTTGACGTTGTTGATGCCCGCGGAGTGCTCTCGCGATCCGGCTGCGATTTCCGAGATCATCGAGCTGACCGAAGACGCCTGTTCGGCGATCTGCTCGAGGCTGTCCCGGGACCTGCCGACCCACACCATTCCGTCCTTCACCGTGGTCGCGCTGGACTCGATGATCTCGCGGATCTCCTTCGCCGACCCGGTCGTTCGTTTCGCCAGGGAGCGGACCTCGGTCGCCACGACCGCAAACCCTCTGCCTTGCTCACCTGCCCGCGCCGCCTCCACCGCGGCGTTGAGCGCCAAAAGGTTGGTCTGGAAGGCGATGTCGTTGATCACCTCGATGATCTCCGAGATCTTCGACGACTGACTCTCGATTTCCGACATCGTCGACAACGCCTGCGCAACGACTTCGCAGCCCGCAGACGCGTTCTTGGCAGCATCCGTCGCCAAGCCTTGCGCGTCGGCAGCATTGGACGCAGCGAGGTCGGTCGTGGACGCCATCTCCTCCATCGTCGCGGCCGATTCCTCGATCGCCGAGGCCTGTTGCAGTGCACGCGCGTTGAGGTCAGTGCTCGCCTGCGCGATACCGTTGGCCGACTCGAGCACTTCGACGGTCTCTTCGCGCACCTGGCTGACGACCCCACGCAAACTCGTCTGCATGTGGGCGAGGGCAGCGTGCAACTGGGCGAACTCGTCTTCGCCGTCGACACTGACATCTCGGGTCAGGTCTCCTCGCGCAATGTCGGAGGCTATGCGAACCGACTCGTTGAGGACCGTGACCAGGCTCCGAAGCTGCCGCCGTCCCATGACGACGAGAGCACCGAGTAGAGTGACGACCACCCCGAAGAGGGCCGCCACGGTCGCGGTCGCGCCGTCTGCTTCCGCGCTGGTCACCAAGAGCAGATCCGCGCCCAGGTCCGATTCGAACCGCGCCATGGCGTCGATCTTTGCCGTTTGCAGCTCGAACCAGAGCTTTGGGTCTCCAGCGATCACCGCAGTCGAGGGGACGGAAGAATCCGTGTCCGCCGCGGTTCCACTTCGTTGCGCTCCGAGAGCCTGGTCCCGCATCCGCTCCGCATCTCGGCTGACCGCCGCGGCCGAGAGCTCTTCGTAGCCAGCCTGGTTCTCCTCCGAAGCCAACCCCATGAATGCCTCGAGAAGGTCGGCCTGGCGTTGCACGGTCGCGAGCGTCGCCTCGTACGCCCCGGGTGCGAAGCGGCCAGACGCGAAGGCGCCCGCGATCCGAGCCCGCTCGATGCCGGCCTGCTCCTTTGCGGCCATGAATGCACCGTACGCACCCGCCTGCAGCAAGACATCCGCATCCGAGGATTGGTTCGCCGCACCACGGACGAAGTCGATCAGCTGGGAGTTGATCGCGGTGTAGTATCCAACAGCCGCCGAGCGCTGGGCTGACAAGTCGTCGATCCGTTCGCGCGTGAGCTCCAGTTTCTCGGCATCGCGGAGGGCGCCGCTGAATGTCGCAGTCGCCTGCCGCCCGAATCGAGTGACGTCGGTCCCCGCGGCGAGACTCTTCAGCTCTTCCAGTTTTGCGTCCGTCTCGCGGCGCTGGGCCACGAGCTCTTCGCGGAACCTCGCCCCCTTGGAGGACATGAACACGGCCGTCATCCCGCGCTCGACCTGCATCTGGTGGACGAACGCCGAGCTTGCCACTGACAGTGTCGCTAGTGTTTCGATCTCGCGCATTTCCGCGGCGCGATGCCACTGATTGCGGACCAGGTAGGAAGAGACGAGGGCCAACGCGAGCGCTGGAATCGCCAACATCCAGGTGAGGCGCGCGCGAACGGTGAGTTTGTTGAACATCGTGCGAGACTCCAAGTGTCCGCTGCCGAGTACATCGGGGGACCCTTCGTCTCTACGGCCGGCACATCCTGCGGGCAACGTGCAACGCCTACCCCGCTGTTCCGTGTTGGGACGGTGACATGCCTCCGCGAGATGGGTTGCTGGCTCCGTGAGTCCGGCACTCAGGGGTGGTCGACCCCGAGACTCTCCGCGATGACGTCCAAGGCGTTCGCTTCCGCGCGCATCCGCGAAGGTGGGATGAGGGCGTGCCGGGAGTTGAAGGTCGCGGTCGCGGCCGAGCGAAACCCGGCGTTCCACAGGAGTGCCTTCTCAACCGCCCACGCGTTGCATGAAGGCGAGCACAGCATCGCGCATTTGGTCGACACCAGGCGCTTCGAGCGGGAAGTGTCCACAGTTCGGGAGGCGCATGAACGTGCTCTCGCCCGTGATGCGGGCCACGAATCGCTCGCTGAGTTCGGGCGGCGTCCATCGGTCGACGGCCGGGTGTACGACCAGGAGCGGCCCCCCTGCGTAGTCCTCGGGCTCGACCAGGAACGGGTCGTTGAGCAGCGTCCGCAAGAATCCCAGCTGCATCCTCGCGCCACCCACCGCCGGGTCGTTCTCGATCACCCGGACGAGCTCGGGGTCGTTCGCGATGGTCCCGAGCTTGGAAAACCACTTCATTGGGAGCCGGACCCGGTCCGTGAGGGCGTGCGTGAGGTTGAGGAACACGTTGCTCAGGCCGACGAGTGAAGGGGTGCGTGCGAGTGCTCTGCGTACGTCGTGCTGGCGTGGGTCGCTGAGCATCGTGGCGATGGCCCCGACGACACGGGGCGAGGTCGCCGCAAGGTTGTATGCGCTGATGCCCCCGATGCTCATCCCGAACGCAACGAACGGGCGGTCGTCGTCGGCCGACTCGCGTTCGACGAACTCGGAGAGGCATTCGACCCACGACGGGTAGGTCACCAGGGCTTTGGGGTCGACCTCGGTCATGCCGAAGCCGGGTAGGTCTGGGGCGAGAACCTCATAGTCCGCAGCGGCGAGCAATCGCGCGGCGGGCAGCAGCATGCGTCCATTGCCGCCTCCGCCGTGAATCAGCAGCACCCGCAACCGCCGCGGAGACGCAGGGGCTAGACGGTCGACGTGGACTCGATGACCGCGCCATCGCCACCACGACTCGTGGGGGGCGGTCTCGGGCGTAGAGCGCATTGGTTCGGGGAATCGTGGCTGGTAGCGGAGCCAGTACCCATCTTCGGCGTAGGTCTTCATGCGACTTTCGGGGTTGTCGTGTCCGCTTAGTGTGTGTCCGCGCGCGGCGGTGTCGACTCGGGTTTGGCCGTTGCCGCAGACGGTGGCGCGCAGCCAAAGACGGGACTCCTTCCGTCCGGGGCTCGGTTTTCACCGGGGCGTGCGCTGGGCGAACTCGGACACGACGATGCCCGGCGGGACGCGACTCTGCGGTCCTCGGAACCACAGCGGTCCTCGGGACCGCCACGGGGAGGACCGAGAGCCCGGGGGCCGTCGCCCTCTCCACCCGCTCGGGTTTCCTGCACGACCCAGGTGTCGTGAGCGACCCCGCGTTCCTCGCCCAAGTTCGTGCTACGGAGCGCCGCTCCACGTGGCGCGATACCTGCAGACCTCGGACGCGATGCTCGCGCGAACACGAGGTCGGACCTTTCTTTCCGCGGCTGTCTTTGTGGGCTCTCTCGTCACGGTGTTCGATGCGGGCGCGGCGTCGAGCGACGCCGGCACTTGCCGCTCCTCGTATATCCCTGGCGTAGTCTCTGGGCTGCCTGCGGACGAGGTTTCCTCCGAAGGGGTCGTGCCGATCGCACTCTGGGATTTTCCGGTCGAAACACCAGGCCTCGGAATGGTCGAGGTGATCGATCCCGCAGGGGTTCCGTTGGTGGGTTCACTCGAGGTTGTCGCGAGCAGGGTCATCGTGTGGCGGCCGGACGAGCCGTTGGTGCCAGGGCTCGTGTACTCGGTCACCGCGAGCACTGACGATCCCGAACAGCGGTTCGCGGTTCCGGACAATCCGACCGCGGTTTTGCAGTGGTCGTTCGTTGCGGCAGGTGCCCGACCATCCACGGCCGCGTCCGAAGAGATCATCACGGGCCTCGACTACGTGGTTTCCGAACAGCTGGTCGGCGGATCTCTGGTGTGCTGTGATGGAGCGTTCCCCGTCCTGTCCGGACACGGGGACTCCCTCTGCTTCAAAGGCCTTTGCGGGTCGACATTCGCAAATGGGTCGCTGAACCTCAGCGTCGAGCTCGCAGTCGCGACACCCGCGGCTGTCGCGGCCAATACGTTCGCGCGCCGCGTTGGCCTGCCGACCGAGGATGGAGAGCAGAGTTGTTACACCGTCGTCGCGACGGACCTGACCACGGCGAGCGAGACAGAACTGGAGCGCTGCCACACGCGGCCTCCTGGACAGACCGGCATGGTCGACGACCACGATCCGGTGCCGGCGTTACTCGAGGTCTGCACGCAGGAGCCGTACGTCTGCGGAATACACCGTGAGTCCGACCAGGGCTGGGATTGGAACCCTGAGGATTGCCAGCCGGTCACGGAGTTGGAAGACCTGGACCCCGAGCTCGACGAACCGGCATCCGGGGAGTCCGGGGAGGCTGGTGCCGAAGACACTCAAGGGTGTGCGTGCCAAGCCGGGCTCGGCGTGAGCCCCATGTCGTTTCTGGGGGCGCCGCTCTTGCTCTTTGGGCTTGCGTCTCGCTGGCCTCGTGGTCGCTGAGGCGACGCGACGGTGGGCTGCCTCGGTCGACGGAAAAATCGCGTGAGCGCGGAACCCTCGCTCCGGTTTGGTGTCATGGACCCGCGATGGGCAGTGGAACCCCAACCGTGCTGCGCCTCCTCGCCAGCCTTCTCGCCGTGGGGACTGCTCTGACGGCTGGTGTCGCGTCTGGGGCTCCCTCGCAGATCATCGAGGTCGCGCACGACGTGGAGGTGGAGTTCCATGAGACCCACGCCACGCTCACCGTCCGCCGCACCCTCGAGACGGAACACCTCAATCCCCTCGAGGCGCACCTAAGGATTGGAACGAAGCATCCGTTGGCGGCGACGAGTCTCGCGACACGAGGGAGTGACGGCCAGTGGTACCGCGGCGAGCTCATGGACGTTCATGACGCGGTGGACACGTACTGGAAGTTGACCGGCTCCAAGAAGGTCGTCCCCGAGGGCAAACTTCCGCGCCGGATGCCCTCGCTCAAGCCCAAGGATCCTGCGCTGCTGATGTGGAGGGGCGACGGGCTTTCGTTGTTCGTGTTCCCGCTCTCCGAGGGGGAGTCTCGAAGCGTCGAGTACACCTTACAAGTCCCCTACGAGCACGAGTCGGGGGCCGATGTACTCTACATCCCGGTCGGAGGGGTCGATGCGCTATCCCCTCGGATTACGTTCTCACGGCCGCCTCCGAAGACGGCCGTCACGACCGAAGGGCAGTCGGTCAAAGGTGGGCTCGTCCTGGTTCCGACCTCGACGGGCGAGCTCGCGGTTCGGCTCGAGTCGTACCGAAGCCCGACCCTGTCGGTGTCACTGGCCTCGATCCCGGCCGACCAACGCCACATGGCGCGGGTCGAGGTCGTGGCGGGGCGAGAGCTCGGGGTCGATCCCGCTGGCACCCATGCGATCATCGTGGTCGACCGCTCGCGATCGCTCGGTGAAGACAGCTTCTCCGCCGCACAAGCAGCCGTGCAGGCGTACCTCGGTGAGCTCGCAGAGGTCGCGGATGCGAGGGTCCAGATCGTTGGGTTCGCGCGGAAGGCCGAGGCGCTGCACAGCGATTTCGTCTCGGCCTCCGTCGCCGCCGCCGACTTGCGCGACGCCGGGTGGGACCAGCGCAACGGCAGCGACCTGGGGGCTGCACTCCATCTGGCGGCGTCGCGGCTGGAGGACGCTCCGCGCGACGTGCCCCGACGGGTCCTCGTGTTGTCGGACACTGCACTCACGGACGCCGTCGAGGCCGACGCACTTGCGCAGATCGAGTCACTGTCAGCCGTGGTGCACCTGGTCGACGTCGAGGGGGCGCGATGGACCAGCATGGAGCCCGCCGAGGACCATCCTTGGGAGGACGAGGTCGTCGCGACGGGCGGCGCGGTGTGGGCGGCAGCGGTCGATGCCGTGGACGGGGAGACGGGCGAGGTCTTCGCGTCGTGGGTTCGGCCGCAAAGCATTCGGGATGTCAGGGTCAACCTCGACGGCGAGGAACTCGGTACGACGTGGCTGGACTCGGGCGAGGGGACGCTCGATGTCGAACTCTACGAGCGTGCTCCCCGGGTGCTGCGCGCGACGGGCCGGGTGTGGGGCCGGACGGTCGAGGCACGCGCGACTCGAACGACGAAGGGCGACCGGGCGTGGAAGACCACGGCTGCCGCGTACCTGGGCGGAGGCATGAGTGAGGCCGAGATCGTCGACGTCGCGCAGCGGGCCGGCGCCGTCTCTCCGCATACCGCCTTCTTGGCCCTGGAGCCGGGCGCGAGCCCTGGTGAAGCGATGCTGCCGGATGATGCAGGGTCGCCGCGAACGGTCTTCGGTTGCAGGCTGCGCGCGGGTGGCTACAGCGGCGACTTCGGCCGCTACTCGTTGACGTTCGACGAGGAGGCGTTCATCCGCGACCAGGTGACCGAGGCCGTCACCGCCTGCAACGCGACCCACGAGCATGTCTCGGTCGAACTCACGACCACGTACGCCGAAGTCGTGAACGTCGACCAGGTCGACATTGAAGGTCAACCCAAGCTCGTAGCGTGCGTGGAGGAGGCGCTTTGGAACGTGGAGTTTCCGCCAGGCCAGCATCGCCGAGCAACGCACATCGTGGAGCACGACCCGACGTAGGCGGGTCTCGTTCATCGGGAAGCCGGTGGAATCCTGGCTCCTCATCCGTCCCCGGCGGGGGATACCAGATCACGCACACTGTCACGCGGGGCCGCCAACGCGTCTGCACACCCCGAATCGGCAGTCGGGCGACCACAACGTCGCCGAACCGAAGCCGCACCGCTGTAGACCCAGGCCGACGCTGCGTCCGCCGGTCCGACCACGCGGTCACCGGGTTCGCCTGTTTCCCCGCAATTGCGTTTCGTCCGACAGTTTTACCGCCGAAGATGACGGCCCGGTCCCCAGAAACCATCCCGTCGACCGAACAACGCGCTTCCAGCCTCTGCGAGTTCCGTGTTGAGCAGAAAACACGTCGCCCCCAGGTGTACGCGTCGAGCCAGCACACCCATGCCGTCGACCAAACCTTCTCGCTCGTTGCGTGACTTCGGGTCGCGTATCCGCGTGGTACGTGCGTCCTCCCCTCAAGAATCCGCGATGCGCCTTCGTGGCGGTATCAAGGGTGTTGCCGCTGCGTCAGCAACTTGAAAGTGCGCAAGGCGTTTCAGCACCACGACCGGGGCCTGCCACCCCTGTCGGCGAGTGCACTGTCCGATGTCCGCTTCGAGAACACGATGACGAGAACGGAGCCCTGGGCCGGTTGGCCCGGCCTCGCGTGAGGGTCGAGCCGGATTCTGTTGCGGAGGTAAGACCCTTCACGATCTGGACGGAGCGGTTGCACAACATGCGCAAACGTCCTGCGCGTACGCGGTGGGTACTTCAGCAGCTCGTACCGTGTGGTCATGGAGGCGTTGATGAGGGACCGAAGAAGAGATGTATGGCTGACCCGAACGCTCGCAGTCGTGGGACTCTTGGCGCAGCCGGGATGCTACGAGGGGGTCTCCCAGTCGGGCGAGATACCGCCGGTCGAACCCGAGGGCTCGACCGGTGCTGAGGGCACTGGAGGCGGAGGCGGGGGCGGTGACAGTGGTGGCGGGGAGCTCCCGGATGACGACGTGTTGGGGTGTGCACTGCCCCAGACCCGAATCTGGAAACTGACGCCACGGCAGTACGAGCACACGATGCAAGCGCTGTTGGGCAACCTGGAGCTTCCGATCGGCGACGTCAAATCGACGATCGCGAGGTTTGCGCAGCGCTACTACCGAAATGAAGCCGACCACGCCGACTTGAACGAGGGGCATGCCGGGGCCCTCTTCCGAGCGGCGGAGTTCGCTGCGTCTAACCCGCCGCCCTCGCTGCAGTGTGTGCTGGACGAAGCGAACGCTGAGGGTACGTGTACCCAAGAGAGCTTCGAGGCGTTTGCAAGTCGTGCGTTTCGGCGTCCGGCGACCCAGGAAGAAATCGCCGCGATTCTCTCCGTGTTCGATGCATCGCTGGCGAGGGGCATCACGGTCGAGGACGCGATGAGAGACGCCCTTTCCTGGGTGTTCATGTCTCCGAACCTGCTTTTCCGTATGGAGTTGGGCGAGGCTACCGACACCGCCTCGGAGGTGACGCCGCTGTCTAGGTACGAGCGTGCGTCGGCGCTCAGCTACGCACTCTTCGATGGCCCCCCCGACGAAGTGCTCATGACCCTGGCAGAGTATGGGGCGCTCTCGAGTCCCGACGGTGTCGAGGAGTACGTGCGGACAACCCTTGAGGAGCCCGGGCGCGCGCGCGGGCTGTTGCGGTTCTACTCCGAGTACTCCCAGGCGTTTCTCGCTCACGAAACGGGGGTCGACCCAGCGGTCTACGAAGAGTTCTCGGCGTTGGGTCCCGACCTCGTACGTGAACAAGACGAGTTCGTCGCCCATGTTTTTGGCGAGGGCGACGGCCGATTCGAGACGCTGATGAGTGCGCCGTACACCGTTGCGAATCCCCGCTTGGCAAGTCTGTACGGGGTCCAAGCGCCGGTCGAAGAGGGGTGGGGGGTTGTCGAGCTTCCCCCGGACCAACGAGCCGGCATCATCACCCAAGGCGGTTTCCTCGTCGCAGGGAGCAAGTTCGACCACGGCGACCCAATCCGGCGGGGCCTGTTGATCCGCAATCGAATGTTCTGTCAGGAGTTGCCTGAGCCGCCGAAAGTCCCACCCATTGAAGAGTCTTCGGGGGCGACGATGCGCGAGAGCCTGTCGCAGCACCAGAGCGACCCACAGTGCGCAAGCTGTCACATGTTGACGGACTTGCTCGGTTTCCCGCTGGAGCAGTATGACGCAGTCGTGCGCTTCCGAACCCACGAGGGGGAAGCGTTGATCGACCCCAGTGGGGAGTTGGTCGGGGCCGTGCCCGAGGCGAGTTTTGCGAACGCGGTGGAGATGGGCGAGGTGATCGGCACCCACCCGGCGGCGAGGGCGTGCTTCGTGAAGAACGCATTCCACTATGTGTACGGACGCGAGCCGTCGACGGCGGACGCGTGTGAGCTGGAGCGGCTGCAAGCAAACTTCGAGGAGGCGGACGGCGACATGGTGGAGCTATTCGTCGACATGATGACCGCAGAGCACTTTTTGACCCGAAGGAGAGGATGACTGTGAAACTGATCAAACGTAGAAACTTTGTGCGCGGCTTCGGGTTGACCGTTGGGGCTGTTGCGTTGACCCCCATGGCTCGAAGTCTGGTCGCCCAGGCCAATGGCGACGCAGTCACGCAGAAGCGGTGGGTCCTGCTGCACGATCAACATGGCCTTCAAGGGGTGGTGGAGGGGGCACCGGAGCGGTGGGTCCCCAGCAGCGCGAACCTGACGGCGGCCGGGGCGTTGTCGCCGAGCTTTGCTCCGTTGGCGCCGTGGGCCGCGGACATGATCATCGCGGACCGGTTCTACAACCCGTACAACGCGGGACAGCATGGGAACCACTGGGCGAGCTTGTCGGCGGACGGCATTCCCAGGCCCGACGGCGTGAGTGGGGGCGCGCAGAGCGCTGAACTCTATCCGAACGCGCCAACGGGGCTGACGGTGGATGTGGCGGCAGCGCGGCACTTGAGCGCGGGCGCTCCATTCGAGATCCTCGCGGCGGGAACGGACTCCGGGGGATTCAGCGCCGACGAGAACCTTCATCCCATCGGGTATTCGAACAACCCCGTCGAGTTGTTTGCGCGGGTGTTCGGCGAGTTTGACCCGACCGCGTCGGAGGCCGAGATTCAAGCGCGCTTGGAGAGTCGACTGAGCGTCCTCGACACTGTCGTCGACGACCTCTCGCGGATCCGCAGTAGGCTTGCGAGTGAGGAGCGGCTCAAGCTCGACCAGTACGAGGACTCGATCCGAGGGTTGGAAAACCAGCTGACCGCAATCAGTGGTTTGGGGGACTGCTCGGTCCCCGAGGCGCCGGTGAACTCGCCGACCGGTCCGATTGGTGCCCACAACGACGCGTTGCCCGCGGGTTACTGGAACGCCCAGATTGGCGTGTTGTCGGCAGCGCTGAGGTGTCGTTTGACCAACGTCGTGGTGTTTCGCCCGTCGCCGGGCCGGAGAACCTACTCTGAACTCTTCGGCTGGAACGACGACAAACACGACACTTCACACGGAGACCCCGACGTTCCCGACCCCCTGACCGGGCAGCTTCAGTCGATCGATGCGTACAACGCGAGCCTGCTGGCGCGGCTGCTGACCGACTTGGAGGAGGTTGAAGAAGGAAACGGAACGATGCGGGACAGCACATTGGCGACGTGGCTGGACGAGGGAGGGGGCATCCATCATCATGGGTACAACGACCACCCCGCGATTCTCATCGGGAACCTGGACGGGCACTTCGACACGGGGCGCTACGTCCAATACACGAAGATGCAGCATTGCATTAGCGACCTGTACGTTTCGATCCTTCAGTCCCTGGGGGTCGATGTGGATACATTCGGCAACCCCGAGACCTGCATCGGCGCTCTGCCGGGATTGACATGAACAGACGGGGTCTCCGCGGCGGCGAGTCGGCGAGTCGGCGAGTGCGGTCAGCCCGAACGCTTCGATGAGAGGCCAAGAGTCGAGGAGGGCGCGGTGTGGCCGTTGCCCGCTCTGACATTGGATTCGCCACCAGCCACCTCGGCTCTTGCGGGCTCCGCTCTTTCTCAGTTGCCAAGCAGCGCCATGCGAGCCGACTGGATTTCGGAGAACTCGTCGCGCATGGCCACAACCTGCCCGGCCAGGAGCGTGCGAGGGTCGAGGACCATCAGCAGTGTCGTCGTCACGGGATGAAGGACGCGGTCAGTCCAGGTCGGCTCCGGTGCTTCTGGCAGCGCGGTCGAGGGATCGCGGGCGAGCTCCATCACCGTTTCGTATGCCGTGTTGAACCGGGCCGTGGCGTGGGCCTCGTCGTAGAGCCAATGCGGCGGCCAGAAGGTGTCGTCCCCGAGCACGGCGGCCCCGTTCGCGCTATTGACCTGTGCGAGGGCGTCGCGCGTGTAGAGGTAGCTGCCGATCACGATATTCTGCAAGATCGCCGCGTCGACATCGATCGACTCGAGCGCGGTCACGAGGCTCTCTTGCGTCTGTGCCGAGACCTCGGCGCCCTGCGCGACGCGAAGCTGCAGCACTGCGGCAAGACCGAGCGAGGCGAGGAGCATGGCCGCCGACACGCGCGCGCTCATCGGTCCTCGAGCGCTGCGGAGATACTGCGCCTGGTGGCGGATCATCACAGCGGCCCGTTGCAGCGCGGCGTCTTCGTCGCCGCGCACCGCGTGCCACAGGGCTTCAGCGAGTGCGACGCGATGGAGCCGGAACATGTCGAAGTGGTGGCACCGGACGGACATGTTCATGGGGCAGGCGTCGGCGAACGCAGTCGCCTCAGTGCCGTGCGCCCAACGAGCGATGGCCCTCGACCCCTCGGGCGACTGCACGAAGCGTTCGAGCTCCAGGCGCAGCGGGGTGATCGACGCCCAGCTCTCCCGGGCCGAGACGTTGCCGAGCATCGCGATGGCGTCCCGGGTCGCGTCGGGAATCTCCGGTGTCATCGCCCCATTGGAGAATGTGTCCTGTAGCGTCTGCCACCCATTGTCGGACGGCACCGGCGGGAGGTCATCCGCGGTCCACCGAGCCGGGGCTGGCGTGCTCGAAGCGGTGCATCGGTAGGCACAAGTCCCGAGCGCGGAAATCCCGAGCACAGCGAGCACCAGCTTGTGACGAGGCCCCATGGGTGGTCAGACTCCGAGACGTTCGCCCGTATTCCGTGTGGCTCGAGCAGCGACTCGCGAAGCCCGATCGCCCGTGCTCAAGGGTTCGGTGCCGCACGGACTCTGCGGCAAGCCCAATGAGTTCTTAATTAAAGTTGAAAGTCATTTTCAGTAGGCTAGGGTTGTTGGCCTAGAAGGCCCGATGAAACACTCCTTTGACCTCGGTTCGGTTCAAGAAACCCTGCTCATCCCGTTGCTCGCCCGTGCCGTGGAGACCAGCAAAGACAACGGATTCCTCGAGGATCCGAAGGCGGTGAAGATCGTGGACGAGCTCGACTACGACTTCAGCAAATGGCGCGGCCACTCCGCCCTGTCGGGCGCGTGCTTGCGGACGTGTGTGTTCGATCAGATCACGCGCCGGTTTCTCGAGGCGCACCCAGAGGGGACGATCGTGGAGATCGGTTGTGGCCTCAATACGAGGTTCGAGCGCCTCGACAACGCGAAGGCGCAATGGTTCGAGCTCGACCTTGCCGACAGCATCGAGTTGCGGCGACGGTTCTTCGACGACGAGCCGCGACGCACGATGCTCGCGGGCAGTGTGGTCGACTCAGACTGGATGGACGCGGTCGCGGAGACGGGCGGTCCAACCCTGTTCTTGTCGGAGGCGGTGCTGATCTACTTGGAACTCGAACAGGTCAAGACCGCGGTCACGCAGATCGCGAAGCGCTTTCCGGGCGCATGGTTTGCGACCGACACGTGTGCGACGAAGATGACGACCGACAAGGCGGCTCAGCGCGCGATGAAGGACTACGGGATTCGGAGCTGGTTCAGGTGGCCGTGCGACGATCCGAAGTCACTCGAGTCCTGGCACCCCGGAATCGAGCTGGTGTCGTCGCAGACGATGCCCGAGTCGTCACCCGACCTGTTGGCCAAGATTCCGTGGTCGTGGCGGGCGATGATGAAAGTCGCGCCCTGGCTCGTTCGCCGCATGACGGCCGGCTATCGGCTCAACGAGTTTCGGCTCGGCTCAGTGCCGAACTGAGGTCCATCCATGGGCGAGCCGAGGCGTCCGGCAACACGGAGGACGCAGACATCCCGGGCGTGGGGCGCCTCTGTGCGTGCGGCCAAAGAGCGCGACCCCGATGTGAAGACGGTCCTCCCCGGCCCGGGCGGGCTCCGACTGCTCGGCCGCACCATCGCCTTGGCGGACTCGGGGGTCGCGGCCGGGTGAGCGATCGAAGCAGTTAAACCGATCGGCAGCGGCGGTATCTACCACTGGCGATGAGACTCCCCCTCCTGCTTCCCTTGTGTTCCGGGGCCCTGGTGGCCGTCTTGGGTCTGCCGACCGACGTGAACGCAGCGATGATCCTCGTCAACGATCTCACAGACGTCGTGTCCAACGATGGCCGCTGCACACTGCGCGAGGCGATCACGGCCGCCGAGACGGACACCGCTTCGGGGAGTGCGTCGGGCGAGTGTGGCGCAGGATCGGGGACCGATATCGTGTCCCTTCCTTCCGGCCGGATTCACCTCACCGGCAGCACCCCGCTGAACGTGAACACGATGGTCTTCGTCATCGGGACTGGGCCGACCTCCAGTGTCATCGACGCGGGCGGCATGTCGGACACGGCGATCCGTGTACACACCAGTGGATTCCTCGAGCTGCAGTCGCTGGGCTTCGAGAACGCCTGGGTCGATCCCGCGTACTCCAGAGGAGGTATCCACGTTGGCGGATTCTTCGTCGCTCGTGGTTCCCGTTTTGCACACAACTTCGGGTTCGTTGGCGTCATGGACGTCATCCTCGGCAAGGCCGTCATTCTCGACTCCGTCTTCGAGCACAATGCTTGCGACGTATCGCCCTGGTCGGGGTGGGGGGTCGACTGGGGGGGCACAATCGGAGCCAGTCACGGTGGGGAAGTCGACGTCGGGTCGTCCACGTTCCGCGACAACTTCTGTGACAGCCATGGCGGCGCACTCAACGGAACATCCGGCGCAGTCATCACGGTCGAGGACACCGTGTTCACCCGCAACGACGTCACGCTCGGCGGAGGCGCAATCTCGGTCGCGGCGGCTCCAGCCTGAGCCTCCTGCGCTCACAGATCGATGACAGCACGGCCGACGTCGGAGGTGCGATCTATGCCGACGGAGCGGAACAGCTCTGGATCATGGAGTCCAGGATCGATGGCGGTGTGGCGACGGCCGCTGCCGGGGGAGTGTGGAGCGACTCCACCTTGACGGTCATCGAAGACTCGAGCGTCACCCACTGTGACGCGCCAGTGGGCGGAGCGATCTATGGGCGCGATTTCGGAGGCTCGACGACTCTGTACGTCGACACCACAACGTTCAGCGCCAACACGGCCAGCGTCGGGCAAGCGATTTTCGCAAACACCGGGGCGCGGTTCGAGATGCGTCACGCGACCATCGACGACCATGGTCATGGCTCCCTCATCGGCAGCGGTACGGGCCGGATCGAACTCTATAGTTCGATTCTCGACGGTCCGAGCGGGCCACACATCGCGGGGTCCGTCCACAGCAATGGCTACAACGTGGTTCCACCAGGGACGACGCTCGGGGGTTGGAAGAGCACCGACCACAACGCCATCGCCGCACTTGATCCGCTCGCGCTCGATGGGAACGGCACGTTCTTCCACCCGGTCCCTCTCGCCAGCCCTGCGAACGGAGTCGGGTGGGTACCGTCCGCGGACTACGACCAGATCGGGACCCTCCGTCTCCCTGGGGTTTGCGACGCGGGGGCGGTCGAGTCGCGGGCGCGGGAGCCCCTCTAGCGGGAGAGTTGGACGCGTCGCTCGACAGCGCGGGCTCGAACTCGGAGACCTCGCCGTCGGGCGGCACGACCAAGGGGCGGATGGGCGTCGGAGGGAGCGTAGGGATGCCGGCGGGCTCGCGGTGAGGGAGGGCGTGATAGGTGCAAGTGCTTAGGGCTGAAACAACATCAGGTGTCCGCGAGGAGAGGGGCGCGGTGGATCGGCATCGGGCCTTGGCACCGCCGGTCACCAAGACGGTGAAACTTGAGCTTCGCCCGAGTCCGTCGCCTTGAGAGCCCCGAGCAAGGCAGGCTCTCTTCGGAACGTGCTCGAATGCTGCGGAGATGGTCTAATCAAGGGCATGTCGGTTAGACTGGTTGTTTGTCATTCGTGTTCTCAGCATGTTGCTGTCACAGAGCCGAACTGTGTCCATTGCGGAACCGAGTTGGTCATCGCGGACGGCCACTTCGTGGGCCGTACCGCGGTCGCGGTGTTGATGGGGCTTTCGCTGGCTGGGTGCCCAGCAGACGACGAATCCGAATCGGGCGCCACGACCGATGCGGTCGGAGAAAGCGCGGCGGCATATGGGAATCCCGAGAGTGAGTCCGACTCGCTCGATGACACCGCAACGGTGACTCCGACGACGGCAACGAGCTCCTCCGGCACCGGAGGTGGCAGTACTGGCGACGGCAGTGAGGGGAGTGGAACGAGCACTGGCGGGGACAGTGACACCGACAGCTCATCCGGAGGGTCGAGTTCTGGGTCGGGCTCGACCGGTGGCACGAGCAGCTCGACCAGCGGCTGACGTGCCGTTCTTCGCGCGTCGCGGATGCACGAAGGGGCGGTCTGCACGTGCGCTGAAACAGAAGTGCTTCTCCGGCAACGGCCTTGTCTCGCAGTCGTTCCCTCGGCGCCGATGTCGGGAAGTTCGCGGGTCAGAACACGGCTTCCACCAGTTCCCCGATTTCGAAGATTGGAGGGCACCTCGAGGACTTCTGAGGTCGATCCTGGGACAAGAACCGCTCGGGGGTCATCCCGAGTTCACGCCCCGCGGAGACTGTTCGGACCGGGCGGCGGGCAGGTCTCCGACAACGCCGGGACGTGCGCCGCAGGTCAACCCGGCGGGGGGTCGGCGGTTTCAACTTCGACCCGGATCTCCCGTTCGTGGCGCCCAGGCCCCTCGTGATGGTCTTCGATCTGAACCTCGACTCGGCTCGGGGGCGGGAGGCCCTTGGCGGCGAAGTCCGCCAGGATGCGGGCGCGAGCTTGCTCCGCGCTGTCGCCGTCGACGACCCACCCGAGGGCCCGGTGCGAAAGCATGCCACCAAGGGTTCCGTGCACGGTCTCGTCCAGGGCGTCAACGTCGATGTCTGTTGGGGCCAGGGCGTCGAAATGTTCGAGGAGCGAGACCTCGATGGCGTCCGGGTTCGACGACCCGACCACATCGAGCACCACGTCGAACTGAACTTGCTCGTCGCTGCCGTCATCCCGCTGGACGATCGACTTCGAGGCTGAGATGCGCAGCTCGTCGACGCCGTTGAACCGGCTCCGGATGTGCTCGGAGAGCGCTCGGGGATCGAAGGCCCCGTCGTCGACGCTGAACGCGAGCCGGTGGCCGAAGTCCATCGAGTAGTCGGTCGGGATCGCACACGCGCCCGCGAATGCGAGACCTGCGAGGCCGCCGATAAGCGTGCGTCTCCGCCACGCAGATGGGCGGCGAGGCGGTAGCTTCTCGAGCAAAGCCCGCTCGAGTGCATCGCGAACCTTGGGGTCCGCGGGGGGCGGTGCCGGGTAGAGTTCGGCGAGTCGGTCACGAATGCGCATGAGCGGCCTCTTCTTCGGGGGGTGTTTTTTCGAGTTGTTGTTTGATCGCCCGGAGGGCTCGTGAAAAGCGTTGCTTGACGGCGGATTCGCTCATGTTCAGCACCACAGCGATCTCCGCGACGGTCAGACCTTCGCCGTACCGGAGCGCGAACATCTCGCGTGTGGCTGGGGGATGCCCGGCCAAAGCATCGCGCACCTGCTGCTGTCGGGTGTCGAGGTCGCCACCGTCGGGGGCAAAACGTCCGTCGGCGAGAAGGTGTTCAACGTCTTCGAGAGGCGCGACGTCTTGGCGGCCGGCCTTTCGCACGTGGTCGATGAGGGTGTTGCGCGCGATGGTCAGTACCCAACCCCGGACGCCCCCTTTCGAAGCGTCGTAGCGGCCGATGCGATCGACAAACCGATGCAACGTGTCCGCGGTGAGGTCCTCGGCGTCCGCGCGCACCCGAACACGCGCGGCAAGGTAGCCGTAGACGAGCGGGTGCAGCATGGAGAACAAGGCCGAGAAGGCTCTCGCGTCTCCACGCTGGGCTCGCCGCACCAGTCGGGCGAGGCGAAACCGTTGAAGGTGGCCGATGGCCATCGAACTACTCGGGTTGCGCCTCGTGCTGTTCGAGTCGGACCTCGACCCGTCGCTCGCCATCCTCGTCCACCACATCGACGTGAATGTCGCCTTCGACGCCGTCGGCTCGGAGCTTCTCGATGACCTCGGCTTTGACTTCGTCGGGGGTCTTGTCCTTGTCGGCCGCGATGGCGATGCCTTCCGCGTCGACCGGGCCGTGCGGGACAGCAGCGTCCTCGATCGAGACAGAGGCGTCACCGAGCCCATCGAAGTCTGCGACCGCGACTTGCAGCTCGTCGGGACTTGGCATGTCGAGACCGGCCAAGGTGAGGCGTGCTCGGGTGGGGCCATCGTTGGCCTGCTCGATTGCGAGCTCGACCGACTGAATCTCGGCGAGACCCTCGAGGTGCTTGGCCAACGCGTGCAGGGTACTCGCGTCAAGATCGCCCTCGAGCACTACCGCGCGGGCTTCGGCTTCGCCCGGATTGGAGGGCGCCTCGGCCGCTCGGGGTTCGCTGGCGGTGTCGTTGGAGGTCGCGCAACCGAGGGAAAGCGCGGCGAGAAGGGCACAGAAGGGGAGTCGTGCAGTCATGTCAGCGTCTCCTACGGTGGCGTGCCCGAAAGGGTGACATGGGCCCCGAGAAAAGACTCGGGACCCTCAGTGCGCCCCTGCGGCTATTTGCAGCCGCTCATCTCGGGGAAGGAGCAGTTCCCGTCCGTGCAGGTGTTTTCGATCGAGCCAGTCCGGAAGAAGGTGTCCATCTGTTGCCGCGCTTCATCAAGCCCACGAACCCTCCCGTGTGGGTCCTCGCAGGCCCGCTGCGGCGTGTTGGTCACGGGGTCGGCCGGAAGCCCGAACTCGTACTCGACATACGCGGATCCTGCGATCGGCCCGGCCTCGGAGTCGAGCCCCCAGATCTCTCGAATCCCGGTGTCGAGGTGCGGGATGTCCAGCGAGCGCGACATGATATGCGCGCCGAAGTTGGTGACTTGGTGATCCCCGACGGCCGCGCGAATGAGGACTTCTTTGGGGTCGGTGCCTGGGAACGTATCGCCGAGCAGGTACGGCGCGTAGCCGGTGGGCTCGATGCGGTCCCACAGCATCTGTGCGTAGTTGAGCAGCATCATGTGGTCGCGGGAGTCCGGGTAGCTGGCGCGCATGATGTCGAAGAACAGATCGAAGTCGACGCTGCGGCTGAGCAACACGTTGTAGGGCATGCCCGGCACACCGAAGGTGCCTCGCTGAACGTCGGTCGACAGAGCCATGTACGTGGGGCCGTAGATGCCGCCCTGACTGATGCCGAGGTAGTGGCCGGCGCTGTTGTCGATGAGCGCCCCGTACGTTTCGTCCTGCGCGAACGTGGTGAGCATCATTCGCATCGCGACGAGGGAGTTGACCATGCCCTGCTGCTGACGATCGATGACCTGCTTGAACTGGTCGAACGAGCCGTTGCCGAGCATGGCGCCGATGAACAACTCATCATCCTCCGAGAACCCGATGAAGGTGACGCCGAACAGCGCGTAGCCGTAGTCGTTGATGAACTCGCGGAAGTGTCCGCTCTCGATCTGCGATTTGCTCCCCAGCAGGCCGTGTCCGTACTGCAGAGGGCGAACGGGGGTGGTGGCTGCCGAGGTCGGAATCAGAATCTCGACCTCGAACATCGCGGTGCCGGTGGGCTCGGGCATGCCGTCGTCGCCAAACTGCAAGGTCGACAGCGGCGCGACTTGGTCGAGGTACATCGGTACCTCCAGGTCGAGGAAGATGCGGTGGGCGATCAAGCCCTCTTTGTCCCACTCGTCGTCGACGCTGGTGATCGTGTAGCTGGGTCCGTCCTCCCCGATGAGGTCGAAGGCTTCGTCCCGCATGTGAACCATCCACCCGGTGTTGTTCTCGCGGGAGGAGGTCGAGAAGTCCCACGCAAGCTGGAGGCTGTCGCGGTCGATGCCCGCGGCGGTGGTGTGCGTGAAGATGTCTCCGTACAGAGGGCGACGGTCGTTGATCGCGTCGTCGTCCGAGTCGCTACGGTCTCGGAGGGCGGCAAAGCCGTCCGTCGCTGAGATCGTGTTGCCGTCGCCGTCTTGCAGCCCTCGAATGGCGACGATGTACCGCGACGCGTCATTGAGGCGAATCGCCGGACGAATCATGAACAACCGCTGGGCATCGTCGGACCCCGTGGCGTCGAGGTCGACCCAGTGCGGCACCCGTTCGCCTGTGGTGACATCGAGAAGCACGGTCGGCGAGTCGTCTTCCAACGAGCGGGGAATGGAGACCGCAGTTGCGACCGTGGCGGCCGTCAGCGAGTCTTGGGTCACGTCGGGGAAGTGGGCACTGATTGCGATGCCGGGGGAGAAGCCGTCCAGCTCATTCCAGGGCGTCGGGTCTGCGCTGAGTCCTGCGGCGTCGGCCGGGAGGAGTTCCTGGGCCAGCATCACGCGGCGGCCCGTGCTCGTGGCCTTGTCCTCGACCGTGTAGACGTTGGAGGGGAACGGGGCCGAGCAGTACGTGGGTACCAGCGGATCGCAGCCGAGTAGGGGCCAGTCTTCGGCGGCGGGCTCGGGTCCCAAGCCCGTCGAGCTGCCGTCGGCGGCGGTGGTCGTCGGTCCGCTCGTGGACTCCGCGGCGGTCGTGGTGCCGCCCATCGTGGTGTCGGCCGAGCTTGTCGAGCCACCCGTGCTGCCTCCGGCCGAGGGCCCGTCGTCACCGCATCCGGGGGCGAACGAGACGAGTCCGGTCAAGACGAGCGCCGTGGCGCGCTGGGTCAGGCTTCCAAGTTCGAACCGCATTCGGGGAACATACAACACGGCACACAGGCGCGGATTTTGAGGCAATGAAGCCGCCGGACATCGTTTCGGCCCAAGGGCTGGGCGCGCGGCCTTGCTGTGACACGGAGTTGATGAGAGATGATTCAGGTCTCATGTTCATGGGCGTCGATGATGAAGCAGAGCTTCCTGGCCTTGTTCCTGAGCACAGCGGCTGCGGCCTGCAGCTCCCCGAGCAGTCGGACCAATACGACAACCTGACCAACGTGCGGGGGCTGGCAGCGAAACGCCTGGGGCGGGTTTCGCCATGGCCGGAGTACGCGTGACATCATCTACTGCCGAGTTCGTCGATTCGTCGGGCGATTCGGGTGCCCTCGAGGACGGAACGTACTCCCGGGTCGTCACCGAGAGCACCTGGGGAGGCCCCCGCGCGGTGGAGCGGGGACGTACTGGTTGGTTCCCGCCTACCAGCGTCGTCAACCGTTTTCACGCCGCGGCCCTCGACCTCTCCAACGCCGGGTTCGGTGTCTCGGGCGGGGTGTTGAATGTCCTCGACGACATCATCCGCAACAAGCTCTCCGCCAAGCCGGGCGGAGGCGTCGCGCGCTCGAACCTGCAACCGGTGGAGCGCGCCAACTTCATCGGTGCCGAGGACGACCTCAACGTGTCGTGGCGCATCATGCCGATGCGGCATATCTCGACTTGGGCGGCTACTACAGCTAGCCCGAGCTCGTGGAGCCCGACGAGATGATGCAGGCGGTACGCCCCCGCGACCCGCGGGCCACCGCTGTCACCCTCAAGTGGCTGATGTTCTGAGGAGCACGATGATGGATCCCATCTCTCGTATCATCGCCGCACTGCCTCTGATGCTCGCCTTCGGTGCGTCCAGCGGATGCAAACCCTCTGCGAAGCTCGCCTCGTTCTCGCAGCTCGAGTATGCGTTCTCCGTCGAGACCGCCAACATCGATGGTACGAGGCTCGCCTACGTCGATGTCGGGAAGGGCCCGCAGACGTTGGTGCTGATTCACGGATTGGGCAGCTACATGCCCTCATGGCGCAACAACGTTGCCGCGCTGTCCAAGCACGCTCGTGTCGTCGCGCTGGACCTGCCTGGATATGGACAGAGCGACAAGCCGCTGGCGCCCTATTCGATGGGCTACTTCGTCGCGAAGATTCGTGGGCTGCTGGAGGCGCTGGACGTCCACCACCCCGTGCTCGTGGGGCATTCGATGGGCGGCCAGATCGCGATGACCTACGCGTTGCAGCATCCTGAGGACGTCGCGGGCTTGGTCTTGGCCTCACCCGCTGGATTGGAGACGTTCGCGGACGGCGAGGCGAAGTGGCTCGCCAACGCAGTGACCCCGGAGTTCACGTGTCTGGCCTCGGACGAGTCGATCGACGTACGCCACGCGGGCAACTTCCACGCGATACCCAAGGATGCGGAGTTCATGGTCGCCGACCGCATCGCGATGAAGGGGGCAGCCGAGTTTGCCGACTACTGCGTTGCGGTCTCGCGCTCGGTCGCCGGAATGCTCGACGGTCCGGTTCATGAACGCCTCGGAGACCTCACCGCGCCGACGCTGGTGAGCTTTGGCAAGCACGACAACTTGATCCCCAACCCCTTCCTGCATCCGGGCAGCACGGTCCGCCTCGCGAAGCGGGAGGTCGCCCGGATCCCGGGCGCGTCGCTGGTGGTGCTCAACGCCGGGCACATGGCCCACTACGAGCAGGCCGACGCGTGGAACGACGCAGTGCTTCGGTTTGTCCGGAATCTGCCGATCCCGGAGCCCACCGAAGAATCGGCGAAGGGGGCCACCGCGACGGTCGAGCAGGAGGCGGACCCCGTCGTGGCCCCGGATCCGGCCGGGGATCGTGAGCCCGGGCCTGTTCCCGAGCCTGTCAGCTCCGAGGTCCTGCCCGACGCCGACGTGCCCGAGGAGCAGGGCGAGCAGGCTCCATCGGTGCAGGCCGAGCTTCCCGGGCCCTCGGCCCTCGATCCTTCCGGAACCACCGCCGGGAAGTGATGCGCAGTGCCCGAAGAAGACTTGCTCGGTTGGAGACCGGCGGCCATCATGCCGCCCTGCCGTGGCTGATCCCCGAAACTCTGCGCTGACCGCCCGCGGTCAGCGAACCCGAACCAAACTGCTGGGCGCCGCCGAGCGGGTCTTCGGCGAGATGGGATTCGAGCGCGCTTCGATCGTGGAGATCACGAAAGCCGCTGGCGTCGCGCAGGGCACGTTTTACGTGTACTTCGAGAGCAAGCAGAGCCTCTTCGCTCAGCTCGTCGATGCGCTCGGTGCATCGCTGCGCCAAGCTCTGGCAGACGCTACGGTGGGGCTCGATTCTCGAATGGCGGTCGAAGAGGCCGGCTTCGATGCGTTTCTAGGCTTCATTCAGGCGCATCGGCACCTCTACAAGATCGTGCGGCAAGCCGAGTTCGTCGACGAAGAACTCTACCGGCGTTACTACACCCGGCTTGCAGAGGGGACGATTCGCGCGCTGGAGTCGGCGATGGCGGAGGGCGAGTTTGTGACGCGTGATGCCGAGGCCATCGCGTACACGCTCATGGGCATCTTCGATTTCATCGGGATGCGCTGGGTGTTGTGGGAGGGCAAGTTGCCACCTCCGCAGGTTCGGGAGTCGGTGTTGAGCTTCATCGCCGCGGCGCTCAGCCCACGGGCGTAGGCCAGCGCACATCGCAGTCGTGCGTACGGGTTTGCGTGGAACTGAAATGTGAACCATGTTTCATGTTAGTTGTGAAACACCGGAGAGCTCAGGCTTTGGGACGGGCAGCGGGGTTTGCGGCGTTGGTCATGGCGGCGCTCGCGTGCAGTGAGGCACACGCGGAATGGACGGCCGAGGTGCTTGGGGGGATGAACGTCCAGATCTACGCACCTGCGGCGAGCTCACCGGTGGGATCCGGTCGGGCGTTGATGGTGGTGTTGCACGGCTGCACCCAAAACGCGGTGGTGCTGCGAGACGATGGGAATCTCGAGCCGGCCGCCGACTCGCTCGGTGTCGTGATGGCGGTTCCGGCGGTCCCCGGCGGCGGGGTGCTGGCGGGCTGCTGGGACTACTACGGTTCTCTGCACACGCGAACCTCCAGCCACAACGGTCCCGTCCTCGACATGGTCGAGCAGCTCTTGAACGACCCCGCGCTTTCGATCGACCCCAACCAGGTGTACGTCGCCGGTCTCTCGTCGGGGGGCGGCGAAGCGCTGGTGTTGGGATGCGTCGCTCCGGACATCTTTGCGGGTGTCGGCGTGGTCGCGGGGCCTTCGTTGGGAACCGCGTCCTCGGAGATTGGGGTCGTCAGCACGACGGCCGTCGAATCCGCGGCTGCATGCGAGCTGCTCGCCGGGGACCATGCGGCGTCGCTCCAGACACAGGCGGCGTTCACGTTTGCCGATGGGACCGACTTCACGGTGGCGCCCGGCTACAACGCCGTGAACGCGGAGATGTTCGGCCTCGTCTACGCGGATGGGCTGGGGAACATGGACGCCGAGGCCCTCGATATGGCCGAGTTGCCCGGGGTGATGCCCGCGGGTCACTGGACGACGTACGCCGACGCGGACGGCGTTCGTATCGCGCAGCTCGACTCCAGCGCGGGCGAGGGACATGCGTGGCCATCGGGGTCGGGCGTTACGGGCGGCTTGCTCACGTACGTCAACGGCAACGGTCTAAACATCTCTCAGTTCGCGGCCGAGTTTTTTGCCGCTCATAACCCTCGCGCGGGCGGCTGGACACCACCATCGGGCGAGACCGACGGGTCGACTGGGGGCGGGGAGTCCGGCGACGCCGCGACGACCGACGGTCCGTCTGGCGTGGGGTCGTCGAGCTCCGGAAGCTCCGCGGGGGGATCGGACCCGACCGACGCCTCCAGTGCCGGGAGCGTCGACCCCTCGGCCAGCAGCGGGGACGGGTCCGGAACGGGCGGTGCGGACGCGCCGGATCCGTCTGGGTGCTCCGTTCCCGCTCGCCCCGCGTTGGGCACGGTGATGATGCTCGGCTTGCTGCTGCTGGGCCTACGCCGCCGCCGCCCTCGCACCCTGAGCGTATGACAGCCCGATGGAGCGCCGCACATGGGCGCCGCGCTCCAGCGTGTCGAGCATGCTGTGTGCGACGTCGGCACGGCTGATCTTCCACGTCAGGCCGCTGGTCTGATCTCCGAAACCCGACTCGTAGGTGCCCGAAACCGGGTCGTCCGTGAGGTAGGGGGGGCGGATGAGTGTCCAATCGACGTCGCTTGTCATGATCGTCTGCTCTTGCGTCTCGTGGTCGGCGATCACGTGACGGAGAAAGAACGGGAAGATGATTGCGCGGGTGAAAAGCGGGACGTGTTCGCGGGTTTCGGCGATGCCATAAACCGACACGGCGACAAGTCTGCGAACGCCGGTCTTGCGCATCGCATCGACCGTGGCGTGTGCGGCTCGGGTCCGAATCTTGTCCTTGTTCCGCGCAGGTGCCCCCAACGCGCTCAGCACGGCATCCGTACCTGCGAGCAGCTCAGCGACGTCCTCGGGCTCGGTAGCGTCGCCCCGTACGATGGTGAGATTGGGGTGTTGCACGTCCAGCGAGCTGCCGCGGCGGACGAGGGCACGGACCTGGTATCCGCGCTCGAGGGCCTGTTCGAGCAGGCTCCGACCGATCCCGCGGGTGGCTCCAAGGAGGGCGAGGGTTGCGTTGGCGTTGGCCATGAATGCAATGTGCGGCCTTCATCGACATGAATCCAATGGAGTATGCTTGTGGCGCCATGACTCTGGCTCATGATGATGTCGAGGCCCTGCGCGGGGTTGATCTGAACCTTCTTGTCGCGTTTGACGCGGTGGCGCGGACCGGGAATGTCACGGCGGCAGCGCGAGTCGTCGGGGTCACGCAGTCGGCGATGAGCCACGCGTTGCGCCGTCTCCGGGCGTTGTTTGATGACCCACTCTTCGTTCGCAGTCCCGGCGGTGTCTCGCTGACTCCACGCGCCGAGGGGCTGGTGGTTCCGCTACGCAATGGCCTGGTCATCCTCGCCAGAGCGCTGCATGAACCGGGCGAGTTCGAACCCAAGACCACCTCCCGTACCTTCGTCGTGAGCGCCGTCGATCTGGTCACGTGGGTGGGGGTGCCCGAGATGCTCCGGGTGCTCGCCGCCGACGCGCCGGGCGCCGCGCTCACCGTGCGTCCGTTGGGGGCCGAGTTCGCGCATGGGCTCGAGACCGGGGAGATCGATCTCGGCGTTGTGCCTCTGCTCGAAGACCCCGAGCCGTTCGACCGCGGTTTCCAGCTCCCGGGAAGCCTGCGGCAGCGAGTGGCTCGCCGCGACGGCTATCGCTGCTACGTTCGTGAGCAACACCCCGCGTTGGGGAAGGTGAAACGTCTCAGTCGAAAGGCCTACGCGGGTCTCGACCACGTGCTGGTCTCGCCCCGGGGCTCGGGCACAGGCGTGGTCGATCGAGTCCTGGCGCAAGCCGAGCTCGAACGCAGCGTCCGCTTGCGTGTGCCGAGCTTTCCCGCCGCGCTGCAGGCCGTCGCGTGCAGCGACCTGGTCCTGACCGGACCCACGGCGCTCGATGGTCTTGTCCCAGGGGTCCGTTCACTCCCGGTCCCTATCGGCTTGCCCAAGCACGCGATCACCTTGGTCTGGCATCCGCGGATGGATGCAGACCCGGGGCATCAGTGGTTCCGCAACATCGCCGCGGAGGCACTCCGCGGTTGAGCCGACGATTCTCTTCGCTGACGATCGACGGTAGTCTGCGCGCATGAACTTGCGATGGAGCGCTGCAGCCTGCCTCTTGGTGGCCCAGTCGTTGGCCTGCGGAGACGACTCGGACTCGGGGCCCGCGCCGGGATCAACGGGGGCGGTGACAGCTGGCGAGAGTACGGGGTCCGAGTCCGGTTCCACGCAAGCAGGGTCGTCGAGCAGTGGCGGTTCCAGCACGACGTCTGTCGATGACGGCGAAAGCAGCAGCTCGACCACGGGCGCGCCCTCGTCGTGCTGGGACGACCTCGAGGTGGGGGAGGTCGAGGTCCTGTACGAGGGGTTTGCCGAGGGGAGTGAGGGAATCGCGTTCACCTCCGACGGGCGCCTCATCGTCACGACGCTCAGTGATGGGGTGGGGACCCTGTGGGAGATCAGTCCGGAGGGCGTCGCCACGGAGTTCGTACAGGTGCCCTATGCCCTCGGCCTGGCACCGCGAAGCGACGGCAGCCTGGTGGTCGCAAGCCTCGGGGAGATCATGGAGCCCGACGGCGGGGTCTACGAGGTCTCGAGTCGCGGTCGGGCAACCTTGCTCACCGAAGGCATCGACAGCGCAAACTTCGTCGCGCTCGCGCCCGATGGCTCCATCCTCGTCTCCGACGACTTTGATACCCGGGTGTTCCGCGTTCAGCAGGACGGAACCCTCTCGACCGTGATCGAGGACGTGCCCTCACCCAACGGCATCGCCTACTCCCCGGACAACACCGCGTTCTACGTGGCGTCCACGTTCAGTGTGAATGGGGAGCTGACCCGGTACGACGTCGATGGGGACGGCCTTCCGATCGAGTCGAGCGCGGTCGAGATCCTCCACACCGGGCCAGGATCGGTGAACGACGGCATTGGCGTCGATGTGGATGGGAATGTCTACGTGCTCGCGAACTTCTCCGGTGAGCTGTGGCGAGTCGATGGAAACGCGACCGAGCTGCAGGACGGGGAGGTGCTCGTCGAGGGGCTGGACTCGCCTGCGAGCATGGCGTTCGGTCGGGGCAAGAACTTCGACCCGTGCTCTGCGTACATCACGGAGCTGTTGGGCCCCCGGGTCGTTCGAGTCTCGCTCGGCGTGGAAGGAGCTGCTCTGCATGACTAAGCGCTTCACCTTGGGCCGTCGTCCGATCCTGGCTATCGGGATCGTCTGCGGCCTGATCGCCGCGGTGTTTCAGGGGTGGGCGCTGCACTTGTGGTTGGGCACGGGGTTTTGGTTTTGGATGCTGCTGTTTCCCGTCTGTGCGGGGGCACTGCAGATGGTGGCCGGCACGGTCGCCCTGACGCTGCACAAGCAGTACGGCGACCCGAACGAGGAACTGCTGCCTGGGCTTCGTGAAGTGGTCGCAACCCTGAAAAAGCGGTAGCCCTCGCGGAGGTCTCGGGTTCGGCTACGGGGTGTATCGCCCCCCAAGGTAGGTCGCGGCGGTGGTGTGGGTGGCGTTGAACACCCCGATCCGTTGCAGGATCTGCGGGTTCGCGTCGCGGAAGCGCTGACCCTGACCCGGCTCCTGGTAGTAGAGGATATCGATCGTGTCGGGCCGGGAGACACCGAGGGAGGCGGTCGGGGTGAAGCGCCCGTCCGGCACCCACGTGTCCTCGAGCTCGGCGGCATCGGTCGAGAGCGCCACAAGGTCGGTCTCCCGTGCTGCCGGGTTGATGTTGTTGAAGTAGCTGACCTTCAGGACGGACTCCGCGTTGCTGGGAGGCACCCGCGGCGAGGCCTCCGCAAGCGTACCCTCGATGAGCCGCCCCCCGGCGCGTACGAATGCATCCACGTGCCCGGCATCCCCGAGTGCGGAGAGTACGGGTTGGGAGCATCGGTAAAGCCTCCATTGCTTGGTGTCCTCCCAGCCACGGCTGCCTTGCGCACCACCCACCGCCGAGGTGCGGTAGAGCTGGCAGTCGGTGGAGTCGAGGAGCGGCTCGGCCTGAGACCACAGTCCGCTCGACTCCGCGGTCTCGGTCGCAAGCAAGGCGTGGACGACGGGAGTCGCGCCGGCCCCATCCTCCAAAGAGTGTGTTGGTGTGCCCTCACCGCTCGGTCTGTTCGGTGCCGCACGGTCGGGCCCTGCCGTGGCGCACCCGGCAACGAGCGCCATCCCAAGAAGGTTGAAGCCCAGCCGCGACCGGCTCGAATCGTCGTACTCAGATCGAATCACCCGCTCAACGTGGTGCGTGATGCGTGGACTGTAAACTGACCAAATCTGAGACGGCATGGATGAAAAATGTTCCACTTCCCGTAGGCTGTTGGGATGCTGGATTGGGACGACATCCGCGTGTTTCTCGCCATCGAGCGCTCGGGAACCATCCGCGGCGCTGCCCGGGCGCTTGGGGTCACCCATGCGACCGTGGGCAGACGGATCGCCAAGCTCGAGGACGAACTCGAGACGCAGCTTTTTGAGCGCCTCCCCCACGGGTTACGTCCTACGCCCGCGGCCGCAGCGATCAACGAGACGGCGCAGGAGATCGACGCGATGATCGCCCGCCTCGCACGTGAGGCTTTCGCCCTCGACCAACAACCCGCGGGCAAGGTTCGCGTTTCCATGCCTGAGTCGATAGCGGCTCGTTTCGTGACCGCGCGGCTTCCCGAGTTCTGCGAACGGTTTCCCCAGGTCGAGCTGGAGCTCTCGTTGACCAACGCGTTGCTGAGCCTGACGCATCGTGAGGCCGACATCGCGATCCGTCTCAGCGCCAAGCCTCCCCAAGATGTCATCGCCCGGAAGCTCGCCGAAAGTCCGTTGTGCGTGTTCGCTGCGGGCTCGTACCTCGAGCGCCCGACGGCCCGGGAGCGATGGGTGAAGCTGGACTACGAACCCGCCGCTGCGCTGGCTCCTGACGCGATACCTTCGGTGACGATTCATGGGTTGCTCGCGATGCAGCAGGCGCTGGAGAGCGGTGTCGGCAAGGGTGTCTTGCCGTGTTTCTTGGGGGACTCCTCGGAGCTTCTGCGCCGAGTCCCCGGTGCCCAACCAGTACCGGACCTCGATCTGTGGATGCTGATCCATCCCGACGTTCGGCGAGTTCGCCGGGTGCGGGAGGTGTCCGCTTTTTTGACCGATATCTTCGCCGCGCAACGTGATGTGATCGAGGGTCGCCGGCCGAGAGGGCGGAGCTCGCGCTAGCTGCTCACGTCCTGGGGCCAGACCGCGCTCGCCCAGGTTTTCGCGGAAGGGTCGCTGCTGGGCAAGGGCCAGGAGATCGACACGCCGGTCTTGGCGGCTTTGTAGACGAGCAGCTCGTACAGAGCACGGTCCTGCTCGGAGAGGTAGACCGGGGCCGACTGCAGCGCCCATTCGACTCGCGCTCGGACCATGTCCCATTCGCCCTCGGCGGCGAGCACCAGGGCATCGGCCAGCCGAGTTGCGAACGGGGCGTTGCCCCACGCGGTGCGGCTTTGCGCCGTGTCCCACTCGTTTCCACGCTCGGGGAGCACGGACATGAGTCGGCGGGCATCCGCGAGGTGCCCGGTCAGCGTGGCGACGCGGACCAGCGCACTCCCGGCCCCGTACATGGATTCGTCGTGCTGAAGTCGGCCCGAGAACCCCTCGAACCACCACGCGACGTGCTGCCACGCCTCGTCATGTTCGAGTCGTTGCAGTGCTTCGTGTGCCTGCGCGACCGCGACGTAGACGACCATCGTGCCCTCGGGGATCGGCAACAGTTTGCGGTACCCGCTGGTCCGCGCCACCGGTCCGGGCGGTCCCGACGCGCACTCCACCAGCCACGGCTCTGGCGGGGCGGGCAAAAGCGACGCCAGCGGTGCGATTCGGTGTGCGCGTCGAAGTGTTTGCGTTCGTCGGGAGCCCCAGATCGCGGCGATCGGCGTCCCGAAGTAGATGCTCATGAACACACCGACCAGGGCGCCGACAGCAACAGAGCCGCCGGCGAGGCCCAGGGCCGAGCAAACCATGAGAATCCCGGTGTAGGTCGCCCCGAACGTGGCTGGCGCTTCGGACGTCGGTGCGATGGCATCGTTCTGCTTGGCCAACGCCACGACCGCTTTGGGTGCGGCCACGGCCAGCGTCCGTGTCATCGCGACAGGTTCCTCGAGGCTCGCCTCGCGGTAGCCGCTCGCGTCGAGGAGTTGCATGCGAGGGAAGAGCTGCCGCAACACGTCCCGGAAGTGGTCGCCCCGGTCGCCATCGAGTCGTTCGTGCAGGGCGTCGAGGAGATGGTGCAGACGCTCCGAGGCGACGCCGAGCCCGATGATGTGAAGGGTCGGGAATCGTTGTTGGAGATCGGTGCCTCGGCTGTCACGCCACGATTGAGCCAGAGCGCCTTCGTCGGGCTCGGCGGCGCGCTCGAGCACGCGAAGCAGGGCCAACAGAGCACGGCCGTCCTCGTCGATGTCCTTCTCGTTGAAAGCGTCGCTGGGGGCAACGCCGGACTCCGCAAAGCTTCCCGGAGACAGCCACGCCAAGATGGAACGCAGCAGTTCGCCACGCAGCCCAACCTCCCAGTTGCGGCGACGACGGGCCTTGTCGATGTCTTGCTCTTGGATCGAGAGTGTGTCGATGGCACCCCGGACGTCACCTTGTTCGACCCGGTGCAAGGCGACAAGAGCCGCCGCTTCGAGGCGAACTTCGGGCAGAGCGCCGGACTGCGCCACCGTTTCGAGTGCAGCAAGACCTTGCGCCGTGTCGCGGAGGTAGGATGCTCGTGCCGCGGCGAGGCTGGCCTTGCCACGGTTTGTCAGGCGGTGGTTCGCGAAGGCGATCGTCAGTGGGACCGTGAACATCCCCGCGACGGCCGCACCGAGTCCCCCGGTTCCGAAGACAAGGGCGAGCAGAGCGCTGCTGCCGAGCGCCCCCGCGATCGGAGCACCAAAAAGCACCGTTGCGAGCTCGGGACCCGCGTGTCCTTCGGGGTAGAACTCCGGCGCGCGGCGCAAGGCGTCCGGGCTTCGGCGGGCCAGGGCGGTTGTCGCCTGCGGGACGGGGGGGTCCGTCATTCCGCGGATGATATCGACAGTCGATGGGCTGGCAACGGCCAATTGAAAAAGGCGAGGGCCCCGGAGGGACGCCTCGCCTTTCGGCCGAGTACGAGGGACGCTAGGCGTGCTGGTTGTACTGGGCGTCCCCGAATCCGAGGATCGGGACGAAGATGAAGGACAGGAAGGCCATTCCTACGCCGAAACCTGTGCTCTTTCCGAACTTCTCGGCGATCGCGATGTTGACCAGGATGGCGGCGATGAAGTTGGCGACCGGGATGAAGAAGAGGACCAGCCACCAAGTCGGCTTGTTGGCAATCTGCAGCATCACGTACACGTTGTAGAACGGCACGAGACAGGCCCAACCGGGCTGCCCTGCTTTGGCGAAGACCTTCCAGAAACCCGCGACGACGACGATGACGATAGCGAGTTGAACCAGCGCAGCGATGAGATCACCCATGACGCCGCGAGCGTATCACTCGGCGCCAAGAGCGGACCACCGAATGCCGCTCCGGCTGGTCAGCCGGAAGGGTGGTGTTCCCGAGGGACATGTACGGTCCGGAACACGACCTTTGGACCCAGGGAAGCGGCTCTTCCGCGCCGCGCGAAAATGAGCGGGCAGGGCCGGTACCGCGCGGCTTCGGTACGTCGCGCCCTGGGAAAACCGAAAGGCTCACCGGCCAAAGAGTCGTCGAGCCGGGTCGGTCGCCCGGAACCGGTGGGTCACCGAGCTCTTGCCTCGACGGACCTGGACTCGGTTGACCTGAGCGGGCGTCAGCTCGAAGAACACGGCGTTGCGCAGGGTGACCTCGCGGGGCGCCTTGGGCAGTTTGAACTCGAAGAACAGGTGTGCGGCTTCGTCGGTCACTTCGCACCCGATCCAGTTCAGCGGCAGGGGGCCGCTGCCATCGGCGAGGATGAACCGTTCCTCGACGTACGCTTGCGCGAGTGCGTCGATGTTGGCATCGGTGTCGATGTCGAGCGCGCGGCCGGACTCTCGGCGCAAGGCTTCTTGCAGGTCCTCGGGCGCGACGGTGAGCGTGACCTCCAATCGTCGCCCTCGAATGTCGGCCACCGCGGCGCTGGCGTGCACGGGGTGCGCGTGGGCGAGCTGCGGGAGCGCGAGCAGACCGATGGCCCCGGCGATCCAGGAGCGGCGGTTCATTCGGCCCCCTGCGCGGCGGCATCATCGGCTTCGTCCGGCGTGTCCGCTTTCGGCGGCCCTTCGCCCATGCCTGCCTCCTGCATGGGGTTCTTCTTCTTACGTTCCTTGTACAGCTGGAACCGAGTCTTTTGGACCACGGGAGGCCACGCGTTGTTGGAGAGGTCGGTATCCGCCGTCTCCAGGTGTGGGTCGAGCGTGATGGAGACGATTGGGTCGTCGACGATGAGGAGCTTGCGGACGCGCTTGGCGTCCTTCCGCCAGACCTCGGCGGGAATCCGGACCTCCTGGTGGCGCCCGTTCTCAAAGGAGACATCGAGAATGATCGGCATCACCAGCCCGCCGACGTTCTCAAACTCTACGGAGTAGAACCGCTTGTTCGACGCCCGCAGGGCGGCTTCGTCCCCCTCAAGGCCGCTGCGCTGCTTCCTCCAGCGCTTGCGCTCGGTGTCGGTGACGTCGAGTTCGTCGTAGTCGTTGTAGAAGTCGTTGATGTCCTTGTCGGAGTCGGCCCAGGTTGGAAGTTCGGCATCCTCGCGCTTGGACAGCGACTGGGGCTGGGCATCCCGCTCGGCTTTGAGCTTGGGTTTGTCCACGTCGGGGTCCCCGGTCTCGAGCACGTTCTCGGTGATGCCCACGATGCCGAGGTCCACGTGGTCGGTCGTGTAGAACCACCCGCGCCAGAACCAGTCGAGGTCGACTGCCGAGGCGTCTTCCATCGTCCGGAAGAAGTCTGCGGGCATCGGACGGCGAAACTTCCAGCGCTTGGCGTATTGGGAGAAGGCGTGGTCGAAGAGTTCGCGTCCCATCACCGTCTCGCGCAGCACGTTGAGGGCGGTCGCGGTCTTGGCGTAGGCGTTGTTGCCAAACTGCAGCAGCGACTCCGAGTTGGTCATGATCGGGACCTGGTTGTCGCTGCGCATGTACTCGGTGATCTTGCTCGGCTCCCCGCGGCGTGAGGGATAGTTCGGCTCCCACTCTTGCTCGGTCCGATACTGCAGGAAGGTGTTGAGCCCTTCGTCCATCCATGTCCACTGCCGCTCGTCGCTGTTGACGATCATCGGGAAGAAGTTGTGGCCGACCTCGTGGATGATCACGGAGATGAGGCCGTACTTGGTGCGCTTGCTGTAGGTGCCATCCTTCTCCGGGCGCGGGCCGTTGAAGCAAATCATCGGGTACTCCATGCCGCCGACCGGACCGTTGACCGAGATGGCGGTGGGGTAGGGGTACTCGAACGCGTAGCGGCCGTAGACGTCGAGGGTGTGGATGATCGACTTGGTCGAGTACTTGCTCCACAGCGGCTCGCCCTCATTGGGGTAGTAGGACATCGCCCAGACCGGCTCTCCGGCGACGTCGACTTGCTGCGCATCCCAGATGAACTTCTTGGAGCTGGCAAACGCAAAATCCCGGACGTTCTTGGCCTTGAACCGCCAGGTCTTGGTGCTTTGTGTCTTGCCGGTTTGCGCTTCCTTCGCTTCCTCGGGGGTGATGATGAAGACGGGGGCCTTGGCCGTTTCGGCGTCCTCGAGTCGGTCGCGTTGCTCGGTCGTGAGGACGTCGCGCGGGTTGGCCAGGACACCGGTCGCGGCGACGACGTGGTCGGCGGGGACAGTGATCTCGACGTCGTAGTCGCCGAACTCGAGCGTGAACTCGCCGGCGCCAAGATATTGCTTGTTTTGCCAGCCGGCGACATCGTTGTAGGCGGCCAGGCGAGGGAACCACTGCGCGACCTCGTAGATGATCGTCCCGTCGTCGAACCGCTCGTATCCCGTGCGCCCGGGGATCTTGGCGGTGTCGTTGATCGCGTAGGACCAGTCGATGTCGAACACGAAAGACTTGCCGGACTTGAGGTCCTTGGGCAGGTCGATGCGCATCATCGTGCCCACGACAGTGTAGTCGAGGTCGCGACCCCGCTTGTCGGTGACCTTGCTCAGTTTGACGCTGCCATCAAACGTCAGCCCTTCGAGCAGGCGTCGAAAGCTCCGATACGACACCCGGTCGAAGCCCGGTGCACTCGCGGCCATCGCTCGGTCGGACGTCGGGCTGTAGATGTTGGCGTCAAGCTGAAGCCACAGGTACGAAAGGGTATCCGGAGAGTTGTTCTCGTACCGGATGCGTTCGTGTCCTTGAACTTGCTGACGCTCGTCATCGAGTTGGACCTCAATGTCGTAGTCGACATCTTGTTGCCAGTACTCGTGCCCCGGTGCGCCCGAACCGGTACGCGTGGTGGTCGGCGTCGGCAGGAGTTCTTCGAGCTGCCGAAAAGGGTCCGCCGTGATCGGATACGGTCCTCCACCGCCCGCGTGGGCTGAGGGGGCGATCAGGACGAGGGCTGCGACGATCCAAAACGGGTCCCTGAGCACGCGCGGAGCATACGTGACCGTCCGCGGCTTGTGGCTTGGGATCACGAACTACGCCGCACTCGAGGGCTGGGATTCGGCGAGTGCCGCCAGGACCGCCTGCTCCTTTTGCGACGCCAGCCCCGCACGGGGTCGGGAACGTCGGGCTTCGGGCAGGGTCTCCCACCACGCCAACGTATCCGCGATGGTCTCTTGCATCGCTCGGGTCTTGAGTCCGGCTGCGACGGCTTTGCTGATACTCACCCGCGACATCCCACCGAACTCCGCGTCATCGGGCGGTACCCACACTGTCAGCTCCATCCAAGGGGCGACGCCGTGCTTGGTGAGGGATGGAGTGGGGACCCAGTGAAACGCCGCGTCGCTGTTCGTCACGGTCTTGCAAGCGTCCAGCAGTCCACCCATCGTGGTCGCTTCGGTCGGCCCCGTCACGTTGAAAGTCCCGCTCTGCTCGGTTGCTTGGGTATGCAAGATGAACGCTGCGAGGTCGCGAACATCGATGAACTGGGCGGGGTCATCGGGACTGTTGGGTGCCACCACGTCTCCTCCGCGCGCAACCCGGGTGGGCCAGTAGGTGAAGCGGTCTGTGGGATCGCCGGGTCCGACAATGAGGCCTGGCCGTACCACGGTGGCCCGGCCGGGCATCGCAGCTTCAGCTGCGCGTTCGCACCCCGCCTTGAGGGCTCCGTAGTGCTGCGGCATTGCTTCCGAGTACGGCTCTGGCATCGGAATCGTGGCGCCACCTTCTTCCACGCCCGGCACGCTGAGGTTGGCGTAGGCGGAGATCGAGGAGACGAAGACGTATCGCTCCGCTTGCTGGGAGAGCAAACCCGCGCTGGCCTCGACCTGTCGCGGGATCTGTCCGCTGGTATCGAGCACCCAGTCGAACGACCGGCCTTCGAGTGCGCTCAGGTCACCATTGCGATCGCCGCGGAGTTTTTCGAGTTCGGGGAACAGGTGCGGTCTCGTCTTCCCGCGGTTGAAAAGCGTGACCTCGGCGTTCATCGCCTGGCACTGCTCGACCAACGCGGGTCCCAGGAATCCGGTGCCGCCGAGGATCAGAACACGCTTGGGCGCGTCGGGGAGGCTTGACTCGGGCTTCGACGGTGGGGTCGTCGGGCTCGCGGTTCGACAGCCAGCGAGCATGGCTCCCAGCACCCCCAGGGAAAACTCTCTTCGTCTGATCATCATCCGAATCCGGGCCTCCGACTCGGGTTGTGCCCCAAGAGTTTCAACGTTTGTCCCGAAACATGATGCGGGACACTGGGGTCACAGGCCCATCTTGTCTTGGCCTCGATTGGGGAGGCTGCTCGACGTTCGCGGGGACGACGCGCGGCCGTTGGCCTGGTCTGCAACTCAGTTCGGGTTGTTGATGGCGGCCTTGTATGTGGTCCGCCCGCTACGGGATGAGTTGGGGATCCGCAGCGGCGTCGAGAACATGCAGTGGCTGTTCTCCGGCACGTTCGTCGCGATGCTGCTCATCGTTCCGCTCTACGGACTGGCGGTGTCTCGTCGTCCTCGTCGGGTCGTCGTCCCGTGGGTGTTCATCTGCATTGCTCTCTCGCTCGTCGCTGCTCGGGTGTTGTCCGGGCAGATGACCGAGATGTACGAGTCCGTCTTCGCGGCGGTGCTCTTTGTCTGGATCAGTGCGTTCAACCTGTTCGCGGTTTCGGTGTTCTGGTCGCTGGCGGTTGACATCTTCTCTCCCGAGTCCAGCCGACGTAGCTTCGGGCTCATCTCCGCGGGAGGAACGATCGGCGCGCTGTGTGGCCCGGTTCTCGCGGCAGCTGGAGCGCAGTGGCTCGTCCCGGATGACCTCTTGCTGCTGTGCGCCGGGCTTCTGCTGTGCGTGGCAATGGCGGGGCGGGGAGTCGAGTCTTCGACGCGGGGGGTGCAGGATGGGGGGACCGAGGGGGGGCTGGGTGGTGGCGTTGTGGAAGGTTTCGCGTTGCTGGCGACGCAACCCCGTCTGCGGGCTCTGTGCGGCTACCTGCTGTGCATGACGTGGGTCTCGACCGTGCTGTACTTCGAGCAGTCTCGGGTCGTTGCCGCCGCGAGCCTCGACTCCGCGGAGCGAACCACGATCTTCGCGGGCCTTGATCTGGCGGTCAACGCTTCGGCCATCTGCATTCAGATGCTCTTCACCGGCCGGGTTCTCGGCCGGCTGGGCCTGGGGGTGGTCTTGGTCGCGCTGCCCGTGGTCTCGGGGGCCGCGCTGGTTGGGATCTCCCTCGTGCCGACACTGACGGTCGTGCTCGTCGCCCAAGCCGTGCGTCGCGCGACGAACTTCGCCCTCGCCCGACCCGCGAGGGAGGTTCTGTACACGGGTGTGGACCGAGTCTCGCGGTTCAAGGGCAAGAACGTGGTGGACACGGTGGTCTACCGAGGCGGCGACATGATTGCGGGGTGGGCCTTTGCGGGGCTCGAGTTCGCCGGCCTGGGCTTGGGCGCGATCGCGTGGCTGGCCACCCCGGTGGTCGGAATCTGGGCGTGGTTGGGTGTTCGCCTGGGGCGCGCTTCCGAGTCGCACGAGGGCAGCCAAAGACTGTAGCCTCCGCCCATGAAGCCTTGGGAGACGCTCGATTCCGCAACGGCCCCTGATGGTGAGGCGCTGGATCTTCGGCGTCGTGGCCACGAGTTTCTGATCCGAGCTGGAGGCTACGACTTGATGTCGAGCGAGGACGACGGTTCGTCCAAGGCGCTCTCTTCGCTGGGCATCGGAGCGCTTGGACGTCCCGCAAAACACGTGTTGGTCGGCGGCCTGGGCATGGGCTTCACCCTTCGCGAGGCGCTGGACCGCGTCGGCCCCGAGGCCACTGTGGAGGTCGCTGAACTGGTGGAGGCGGTGGTTCGTTGGAACGAGGGTCCGCTCGCTGATGTGGCCGGCCGGCCTCTGGACGACCCGCGGGCTCGTGTCTTTCAGGGGGATGTCGGCGGGCGCATCCGAAACCCACCGCAGCGCTACGATGCGATCCTGCTCGATGTCGACAACGGTCCGGACGCCCTGGCCCACGAAAGCAACCAGTCGATCTACTCGGCAGGAGGCCTCGACGCGGCGTACGGGGCGTTGACTCCTGGTGGGGTACTTGGCGTGTGGTCGTTCTCCGATGACCGTAAGTTCACCGGCCGTTGCAAGCGGGCCGGTTTCGCGACCCAAGTGGAGAAGGTTCCAGCGTCTCGAAAGGGCCGCGGCCGGTTTCACTACATCTGGCTTGCGAAGCGGCGGTGACGCTGGGTTGCATTCCAGCATCGGTGCCACCGGACGCGTTTGACCCCGTGCTCTAATGCGCGGGTGATGATGGGAGCTGCTCGATGGGCCGCGTTGGTGATGGTCTTGTTCTGCGGCGCACTTTGGGGCTGCGGGACCGACGAATTCGCGACCCCGCTCAGTCCGGGGCTTCGTACCCTCGATCAAGGGCTGCTCCTGCACTGGACCTTCGAGGACCGCTCTGGAGACCAGATTCTCGACGTTTCCGGTCATGGACGGCATGGGACGTTGGTCGGCGGGAGCACGTTTGTCGCTACCGAGCACGGGGAGGCGGTGGTGCTCGACGGGGTCGACGACGTCATCTCCTTCGCAGGTCCACGCGCGCCATCCTTCTATGGAGGCAGCCACGGGGCGGTGACGATCAGCGCTCGCGTTCGGGTGAACGACGTCGCCCAGTACAACACGCTGTGTGTCGGGTGTGGACCGGTGCGGTCCTTGTTCGTGGGAACCCAGTCGTTCGGCCCCCGGGTGCAAGCCGCGATTCGTGATGAGCAAGGCGGAGGCGTGCGCTGGCACCAATCGACCGACGCACTCGCCGACGACGCGTGGGTGCAAGCGACCGTGATCATCGAGGGCGGCGTAGGCTCCCGGATCTATTTGGACTGCGCACTTGATGCAGAGGTGGTCGACCCCGATGTTGTGCTGGACGATTTCGGCTACTCCTCGGTCGGCGAGGGCACGTTCCCGCATATGTGGTTCGAGGGCGCGATCGACGAGTTTCGGATCTGGGATCGAGCGTTGGTGGACGATGAGATCGAGGCCCTATGTCCGAGCGTCGCCCCGCCGGACGGGCTCGAGTTGCACTGGACGTTCGAGGACCGCGATGACACGCAGGTGCTGGATCTCTCCGGAAACGAGCGGCACGGGACGCTTCAAGGGGGCCCGGTGTTTGTCGAGGGGCCGGTCGGGGACGCGATCCATTTCGACGGAGCGGACGACTTCATCAGCTTCCTCGGTCCGCGGTCGACCGACCTGTATGGGGGCGTGCAGGGGGCCTTCACGCTCAGCGCGCGAGTTCGGCTGAGCGACGCGAGCAAGTACAACACTCTGTGCTTCGGATGCGGGCCGTTTCGATCGTTGTTCGTGGGCACGGCACCGTACGGAGCGCGGGTGATGGGGACTCTGTTCGACCAAGGCTCGGGTGGGGTTGTGTGGCCGTGGAGTACGCCAGCGCTGGTCGAGGACGCTTGGACCGAGGTCACGATGGTCGTCGAAGGCGGGGTCGGGACTCGGATCTACCTCGGTTGCGAACTAGACTCGAGCGTTCCCGACGCCGACGTCGGGCTTCGGGATTATGGGTACTCCTCGGTCGGGCAGGGCGGCGCACCGGGGCAGTGGTTCGAGGGGGACCTCGACGAGCTCCGGGTGTGGAGCCGGGCGCTCTCCGATGAGGACGTCGCCGCCCTTTGCCCCTCGGAGCCGACCGACCCTCTTGCGCAAGGCCTCGAGCTGCACTGGTCGTTCGAGGACCGGGTGGGCAGCACCATCGAGGACCTCTCGGGCAACGGCCGGACGGGCACGATGGTGGGTGGGACGTTCGTTTCCAGTCCCCATGGTGAAGCGGCGAGCCTGGACGGCGTCGACGACAGCGTCTCCTTCGTGGGGCCACGGGATGTGGAGCTGTTCGGAGGGGACAGCGGCGACTTCACGATGAGCGCGCAGGTGCGCGTCTGGGATGTGCAGCGATTCAACACGCTGTGTTTCGGTTGCGGTCCGATGGCCAGCGTCTTCGTTGGTGACAACAGTGGCAACAACAGCATCTACGACACCGGGAACTACGCCCAGGCGACCCTGTGGGGAACCTTCGCAGGTGGCATGGGCGGGGGGTTCTTCCATCGACCGCGGACTTCGCTGGTCATCGACGATGGACAGTGGTTCGAGCTCACCGTCTCGGTGGAGGGAGGCGTAGGCGCGCGGATCTACATCAACGGCGTATTGATGGGCGAGTTGCTCGACCCGGATATCCAGCTTCACGACCCGGGTTTTTCCTCGCTCGGACGAGGTGCTTCGTCGGCCCGATGGTTTGGTGGAGAGGTGGACGAACTGCGGATCTGGAGCCGAGCTCTGTCCCAAGAGGACGTCGCAAACTTCGGCGCAGGGATGCCGTTCCTCCATCTCGGGTTGCTCGCGAAGTGGGACTTCGCGTACCACCTCGGCGACTACATCTTCGACCGCTCGGGCAACAACCGAGCCGCCTACCTCGAAGGCGCCACGTTGGTCCCGTCACCCCATGGTGAGGCGGCCCAGTTCGACGGCATGGACGACTCCCTGTCGTTCTCGGGCCTGCGTGACCCCGAGCTGTACGGAGGTGAAAACGGCTCCTTCTCCGTGAGCACCCGGCTGCGGGTCGCAGACGCCGACGCCGCGAACACGGTGTGCTTTGGCTGCGGCCCCTTCAACGCGTTGTCGGTTGGCAACCTGGGCGCGGGTGGCTTGGCGTGGGCCCGTCTGTTCGACGAGACGAGCCCCTCCTTCCTTTGGCCCTCGACAGCCTCATCCATCGCCGACGACACATGGGTCGAGGTCACCTTGACGGTCGACGCGACCTTCGGCGCCCGTTTCTACGTCGACTGCCAGCTCGATGGGGAGCTGCTCGATCCTGCGATCGGCCTGCACGACTACGGGTACTCGAGCTTCGGCGAGGGGGGCGGCGACAACTGGCTTGAAGGTGAGGTCGAGATGTTCCGGATCTGGAATCGGGTGCTGACCCCCGCCGAAATCTCCGCGTTGTGTCAGTAGCCCGAAAACGGGTGGAGAGCGTCGCGTCCGCCCGCTCAGGCTTCGTACAGAACGTCGAGGTACGCCGCGAGGATGTCACCAACCGCAGTGCGGACGGGCATCTTGTTGGCGAGCCCGTATACGGGAGCCATCCCGCCCTTGTCCTTTGGCTGTCGACGCGCCTCTTCGACGGACTCGGCGAGGTCGGCGAGGAACCGCTGCGCGACGCCGGGCTGGGTGTGACGCAACGTGACGCACAGGTGAACGCTGGGAGGCTTGTGAAGCCCATTGAGGTTCCAGCGTCGATGCCCCATCAAGTCGAGCACCCGGTAGATGTCGACCTCGTCGGAGGCGAACGCGACGACCCACAGCGGGTCTCCCATGATCTTCAGCCCCCGAATCTGACGGATCCCATGTTTGATGGCGTCGGCGGTTTCCAGGATCTGGCGGGTGGATTCGGTGTAGCCGGCTTCACCCATCGAAACCATCGACGCCCAACACGCGGCACTGAGCGCGCCTGAACGACTGCCCGCGAACGTCGGCGATGCGTACAATCCTCCGGGCCAGTCGGTCGCGCGAAAGAACTGGTGCCGCCGGAGTTCTTTGGACCGGTAGAGGACCACCGATGTGCCCTTCGCGGCGTACCCATACTTGTGGGTGTCGGCGGACATCGAGGTGACGCCACGTAGGCGGAAGTCAAACGGGGGGACCGAGTATCCCAAGCGTTCGGCGAAGGGCAGGATGAACCCTCCGAGGCAGGCGTCGGTGTGAAACCCAACCCCGCGGTCGTACGCGACCTCGCTCAGTTCAGCGATCGGGTCGATACATCCGTGGGGGAATGCGGGGGCGGACCCGACGACCGCGATCGTGTTGCGGCCCACGGCTGCGCGGGCGTCTGCGACCAATGCTCGGGTGTCTTCTCCGACCGGGATCTTGATCGGCTTGATCCTGAACGACTCGCACGCCTTGTCGAACGCCGCGTGGGCCGTGACCGGCATGACGAGGTTGGGGGATGTCACCCCGCGGTCGGCCTGCGCCTGATCGCGGTAGGTCTTGATGGCGAGCATGATGCTCTCGGTTCCCCCGGAGGTCACGGTTCCGCAGACTTCGTCAGAGGCACGGGTGACCTTGTCCGCGCCTAGCATTTGTGCCGTCATGGCGACGATCTCCCCCTCGTACTTGGAGACCCGCGGCCAGAGGTCCGCGTGCAGCGGGTTGGTCTGGGAGTTGAGCGCGTAGACCTGATCGAGGAACGCGGTGTGCTCCGCATCCCCGTGATAGACGGCCCCCGATACAAACCCGTCTTCCCACCGATCGTCCTCGCGCGCCTTGAGTGTACGCATCTCGTCCAGCACCGATGCGTGAGAGCGGCCTTCGTCCGGCAGCTTCACGTGTCGCGGGACGTCGTCTCGGTACGGACGCATCGAGGTCCGCATGTCGTCGAGCACCTTTTCGTATTCAGCCTCGATGCGGTTACGGAGCACCGGAAACCGCTTCGCGACCTTGAACAGCTTCTCCAGCGCGCGCTCACCAGCGCGGCGAATCGGGGGGGGGACAGCTTGGGTGACGAGGTCGGGTAGATCGAAGTCCATCGGGAGCCCTAGGGATGATTGAGGCGGCGGAAGAAGCTCTTCGAGCTCTTGTAGTGGTCCAGGAAAGCCCCGAAGAGGGCGTCGTAGCGATCGCGGTAGACCGGGCGGGGTTCGAACGTGCGGACGACATCGATCCGGTCGTGGATCTCGTCGGTCTCAAGCGCGCCCAAGGCGAGCGCCCCGATCATCGCGGCACCCAGGGCATTGACGGAGACGGGGTCTCGGACCTGCTCGATCGGACGACCGAGGACGTCGGCATGGATCTGACACCACAGGTCCGACTTCCCACCGCCCCCCACCACGCGGAGGCTCGGGAGTGGATTCCCGACGAAGCGCTCGACCGCGCGCAGCAGCCAGCGCGAGTTGTAGGCGACGCCTTCGAGGACGGCTCGAACCAGGTGGGCGCGTGTTGTGGCGAGAGAGAGGTTGAGGAACGAGCCACGAACGCGCTCGTCGGCGACGGGGCAGCGCTCACCGACCAGCCACGGCGTGAAGAGGACGTTGTCGCTTCCGGGGGGAGCACTGCGCGCGAGGGCATCGATGCGCGAGAAAACGTCCGCGGGAGGAATGTCTCGGCCGAGAGCGTCATCGCCGTACAGCACACCGTCGCGGAGCCAGTTGAGACTCCCCCCCGCGGTTTCCTGCGAGTTCCCGACGAAGTACTGACCGGGCAGCGCAGATGGAAGGCTGGCGATGTTGCGAAACAGGTCGGTCTTCTTGAACGGGACGTGCGCGCTGATCCACGATGATGTCCCCAAGTAGAGGTGTGCCCTCGCGGGGCCGACGGCGCCTGAACCCACCGCAGCCGATTGCACATCCGGAGTCCCGCAGACGACGGGCGTGCCTTGGGGCAGACCTAGATCCTCCGCGGCAGAACCGCACAGGGGGTCGAGAATCTCCGTAGCCGCTCGCAACGGGGGGAGCTTTTCCCGGGGGAGTCCGGTGAGTGCCAGCAGCCCGTCGTCGTAGGTCACCGCATCCAGGTCTCGATTGTCAGTCACCCAGTGCATCGCGATGGAGTCGTAGGACGCGGCCGCGGTGCCCGTGAGCCGTAGGTTGAGATAGTCCTTCGGTTCGAGAAACCAGCGGGCGGCGTCGTAGCGAGCTCGGTCCGTCCGTTTCATCCAAAGGATATGGCCGACCGGGTCCTTCCCGTTGAGGCTGGGAGCGCCACCGGTCTTGCGCACCCAGCTGGCGACCTTGCGCGGGGAGTATCCTTCGACGGAGACCCAGCCCTTGCACAGCGCTCGAACGTCCTGCGCACCGCGAGTATCCATCCATAGGATCGCGTTCCCAAGCGCGGAGCCGTTGGCGTCGACCGCCACCGTTCCGGCCCACTGCGCGGTGACGCTGATCGCTTTGACGGCGCTCGCTTCGAAGCTGGGATGGGCTCGAACTTCGGCGGTCGCCTCCGCGATGGCCTGCCACCACTGGTCGGGGTCCTGTTCCGCGCCGCCGCCGGGCTGAAGGATCAGCGTGGTGGGCCGAACGGCGGTCGTGAGCACGCGGCCACCCACGGTGACGAGCGCGACCTTGGGGCCCGAAGTGCCCAGATCGATCGCAAGTATCGTCGCGTCGGCACCCAACGGGGCGCAGTCTACTACGCCAGGCCCGGGACTATCCGGCGATGACGGTGACGTCTCCGGTTCCGACTTCGATCTCGAGTTCGAGCACGTTCTCCGACGAGGCGGCCAGCGAATTCGTGTACTCGTCCCCGTCTTGCTCGAGTCCGCGGACCACGATGTCCCCGATACCGTGCTCGACCTCCACCTGAAGACCGATGCCCCGCGGCAGGTAGACGGTGACGTCACCGGTCCCCGATGCGATCGAAATCTCGTTGGTGCCGGTCCACGTCGAACGCTTGGCATCGACGCTGACGTCTCCGGTTCCGGCTTCGACCGTGATCGAGGCCTGCGCGACGCTTGCGTCCCCGAAGTCCACGTCGAGGTCGCCGATGCCCACGGTGGAACCCAGCCCCCGCACCTGGACCCCGGAGAGATCCATGCCGATGTCTCCGAGGGTTGAGGTCGCCCTGAGGTTCATGGGCAGCTCCGTCGACAGACAGATGTCGAGGTCCATGTCACCGCCGCGTCCTGCCTTGCCGAGCAGTTCGACCTCGACGATGCCCTGACCGTTCTCGTCGAGAGCGTATTGGGTGTCTGCGTGGGCGCGCTTCGCGTCGTACCTCGCCCGGGCCTGTGCAAGGCTGCAGCTGCCGCCGCGGACGGCCAGGTCGCCGTTGGTCAGGAGTTCGACGGAGGCGGAGCGCGCCCCATCTCGTGGAAATACGAACTGCGCGTCGACCGGGTCCGGCCCGATCGGTTCCGCGAGGTGCCCGCAGCCAACAGCGAGGGTGAGGAGTGGGAGGGCGAATCTCGTCACGGCGTCGTGCTCTATGCGTCTGGGGACGGGCTGGGTTGCCTCAGGGGCAAAAAAAAGATCGGGGATGCGCACGGATTCTCTCCCAGCAGGCCAAGGACCCGATGATGCGCTATTCCAAGGTCATGCTTCGTCCCACCGTCCTCGCCGTGGTGTGTGTCTGGGTCGGTGGATGTGCGACGATTCAGCTGGACGCGCGACCCACCGCGATCGAGCTCGCCGTGGCCGAAGACGAAGACCTCGGGGCTCCGGGACCCACCGCGGAAGAGCGGCAGGCGGCGCGGGATGCTCAGGCTCAGGCGGCGTTGGACGATCCGAAGGCAACGCACATCGACTTCGACGGCGAAGAGGCCAACGACGCGCCCGTCGAGATGGTGACGATCCCCCCGGACCGCACGCCCTCGCACTCGCTGATTCAAGACATCACAATGGGCCCCGGTTGAGCCCTGTGCCCCGCTGAACGGCACAGCGGAGTTCGTGTTTGGTGGGGTCATGGAGGCTGATAGCCTCCCGTTTCCATGAAGAATTTCCGAGGACGGGTTGCCGTGATCACCGGTGCCGCAAGCGGGATCGGTCGCGCGTTGTCGATCGCATTGGCCGAGCGAGGGTGCGAGCTCGCTTTGGTCGACGTCAAAGAGGACGACCTCCGAGACGTGCAGAACGAATGCAAGCACCACGGTCGGCGGGTTAGCGTTCATTGCGTAGATGTCGCCTCCCGCGCCGCGATGGGGGAGCTTCCCGCCGCCGTTGAATCCGCGCACGGGGCGGTTGATATCGTCGTCAACAACGCTGGCGTCACGGTCGCATCGAACCTCGAGGACCAGGACCTCGATGATTTCGAGTGGCTGATGGGTATCAACGTTTGGGGCGTGGTCTACGGGTGCAAGTTCTTTCTCCCCCTGCTCAAACGGAGTGACGATGCCTACATCGTCAACATCTCGAGCATGTTCGGGCTGGTGGGGGTCCCCGGGCAATCGTCGTATTGCCTGAGCAAGTTTGCGGTCCGAGGGTTCTCCGAATCGATCGGGGCTGAGCTGGCGGAGACGAACGTTCGGGTGATGAGCGTGCACCCTGGCGGCATTGCGACGAACATTGTCCGCGATGCTCGGTGGGCCAAGGATGACCTCGAGGGTAGGAGTCGTGCGATGCGCTTCTTTGAGCAGCGTGCGATGCCGCCGGAGCGAGCTGCCCTGCGAATCATCGAGGGGATGGAGCGCGGAGCGACTCGTAAACTCATCGCGTCAGAGACGTTTCTGACGGATGCCGTCAAGCGAGTCATACCTGTATTGCCGCCGCGGTGGCTTGCAAAGGCACGCAAGGTCTTCGACCGAAATCGGTGAGGGGTGTACCGTACGGATTCGATGGAGTCCGTTCCTGACTGCACCCTGATCGGCGCTTCGCAGGATCTGGAGGGCGTGGCCTGTCCGATCGGTCGCGGTGAGGTGATGGTGGGTCGAAGCCTCGAAGCCGTCCTTCGCCTTCAGAGCGATGGGGTGTCGAGGTTCCACGCTCGCATTGAATGGGCGGAACACGGGGCGTTGTTGTTGTCCGATCTGGGTTCGTCGAACGGAACGTTCGTCAACGGGCGACGCGTGAACGAGCCCGAATCGCTCAAGGACGGCGATCGAATCCGCTTCGGCCCGTCGGCGGCGTTCGTCGTGCGCTACGGGAGCGACGCCGGCCCTGACACCATTGAGGTCCGGCACCCGACGCATTCGGAGACGACTGTCGATCTTCTCGCCACGCGCAACCAGGCGCGGATCCTGTTGTCTCGCATGGAGTACGGTTCTGCGCTGCCGTTGTTCATCGAGGTCCTCGATGCCCTCGACGCGGCAGCCCACGGAACCCTGGCGTCGAGCGAGGACATCGCTGAACTTCTCACCGAACTCGCTCGGTGCCATGTCGGTCTTCACGCGCCGACGGAGGCGGTGCCACTGTGCCGCCGCGCCGCGGCTCTGTTGCTGAGTTCGAGTGCCGGCAACGCATCCTTGGTCCGGGCGAACTTCGTTCTTGGGAAGGCGCTGTTCGCCGAGGCACCGACTGAGGCGAGGAAGATCGTGACCGAGGCGGTCGAGTCTCTGGCTACAGGCGTTGCGCTTCGGCAAGAGATCGAGGCCTGGCTTGCGATCGCGGACCCCGCCTAGCCGCGCACGATCGTGGCGATCGCGGCATGCGCGGGGTTTACGTCACTGGGAGCGGGGGAATCGCGCAGCCGATCCATCCTCGCCAACACACCGTAACCATTGGCGGCGGGTATCCGTGCCGCGCGCACATCGAAACACATGACCAGGCACGGAGAGCCGGAGATCACGAGCGTCTTTGCGGCCCTGGCTCTTCCGGCTGCTATGCTCAATGCATCTTACTTTGACTTGGATTTGAGATGATGAGGCACCTTGCCAACTTCCGTGACGCGTTCGGAGCCGCCCTTTGGGCGGGCCTTCTCGTCACAGCCGGAGCGTGTAGCAACACGACTTCGGTCGACGCGGCGTCTTTGGACGACGGCGCCGACACAGCAGGCGCCCCCGGTTCAACCGGGAATGCCGCCGACGACGATGGAATCACCGGCCCGGGTCTGGGCAGCACCGGACCGGGTGCCGACGAGACCGGCGAGAGCGGGAAGGGATACGGCAGCACTGGCGGTGAATCCGGGGAGGTCGAACCCGTCCCCGAGGCCGGTCCGTTTCCGACGTGTCCCGACGAGCTCCCTGTAGGCTGGATCTTCTGCGAGGACTTCGAGACCGTCGGCGACCCCTCTGAGGTGTTCTTCGACTACCTCGACGCGGAGGGAAACTTCGTGCCCAGTCGCGAAGGCGGGGCCTCAGGTGTCGGTTCGATGCGGGCCCACTACCGTGAGGGCATCGAAGGGGCAGGGTTCATGAGCGTCTCGTTCGGGAACAACCCGATCAACACCGCAGGCCGCCCCGGATACAGCGAGGGCGACAAGTTCGACGAGGTCTACTGGCGCTTCCGCGTGAAGATGCAGCCGGGCTGGCCCGATGCAGGCCCGTACAATCTCTCTCGCATCAGCGCATTCGCGCAGTCGGATTGGGGGGAGGCCATGGTGGCCTCGATCGCCTCCGACGATGCCGAGGTCAACCTGCGTGCATCCGCGGCGAGTTGCGTTCAAAACAACGAGGTCGAGTGCACCGGGATCGATGGCGACGCTCTGGTGCCGCTGGGAACCCTCAATGGCAGCACCCCGGTCTTCTCAGCGTTGCGCGCGGGCAAATGGCAGTGCGTCGAGGCGCACGTCAAGCTCAACACCCCAGGTGAGGCTGACGGCATGTTCGAGTTCTGGGTTGATGGCGAACTCGAAGCCGACCGGGTCGGGATGGACTGGCGCGGAACGTGGGAGGCGTTTGGTCTCAACCTCCTGTCCATCGAGAACTTCTGGGTTGGAGGCGCACCGGCGGACCTCGACCGATGGTTCGACGACGTCGTCATCTCTACCGAGCCGATCGGCTGCCAGTAGCGACTACTTCCCTTTGCAGCGGGGCTCGTTGTCTGCGCAACGAAACCGGACGTGGATGTGCTCGTCGTGTCCCCGGGAGTGGCGAACAAGGGGCGACGCTTTGGGTCGCCACTGCGGGAAGATGAGGTAGTTCTCGAGGGTCTCGCGGCTCTCCCCCATCGTGCGGGCTGCCTCGTAGACGCGGCGGTGCAGGTCAGCGTCGAGGAACACGACCGTCACCGCCTCCGTCGCCCCGAGCGCCTTGATCAATGCCCAGGTCGCATACCAATCGATCTCGTCGGCGTTGGGGTGCTTGGTGTCGGGCACATGCGCAAGCAGAGGCAGGCGGATGTCGACGTCGCGGCCGGACTGGTGAGACTTGTGGGGCGGAAGCTTCCGCCCGTTGCGTTTGCTGATCGAGCCAACAATGATCTCGTGTTCGAACCCGGTGTCGTATCGAAAGTTGGCGAACGCGATCTGCAGCTGTTCGATCGTGTACGAACTCCCCCAGAGCACCCGTTTCACGCCGCGGGTGTACAGAGGGCTTTCGGGGAGCTGGACAGCGTTGACGAGCCGCCCCCGGTTCGGTCGCCCGACGGACAATCCGCCTTCGGGGACGTCGAAGGACTCGGGAACCTCGTCGCCTAGCCCCGGTCGCACGGAAAGCGACAGCGCGGGGTCGACCCACGCCATCAGCGGACGCCCTGGCTTGAGGCGCCGCTGCTGCCAGTTCCACGCATGCAGGTCGGGGATCTCCACCCGCAGCTGGGCCGCGACGTCCCCCCAGGTTTCTTCTTCTGCGGGCACGTAGGCCACCTTCATCCGAGGCGGAACGATGCGACGCGTCCGGACCTTCACACTCCGCTTTCCCCGAGGCGGGTAGGGCTGCTGCGGGTCGAGCTTGTTCCATTCGACAAGCTTCTCGCGTCGAACACCATAGCGAGCCGCGATCTGGCTGACACGTTCCCGATGGCGGATGCGGTGACGGATCCAGTGTGAGCGTTCGGCATGCTCGACCGGTCCGGCGAGTGCCGCGACCTCGTCCCACGTTCGAACGGTCGGTTGCTCCGCGAGGTCGCCGGATTCGCTGCCCACGGACAGCAACATCAGCAGCGACGACCCCACCAACGACACGCCTCCCTTTTTATCAGACCTCCGCGGTAGTCTCGGGGGCAGTGGCGTCTCGCATCTGGCTCCAGGCCTGTTTCGACTTCGCAACGACGCATGCGATCGAGGCCCGATACGTGGATGCGCTGCATGCTTTCGCCTATCCCAACCCCCGGGGGGGCCCGCCTCCGCCACCGGAACCTCGCTGGGCGGAGGACTTCGAGGCGTTGGAGCAGCTGCGGTGCGCACACCCGCTGGACGAACTACAGCTCCGCACATCCTTGGTCTCGGATCTGTCGGTCGAGGTCGACGCGGGGCAGGCGGCGATTTTTGCCCGGCGCATTGCCACCGTCGAACGCCAGCTGATCGGCCTGGACGATGCGACCGGGCGGCTGCTCCGTGTCGGACTCCGACAACGGCTCGAGGGGATTCTCGCTGCGCCACGCCCTCGCGCGCTTCGGGTACGGGCGCTCGCCGACTTCTACTACTCTTTTGCTGGACGCTGGCTTCACGAGCGAAGCAGCTCGTCACCCGCTCCTTCGCTCGCGGACGCAACCGCTTCGTTGGCGTGGGAGACGGTGTTTGAGGGTGGTGAACTCGCGGTGATCGACGGTGTGTTCTCCACGGGACCGGTACACGCGAATCTGCTGAGACTGCGTCCCGGTTCGGTGCGTGCTCGGGTGCTGGACCGCCGTGATGCGGTCGCCCGCGGGACCCCCTTCGCCGAGCACGTGGATGCGCTGGGTGCTGCGGCTGCGATCTCCGGCGGTTTCTTCTTGTACAGCGAACCCGACATCGCACCGCCGTCGCAGCGCTTCGACCCCGTGGGACTGCTCGTGTCTGGGGGAGACGTCCTCTCGCCGCCGTTGTTCTGCCGCGGCGCGCTCGTCTTCGATGCGCAGGGGCGGTGGTCCATCGAACGCCGTGGTCCCGCCGGGGTTCGTGTCGTCCAGGGGAAGGCGTCCGTTGAGCTTGCGTCCGCGCTCACCCGCTGCGCCTGCGAGCAAGGCCCGGATGTTCCATCCGTCTCGGTCGCGGCGGGCCGGGTCGTCGCGACGGGGCGCCGGCTCGACGTGCCGCTCAATGGCTTCGTCGTGCCTTCGTCCGGGGCGTGGACCGTGGGTCAGGCCGTGTCGTTCTCGGCGCCGCGCATGGCCGAGGGGACCGAGGTGCACGAGGGGGTCGCAGGTGGTCCACTGTTGCTCGACGAAGGGGCGCCCTGTTTGGATCTGAGAGCGGAGGGGTTCTGGGGCACGGCTCCTCCTCTGACCTTCTCTCAGGACGAAACCGGCGATCGCAATACGCTTCCTCGGTTGGCGGCGGGCATCGACGGCGACGGCAATCTCATCCTTGTTGCCGTCGATGGTCGGAACTTCAAACGGGCGCTGGGGATGACCTTGGGCGAGGTCACTGATCTGCTCTCGAACCTCGGGTGCGTGGTGGCGACGAACCTCGACGGAGGGTCCTCGAAGCGAATGGTCGTCGGTGGAAAGACGCTCGATCTCGCGTCGACGGAGGTGGAGCAAGGAACCCCCGAAACGGCCAAGGTCCGGCCTGTTCACACCGCCGTCGTGTTCATGACTGCGTGATAGTGTCGGGCATGCCTTACGCTTCGTTTCGCGTTCTTGCTGTGTCTGTGTTGCCGGCGGTTGTGTTGTTGGGTTGCGGTGATGACACGACCGCGACCCCGACGGAAGGGTCCACGGGCACCCCTGAGACGACCACAGACGATGGGACCACGACGGGCGGGGGGACCACGATGGGGTCCACGACGTCCGTCGATCCGGATGGGTCCGGATCCGGCTCGACGAGCGCCGACGGGAGCACGACGTCGGGGGGCGAGAGCAGCAGCTCGAGTACCGGGACACCCAACCTCGACCCTGAGGCTGAGGACGACTTCTATCTGACCGACACCGCCGCAGCTCCACTCGCTGTGGATGCGGCGGCGGGCGTGCTCGGGAACGACGCCGACCCGGAGGGGGAGGACCTCGCGGTCTCGGACTTCGATGCGGTGAGCGAGGCCGGTGGAACCGTCGAGGTCCAGCCGGACGGTGCCTTCGTCTACACCCCGCCAGATCCATTTTGGGGAGAGGACGCGTTCACCTACACCACCGCGGACCCCCTGGGCGGCACCGCTCAGGCACGGGTCCGCGTTGCCGTGGCCCCGACCTCGGAGTCGCTCGCGGAGGTCGTCGCTGCCACGGCTGGAGTCCGGGTGAGCGGACCGAGCTCGGGCGATCGGTTCGGTGTCTCTGTCGCCGGTGGCGCCGATGTGAACGGCGACGGCTTTGCCGACACGGTTTATGGAGCTGATGATGCGCTCGCCGACGGTCGCGGCGCGGCCTACGTCGTGTTCGGCGGTCCCGACGCAGCAGCGATCGACGGTGCCGATGTCGAGGCGGAGACTGGCGGCTTCGCCATCTTGGGACCCGCGGCGGCGTCATCGACCGGGTTTTCGGTCGCCATGCTCGGGGATGTCTCCGGGGATGGCCTCGGCGACATCGCGGTCGCCGTGACGGATGGCGGGGGTCCCGGAGGGGTCTACGTCGTGTTCGGGTCCGCTGCACCGGGGACCGTCGATCTCGCCGCGCTCGGCGGCGATGGATTCGAGATCACCGGGGGAGACTCCTTTGGCCAATCCGTGGCGGCGGCCGGAGATGTCAACGACGACGGGTTGCAGGACATCGTGGTGGGCGACCCTGACGCCGGCGGTGGCAGCGGGGCGGCCGTGGTTGTGTTTGGGAAGTCCGGCACGGAGACGGTCGACGGCGCAGCTCCGGGCGCGGAGGGGTTTAGGGTCGATGGAACGGTTGCCGGAGGCTCTCTTGGGTTTGCGGTTGCGGGCGCCGGTGACGTCAACGTTGACGGTTTCGACGATGTGGTGATCGGTGCGTCGGAGTCTGCGGTCGTCGGGCGGGTACTCGTCGTGTTCGGAAAACCGGATACCGCCGCTGTGTCGGAGGACGACCTCGCCGTTGCGGCGGATGGCGGCATCAGCATCACCGGAGGCGCAGCGTTCGACCTCGTGGGCCGTTCGGTGGCGGGGGCGGGTGACGTCAACGGAGATGGGCGGCCTGACATCATCTTCGGAGCGCCGGGCATCGATGTCGGAGATGACAACGGTGCGGGTCGTGTCTTCGTCCTGTTCGGTGGCGTGGACATCGAGAGCACGACACTGGATGCCCTCGCGATGGGCGTCGGGGGCTTCGCGCTCGACGGCGCGAACCAGTTCGATTTTGCCGGCTGGTCGGTCGCGGGGGCCGGCGACGTCAACCGCGATGGGTTCGCAGACATCATCGTCGGCGCACAAGGAGCGGACACCCCGGTGAGCAACGCCGGCCGGGCCTATGTTCTATACGGTGCGTCCGATCTCGCGGGCGGAAGTCTTGCGGACTTTCCGGTCGGGGATGGTGGGTTTCATCTCGACGGGGAGGCGTTTGAGCACTTCGCGGGCGGTGCCGTTCACGGGTCTTCTGACCGCAACGGCGACGGGTTCGACGACCTCGCGCTAGGCTTGCCCGAAGCCGAGTCCGACGCGGGGTTGGGCTATGTCTGCTTCGGCGGCAACTACGTCGGTGTCGACCGGCTTGGCTTCACGGCCGAGGCCGACATCGTGGTGGGCAGTGAGGCCGCTGAGACGCTGGTCGGCGGCCGGGGGGACGACGAACTGCAGTCCTTCGGGGGGGCCGATGTCCTGAGCGGCGGGGCAGGGGACGACGTCGTCAGCATCATCGACGGAGGCTTCTTCCGCATCGACGGTGGAAGTGGAACGGACACGCTTCGACTCGAGGGCAGCGGGTTCTCGCTCGATCTCGCGAACTTCTTCGACGCTGCGATCAACGGTATCGAGGTCATCGACCTGACCGGTGAGGGCGACAACGGGCTGTTCCTGGGCACCCATGAGCTGCTCGCACTCTCACCCACCAGCAACACGCTGAGGGTCCTGGGGGATGCCGGGGACCAACTCGTGGCTGACCTCGCCGGGGCGGGCTTCGTGGACGAGGGGTCGGACGGAATGGTCACGACCTACTCGAACGGCGTTGCATCCATTGTTGTCGATGATGCGGTCGATGCGTTTGTATCCCTGGACTGAGTCGGTTTGACGCACCGCGACTGTGCTGCGTACCGTTTGAGAGAGCATCGCCATGGACATCGCTAGCATTGGACCGCTCGACGTCGAACCCGAGCAGGTTCGCCGAGCGTTCGAGGCCGTTGCCGACCGACTCGAGGGCCGCAAACTCGGCTTTCTCTACCTTCCGCACGACGTCGACGCGGGGCCGCTGTTGAAGGCCGCGTGCGACGGTCTCGGGGACCGAGTGGTGGGCGCCACGACGGGCGGGGCGGCCTTTACCGAGCGTGGCTTCACGCGTGACGGTGTCGTCGGAGGGGTGATCGGCGGAAGCGGATTCGACTATTCGGTGGCCGTGGCCCACGACCTCTCCCCGCGCAAGACACAACGCCTCGAAGACGCGTGTGGGGAGCTGGTCGTCGCTGCGCGGAAGTCGGTGAGCCGTGTTCCCGCGTTGTTGGCCCTTGGCGACGGTCGCTCCATCGATGGCGTTGCTTTAACCGAGACGCTCAGCCGCAGCCTCCCACCGCACTGGCGTATCTTCGGCGGGACCGCAGGAGACTCCCTCGTCTTCGAGGACCGATCTCGGGTCTTCGTCGACGGCGAGGTGCTCGACGGGGCGGCGGTCCTCGTGGGCTTGTTCTCGGACTCGAACTGCGGCGTGGCGGTTGGGCATGGTTGGTCAGCCGTGCAGGGGGCCAAGGAACTCGCGGTGAGTGAGATCGACGGGCACAACCTGATCGGGCTCGATGGGCGCCCCGCGGCGGAGGTGTTCGGGGAGGAGCTACACCGCTTGGGGTTGGTGCCGGATCCCGCAGTGCTCGTCCCCGACGCGTCGCGGTATCAATTCGGGGCGCGCTCGCGGTTCGGTGAACTCACGGTTCGCGCGGCACTCGAGTTCCCCGGGGACGGCAGCATCCGTCTCGCCGGAGGGGTCACCTTGGGGACGGTGCTGCAAGTCGTCGCGACCACGCCGGAGCGCCTGGCCGAATCTGCAAGCGAGGTCGGTCGCCGAGCGGTGGCCGAGTTCCCCGACGGAAGGACCCCTCGGGGCGGGCTGGTGTTCGATTGTGCCGGGCGCTTGGCCTATTTGGAGGACGCCTACCCAAGTCAGCTGCGTGGCTTCTTTGCCGGCCACGCGTTTCCTGTCGTCGGCGTGACCTCATACGGTGAGATCGCGAAGTTCGGTGGGAGCCTCGAGGGATTCCACAATGCTACCGCCGTGATGGCGGCATGGTGATCGATTGAAGGCGCTGCTCAAGGTCGGCTACGGGTGCAACGAGCACTGCACCTTCTGCCACACGCAGGACGTCCGACACATCGACGGTGCATCCGAGGAGGTCGAGGCCAAGATCGATCGTGCGAAGGCGCTTGGCCATTCGATGGTGGTGCTCTCGGGGGGAGAATCGACGATCCGCCCCGAGTTCTTCTCTTGGGCCCGCCGCATCGCGAGTCTGGACATGGATCTGGGGTTGGTCACCAACGGTCTGGTGCTCGCCTATCCGGACGTCATCGAGCGGTTGGTCAGCCTCCGTCTGCGCTACGTCTACATGTCCTTGCACGGCGGGGAGGCGCGCATCCACAACCGCCTGGTTCGGCGAGACTCCTTCGAGGCGGCTGCGTCGGCGTTGAACAACCTCTCGGGCCGCGGGCTCGACCTGACCGCCAATTGTGTCGTCACGCGGCAGAACGTGGAGCACCTCCGGGGCTTGGTCGACCACGTCGCGCGGCTGCCCGATGTGCGCTTGAAGTTCTCGTGGGTGGAACCAAAGGGCGGGGCCGCTCATCTCCTCGAGACGTTGGTCCCCCCACTCGAAACCGCTGCTGCTGCCGTGTCGGAGGCGCTCCGTCGATGGGACGAGACGACCGGACGGCCCTCCCAGGCTGTTCACGGGGGATTTCCGTTGTGCTCGTTGCCTGGCTTCGAGTCGCGCTACGACGACCTACGCACACATGACTACTGGACCATGAGCGAGATCGGCGAGCCCGATCTGTTCCCGATCGACGATCGAAACAAGTCGAAACCCGCGCCGTGCGAGCGCTGCAATCTGCGCGGAGGCTGCCCGGGACTGTTCCGACTGTACGGCGAACGCTTTGGTCACGACATGCTCCGCCCGCGAGAGGATGGGGTCCGGAGTAACAGCATCGACTTCGTCTACGAACACATGCAGACCGATGGGTACGCCGAGGGCGACGCCTGCCCGGTTTGGGCCGCGAGCGCGCGCCCCTACGATCGGGACCGTCACGTCTTCGTGCGGCACGGCGCGAAGGTCGGCCGTTATCGCGCGCTATCCCGGGATTTCGACGATGACGAACTCGAGCGCATGAAGTTCGACACGGCGCAGCTGTACCTCGACGCGTCCCGGAAGTCCGCACCGAACGACTTCGCCCGCGACCTCGTCAAGCTCGACCGTAGCGAGCTGTGTCGTGAGTGCCCGGGCCACGACACCTGCGCGGGGATGTTCGAGCCGCGCTTCGAGGATGTCTTTGGTCGCGATGACGCGGTCGTCCGAGCACACCTCGGGTCGCTGCGCGGCGACGTGCTCGACGTGGGCTGCGGCGAGATGCCCTACGCCGACACCCTGAGCACGGGAATCGAGTCCGGTGCGCTGCGATATCTCGGTGTCGACCCCGACGCTGAGGCCTTGGCGGCCGTTGCGGCCCGTCTGCCGCCGGTTGAGCTCCACGTCGGCACCTTGGCCAGCATCGACCCGCAGCGAACATTCGACCACGTCTTGGTGCTGCGGAGCTGGAACCACCTCCCCGATCCGCACGGCTTCGCGGAGCGCGTTGCGACGATGCTCCGCCCCGGTGGCTCCCTGGTGGTCGTGGACAACGTCGCCTTCGCCCTGTTGAGGACTCCGGCGCAGACACGGGTGGCCCAGGGGTCGGCCGCCCGCTGGGAGCATTGCCGAAACGATGACGACCAGCAGGCTCACAGCGTCCTCGAGAGTGCCGGGTTGACGCTGCAGCGAAGGCTGCCGATCCGCCCCTCGGGAAGCAACCAGTGGATGCTCCTGTACACTCGCCCTGCATGAGTGCTGCGCCTGGTTTTCCCGACGACGCTGCGGAGATCGATGCGGACGACGGTCGCGTGTCGCTGGTTGTCGATGCCGAGCTGTACCCGCGTGATGCCGTGTATGCGGCGGTCATGCCGATGCTCGCGACGGCCTTCGTCATGCTCGACCAGTCACCGCAGGGGAGGACCCGCATCGAGCTGCGTCCCCGCGAAGCCTCCAACCCCGGCGCGTTGCGAGCGATGCTCGGGGGGCTCGCGAACGAGCTGTTGGTCGCGACGACCCGATCGGAGATCGCAAAACGACGGGGAGGCCTGTTGGAAGCTGTCACGCGCCGCGCCGTCTCGGGCGCGATGGGTGCACCGTCGCTCGACGACCTCGAGGGCTTTGATCTGGATGGGGATGCGTTTGAAGATCCTCTGGGCATCGCCGATTCGTGGGACCGCAGCCACGGCACGCCACAAGGAAAGGACGACGCATGAGCACGCTTCGATTCCACAAGGAGCTGTATTCGGGGATGGCTGTCGATGCCGCGATGAAGCGCTTCGAGCGGTTCGCGACCTTCGAGGTCGCCGATGACGCCAGCCACTGGACCGTGGTGGTGAAGGCGGAACGCCCGGAGCAGCAGACGCAGCTGGAGCGGGAGCTGGGTAACTTCGCGTTGGGACTCACGATCGAGCGCGGTGGTCCGGACGTCGCCGAAGACGCCTCAGACTGATATGCTGGGCGGGCGCGACGGTTGAGTGGCGCATTGGAGTGCGAGGATGGACGACGACCGCAAGACAGATGATGGCGACGCTTTGCCGAGCTTTCGCGCGGCGGCGTCATCCGTGCTGGGCACCGACGCCCGTACGATCTCCGCCCGCGCTCGCTCCGCCGCCGATGAGCCCCCAACTGCCCCGGGAGCTGTGATCGGGGGGGAAACGGCGGCCGGTGGTGGCCCTTCCCACTGCAGCCACGGGTCGCACGGCAGCCACGGGTCGCACGGTAGTCACGGATCGCACGGCAGCCACGGGTCGCACGGCAGCCACGGGTCGCACGGCAGCCACGGGTCGCACGGTAGCCACGGGTCGCACGGCTCCTGGTAAGAGGGGGCTGTAGGCCCCAGTGCGAGGCTCAAAAACGCGGTCCATCCAGCCCACGGGTCGCCCGGATCAAGCCGGCAAGCCTGATATCATCCACGAAGGGGGCGCTTCCGGTGAATGATCGAAACGAAGACCAGACAGCGGACGAGACGAACGACGACACGATCGAGTTGCCGTCGTATCAAGCCTCGCCGTCTGCGGTCCTCGGCGAGAACGCCCGCGAGATTTCCGCGCGTGCCCGCGCACAGGCCGACGAGCCGCCGGCGGGCAACGACACGATCAACGGGGGCGGAACAATGTTGGCGCCCAGCCACTGTAGTCACGGCTCGCACGGCAGTCACGGCTCGCACGGCAGCCATGGCTCGCACGGAAGTCACGGTTCACACGGAAGTCACGGAAGTCACGGGAGCTGGTAGCCGAATGAGCCGCCCGATCGAAATCCGGAGGTGGGTGTTCGAGCCCAGCGCTGCATGAGCGACGAATCGCCCAGCAACGAGGGGGCTCCGACCCCGAGCGAAGAGACCGGGACAGGTCCCGCCCCGACCTCCGAGAGCGAAGCCGTGCGGCGTCGGCTCACGATGTTCGTGCAGCCGCGCACAAAGATGGAGAGCGCAAAGGGTCGCCGACGGGTGCTCTACGTGGGCACCAACCCTCGTGAGTCGGCGAACCTGCAGGAGCTGCTCAACGATGCGGTCGACCCTGGGTTCGGTGTCGAGCATGCGCCCGACGAGACGATCGCTGTCGAGATGCTGAATCGCTCGGACAAAGCGTTTCAAGTGGTTGTCGTCGAGCTCGATCGCGACCGACGAATGTGGACTCGGCTGGTCCGCGACCGACGACTGCCCAGCATTCCCCTGATCGTTGTCGACCACCGGGGCACGCCTGAGGAGCGCTCTCTTCGTCGATCTCAGCTCCTCAAGGAAGGCGCGGCGGGGTACGTCCGCCGTAGCGAGCTCTCCGGAGCCATGCTCGAGGCGCTTGTGTTCGCTGCGCTCGAGCGCGCACAGATGCGTCAGGCCCTCAGCGAGGTCCAAGAACGATTCGCCCTGGCGGTCCGCGGAGCCAACGACGGGGTGTGGGAGTGGATTCTCGAAACCGGTGAGATGCACTTCAGCCGGCGATGGCGAGAGTTGCTCGGCTACGGTGTCGACGACCTCTCCAACTCGGTCAACGAGTGGTTTGACCGCGTCCACGCCGAGGACATCGCGGCCCTCAAAGAGGACATCGACGCCCACCTCAATGGGGACAGCCCGTACCACGAGAGTGAGCATCGGATTCGGGCCAGCGACGGAACCTACCGCTGGGTGATCTCGCGCGCCGTGGCCCAGCGTCAAAACGGACGTCCGGTTCGGATGGCCGGGTCGATCACCGACACGTCCGACTACCGTCTGCGCGAGGAAAAGATCCGAGAGGAGTCGCGTCAGGATGCATTGACCGGACTTCCCCGTCGGGAGCCGTTCATGGAACAGCTCGCGCGGGCGGTTCGACTCGCGGACACCGACGAGACGTACTGCTTCACCGCCTTGATGGTCGATGTTGACCGCTTCCGGTGGCTCGCGGACTCCATCGGACACCAAGCGGCGGACGGCATGCTCGCCATTCTCGCCCGCCGCCTGGTCGCCTGCGTCCGCCCTGGGGACACCGTCTCCCGCTTTGGTGGGGACAAGTTCGCCGTGCTGCTGGAGAACCTTCGCGATGTCGACACGGCGACAGACATCGCCAACCGGATTCGCCTGTCCGTGCACGAGCCGTTCGACGTCGAAGGACAGACGGTCTACACCACCGTCTCGATCGGGCTGACGACCTCGGACCGAGCGTACGCCGATGTCGACGAGGTCATCAGCGATGTCGCCGCTGCCGCGAACAAGGCCAAGGAGCGCGGACAGGATCGCCACGAGGTGTTCGATACGAAGATGCGCATCGACGCATTGACGACGCTTCGCCTCGAAGTTGCGTTGCGTCAGGCGGTGGAGCGCGAGGAGTTCGAGCTGCACTACCAGCCGATCGTCGATCTCAAGTCCGGCGCGCTGATGGGCTTCGAAGCGCTCACCCGCTGGCGTCACCCACGTCGTGGCATCGTCTCACCGGCCGAGTTCATCCCCGTGGCCGAGCAGACTGGGCTCATCATTCCGATTGGGCGGTGGGCGATTCGTGTCGCGCTCGAACAACTCGGTCGTTGGCAGGCGACGCTCCCGAGCAGCAACGGTGGCAAGCCACTGTCGATGAGCGTCAACCTCTCGGGCCGACAGATCGCGGACCCGCGGTTGCTCGACGAGATTCGTACCGCGATGACCGAGAACAACATCGCCGAGGACACGTTCCGCCTCGAGCTGACGGAGTCCGTTCTCATGGACAACTCGGAGTCCGTCTCGCGGACGCTGGCGACCTTGCGGTCCAACGGCGTGCGGATCTGGGTCGACGACTTTGGTACCGGGTACTCGTCGTTGAGCTACTTGCATCGGTTCCAGTTCGATGGGCTCAAGATCGACAAGAGCTTCGTCGACGCGTTGGACGGGTCGCCACAGGGCGCGGCGATGATTCGAACGATCCTCAGCCTGGCGTCGAACCTCGGCGTTGAGGTGATCGCGGAGGGGATCGAGTACACGGTCCAGGCCGACCAACTCCTCGAGCTCGGATGTGTGCGAGGCCAGGGCTACTTGTTCAGCCGGCCGATCGCTGCAGCGAAGGTTCAGGGATACGTCGCCGGAGGCTCAACCGAGCCCGCGGGTCCGCCTGTCGCATCGTAGGCGGTCTCCGAGGTCGCCCACAAACGAGAACGCCCCCGCGAGCGCAGGGGCGTTTGTCTGGTTGGGAGAGAGGCGCCAGGGCTGCCGCTACATCGTGAACGGGTAGGTCGTGCCCATCTGACCGCTCTTGAAGCGACGGAAGCTGGCCGACTTCACGGCATCTTCCACACACTTGCCCAACGCGGTCCCGCCGTGCGGGGCGTCTGCGGCGGCGGAGAGCACCTTGCCTGTATCGCCCTGGATCGAGAGCTTCACACGGACCTTGGTGCCCGCAGCCGCTCCGTGCTTCGACCCGCACGCCTTGGCTTTGCTCTTGACGGGCTTGATCCCTGCGCGGACATCGTTGGTCGACAGCTTGCTGGGCAGCGTCTTGTCGAGGTCCTTCTTGTCGAGTTGTGCCCGGCGAGCTTCCGCGCACCCGGGTTTGTCAGGGTTGAGCAGGCAGTCGCTTGAGAATTTCCCGTCGGTCTTTCCACCCGGGGCGGGCTTGGGCTCGGGCTCGGGCTCGGGAGCGGCCCCCGCCGTAGGCTTGCGTCGGCGCTTCCGGGTCGACGCGCTCGCGCTGACCTCGGGTTCTGCCTCGACCTCCGGCTCGGGTTCGGGCTCAGGTTCGGGTTCGGGCTCGGGCTCGGGCTCAGGTTCAGCCATCGCGAGCTTGGCAGGTTCGGGCTCGGGCTTGCGGTCCGCGACCGGTTCGGGCTTGGGCTCGGGCTTGACGGGTGCCGCGGCGACCGTCTTGGGCTCGGGCTTCTTGTCACCACCGGCGAACCCGACGAAGTAGATCGCGAGGCCGGCGGCGGCGAGTCCCAGAAGGAGCAACAGCATCTTGTTTCCGCCGCCTTCCTCCTCCTCGCCCGAAGACGAGCTGACCGTCACCGGGGTGGGCTCGGCGCTTGGCTTGGACTTGGCGGCAGTGTCGGCGACGAGCGCGGCGGCAGCTTTTGAATCGTCGCTCTCCTCGGGCTCGTCGTCGGCGGAGGTGTCGTTTGACGGCGTGGCGGCGACCGGCTTGGAGTCCTCGTCGCTAGACTTGTCGTCGTCCGAAGATTCTTCTCCGGAAGCCTTGCCGTCGGAACTGGCCGAGGCGGCCGGCTTCGCGTCGGACTTTTCTTCCGCGGCCTCCCGAGCGGCGTCCTCGTCGAGCACGACGGAGGTCGCAGCTTCGCCACCGAACCCGCCGACGCCGAGGTCTCCGTCCTCGTCGGCGCTCGCCCCGATGTTGGGGCTCGAGTCCTCGTCGTCGTCGTCTGAGCCAAACGCGGCAGCAAGGTCCTCGATATCCTGGAGCCCGGAGCTCTCTGCGTCGTCCTTTGATTTCTCGTCGACCATGGTGTCGTCAGGGGTTCTTTATGTCGTCTGCGTCACGCGTCTGCGCGACAGTGTTCAACGAACGGCATCCCGATTCCGTTCCCCTGGGGCCGGAGTTTAGCCCACCAGTGCGGGCAAACCGCAATTCTGGGCCCTCAGCCCGGCGTTCGCGCCTTGCTCGGCCGTTCAGGGCATTTTCGAGCTTGAGGCGGGTTCGCGGCGGGTCTCGGGGCCGCGCATCTCGCGAGGTGGCGGCATGCGAGCTTGCTCTCGTCGCAGTGCTGACACGCTAGCGGCACGATCGGCGCTGGCTTGGACGGGGCGGGTCCTCACCCCGGAGCTTTGGAAGGTGCCCTTCACCGGGGGGGGATGCGCGGGCTTGCTTGCTTGGCCTTCCGCTCGGCCTCGCGCTTGCGCCGAGCCTTCTGGACCCGCTTTTGCTCCTTTTCGACCACGGAGCCCATGGTCTTGAGGATGAGCTCGATCTGCGAGCGTTCCAGCTCGCCCCAGATCGTCACCTCGCGGCGGGTGTGTTCGACTTCGATGTCGTCGATCAACCCGCCGAGCATCATCTTTGCGGTCAGGTTCCCGTCGATGAAGTCACGGAAGTTGCCGTTCCACCAGCCCAGAAAAGCCTTGGCTCCACCGGAGTTGATGAACTCGAGCCGGAGGTGAAACTCCGGGTTCTTGCGTGCCTCCATCGTGAACTCGACGTCGTTGGGAAGGTCAAAGGAACCCGCCGACTTCCGCTTCAGCGCTGCATGAAGGTCGTGCGCGACGAATTGCACGCCCGCGGTGGGGATGCGACGTGCGTACCGCCGCAGTTTGGTCAGCTCGCCGACGAAGTTCGCGGCGGTCTTCTCCTTGCCGACTTCCTCGCCGAGGACCGCCGGCAAGAACTCAGGGCGGACGAGTACGGCGATGTTCTTCTTGAGAAGGACGAAGTGTCGCGGGTCGTTGTCCGGGCTGCCGTCCGCGGGCACAGGGTTGCCGCTGAGGGCGTCGCCTTGCTGCGTCCATTCGATGGTCTGCTTGGACTTGCGCGCGGCCGTTTCAATCTTGGTTTTCATGGCCTCGGTCGAGATGGTGTGGTCGACCGCGAGGAAGGTCTGAGTGACCGAGCGTAGGTTCGAGCTCGCAACCAGGATGTGGTTCGTGTCCTTGAGCGGATCGAAGCCTCCCTTGTCGACGAGGTAGCGGAAGTCCGGGAGCGGCCGGATCATGTCCATCGCATCCTGGCCGAATGGCAGTTTGCGGATGTTCCGGGTCGACAGAAGCACGTGGTAGTTGGATGAGGGAGGACCCAGCTTGGCGACCTTGGACTTGCGCTTGCCGAGGTCGCGCTTGGGTCCCTCGTCGACGACGGGCTCTTCCTTCGGAGCTTCCTCTTTCGGAGGTTCTTCGGCTGGAGGCTCCTCGGTCGGTGGCGGCTCGGGCTCGACTTCGGCTGGCGGTACCGGCTCGGCGTTGACGTCCGTACCTTGAACCGCGTTGATGTCGACGAGGTCGACCTCGATCATGTCGAATTCGAGATCGATGTCGACGTCGAGGGGTCCTGGGATGAGTGTGAACCCGCTCAACAGCAGTGCGCCGTGCATCAGCACGGTGGCCGCGACAGCCGCGGCCCTGCGCCGAGCGTTACTCACGGCAGGATGCTAGCACGCCTGGGAACGCGTCTCAGTCGAAGCGAGGCGCGCGTCCCATGAGGTCGGGGAGGGCGACCCAACCGGTCTTGCCGTCGAAGCAGACCAGCAGTTCTTCGTCCTCGAGGTGCATTTTGCACTCGGGGTCCTCCACCAGCTCGCTCAATCGCAGCGCGCCAAAAATCTCGCCCTCGGTGTCGAGGAACCAGTGCTTGCGTTCGAACCGCCGCTTGGCGATCTCTCGCATCCGTTCCAGCTCGGCGATATAGGCCTGCTTCTCGTCGTCGTCCCAACGCCCGTTGCGATTGGAGTCCCAGTGCGTCAACAAACCAGCCGATGACGCCGCGGCTTCGCGTTCATCCGCTTCGGCCTCCAGACGATGCTCCAGCTCTTCGAGCGCAGCGGCTTCGGAGAAGAACCCCTGCTCCTCGAGCTCGAGGCGCCGCTTGTGCAGCTGGTCGAGCAAGTGTGCTTCACGCCAGCGCGAAGGCATCAACCCAAGCCGCTGAAGGATCCATGGGGTGAACAGGCCGGTTCCCGGGACTGGGAACGCGGAGTTGGCCGCCGCGATCAGACCGGCGGGGAACACCTTGACCATGTCGAGTAGTTGGGCGCGAACTTTGTCGCGCTCGGCTGCAGACACTTCACCCCCCTGCGCTCGGGCGATGATGATGCCCATCGCCTCCTTGCTTTCGTTCAGCTCTCCGACGAAGTTGCGCCAATGCAGGGAGGCCGTCGCCTTCGCCGAGCTGGTCATCCGCGTGATGAGGCTTGGGGGGCGCTCGAGGGCCTCGAGCTCCAGCTGCAGCTCATGGAGCGCACGCGTCTCCACACCCCGCGCCGACAACCGCTTCGCCACGTCGTCGAGCGTGTGATCGACCGTCATGCCCGAAGTATACGACCCGCAGGCGGCGAACTCAGTTCAAGGTTCGCGCCCGTCGTCCGAGCTGGCTGGCGAGCTTGCGGAGTTCGGCGCCGCGGGGGTGTAGGGATGACAGCTGCTCCACGACCTCGGCTGCGCGGTCATGCGAGCCCCGACGCAGGTAGTGGTGGTGCAAGTTGTTGCAAACCCGGACCAGAATCGAGCGCGTGGGCGCAGGAACGAGAGCATCACGCAGAAGGGGGGCGGCCGCGGTGATGTGGCGGCCGGTCGCACGCGTATACAGCTCCGCGAGGCGGGAAAACGGCACCGTTTGCCCGCCGTCGAACGGGTCGAACACCATGGGGCTCGGACCGTCGAGGTTCACCCCGACCAGAAAGTGTCCAGGGAAGCCGACGCCTTGCAGGTCGATGCCGCACGTCTGCGCGAGATGGATCGCCAGTGCGCTCAGGGTGATCGGGAGGCCGTGGCCGGTCTCGAGAACACGGTCGACGAAGCTGTTGTCGACACGTTCATAGGTGTCGCCGGCACCGCCGAATCCTTCATCGCGCAGGAGCGCCATCAGCCGGACCGCGCCACCTTCATGGTCTCCGTGTTGCGTGGCGTCGCGGGTGTGGAGCTCAGCTTTGGCTTTCAGAGCCTCGAGCCGCTCCGCGTAGCCCGACCACACATAGCCCCGCTGCAGGTGATCGGAGAGCGCCTCCAAGGCCCGCATCAGCTGGCCGGGAAAAGGTTCACGCTGCGCGATGGTGACGAACGCCGATTCGGTCACGAGCCGTACCGTGCCACGACGGACTCGACGTTGCGACGGAAGGCATCTTCGTAATGCATCGCGAATGCCTTCCATGTGCACAGCGTGGTGGTGTCGCTGACTCGGTCGAGGAACAGCTTTCCGTCGAGGTGGTCGACCTCATGGGCGTACGTGCCCGCCGTGACGCCTGCGATCTCGTGGTCGATCGCGTTCCCGTGACGATCGAGAGCCTGGACCCGCAGGCGAGCATGTCGACGCACGACGCCCCGCATGTCTGGAACCGAGAGGCATCCCTCGTAGTTCTCGAACGTGTCGTCGCCGACCGGCGTGAGGACCGGGTTGACGAGAATCGTCAGCGGGATGTCCGGCTTGTACGGGTAGCGCGGGTTCTTATCGACCTCGAGCGCGCAGATCCTGATCGGGCGGTAGACTTGGTTGGCGGCCAGGCCGGCCCCCCGTGCGTCGCGCATCGTTTCGACGAGGTCGTCGATGAAGGTTTGCACGTCGCCGCTGGCGAGCGCCTCGGCGCTCACGGGCTCAGCAGCGGTTCGAAGAACAGGCGTGCCCACTTGGGCGATCTTGAGCAGCGTCATCGGGCTATTTGATGACCTTGGCCTTGAGCGCCGCCTTGCCGTCCTTGACGTACACGGTGAACTGCACCCGCTTGATGTCGGGGCGCTTGGCTTTGAGGTCGCGCTCGTTTTTCCGCAGCTTGGCTGCGAACCGCTCGTAGGTGAGGTTGGCGGTGGGCTCGCCGCAGGCTTGCTTGACCTGCACGAACTCCTCGAAGATCTCCCCAAACTCCTCCTCGGGAGGTTCGGCTTCGGGCGGCGAAGGTGTCGCTGCTGGGGGCGCAGGGACGGGCGCGGGTGCTGCCGGAGGAGGTGCGGCGGGCTGCGGGACCGCGGGTGCCGGAGCCGTGTGCCTCGGTGCTGGAACGGGAACGGGAACGGGAGCGGGAGCCGGGACCGCGGAGGGTGCCGGGGCCGCGAACGCCGGAGGCGCTGCAGCTTCGGGCGTCGCCGCGGGCGCGGGCGCTGGGGTGTCTTCGGCCGCGGGCTGGACTCCGGTTTTGGCCCGTCGCCGGCTTCCGGTGTTGGTGGCCGACGACTCTTGCTGCCCCTCACCGAGCTTCTGGTGGGCTCGGGTCAGCCGGCGGCGCCGGGATGTTCGGGTTCGACGGGGAGCGGGCTCTTCCTCTTCGGCCACGCCGTCGTCGTCGATGTCGAGCTCGGCGAGGAAGGCTTGTCGGAGCGCCTCGTACGCGCCTGCGGCGGCGCGTGCTGTCTGCCCCGGTGTGCCTCCGTAGCGGTCATGGAAGACTTGGTGCTGCTGCCCGACGGCGAGCGCGTTGAACTCTTGAGCGAGGCGCCGCATGGGCCCGATCGCTTCGAGGTACGGCAAGTACACGGCAAGGGCCCCGGAGAGCAGGAGGAGTCCGACCAGGATGGGCCAGTTGACGCGGACGCCCTTGCGTCGCGCTTCGCTGATGGCGGCCGCGATGTCCTGCTGACTCGCGGCAGCGGTCTCCCGGCTCATCACAATGAGGATCGCGCCGTTGTCCCCCTTGCCTGCCGGCCCGGGCACTCGCCCCATCGCGCCGATGCGCTTGTCGAGGCCGGAGCCCATGGCGAACACGTTGCTCGAGCCGTCGCTTGGAACTTCGGAACTCCGCTCTGCGGCGAGCGCTTCGATCTCATCGCCGATGGGTTGGTCGCCGATGATCTCGCCGACGAGTTTTCCGTCGCGAACGATCCCCGCGGGCGTCTCGGATCCGAGGACTCGCCGAAGCAGAGAGCCCGCGCCCAGGTTGAGTTTGTCGACGCCGACCAGTCGCTGGTCGCCGACGACGGAACGCGTGACCTTGGCGACGTGGATCTCATCGCCGAGCGTGATCGAGAACTGTCCATCCTCCGTCGGAGGAATGCTCCGAAACGCCTCGGTTGCGATGACGTCGGCCATCGATGCTTCGGCGAGGCCGTTGGATGCCACGATCTTTCCCGAGCCGTTGACCACCGCGACGGTGATGTTCGACTTGGTGCGAACGCGGAGCGCCTCGGTCGCTTCTGCGAGGACCTGAGACAGTGGCGTGACTTCGTCGTCGTCGTCGTCTTTGGGGTCGCGAGCGAGGGCTTCCCGGAGACTGTCGTCGAGGACCAGCGCATTGACCTGTTGCACGGTCGACGCGCTGATCTCGGCGGTCAGGGCAGCGACCCCGGCCTCGGTGACGGCTCGCACCGCGTCCCGATCTGCGTCCGTGAAGTCGCCGCTTTGGCCGGCGGAGAGGAGGAACATGCCGGCGAGGCAGCCCGTGGCGAGGACAGCCAGAAGGACGGCCCAGATGCGCGTAAGTAGCACGGTTGCTCCAGAGTGTAGGCCGGGGCGCGGCCCTACCGCAATGCTCGTCAGCGCCCCTACGGCCAACCGGCCTGACATAAAAAAGGTTGCAACGCCTGGCGTGGGCGGTCGACCGGGATGTCATGCGGACCCTCTGGGCCTGGGTGCTTGTGATCAGCGGAGTTGGAGGCGGGCTCGCGCTCGGTTCAGCGCCTTGGCTGCACCCCGCCTGGATCGGCGTTTTCTTGGCGCTGGCGGCTACTGCGTTGGGGGTCGCCCGCGTGGCCCAGGGGTGGGGATGGGTCGCGTTTGGGCTTGCGCTTGTCCTGCTTGCCCTCACGCGAGGCGCTTCCGTGGGGCTCCGGGCCGAGGAGATCGTCGAGGCCGACCGCCGTGGGTTGGCTGAACGCACGCGTTCCCTCACCGTGGAGTCCGCGAGCACGCCTGGCCCGACATGCCGGGTCGATGCCCGGACCGCACGAGGAACCCCGGTCACGCTCGCGCTCCCGCTCGATCTGTGTCCCCTGTGGTGGGGGGAGCGCGTGGCTGTCCTCTCCGCCGACCTGCACACCGACTCAGCTCGCAGCACGCCAGATCGCCGCACCCTCGTATTTGCCAGCCGCGCGTGGAGGCACCCCGCGCCACTTCGCCGCACATGGCCCGAGCGTGTTCGTGCTCGGATCTCTCGCGGTCTGGCCGAGGTCCGACAGAGTGGCTGGGACGGCGCTCGTGGTCGGCCCGCCCGGGGCTTCGTTGTCGCGAGCAGTCTTGGATTGTCGGCGTCGCTTCCCCCGGGGATTCGCGCGGAACTCCAACAGGCGGGGTTGGGCCATCTCATCGCCATCTCCGGGCTCCATGTGGGCCTTGCCGCGTGGGCATGGCTCGCCGTGTTGCGGTGGTCGTTGGCGCCTTGGTCGTGGGGGGCACGGGCAGCGCTCGTGTTGTCGGCGCTGCCCGTCGTGGCCTACGTCGTACTCACCGGTGCCGCTGCTCCGGCGGTTCGTGCTGCCATGATGCTCGGGCTCGTCGGGCTCGGGGCGGTGGTGGGCCGACCCTCGCACTCTCCCACCGTGTTGGTCGTCGCCGCAGCGGCCATGGTCTTCGTGCGCCCACAATGGTTGTTGGAGCCGGGCTTTCAGCTCTCCATCGCCGCGATGGTCGTGTTGGTGGGGTTGCCCGCAACCGCGGGTGCGGCGTTCACGAGCTGGCATCTGGGGTGGGCTCTGCTGCCGCTGCTTTGGCTGCATTTCGACGCCGCGTCTGATGGAAGCGTGCTCGCCAATGCCCTCGCCGTGCCCGTGTTCAGCTTGTGGGTCGTTCCGGCCGCGGCCGTGGGCTGGGCGTTGGTGCCGATCTTCGGCGGGGCGGCGCTCGATCCGGCTGCGGCCGGGGCGGCGCTAATCCTCGATGTTGCGCAGCTCGTGTCGTCGTGGCCCGAGTTCCCCCGCTGGGCATGGGTCTGCGGCGCGGCCTTGGCCTGGGTGCCCGGACTTCGCAGCAGGGTGTCCCCGTCCTCCCGCGCCTGGCTCCCGCATCGAGGCGCGGCCCTCTTCCTTCTATGCGCCGCAGCGGTGTCCTTGCGCAGCAAGACCCCGCTGCCTGGTTGGACCGCATGGTCCAGCCGCGGCGACCCCGAGGTGCTCAGCGTCGACTCAGCCGGCCGCGCGTGCGCCCGTTCGCCCTCAGCGTCCCCCGCACGATGGCGGAGCCGGCTTCAGTCCGTCGGGGCCCGGACTCTGTCCGGCATTCAACAGGCCCCGGGCGTTTCGATTCGGGACCCCGCAGCTGTGGCCTGGCGTACCGCCGTTTCTCCGGACCCCGTGAGACGTGGCGTCCCGGACTGTTCGTTTCCCGATCACACGGACGTTCGCGCAGCCCTGCGGGTTTGCTCCTCGTTCTCCTCTTCTCCCACGGCTCGGCGTCCTGATGAGGGCGTTCTCGAGTGCTGGAGCGCGCGCCTGGGAGCCTGGCGCCCTGCTCGGATACAATCATGACGACCTCCCCCATGCGCGCGACACCGAATCTGATCCCCGCTCTCGTCGAGGCGAGCGGAACCCACGAAGGGCGAGAGCATGTGATGCCCTACGGGGAACACATCCTGGGACGAGGCCGTGGCGCCACGGTGATCCTCGATGACCCCGACGTCAGCCGTCAGCACGCGAGGATCGTCGTCGATTCCGATGGCCTCACGGTGTTCGACCTGGGCAGCAAGAATGGAGTCCTCGTTGGCGGCCGCCGGGTCGACTCCGCGATGAGTCTGGGCCATGGCGACGAACTCACCGTCGGGGACATTCGTCTGCGCGTGCAGCACCCCGCGGCTCAGGTGGCGTCGGCCTTGGCGGCCGCCGGTGAGGCCACCGCCACCGTGACCAACACGCGCGACGAGCGAGATGCGCCGATGATGGGCCTGTTGGGGCCCATCCTCGGCGTCGTCGGGTTCGGGACCGTGGTCGCGGTGTTGCTTTTGGTATAGACGGCCGGTGGTCGACCGATCTGCGCTCGCACGCCTCCCCAAGGTCGATGCCGTTCTCGACGCCGAGCCGCTCTGCGGAGCCGGTTGGCATCGGCCGCTGGCTCGCCGGGCTGTGCAGGCTGCGCTCGAGGAACTGCGTCGCGCCGTCCTGAGCGGAGCATCGGTCGACATCCCCGATGCCGCTGCACTCGCGACGTCCGTTGGACGAACCCTCGAGGGGTGGGCTCGCCCTCGACCGATGCGGGTGATCAACGCGACGGGCGTCATCCTGCACACCAACCTTGGTCGGGCGCCGCTCTCCCAAGCCGCGGTCGATGCGATGGCCGATGCCGCGCTCTATTGTGACCTCGAGGTCGGGCTCTCCGACGGGAAGCGCGGTTCGAGGTTCGCGTGGTTGCGTCCGTTCATGGGCGCGGTCATCGGCGCCGCGGATGTTCACGTGGTGAACAACAACGCGGCCGCGCTCTTGTTGGCCTGTACCGTGTTGGGTGCGCCGGGCGGGGTCGTGCTCTCCCGGGGCCAGATGGTCGAGATCGGCGACAGCTTTCGCGTTGCGACCATGGCAGGCGCTGGCGGCATTCGTGTCGTTGCCGTGGGAAGCACCAATCGTACCCACCTGCGGGACTACGAGCAGGCTCTCGATGGCGACGGCCCTGATGCGCAGTGCGTGCCCGCTTCGGCATTGCTGTGGTGCCACCAGAGCAACTTCAAGCAAGACGGCTATGTCAAAGAAGTTGGGCTGGCCGAACTCGCGAAGCTGGCCAAGGCCAGGGACGTGCCCCTCATCGCCGACCTGGGCAGCGGCTCGCTGGGTGCCGGCCTGCCCGCAGTCGAACCGACGATCGGTGAGTACCTCGAACAGGGCGTCGACCTTGTCCTTGCCAGCGGCGACAAGCTCCTTGGCGGACCTCAGGCGGGGATCATTGCTGGCACGGCAAAGTACGTCGAGCGCTGTCGTCGGTTCCCGATGGCCCGCGCGCTACGCCCCGATAAGACCACGCTTGCGGCTCTTCACGCGACGTTCGCGGCGCACGCCCGAGCTGGAACTCCATCGATCCCGCTCCACGAGATGGTCGCTTTGGACGAGGCGGGGCTCCGGGCCCGGGCCGACGCAATCCGTCTGGCTCTGGGGTGGGGAGAAGAGCGGATCGTGCCGCTGAAGGCGGCGATCGGGGGCGGGAGCTTGCCGGGCGATACCATGCCGAGCGTGGGTCTTTGGGTTCCGTGCGCCAAGCCGTCGGCGACAGCGCGCGCACTTCGTCTCGGCGAGCTGCCGGTCATCGGGCGCATCGAAGACGAACGATTGTTGCTCGATCTTCGCACCGTCGACCCGCGGGACGATGCCGCCTTGCGCACGGCGCTCGCAACCTTGGCCGATGCCTGAGCTGCCCGAGGTGGAGTTCGGCCGGCGCCAGCTTGCCGAGGCGCTGGTCGGGGAGACGATCGCAGAGGTCGACGCGGCGGACGACTGCATCGTCTACGAAGGCGTCTCGCCCGAGATGGTTGTCGCGGCGCTTCGAGGCGCCCGCGTTCTGGGGGCGCATCGGCGCGGCAAACAGCTCTGGCTTTCGCTCGATCGTCGGCCGTGGCCGTTGTTTCACTTCGGCATGACCGGTGGGTTCGTCACCCCGGATGCGCCCGGACTTCAGCTCCATACTGGGCCAAGTCTCGGCGCTGTCTGGCCTCCTCGGTTCTCGAAGCTGGTGCTCACCACCGCCTCTGGTCGGCGGCTCAGCATGACCAACGCGCGGCGGCTCGGGCGGATTCGTCTGCGCGAAGACCCGCCCAACGAGTCTCCGATCGCCGAGCTGGGCTTCGACCCGTTGCTCGAGCCTCCCGAGGCGGAGACGCTGCTGGAGAAACTCAAACGTCGCCGCGGGGCGCTCAAGGGCCTGCTGCTCGACCAGCGCTTCGCAGCGGGGGTCGGCAACTGGGTGGCCGACGAGGTACTCCACGCTGCCGGCCTCGACCCGCGCCGCGTGGCGAACACGCTGAGCATTCAGGACGCACAGAGGCTCGCGTGGGCGCTGACGGACATCACCAAAAAAGCGGTCGACGCCGATGCCGACGCCGACCGCTACCCAAAAGGGTGGTTGTTTCACCGACGCTGGCATCCGACTGAAGGCATGACGACAGCCAAGGGGGACGCCATCGAGCTCCTCACGGTCGCGGGACGAACGACCGTGTGGGTGCCTGCGCGGCAGCACTAAACCTGCGCCGTTACTCCGCGACGTATTGCCACATCTCGCCGCCACCACCGGCGGCGATCATCTCCCCGCTGTCGAACATCCAGACTCGCGACAGCGGGCCGGCGTCTTCGGGGGTGATGTCTTCGAACGTGCGGCCCCCGTCTTCGCTGATGATGACGAATCCGCCGAGTGCGGTGGGGACCTTCTCGCCGACCATCACGACGGTGTCGCCGTCGACGGTGATGTCGTTGACCCCAGCTTGGTAGTCGAGACCGGAGTCGAACAACTCGATCTTGTCCCAGTTGGCGCTGTCGTAGGGGTCGGCACCGTCGACGAGATAGATGAGCGGGAACTGCTCGCTCTGGTCGTGGCCGGCGACGATGATGTGCTCGCTGTCCCAGACGTGCATGTCGAGAAGCTCGCCGTCGCGCGTGTCGGGTTGCAGCAGGACGCTCTGGAAGTGGAACGTCGCGCCCTCGAGTCGCGAAGGGAGGTGGACGCGGGCAGGGTCGTTGATGAGGCTGCCTACGGCGTAGAAATGGTTGTCGTTGGCGACGATGCGGCGGACTTGGAAGCTGCCCGCGTCGGGGTCGCTCAGGAGCGCCTCTCCGAGGCTCCCGACCTCTTCGAACTCGCCTCCGGCAGCGCGGTATGCCGCCGTACCTCCGGTCAGGGAGTCGATCAGCATCTGGCCGTCCGCGGTGATCGCCGCATTTTCGGCCTGGTTCACCGCGAGGAACGCGTTGTTGCTCGCCGTGTAGAGCCCGGTGGATCCGATCATGCCGCCCTCGTCAAAGCTCCACACCGGGTAGCCATCGAGTTGGTGGATCCCCGCGCCGTACAGCACGCCATCGGCTCCGCGACGAATGTCCATGATTCGGACTTCGTTGAACCGGACGTTGTCTTCGAACGTCGCGCCACCGTCGGTCGTGGTGAAAAGGCCTTCACCGTCACCGTTTTCGCCGCAGCCCACGAAGCCGGTCATGCGGTCGTCGAACCACAGTGCGTTGGTCCCCGAACCACCGCAGGGACCGGCGATCTCGCTCCAGGCAAGGGGGCCCGAGGGCTCGCCTGTCTCCTCGCTGCCGGTCGTCGACGCGTCGGGTCCCGACGTGTCGCCGCTGCCCTCTTCGCCGTTCGTCTCGCCGGTGGTCGCGGGTCCACCGGTCTCCGCGTTGCCAGTTTCAGCCGCCGAGGTTCCACCATTGGTGGTGGACATGGGCTCCTCTTCCGCGGGATCACATGCGGTGAGGATGAACAGGGCAGCTAGAGGGGCAACGGAAAGGCGTTTCATGGGTCTCGGTCAAGAAGAGTCACGACGGCCGGGTTCGGATCACGCAGAATGTGTTTTTCTTGTTACGAGGCCCACGGCGGCTGCGTACGTCGGTTCTGTTACCCTGCAGCATGCTGCGGAGCTGGGCGGGAAGGATTGGACTGGTCGCGGTCTTCAGCGTCGGAGTCGGGGCGAGCTGTTCCAAGAACGGCCGAGGATCCACGGACCCGAACGCGTGTATGCGACGGTGTGACCAGGACGAGTGCGACTTCCACGCATCCAGCGTCGGGGACAACCAGAAGTACTTGGACTGCCTCGAGGGCTGCCAGAAGAAGTGCGGCGGGGGCTGATACAACCCCGTCGTGGCAGACACGCTGACGCTCGATCGCCCCGACGACTGGCACCTCCATCTGCGCGACGGCGCGCGGCTTGCAGATACGGTGGCCGCCTCGTCCAAGGTGTTCGGGCGGGCGATCGTCATGCCCAACCTGCGCCCGCCGGTCGCGACGGTGGAGGATGCGGTGGCCTACCGCAGGCGCATCCTGGAAGTGCGTCCGTCGGGGTCGAGGTTCGAGCCTCTGATGACGCTGTACCTGACCCCAGGGACGTCGCCGGATGAGATCCGCAAAGCGGTGGCGCATCCCGATGTGCACGGCGTCAAGCTGTACCCCGCGGGCGCCACGACCAACGCGGAGGCCGGTGTCACCGACCTGGGTGCCTGTGCGGACGTGTTCGAGGCGATGGCCGAAGGCGGTCTCCCGCTGCTGATTCATGGCGAATCCATCGCTCCGGGGGACGATGTGTTCGATCGAGAGAGCATCTTCATCCGCGACACGCTGGCCCCGTTGGTCGAGCGGTTTCCGACGCTTCGGGTCGTGTTCGAGCACATCACGACCCAGGAGGCAGTGCAGTTCGTCGAATCGGCTTCCCAGCGCGTCGCGGCGACGATCACGGCGCACCACCTGCTGTACGACCGCAACGAGATCTTCCGCGGTGGCGTTCGCCCCCACATGTACTGTCTGCCGGTCCTCAAGCGCGCCCGTCACCGCGAGGCCCTCATCGCCGCAGCGACAAGCGGCAACCCCAAGTTCTTCCTGGGCACCGACAGCGCCCCGCATGCGCAACACGACAAGGAGAGCGCCTGCGGGTGCGCGGGGGTCTATACGGCGCACGCGGCCGTCGAGTTCTACGCTGAAGCGTTCGACGGTGCCGGGGCGCTCGACCGACTCGAAGGGTTCGCGAGCCACCATGGGCCCGACTTCTACGGCCTCCCGCGGAACACCGAGCGGATTCAGCTTCGACGAGTGCCGCAGCCCGTGCCGACGACGCTCCCGCTGGGCGATACCGAACTCGTACCGCTACGCGCGGGCGAGTCGGTGGGTTGGGTTGTCGAACAGGATTGACACGACTTCGGGGGACCCTGATTCTCGCGCCGTGCGGGACCACGACGGCGCGAACAAGCGCGCCTTGCAACGGCGGATTCGCGACGATGCGCGGGCCACCTATGACGCGTTCGCACCCGAGTACGACGAGCATCTCCAAAGCGGCTGTAGCTATGCGTCGCCTGCTCGGGTCGCCCAGGCCGTCGCTCGGTTGCAGCCGTCGGGGCGTTGGCTCGACGTTGGAGCCGGGACGGGACTTCTGGGCGAAGCGCTGGCCTCCCACGAGGTGCGTCTCGAGCTGGTCGGTCTGGATGTCAGCGCGGCGATGCTCGCCCAAGTGAGATGCCCGCTGTATGTCGCATGTCATCGAGGCGACGTACTGACGCGTATTCCCGGCAAAGAACTGTTCGACGGAGCGATGGCGAGCGGGTTGATGGAGTACGTGGTCGATGTGCCCGCGTTGTTCCGCCGAGTCGGCCGACGGTTGCGCGAAGGGGGAGTGTTCGTATTCACGTTTTCTCCGACCTCTGCGGCGGACGTGCGCGCGTTCGACGATGAAAGCGATCTTCACGCGCATGACCCCGAGCATGTTCGCGGCAGCCTGGACGAGGCGGGCTTCGTCGACGCCACAATGAGTCGTGCGTTTCGGGCCTACCAGAACGCAGACGTGTGGGTCCGACACCGCATCGTCATCGCCCGCCGCGGCGCCGTCCTCCGGGCCTGAACGGTCCCGGGTTTGAAGTCGGTGGGAGGGTGGCTCATGCTCGGGGGGTGGAGGCCCGAACGCACGGTCGTGAAGCAACTCTTCCGGTGACGCGCCGCGGTTCGGTCGGCCGCGGGATCCCAGGGGAGCGCCCCCCGGGGCCCCAAGACATCCCGATCATCGGCACCACGCGGATCTTCGAGCGCGATCAGCTCACTGCGATTCACCGGATCGTTCGTGAACACGGCGACGTCGTCTCGTACAACATCGGCCCACAGCCGATCTTCTTGGTGAGCAATCCGGAGGACGTGGCCAGGGTTGTGCTGACCGACCACAGCAAGTTCATGAAAGGCGCGCTCACGCACGAGCTTTCGTCGTTTCTCGGCCGGGGGTTGGTGACCAGCGAGGGGCGCTTCTGGAGACGTCAGCGAAAAATCGCGGCTCCCTCGTTCACGCGGCGCCACATCGAGCGATTCGCCGACACGATGGTCGCGTGCACCCAGCACGCGCTCGAGTCGATGGGGGACGGCCCCCGAAACGTTCACATCGACATGATGGAGATGACGTTGGACATCGTCCTGCAGACGGTGTTCGGGGATGCTGAAGTTCCGGACATCACGGCGGTCGGTCCGCTTGTCGAGGTGATGATGGAAGGGTTTCATCACGCCCACCTCACCTGGCGCCGTTTGCTGCCCCGAGTGGCAAAAAAATCGACGTTGGCTGAAATCGAAGCGGCGAGCGAAGCCTTGGACGCGCTGTTCTACGGCATCATTCGACAGCGGCGGCAACGGGGAGGGGACTACGGGGACGACTTGCTGGGGCGGTTGCTCGCCGCACGGGATGACGATGGCACCGGCATGACCGACGAGCAGGTCCGAGACGAGGTCGCCACGATCTTCCTCGCGGGTCACGAGACCACCGCGCTTTCGTTGTCGTTCACCCTGCTCTTGCTCGCCCAGCACCCCGAGATTCAGCAGCAGGCTCGTGCCGAAGTCGACGCGGTGTTGGGCTCACGCGCCGCGACCATGGACGACGTCGCGAACCTCCCGTTCATCGATGCCGTGCTCAAGGAGTCGATGCGGGTCTATCCACCGGTCTACGTGTTCGGGCGCGAGGCCCTCGAAGACGTCGAGATCGCGGGCTGGGTGATCCCCAGGCGTGCTCAGGTGCTCACGCCCGTGTGGGCGATCCATCGCGACCCACGTTGGTACGACGACCCCGAAGTGTTCAACCCCACGCGCTGGCTCGATGGACTCGCCGACCGTCTTCCCAAGCATGCGTACCTCCCGTTCGGGGGAGGCGCGCGGACCTGCGTCGGCAACCACTACGCGCTGCTCGAAGGGGTCCTCGGTCTCGCAACCATGCTCCAACAGCTCGAGGTGACACCGGAGCCCGACTTCGAGCTCGAGCTCCTCACCTCGGTGACGCTGCGCCCCAAGCATGGGGTGAGCGTTCGGTTGAAGCGGCGTGACACCTAGCCGTCAGACCCGGGCGCGGATGTCCTTGGCCTGAGCCGTCGCGACCCGGGGGGATCGCGACGGCTCAGGCGCGCGGCCCGGGGATTCGGTCGTTTCCGCGGCGGACGGTGATCTGGAGCTGATCGAAGTGTTCCATCAGCGGCACGGCGAACTTGCGGCTGAGCCCGGTCATGGCCTTGAGCGCCTGCACATCGATGGTGCCCGACGCCGCCAGGTGCTCTCGCACGCCGACGAGCAAGCTCTCATGGCTCTGCTTGCTGAACGACAAGTCGGCGGTGACCCGGATGAGTCGGCCGGTTCGTTGTAGTCCGCTCACCAGCTCCAACACCTCGGCCGCGGCCAACTCCAAGGACTCGGCCACCTCCTTGAGTGTGGGCGGTTTGTTCTGGGCGGCCTCGTACAGATCGAGGACCTTCTTCATTCGGGGCGGCAACTCGCCTCCCGCCGCGAGCCCTTTGCCTGGGCGTGCGAGCGTTCCGGCTTCATCCACGCCTCGCAGTGCTCCTCGTTCGACGGCCCGGTCGATGGCCGCGGCCGCCACGTCGGTCGCCACGCGCTTGCCCAGCGCGGCTTCGAGGGCAGGCCTGGCCATCCCCGTCTTCAGAGGCTGCGAGCCATGAAACTTGTCGACCGTGGAGATCGCCCGGTCGATCAGCGTCCGAATCGCGGAGTCTTCGACGTAGCGGTCGTGGCCGATGCGGGCGGCATACGGCTTCTTCCCCTTGAGCAGTGGGTCGATCGCCGAGCGCACGTCATCCATGCCCGTGCGTCGGGCAAGCGTCGTTTCGTCAATGCCCAGCAGTCCCGCGTCCTGCACGAGCGCTTCGAGTTGGGCCCGGGGATCGTCGCCATGCAGGGCCCGCCCCAGAGCGATCCAACGCGGTCGCTGACCACGGCCCGCGGATGGTTCGGGGTCCAGAACGACGCCTCCACCGATCGTCCGGCCTTGATAGTTCTCCGACGGGTCCGAAAAGGCGCGGACCACAACCCGTGCGCCTCGCCACAGGGGAAGGGGCGTCTCCAAGCGAAACCGGACCAGGCCTTCGCGGCCGCTCTCGATCGAAACATCTTCTCCGGACGTGTCGGCGGCCTCGCCCTCGAGCGGCTGAACGTACAGCGGGTCGAGTTTCCCGTTGGTATAGGCCGTTCCTACGCACACTTGCAGTGCGCTCCCAGACTTCCACGGTGCTCCATGGGTCGGAAGGTGTTGCAACCACGCGTGGAAAACCGTCTGCCGGGAGACGGCATCTCCAGCCGTGAGCACGTCCCCACGAGATAGGTCCTTCGTTTCGACACCGCCAAGGTTGAGTGCGATGCGAGAGCCCGCCCCGATTCTGTCTTGGGCATCGCCGCGGACTTGAGCCGCGCGTGTCCGGAGCTGCTGCGGCACACGTCCATCGCCGACCGGCTCGAGCCGTAGCGGGGTCTCTTTGCCAACATCCACCACGCCGCGTTGCAGCGTCCCCGTGACGACGGTTCCGTGGCCGCGGATCGAGAAGACGCGATCCAGCGGGAGAATCGGATCGCCCTTGGTGCCCCGCCGCGGAACGTGCTCGATCAGTTTCACGATGGCGGAGCGGAGCGTGTCCAGCCCCTCCTTGGTGTGTGAGCTGCACGGAATGATCGGCGAACTCTCGAAGATCGTCCCGGCCAGCGCTTCCCGGACATCATCCGCGGCCAGTTCAATCGCCTCTTCGTCGCCATCGAGGCGGTCGACCTTACTCAGAGCAACGACGCCGTGTTTGACCCCGAGCAGCCGGCACACGTTGATGTGCTCCCGCGTTTGCGGCATGACGCCGTCCTCGGCCGAGACCACCAGGATGACCACGTCGATGCCACCGGCCCCGGCGACCATCGTTCGGACGAAGTTCTCGTGTCCGGGGACATCCACGATCGACGCTTCGAGCCCGGCCTTGATCGGCCACGGTGCGAAGCCGAGCTCGATCGTGATGCCGCGTCGCTTCTCTTCGGGCAGGCGGTCGGTGTCGGTGCCGGTCAGAGCACGCACCAGCGTCGTCTTGCCGTGGTCGATGTGCCCCGCGGTCCCGAGAACCAGGGAGCGCGGGGCTTTAGCCATGTCGGCGAGTGTCGTCCCCTGCGCGCCATCGGACAAGCCCAGCCGCTGTCTGTGCGGCGCTGTGCCGCCAAGCGTCGGTGGTGCTACCCTGGCGCAGTATGGGCCAGGCTGAGACGACGCCGCTGCCGGGCGCGATTGGGCGCTACCGCATCACCCGCAAGATCGGCGAGGGCGGCATGGGCGTGGTCTACGCGGGGTTCGATCCCGAGCTGCAACGCGATGTCGCGGTCAAACTCATCCGCTCTGGCCGGTTCAGGGGCAACGTGCAACTCGCCAGCGATCGTTTGCGCCGGGAGGCTCAGATCACCGCTCAGCTCGCACACCCCAATGTCGTGACGATCTACGATGTGGGCGAGTCCGACGACGGTGTCTACATCGCGATGGAGCTCGTCGACGGCCCATCCCTCGCGCGCTGGATGCGGCAGGATGCCCGGACCTGGCGGGAGGTCGTTTCGATGTTCTTCGGTGCAGGACGCGGGTTGGCCGCGGCCCATGACGAAGGCCTCATTCATCGCGACTTCAAGCCGTCCAACGTGCTGGTCGGGGACCGACGGGCCCGGGTCGTGGACTTCGGGCTTGCCCACGATGGGCCGGTTCGGGGTCGTCCTCCAGCGCCGACGGCTGATGTTTTGTCCACCGCACCCAGCGACAGCAGCCGGGGTCGGGTTGACGACATCCTCACGACCTCTTCGGTCAGCACGACGACCAACGGCGTAGGCGATGTGTCGGTGACGATCTCCTCGCTCCGTGATGCCGCGCCCGGAGACGACGTCGAGACGACAAGCGCCGATGCGATGACGATCACCACCGATGGTGACGACCCAGTGACGGTCGAGGGCAGCGTCACGACCACCGGGCACTTTATCGGCACTCCCGCCTACATGGCAGCCGAGCAGTTCCTCGGTGGTGACGCCGACGCGCGGAGCGACCAGTTTTCGTTTTGCGTCTCTTTGTACGAAGGCCTCTACGGCGAGCGTCCGTTCGCAGGGAGGACAGCCTCGGAGATCGCCCGTAACGTCGTCGCAGGCAATATCCGAGCGACTCCGGGGCGGGCGCGCGTTCCCGGCTGGATTCGAAACATCCTGCTGCGCGGACTCGATCCAGACCCGGCGCAACGGCACGAATCGGTCAAGGCGCTGCTTGCGTCGGTCTGGTTCACGGCACGAATCATGTTCGATTGAGCGCACGCCGTGTTTTGTGCACGGGGCTTGCAGTGACTCAGGGCGTCTCGACAGGAGTCACCCATGATCGCTCTCGACCGTTCCCCCCCGCGTGCCCTTGGTCCTCTCGCCACCGCCGTCTACGGCGTCCTCGACAAGTACACGTCGTTTCCGTGGCCGGTGCTCAAGGCACAGTGTCGTCGCAACGGGATCGATCCGCTGAACTTGTCACCGGCCATGTTGGGCGCGTTGATTCAAGACCTCGCGTTGGCAGTCGGTCGCTTCAACTCGATGTCCGCGGGTCTCTCGGTGCGCCGTGACCTGGTTGCGCTGCTTCGGGCTGAGACCAACCGATTGCCCTAGTCCTCGGTTCTGCAGCTCCGCACGCCCGATTCCGGTCCCTTCGATATCCGGCCCTGGCCGGGCTTGGGAGGCCGATCTGCCGCCGGCCTTGCTGGATCCCGGGCGTCCATGCCATCCCTGCCGTTGATGCGTCTGCGCAGTGCGGCGATAGGTCTCCTCGGTCTCGCGATCTACGCGTGGTCTGCGGAGGCGTCGGCCAAGGGCAAGCCCAAGAAGACCTGCGAGGTCGAGGTCGCTTCGGGCGACACCCTCAGCGGCATCGCGGCCAAGCACGGGGTCAGCGAGAAGGCGCTCATCTCAGGCAACCCTGCGCTCAAGAAAAACCCGAATCTTCTGCGCGTCGGTCAGGTCGTCAGCGTTTGCGTGGACCCGCCCGATGGTGGCGGTTCGGACTCAAAGTCCGGCAAGGCCAAGGGCAAGGCCAACGCGAGCAAGCCCAAGCGTGGTCGTTCGTGCGAAGGCGGCGGCGAGATCACGAAGCACGAGGTCGCTTCGGGAGACACCCTGAGCCGAATCGCGCGAACCTACGCGGTCAAAGAAAGCTCCATCACGCGCCACAACAAGGCGCTTCGTGCCGACCCCAACAAACTGAGGGTCGGGCAGGAGATCAACGTCTGCGTGTCCGGGGGAAGCGTAGGCTCTGCGAAGAAGTCGAAGGCCTGCGACTACATCACCCCGGTCCACACCCACACCGTCGTCCCCGGCGAGCATCTGGGTCAGGTCGCGGGTCGGTACGGCGTCCGAAAACGCGACCTCACCAAACTCAACGCGAGGCTTCGCAAGAATCCGGACATGCTCAGGGTGGGGCAGAGTATTCGTGTTTGCCCGGTCATCGCACCCCGCGAACGGACCAAGATCAGCTACACGGTCCAGTCCGGCGACAACCTGGGCACCATCGCGCAACGGTACGGGCTCACGCCGAGCGAGCTCGAACGCTACCAGCGAGGGAAGCTCAAGAACCCCAACGCGTTGCGGGAGGGGCAGTCTCTGACGGTCTGGGCGGATGGCGACGTGGTCGAAGGATTCGCGCGGATCGACCGCGACAAGGGCAAGCTCAAGGCGGGCGTCCAGCTGCCCCCGGGACGGCACTACGTCGTCAAGTGGGAAGCAGGCGCGTGGGGAACCGGCAAGACCGTCCGCGTGATTCAGTCCGCCGTCGCGAGCTACAAGCGCAAGCAACCCGGCGGGCCCAAGGTCCACATCGGGGACATCAGCAAGCGTGGCGGCGGCAAGTTCCGACCACACCTCTCCCACCAGCACGGGCGGGATGTGGACATCGGCTATGTGCTCGAGGGCAAGTATGCCCACGAAAAGCGGTTCCACACCGCGGTCAACGGCAACCTGGACATCGCGCGAACCTGGACGCTGATCAAGGCGTTCGTCGACTCAGGCGAGGTCACGTACATCTTCATGGACTATCGAATCCAAGAGAAGCTGTACAAGTACGCCCAGAAGCGCGGGTACAGCGAAGACACGCTCGATGAGCTGTTTCAGTACCCTCGTGGCAAGCGTCGGACGCACGGCCTCATCCGGCATTGGAAGGGGCATCACAACCACTTCCACGTCCGCTTCCGAAAGTAGCCCGAAGCACTACCCCGTGGCTTCGACGATGAGAAGCAGCGTCCACAAGACGTTCGCCTCGTCATCGGTGCACTGCGCTTGGAGCGGGATGCCGAACGAAGTCACGTCGAGGACGAAGCTGCACGCACCCATGCTGTCGTCCGCGTTGAGGTCGTCGTCCCAGACTTCGTAGAGCCCAGGCATCAAGAGCTCCTTGGTGGAGATGTCTTGCAGGATCGCCTCGTTCCACTCTGGTGTGACGGTGTTGGCGATGAACCCGGTCGAGTCCGTCGTGTCGCCGAACGTCAGGGTGACGAAGGGGTCGGGCAGCCCGCCGAGGCTGTCCCAAGCGTCGCCGAGCGAGTTGGCGTCCGCGGTTGTTGCGGACAGGACCATGACCTGCCAAAGCGCCTCGGCGTTGGCTTCGCAGTCGCCGTTGCAGGAGGTGCCGAACGGGCACGTCGCGCAGACCGAGCCCGCCGCGCCGCACGACGCATCGGAAGCTCCATCGAGGCAGGTATCTCCATCGCAGCAGCCGTCGCAGCTCTCGGCGCAGGCGGAAGAGAGACAAGAGCCCTCGGAGCATGAGAACCCGGATCCGCAGTTCTCGCAGGTTGCGCCTTGAGCTCCACACGCCGCTGCGCCGGTTGACTCGAGCGGGACGCAGTCTCCGGTTGCATCGCAGCATCCGTCGCAGGTCGTCTCGCACGGAGGCTCGCACGAGCCCTCGTTGCACGTGCTCCCAGGCGAGCACACCGAACACTGGAAACCATCGTCTCCGCACCCGTCCAGCTCCGTGCCGGCGCGGCATTCGTCCCCGTCGCAGCAACCGTCGCAGTTGTCGGGGGTGCAGGCGGGAAGTGCCACGCACTGGCCTTCGTCGCAGAACGACGCGGCGTCACACGCGACGCACGCCGCCGCAAGGACGCCACAAGCTTGGTCGAGGTCCCCGGCGAGGCATCCGCCGGCTGCGTCGAGACAGCCCATGCACCCGCCGTCAGAGGCGCTCGAGGGATCGCCGGTGTCATCCGGATCGACCGTGTCCCCTCCGGAGGTGTCGCTGGACTCGACCGGTCCGTCCGTCGCTCCACCACTCTCTGCTGGTTCGGTGAAGCAGCCGGGGAGCGGACCGAGCACGCCAACCGTCAGGAGGAGGCCTGCGCTCAGACCCCGTGCATCTGAGGCTAGAAGTGGCACTCCACCACCATCGCGGTGATGTTGTCGGTACCGCCGGCCTCGTTGGCGCGATCGATCAGCTCGCCAACGGCCGCTTCGAGGTCCTGGTTTCGCTTCGTGATGTCGTGGATCTGCTCGTCCGTCAGCATTCCGGACAGCCCGTCGCTACAGAGCACGAAGCGGTCGCCGTCTTCGAGGTCCACGCGAGCGATATCGACGACGACGTTGTCACGCATGCCCAGCGCTCGGGTGATGACGTTCTTGTGGGGGAAGTTTCGGGCTTCCTCCTCGGTCATGTCCGGTCGAGCCTCTTTGTAGTCCTCGAGCAGAGAGTGGTCGCGTGTCAGCAGGTGAATGATGCCGTCGCGGACGCGATAGACCCGGGAGTCACCAACGTGGGCGACGAAGGCCGAGTTGCCCTTGATGATGAACGACACCAGGGTCGTACCCATCCCTCGCAGCTGGGGGTTCTTGGCCGCGCTCTCGTGGATCTTTGCGTTGGCCAACCGGATCGAAGCGACCAGCCGGTTCTCCACGTAGGACAAGTTGTGGTCGTAGCGGTAGGGCCACGTCGCATCTTGATCCTTGCTGTGGCGGTAGAACTCGCCCATCACCTCGGCGGCGAGCTTGCTCGCTACCTCGCCCGACGCGTGGCCGCCCATGCCGTCGGCGACCATGAAGAGCTGCTCATCTTCGATCAACGCGAAGTAGTCCTCGTTGTGAGTCCTCTTCATGCCGACGTCGGTCTTGGCCGCGTATCGGATTCGCACCTCGGAGGCATCCTAGCGGACCGGCGAGGGGGAACCAAGGGGGGAGCACCGGACGGAGGTACCCGGATTTCCCTTGCGAAACGTGAGCTTGACTTCTGTTCAGTGTTTCGTCAGAGTCAGTGCCCCCGCAACGTGGCTGCCGTGCACGAACCTGAATCTCAGACTTCCCCAGCCCCCCGCCGCGCTTGCGTCGGGCGTCTGGTTGCGGTGGGAGACGAGTTGCTCAGTGGCGATACCGTCAACACGAACGCGACAGACCTCGCGTCCCGGTGTCGCGAGTTGGGTATCACGCTCGACCGCGTCGTCACCGTGCGCGATCGCATCGAAGAGATCAGCGCAGCGATCCGCCAATCCGCAGACGCGGATGTTTGCTTCGTCTGCGGCGGCTTGGGACCGACCTCGGACGACCGAACGGCCGAAGCCGTCGCCCATGCGGCAGGGGTCGAGCTCAAGCGGGACGATGCCGCAGTGGAGCGACTCAAAGCCAAGTTCGCCGCGATGGGCTACGAGATGCCCGCGATGAATCTCAAGCAGGCCGATTTTCCGGCCACCGCCACGATCGTCGCCAACCCGATCGGCTCGGCTGAGGGCTTCATGGTCCCGGTGCCGACGGCGGGAGGATGCCCGGTGTACGCCATGCCCGGGGTGCCCCGCGAGATGCGTCGCATGTTCGACACGGAGATCGGGCCTGCGCTCGCCAAGCGGTTCGAGCTCTCACCCACGCCGCGTCGGATCTATCGCGCGTTGGGGCGAGGGGAATCGTCGTTGGCCCACGCGATCGAGCCGATCGTCCAGCAGGCGCGCGAGCGAGCGGGACTCGAATCCTTGTTCGTGCACTACCGGGCCACGTCGCCTCAGGTGCTCGTCGTACTCGAGGCCGGATCCTCTGTGGGCTCAAACGCCGAGGTGCAGGCGGCTCTGGGCGAACTCGACGCGCAGATCGTCGAGGCGATGGAGCCGGCGATCTACGGAGTCGGAGAGGAGACGCTCGCCGAACGGGTCGTCGATGCCCTGGGGCGCGCTGGCTTGCGGCTATGCACCGCCGAGTCGTGCACCGCCGGTGGTCTCGGTGCCACGATTACGGCGGTCCCAGGGTCGTCGGCGGTCTTCGACGGTGGCGTCATCTCCTACGCCAACGCGGTCAAGATCGGTCTGCTCGGGGTCGATCCTCAGGTTCTGGAAACGCACGGCGCCGTGAGTGAGCCGGTCGCGCGCGCGATGGCTGAAGGCGCGCGCAAAGCGACAGGATCCGATCTCTCCGTCTCCATCACCGGAATCGCGGGGCCCGATGGTGGCTCCGCCGAAAAGCCGGTAGGAACCGTCCATATCGACGTCTTCGATGGGGACGTCCACCTCCACAAGAAACTCAAACTCCGCGGCAACCGTGGCAATGTTCGCCACTGCTCCCACCAATGGGCCCTCAAGCTCGTTTGGGATCGCCTCTGCGCACGCGGCCTCGCATCAGCCGTTTCCAGTTCACACCCTCAGGAGCCCCTGTCATGAGCAAGAAGTCCGAACCCAAAGATCCCAAAGCGCAGCGCAACTCGGCCATCGATCTGGCGCTGGCCACCATCGAGAAGCAGTTCGGCAAGGGGTCGATCATGCGGCTCAACGACGGCAAGACGCCGGGGGGCGAGGTCAAGGTCGTCCCTACGGGCTGTCTCGCGCTCGACATCGCCACGGGCGTCGGCGGCTTTCCGCGCGGCCGGATCATCGAGATCTACGGACCGGAATCCTCGGGTAAGACCACGATGGCCCTGCACGCCATCGCAGAAGCCCAACGCATGGGCGGCGTCTGTGCCTTCATCGATGCCGAGCACGCGCTCGATGTTGGCTACGCACGCAAGATCGGTGTGGGCACCGACGACTTGCTCGTTTCTCAGCCGGACTACGGCGAGCAGGCGCTCGAGATCTGCGACATGCTGGTTCGTTCCGGCGCGGTCGACATCATCGTCGTCGACTCGGTCGCCGCGCTCACGCCCAAGGCCGAGCTCGAGGGCGACATGGGTGACAGCCACGTCGGTCTCCAGGCCCGGTTGATGAGTCAGGCGCTTCGAAAGCTGACCGGCTCGATCAACCGTAGCCGCACCATCGTCATCTTCATCAACCAGCTTCGGATGAAGATCGGGGTCATGTTCGGCAGCCCCGAGACCACCACCGGTGGCAACGCGCTCAAGTTCTACGCTTCGATGCGCTTGGATATCCGTCGGATCGGCGCCATCAAGACCACCGACGCCGTTGTGGGCAACCGAACCCGGGTCAAGGTGGTGAAGAACAAGCTCGCGCCTCCGTTCCGCGAGGTCGAATTCGACATCACCTACGGTGAGGGCGTGAGTCGTGAGGGCATGCTCATCGACCTGGGTGTCGAGACCAACGTGGTCGACAAAGCGGGCGCGTGGCTCTCGTACAAGGGCGAGCGCATCGGCCAGGGACGCGAGAACGCCAAGGTGTTCCTCAAGGAGCACCCCGAAATCTCGCAGCGTATCGAAGCCGAGGTCTTGGAGAAGAAAGGCCTCAAGGCCAAGGGCGAGGGCGACGCCGCGGCGGAAGAGCCTTCGGCACCCACCCCCGTGGAGAAGCCGGTCAAAGAGGTCAAGAGCCGCGGCGGCCGACTCCGGGCTCGCAACTGATCGGTTTCCGACAAGACCCTCGCCCCCAGCGCCTGTCGGTTCTGGGGGCGTTGCTCGTTTCCCTTGTCGGCTTGGGTCAGGTCTCGAGGGCGAGCTCGAGCGCTTCACTGACGGTCTTGGGTGCGCGTACCTTCAAGCCCTTGGGGACCTTCGGAAGTTTTCCCGAGCTGCTGGGGGCGATGAGTGCCCGCTTGAAGCCGAGGCGCGCGGCTTCGGCGAGGCGGTTTTCGATGCGCGCCGCGTGGCGGAGTTCGCCGGTGAGGCCGATCTCGCCGATCGCAACCATGTCTCCTGGCATGGCGATGCGGCGGTGGCTGGAGGCGACCGCAAGCATCACCGCGAGGTCGGCCGCAGGTTCGAACAGCCGAACACCGCCGGTGACGTTCACAAACACGTCCTGATCCAGCACAAACTGTCCGCCGTGCCGGTCGAGCACCGCGAGCATCATGGCGAGGCGCGAAGGATCCACACCGACACTGTTGCGCCTGGGAGAGCCTCCCGGAGAGTTGGCCAGGAGCGCTTGGACCTCGAGCAACAGGGGGCGCGCGCCCTGCATCGAGACGGTGATGCAAGAGCCCGGTGCGTCGGTCGGCCGTTGCGCGAGGAAGGCCTCCGAAGGGTTGTGAATCTCGCGAAGGCCCTCACCGGTCATCTCGAATACGCCCAACTCGAGCGTGCTTCCGAAGCGGTTCTTGGAGGCTCGCAGCAGTCGCGTGGCGCGGTCGTCGTCGCCTTCGAAGCCCAGCACGGTGTCGACCATGTGCTCGAGCAACCGCGGACCGGCGAGCTGACCGTCCTTGGTGATGTGGCCGACGATGACCACGGGGACGTCGTGCTGCTTCGCGAAGCTGATCAGCTGCGTGGAGACGGCGCGGACTTGTCCGGTATTGCCTGGCAGGCCGTCGTTCTCGCTGCTGTAGACGGTCTGCACCGAGTCAACGACCAGTAGCTCGAGTTCGCCGGCCAGCGACAGCTCGCGTGCCGTACTGAGGATGGTCTCGGTTCGTGTCTCGGCGAGGAGAAGAAGCCGCTTGCCGTCGGCACCGAGACGTCGCGCCCGGCCGGCGATCTGCTGGAGCGACTCCTCGCCGCTGGCGTACAGCACCGACCGCTTCCCGTTTGCGAGCCGTGCTGCGACCTGCAGGAGAAGGGTGGACTTTCCGATACCGGGCGCGCCGCCCAACAGCACGACCGAGCCGGGGATGAACCCGCCTCCGAGCACGCGATCGACCTCCTGCATCCCGGTGGTGACCCGCGCTTGTTCCTCCCCAACATCACTGAGCGCGACGGCCGCGGCTGTCGTTCCACTGGAGAGGACAACGCGGCCAGGGGTGGCCTCGGCGGGTTCCGTGACCTCTTCGATTGTGTTCCAAGCGCCACAGGAGGGGCACTTCCCGAACCACCCGGACTGGGTCGATTGGCACTCAGAGCAGATCCATTGCGACCGGGACTTCGCCATCGCGGGACCCTAGCAGCCCCGATGTGGCCAGGCCACGGAAGCGGCGACTGGTCGGCAGGTGCCCCACACCGACACTGTCTGTGCCGACCGGTGGTCGCGAGGAAGACTACTGTGCGACGGGTTCGTCGAGTTCAGGGACAGCGTCCGCATCGTCGAGTGCGACTGCTGTCTCACCTGCTGGCGCTGGTGCGAGACCGGCTTGGGGAGCCGCGGAGAGCTCCGCCGCGGGTGCCTCGTCCTGCTCCGTGTTCTCTGCTTGGAAGGCGTCCTGGTCCAGCTGCGCCCGCGACGTCTTGCCCTTCTTGCGCCGACGACCCTTTTTGGGCTTGGACTGCGGTTTCTTGGACGTCGCGGACGGCCGGGCCAAGAGCATCGAAGGTCCGTGCCGGGCGACCATTTTCGCGAGGCTCTCTCGCTGCGGGGCGGAGAGCTTGGCGTGCATCGCTTCGAGGACACCCCGCGCGCTGTTGTCCATCTCGGCGCGGTGAGCCGTCGCGTCTTCGAAGGCCTCGTCGAGCGCCTCGGTGTCGAGCGTGTCTTCTGCGAGCTCCGCCGCGATCTTCGCGTGGGCTTCCGCGAGCCCCCTGCGCTGACTGCTGGTGTTCTTGCGGTGCTCCTTCACCATGCTCTTAAAGGATGCGAGCTGCGCCTCGTTGCAGTCGATCTTGGCGCACATCTTCCCTACACCCACGCCGCTCGAGTCCCCGGCCCGCGTCTTCTCGCGCTTTCGCTTGCCCTTGCGCTTCTTGCCTTTCTTGGCCTGCGCCGTCGCGTCGTCCTTGGCGTCGCCCTCGTCGCCCGCGAAGCCGAAGTACAGGACAACGACGAGCATCACGCCGCCGATCAGAAACCAGGTGTTACGCGATAGACCCAACATGCAGACGCCCTGGGGGCTCCGATAGCATGTTTTTGGGGGCCGGTCTGGGCCCGGGCGCTACGAGTCCCTGCCGTCAACGCAAACGCCCGGCGGCCCCGAATCGCGTGGATGCGGAAGCGCCGGGCGGCAGAGGCGTAGACTCGGCTAGAACTTGATGCCGACTTGCGCCTGCAGCGTCTGCACCGCGCGAGCGTCTTCACGCCCGCCGTTGGCCAGGTTGCGGTTGAACGCACCGAGCGGGAAGAGAACGCCGTACTGGATCTGGAAGAAGATCGGCTCTCGCGCGTCGTGGTAACGCGCTGCGCCGTCGAGCTCGACGCCGTAGCTGAATCGGTTGCCGAGCGTGGACTGACGTTCGACGGCCATCGCGTACTCGATATCCGCCCGAGCGCTGAAGTGGTCGAAGAAGTAGAAGGCTGCCCACGGCTTGAAGTAGGCCGCGTTCGACACTGTGCCGAGAAGTTCGCGGAACAGCAGCAGATCGGTGTTGTAGGCCGGGTTGAACCGGAACTGGCTAAACCGACTGTTGTCGTTCTGATTGAGCGGCGAGGCCGGGTCGCTGTCCAGCGGGCTCGCGGTGTCACCCGTGGCGAAGCCGTGGTCGAAGCCGATGTGGAACCGGTCGTCGAAGAAGCCGTACTTGAACTCCAGCGCGTAACCGAAGTTGAGGATCGACTTCCGGTTGAGCCCGTCGCTGTTGAGCTCGTTCAGCGAGTTCTGCCCGTCGTCGAGGTCGCTGTCGAAGTCCCGAATCTGGAAACGACCGAAGGTGGCGGCCGCCTCGAGCTCGACCCGAAGTGTGCGCCAGTTGACCCGCATCCACGCGTCCGGGGTGACCATCAACGCACGTCGCTGGACGAGGCTGTTGGTGTAGGTCTGGAAGTCGGAGACATCCTCGACGCTCGCGGAGCCGTAGGCGTCGTCGAGGTCTTGGTACCGCAGCCAGCCGATCACGCCGTAGTTGAACACCGGGTTGCCGAGCGAGAGCTTGCGCTTGAGCATCTCTGGCTCGTCGCGGCGTTCGATCGACGCGGCCCACTGATAGACATTGTCGAACTTCTCGGCGGAGAAGGCCTGGCCGATGGTCCCGCCTTCGCCGTACTCGGGCCCAAGCAGCTGAGCGGTCGTCGGACCACTGTTGGCCCAGTCCCAGCTCAGGCGGAGCTTGTGGGTCTTGCGACGGTCCTTGCCGAAGTCGAAGCCCAGGCGGACGGAGTCCACGGAGTCTCCGTGGTCTCGATCGAGCTGCTGGATGATGTCGTCCTTGGCCAGCTTGGAGTAGCCGTTGCCACCGTTGGCAACCATTCCCATGCCCCATGACCACGGCATGCGGCCAAACTCGACCTGCAGACCCCACCCGAAGCGGATGTCCCCCCAGGCCCGCTTGACCACGACCGAATCCTTGGTGCCCGTCACGCCGGAGGCGGGAGGGTCTTGGCTTCGGGTGTAGAGGTCGAGGGGCGCGTAGGGGTCGCTCCCCAACAACGAGTCGGGCGTGCTGCCGAGCACCACGTTGTCGAGGATGTCGACCTGGGTGTGTACGTGCACGGTGTCGGTGATGTGCAGCGAAGGCTCGAGGCGCAGGCGCATGTTCGCGCTCGCGAACCCTTGTCGCCTGTTGCATCGAGTCACCGCGCGCGCCGCTGAGACGCCGCCATCGAGGAGACGGTTGAGGCAGCTGGCATCGTTGGTGCCGATGATGTTCCCGTCCTCGTCGGTTTCTTGCGACTCCGCCGGGGGATCGAAGAACCGCTGAGGGCGGTCGCCGTCTTCGAGGGTGGCGGGCTCGAGCAGACCCAGGCCGAGCCGGTGGAAGTAGTCCCCCCGCATCCGCATGTATCCGTTGAGGTCGAACAGCTCGAGTCGGCGAAGTCGGCGAGGCGTGGCAGGGACCGGCTCGATCGGGCGCAAGGCTTCTTTGTCCTTGGGCGCCTCCTCGGCAGGTCCTTCCTTCTTCTCTTTGCGACCGCCTCCTCCAGGAGGGGCACCGCCGGGTCCGATGGGCCCGCCGGGGCCTCCGGCTCCCGGTTGCGCTGCCGCAGTTGTACCGACCCCACCAAGGGCCCCGACCACGAATGACGTGGCCAGTAGAATGCTTCGAAACGCCGGTACAGGGCGCGAATTCCGGAACCTGGGCATGAAAGGCGCTGCACGCTATCAGCGCGTTGTCGCACCCGTCAACCGCGTTGGGACCTCGTCGCAGCGGGGTGTGCGGTGCGTTCTGCGGGTCGCTCGTTGATGCCGTAGCCTGCGAGCGTCATGACGAGCCCTTGGCAACCTGGACAGCTGTTGTTTGCTGGCTTCGAGGGCAAGAGCGTGCCCTCCGAGCTTGCGCGGTTGATCGAGCAAGGCCGAGTCGGCGGTGTGATCCTGTTCACTCGGAACCTCGGAGATCCCCGACACGTCGCGGGGCTGGTGTCGTCACTGCGCGCGTTGGCGCCGGAGCGTGCGCCGCTGACGGTCGCCGTCGACCAAGAGGGGGGGCGGGTGCAGCGGTTTCGATCGCCGTGGACGCAATGGCCACCCATGCGTCAGCTCGGCGATGTCGACGACCTGGAGCTGACCCGAGCGTTCGCCGACGCGATGGCATTGGAGCTGACGCAGCTGGGGATCGGCCTGAACTTCGCGCCGGTGATGGATGTCGACACGAACCCTGCGAACCCGGTGATCGGTGACCGCAGCTTTGGTGCCGACGCGGAACGTGTTTCACGACATGGGGTCGCGTTCATCGAACGGCTGCAGGCGCTGCAGATCGCGGCCTGTGCAAAACACTTCCCCGGCCACGGCGACACCCATCAAGACTCGCATCTCGCCTTGCCGCGGCTTCCTCATTCCCTCGAGCGCTTGCAGCAGGTTGAACTCAAACCGTTCGTTGCGGCCGCGGAGGCGAAGGTTGCCGCGATGATGAGCGCGCACGTCGTCTTCGAGGCGGTGGATCCGAAACGTCCGGGCACGTTGTCTCCGCCGGTCATCGAGCTGCTCCGCGAAGAGATCGGATTCGACGGGTTGGTGTTCAGTGACGACCTCGAAATGAAGGCGATCGCGGATCACTACACGCCCAAGCAATTCGTCGTCGGCGCCCTCAAGGCGGGGGTCGACGCTTTGCTCGTGTGCCGTTCGCTCGACCTGGTCACCGAAACCCTCTCGCGGCTCGAGGCGCTCCCCGACCCGACCATCGAGCGTGCCGTGGAACGGATGGTGGCGTTCAAGGCCGCGTTCCCGCCGCCACCGATGCCCGACCCGAAGTCCCCTGCGGCTGTGCCGTACCCTGAGCACGAGGCGCTGGCGAAGCGTATTGCCGACGGCATCCCGCTTTCGCGGTAGGGTCCCGCCCGTGGACGCGTACCTCGACTTGCTCCGAGACGTACTCGACAACGGCGTCGAGCGTAGCGATCGAACCGGGACCGGCACGCTCGGCGTGTTCGGGAGACAGCTCCGCTTCGACTTGGAGGAGGGGTTCCCGCTGCTCACCACGAAGAAGGTGCACCTGCGCTCGATCGTTCACGAGCTGCTGTGGTTCCTGCGCGGTGACACCAACGTCGCGTACCTGCAGGAGCACGGGGTTCGGATCTGGAACGAGTGGGCTCGCGAGGACGGGGACCTCGGTCCGATCTATGGCAAGCAGTGGCGAGCCTGGGGGACGCCGAGCGGGGAGAGCATCGATCAGATCGCCAACGTTCTCGATCAGATCCAAAACAACCCCACCTCGCGCCGCATGATCGTCAACGCGTGGAACGTGGGCGAGCTGGCCGACATGGCGCTGTCGCCCTGCCATTGCCTGTTCCAGTTCTTCGTGGCCGAGGGCCGGCTGTCGTGCCAGCTGTATCAGCGCTCCGCGGATGTCTTCCTTGGCGTGCCGTTCAACATCGCCAGCTACGCGCTGCTGACCATGATGATCGCGAGGGTGACCGGGCTGCGCCCCGGGGAGTTTGTGCACTCGTTCGGCGACACGCACCTGTATCTGAACCATGTCGAGCAGGCTCGGGAGCAGCTGACCCGGACGCCGCGCTCGTTGCCGGTCATGAAGATCCTGCGCACCCCGCCAACTCTCTTCGACTTCGAGTACGAGGACTTCGCGCTGGAGGGATACGATCCTCTCCCACACATCAAGGCGGCGGTCTCGGTATGAAGGTCTCGCTCATCGTCGGCCGCGCTCGCAACGGCGTGATCGGACGCGAGGGCGATCTTCCGTGGCGACTTCCGGCGGACTTGGCTCAGTTCAAGCGCCGCACCATGGGGCATCACCTCATCATGGGTCGTCGGACGTTCGAGTCGTTACCCGGGATCTTGCCCGGACGCCCACACGTCGTTCTGACTCGCGACCCCAGTTTCGAGCGGGACGGGGTCCGCGTCTGTTCGAGCCTCGATGCTGCCCTCGAGGTGGCGCGTGCTGCGGGCGACGACGAGGCCTTCGTGATCGGGGGCGGAGTTGTTTATCGGGAGGCGCTCAGCCTCGCTGACCGGGTGTATCTGACGCGGGTCCACGCCGACGTTGAAGGCGACGTGACGTTCGACGAGCTCGACGCGACGCGTTGGGATGAGGTCGAGCGCGAAGACAAAGAAGCCGACGACCGCAACGCACACTCCTTCTCGGTGTGCGTGTACGAGCGCCGGCGCTGAGGAACGGGCAGGCTGCTGCCGGCCTGGCCGGATCACCGTGGTGGTCCGGGGGCGTAGGAGGGCTACATGCCCGGGACGCCCTCGATCTTGACCTTGCCGTCCTTACCGACTTCAACCTTCGTACCGTCGGCACCCTTGATCGTGGTCTTGCCGTTTTTCGTCTTGACGACCGAGCCGTCCGCACCCTCGACGTCCGTGTTCCCGTCCTTGGTTTTTACGGCGTTGCCCTGGCCATCTTTGGCTTCGACGCCGCCCTTGCCGTCGACCTTGGCTTCGTTGCCCTGACCGTCCTTCGCGTCGACGGTCCCATCGGCACCGACCTTGACCGCGTTGCCTTGACCGTCGGCGGCCTTGATCGTGCCGTCGGCGCCGACCTTGACTGCGTTGCCCGCACTGTCCTTGGCTTCAGCACTGCCATCTGCGGCCGCGCCAACGGCAGCTGCGCCGTCCTTCTTGTCCGCGTCCTTTCCGGCCTTGCCGTCGTCCTTCTTCTCAGACTTCGTGGCGTCCTTGTCGGTCGCAGACTTGGCCGCGTCGTCGCAACCCCCCAACGAAAGCGCCAGAGCGAGGGTGGAAACACTAAGCAGTGTCTTCATGGCGGAAGCATACCCTCCGGTCGACCGGACGGTGGCGGGGCCGGCGCAGGTGTCGGTGCGGGTGTGCGACTGCCGGACGGCGATCCGTCCCATAGTGGGGACCTGTTTGGGACCTCTGGCTTTCGCCGCACGAGGGCATCACGGATACTCAAGGCGCCCACGATTTTTCTCGGGCGGGTAGGTGGCGATGAGTGTGATGACCACGATGGCAGCGGGTTTGTTGGCGGCGGCAGTCCTTTCAGAGGGCTCACCACCTGCGCAGGAAGTCGGGCCTCCGGTTCTGACGGGTTCGCTCGAGACCGGACTCTACGCGGGGCAGCAGCCGGAGCAGGACGCGGTTGTCGCCTCGCCACGCTTGCAGCTCGGGGTTCGCGCGCGCCCGGAGGTCGAACTCAGGGTCTCGCTCGGCGTGGCTTCTCTCACCGCGCAACATCAGCGCGACGGCCGGGTCCGCGCACAAGGACCCGGCAACTTCGTCTTCGGCGCAGGCTGGGTGAGGGACGGACTGGATGAGCGACACCGAGGACACCTCGGGTTTGCGTTCTCCTTGCCCACCACACTCGACCCGAGTCCTCACGTGCTCGATGCGCATCGCCTGGCCCGGGCCACTCGAGGTGGTTTGAACGCGTGGGAGTGGTCGCCCGCGACGATGGGCGTGCTGGTGCCCGTGGGTTGGTCGATGCATGAGCGGCGCTTCGACGTTGGCGTCGAGGGAGTCCTGGGCGGGCTGTTCTCGGCGGCGGGTGATCTCGATGACCCGGGGTTCGTTGGGCAGGTTCGCGGCGCGGCCGCAGTCCACGTCTGGAGAGCCCGACTGGGCGGGGCGTTGGCTGCCGTTTACAACGGCCGTGAAGAACTCGGTGCCGTGCAAACCAGCGTGCAGCCCTTCGTCGACCTCGCGTTGTGCCGGACAAAGCGACTCGCGACGTGTGGTCTCCACCTCGACGCGAGGGCGACCGTCAATGTGGACGCGCCGTATGGCTACGGACCCGAGGGCATGAGGGTCTGGGGGACCATCGTTGGCCTGCGGTGGACAGTCCGCGACCCACCGAGCGAGACGTAGTTCTCGAGCGAGTCCTTCGGGACTCGACCGATGGTTGGAGCCCGGATCGTTTTCGATTCGGGCTCTTTCGTTTGTGCTCCGACGGACCTCAGATGCGTGGCGCGACGGCACACACGGCGAACTGACCGAAGGCCCCCGAGCGTCGCTTCGAGCTTCGAAAAAACGCCTCGGCGACTGACCCTTCACCACTGCACACACGCGAGATGTTCGGATGTTTCCTACAAAATCCGAAAAAGCTTAAACACCGCGTAGCGCTCGAAAGTGGACCCCTACAGGCATTTTCTCGAACGCGTTGCGCCACAGCACAACCCCGAGCTCCACGGGTTGCGGTGCGTGCTCATCCGTCTAAACTTTGTGGGCTTGGAGCAACCCACTTCCGTGTTGTCCGAATAGGACGACGGAGGTCGAGGCCCGCTTCCACCGCGAGCACAGATCCGGGAAAAAATCCCATCCTTCTTGAGAACCCGAGACGACAAACCTAGTCTGGAAACAACATGCGCGATTCGAAGCTGACGTTGATGCTCATTGGACTCCTTGGAGGTGCCCTTGTGCCCGCCGGGTGTTTCATCACCACTGAATCTGACCGGTACACCGATACCGAGGGCGACGTGAACCCTTCCGGTGGGGGCAGCGGATCGAATCCGTGTGAAGTGGGTGCGCCGGGCTGCCCGTGCACCAACTCCGGGACCTGCGACCCGAACCTTCAGTGCGTCGAGAACACATCCATCGGTGCCAGCTGGTGTTTGCTTCCCGACTGCACGGGCTCGCTCGGCTGTGAGTGCACGATGGGCGGCACCTGTGACACCGGGCTTCTGTGCGCCGACATCGGTTCCGACCCCGGCATCTGTGTCGACGACGACCCATGCCTCGATGTGGACATCGGCACCGAGGGCTGTCAGTGCACCCAGGGCGGAGGCTGCGATACCGCTTTGAGCTGCGTGTCCGGGCTTTGCGTGGACGTTCCCTCCAGCGGTACCAGCGGCTCCACCGATCCGACCGAAGGTCAGACCACCTCCGGTGGTGACACCTCCAGCAGCACCAGCGGTGCGGACGAATCCAGCGGTGGCAGCGTGGACACCAGCGGCGGCGTCGCTCCCACCACGGGCAGCTGAACCTTCCATCGACGACTTTGACGCGTCAGCCGAGGCTCCGAGCGATTCGCTCGGGGCCTTCGTGCGTTTGTGGACCCCGCAGAACTACGTCGCCGGACGACTTCGCCACCGCAGCACGGCTTCGAGTCCGAGCAGGGCGAGCGCAAGCCAAACGAGCCAACGCCACTGCGGCACGTTGACCGCGACACGACCCTCGATGCCCTCTGAAGACGCTCCCTCGGATTGCACTCGAGCGGTCTGAGACTCTGAAGGGTCGACTTCGACCGAGAACACAGCCTGCTGCGCGCCTTCGCTACGCACGGTGTAGTGCCCGGCGACGAATGTGTCTTCGAACGCCACCGCGCCCTCGCTGGGGGCGAGCGAAACCTCGGTACCCTGCGGAGTCACGAAGACGACGGGTCCTCGCGCTCGCTCGCGACGGGTTTCTCCGGCCGTGAGCCGTGCTCCGACGCCGCCGGACTGCGTGTCCCCGAGGTAGCTCAAGACACCCGACACCATCGATACGAATCCCGGGCGCAGCGGGAGGTCCGCCCAGTCTCGGTCGATCGATGTGGTCAACATCGCGACGCGGCCCCCGTCGACAGTCCGCGTGAGGAGGGCGGGAGCTCCAGAGGTGAAGGACAGGGCGATGCTGGCCTCACGCCGGGGGTCCGGCTCGAGGAGCATGACACGCCGGGCGACCGTTCCCGAGAGTCCGACGTCTCCATCGAGCCCCGCGAACACCGGATGTCCGAGGTCTGCGGGCGCGATGCCTTCGACCCGTGCCTCGGTGCGGCCCGGCGCGGTGCCGACTTGGACTGGCCCTCGCATCATCAGCGGAAGGATCGGACCGAACGCGCGGTTGTAGGCGGTCGCGTCGACTCGGTCACCCACGCTGACAAAGACCCCCATGCCACCGCGGACGCGTTCGATGACCGCACCGGCAACAGCGGGGTCGGGCGCGCGAACGTTGGCGAAGACCAAGACGTCGATGTCCGAGAGTCCTGCGGCACCTTGTTTGCGAACCCTTTGTGCGAGTTGATCCGGAGCAACCGAGCGGACCCGGACCGTCCGGTCCTCGTTCTGTGCGGCGACGGCGGTGGTCAGGAAGAAGACTTCGTCGTGCGCTCGGAGCTCGCTCGGGTCGCCGTTGACGACAGCGATCTCGGTTGCGTCTTCGGCCGCAAGCCACAGGTGTCGGCGGTCATCGCTGGGCAGGGGGTCATCGTCCGGGTCGAGCAGCGCGACGGTGGCCGGGAGGATGTCCGCATCCTCGAGCAGCGTGTGGGTGAACTGGACCGGGACCGCCTCGTCCGGCGGCAACAAGACCGCGGCGCGGGCGACCTCAGCTTCTCCGATGAAGAGGCCGACCGTCACAGACCTGGCCTCAGCGCCTTCGTCGGCACCGAAGCGCTGCAAGGTTGCGTCGACACGTGCAGCACGAGGGTCGAGGTCAGGCGCGGGCTCCCACTGGAGGTCGATGATCGCGACGTGTTCGGGAAGCGGTACGTCATCTTCGATGGCGGGGATCGGGAGGACGATTGCGCCGCCTTCGGCCGTGGTGGGGAGCGACGCGAGGCCGGCTTCGGTACTGTCCCCCACCGCATAGACGACGCGTTTCCGATCGTTGGACCCGTTCTCTCGCAGCATGCGTGCGGCTGCGGGGAGCGATGAGGCCAACGGCCATGCGCCGGCCCGTGGCACGTCGCGTTCGAGCCAGCGTTCGAGGGCTTCTTGGACGCGGGACGGGTCGGCGGTGGGGTCGATTCGAGGACCCTCGGGGTCGGTGGTGACCAGCCCGATGCGGCTTCCCGCGGGGAGCGAGCTGAGCAAAGTGTCGGCCTGTTCCTTGGCGTGCTCGAGCAAGGTCTTTCCATCGACCCGAAGACCCATGCTGCGAGACCCATCGACGAGCAGGACTGCGTCGTGAGGCTCAGCGACCATCGTGAGACCGCCATCGTGTTCGGTCGCGGGCCGGGCGAGGGCGAAGAGGAGGAGGCCGAGAAGCAGAAACCGGACGATGAGCAGCGGGAGGTCGCGCAGTGACCGGCGGCGGGTCACGGAGGGTTCCGCCGTGGGCAGGAACCGCATCGCGCCGAAGCGGATCTCCAGCGGACGCTCCCGCCCGAGCAGGTGCGCGATGACAGGGGCTGCAAGACCGAACAGGCCGAGCAGCAGCGCGGGCGCCAGAAAACTCATGCCGCATCTCCTTCGGGGACCACACCTTCGAGACGAGCGAGCAGTCCCAGGAAGGACTCGACGATGTCGCCGTCGGTGCGGACCGTGTGGAGCAGCAGCCCCTCTCGGTCACAGCGTTCGGAGAGCCGGGCTTGGTGTGCCCGTATCGCTTCGAGGTAGCCCTCGCGGATGGCTGCGGCTGCGCCTTCTTTCGGTTTCCGAAGCCCGAACAGGTCGGTGAATCTCAGGGTGGTCCGGTCGGTCCAGGGGAACTCGAGTTCGTCTCGGTGAAGGACCTGGAGAAGCACCACATCGTGGCCGCGGGCCCGGATCGACCCCAGCGCCCCGATCAGAGCGCGGTCGGCCTCGTCATCCTGAGGTTGTCCATCGCCGCTGGGGTCCAGAAAGTCCGACACCACGACGACCACGCTGCGGCGTGGCAACCGGGGCGTCATGGCCTCGAGGAGGGGCAGCCAAGGGCAGGTTCCGGCGGGCTCGACATCGCCAAGCTGGGCGGCGAAACCGGCGAGGCGTTCGGGGCTGGAGCTGGGCCTCGCCAAGGCGTCCTCGAGTGTGCCTTCGCGACCGGTCACCAAGGCGACCGGATCGCCTTGGCCCGATGCGAGCCAAGCCAGACCGCCGACGAGGGAGCGTGCATAGCTCAGCTTTTGCGCATCGCCTTTGCCGTAGGCCATCGCGCCGCCCAGGTCGGCGGCGAAGACCACTGAGAGCTCGTCCTCGGCCTCGGTTTGGCGGAGGACGAGTCGCTCGCGGCGAGCGATCGCCCGCCAGTCGAGGCGTCGCGGATCATCGCCAGGGACGTAGGCTCGGTGGTCTCGGAAGTCGAGGCCGACCCCGGCACGAGCCGAACGGTGCCGTCCGAGACGGCGGCCGAACACGGGCCGTTGCAACACCAAGGCTCGCGCACGCAACAGCTCCCGCAGCTGAGCGGGGACGAGCGAGGCCAGCGGCAGGGCACGCTCGCTCATCGGGGTCAGGCTCCGACGGACGACACGATCGCCTCGAGAATCTCCTCGGACGAAACGCCGCGGCTCTGCGCCGTGAAGCTGCGAACCATGCGGTGGAGGAGAACCGGTCCCGCGAGCGCGCGGACGTCTTCGATCGTGACCCCAGGTCGTCCTGCGAGGGCCGCGTGGGCTTGGGCTGCGGTCAGCATCTGTTGCCCCGCACGTGGGCCCGCGCCCCAGCGGACCAACTCGCGGACGGCACTCGGAGCGCTGTCGTCGGTGGGCCGGGAGGCTCGGAGAAGCTTGACCACGTAGTCGACGACGGATGGAGGGACGGGCAGGCGTTTGACCAGGGCTTGGTGGCTGACGAGCTCCGCCGGGGTGAGGGCGGGCTCGATGTCGAGCTCCGGCCGAGCACCCATCGACACGATCTCTCGTTCGGCCTCGGCATCGGGGTAGTCCACGACGATCTGCAGCATGAACCGGTCCAGCTGTGCCTCGGGCAGCGGGTAGGTGCCCTCTTGCTCGATGGGGTTCTGGGTCGCGAAGACGTGAAAGGGCGGGGGCAGACGGTGCGTTTTTCCACCCGCCGACACGCGGCCTTCTTGCATCGCCTGCAGCAGCGCCGCCTGGGTCTTGGGCGGCGTACGGTTGATCTCGTCCGCGAGCAGCAGGTTGCAAAACACCGGGCCCGCGACGAACCGAAATTGCCGCTTTCCACTGGCCGCATCCTCCTCGAGGATTTCGCTGCCCGTAATGTCGGCCGGCATCAGGTCCGGGGTGAATTGGATGCGCGAGAAGTCGAGCGCCAAAGCCTGCGCGAGCGTCGAGACCAGGAGCGTCTTGGCGAGGCCAGGTACGCCGACGAACAGGCCATGCCCGCCAGCGAACAGTGCGGTAAGCAGGAGGTCGACGACTTGAGGCTGGCCGACGACTCGGCGGCTCACTTGTTCGCGAAGTCGGACGGCGGCTTTTGCGAGCGCCTCCAGATCCTGCGTATCGGTCGGAACGGTGGCTGAGACAGGGCTGTCAGGCACGGACAAAGCTGCCAGTGGTATAGCCCGCCACATGGGCGCCCGTCACATCCGGACGCCCACACCTCGCCGATTCTCACAGACTCGCATCGCGCGCCGCGGATGATCGTAAATACGGTGCGTTGCAGTGAAACGATGTTCGTTGAAAGAGGGCGTCAGGTGGGCCAGATTCACCGGTACACTCAACCCGAGGTCGGACAAAATCCGGCGAAATACGGAGAATCAAAACGATGGCGACATTCAGCGAGGTACTCGCACGCGTGAAGTCCGAGATCCGCGAGGTCTCGGTCGATGAGACGAAACAACAAGCGGTCGACAAGAGCGGCCCTGTTCTCATCGATGTTCGAGAGCGCGACGAGTACGAGCAGGGCTACATCAACGGTGCCGAGTGGATCCCTCGCGGGTTCCTCGAGATCAAGGTCGAGGACGCGGTGTCCAACCGCAACCAGGAGATCATCATCTACTGCGCTGGAGGAACCCGATCGGCGCTGGCTGCCAAGTCGTTGCTCGAGCTGGGGTACACGAACGTCGCGTCGATGGCCGGGGGATTTCGGGCCTGGAAGAACGCAGGCTTCGGCTTCGAGCGCCCACGGGTGATGAGCCCGGAGCAGATCAAGCGGTACAGCCGGCACATCATGCTTCCCGAGGTGGGGGAGGCAGGGCAGGCCAAACTGCTTGACGCCAAGGTCTTGTTCTTGGGAGCGGGCGGTCTGGGTTCGCCGTCCTCGCTCTACCTCGCCGCGGCAGGCGTCGGGACGATCGGCATGGTCGACGACGACGTTGTGGACGAGAGCAACCTGCAGCGGCAGGTCATCCACAACACCGAGCGGCTCGGGATGCCCAAGGTGGAGAGCGCGAGGCTTACCCTTCAAGCGCTCAACCCCGACGTCGAGGTCGTGCCGCACCAAACTCGCCTGAGCAGCGAAAACATCATGGAGCTCGTCTCCGGCTACGATGTTGTCGTGGACGGCGCGGACAACTTCCCGACCCGCTATCTGCTCAACGACGCCGCACTGAAGCTTGGCAAGCCGGTCGTGCACGCGTCGATCTACCGATTCGAGGGCCAGGTCACCACGTTCCTTCCTGGCGAGGGTCCCTGCTACCGCTGCCTCTACCCCGATCCTCCCCCGCCCGGAATGGCGCCCAGTTGCCAGGAGGCGGGCGTTCTCGGCGTGCTTCCGGGGATCATCGGCAGCCTGCAGGCGACCGAGGCTTTGAAACTCATCTTGGGCATCGGAGAAAGCCTGAGTGGGCGCCTGCTCGTTTACGATGCGCTCCGGACCAAGTTCCGGACGTTGAAGCTGCGCAAGGACCCGAACTGCCGCGTGTGCTCAAAGCCGCCCGAGGACATCGAACTCATCGACTACGAAGCCTTCTGCAGCATCGGAGGCTGAGTCATAGGGCGCGAGAATGAGCCCAAAACGGGGCTAGAAGGGGCCTAGAACGGGGTGGTTTGGTGTCGGCTTTTGTCGCACCATTGCGCCCCGTTTTCGCGTGCTTCCACCCGATCGGTGAATGTGACGCACACTCGGACTGTCTCTTCCTCGCCCGACCGATGCGTACTGCACTCCTCCTCTCCGCCGCCTTGATCACCGTTGCGCTCCCTTCGGGGGACGCGCTGGCCAAGCCGAACACGTTTGTCAGCAGCTCCAAGAAGGGTCCGAAGGGTCTCAAGAAGGGCAAGTTCAAGAGCAAAGGCAAGAAGAGCAAGGGGAAGGGCAAAGGAAAAGGCAAAGGGAAGGGCAAGGGCAAAGGGAAGGGCGGCTCTGGCGGCGACTCGGGGTCGGGCGACTCCGGGTCGAGTTCGGACGACACGTGCGAGCTTCCCAACGGCGTGACCTCGATGGTCAAAGGAGCCGGCCAGCGTTTGAGCTTCACCTTCGCCGGCAAGGTCTGGGTTCGAAACGGGAACGCGAGCGGGAGCTTCTTCCTGGCCTTCCACCCACAGAGCCCCGGCAGCGCGGTCGTGCACGTCACCTGCCGCTACAACGACTTCACCAACCTCGAGATCTCCGACGCGCGTGCGAGTTTCCGGATGTCGGGCAACTGTCAGCAGGTCTTCGACGACGGCCGCATCGAGCGCGTCAGCGCGACCAATGACGTCATCATCAACAACGCCGAGACCGACTCGGTTTCGATCGCGAACGTCGGCCCGGGGCTTTCAGTCCCCGGAGGGGCGGTGAGCTTCGGGAACTTTCAGATGTCCGGTGGGGACAGCGAGTCCCCGCCGCCGAGCTGAGCAGCCTGACCTCCTTGGCGAGGTCCTCTCGGGGAGACTGTAGGGCATCCGTGTCGAGCGACGGATGCCCTTCTTGCGTCCGCCGCAGACCCACGAAGTGCGCGAACCGCCGCGCTCAGCTGCACTGGAACGACGCGTAGCTCCTGCACGCGCCCGCGATGCAGGTGTCTTCCCGGCACGTCTGCAGCGCAAGCGCAGCCGACTCTGCACTCGGCGTCAGGCCCGCGCAGCAGTTGTCGAAACACAGTCCGCTGACGGCACAGTCCTGCATGCAGGCGACCGCCGTACTGCAGCCCGGCTGGGCGTCACATGCCGAGTCCTCCGGCTCGCACTCGTTTCCATGGGTGCAGGAGAAGCAATCGTCGCAAGTCTCCTCGCTCTCGGCGCAGCTTGCAGGCGGGTCTGTGGTGTCCGATGCATCCGTGGTTTCGGCGGACGTACTCGTACTCGTACTTGTGTCGACGGACGTCGTGCTCGGCGTGGTGTCCGTTGGCATGGTGTCCGTTGGCGCGGTCGTCGACGTGGTGGACGTCCCCGTGGTGGATGTGCTGCTGTCGCTATCGGTACTCGTCGGCGTGACCGTGGTGCCGCCTTGGGGAAGGCAGACATTGCCAGTGCACTCCAGGTCGGGTCCGCAGCGTCCCTGCCCATCGCACTCGCAGATCGCGGTGCCCGGGGTGCAGTTCTCCGCGATACAGATGTTTGAGGGGGTGCAGACCAGGTCAGGCTCGCACGCGCCAGCCAGGCACTCGCACCCGAAGCTGCCCTCGTTGCAGTTGCCCCCGGTCGCGCTTCCGTCTTCCGTGGCTGGCTCGGTGAAACATCCCGACAACAGCGCGAACAGGGTGGCCAGGCCGAGCGTGCCGATTCGGCGGGTGTTCCTCGTGTTCGAAATGAAATCCATGAGCATTCAAGGTCGGGGAACGAATACCCTCGCGGCGAAGACTCCCCAGTCCCCGCGTTTCTTCCCTACGGATCGTAGACCGTTTGCAAGACCGGGGGATTCGCGTGTGGTCTCACTCGGCGGCAAAAAATCGGGCATCGGATTCTACGGCCCCGCGCGGTATAGCATGCACTAGTGAGAGGCTTCGACGAGGTCGCCGCGTTCATCCGGCAGCACGAAGTGGGCCGGAGGGCCCATATCGAAACGCCCTTTGGACGTCGATTGGTCTACTACGCCGATTTAACCGCAACGGGACGGTATCTGCACTTCGTCGAGCGGTGGATCAACCGGGTGCGGCCCTTCTACGCCAACACGCACACCGCGGTGTCTTCGACCGGTCGCATCATCGGAAGCCTTCGAGAGAACGCCAGAGGTGTAGTCCGGGATGCGGTTCGTGCAGACCCGGATGATGAGGTGCTTTTTTGCGGGTCGGGGGCGACGGCGGCGATCAACAAGCTCGTGGGGTTGCTCGGGCTGGCGGCATCGCAACCGCTCCGGGCGCGCTGCAAGACACCGCCGGCCGAACGCGCAGTGGTGTTCATTGGCCCCTTCGAGCACCACAGCAACGAGCTCCCGTGGGTCGAGTCCGACGCCGATGTGGTGGAGATCGGTCAGACCGCTGACGGAAGCGTGGACCTCGACGAGTTGCGGGCGGAGCTCGAGCGCTACGCGGATCGGCCGCTGAAGATCGGCAGCTTCTCCGCTGCATCGAACGTCACTGGGGGCTTCTCGGATGTGGGCGCGATTGCCGAGGAGTTGCACCGCGGAGGCGCGTACGCGTGCTTCGACTACGCCGCAGGAGGGCCATACATGCCGATCGACATGCATCCGCCCAACCCCGCTCAACGGATGGACGCGATCTTCTTGTCGGTCCACAAGTTCATCGGGGGCCCCGAAGCGTCCGGAGTGCTCGTCGCCAACCGCTCCCTGTTTCGCTGCGATACGCCGGTTCGTCCGGGCGGGGGCACCGTGGAGTATGTGGCTGCCGCAGCCTCGGATGCGATCGACTACACCGTCCGGCTCGATGAGCGGGAGGAGGGGGGGACACCCGACATCCTGGGGGATGTGCGGGCTGGGACCGCGTTCTTGGTCAAGCAGATGATCGGCGCCGAGGCGATCGTCGAACACGAGTGCGAACTCGCGGCCAAGGTCCTGGAGCGCCTCGCTGCCCACCCTCGGATCTCTCTGCTCGGTTCGACAACCGCACCGCGCCTGGCGATCCTCTCGTTCAACGTCGACGGGCTGCACCACGACTTCGTCGCGGGTCTGCTCGACCATCTATTCGGGATCCAGAACCGAGCAGGCTGCTCGTGCGCGGGCCCCTACGGGCACCGCTTGCTGAATATCGGGCGCGAACTCTCAGAGAGGTTTCGCTCCCTCATCCACGAAGGGGTCGGCGGGATCAAGCCGGGCTGGGTCCGTGTGACGGTCCCGTTCTACGCAACGGCTGAAGATGTCGAGTTTCTGGTGTCGGCGATCGAGTTCGTCGCCGACCACGGCCGCACGCTTGTTCCGCTGTACGAACTGAGTTGGGCCGACGGCGTGTGGCGGCATCGCGAGCGCCCGCAACCCGACATCGAGCCCATCGAGCTCACGGTGGAGGCGCTGCAAGAGGCGGCCCAGTCGTTTGCTGCCGGCGATCATGAAGCGCCGATGAGCGAGCGCGAGATGCTCGCCAACCGGGAGCGATACTTCGAGGAGGCTCGCGCCCTCGTCGACCGATTGCAGGCGCAGTGGCGCACGACGCCCCCGCGGTTCAACCCCCCGACGGGACGCGCCGAAGTCGACGAGCTGTGCTGGTTTCAGTACGTGTACTGCGACGAGGTTCCGCAGCCCCCGAGTGCTCACAGCGAGACGTGACGGCGAGGGGCGAGGGGGGCTGGTAGATTCGGGCATCCATGCGCCTTCACCTTGTCGACGGCACGTTCGAGCTCTTCCGGGCTCACTTCTCCAAGCGCCCGGGCGCAACTTCGTCCGACGGGCAGGACGTCAAGGCCACCGTCGGCGTTCTTCGCTCGGTGCTGGCTCTGTTCACCGAGGAAGACGAGCTTGCGACCCATGTTGCGGTCGCGTTCGACAATCCGATCCGGTCGTTCCGCAACGACATGTTCGACGGCTACAAGACCGGGGAGGGCATGGAGCCTGTTCTCGTCGAGCAGATGGACCTGGTCGAGAAGGCGACCGCAGCGATGGGCATCGCGGTGTGGTCGATGGATCGCTGGGAGGCCGACGACGCGCTCGCGGCGGGAGCGGTCAAGTTTGCCGATGCCGTCGAGCAAGTTCGCGTCATGACCCCGGACAAAGACCTCGGGCAGACGGTCCGCGGGACCTCCATCGTCCAGGTGGACCGGATCCGTCGCCGGGTCATCGACGAGAATGGGGTCCGCGAAGCGCGGGGTGTCTCCCCGGCGAGCATTCCAGACTATCTTGCGCTGGTGGGTGACACGGCCGATGGAATTCCCGGGCTCCCCGGCTTCGGCGCAAAGTCTACGGCGACCTTGCTCGCGCACTACGAGCACCTCGAATCAATTCCCGATGACCCTGCGGCTTGGGCGGTCAAGGTCCGCGGAGCGCAGCGGCTCGGCACGACACTCGCCGAGCGCCGCGAGGACGCGATGCTGTACCGGAGCTTGGCGACGCTGGCCCTCGACGTCCCGCTCACGGACGATCTCGAGTCCCTTCGGTGGACGGGTCCGACGGGCGATTGGGCATCGGTGTGCGAGTCGCTCGGGCAAGGTGGCCTCGAGCGCCAAGCCCATGCGCTTGCGGCGAGCCGTGCTCGGAGTTCGTGACTCGGCTACCCGATGAACGAGCGCAGGTAGTACGCAACCTTGAGGGTGACCGCATGGAACGGGTCGGCCTGTGCCGTCGACCCGGCCGGCAGGTTGTTGCGGTAGACCAAGAACATGTCGCTTCCCGGGAGGAAGCGCCATCGCAGCCGACTTTGCAGCCCGACCCGCTCCGATCCCGGTGAGAGGTCCAGACGTACGAGGTTGTCGAACGCCAGGTTCCGTGTGATCGCGATGTCGACGTTTCCATTGGCGAAGCCGAAGTTGAAGTCTTCGTCTCGGGATTGGAAACGGCCGACCAGGTGGGTGTAGGAGGCTCCGAGCGTGAAGTGCTTGCCCAGGCGGACGGTGGTCGATGCGCTGGGTTGGTGTGCGGCTCCGCCAAACAGTTGGATGAACTCGTAGCTGAGGTTCCCACCGACGACGCGTCGAGAGGGCAGGGCCGCGTAGGTCCGGTTGCGAAATCCTGAGTAGTCAGATGACTCGATCGTCTCGCCGTACAGTTCGAAATCCTCCTGCACCACGTCCACAAAGTGCGCGAACGTGTTGCCGATGTTGGCGCCGTTGGCCCAGTCGAGCTGCAGGTAGCCGCTGGCTTCTTGGCCCAACCGGGCGTCGTACTCAGGCGTGGTTTCCACCGAGAAGGTTGGGCCGAAGTTGACCTCCCGTATCGTGGCGTTTTTTGGACGAGGGGCGAACACGAGCCGAGCCTGCTGCCGCGTCGCGTTGGTGCGGCGGTAGAAGCCAAGCCGTGGATCGAAATCGTCATCGCTCCACAGCCACGACACCCCGGGCCGCACGTACAGCCCGCGATATTCCAGGGAGCCGTACGCTGAGGAGCCGATCTCCGGGGGGGCGAGCGGGAGTTCGGGCTCGTCCGGAGGCGGGGGGCGGTCCGGCGCCTGCTCTGCCCAGGTGCCCGCGACGAATCCGTAGCCCTGGAGTTTTCCGTCGGCCGCAATGAGCTGCGCATCGACCCCCCCAGCGGCGTCGTCGTGGCCGGTTGTCCCGACGCGGTGGCGCCCCAACAGCATCATCCCGACGTTGAGTTCTCGTGTGGCTTGCACCCGAATCCGACCCACGGTGAAGCTCTCTGGGCTGCTCGCTTGAACGCCTCGGGTCGGTTCATCGGTCGCGCCCAACGTCTGGACTTGCAGGAGCCCGTACTGGATCACGCCCGTGCGGCCGTAGACCTTGGCACCGCCCAGAATCGGGACCGGGCTCCCTCGCTGTAACCCGATTCTCCGAGAGAAGAACAGCTGTGCTTCGCTGCGGCGCCCGAAGTTGAACACGTCGAGGCCGTTGATGAAGAACGGTCGGCGCTCGGGGAAAAACAGGGGAAATCGGTTCCGTGCGACCTGAACCGCGTCCGCTTCGACCTGCGCGAAGTCGGTGAGCAGGCTGGCTTCGGCGTAGGAGGCCGCGCCGAGCTGGACGCGAAAGTCGGCCCCGGTGGCGACGTTGGGTCGACGCGTGGGGTCGGCGCTAAACGAGCGGTCGAAGGACGTCTGCGCAAGCAGGTATGGGGTGGCCTCGAAGGCGCGCCCGCCCCGAATCCGCTCCAGCCCCTCGAGGGTGCCGAACTGACTTGCGGCCATCGCCGAGCGCGGTGGAACGAACAGCCGCCAATCGTAGGTCGCGTTGTCCGTGGGCACATCGCGGGAGAAGTTGAGCCCCATCGTCGCGACGTCGGCGCTCTTGATCCCAAGAACCGCGAACGGGATCCGGTACTCGACAGAATACCCGTCGTCCCGTCGAACGGTCTCTGCCGTCCACACGCTGTCCCACTCGGTGATGAAGCTCTGCCCATCCTCGAGGCCGAGGATGTCGATCTGCGCGCCGTCGGCGTTGACCCCGAAGCTGTAGGCGTTGCGTCGGGTGCGTGTCGGGTCGATCTTCACATAGACCGTGTCGTCCGAGAAAATGCCGCCGTTGTCTCGGCGGAGGGTTCGGACGATGACTTCGCCCGGATTGGACTCCGCTTCAATGAAGAAGTAGAGGTACTGGTCGTCGTACGCGACCTTGAACTCCGTGCGCAGGGGCGCGTCTTGGCCGAGGTTGGGGGACCGCTCGCGAAAGCGATCCTCGGGAGGCGCGAGGGCCCAGGTCTTCTCGTCTGCGCGCCCGTCGATGACCATCTTGTCCACGGTTCGCACTGCGACATAACGCCGAGGCTGCGGGGTGATGGGCTCGGCCGAGCCGGTCGCTGCAGGCGCAAGGGCGAGCACGACACCGGTAAGAGTTGCGAGCATCGGCTAGAAGAGGGACTGCTGCTCGGGCGCAGGTGCTGGAGGGTCGATCGGATCGAGACACTCCGGGTCGTCATTGCGTACGTCGCTGACCCTACGGGATACCGGGGTGCTGACCAGCCAATCGTCGGCGATCGGTTGCAGGAACTCGCTGAGCTCCCCCACAGCTTCGGGTGTTCGAGCCCGGGGCGACCACCGGAGCCAGGCGTCGGCTCCACGGGCATCGAGGATCACGGGCATGCGGTCGTGGTGTGGCGCGACGAGTGGGTTGGGGCGCGTGGTCAGGACGGTGAAGTTGCGAGAGACCTCGCCGGAGCTTGGGCTGACGTCATCGCGGTAGAGACCGGCGAAGACGAACGGTGCGTCGTCGGGCCGATGAAACCAGTAGGGTTGTCGGGCTCCCTTGGGCCCGCTCCATTCGAGGAAGCCATTGGTCACCACACCGCATCGGTGAGTCCACACTGCGTCGCGGAACGTCGGCCGGACGTGCATGGTTTCGCTCCGCGCATTGATCATCGGCCCGCGGGGACTTGGGAATCCCCACGTGCCCCGAGCAACGGCCGGCCTCGGCGCCTCCGGCTCGAGGCACACGATCCAGTGAGCATCGGAGGGCGCCACGTTGAACCGCGGCTGGTAGGCCTGGGCCAGCGACGGGTTGAAGTCAGCGTCGAGCGCCTGACCCACCGACACGTAGTCCGCTGTAGTCAGGGTAAACCGACCGCACATTAGGAGATCTCTCCTGGCCCACGCGAGAACCGCCAGGCAGCGGGTTCTCCGCATTCGTGTCGGTCGCAGTTTGAACGGCGGCCTGCGGGTTTCTGAAGCGTCGCGTCATTGCTCGCTGCCAAGCCCGTGGGGCTGCTGACGAAGAGATCTGCGAGAAACCCGCTCCCGAGCACGGCAAAGCTCTACCGCACCCAACGTGGGTTTGCTATATCCATCCTTGTTGAGTGTGGCCTAGCCGACCGGGGCTTCCCCCCTTCCGCATCCAACCCCGGTCGGCTAGGCCCCCAACGTTTTATCCCCATGAGTTCCGGGTCTGAATCCGGGCTTCTGGGGTTTCGCCTTTTGGTTCAACTCCGGGCCCCCACCCGAGGGCTGAACCAGGAAACGCAACTCTGAGAGGAGGCCCCCACCGAGCTGGCGAGGGGAGCGAGTTGCGCGCGGGCGAAACGTTGAGAACGGCATCATCCTGCGCCGTCACAGATCAGACACCGGGTCTTCGAGTTCTTCCGGGCTCCGCTCGGGTTTTTTCACCCCCGCCTGCGCTACCGAAACTGCCTCCCCGCGATGGTGCGCAACAGGCTGCCATTGCTTCCGAAGAGCCAACACCGCACCTGCGTTGGTGCTGGGGGCTGTCATCCCCGAGTGTCGCAATGCGAGTCGCTTTCGGAGGCGAGCAAGCGTGCGATCCTGCACGGGTGGTCGACGCCGGAGAACCTGAAATGGTCCGAGCTGAGGAACCCCTACCCAGTTCGGTCGCGGTCGCCGGGCTCGTCCTCGCGGTGAGCAGTGCACTCCCGTGGACGCCAGAGGGGCATTCGTTCTTGGCTCTGCTCCGCTCCGAGTTCTCCCGTGGTGTGCTCGAAGGACTGCTGATGATGGTCGGGTTCGGCTCGCCATTCTTGTTTGGCATCGCAGTCGCGGTCGCGCCCATGGCCTGCCCGCCCGCGGTTGCTCGTCGCATCCTTCGTGTCCCGGTCGCGTTCATGCACAGCCAACTCGTCTTGGTCGCGCTGGTGTTGTGGCTCTCCGGGGTCTCCGTGGCCGCGGTGCCACTGCTCGGCTTTGCGTTGGTGTCCGGAGTCCGACTTGCGGTTCACACAGCACGGGCTCACGCGGAAGGTGATGGGCCGCGGGTCGGCTGGTACGTGCGGTGGGGCGGCATGGTCGTCGCCGCAATCGCGGCGTGGATGGAGCTGCAGCGCTCCGGAGACCTCGTGTTCGGCTGGGGCCTGCACGTGGCGCTTCTGGCTGGGCTGGGCATGGCGGGTGCACTTGCTGGACGCGCTCTGGGTTCGGCGGCGCCGGGGCTCCCCGAGGAGTCTCGCCCCTCGACCCTCTTCTGATCGATGCGCGTGTGTTCCACGACCCTCGAAGACGCGCTAGGGGAATGAGCCCTTGGCGCCCGCTTCAAGAGACGTGCAGCCCGTGGCGTGTTCGCAGCGTCGAACCACGCTGTTGCCGATGACTTCGTAGGTCGATCCATGCACGAGGATCGCGGTGTCTTCGTCGATGCCGTATCCGATGCGCTCGGGGTGGCGTGAGAGGATCGCGAGGAGCCGGGGTTCGCGTTCCTTGGCGAGGAAGTGTTGGTCGACGATCACGCCTGGGAGAACGCCGAAACCGACATCTTCGACCGGGTCGGGGTTGCCGCGTCGAATGATGACATCGGAGAGAATCGCTGCGCCGGCGGAGTAGCCTCCGACGATCCCGCCGCGCAGAAGGACGGCGTGCAACGCTTCTTGGACCTTCGTGTCGACGTAGGCGTCCCGCAGTCTGCCCTGCGCCCCGCCGCCGAGCCACACGCAGTCTGCGTCTTGTAGCGGGGCGAGAAAGCCCCGTTCGTTCGCGCGCGCTGGGTCGAGCGTGTGCAAGACATCGACCTGCCCCACGCGGTCGCGCCAGCGCTTGGGGAGCTTCTGCAGCGTTGCCGGGTTGCTCGCGCCCTCCGCAGCGGTGGGGATCAGTACGAGCTTGCCGTCGGCACCGCACACTTCGCAGAAGCGCTTGATGATGTCCGCGCGCAGCGGGCCACCTCCGTGGGCGAGCACGGTTCCCACCAGAGGGACCGAGACACGACGGGAAGGAGGAGGCGGTGGTGGGGGGATATCGAAGCGTGGCAACGGCGCGGGCGTGCGGCGTTCCGGCTGCGGTGTGGTGTCGAACACTGGCGCATCGACGCGGGTGGGCTCTGGCTGCGGTGTGCCACAGCCTGCGAACCCTAACGCCGCGATGATCAGTCTGCGCATCGTTCGAGCTCCCGCGAGTCGACCCAGATCCTATGCGTCCGGGCGGAGGTCGGCTTCGAGTGCGGCGCGCTGCTCGTCGGTCAAGGCGACTTCCACGGTGTGCTCAGGCAAGTCCGAGCCCATCGCGACCGGCGTCACCCCGCCGACCGGGAACCGCAGGTACTGGACCGAGCTCAGCCGGGTCTCTCCGACCTGACGGTCGTCGAACACGGGTCGGACGAGTGTGCCGTCGGGCAGCTTGGCGTACAGGTGCTTGGGGAGCTGCAGCCAGGCGCTGAGCTTCACGTCCCGCTCCGCTTCATCGTCGATGCCGATCAGCAGCGTGGAGCCCAGCTCCCCGGGTCCGCCGAGCAGCTCGTTGTAGGTCTCGAGCTCGTGCTCGATGTCCTTCTCTTTGACGATCCGCTCGACCCGCATCATCTCCTGCACCTGGTAGCGCACGGTGTCCCGGTTCTCGAACAGGAACACCAAGAAGTCTCCGACGCAAACGCGGCGAGGAGCCTTGGCTGCCAGTGCGAGGGGGCGAAGCTCGGCGCGCTTTTCGGTGTAGGTGACGTGGTCGAGCAGCTCGTTGCGTAGGACGGGTTTCATGGCTTGGAGTCCTTGTCGGACGGGGTCGCGGGCGGAAGCTCCGCTTTCTTGAACGACTCGCCACGGTACGCCTTGGCGAGCAGAGACATCGGGTGCATGGGGCGAACGCCAGCGTGTTGCTCGAACTGCAGCGCGGCCAGCGGGCAGTCGGTCGCCCAGATCTCGGTCTGCGCATCTTTCATGCCTTCGAAGGAGCGCTTGCCGATGCGCTGGGAAGGCTCGAACCCTTCGACCCGCATCGCGTACGTCCCGTCGTGACCGCAGCATTCCATCACGGTGGCTGGTTTGACCCCGGGAAGCTTGCGCAGCAGGTCCCGGCCCTTGAATCCTTTGCCTTGGGTCCGCAGGTGGCACGGCGCGTGGTAGGCCACCTTGCCGTCGGGGCTGCTGGCGAAGTCGGTGTTGAACCGCTCCTCCTTGCGCAGCGACCACAGGAACTCGCTGGGGTCTTGGACGGCATCGGCGATCTTCTGAGCGCGCGGCTTGTCGGCCTCCTCGACGAGCTCGGGGTACTCGCGCCTGAGCATCATCGAGCACGTGGGGTTGATTGCGAGGACCTTCGAGCCAGCATCGACATGGGGTTCGAGCAGGTCGAGGTTGGCCTTGGCCTTCTTGCGGAGCAGTTCCAGGTCGCCTCGCTCCCACGCTGGCATGCCGCAGCAGTTCAGTCCCTTCACGCAGCCGATATCGACGCCGTTGCGCTCGAGCACTTCGACCGTGTCTTTGCCGATGTCGGGCTCGTTGTGCTCGACGTAACAGGTCTGAAAGAGCACCGCTTCGCTGCCCGGTGTGTCCTTGACCTTGTTCTCGCGGGCTGCCCACGACGAGAAGGTCTGACCGGCGAAGTCGGGCAGGAGCTTGTCGCGGTGAATGCCGATGACCTTCTCCATGAACCACCGGTGCAGTCCGACTCGGTTCATCACGTTGGCCATGCCGAGGCTGGCGCGGGCGAGGCCGGCGGCGGCGTCCGGGTCACGCATCGCCCGGTCTTGGAGCGTGGGGCCGTTCTTCTTGTAGCGGATGGCTTGGTACCGATGGACGAGCTTCGGAAAGTCGAGTTGAAACTCGTGCTCGTCTCGCGGGGTGTATGGGCACTGGACCTCGCACAGCTTGCACTGGAAGCACGAGTCCATGACCCCGTCGGTCTCTTCGGGGGTCAGCTTGGTGACGTCGCCGTCGTGTTTGTCGTCGATGAGCTTGAACAGGTCTGGGAACGAGTCGCAGTACTTGAAGCACATGCGGCACCCGTGGCAGACCTCGAACGTGCGCTCGACTTCTTTGTCGAGGGCGCTCTGGTCCCAGTACTTGTCTTCGCTGGGGTCGTAGGACAGGCCGTCGGTCGGCTGGTACGAGATGTTCTTGGCGTCGCCCACGGTGCGGCCGGCAGCCTAGCAGGCGCCTGAAGTCGGTGCTCAGCCCCAGGGGAGCGTCGGCCGTGAGGGGCCATCAACCAACGAAAATGGCGGTGGGACCGAAGTCCGCACCGCCATTTCGTGGAACACGATGTTCCGGTCTAGCCGATGTCGTTGAGAAGCTTCTGGAAGCGACCCGCGTGGGCTTTTTCGGCCTTGGCGAGGGTTTCGAACCAGTCGGCGATCTCGTCGAAGCCTTCTTCGCGAGCGGTCTTCGCCATGCCCGGGTACATGTCCGTGTACTCGTGCGTTTCGCCCGCGACGGCTGCGGCGAGGTTCTCCGCGGTGTCACCGATCGGAAGTCCGGTGGCGGGATCGCCGACCTTCTTGATGTAGTCGAGGTGGCCGTGTGCGTGGCCGGTCTCGCCTTCGGCGGTCTCGCGGAAGTTGCCTGCGATCTCGGGGTAGCCTTCGACGTCGGCGACTTTTGCGAAGTAGAGGTAGCGGCGGTTGGCCTGGGATTCCCCCGCGAACGCGGCCTTGAGGTTGTCGTGCGTCTTCGAATCTTTGAGGTCAGCCATGATGACTCCTTGCATGTGCGCCGGTCGCGGGACCGCTGAAGACGGCCTCCGCGCTCGGCGACGTGCATCGTTAGCATGCTGAGCCGCGGCGAACCATGGGCGAGCGTCAAAGCGGGCCCAAGAGCGCTGCAAAGGGGGGTAGGCTCGCCCCGGTGGACGCACAGGGCTCCGAACCCACACATTTGCCCAATCTTGGAGCCCTCGAGGCCAAGGGGGGCTTGTTCACCGCATATGCGGTGCTGCGCTCGGTCCGGAAAGCGCAGACGCGGGCCGGAAAGCCGTTTGTCGAGGTGAAGCTGGTGGATCGCGAAGGGTCCGCCGCTGGGAAGATCTGGTCAGACAGCTCGCGCGCGATGCAGGCCATCGACGGTCTCGAGGTCGGGGATCACGTCAAGGCTCTGTTCGAGGTCGACACCTACAAGGGCGCCGTGCAGCTCAACGTCCGCCGGATCCGCAAGGCCGAGGAGGGCGACCCCGGCTACTCCGCGGACTCGCTGATGGAGGAGGGGTACGACCTGGTCTCCGACATCCTGTGCAAGACGCTGGTGTTCGACATCGAGACCGCGCCCGCCGTCGACATCCGCAAGGAGCCGTCCACGATCGCGCAGTCCGTGGCCAAGGTCGCCGAGCGGAAGGACTGGGATCAGTCGAAGGTCATGAGCCTGTCGCCGTACTTCGGCAAGGTCATCTCGTTGGCCGTCGGCGATGGCGAACAGGATCCGCGGACGATGGAGGTCACCGTGTTCGTCGTGCTGCCCGAAGGCGTCGACGTGGATGTCGCGGCACTGCCGGCTTGGATTCGTCCTGTGTCCGAGAAGGACCTGCTTCGCGCGTTCTGGGTTCTCGCTGGTCACGCCGAGGTCGTCGTGACCTACAACGGTCGCGGTTTCGACGTGCCGTTCTTGCAGGGACGCAGTCTGATTCACGACATCGATGCCCGCGTCGACCTGTTGTCCAACCGCTTTTCCCTCCGGCCGCACCTCGACCTGTACTACGCGCTGGGCCAGAACGCGGGCCCGTCGTCGCTCGACGTCGTGTGCTGGGCGCTCGGGCTCACCTCGCCCAAGGAGGACATGGACGGATCCATGGTCGCCTCGACGTACGAAAAGGGCGACATCGCTTCGATTGCGCTCTACAACGCCGGCGACGTGCGAGCGACGAGCGGCGTGTACCAGCGGGTGCGGGACAAAGTGTTGCGGTTCCGCGATGACTGGTAGGGGCAGGCGTGCCCTGGGGATGGCGGGTCTCGGTCGTCACCGCGACCCGACGCCGCTCGAGCAGATTCGCGTCTTTCGCGGCGCCTGCCTACGCCGCGATCAGTTCGGGGCCCGCATCCCGGCCGTCGCAGCCACCGGCGAACGCCGGCCGGGCCAGGATCGTCGCTAGAGCGTATCCATGCTGCGATCCCCGATTCTGAGTGTCCCGATCTGACCGCAGAGCCCTGTCTCGGCGGACGCAGGTTTCCTCACTTGCCGCTGCTGTCGCGTTTTCGGGTCGGGGTCCCTCTTTTGCGGCTCTAACCCCAGTGGTATACCGCGCTCGCTATGGGCGAGAAGATCACGATGAACGACTCCGGGCTGCAGGTGCCCGACCAACCGATCATTCCCTTCATCGAGGGCGACGGAATCGGACCCGACATCTGGGCCTCGGCTGTTCGCGTGTTCGATGCCTCGGTCGAGAAGGCCTACGGCGGCAAGCGCAAGATCGAGTGGAAAGAAGTTCTCGCGGGCGAGAAGGCCTTCAGCGAGACCGGCGAGTGGCTCCCCGCGGCCACCACGGACGCCTTCCGCGAGTTCCTCGTCGGCATCAAGGGCCCGCTGACCACGCCCGTCGGTGGCGGTATCCGCAGCCTCAACGTCGCCCTGCGTCAGCAGCTCGACCTGTACACGTGCCTTCGTCCCGTGCGTTGGTTCGAAGGGGTCCCCAGCCCGGTGAAGCACCCGGAGAAGACCAACATGGTCATCTTCCGCGAGAACACCGAGGACATCTACGCCGGCATCGAGTTCGAGCACGGCTCCGAGGACAACACCCGCTTCAAAGCTCTGCTTCAGGAGCACTTCTCGGACCGCTTCGAGAAAATTCGTTTCCCCAACACGGCAGGCTTGGGCATCAAGCCCATCTCCGAAGAGGGCACCAACCGCATCGTTCGCGCGGCGATCAAGTACGCGTTCGACAACAAGCGCAAGAGCCTGACGCTCGTCCACAAGGGGAACATCATGAAGTTCACCGAAGGGGCGTTCCGCGACTGGGGCTACGCGCTGGCCAAGAACGAGTTCGGCGGGCAAGAGCTCGACGGCGGACCTTGGCAGACCATCGAGAAGGACGGCCACAAGATCATCGTCAAGGACGTGATCGCTGACGCCTTCTTGCAGCAGCTTCTGACCCGTCCCGGCGAGTACGACGTCATCGCCACGATGAACCTCAACGGCGACTACATCTCCGACGCGCTCGCAGCTTGCGTGGGCGGCATCGGCATCGCACCGGGTGGAAACATCAACTACGACACGGGCGTGGCGCTCTTCGAAGCGACCCACGGCACCGCGCCGAAGTACGCTGGCCAAGACAAGGTCAACCCCGGCTCGGTCATCCTCTCGGGTGAGATGATGCTGCGCTTCATGGGTTGGACCGAAGCCGCCGACCTGATCATCAAGGGCATGGACGGGGCCATCGGTGCGAAGACCGTGACCTACGACTTCGAGCGCCTCATGGACGGCGCGACCTTGCGCAAGTGCTCGGAGTTCGGCTCCGACGTCATCTCGCACATGTAGAGTCCGACGCGTAGACGGCATCATGCCGAAACGAGCCCAGCCCGCCGCGCACGAGGGAGACCTCGGGGGCGGCTGCTGGGTTCAGTTGATTCCGGGGTTCGTGCACGGGCACGAGTCGGTGATGCAGACGCTTCTGGGGACGCTCCCGCTGCGGCAGGAGCCGATCACGATGTTCGGCAAGACCCATCTGACGCCGCGCCTGACCAGCTGGCACGGGGACGCTGGATGCGGATATCGATACTCGGGCCGCGGGTTCGAGCCGCTGCCTTGGGTTCCCGAGCTGGCTGAGATTCGAGACCGGTTGCGCGAGACGACGGGGTACGCGTTCAACAGCGTGCTGGCGAACTTTTACCGCGATGGTGCAGATGCGATGGGTGCCCACGCGGATGACGAACGCGAGCTGGGGCCGACCCGAGATGACATCGGAATCGCGTCCGTTTCCCTGGGTGCGCGGCGTCGCTTCTTGCTACGACGCAAGGCCGGCGGGGAGACGAGGGAGTACGCACTGGGTGCGGGGGACCTCATGGTGATGGGAGGCCGGACCCAGTCGGTGTTCAAGCACTGGGTCCCGCGGACCAAGAAGCCTATCGGCCCACGGATGAACCTGACCTACCGGGTGATCTTGCCTCGCTGATCGAGCTCGCCCTCAGCCGCCGATGTAGTCCTTGCAGTCGTCGTTCTGACAGAACATCCCGGCCGGGCAGTGGCTGTGCTCGGTGCACTCCGACCCTGCATCACAGAAGCCGTCGCTGCAGATCTGCGCCTCTTCGCACTCCCCGTTGAAGGCGCAGGAGACGTTGGGGACGCACTCGAAGTCGATGCACCCCTGAGCGGGGGCACATTGCTCATCCTGTGCGCAAGCCCGTCCCCCTCGACAGATGCCGTCCAGGCACGTGAGACCGTCGGGACAGTCTTGATCTCCGCCGCACGGGTTGCAGCCGGTGATGCACACGCACGCTTCTTCGACACAGATCGAACTCTGGGGACAATCGAGGTTGACCGCACATTCGGCCCCCGGCGGCAGGCTTGTACTTCCGTCTCCAGAGTTCGTGGTCGGAACATCCGAATCAGTGTCCGAATCTGAACCTGATTGCTGGGCGAGTTCGGACCGCCCGCACGAACTGAACACGAGCACGACCAGAACGCCGACGATGACGAGCCAGCGGGGCATCGTGGGTCAGTCCGCGCCTCGGACAGAGTCCGTGAAGAAAAGATCGCGAGCGATCACGCCCCTGGCCGAAACCGCCGAACGGCGAACCCTGGGCCTGGGCTCTCGACAACGAGGTCGCCGTCGATGAGCATGGCATTTTTCGGACTGGGGCTCCCGAATGCGCCGTGGGTGCTGAGGGCGGCACAGCACGTCTCGGCGATGGCGTGGACTTCGAGCGCATCCTGTTCGAACACCGCCCAGCGCTGTTCGCCTTCGATCGCGAGTGCAATTGTTGTAGGACCGACGCCGTCCTCGATGGGGGCGAGCGCGAAGGTCTCGAGCGCTCCTGTCCCGACGTCGAGAACCCTGACCGTTGGGCTGGAGTTGGTGGACGCTGTCGCGAGGTAGGCGCGTCCGCTATCCAGGGCAACGTCGCGTCCGCTGCTGGGAAGGAGAAATACAGGAGACTCCCAGTCGAAGACCGTGGTGCTCGACGTCGTGTCCACGTTGCGCACGAACCAGTGCTGCTCGTTGGATGTTGTGGAGTCCCGTATTCCAAGAAGCCACAAGCCTGCCTCGTCCATCTGGGCAAGAAGCATCGACTCCCCGGGGGAGAGGAGTGCGGGCCAGAGCTGAGGTTCCGCACCACACTCGTCGACTCGCACGACGTCGCTGCTGTCGGTGAGCAGCCAGGACCCATCAGCCTGCGCGAACGTGGTGGTGGCGAGCATCGGAGCAGGCACCACGCACAGCGAGTTCATGTCGGTGTCGAAGAGGTGGAGGTCGGTCTGTCCTCTGGAAGCGTCGACCGCGACCGCGAGCCTGGTCGCGGAGGCGGCCAGCCCAACGATCGCGCCGACATCGACTTCCCCGAGCTCACCCAGTTCGGCGATGTTGGTGAACTCGAGTTCGCCCTGGGGGTCCGCGTGCAGCAGCAGTGCGGTCTGTGGGCTCTCCGGGAGCGGTTGTCGCAGTGCCCAGCTGTGGCCGCTGGTGGCGATGCTCGAGCCAAGATCCGCGAACCCCTGCTCGCGTCCGATCGTGAAGTCGATGCTCCAGTCCAGCGTGAGCTCCGGAACTCCGCACGCACAGCTCGGACCTCCGGAGGAGGACACCTCGCTGCTTGTCGTCGCGCTGCCCGTCGAGGTCGTGGACGGCGCGGTGGTGTTCGTACCGTGACTTGTGGAACTCGGTGCGCTGCCCGAGCTCGCAGGGTCTTCGGGTCCCGAAGAGTCGGCGCCCCCGGTCCCGGCCATCTCGGAGGTCGAGACCGCGGGACCGCAAGCGAGCGAACAAGCCGCCAACAACCCCCCCCCCCGCGACGCGAGCATGGGTCAGGCGACTCATGGACTACAGAGGTCTTCGTTTTCCTCGCCGCCCTCGCACCCGGACAGCTCGGGGAACGAGCAGACGCCGTCGGGGCAGGAGTTCACAACCTCGCCGGTCCGTAGGAAGCGGTCGAGCTGCTCGTCGGCGGACGGCAACCCGCGCAGCCCGCCGTGCGGATCGGTGCACAGCCGCATCGGGACCGGGCAGGCAGGCTCGGGCGGGAGTCCAAAGTCGTACTCGATGTACCCGATGCCTTCGGCCTCGGTGGCGGTCTCCAGGCCGAACACCTCGCGAACTCCGGACTCCACGTGCGGGGCACCGAGTGAGCGCGCCTGAAAGTGGGCCGACGCGGTGGACACGGAGTGGTCCCCGACGGCGGCGCGCATCATCAGCTCGTGGACCGGGGAGCCCTCGAACGGGTCGTCGCGCAGGTGGGGGAGGAAGCCGACGGGTTCGGAGCGGTCCCAGAAGTTCTGCGTCAACGAGAGCGCCATTTGAACGTCTCGTGGGTCTTCGTAGGTGTTGTTCGCGATCGCGAAGAACGGGTCAAACTGCCGGCTACGGGTGAGGAGGGTGACGAATGGGGCGCCCATCACGTCGGCGGCGCCCCGGGTCACATCCGTCGACAGGGCCAGGTACACCGTGCCCAGGATGCCGCCGAGGCTGATCCCGTAGTAGTAGTTCTGCGAGGCGTCCAAGAGCGGCGCGTAGGTCTCGTCTGTTGCAACTGTCCCGGTGACCACTCGGTTGAGCACGAGGGCGTTGATGACGGCCTGCTGCGTTCGCGCGAACTGGCCCTCGTACTCTTCGATGCGTCCGCTGTCGAAGATGACCCCGAGGAAGGCCTCGTCCGGGGCGGAGAGGCCGATCCAGTCGGTCGAGTACATCGCGTACCCGTAGGTATCCATGAAATCGAGGAAGTGGTCGCGCTCGATCTCCCCGCGTTCGCCGAGCAGGCCGTGTCCGTATTGCAGCAAGGCTGCCGGGTTCTCGTCCGACGCGGAGGCCGGGATGAGCATGGTGAAGCGGAAGTCTGCGCTGCCGTTGGCTTCGGGGAGCCCGTCGTTGCCGAGGTTGAGCACCGAGACAGGTCCCGGAACATCGAGGAACAGCGGCACGGAGAACCGCCCTTCGATGTGATACGCGATTCGGGGGTCGAAGTCGGTGGTCACCTCGATCAGCTCGAAGCCAGGAGCGTCGCCCACTTCGGCCAGCGCGACGTCGCGCATGTGCACGAGTCGCTCGGTGTTGTTGGTGTCGCTGGCGGTTGTGAAGTCCCACGCGAGCTGCAGTGTGTCTCTTTCGACACCAGCATCGCCGAGCCGGGCGAAGATGTCCGCGTACAAGGGGCGACGGCTGCCGAGCTCAGGGTCGCCGGCTTCGGTGAGGTCGCGAAGGGCAGCGAACGCCTGGGATGCGGCCAACGGCGCCCCCGCATCGTCGACAACGTCTCGGATGGCCACGATGTAGCGGCGACCCGGGGTCAGGGCGGCGGCAGGGCGAACGAACAGCGTCGCGCGGGTGCTGTCTTCGACCCGCTCGATCTCGGTGAAGTGTGCGACCCGCTCGCCGGACTCGGCGTCGAGGAGCACGGTGGGTGAGTCGGCGTCGAGCGAGGCCGCCACGTTGGTGATGATCGGGAGGCCGGCTTCGCTCGCGCCGGGCATGTGCACCATCATCACCGAGCCCACCGAGAAACCATCGCGCGAGTCCCAAGCCGCATTCATTGGCTTGACGTCGCTCTTGCTGGTGGGCATCAGGGATTCGGAGAGCGCGAGGCGGCGGCCTGTCTGTGTGCTGTCGTCCGCGACTGTGAAGACATTGTTGGGGAATGGATAGCCGCAGTACTCGGGGACGAGGGGATCACAGTCGAGCTGCACCCAGTCCACCTCAGGATCGGGTTCATCTACGCTCGGTCCGCTTGTACTGGACGCGTCGGCGTCGGTATCGGGGACCGTCGTTGCTTCGGTTGTTCCCGACGTGTCGGGGCCAGTCGTACTTGTGTCCGTGTCGGAGTCGCCCTGCGGTGTCCCGCTGTCGTCGCCGCAGCCAGTTCCAAGAGCCAATGCACAACACAGCAAACCCAACCAACGGCGACAAGTGAGCATATGCGGAGTATACGGGAGGTCTCCGACGCTTCTTGCGCGGCGCTGACTATTCATGGGCCCTGCTCGTCGGTCATACTTGTGAGCATGTCGGGGGGATGGTTGGCAACGCTGGCGACGCTCGTCGCGAGCGCGCTTGGGATGCCGCTCGCCGACCTCCAGCCCTCGGGCGCACAGGATGCCCCGGCGGGTCAGACTGTACCCGAGGGCTCGGTGGACGAATCTACGCCGCCCGCTGAAGAGGAAGACGACGGGGCCTGGCGTTTCGATCCCGCCCGCTGCGACACCCAGCATGAGGTCGAAGTCCCGCTGCGGCGACGATGGGTGCGTCACCGCGTGCAGTCTCGCGAGACGATCTCCGACATCGCGTTCCGACATGGCGTCGCCCCCTGGGAAGTTCGTGGTTGGAACGTTCTGGGCGATACGGTCCATCGGGTGAAGCGAGGCGCGCGTCTGAAGATCAAGGCCGCCCGCATCCCGCCTCCACGAGAGAAGATCGAGTACGAGGTCCAGGAGGGTGATTCCTGGGGCAGTGTTGCGCGTGCGTTCGGTGCGACGCCCTCCGACCTACGTGCGTACAACTACCCGTATCGGGGAAAGATGGACCCTGGGACCATACTCAAGGTCCACGCAGACCCGATCCTTCGGGACTGGATCGCAGCCACGCCGGCGCAAGGCGAACTCGTGCCACGCGGTGCGGTGGGGGTCGGTTCGCCGGATATGGGCTCGCTCCTGGGCGGGGTGCGCATTCCCGAGGGAGAAGGCTACTGGCTCCGGCTCCCTCGTAGCGCCTACGGGACGACGTATGCTGTGACGGCGTTCCTCACCGCGCTGTCGGACTTCCGGGATAAGTCGTCGTGGGCCGGGACGCTGGCCATCGGTGCGATGAGTGGCCCGCGCGGTGGACCGTTGGGACATCACAAGTCCCACCAGACCGGGCGGGACCTCGACGTCCGCCTGCCGCGACGCGAAGGCGTCTCCCGCTACGCTGAACTCAAGGTCAGACGAGTCGACTGGGGCGCCGCTTGGGCGTTTGTGCAGGCGCTCTCGTTGGTCGACACCCAGGTGATCTTCTTGGACTACAAACGCCAGAAGTACCTGTACCGGGCTGCCAAGGCCGCTGGCGCCGATGAGGGAACGTTGAAGTCGATGCTCCAGTACCCGCGGGGGGCGTACGTTCGTCGCGGGCTGGTGCGCCACTACCCCGGCCACGAAAAGCACTTCCACATTCGGTTCGGGTGCGGGCCGTGCGAGGTCTCGTGCACCACGGCGGCGCTGACCGAGGCCGCGCAAGCCAACGCGCCCGCCGACTGACGCGCAACCCTGGTTGCTCGGGCCTGGGGGTCGAGCGCATCTCATGACCTCGCCACGCCACCTCACGGGTCTTCGGGCCCACAGCGTCTCTTAGTTCGCGGCGCAACCGTTGGCCGCTTCGCAGGACACGGAGCAATCGGGTGCCTCGCCGCACGTGACCGCGCAGGCCGAGCCGCAGTCGACGATCTCGCAGGTTTCCGCGTTCTCGCAGTCGAGGGTGCAGCCGCCCTGCGGGCAAGACAGGGAACAGGTCGTGGCGTTCGTACAGACGCTCGCGCAGCCCAGTCCGCCGCAGGAGATGTTGCACGTGTCCGTGTTGACGCACTCGGTCGAGCATCCCCCGAGTTCGCAGCTTTGGTTGCACGTGTCCTCGCCCTCACAGAAGAGTGTGCATCCGGGGAGGGAGCACTGCTGGTTGACCTCGGCCGTGTTGGAGTCCGACCCGCTGACATCGGTCGAGTCGGCTTGTTCGCCCGTGGTCTGGACGATGAGCACGTCGTCCTCGAGATCGCAGCCGGATGCGAGGAGCAAGGTGAGACAGAGCCGTCGCATCATGGGAGTGCTTCGAGTTGCTTGCGGAGGCGGCCGGCGTGAACGGTGTTGGGGTGTGCCTCGAGGAAGGCCTCGATGCCACGCTTTTCGGCTTCGGTGCGGCCAAGTTTGCGCAGCGCATCGATACGGCCCAGTTCTGCCTCGCGGCGGAGGCCGCCTCCGGACGATTCGAGGTACCGGTCGAACTGTGCGAGCGCTTTCTTGCCGTGGCCAGCGGAGAGCTGGAGGCGTCCCAGGGAGACTCGAGCAGCGCGGGCTTGTGGGCTGCGCGGGTGATGTCGGACCAGCGCGCTGTACTTTCGAAGGGCGTCCTTGGTGTCCTTGGCGGCAAGGGCGTCCTGGGCCGCGCGGAGCAACTCGTCCGCGGACGGTACGGGTGTCGCCTTTCGCCGGGGGGGATCCACCGGCTCAACCATCTCCGGCTCAACCATCTCCGGAGCAGCTTCGGGGGGCGGCGCCTCGAGTGAACCGGCGACGGGGGAAACCGAAGGGAGCGGTGGTGGGCTGGAAGCCTTGGACGGGGCGTGCTTACGGACGGCCTCGTCGTCCTGCTGCGGAACCTCAACGTCGGGGGCGAGGGTGCTGGGTTCTTCGGCGCCGAGCAGCGCCGCGCGCCACGATGGGGTCATCAAGGCCAGGAGCACTGCGGCGGCGAGTAGAATCACAGCCGCCGCTGCGGGGCGAACCCATCGAGGTGCGGCGGGTCCCCCCGCCCCCGGGACCTCGTCGACCTGCGCCAGTGCGACCTCCAACAGGGCATCGTCGTCCATCTCCCCGGGCAGAGGCTCGTCGCCCAGGGAGGACCAGTCGAAAGAGTCGGGTGGGTTGGTCATCGGACGGCCTCCGGCTGGTCGGCGGGTGCACCGATCTTCTGCTCTCGTCGAACGAGCTTTCGGAGCGTGGCAAGGCCGAGTCGGAGGCGGCCTTTGACGGTGTTGGGACTGACGTCGGTCAGCTCGGCGACCTCATCGAGGGAGTAGCCGAGTGCGTGGTGGAGGACCAGCGCGCTTCGTTGCGCTTCGGGCAGTTCGCGAAGGTAGGCCTGCAGGCCGCGTGGAAGATCGTCCGAAAGCGGGGAATGGTCGCCCGAGAGGTCCGCTGCGTCTTCGACGCCGGCCTCGCTCGCGGTCGAGCGCTTTCGTTCGCGCTTGAGGTGTCGGAGCGCCGCGCGAGTCGCGATACGGGCGGCCCAGCGGTCGAGTGATGCGTCGCCCCGATACGTGTGACAGCTGCGCAGCACTTCCAGAAGCGCGTACTGAGCGGCGTCGTCCGCGTCGGCGGTGGACGCCGCCAAAGACCGAGCGACCTTGCGGACTCGTGGGAGGACCCGGCGGGCCACGGTCCCCTGTGCGGCTCGGTCGCCCTTCGATGCTCGCTTCGCGAGAGCGACGTCGAGCGACTCGACCCCGGATGGTTCGTCCCGCATCAGCGTTGCCCCCGCGATGCTGGAGCATATCTGTCCCGACGGGGTCGCGTACACATCCCCTGGGTGGTCCGGTTCGCGCCCGTCGGGTCAGTCTTTTTTCGCCCGGCCGAGTGCCACCTCGACCCCGGCGGCGACGAGGATGCGGACACGGTCCGGTTCGTGGCGAAACGAGTCCTCGCCGCTGCGAACCACAATGTCGGCGCGGGAGAGCAAGACGTCGAGCCCGAGGTCGAGGCCAACACGGACTCGTCTCGCCGCATGAACACCAAGCCCCGCGTACGCGATGCCGCTGGTGAACACTCGAAGCCCGTCGTCGCCTTGTTGCAGCTGCGGGTTGTTGGGGTGGAGCACCCGAGTCACGGGATCCACGGAAAATGCGCCACCCGCAGCCACGTCGATTCGAGGAGCGAGCGGTAGCCGGGTGCCAAAGCCGAGCGTGATCGGGTGGCGTCGAACGTCGGCTCGAACCTCGCCAAGCGCGATGGCTTGTGTTGCCACGTAGGCGTACCGCGCCCACAGGGCCAGTCGCGGGCGGATCTTCCACGTGACGCGAGCGGCGACGGCGCTCTGCCACGGCATCTGATCGGAGTAGGTGTTGCCGACGTAGCTCAGCCGCACCCAGATCGGCGCCTGTTCTCGCGTTGGCCACGCGGGGGGGGCGGGCCCGGGTCGTGGCTCGGGCACGGGGGTCTGCTCGGGCTCGGGCTCGGGTTCCTGCTCAGGCTCGGGCTCAGGTTCCGGTTCCGGTTGGAACTCGGCAGGATCGACCGGCACCATGTCGCGGACCTCGCCCGCCTGAAGCGCCAGGCCGATACTCACCGTCACGTTGGCGATGACTTCGGCAGCCATGGCATCGAGCGCGTCGCCCTCAAGGCGCCGCGTCCAAACCGCCTGGGTCGACCCCTCGAACAGATATAGCCGCATCGGTTGAGGTTCGGGGACCAACCACAAGACGTTGTCGATGTCGGTCGTCTTTAGCAGTGCCTGCGAGCGCGGGCCGAGTTGCGTGATCTCGAAACTCGCCGGGTCGTAGAACTGCAGTTCGAGATCGACCCCAGCCGTCTCGGCATGCGCGACCAGGGACGCGGCGACCCGCTCATGGCCCGGTGAGCGCGGCAGCTGGAAGCCCACCACGGGCTCGTGCTCTGCGGGCGGGACGGGGTCGGAGAGCACAAGGGCTCCCAGAAGCGTTCCTGCGATGAGGGCAATCACGCGATGCGCAGGCTACCACCGGTCAGAGGGGGCCGGGTCGTCGAAGCAGACGCTGTCCGGGGAAGGGACCGCGCCTGCTCCGAGCAACGGGGTCTTAGCCGCAGGTCACGATGCCGTCGCCGCCCGCGGTTCCGAGCGAACCATCGGAGCAGCTCACGACGCAACCGCCGAGCAGATCGCAGTTGTTCACGGTGCAACCCCCCGCCGGGCAGTTCACGACGCAGGAGGTGGAGCCGTCGCACTCGACGTCGCATGCTTCGGCCGAGTCACACTCGACGTTGCAGGGTGCGTTGGCAGGGCACGCGACCGCGCAGTCTGAGGACTCCGCACAGTTTACCGCGCAGCCCAGGTCGTCGGCGCAGGTCATCTCGCATGTGTCCTCGGCCTCGCACAGGCATTGGTTTTCGACGTCACAGGTTCCGGCTCCATCGGTGTCGAAGCCCGTGTCGTCGGTATCGAACCCACCGCTCGAACTCGAATCGCCGCCTTCGGTGTCGCCGACATCGGTGTCGGTGCCCGCCTCAGAGTCGGACGCACTCTCCGAGTCCGAGGCGCTGTCGGAGGCGGACTCGGATGCCGAGGCGGAGTCGCTGTCGGTCGCCGAGGCCGTGGCGCTGTCCGAGGCGCTGTCGGTCTCCGCGTCGCTGTCTGAGGCCGAGGCGCTATCGGAGGCGGAACCCTCCGTTCCTGCGATACCGTCGTCGTCGTCCGTGGTTTCGATGATGCAAGCGGGGGTCAAGCTGAGGGCAGCAAACAGGGGAGCAAGGCGGAACAGGTTCATGCCCCCCACGTGCGGGGATATGGAGGGGCCGGGTCAACGAAACTCGGCTCCTGCGACGCAACTGTGTCGTGGATCAATCGCGCCGGTCGCGGGTGAATAATCTTCAGGCAAGGGCGTCGCGCAGGCGTTGAGCGAGGGCCGCACCCGCCGCGCTGTCGAGGTTCCCCGCAGGCCATCGGAGCCCGAGTCCAGCAACATCGTCGGGCTTGGGGATGATGTGGAAGTGCACGTGGAACACCGCTTGGTGAGCGCCGGCTCCGTTGTTCTGAAGGACGTTGTACTCGTCGCACCCCGAGACCTCCATCACGGCTCGGGCGAGCCGCGGAAGCACGCGTCCGATCGCCGCGGCGGCATCGTCGTTGAGCTCGTGCAGCTTCGCCTTCCGCTCCTTGGGGATCACCAGGGTGTGGCCTTTGGACAGCGGCCCGATGTCGAGGAACGCGAAGACGTGGTCGTCCTCGTAGACCTTGTGGCAGGGGATCTCACCGTCGAGGATCTTGTCGAAAATCGTGCTCATGGCCGTTGCAGCGAGGATGGAGGAGGGGGGGCTCGTTGTCGAATCCGCCGTTGTTATGCTCGCGGCGGTGAATGAGCGCAGATTGCTGATCCTCGCCGCCGTGGGGGCCTCGGTCGTCGCCTACGTGGTTTATGCGCTGCTTTCGAGGAATGTGGCTGCGCCACCGGAGTCCGAGCCGACGCGTCCCGGCGCAGGTGCGGTGGAGGCCGCGCGCGAGGAGCCCAAGGAGAAGCGTCGCCCTCGGATGCCCGCGAAGAAGGCGGTTCTTCCCGGCAAGCCGTCGGTCGCACCACCGCCAGGCGGTCCCCCGCCCCCACTGCCCATGCCGGACATCAGTCTCGATGAGGCGCGGGAAGACTACAGCGACTTGCTCGCCGAACTCGAGCGCGAGCTGCAGCGGAACAAGGACACCGGAAAGGCGCTCGCCAACAAGCATTGGGTCGAGTACTACCGCCGCGGCCACGAGGTCATGACTCCGTTGCGTCGCTATCTCAGCATCGGCAGCGAGGAGGGCAAGACGGAGGTCGCGGGTATGGACGAGGAACTCCGCGACATCATGGGCAAGCTCCAGACCGACCCCGCCGACCTCGAAGAGGACCGCCCGAAGCTCGAAGAAAACCCCGCCGAGCCATAGGCGCAGACGCCACAAGCCCGCCCAACCGCGACGCCACGCAGTCGTTTGCGGGCACCGGAGTCGCAAACGCGACGAGCAACCCCAACCGAGCGCGATGCCGCGCAGTCGTTTTGCGGCCGCCGGAGTCGCAAACGCGACGAGCAAACCCACCCAAGCGCGACGGAGCGCAGTCGTTTTTGCGGCCGCCGGAGTCGCAAACGCGACGAGCAAGCCCAACCGAGCGCGACGCAGCGCAGTCGTTTTGCGGCCGCCGGAGTCGCAAACGCGACGAGCAAACCCACCCAAGCGCGACGCAGTGCAGTCGTTTTGCGGCCGCCGGAGTCGCGAACGCGACGAGCAAGCCCACCCAAGCGCGACGCCACGCAGTCGTTTTGCGGGCGCCGGAGTCGCGAACGCGACGAGCAAGCCCACCCAAGCGCGACGCCACGCAGTCGTTTTGCGGCCGCCGGAGTCGCGAACGCGACGAGCAAGCCCAACCGGGCGCCCACCAGGGGGTGAAGCGAAGGGGGCTACGCCCCCGCAGCGAGGGGGACTGTGAAGTCCCCCTCTAAAAACAACTGCGAGAAGCGAAGGGGGCTACGCCCCCGCAGCGAGGGGGACTGTGAAGTCCCCCTCTAAAACCACTGCGAGAAGCCGACCGCGATGCTCGTGGAGAGCGTGGTGTCTCGATACCGCCAGCTCGCGGACGTCGCGTCCGCCTGCGCACCGGGATCTGCGAGCGGACGGGCGAGGTTCCAGCGCTGGTCGAGCCCGAGCTTGGCGTCGAACGAGATCGTCTCCGTCACGAACACGTGGGTCCCGAAGCCTACGCCGAGCATCGGGTACCAAGTTCGGGGTCCAACCGCACGGACGCCATCGTCCGCGGCCCGCAAGGTGTTGGAGCGTCCCGCGCCAACGCGGACGTAGGCAAACGGCCGGACATTGCGGTCTCGTGCGAAGAACACCTGCGCGAACGGGCTGAAGCCGCCGCGGATGGTGATCTCTTCGCCTCGGGGCTCCACCGCCCAGTCGAATCGACCGCCGATCGCGAGCCACTCGCTGAGCGCGAAACTGGCAGAAAGACCGCCTGGGATGCGGCGGTAGCCGAAGACGCCCGCCTCCTGGTCACGCAGCCAGAGCTCGCCCTGGGCCTGCGGCGTCAGCACCGTCCCTTGGATGTAGGCGGCTTCCAGGTCAAAGGCGATGCGACCGCGGTTCGCGACATCACCGGACCCCGGCATGGGCGAGGGCTTGGCTTCGGCGACTGCGGGGCTCACGAGGAGCGTACATCCGACGACCCAACCCCAACCACCACGCATGCCCCAATCATAGCGCCACAAGCCGGCGGTAGGGGCGGCAAGCGTGCATCTCGCGTTCAACACGCGTCCCGAACGCGCTATCACTGCGCAACGCATGAGTGAGATCGACGGATCCTTCTCCGGAGAGACGCTGGATCAAGCGTTCCTGCAGATGTTTCGAGCGGCGGAACCAGACCCCAGCTCGGAGGCCGGGGACCGCCTCGCTTCGGTGCTGACGCCCGAGGAAGCACTCGCGATCTTCGACGCCCAGCTGACCAGCCGACACATCGACTTTGCGGCCTTGGCGATGCGAGAGCGCGGCAAGGGCTACTACACCATCGGATCGTCGGGGCACGAGGGCAACGCCGTGGTCGCGGAGGCGCTGCGGCCGACCGACCCTGCGCTGCTGCACTACCGGTCGGGGGCGTTCTTCCTCCGCCGTGCGCAGCAGCTCGAGTACACCAGCGCGGCACACGACGTGTTGCTGGGTGCCGCGGCTGCTCGGGATGAGCCGATCTCGGGCGGGCGTCACAAGGTGTTCGGCAGCCGCTCCATGGCGGTGCCGCCACAGACCTCGACCATCGGTTCGCACCTGCCTAAAGCGGTCGGGATGGCGTTCCATCTCAAGCGGGCGGCACGGCTGGGTCTCAACGAGGATATCCCGGCGCGGTCCGTCGTGATGTGCAGCTTCGGCGACGCCTCCGCCAACCACTCGACCGCAACCGGGGCATTCAACGCGGCGGGGTACATCGCCCACCAGAACATCGATCTGCCGTTGTTGTTCGTGTGCGAGGACAACCGCATCGGGATCAGCGTTCGCACGGCGCCCGGCTGGATCTCCCGGCGGTTCGGAGCCAAGCCGTACCTCAAGTACTTTCAGGCGGACGGCTGCGACTTGATCGATGCGCTTCGCACCGCCCGAGAAGCCGCCGACTTCGTTCGGAACTCCCGCAAGCCGGCGTTCCTCCACCTCGACGTGGTTCGGCTGTTCGGCCACGCAGGCTCTGACGTGGCGCTTGCGTATCGAACCGTCGAAGAGCTTCGCGCTGAGCTCGCCCGCGACCCGGTCGCGAGCACGGCCAGGTTGCTGCTCGATGCAGGGATCCTGCACCGAGATGAGTTACTCGAGCGCTACGAAGCGAAACGTGCCGAGGTGGCGGCGCTGGCCGAAGACTCGATGGCGCGCGAGGGGCTACGGGATGCCGAGGAGGTCATGCGACCGATCAGCCCACGTACGCCTGAAAAGGTCTCGGTCGAGCTCGGTCGAGCGGTTGAACCTGACGTGCGGCGGGAGTTTTGGGGCGCCCGGTTGCCCGAAGAGGGGGGGCCGCTCGCGCTCTCCGGCCACATCAACCGCGCCTTGGGCGATGCGCTCGTGAAGTACCCCGAGGTTGCGATGTTCGGTGAAGACGTCGCGAAGAAAGGGGGCGTGTACGGGGTGACCCGCGGTCTGCTCAAGCGGGCAGGAGGGGTTCGTGTCTACGACACGTTGCTGGATGAGCAGACCATCCTCGGACTCGCGATCGGGGCCGCACAGGTCGGCTGCATTCCGATCCCCGAGATCCAGTACCTCGCGTACTTGCACACGGCCGAAGACCAACTCCGCGGCGAGGCGGCGTCGCTCCAGTTCTTCAGCCAGGCTCAGTTTCGCAACCCGATGGTCGTCCGGATCGCGGGTTACGCGTACCAAGCCGGTTTCGGCGGGCACTTTCACAACGACAACTCGATCGCGTTGTTCCGAGACATCCCGGGCATCATCATCGCCTCTCCCAGCAACGGTCCCGACGCAGCCGCGATGATGCGGACGTGTCTTGCGTCGGCAAGGGTCGACGGTTCGGTGTCGGTCTTCCTCGAGCCCATCGCCCTGTACCACACCCGCGATCTCCACGAAGAGGGCGACGGCCTGTACGCGGCGCCGTACGATCCGAATGGCACCGAAGTCCCCCTGGGCGTTGGCAAGACGTATGGCGAGGGAGAGGACCTCACGCTGGTGAGCTTTGCGAATGGGGTCCGCATGTCTCGGAGAGTCATGCGGAAGCTGGAGGCGCAAGGGATCCGGGCCCGGGTCCTGGACCTCCGTTGGATCGCCCCGCTGCCCGCCGAGGATCTTCTTCGGGAGGCGATGGCAACCGGGCGGGTGCTCGTGGTCGACGAGACGCGCCGCAGCGGCGGTGTCTCCGAGGGCGTGTTCGCGTCACTCATCGACAATGGCTTCAAGGGCTCGATGTCCCGTGTCGCGGCGGAGGACACGTTCATTCCGCTCGGCCCGGCCGCGGACCTGGTGCTCGTCACCGAGGACGACATTGAGGCCGCCGCGCTCGAGCTGATGTCGCGCGGCTGAAGCGTCCGCCGTTCACGCGGTACCCGGGGGCCTGTGGCGGGCTATCCTGTCGGCTGTGGAGCACTCCGAGCCACAACCGGGTGCTCACGCGCCGCACGCTCCCGGTCCGTTGGAATCGCCGGCGGTGGACGTTCCGCCGGACCCTCCCGCGGGGCGATTCGCCAGGTACGGCCGTCTTTTGTGGTGGCTCCACTCGGTGTACGCGCTCGGGCTCGGCATCGGGGTCCTGATGTTTGCCCGCAAGGGATTCGGGCACGCTCGGTGGCTCGCGATTTCGCTGGGGACGTTGTGGATCGTCCTGTTGGTGTTCTTCCGCTGGTTCGGAGGCCGGGCAGGTGCGCCGCAACAGCGCAACGCCAAGATCAAGTTCTACGTGATGACCTATGTCCTGAAGAATCTCTATCAGGGCATGTTGTTCTTCCTCTTGCCGTTCTACTGGCGCTCGGCGGTCTACGGGGCATCCAGCCAGTGGTTCGTCGTGGTGCTGGGTGTGTGCGCGCTGTTGTCCACGCTCGACGTCGTATTCGACCAAGTGTTGATGCGGTTCAAGCTCGCCGCGTCGGTCTTCTACTTCCTCACCCTGTTCTGTTGCCTGAACCTGGTCATCCCCGCCATGTTCCCCAACACGCGGAGTCTGGTCACATTGGTGGCCGCGGCGGTCATCTCCGCGCTCGCGTTTTGGACCATGCACATCCCGGTTCGGTTCCTCGGGCGTCCCGCCGTCGTCGCGCTCCTGGTCATCTGGAGCGCAGGGTCTTTGGTCGGGGCGTACTTCGGCCGATCGTATGTCCCACCGGTCGCGATGCACGTTGCTTCGGGCGCCGTCGGACCCGACCTGCTCGACGACGGTCGCCTGTCGATCGAAGCCACCCGGATGCACCACGCCTTGATCGAGGACACCTTGCACGCGGTGACCGATGTGTCGATTCCCGGTGGCAAGGGAGACACGCTCACACACGTGTGGAGGAAGGACGGCGCGGTCGTGCATCGGTTCGAGGATGTCGATGCGGAGCCTGCTGGCGTCGTGGGGCAGGTTCGCCTGTCGTCCTCGTTGGGGCCCGACTGGTGTCCTGACGATCGGGTGGGGCAGTGGTGGGTGGACGTCGAGACGACCGACGGTCAACTCGTGGGTCGAGTCGCGTTTGAAGTCACGCCGTGATGCACGACGAAGTCACCGTGCGGACACGCGGGCTGCGTAGACTGTCTTCATGATGCGTCGCTTCTCGGTCGCGTTCACGCTCCTGCTCGCGTGCGCTGCACCTGGACCCGCCGCGCCTGGGAACTCCACGAGCCCCCAGGTCGCCCCCTCTCGGCCCCGGTTGCATCCAACGGCACCGTTGAGCACGGTTGTGTTCGGTTCGTGTCTCGACCAGTCTCGGCCGCACCCGATCCTCGGAGATGTGGTCGCCGCCGACCCCGACCTTGTCGTGTTGCTGGGCGACAACGTCTACGCAGATGCGGGCGTCGAGGCCGATCTCGAGCGCGCCTATGCGGGACTCGGGGACAGTCCGGGGTTCCGGCGGATGAGCGCGGCCGCTCCGATTCTCGCGGTGTGGGATGACCACGACTACGGCCGCAACGACGTGGGTAAGGAGTTCGAGCTCAAAGAGGCGTCGAAGCGCATCATGTTGGACTTCTTCGCCGAACCGGCGGACTCGCCACGGAGGCAACGACCGGGGAACTACGATGCGGTTGTGGTGGGGCCGCCGGGGCAGCGCGTCCAATTGCTGCTCCTGGACACGCGGTGGTTCCGCGATCCGCTTCGTGCGGGCGGGTCGAGTCGACGGTACCTCCCGCATGAAGAGTCGGGACCAACCGTCCTCGGAGAGGCGCAGTGGACATGGCTCGAGGCTCGACTGCGGGAACCGGCCGACGTTCGGTTCCTGGTGACGAGCATTCAGCTGGAAGTCGACGAGCATCCGTTCGAAGGGTGGGGGCTGTTCCCCGCCGAGCGACGGAGGATGTTCGACCTCATCGCATCCACCGGAGCGGGCGGTGTTGTCGTGGTCAGCGGGGACCGCCACCGGGGGGAACTCTCGTGCGCGTTCGATCCAGGGATCGGTTATCCGCTCCTCGAACTCACGGCGAGCGCCCTCAACCGGCCCAACTACAACCTCGAAGACAACCGCTTCCGCCGCCCCGGGGCTCCCTTGATCGGCGACGAAAACTTCGGCCTGGTGAAGGTCGACTGGTCGCACAGAACCCTCAGCATCGGGCTTCACGGTATTGGCGGGGTTGTGCACTTCACCTCGGAGGTGTCCCTCGATGCACTTCAGCCCGGCCGCGGGATCTCCGGGGTCGCGGATTGCCATGCGCTGAACCAATGAAAAACGCACCACGGATGCGAGCGATTGGTTCGCTGCGTCGTCGAGGTGCGCTTGCAAGTCCCAGCCTTGGACGGCGGAGGGCTTGCCCTGACGCGGTGAACTAGATGCCCGCGAGCGGGTCGCGAGAATCGCTGATGTCGACCTTCCGGCCGTCGTTCTTCTTCTTGCCCGTGTTGCGCGGTCGCTTCTTCCCACCGCCACCGCCATGGCCACTACGTTTCGGCGCCGCGGTGCCCTCGGGGATCTTCGTCCCTGGCGTCCGGTCGGCGCTCCCGCCCTTCGCTGCCTGGGGCTCTTGGGTGTCTTCGGGGACCGAGCTGGCGCCGATGACTTTCTCCTCGCCGACAGGCTCGGGCGCGGGTGCAGGTTTGGCCTGCTGAGTCATGTACCAGTACCCGCCACCACCGGCGGCGAGCAACGCCACGACCGCGACCGCCAGCAGTCCTCCGTTGCCCTTGGGCTTGAAGTCGTCATCCCCGTAGTCATCCATCGGCGCCATCACGGGCGGCGCGGCGGCTGGAGCGGCCGCGGCCGGGGCCATGACCGGAGCCGCGAAGGGGTCGTCTGGCGCAGCCGCGGGTGCTGCCGCCGCTGGTGGGGCTTCCGCTGGTGGGGTGTCACCGTCATCCGCTTCGGACTCGAGCGCCTCGTACAGCGTCGCAATCTCCTCTTGGATTTGCGGCGGAACGGGTTCACCGGCCGCTTCGTGTTGGGCCTTCTGCGCCTCGAGAGTCTCGAGTCGGGCAAGGGACTGTTCGATCCACGCCTCGTCGGTCATTCGTCTGGGTTCCGTTCGTTGGGGGCAGTTGCACCCGTCCGGCGGAACTATACCGGACCGGCTCGGGTTCGCGCAGCCCCTGGGCGCGCGCTGGCCGAACGGCGCTGGGGTTGGTATTTCGGCACCTATGGGAGAAGAGGCGGCACCTTCTGACGCAAAGCCCGAGGCGGACGCGGTCCCCGCGGCAGACGCGGACACGAGATCGTCGCCGACCGAGGCCAAGAGCCGCGGAAGTCGCTGGTGGTACCTCCTGCTCGTCGTCCTCGTGGTCGAGTTCTATGTCTACGGACGGCAAGGGGAGATCCAAGTCTGCGTGGGCAAACAGGGACAGCACGACTTCGCCCTGCTGGGTCAGGAACGCGGCGACTCCAACCGCTGGCAGTTTCCGCGATGCGAAGCCCGAGAAAACCTTGGGCTTCGCTCGAACTTCGACGAGCTTGTGGAAGACGCGACCAAGAGCGCCTGCCGCGGGCAGACGATGCTCCGAAACCGCGGCGATGGTCCGGCCTGTGTGGAGCAGGAGGACGGTTGGCAACGGCAGGTCGAGACGTCGTTTGTCCCACCGTGGGACAGTCGCTACTACGAGCACCTGTTGTGGTTCTTGTTCTAGGCTCGAGCGCTCGTGTCCAAAGTGCCGGTGGACGCTGTTCGCACGTCGCAGGCGGTGGCCGGGCATGGACGAACACAGGGTTGGGCTGGAGTCCTCGACGTCGGGTGTGACATCGCTGTGGATCGACGGCCCGTCGGAGGGGTGGCATCCTGCCGCAACCCGTGGATTCGCTCCCCGATTCACGCTCTCAGACCCCGACGGACGCGCCGCCGGTGCACACGTTCGTGCCGGGCGAGAAGATCGGGCGCTATGTGCTGCTCGAAGAAGTCGGGCAGGGCGGGATGGGCGTTGTATTCGCGGCGTTCGACCCGCAGCTCAACCGCAAGATCGCGCTGAAAATTCTCCGCGCACAGCAGGCCGAGCCGGACAACAAGCGCCAGCTGCGTGCGCGGTTGTTCCGTGAGGCACAGGCCATCGCGAAGCTTTCGCACCCCAACGTCATCACCGTGTTCGATGTCGGGAACGTCGGGGCGTCGGTGTTCGTGGGCATGGAGTTCGTCGAAGGACTCACCCTGACCGACTTCCTCGCGACACCACGCCCGTTGGAGTCGATCTTGGACGCGTTTGCCCAAGCCGGGCGAGGGCTGAGCGCCGCGCACCAAGCCGGGCTCGTGCATCGGGACTTCAAGCCCGACAACGTACTGATGGGGTTCGACGGGATCGCCCGCGTCTCCGATTTCGGTCTCGCGCGTAGCGATCCCAGCCTCGTGGTCGAGGAAGGGGATTCGGACGAGTTCGAGGCTCACTCCCCGCAGGCGGTGGACGACGTCGACCTTCTCTCCTCGCCGATGACGCAGGCGGGGGCGGTGGTCGGCACGCCGCGGTACATGGCACCTGAGCAACACGCGGGCGCGCCACCGGACCCGAGAAGCGACCAGTTTGCGTTTTGCGTGGCGCTGTACCAGGCGCTGTATCGACAGGACCCGTACGTCGCTCACTCGATGGAGCGGCTGGTGCACGCCAAGCAAGAAGGGCGGATCGCGGAGCCCCCGAGCGGGGTCCCGATTCCCGGGCGCATCGAGCAGCTGATCTGGCGGGGGCTCGCACCGGATCCGCGCCGACGGTACACAACGATGGAGGCTCTGCTGGAGGACCTCCGGGATCTTCCCGCCGTGGCGGGCCGTCCGGTGCTTCGATGGGTGGTCGGACTGGGGTTGTCTTCGGCCGCGCTTGGCATTGCCGCGCTGCAGTCCGGTGGCACGACCCGGGCACCGTGTGACGACGGTCCGAGTCGTTGGCAAGCGACCTGGAACCCCGAGCGACGGGAGGCGGTTCGGTCTGCGTTCGCGGGGGTCGACCCCGAGGCGAGTACGCTGTCGTGGCTGTCCGTGGAGCGAGGCCTGGACGCCTACGGAGACGCTTTCAAGCAGCAGTACGCGGAAGCCTGTGCGTCCGTCAAAGGTGCTCGCCCGGCCGACGACATGTTCTTCCGGCTGCGTCAGTCTTGCCTCATGGAACGTCGGGACTTTGCGGCGTCGCTTGTAGATCTTCTCGAGGACCCCGATGCCGCGCTGGTCCACGCCGCGCCACAGGCTGTCGCCGAGCTTCCCGGGATGGCGCGGTGCTCAGAGGTGGCGGGTCTGATCGCACGCGGGATGCCGACGCGGGTCGAGGAGGAACTCGCTGCCACGGAGTTTCGCGGTGCGCTGATGCAGACCCGAGTTCTGGGATTGGCTGGACAGTTCTCCGCTGCGCAAGCGCGTGCGACGGAAGCCCTCGAGCGGGCGGAAGCGCTCGGGTTCGGCGAGTTTGTCGCGGAGGGCCACCTCGTGCTCGGCCGAGCGCTGGCCCAGGGGGGTCGATACGCGGATGCGGAGCAGCATCTTCGGGAGGCCGTGCTGGGAGGCACGCGGTTTGCCCATGATGAGGCGGCAGCCGAGGCTGCGATCGCGCTCGTGGAGGTCGTCGGTGTTCGGTTGGATCGCCACGCCGAAGCGGACCTGTGGGAGGCCCAAGCCGGGGCGCGGCTCGACCGGATCGCGGAGCGGGGGATCCTTCGTGCTCGGCTCGAGAACAGAGCGGGGCGCCTCGACGCGCGGCGTGGTGACAACGCTGCCGCGAGGGCGCACTACACCGTGGCGCTGTCGTTGCGGAGTCAGGTCCAAGGGATGGACGACCCCGGGCGCGCTGCGTGGCTCATCGACCTGGGCAACGTTGCGTTGGCCGAGGGAGCGTTCGACGAAGCGGTCGAGACCTTCGACCGAGCACTCGCGCTCGCCGAGGCCACGTTGACCGCGTCCCACCCGGCGCGTGCGGCATCGCTGGCTGCCCTCGGCCGTGTTCACCTGCGACGTGAGGAGTACGGTCCTGCCCGCGAGGCTCTGCTCGAAGCGAAGTCAGGGCTTCAGGGGTCGTTGGGCGCGGAGCACCCTCGCACTGCCATGGTGTTGCTGGGGTTGGCCAACGCGGATGAGGGGCTTGGAAATGCTACCGCCGCCGAGGCCGGGTACGCCCGCGCGGCTGACTTGCTCGGCAGCACCCTCGGTCGCGGGCATGTGGCCTACCGCCGCGCGCTGTTGGGACGGTCCCGAAGCGCGCGCCGCAGCGATCAACTCGAGGATGCTGTCGGATGGCTGACCCGGGCTTGTGGAGGTCCGGCGGTGCCTGCTTCGGTTCGCGGTGCGTGCCTGATGGAGCGAGCCGAGTTCGATTTTGCGGCGGAGCGATTCGTCGACGCGGCGGCCGGGTTCACAAACGCGGCGGCACGCTTCGAAACGGGGGCGCTTGCCGATCCGCGACGCCGGGCAGAGGCGTTGTTGGGCGTCGCACGGAGCCAACGCTCGTTGGGCCAGGACGACGAAGCCGCCCGCACGCTGGGGAGCGCTCGAACGGCGGCAGGGCAGGTGAAGGGCTATGTGCCCAACGTCCGCGCCGACATCGACCGGTTCTCGACTCGGCTGAACGCGGTGGTCGCCGCCACGCTCGAGGAGTAGCGGCGGCGCTCCGGGTCGGCCTAGAAGCGGCCGGAGAGTGAGAACCCGCTGTAGTTGCGACCGAAGCTGGGCGAGGCGGTGAGCGTCTCGGCCGGGCGAAGGGCAGTCGGGCTGTTGGCCGCCCGGCGTTTCTTGACGCCGATCACGATGAGGGCGGCGGCGCCACCGAGAAGGAGCGGAGTGAGCACGGCGCCGGCGATGAGGATTCCGTTGGCACGTGCCCCCGCATCGTTGGCTTCCTGCTGGTCGGCCAGGGCATCGCTGGTGGATTCCCCTGCGTCGATGGCTTCCTGTTCCGCGGTCTGGGCAGCCTTGAGGTCTCGCTCGGCGTTTTGTCCAAACACGCTGCCAAGCGGGATCATGATCCCGGTGCCCACGGCAACGACACCGAGCCCCACACCCCCGATGATCAGGCCAAGCCCGTCCGTCGAGGCTCCTTGCTGGATGATGACAGTCTCGGGCTGCTTGTCCTCGTCGGTCTTGTCCTCGGGCTCGGTCCCGTCTCCCTCACCCGCCGGCGTGGCCGTGTCGCGCTCAGCTTCCTCGATCATCTGATCGAGCTTGGTCGCGGTCGTCTGGATCTCCGCGATCACAGCGACGCTGTCGCCGTGCACAGCCTGAAAGTTCTTGTAGTAGTCCTGGAGCGTCGACTTGCCCTCGCGAAGCTGGGAGATGTCGCGGTTCCCATTCTCATCGACGATCCCCTCGTACGCCTGCATGTGCGCGTCGAGGATGTTGAGGATGAGGCTCTCCCGAATGGCTTTGTTGTCCGCGGACTCATCGATGAGGTTCAGAAGTCGCGAGAAGACGTCAGCCGCCCGCTTGTACTCCTTCTGCTCCATGTGCTCCTGGCCTTCACCGTACATGCGACCGATCTCCTCTTGGCTGGGCGCGGCAAGGGCGACCGAGGGAACCGAAGTGCCAATGAGGGCAGAGGCCACGACCAGCGCGCCCAGGCGCTGCTGAAGGCGCCGGACCAGGAGGCGGTCAGCGACACGGGAGTGGGCGGGGGTTGCCATGGCGTGGAGTCTCACCAAAGTGACGCAGCACGTCAAACAAACACCCGGTCCACCGGCGTGTGATCAACTGGACAGTCGGGCAGCGGCCGCGGGATCGACCAAACAGAGCTGCTCGAACGCCTCATTCGCCCCTTCATGCTTCGCCCCGGCCTTGTTTGCCGCGCGGATACTCCGCACCAGGCCCTCTAGGCATCGGGACGCGAGGTCCGGCTCCCAGGACAGGAAGCCCCTGGCTGCCATCTCTCGCTCGAGCCCGGCAAACATGCCGCGCGCCAGCTTCGGTTGGGCGGCACCGAGGCAGATCTCCGCCAGCATGAGCTGGCGAACGAAACGGGAGCGGGGGGTGGAGGCTTCGTCGATGCGGACCCGGGCGAGCTTGATCGCATCACCGGGTTTGGCCGCCATCTGGCCTCGGACATCGCTCATCGCCGCTTTGTCCTCGCCCTCGCCCCCTCCGCCTCCATCCCCGCCCTCGGACGGGGAGAGCGTGGCCAGCCAAGCCTTGGTCTGGTCGTCCGCCAGAGGGGAACCGTCCCCCGCAGTGTAGTCCACCAGCTCTGGCATCCGCCGCAGCAGCGTCGAGACCTCCCCTGCGAGGGCAGCCCGAGCGGGCGCGTAGGCGTCCCCGAGCTGCTCGAGGGCCTGGTCGCTCATCCGGTTGAGGTCGAGCAGGAACCGAAACTGGCCGATCGCCGACTCGGTCTCTTCGAGGAGCGCCTTCCACTTGGAGTTGGCCGCGAGCGTTTCGAACTGCTTGCGCCGGTTCGCGGGCAGCGGGGGGATCTGGGTCTTCCCGCCCGCGTCGGCCGGCGGCGCCTTGTGGAGGTGCAGCCACAGGCCGGCGCGGACCAGGCGATACGCGGTGGGCGAGGAGTCGTCGGCCCGACGGAGCAGGCCACCGGCTTTGGCCAGCCCCCGCCCGGTCTCGAGCAGGAACTTGCTGACCTCCTCGGCACTCCCGACGTCCGTGGTGGTCGCGGGCATTGCCGCGGTCACCCGGGCGGCAGGTGGGGCTGCCTGGGGCGCCGCTGGGGTCGGGGCGGCTGGTTTGGGTTCTGGCTTTGGCTGCGGTTTGGGTTCTGCCTTCGGCTGCGGCTTGGGGACCGCCATCAGCATCCGCGTCATCCGGTCGGTCATCGGGGACGTCGGCGGTGAGTGGTCCTCCAGTCGGCTGCGCATCGTGCTGGACAGCGCCTTGACCACCTTCTCCAAGAGCACGACCGTGTCTCGATCGCTAGGCTGCAGCTTCTCGAGGCCAAGCGCCGGCTCGAGTTGGTCGACGAGCCAGCCGACTGCGTTGCCTCGACCCCGGGGTCGGGTCGGGAACACGCCTTCGTGGTGCTGCTCCAGCAGTTGCTCGAGGACGGTCAGCCCCAGCGGCAGCTCCTTGAGTCCGCGCTCCTTGTAGCGAGCGAAGGCGAAGTACGAAGCCATCAGCAGGTCCTTCGCCTTGGTCTTGAGGATGTCGCCCGCGAGCTGCTCGACTTTCTTCCAGTCAGGGTCGCCACCCGTCGGGGCCTCGAGCTGAGCGATCTCGGCTCGTGCTTCCGAGTACGACTCGTCGTACCGAGCATCCTCGCCACACGGCGTCGTCTCGGAGATTGGCCTGACCCACGCCTCGGCCTCCGCGCGGATGGTCTCGAGCGGGTCGGTGGGGGCTGGTGCAGGGGCGGCCGATTCCGAAGGGGCGGATACCGGTGCTGGTGGCTCGGCTGCTGCTGGGACGGCGGCGGGTGCTGGCTGCTCAGGCGTGGGGGCCTCGGGGGCCTGGGGGGTCTCGGGGGCAGCGGGGGACGCAGATGCAACGGGGGGAGGCGGCTCGGGGGCAGCACTGGGCTCCGGTGGAGCCTCGGGCAACTTGAGCTTGATCCGGGTGAGCGCCGTTTCGACACCTCCCATCGCGGGTGCATGGTCCTCGAGCTTGTCCCGGCTCTTCGAACCCAACGCCTTCCACAGGGAGTCGACGAGGTCGATGGCGCGTCGGTCCGCCGGTTGCAGCGGCATGCTCGGCAGGGCCGCCTCCAGTCGGTCCGTCAGCCACCCCAGCGCGTTGCCGCGACCCCGGAGGCGGCGTGCGGGCGGAAACATCGTGTCCCAGTAGGTCTCGAACAGACCGTCGATCGTGGCCAGTCCCACCGCGAGGCCCGTAGGGCCCTCGGTTTTCATCATGGCGTACCCGAAGTAGCTGGCGATGAGGAGGTCCTTGCTGGCGGTCTTCAGCAGGGCCTGCGTCGTCTTGGCGACCTCTTCCCATTCAACCTCGCCGCCGGTGGGCGAATCGAGCGAGGCCATCTGCGCACGGACTTCTTCGTAGCGGGCGTCCTGCGATGCATTCTGCCCAGCGGGCTCGGCGTCGGAGATGGGGGCGAGGAGTTCGTTGGCGCGGGACTGGACGTCTTCAGCGAGGGCCATGGCAGGAACGGTCGGTCAACAAGAGCAGGGAATCGAAAACGAAGACGCCGCAGCCCCGAATCCATCTGAGGTTCGAGACTACGGCGACGTGGGCTGGGCTGCCTATGTGTGGGGCAGGCGGGAGGTGCCGCCCAGGCGTGGCCTCGGATCAGGTCTTGTCGAGCTTGCCGACCAGCGACAGCGTGAAGGATGCACCCATGTACTTGAAGTGCGGGCGCACCTTCATGTCGACCTTGTACCAACCGGCTTGGCCGGGCACGTCCTCGACGGTGATCTGCGCGGCGCGAAGCGGCTTGCGGGAACGGACGGCCGGGGCCGGGTTCTCCATGTCGGCGACGTATTGACGGATCCAGTTGTTGAGCTCGCGCTCCAGGTCACCGCGCTCCTTCCAGGTTCCGATCTGCTCGCGCTGCATCACCTTGAGGTAGTGCGAGAGCCGCGTCGTGACGAACATGTACGGCAGCTGGGTGCCCAACCGGTAGTTGAGTTCGTTGGCCTTGCCCTCTTCGGTGTCCGCGAAGATCTTGGCTTTTTGGCACGAGTTCGCCGAGAAGAACGCAGCGTTGTTGGAGTCCTTGCGGAACGTGAGGCCGATGAAGCCCTCCTCGGACAGCTCGTACTCGCGACGCTCGGTCAGCTGAATCTCGGTGGGGATCTTGGTCTGAATCTCCCCCATCGCTTTGTACTGGTGGAGCGGAAGATCCTCGACCGCGCCGCCCGCTTGCGGGCCGATGATGTTCGGGCACCAGCGGTACTTGGCGAACGAGTCGGCGACGCGGGTGGCCATGGTCACCGAAGCGGGCCCCCACAGGTAGTTGTCGTGCTTGCCCGTGGAGTCCTCGGAGAAGTTGAACGACTTCACGGGAATGGTGTCCTGCCCGTAGGGCAGGCGCAGCAGGAAGCGCGGCATGCACAGGCCCACATAGCGTGCGTCTTCGGACTCGCGGAACGAGTGCCACCGGGCGTACTGCGGACCCTCGAACAGGGACTTGAGGTCCTTGAGCTTGGGAAGCGGCTCGAACGACTCTTCCCCGAAGAACTCGGGGCCCGAGTTGGCGAGGAACGGGGCGTGCGACATCGCGGCCACGGACGCGCAGCTCGTGAGGAGCTGCATGTCTTGGGGGCCGGGGCCAACGTCGAAGTTGGCGACCATGAGCCCGAACGGCTTGCCACCAAAGGTGCCGTACTCGGCGGAGTAGACGGTGCGGTACAGGCCCGACTTGGGGATCTCCGGGGAGTCCTCGAAGTCGTCCATGAGGTCCTGCTTCGAGCAGTTCAGAACCTCGAGGCGGACGTTCTCGCGGAAGTTGAACGAGTCCACCATATACTTGAGGCCGCGCCACGCGGACTCGAGCTGCTGGAACTTTTCGTGGTGCAAGACCTCGTTGATCTGGCTCGTGAGTCGCTCGTCGATCTCGGCGATCATCGAGTCGACGGCCGCTTTGTCGATGCGGCTGAACTTGCCGGAGTTCGCGATCGCCTCAGCGATGAACGCGGTGACCCCCTGCTTCGCGATGTCGTAGGTCTCTTGACCTGGGGTGACCTTGGCTTCGCTCAGCAGCTCGCTGAGGAGTGAGCCACCGGCTTCGGTCGTTGCCGCCGCGCCGCCTTCTTGTGCTTGCTCTTCGGACATCTTGTTTTCCAATCTGTTCGGTTCAGAAGTGACCCAAAGGGCGGGGTCAGCCCTCGCCGCCGTCTTTGTTGAGGCCGAGCTCGGCCATCAAAGCATCGCGCTGCTCGGGGCTTTCGAGCATCGCGGCGAGCTTCTTGCGGAACGTCGGCACGTTGCCCATCGGGGACTTGAGCGCGGTGAGGGAGTTGCGCAGATCCATGAGCTTTTGAAGCTCGGGCACCTGCTGGAGAACGCCTTCGGGGGTGAAGTCCTTGAGCGTCTTGAACTGGAGGCTGGCGGACATCTCCGAGCCTTCTTCGCCGGAGAGCTTGTCGGCAACGTTGATGTCGATGCCGAGGCCGTGCTTCTCCATGACCTCGTTGAAGTTGTCCTTGTCGATGTTGATCGGCTTGCGATCCTCAAGCTGCCGATCATCGGCACGGCCCGTGTAATCCCCAATGGCGAGGATTTTCAGGGGAAGTTCGACTTCCTCCGCTCCGTCGACTGCGGGTTTGTAGACGATGTTGACACGCTCTTTGGGCGCAACCGATCCTTCTTTCGCCATGACTCTTCGCTACCTTGCTTCCTAGGGGTTGAACTCGACGATCCGCACGCTAACACAGCGTGTGGAGTGAAAAAATGACAACGGGGTTCCACGGTCAGGGGCAGGCCCGGTGGCCTGGCGCCCAGGCTCCGTGGTGAGAGGGGAGGTCAGGGTTGAACGAGGGCCGACAACAACCCGGCCGCTGTAGGTGCGGGAGGTTCGAGGGCCTGACGTTGGGTGGAGCCGAGCGCATTGCGTCCAGCTTCGATCGCGGCCGCCGATGTGGTGCGGGTGGGCCACAGCCGGTCCGCCGCGGCGGACGGATCGGCGAGGTAGTGCAGGAGTCCCAACGGAGGGGCGCCGAGGCACAGCAGGAGTCGAGAGTCCTCGCTGGACACGTCGGTCCAGAAAAACGATGGAGGGGCGGCGTTCCAGCCCAACAAGCTCTCGGCCAGACACAGCCAAAAGGCGATCTGAACATCGTCCCCGGCATGGCACTCGACGATGATGCCGGCGTTTCCGGGGTCGCGACCGTGGCACTGCGCGCATGCGGTCCGCATCATGTTGAGCCCGTGGTAGTGCACGCCCTGGGCGACGGGGCCGAAGAGGTGTTCGAGCAGGAGCGTGCCCGGTGTGGCGCCGAGGGCTTCGTGGGTCCAAAGCGCCGCGTCTCGGAGTTCCCCGGCACCCGGGAGGTGGAGTCCCCCGATGCGAGCGGCAAGCGTTGGTAGGTCCATGGACGCCGCGTCTGTGAGCGTTTGTGCGGCGCCGTCGAGAAAAGCATCGAACGCCGTCGGCAAGGCGGAGAACCGCGGCATGGCCGTGTGGGTATCAATGTGTGTGTAGATGGAGAGCGGAAACGTCCGCCCGACCGTGTCGCGGCTGGGCCCGAGGGCCCCGACCAGCGCGGCTCCGGCCGGGTCGCGATACACGAACCGGATCGGAGCGGTTGGAAACGGTCGCTTTTTGGAGGCGAGGTAGTCGTTCTCTTGCTGCAGCCAGCCCTGGAACGCCTGGGTGACCGCGGAACCGCTCCCGACAGAGACGAAGTCTCCGGCCGCCGGGACCTTGCCGAAGCTACCGATCGGGGATGAACCGGACAACCCGGTCATTCGGAGCATCCCTTCGTGTCGAGGAGCAGCTGCGGGGGCGGCCGCAGGTCGGCGTGGCGGAACACCTGGAGGAACTCGGTCGGGCGCTCCTGGGTCCCGAAGAACGGCGTGTCGTCTTCAGCGGCACGGAACTTGACCTTGACGACACCTGCAGACTGGTCGCGGAGGTCCCACTTGAGCACGAAGACCGCGCTGTCCGTGGACCCTGAGATGGTGCCTTCCTCGAGCACTTCGAAGAAGCCCCAGGGACCTTTGCGTTCGAGTTGACCTCGGACCGCCTTGCTTCGCGTCTTGAGTTGGGTGCCGGGCTCGCCTTCGCCGGGCCACTGCATCGGGACAAACCGGCCCGGTCCGTTCTTGTGCTCGATCTCCTTGCCGTCGATCTCGAGCGTGGTGATTGCGGCCGCCGGGTTGTCGTCGATGAAGACGTCGAACTCGACCAGCAGGGCGCCGTTGGGGAACAAGACCCGGCTGAGGTCGTCCGCTCGCTCGAGGAACTTCACGACCGCGGGGTCGTACTTGATGGTCTCTTTCGCGCCGCGTTTCTCGAACTCGAAGGTGCCGTGCTTGCGCGGGATCCGAGAGGCGAGGGCGGTGCCGTAGTACGTCCACAGGGCGCCGGTCTCGGGGTGCAGCAGCTCCTCGAGGTCCTTGAACTTCACGTTCTTGCCGTTCTTGGAGAACGGATAGCGACCCAGCATGTCCTTCATCGGCTTGTAGACCGACTCGCAGTAGTTCTTGGCGAGCACGCCCTTGAACTCCTTGCCGACCATGGCCTGGACCGCTTCGAATGGGGGCGGGAGCCACCGCGCGAGGGTGGGCCGCCAGCCCTTGAGATCCGACTCGTTGAGCACCGCATCGATGGTGGTGAGGCCGCCTTTGACCGCGTTCTTGAGCGACTTCGCGGAGTCCTCATCGTCGTGGTCGATCTTGGCCCGAAGCGCGTCTCGGACCGTCTTGAGTTCCTCTTGGTAGCGGTCGAGTTGAACCGGGGGCGGTGGTGGAGCGGCCTGTCCTTCGGGGACGGCGGGGACGGCTTGGTATCCGAACCCGGCGAGTCCCTCGAACGCCTTCTTCACGTCCTCCGTGGTCTTGAGCAGTGGGTTGGCGTCGTTGCCTCCGCCCTTTTTGAGCCGCTTCGCAGCCGCGGCGGCAGCTTTGCCCTTCTTGCCGCCCTTCTTCGAGGCCTGCTCCAGCGCCTTGTCGCCGAGCTCACCCGCGAGGTCGCCGGCCTTGTCCTCGGCGGTCTCCTCTTCGAGCAGCGTCGTGTGGTAGTCGAGGTTCTGGCACAGGCGCTTGAGCGGTGGCGTGGCGCCGCTGGTCAGGTCGCCGAAGACCTTCTGCGCTTCGAGCAGGTCGTCGGGCGCGACCACGTAGATCGCGTTGATGAAGCCTTTCCACTCGCCGATGTAGTTCTCGAAGTACAGGGAACGCAGCGCGACGAGCTGGGTGTCTTTCGACTTCTTGGCTTCTTCTTCGGTCCGCCCCAAGACCCATTCGTTGCCCTGGGCGGTCTCGAGAACCGCTTCCAGGTTTCCGCGAATCTCGTTCTCCCACGAGGTCCGGGTGTAGGCCCCGCGAATGGTGCGGTTGTCGTTCTTGAGCGCTGTGTTGCTGGCGGTGACGGCGTTGAGCGTGAGGTCCTGAGTCTCGACGCCACGGAGCAGCTCATCGAGCAGGGCCTGGGTCTGGTCGGTGCGCTTGAGGATCTTGCGGACGTCTTTGACCAGCTTGACGTTGCGCTCGAACAGCAACTTGTCAGGATGCTCGGCGAGGTTGTCGACGTACGCATCGGCGACGGCCTTCATCGTGGAGACGTCGCCGGTCAGGTTCATGCGCTCGAGGATCGCTCCCCACGAGGTTCCCAGGCGGTCGGAGAGCCACTTGCTTTGCTCTTCGTCCAGGCCCGGCTCGTCTTCACTGTACTCGCCAGACAACAGGAGGTACGTGCGCAACCGGGCCCTGTATTCCTCCTGTTCGTCGGGTTTGGGCTGGTCGGTCAGCGGGCCGTAGGTCTGCACGAACTTCTTGAGCTCGCGGACCTCGATGGTGATGAGAGGCTGGACCACCTCTTCGCGTACCGTGGTGACGTAGAGGTTCTCGACGCGGTCGGTGAAGCGGGCGCCCTGATACATGCCCATTCGCATCATCAAGGGGACGCCGTCCGACTCGTGTTCATCAAGCTCGCGCTCGATGTTGTACAGCGGCTTGATCTTATCGATCTCGATCGGATCGACGCCTGCGTGCTCGCTCTGCTTGTGTTCGTTGAGCTTCGCGATGGCGTCCTCGCCCCGACCGAGGAACTCGCGGTTTCGGTTGAACGACAGCACCGGAAGCACCGCCAGCCCAACCGACGTTGCGAACAGGGCGCCCGCGATCGCGTGGCCCATGATCGCCTGGCGCTTGACGTGCGCTGCGCTGCGCGTCGCGACGTTCTTGTCGGGGAAGATGACCTTGCCGAAGACATCGCCCAGGAAGTAGCTCTTGGCTTCGACCTGCTGCTGCGTGAAGCTCATCTGCGGCTGGACGCCGAAGGCCTCCGCCATCGAGTTCATGATGCGGTCGATCGGGCTGCCCTCTTGGGTGCCCGAGGTGAAGTACGACCCGCGGAAGATCGGCGACTCGGTGTAGATGCTGTCGGCCATGAGCTCGCCGACAAACATCGACAGGTTCTCTCGCAGCGGCTCAAAGTACTGCGGGAACGTGAAAATCTTGTCCTTGGCCGCGTCCGCGCGCTCTTCGGCAAGGCGTCGCATCGCGCGGCGCTCGACCACTTGGGTCAGCTCGCCGAAGTGGTCGTCGAACAGCGCGGCGGGTTTGTCCTTCGTGGACACCGGGACTGTGAAGCCCCAGATCTGGCTGCGTTCTTTCTGGCCCAGGTCCGAGAACATGTCGACGAAGCCAGGCAGGAGGTCGCACTTGGTGAACAGGACGTACACGGGCACGACCATCTCCAGCTTCCCCATGACCTCGTCGACACGGGCGCGAATCTCTCGCGCTCGGGCCAAGACGTCGTCGGGGCTGCTCTCGGAGAGGTCTGTCAGCGCGATGGCCACAAGCACACCGTTGACCGGTCGCTTGGGGCGGTTGCGCTTGAGCAGGTCCAAGAAGCCCATCCACTCCTCGCGGTCGGCTTCTTCGGTGGTGTAGCGGCCAGCGGTGTCGAGAATGACGGCCTCGTTGGTCATCCACCACTGACAGTTTCGCGTGCCGCCCACGCCCTGAACGGCGCCCGCGGAGTACGGGAAGCGCAGGCCCGAGTTGCGAAGTGCGGTGCTCTTGCCGGCGCCAGGAGGGCCGATGATCATGTACCAGGGCAGGGCGTACAGCGCATCGGCGCCCTTCTTGTTGCCGCCAAGCTTGGAGGTCTTCAGGGCCGCGACGGCCTTGAGGAACTCGTTTTGCATCGCGTCGACCTCGGCCTTGAGGTCGGGGCGGGCGCTCGCAGATTGGGCTGCGGCCTGGGCCGCAAGCGCCTTCTCGATCTCGCGAGCCGCCTTCTTGGCCCGCAGGATTTTGACGAGGACGACCGTGATGAGGATCGCGACGATGACCGCCGTGGCGACGATCGCGATCCACATGGGGAACTCGAGCAGCAGGACGACGGCCCAGACGGCTCCGATGAGCAGCGCACTGAAGATGTACTTGAGCATGGCTCAGCCCTCGCCTTTCTTGGCATCCGGGGCGTCGTCGGAGGACGCGGTGACCTCGTCGATGTCGCTCGTGAAGTCGCCCGCTTGCTTGTCCAGCGCGAGACGCAACACAACGATCAGGACCAGCGAGAACAGCAGCGCGAACAGGCCCAACCACACGGTGAGGTAGCTCTGTGAGCGCCGGGTGACACGTTCGCGAGGCCGCATGTGCCGCTTGGACAACGCTTCGGGCCGCATCGCCTGTCCCAGCGCGTCTTGGACCCGTCGCTGCACCGCCGCGAGTTGGAGCTCACCGCCGCGGATGGCGAACTTGCCCTGAAAGCCGAACACCAAGCACCAGTAGTAGACGCGCAGGGCCTCTTGCCGGCTCGGGTCGACGAGAAGATGTTCGAGCCGATTGAAGAAGTTCTCGCCGGCGAGGTTCTCCTGGAAGTAGTGGAGCTGAAGCGGGTTGCTCATCCACATGTCCCGAAGGGCGCCCGGCTTGCGCATCGCGAACTCGTCGGCAAGGGCCACGAGCGCATACATGATGTCGTGTACGTCGCGATCTTGCAGACCCGCTTGCGAGGCTGTCTGCCGCATTTGATCGACGTAGCCGCAGATCCGCTGGTGGAACATCTCCGGCGCCAACATGGCGCTGTCGTCGACGTTCTTCAGCTGGATCAGCGCGTTGATGCAGTCTTTGGTGACTGCGTAGACCCGTTCCATCCTGGCGTTGCTCCCTTGGGGTGATCAGGCTCGCGGTGAATCAGGAAGGCCGTGAACCCTTGGGCGGAATGCCCATGAGCGAAATCTTGGCCTTGCTGGGGTCGTAGGGCGGGGGAAGGTAGATGGCGATGGTGCGCTCGGTGGCGATCGCGCGCCAGTACGTGTCGGACGTGGCCAGCATGAAGTAGACCTGCTTGGGCCGAACGGGGATCTCGGGAGGCGGTCGGTGCGTGACCGTCAGCGAGACGCCCGGCGTCGCGGAGCGAACGATCTGGTTGATCTGCTTCCACGAGGCGATCTTCGAGAGCTTGGGGAGCCGGTTCGAGACTTCCTGGGTCTCGGACTGGGCCTCCACGGCGAGGACGAATGCCTCGCACTTGGGCAGGCGGTCGTCCTTGAGCTGACCGATCCACATGCCGTCGGCTCGCGCTTCGAGGGGGACCTCGAGGCAACGCTGCTTGACCGTGGCCCCGAGCATGGCGTTGAGGCTCTCGACCAGCGGTTGAAACGTGGCTCGAAGGTCGTTGTGGGCAAACGTGGGGAAGGTCGAGGGATCGACGCTCCCGGTGAAGGTGGTCAGCGAGCCGGCCAGCTGCAACAAGGTGAGGTACGTCGACAATGGGGTCGGCGACTTGTCCTCCGCGATGTAGCGAACCAAGGGGATGTTGCTCGCCAGCGCGTTGAGCAGCAGGAACCGGGTGGTGTCCTGAGGTGCAAACTCGACCGAAGCCGCGTCGACCTGGCGGCGGGTTTCGGCGAGGGCGCGGTGCTTGCTGAGCATCGTGCTGAGCAGGTCTTGCAGGTAGCCCTGAAGCACCGGAGCCGCGGCAACCTTAAGCGCGGGCGGAATGTACGTGTTGGACAGTTGGTACTGCCCCGTCGGGTCGCGAACCACCTCGGCGAGCTTGATCGAGTCGAAGTCGTCGCGAGACTCCTTGCCCAAGATGATGCGGAGGTTGGGCCGGCCGAAGCCAATGACCTGCTCGGTCTTCGCGATGGTGAGGTCGGGGACCGGCCGGTTGGCGATCTTGTAACGGGCCGCGGCGGAGTCATCGAGCGCCTCCGCGTAGTTGGGGACGCCTTCTCGAGTGGACGGGACGCCCAGGTAGACCTCGAGCGTCGATGCGGTCGCGGAAAACTGATCGCCGATCGGGCGTGCGGGAGGACCTCCGGAGTCGCCGGGTTCGAGGTCGACGACGAGTCCGCGCGGGAACACGCCTTCAAACGCCGAGAGCTTGAAGGTGCCCGAGCTGAGCTCGCCTTCGTCGATCGTCATCTCGCTGATGCCCCAGATGTGGGGCACCGCGGCGGCGAGCCTGGCCCCGATCGAGGCTTCGTAGAAGAGGTCCTGTTGCTGGAGGTGCTGAGGGCACATCAGCATGCCCTCGCTCCACACGACCCGGTTCAAGTTCTTGCGCGACATGACGGACCTCGGGGGCTCAGGCGCCCGGTTTCTCCGGGGCTGTGGGAGCCTCGGGCGTGGACGGTTCTTCGGGTTGCTCGGGCGCCTCGACGTCCTTGAGCTTCTTGCGCTTTTTCTTCTTTTTCTTCTTCTTGCCGTCGTCTTTGAGCTCGACGGGCGGCGTTCGGCTGGGCTTGCCGGGGCATTGAAGCCCGTGTCCTTCGGCGTCCCAGCCCGTTGGCGGGGTGGGTCCGCCGTCGAGCAGCGAGCGCTCGAGCAAGACGTGGAAACACGGGTCCGGCCACGGCTGCTTCTTCTTCTTGGCCGTGCAGACGTCGTTGCCGTGGTAGCGCGGCACCTCGTAGAGGCGGAACCAATCCTGACCGAGAGGTTCTCGGTAGATCGCCGCCGCAAGGACGAACTTGGCCTCGGGGTCCGGTGTCAGCTCCAAGGTGTCGTTTTTGCCCGGGTAGACCGTGATCTCCTCTTCGGAGATGAAGTCGTCGCCGAACGCCACCTCGCCGCCCTCTTCCCAAACGGTCTCGAAGTCGATGATGTCGACACTCTCGTCGCCCTTGAGCTGGTAGACGTGTAGCTGGACCGACAGCGGCTGGCCTTCGTCGTCGAGGTTGATCATCTCGTCCGGCTGGATGACCACCCGGATCGCCTCGAAGACTTCGTCGTCGGGGTTGCAGGTCGGGCCCTTGTTTTTCTTCTTGCAACCAGCGGCGGCCGTGAGGGCGAGGGCCGCGGTGAGACCCAGGCCCAGGCCAGCACGAGCGAGTGGGCGGAGCGAGGACACAGCGGTGAGCGACGGACGCACGAACACAGTCATTTGAGGGCGCGGCGCTGAGGCAAAAAAACAGCGCGTCGGCCGCGGAGAATCCCACGGCGAACAAGAGCTTGGCAAGGGCAGCGCTATGTCATGGCCAGGGAAATCCCGCGTTGCGCGAAGTCGGAGATGAACCCTTGGAGGGCCGCGGTGTGGGTCCAGTTCCTCGTGTGGGGATCGAGACTGACCAGGTCGGTGACGACGGCGGTACCCGAAGATGAGACCCCCGGGGAGGACAGCTGCGTGATTCGGGTGATGCCGTCGCCGAAGCGGTTGACCACGATGATGAGGTCGAGACTCGCGGCCACTCGAAGCACACGAGTGTCCGCAGACGCCGAGCCGCCCGCGAGCCCGCTGAGGGCGGCCAGCCGCTGCAGCCCCTCATCGGCCGTGGAGGCACGCGTGGTGAGTACAACCCCATCGAGACCTCTGCCCAAGGCCGTGAGCGCCGAACCGGCCTCCGCCCCTGTGATGTCATGGATGAGCAGACGACCAGGTGCGAGCCCCAGCCCAGCGTCGACGAGACCAGGCATCGCGTGGGCGCGGGAGCTCTGAAGCACCACGGCGTTCTCTGGAAGCTGCGCGGCCTCGTGGTTGGGACGGACGACGACGAGCCTTTGACTGGCTGGCGCCGCGAGGGCCAGGGCGGCGGCCATCGGGAACGCTCGAGCGCCCGGACCGGCGAACACCGCGATTCGCAGACCACTGTTCACGGCACTGCTCAACAGCTTGGCAATCGCATCCGAAAGCGCTGCGCTGGCCGTCAGCTGGCCAAGGTCGTAGCGAGGCTGGACAGACGCCGCGCGCCGGATGCTGACGATCGGGCCATCGACCGCGAGGCTCTGGTGGACGGCATGGACCCGGTGGCCGTCGGCAGTCGTGGCCTCGATGACGGGATTGGTCGGGGCAAAGCTCGATCCTGTGAGCCGGGTGACGACCCATGCGAGGGCTTCGTCGCTGGAGAAGGATGACTCTTCCGATGCGACCGACTGGCCGTTTTTTACGATCAGGCAGTGGCTGGGTCCACGGAGCAGAATCTCTGTGATGTGAGGGTCGCGAAGCAACGCGTTGAGCGGACCGACCCCGCACAGCTCGGTCTGCATGCGCGCCGAAAGTGACATCGGCTCGAGATGACCGACGGTCTCTTTGAGGTCTTGAAGCCCGGAGCGAAGGCGCGTGACCAAGGTGTCATCGTCGAGTCCGGGTTCGGCGAGCCATCGGTCGCGTACCGTCGCAAAGACCTGCCGGCAGGCCTCTCGGGTCTGGGCTTCGCGGGGGAGCCCAACCAACGCAGCGGGGTGCAGTACGGAAGGTGCACCGTGGCCTCCGGTGGAGGGGGCCATGACCGGAGAGGAGATCGCGACCGGAGGTGCAGCTGCCGGGCCCACGCGCGGCATCGACCACGCGTCGGGCGTGGGGCCGGCGGGGCCCGGATTCGACGAAGGCGGGGCATCCTCGGGCGGCCGTTCGAGCGCGACCACGTCGTCGGCCATCATGGTGGCGCCGGTCCGAACGGGGGACTTCGAGCCCAAGACGACCTTGGGCGCGGAGGGGGTGCTCGCATCCGGGTGATGGGTTGGCGTGTCCAACTCCCCTTTGGCCGAAGGGGCGGACGTGGACGGGGTGATCGGGGCCTGTTTGGGCGTCGAAGCCCCGGAGGGGGGATGTAGAACGGGTTTTGCGGCGGCGGGCGGGGGCTCCGGTTCCGCGGCGACCGAAGGCGGGGCGGCCGGAGGCGGCTCGGGGGCGGCCTCCGGGACCGCCGCGGGTGGGTCCGCCATCGGTGGCGGGGCCATCGGAGGAGGAGCCGAGGGTGGCTCGGGTGTGGGAGGGGCGGCCATCACCGGAGGGGTCATGGGCGGTGGAGCCATCGGGGGCGGGGCCATCGGGGGCTCTGCGATCGGGGGCTCGACGACCGGCGGCGCGCTCGGGTCCGCGCCACCGATCATCGGTGGCAGCGTTGGGGCACCGGGCGCTTTCTGAGCTCGCAGCTTGAACGGCGGTTCGGCCTCGAGCACCGGAGGGCTTGCGGGAGCGTCGAGCGGCGGCGGGAGGGATGGGTCAACCCGCGGTGCGGGGGACATCGCCGGAGGCGGGGCACCGATCGAAGGGGGTGGCTGGCCGATGGCTGGGGGCGGGGCCCCGATCGGTGGCGGTGGGGCGCCGAGCGGAGGCGCGGGGCCTCCGATGGCCGGGGGCGGTGCGCCGATGGGTGGCGGCGGTGCATCGAGCGAGGGCGGGGGTCCTCCGAGGGCCGGGGGAGGGGCTCCGATAGCGGGAGGCGGGTTGCCGATGGGGGCAGGGCCCTGGGGCGGGGTGCTGGCCGAGACGGGGCCGACCGGGCCGGGCAAACCGCCCGCTACGGGGTGCTGGGAGGGGGGTCCGGCGGAAGCACCATCGAGTTCGAACGCCAGCTTGTAGGAGCAGACGTACACCTCGTCGCCTGGCATGACCATCTGCGGACCCTGGATGCGGCTGCCGTTGACGAACGTGCCGTTGGTCGAACTCAGGTCGATCAGCGTCAGCGATCCGTCCGTGTAGAGGATACGCGCGTGGCTCGAGGAGACGCCCGGCTCGGGGATGCGGACGTCGTTGCTTGGGGTGCGCCCGATCGTGATCTCGCGCTTGTCGAACGATGTCGTGGTCGGAGGCTGGCCGGTCTTCGAGATCGTGATGCGCAACATGAGGCGGGAGGAGGATGGTCGCGCGGTGGGGGCGGGTTGGGAAGGGGGGCGGTTGGGGAAAACGTTGGATCCAGGGTCCCGGTCTCAACGCGGTGTCGCCGGCTCCCGGGTCGTTGCCCGCGCCGGCCTGTGCCGATGGATATCGGCGGCGCCTGGCAAGCGGAGCGGCCGGAGCCTGCCCGTGATACCGGGGTGAGTCTTTACGGGGTCGGGGGGCGCTGCTACGTTACGAACATGTCGATGTCCCTTTCCCTCATCCTCTCCGCTAACGGCACCGTGCTCGAGGGCGAGTCAACGGTTTCGAGTTTTGATCGGGGCCCCACAATTGAGTGCCAGTCCTTCTGCGACTCCGTCCGGACTGCGCGCGAAGGCGGGACCGGCCAGGCCACAGGGCGACACTCCTTCGATCCGATCAAGTTCACGAAGAAAATGGACAAGTCGTCGCCGCTCCTCGCAAAGGCGCTCTGCAACAACGAGGTTATCGAGGCGAGCTGGACTTTCTACCGCCCCAACCCTGACGGAGACGGGACCGTCCAACAGTTCTTCAGGATCGAGGTCAAAGAGGCACGGATCGCAAGCATCGTCCGGACCTCCAGCGACGCAATTGACCCGGCAAGCGCGAACCTTGCACCTATTGAGGAGATCAGCATCGTATTCCACACGATCTCGTGGGAAGATTTGGTCAACAACACGATCCATGAAGATAACTGGCGCGAGCAAGCGTAGCTGGAGCCGACGTAGATGGCGCGGGGAATACTAGGTAGGCTTGCCTCTTCGTCCCCGTCTCGAGCGGCGGACGAGGTGCAGTCCATCATCGGAAACCTGCGAGCGATTCTCAACACGCGTGTTGGGGATGCTCCGGCGGCCCCGGACTTCGGGGTCATCGATCTATGCGACCTCTATCACGACTTCCCGAACGCGACGCAGTTCCTCCAGCGGAGCATTCGGGAGACTATTCAGAAGTTTGAGCCGCGCCTCACGAGTGTGCGGGTTCGTCCCGCGGCGAGTGATGATCCGTTGACACTGGTTTTTGATATCTCGGCACGTCTCACCGGTGACCGCAAACGCGGTCTCGTGCGGGTCCGGACGCAGGTCAACCAAGGTGGACGCGTAGATATCGAGTAGCCCGGTCTGGCCTGGTTTTCGCGTTCAAGCTGACGCAATTATTCGTATCCTCCAGGGCGTTGGGCGCGAAGTACTACGAGAGCGAGCTGCAGTACCTCCGCGAGATGGGCAAGGAGTTTTCCCTCCTTCACCCGTCGACGGCTGGTCTGCTCGCAGAGAAGGGCAGCGACCCCGATGTCGAGCGGCTGCTCGAGGGGGTCGCGTTCCTCACGGCGCGCATTCGAGAACGGGTTGATGACGCGGTACCGGAGGTCGTCCACGGGTTGATGCAGCTCCTGTTGCCGCACTACCTACGCACGATCCCGCCCACGTCGGTCATCCAGTACGAGCCGCCCATCAAGTCACTTCGTGGCGTTCACACTGTGTCCGAAGGGGCCAGGGTGTCCTCCAAGTCCATCAAAGGGACGGCTTGCGAGTTCCGGACGACGATGCCGGTCGACTTGCTGCCCGTCCGCATCGAAGATGCGGTGCTCGATCAGTCGAAGGGCAACTTCCCTGTCATCCGCCTGCGCATGCTGACGAGCGAGCCGGGCATGCCGATTCTCGCCCGCAAAGAAGGCCTCCGGTTTCTTCTGCACGGCGAGTTGGGCCTGTCCTCGACCCTGCACCTGTGGTTGATGCGACACCTCAAGGGGGTGAGCATCCAGTCCGATGGCGCCGAGCCGATCGCGATCGGCACCGACGTGATCAAGCCGATCGGCTTTCGCCCGCAGGACGACATGCTGCCGTGGCCGACGTTGTCTCAGCCGGGCTATCGCTACTTGCAGGAGTACTTCTGCAACCCCTCCAAGTTCCTGTACTTCGACCTGGAACGACTCGACCGGGCGCCGCTGACCGCGGAGCGGTTTGAGATCGCGTTTGAGTTCGAGCGGCCGCCCGAACTCAACCAGCGCATCACGGCCGAGACGTTCCGGTTGTTCACGACACCGGTGATCAACCTGTTTGACGTCTCGGCCGAGCCGGTCAAGCTCGACCCCAAAGTCCACGAGCACCTGCTGCGAGCCAGCGGTACACGGCATGACCACATGGAGGTCTACGCGGTTCGGGAGGTCCTTGGCATCCGGCAGGGCCAATCGCAACGTCGGACCTATGAGCCCTTCGTGGGATTCGCCCACACGGCCGACTCGCGAGAGGGCAGCTACTACACGCTGCGGCCGACGTCCTCGCCGCTCGATGACGCGACCGACAAGTACATCTCCATCGTGACGCCGCTGGGCGACACGCCGAGCCGCGACGAAGAGGTGCTCTCGATGGAGCTGACCTGCAGCAACCGCTTGCTGCCCGCTGAACTCCAGCTCGGCGAGATCAATACGACCCCGCGCGGTGTCTCCAGTCCGGCGCCGTTCAAAAACATTTCGCCCGTCACCAATGCATCGCGCCCCAAGCTGGGCTCGGACCTTCAGTGGCGGTTGCTCTCGCACTTGTCCTTGGGCCGAGCATCGCTCGCTGACCCCCGGGTCCTGCGGACGCTGCTGAACCTCTATAACTTCCAGCGCGAATCCTCACCCGCTCAAGGCCGGGCCAACGAGCTTCGTGTCGAGTCGATCCGCAGCATCGAGAACGAGCCGGTCACCCGGCTGATGGGCGGCGCCCCGGTCCGGGGGGTCGAGACCCGCATCGAGCTGGAGGAATCGAAGCTCGGCACCCAGGGCGACGCGTTTTTGTTCGGCTGTGTGCTCGACGAAGTGTTCGCCACCCACGTGCCGCTCAACTCGTTCAACGAACTGCACCTCATCCTCCACCCGTCGAAGGTCGAGCTCAAGTGGCCAGCGAGAAGCGGACAGCGTCGGATTCTCTGAGTTTGCCGAGCACGCGGCCGCCTGCGGGCAGCCGGGGCACGGTTGCGCCTCCCAGTCGCAATGACGCCGACGCCATTCGAGACTCGCTGCTCGAGAACGCGACTCGCTACGACTTCTTCTACACCGTGGGCATGATGGAGCGTCTCGCGCCGGAGGCGGTTCGGGTGGGCGGCAACGGCCCCTACGACCGTGAAGCGATCCGCTTTCGGCATGACGCGTCGCTGGCGTTCAAAGCCGGCGACATCATGAAGGTGGAGTGGGTCGCCAAGCCGCAGGCGGCCGAAGACGCGCTCGAGGAGAAACAGTTTCGCTTCGAGATCACGACTGCGTTCTTGGGCCTGACCGGGACCGTCTCTCCCATGCCGCTGTACCTCGCGGAGGAGGTCGCACAGGCCCAGGACACGGCCGCGGTCAAACGCGACTTCCTCGACCTGTTTCACCACCGGTTGATCTCTTTCGTCTACCGGATCGGGGTCAAGCACGACCTCGCGCGCGAGTACCTCAAGGACGCGACCGACTCGTGGTCCAAACGCATCCTTGCGCTGGCCGGCTTCGACAGCTGGGGTGGGCACGCGATGAAGACCATCCCGCCGTGGCGGATGCTTCGCCTCGCGCCGTTGCTCTCCAGTGGTATCCGCTCCGCCCGGACGATCGAGTTGGCGCTCGAGGACGTGTGCGGCGAGGCCTTGCAGGGTGCCGAAGTGCACGTCGAGACGTTCTCCGGTGGCTGGAGTCCACTCGACGGAGAACAGCGGATGGCCCTGGGCGAGCGAAACCACGCTCTGGGGCATGCATCGGTGCTGGGCGCCGAGTGTTTCGACAAGAGTGGGAAGGCGGTCATCGCCATCGGGCCGCTGGGCGAGAACTTCCGGCATTTCCTGGCCGATGGAGATCAGTACCCTGTCATCGTCGAGCTATTGGCCGTTCTCACCGACGAGCCGATCGTTTTTGAGATGCGACTCGACGTCCGCGACGACGCTCGACCTCCGTTCCACCTCGGTGTGACCGGGGCTCGGATGGGCGTCGACGCGTGGCTGGGTTCCGGGGTGGAGTCCGCATCGATGACCCACGTCAACGTCGAGTTGCCGCGCCATCTCGACCGAGTTCCTTCCAACGCGAACTACGGCTGGCAATCCCGGCCGCAACGACACTGAACCGAGATTCCGAAATGTCCGTCCAACCACGCAACCTCGTCAGTCGACTCAACCCCTCCTGCAACAGCGCGCTCACGGCCATGGTCGACCGGGCGGCGTCCGGCGGCTACCACGAGATCGTGGTGGAGCATCTGCTGCTTGGTCTCATCGAGGTCGAAGACGGCGACATCGCGCACATCCTCCGCTTCTTCGGCAAGGAGCAGACGCGGGTCGCGGCCGAAGTCGAGCGCGCGGTCCAGATGATGGCGACCAACCACCAGGGCAAGCCTCGGTTCTCCGCGACGCTGTTCAAGTGGATGGAGAGCACGTGGGTCATCGCGTCCATCGAGCGGGGGTCGGTGCAGATTCGATCTGGCGATCTGTTCCTCGAGTTTCTGTCCAACCCCGGCCGTTACACCGGTGAGGCGTTCTCGGAGTTGGACGGGCTGGACCTGGTCGAACTCAAGAACAACTTCGCGGAGATCCTCTCGGGCAGCAAAGAGGCGCTCGAGGTCCCCTCGGCGGCAGGGGCAGGCGTGGCCGGCCCGGGTCAAGCCTCCGCACCGGGACGAGAGGCGCTCGACAGGTTCTGTATCTCCTTCACCGAGAAGGCGAAGCGCGGCGAGATCGACCCGATCTTCGGACGCGACCGCGAGATTCGTCAGATGATCGACATCCTCGCGCGGCGCAGAAAAAACAACCCGATTGCCGTCGGAGAGGCCGGCGTAGGCAAGACCGCGTTGGTCGAAGGCTTGGCCCGGGCGATCGTTCAAGGCGATGTTCCTGCGGAGCTGGCGCAGACCGAGCTGCTGTCGCTGGACATGGGCCTGCTCAAGGCCGGCGCCGGAGTCAAAGGCGAGCTCGAGAACCGATTGAAGAAGGTCATCGCCGAGGTCAAAGGTTCGCCCACCCCGATCATCATGTTCATCGACGAGGCGCACACGCTCGTGGGTGGAGGCGGCGGTGACAACGAGATCCCGAACCTGCTCAAGCCTGCGCTGGCGCGAGGCGAGTTCCGTACCGTCGCCGCCACGACGTACTCGGAGTTCAAGAAGTACTTCGAGAAGGACCCCGCACTCGAGCGTCGGTTCCAGCCGGTTCACGTCAATCAGCCCTCGGTCGACGATGCGATCTTGATGCTCCGCGGCTTACGGGGTGTCTACGAAAACGCCCACAACGTCGTGATTCGGGAGGATGCCGTCGTCGCGGCCGCGAAGCTCTCCGATCGCTACATCACGGGCCGCCAGCTGCCCGACAAGGCCGTCGACTTGCTCGACACCGCAGCCGCGAGGGTTCGCATCGAGCAGGATGCTCCGCCGGCAATGGTGGTGTCGTTGCGCTCCGAGCACGCCTCACTCGAGCGCCAGCTCGACGTCATTCAGCGAGACATCGCGGACGCGGCGACCGAGGACGACGGCCGTGTCGAGGAGCTGGAGAGTCGCATGGCTGCGATCGTTGCCGAGCTGAACGCACTCGAGGAGCAACTCGGCCAAGAGAAAGAGATCATCGCCGAGATCAAGGACGCCCAGGCGATCCTTCGGGACGAGGAAGGCGAAGCCGACGCCAAGGAGAAGGCCTCCACCGACATCGTGGATGCTCGGGCGCGGCTGCAAGCGCTGCAGGGCGAGAATCCGTTGGTGCACTACGAAGTCGACGTCGACGCGGTCGGGCAGGTTGTCTCGAGCTGGACCGGCATCCCGATCGGCAAGATGCGGTCGGACTCGATCGAGACGATGCTCAAGCTCGAGGACAAGCTTGGTTCGCGCATCAAGGGCCAAGACCAGGCGACGAGCGCCGTGGCGGAAGCCATTCGCATGTCCCACGCTGGGGTGCGAAATCCGGACACGCCCATCGCCGTGCTCCTGTTCGTCGGCCCCTCGGGCGTCGGAAAGACCGAGATGGCCCTGACGCTCGCAGACGAACTCTATGGCGGTGAGCGGTCGATGACGACCATCAACATGTCCGAGTTCCAGGAAAAACACACGGTCTCGCGCCTCATCGGGTCGCCTCCGGGCTACGTCGGGTACGGGGAAGGTGGCGTGCTCACCGAAGCCGTGCGGCACAAACCGTACAGCGTCGTGTTGCTGGACGAGGTCGAGAAGGCCGACCTCGAGGTCATGAACCTCTTCTACCAAGTGTTCGACAAGGGGATGCTGAGCGACGGCGAGGGGCGGATGGTCAACTTCCGCAACACGGTCGTCATCCTCACCAGCAACCTCGCGACCGACAAGATCATGGGCATGCACGAGGGCGGCACCAAGCCTCCCGTCGAGGATGTCGTCGCCGCGATCTGGCCCGAGCTCTCGGGTCACTTCAAGCCCGCGCTTCTGGCCCGCATGTCCGTCGTCCCGTATCGCCCGATGGATCCGGAGATCCTGGCCGACATCGCAAAGCTCAAGCTTGGGAGTCTCGCCAAGCGACTCCACGGTACCCACGGCATCGACACGACCTTCGAGGACTCGCTGATCGAGCACCTCGTGGCGCGCTGCACCGAGGGCGACACGGGCGCGCGTGCCCTCGACCACGCGATGCGTGGCTCCCTCATGCCCAACCTTGCGCGCGCCCTACTCGAGAAGATGGCGGACGAAGAGATGCCGCCCACGCTGTCCATCGGCCTCGACGACGATGGCGGCTGGAAGTTCAGCTTCGCCTAAGCACGAATACTCGACCACACGGACCGTGCCCTGCATGCGGTTCGTGAGGCGCAGAACCTGGGCTCTCCTCGGAGGCCCAGGTTTCGTTGTTGCGGCAGCCGCCCAGGTCAGCTCGATGACCCGTCACCGTCGGCGGCCGCGCGAGCTCGAGGGCTCAACCGCGGGGCGGGCGTCCGGTCTTCGATCGTCTCGCTGGGCAGGCGTTGGAGCATCTGCGGAGACTGCTCAGCGCCCTCGACCGCATTCGCAAGGTAGTTGGGAAGGAGCAGCACCGGGCCGAGGGCCCCGAGTTGAGCCGGGGAAAACCCGCGGTCGAGAAACACGGCAGCGGTGGCGGCTGCGATGTTCATCGGTGCACCGCGTGGTTGGAGCCGTGCGTCGGCTGCGATGAGAGTTCGCCAGTGCTCGCCGTCCTCGTAGCCGCGGGAGCGCACACATTTTGCCAACGCAACCGCACGCTCGTCTTGCTCGCGGAACGCGACGCCGAACCCCGGGATGTGGTGCAGCCGTTCGACTTCCGCGTCGAGGTGAGTGTCTCGCTCGGCGAGGGGGAGGGCGGCGAGCGATTGGAGAAAAGACGCTGCCGGGGCGTAGGTGCCCCAACCCATAAATCCGCCCGCGGTGCTGAGCATGCCCGCCGCCAAGGCTGGGACGCCGTTGCCGAAGGAGGATACGAGACGCGTGACCTTGAGTGGCCAGATGTGGGGGTCGGCTGCGAGGGAGCAGACCACGACATCTCCAAGAATCTCGCACTCTCGTTGGGATAGGCAGCGGTGCCCGACGGCGAGAGAGAGCGCTGACCAGTGCTCGGTCTTGCCTGCGAGTTGGGATCCGACGGCAAACCCCCGGAACTGGTTTTCTCCTCGGTCTGCCCGGCCAACGGAGGTCGGGAGTTCATGGCCGTCAGTCATGCCCGTCGCTCCGTGGCGGTTGGTAGTCAAAGTTGGGGAGCTGCATCGGGTAGCCGCGAACATCATTCCGTGTCGCGGCCATCGCCTCTGCGGCGAGGGTCGGCAACCGGGCAACACTGCGCGCGACCATGCGCTGCATCGGTGACGAGAGTCCTGCGGCGCTCAACACCCGGTCCGCGTGGCAGCACACGGTTGAGGTGGGGACGCCGACGGTATCTTGCACCTCGCTTGGCAGAGATCGATGGAACTCCAGGGCGGCGGGGGTTGGTTCCGACGAGGCCGATGGAGCCGCGGCTTCGGCAGAGACCTGTTCGAGCAGAGCCAACATTCCGGTCTCGAGGACGCTGCGCTCGTCGGCTCCACACCGACGCGCCAGTGTTGCGACGTGCACGGCCGCTGTATCGACACCGCCGCCACCGAGGATGATGAGAGCCATGTTCACCGCTCGCCCCCAACTCGGCGAGGGGGGCGTACCCACGAGCGCGGTTACGAGAAACTCGCCAAAGTCGTAGTGACGGGCCAGGTCCTCCTGGAGCGCGTACCCATGCACGCGAGGACGGGGCCCCGGGCTTACGACGTGCGCATCGAGTTTCTCGGGCCATGGGGTTGCCTCCACGGGCCTGCGCGAGGTGGCCTTGGGCTCGGTCATCGGTTTCGGAATCCGGCGATTGCCTTGGCCCGGGGTCCGAGCGGAGGGACGATATCTCCGTCGACCCGCACCTCGATGAGCTTGGGTCCCTCGATGAGGAGCGATTCTCGAACAACATCATCCATCTGACCGGGACGCTCGACGACCCAAGTTGTCAGACCCATCGCCCTCGCAATCGAGGAGATATCGATCGGCTGTCGGTAGCGAACCGACTTCATCGGAGCGCCATCACCGACCAGTTTGCTGCCGTGCCAAGTGATGCCATGCATCTGGTTGTTCTCGACGATCCACAGGACGTTGATGCCGTACTCGGCAGCCGTGAGCAGGTCGAGGCCGTTCATTGTGAAGCACGCGTCACCGATGATTGCGACGACCTGGCGGTCGGGTCGGACAAGGGCCGCCCCAATCGGCGCACAAGTTCCGTGCCCCATCGAGCCAAACCCGAGGTTGAGATAGAACTCCCGCGCGCCGCCGATTCGGAGGTCGTGCACGTTGAACAGCATATGGCCACCGATGTCGCTGAAGATCAGTGCGTCGTCCGGGAGCGCGTGTCCGAGGTCAACTCTCCAGCGTTGTGGGGTCACGGGTTGCGCATCTGAGGTCCTCTCCTCGGGAGCGTCGTAGTAGCCGTGCCCTTTCTCCACGGGCGGGTGCTCGCCCCATGTGGACTGCGGCTCCCGGCCTTCGCGGACGAGGCGATGAATGTGATAGATGAGTTCGATCGAGATCGTCTGCGCATCGCCGACGAGCGGGACGTCGACGGGGTAGTTGCGGGCGATACGGTCCACGCTGATATCCAGTTGGATCAGAGCGGTCTTGGGGCGGAAGTCGGGATGCCAGTTCAGCGTGGTCGTCTCACTCAACGACGCGCCCATTGTCAGGAGAACATCGACATCTCGGCCGAGAAGCACCTCGCGGGCCGCGCGGTGTCCTCCGATCCCCATGACGCCAAGGGAGAGCGGGTGGTCTTCGGGGAACACACCTTTTGCCCGAGGGCTCGTGGCGACTCGAGCCGGTAGTAGCTCTGCGAGCGCGAGAACATGTTGCTGGGCACGGGCGGTCGCGACCCCGGATCCGACGAGTAGGACCGGGTACTCAGCCTCGACCAGCGTCCGGGATGCTTCAGCCACCCGGTTGCGATCGAAAACCTCTGTGGTGGGGCGGTAGGATGACGGCTTGAACCATTGCTCGTCGGCGGGCTGTTCCCAGAAATCGACGGGGACGTTTAGGTGAACGGGGCCCGGTCGCCCGGTGAGAGCAAGACGCAACGCGCGGCGCAGGTGGTGCGACATCCTTCCGGGCCCGCTGACCATCGTCGAGTACTTGGTGACGGGCTTGAACATCGCGACGATGTCGATATCCTCGGGCGGCGTTTCTTGGGCCGCACCTTTCCCCAAGGAGTGCGACGGCGCCTGTCCGGTGATGACGAGCAGTGGGACGCCGTCGGAGTAGGCCACAGCGACGCCGGTGAGGAGGTTGGTGGCGCCGGGGCCGGAGGTGCCCGCACAAACCGCCAAGCGTTGGCCCGCGCGCGCGTACCCATCCGCCATGAACGCGGCACCCGCTTCATGCTTCGCGACGACGAGTTCCAAGTCGTCGTCTCGCTCGATCGCCGCAAAAAGTGGGTGGAGCAGGCCGCCCGGGACGCCGAACACGACGCGCGCACCCTCAGCTCGGAGGTACCGGAGGAACACATCGATCATGCGCTCCCCGGGGGCGGGCGACGAAGGCTGCTCGTTCACGCTCGGGGCCGAATCCTCACCACGCGCTCGAATCGGCTGCGAGGTGTGTCGTGCCCAGAGCGAGTCTCCGTCTTGTGCCCGGGCGGCGGGTTCACTGGAAGCGTCACCCAAATCGTCGTGCCCTCTCCTGGGCTGCTCATGATCTCAAGCCGGCCGCCCATCTGGTCCAGCATGCGAACCACGATCGAAAGGCCATCACCGTGGCTGGTGCCGGCGATTGGGGCTCGATCGGGCTGGCCGCTGAAGAACACTTGCTCGAGGCGGTCTTCCCCGATCCCCCGCCCGGTGTCCGACACCTTGAGTTGGAGGTGGCCGGGGACCCCGGAGACTTCCGCGACGATCGACCCGTCCTTGGTGTACTTGCAGGCGTTGGTGAGAATGTTGTCGACCACCCGCTCCAGCAGGGTCTCGTCAGCGTGCAGCGTGGGTGGTGACTCCCGAGTTTGGAACACCGTGATGCGAATCCCACGTCCCATCACCGTCGCGCGAAGCTGTCGGCGGATTCGGTTGGTCAGATCATCGACGTTGATGTCGGTCGCGACCGGTGGACGTTCCCCGTCCCCGCGGACGATGCAAGACATCTCGGTGAGGAGCGCCTCGAGCCTGTTGACCGCCGTCCCGACCGCGCCGACCGTGTCGTCGTAGTCAGAGTCCCGTTGGCCATCGAACCGGTTCAGTTCCTGCGCCGATGCTTTGAGCACCGTGAGCGGGTTGTTCATGTCGTGCGAGAGGTTGAGGAGCTGGCTGTTCTGGGCCACCTCACCGCTGCCGTCCAGCTGACCCACGACCTCCTCGAGTTTTTCGCGCCGCTCGTGAAATCGAGTTTCGATGCTGTGGCTCCACTGCCGCTCGCGGCTGTGAAGGGCGAGGAGCTCATCGACGGCACGGGCGTGATCCTGGACAACCTTCTCCACCTCGTAGGAGGTCTCTTCGGCAAAGCCTAGGTAGTCATGCAACATGACCCGGAGTTGCGCGATCAGGCCGAGTCCCATCCCGAGGACTGCGAGCAACACCGGCATGTAGCTCGCCGTGGAAGGCGTTGTGGCCAACAGAGCGTGGCCCGTGACGAACCCGACGATCGTGCCGAGGATGGGGTAGCGGAGTCGAAGCGGTTCGCGCCAGGAGAGCGCGTACTCGCAGTAGTCGTCACCGTCACATAGCCGCTTGTTCACTCGAACCCGCGCGGAGCGGAGTCCCCACCAAAGAGAGGGGACCGAGGCGAGCTGTGCTTGGCGGGACAGGCAGTTCAGTCGAGAGTCGGGCCGCTTGCTGTGGTAGCGGAGGAGGATGGAGTTCCGCCGGCTCTCGATAACCTCGTAGTGACTGACCCGCGTCACCAGATGGCTTGTACGAGCCATCGCCTTGTAGCCGGTGTTGACGGTCATGGACCGGATGACCAACAGCAGCGGCCCGTACATCTTCTTGAGTTCGAAGACGCAGGCCTTCATGAAGGCCTTGTCGGAACCAACGAGCTCGCGTGCGCCCGAGAGGATCGCTTCGAACACCGGGAGTGAGACCCACGGCGCAGACCGTTTCAAGACCGTGGTCTCGGCGCCCGCATCCCGGACGATCCGGTGCAACGTATCTTCGCCGTGGTGCTCTCGCAGGTACCGAAACAGCGGCCTGAGCACCCGCAGATTCAGTTCTTCCGGCTCCCCGCGGACAACAGGAGGTTCCTCCTCTGTCACGACGCGCAGCGGTAGCTTGATCGGGCGGGATGGATTCGACACGACGAACGAGGACCGTTGCCTGCGGAAATCACGATAACAAAGGCGGGATGGTGCGGGTCACCAAACTGGTCGCTAAACGGGGTTTTGTGGCGTTCTTGGGCCACATCACCTTACACGTGCATGGAGTGGTCGCAGCCGGCCATGTTCAACGTTCTGTTGGTAGGGGTGACAGGCCGTGCCCGTGTTAAGCTGCGGCTCGCGGATTCTGCATGACGGCTGTCGCAATCCGAGTCTTCGACTCCGAGGCAGGGACGACGACCGAGTACGCCTACACGGCGTCCCCGGTTCGTATCGGCCGAAACCCTCTCAATGACCTGACGCTGCCGTTCCCGTTCGTTTCGGGATGGCATGCGGTGGTGCGCTTCGATGGGTCCGGGGCGAAGTTCTTCGACCTCGGCTCGACCAACGGTACGCTGTACAACGGCAGGCGTGTTCAAGCGGGTGAAGCGATCCCGGTTGCGGGCGCGGTTTCCCTGACGATTGGCAAGCTGGAGCTGCGAATCCAGCAGGGGGAGGTCGCAGGGGCTACACCGGCCCCGCCTGCACCGGCCCCACGGGTGGCGGCGCAGGCCGTGGTGCACAACCCCGCGGCGTATTCGCCGACGTCGGTGCACAACTCTCCGGCCATGCCGGCTCCGGTGAACACGACGTCCGTCCCCAACGTGCCCGCGAGCCCGGTTCCGGCCCCGGCACCGGCCCAACACCGGAGCCCGAGTCCTGGGGCCGGGGCAGGCACCGCCGCAGTCGACATGGGGGATGTTCACCAGTCGGTGAACCGGCTGCGCCCGCACTACGATGCGTACCGGCAGTCCTGGAGGGCGATGCTTCAAGAGGTCAGTGGGACGCTGTCCTCCATGCCGCCCGAGACTCACGGCTATGCGCTGTCGATTCTTCAGCGCGAGTTTCCGGAAGTCGTTGGAGAGCCGGAGTTCAAGCGCATGGCCGAGCAAGCGGGCGCTCTACAGGGTTCTTCGGCCCAACGCTCTTCGGGCGGGAGCTCGGGTGCGGTTGCACGCCTTGCCAGCTCGATCCGACCCGGAGATGCTCCTCCGGCGAGCGCGGCCGAGGAGGAACGCTTCCTCTCGTGCGTCGAGGATGTGCTGCGAGCCAGTGCCAAAGCGCTCGTCGAACTCCAAAAAGGGCAGGAGCAGTTCGGCGCGGAGATGGGAGTTCGCACCATCAAGGAATACACAGCGCTGCATGCAGCGGGCTCGTCGGAGGCAGTCCTGGCATACCTGCTCGACTGGAAAGCCGGGGGGACCGCGCGGACCCAAGAACTGGTGGGGGTCTACGCGGACCTGATGATCCACCAAGTCGCGTTGATCAACGGTCTGATGGAAGGCGTTCGGGGGCTGCTCTCCCGCCTGTCGCCTCAGGAGATCGAGCGTGGCGTCAATGCTGGTTGGGCAACCCGGGGCGCTGCGGTGTGGAAGCGCTACGTCGAGAAGCACCAGCAGCTGACCGGGGAAGACCAAACGCTGACTTCGGTGGTCTTCGGGCCCGAGTTCGCCCGAGCATACGCTGAGGTTGGCGGCGAGGGGACTTCGTCGGGCTCCTGATCAGACGCCCGTTCCAGACCTCTTCGCAGGGCGCCTCGGGTGTCGCGGCTGGCCTTGCTTGGGCTTTGCGGCTGAAGCATCGAAGGCTGCTATGATGCGCCGCCGTGAGACCCGTGCTCCGCTTCCGCTGGTTCGCTTCGCTCGCCTTCGCTTCACTCGCCGTGGCGGGTTGTAAGAAGGAAGGGCCGTCCGTTCTCCCCATCTGCAAGGCAGAGGTCGCGGGAAAAAAAGCCGCAGAGGTCGCGTCGGGGTCCATTCCTCCTGAGGTTTGGTTCTCTGTCCTGCTGACGAACTTCAATCGCGAGAAGATGCAGCTGAAGCGTCCCGCGGTGGATTGCAGCGGCCGCCCGATCGAGCCTAAAGAGGAGGCTATCGATGCCTGCATCGTGGGGGACGAGCCCGCAAAGGCGTTGCCGGACCGGCCCCTCACGGAAGACGATCTGATGATTGAGGCGCTCGATGACGGTCGACAGCTCGTGTGGGCGAAGACCGGGGAGTACGACAACGGGGAGGCCGTGGGTCCGGTCGCGATCACCGAGTGGACCTCCCGTGGCGTGGCGGTCCGAGCCATCGGAACGCTCCGTGCTCAAAAAGATCGCGCGGCGATTCGGATGGAGGCTGTGGGCGCCGAGCAGATGCTCGTGGTCGAGAGTCGCCACTGCGATCCCGACGACCCGAAGAACTGCTCACGACGGATCAGACTGGTTCCGCTCATCGGTGACTCGTTCGCGGAGAAGCGTCTGCAGACCGAAGATGGAGCGTGTATCGGCTCGGCCGAGGTGACGCTCTACGAGGAGAAGCTCGTCTCCCTCGACAACGGCATCGAGCGCAAGTTCGAGGTCGCTCGGTCCGTCGAGTTCGAAGAGGGCACCGTCGTGATCAACGAGCAGGTCACGATCAAGGACAAGGACCCGACCCAGCCCGACCTCCCGGCGAAGCTGTTTCGCCGTGCCAACGTCCAGCGAAGCCTCAACGTGGGAACCGACGCGATTGTGACGCAAGGAGGCCTCTGGGAGGACATGCTGTCGAAGCACGGCAGCGTGGTGGTCCAAGAGGCCCCGGCGGACGAAGAGCCCGACGCGGCTGAAGCGGCGGCTGAGTAGTCCTTGGAGTTGTGCCGGAGCGGGCCCACGTCGGGGCAGGCTCCGGCTGTGACCGCGGGCTTACTCGATGCCGCGGTTGCGGCGAGTGCGGGTCTGCGTGCGATCGTTGGTGACCTTCTTGACCTCGAGGGTCATGGTCAAGATCTTGCCGTTGTTCTTTTTGACGAGGTAGACCTCGTTGGCCTCGGCGAGTGAGGCGAGCTTGCCTTTGCCCAGCTTTCGCTTCTTCCAGACGCACGCACGGTACGTGCGCGGCTTGTCGTAGCCTTCGCGGTCGGGCAACTCGACGAGGCGGTAGCGGCCGTCCTCGGTCTCGACAAACTGGTACGCGCACTCCCGCGTCTTGCACGACGCGTCGAACGTGACGAACAGCAGTGGCTTCCCGTTGAGCTCGTCGATGTCGAGGATGAGGCCGGCCGTGTTGCGGGTGGTGACCTGCTTGTCGACGACCTTGTCGGACTCTTCGGTGATCTTCCGATCGACATTGAACGACTCGTCGACGCTCGCCTCGTTGTACAGGGCGATCATCTTTCGCTCGGTGTAGACGCGTAGCGGGGCGATGCCGGCCTCGGTCGTCACTTTCGCGAGTTCTTTGGGCGACAGCGGGGTGCGTTTCGCACAACCCGCCTGAGCCAAGGTGGCAGCGAGGAGTACGCCAAACGTCAGGGGCGAGAGGCTGAGACCGCGCATTGTTCGCCCTGTGGACTACCGAATCCACGGTACCAAAGTCAAAAGGAAACGCGTCCGAGCGCAGAATCTGTCCCGAACCCGTCGTTTCCTGGCCCTATCGGGGGCAGGAACGCTACAACCGAGCCTCGGGCATGATTCGACTGTCGGTCAGTGAACAGGGCGCGCCGCCGCGGCTGGTGACGTTCGACAAACCCCAGGTCCATGTCGGCCGGGCCGGGGATTGTGAGCTGTGCATCGGCGGCAAGGGCATCTCGTCGCGGCACTGCCGGTTCACGCAGACCCCTGGCGGCGTTGTCGTCGAGGACCTTGGCTCGACCAACGGGACGTACGTCAACCGGCAGCCGATTCAGGGCGCTGTCGCCGTGACCGCGCGCGATGAGGTCATCGTCGGCATGTATGAGATCCGGTTGCACGAGGTCGCGACCGGGATGAGCGCGGCGCCGCCCGTCTCACACGCTCCGATGGGGCCGGCGGCGGGCGGAAACCGACAGCCGACCGGCGTGGTGCCGCCCCAGTTCGCTGCACAGGCGATGTCGTCGGGCCCCATGCCGACGCCCTCCGGCGCGATGCCTGCGGTCGCGCCGGCATCAGGACCATCGGCGGTCTTGAACCCGAGTATCGACCCAGACTGGGCTCGGCAGTGGGAGAAGCTCGACAGCCTCGCGCGCGAATGGATCGCGGCGGGCAAGGACCGCAAGCGGTTGCTCCGCGGCGGCAAGCTCACACACGCTCGCACGTGGCTGGCATCAGGAAAAGGGAAAGCGCCCGCGCCGAAGCGGGAGCATCGCGACTTCATCTTCGCGTCCAGTCGGGCCCGTCAGATGCGGATCGTCCGCAACGTCACGCTGGGAGGCCTGGTCGTTTGCGTGGGGGTCGTCGGGGCGATCAAGATCGCGCAGATCGTCGGAGATGAGGCCGACGAAGGCGGGGACGAGGTCGCCAACGCCGAGCAGACTCCCAACGAGGCCGGCACCCCGAAGGGCAGCGGGGACGAGCGCGGCTCTCCGCTGGCTCGGCTTGCCGTCACCGCGGCAGCGTCGGCGGAGGAAGGTGGGGATCCCACACTTGCGGTGTTGCTTGCGACAGCGGGCCTCGACGCCTCCTCCTCCGAGGCCCGAGGAACCGAGGTGGAGCTCGCGTTCCGCTCGTCGATCGGGAAGCTCCAAGGCAAGCCGCTTCGCGGACACGACGACCCGATCACCGACGCCGCGTTCAGCGATGACGGGCACTGGTCGATCACCGCCAGCAAGGACGGAAGCGTTCGACTCTGGGACCGGACCGGCGAGTCGCGTCGGCCCACCTCGCTTCGCGGTCACAGCCGCGGGGTGCTCGACGTGCTGGTCACGCCAGACAGCAAGTTTCTCTTCACCGCCGGGGAGAACGGCAAGGTCTTGCGTTGGGACCTCGGCTCGTCCGAAGTGATGAGCAACTATGTCTCGCTCCCGGGCCACTCCACCTCGGTCGGCCACCTCGCGGTCAGCCGGGATGGCAGGTGGCTTGTCAGCGGGTCAGCGGACGGCAGCGTACGGGTTTGGAACGCCTCGTCACCCGTCCCGAAGTCTCGGAAGTTTCCTGGGCACGACGCGCCGATTCGGGCGGTCGCGATCGGGGCGGATGGTTCGAGGGTTCTCGCGGCCAGTCAGGACGGGACGGCCTCGGTTTGGAAGGCTTCGGCTGGGGCCCCTGGACGACGGACCGTGCTCGAGGCGGGGACGGAGGAAGAGCCCGCGCAGATCCTCGACATCGAAATCTCGGCGGATGGGGAGTGGGTGTTGACCGGTCATTCCAACGGCATGGCGCGGCTGTGGGACCCCTCCCGCCGTATTCCCAAGCTCACCGCACTGACGATGGAGGGCCACGAGGGGGCCGTGTCACAAGTCGCCTTCACGCCCGACTCGACGCTGGCGATCACGGCGGGTGACGACAAGAAACTCAGGATCTGGAACCTCGAGGCGAAAGACCCGTCGTTGAGCGCGCCGACCTTCGACCTGCACACGGCGCGGATCACCGACCTGGTGGCGGTGAGTGACCCGTCCCCGACCGGCCCACGGCGACGACTTGCCGCGACCGCGAGTGAAGATGGCACCGTGCGGACGTGGAACCTCGAACGCCGCGACCACGAGCAGGACAGCAAGGTGTTCACCGTCGCGGGGGACAAGGCCACGGCCGTTGCGCTCTCGAGCGATGGTCAGGCGATTCTCGGTGGCGCGAGTTCCGGCGAGGGGACTTTGTGGCCCGCACAGTCGTCCGCACCTCCGGGGGCATCCGCGGTGGGGTGGGGACACTCGAAGCAGGTTCTGGCGGTCGCGGTGAACACCGTGGGCACGCGGATGGTCAGCGCGAGTGCAGACGGTACGGCCAAGCTGTGGGACCTGACCAAGCCGGGTCGAGCCGGACTCCTCGCGACGCTGGCGAAAAACACTGGGCAAGTCGTGTCGGTGGCCGTGTCTCCCTCGGGCAAGTTCGTGGCGACGGGCGATAGCAACGGTGCGATTCGCCTGTGGGACATCACGAAACCCGACCCCGCGGCCGACGCGATGGCGCTCGATCAACATCGCCGCGGCGTGCAGCAGATTCAGTTCACCAAAGACGGAACCCGTCTCATCTCCCGTTCGAGCGACTCGGTTTGCGTCTGGACGATCGCGCAGGACATCACCAAGACCGTCATCAAGCTCAAGCAGAAGGATGAGCTGGTCGGTTTTGCAGCGTCGGATGACGGCAAGACCCTGCTGACGGCCGGGGTCAAAGAGTTGCGGTTGTACGACCTCAAAGCCGCGGATGTTCCTGCGAGCGCCAAAGCCCTTCGTCGTGCGCACAGCCTCGATGTGCTGCGGGTCGGCATCAGTCCTGACGGTCGGTGGGCGGCGTCCTCGGCAAAAGATGCAACGCTCGTGTTGTGGGACTTGGCCAACGGCGCCAAAGCCTTGGAGATTCTCCTGCACGAGAAGCCGGTCGACGCCATCGCGTTCAGCCCGGATGGCCACTGGCTCGCGACGGGGAGTCAGGACACGACGATTCGGCTGTGGGACCTACAGAGCAGACAGCCCAACCGACGCAGTGTGAAGGTACTCGAGGGGTCCGAGCAGAGGATCAGCGCATTGCGCTGGAGCGCTGACAGTCGCTATCTCGTCGGCGCGAGCAACGACCAGACGATGCGTGTCTACGACATGCGGCAGGAGGACCCCGCAGCCGGTGCCGTCATGCTCACCGGACATACCGGTCTGATCAGCGCTATCGACCTCAGTGAGGACGCGACGATCGTCGTCAGCGCTTCGTACGATTTGACGGCTCGGGCGTGGCCGTTGACCGCGGGCAAGTTGGTGTCCATTGGCTGCGCGCGTGCGGGCCGATCGTTGACGCCCGACGAGTGGTCGCAGGCGTTCGGCGACACGCCCTTCCGACGCGTCTGCGGGTAGGCGCAAGAAAGCCCCCACAGAACCGCTGGGCGCGATTTGTGGGGGCTTCGACACACGTTGGCGGTTGTCTAGCCGGGTTGCGTGGTGCTCGACGATTTCGGTGGCGAGATCGCTGACGCGCCCACGCCGAGTCGTTTGACCAGAGCTGGCAAGTCCACATCTCCGGCGGACTTGAGCTGCTCGAGCAAGCTGGCGACTTGCCCCGCGGTGTCTCCACTTCCATCGCCCACCACCGTCAGCTTGTCGACCTTGACGTTGTCGATCGTCCCAACGAGGAGGCCGACCAAGGTCCGGAGTTTCTCCATGACGAAGATCTCGCGAGCGTTGCCTCCTGCGGCGGTCCATGCCTTGGCCAGGTGCTTCATACCGCGAGCGGTGGCTTCGCCCTCTTCCTTGATCGCGGCCACGCTTGCGCGAGCTTCGGCCTCCTTCTGCGTCTTGTAGGCTTGCGCCGGCGCAACGAGGTCGGCATCCAGCTGGAATCGGACCTGCTCGATTCGAGCGGTTTGGACCTGCATCTCTGCACTTGCCCGGGCGATCTGGGCATCGATGGTGCTCTTCTCGCGCGCGACGGTGGCGGCTCGACGAGTCTGTGCGGCGACGATGCGCTTTTGTGCCTCTGCGTCGGCGAACCCGCGATCGGCTTTGAGCTGGGCGATCTGGGTTCGATACAGGTTCTCCGCCTCTTGGACCATGGACTTGGCCTTTTGTTCGGCCTCCGCCTTACGGGCGTCTCGGATGAGCTCCGCGCTGGGCACTCGGCCGATCGCGTCGAGGTAACCGACGTCGTCGGAGACCGTCTGAATCTTGAGGGTGTCCAAGCTCAGGCCCAGTGCCTGCAGGTCGACCTCGGCTTCTTCGATGAGCTCGGCGGCGAACTTCTCCTTGTCCTCGTTGACCTCTTGTGGCGTCAGCTTGGCGAGGACCCCACGAAGGTTGCCCTCCAGGGTTTCTCGGGCGAGCTGAACGATCTCTTGCTTCGACTTGCCCAGCAGGCGCTCGACTGCGTTGTCGAGGCCCGGAGGGTCCCCGTCGATCTTGATGTTGGCGACCCCCTCGATGTTGAGTGGGATGCCGTCTCGGGAGTACGCCCCCTTGACACCCACGCTCACCACGATGTTCGTGAGGTCCATCGACTCGACCTTCTCGAGCAACGGGATTCGCAGACCGCGACCGCCACGGATGGCGCGGTAGCCCACCCGCTGGTCAGCTCGGCGAGCGGGTCCAGAGAAGATCACGACCTCGGAGGGGTCGCAGATGACGAGCAGGCTGTTGATCGACAAGCCGATCGCAACGAGGGCGACAACGACGACGACGGCAATGATGATGACGGGTTCCACTATCGCACCTGCCCTGTGGGGAGTTGGGGTTTCGAGGGCGGGGCCGGTCGCCGAAGCGCGGGCGCCTTCTTGGGGGCGGTGAGGATCGAGACCACGTCCACACCGACGGTGTCTCGGATGCGGTCGAAGATCTCCGAGACCACGGCCGGGTACGAACCAACGTGGCGGGCGAGGGTCTTGCCGTCACCGCCATCGATCAGATTGACCTCGTTCACGTCGAGACGGTCGGTCACCGCGGCGACGTCACCGATGATGCGGTCGATCTGCTGAATCAAGAAAATCTCATTTGCGTCCTCGCCCGCGGTTCGCCACGCAGCGAGCAGCGCGTCGAGGGCTTCGCCCTGGGCGCGGCCGGTCTCTGCCCGAATCGCCGCATCTCCCGACGCGCGCAACTCCTGGGCGGCACGCCGCTTGTCCGCGGGGACGACCGTCTCAGCCTCGAGTCTCAGCTTCTCAAGTCGACCTCGGATCTGCTGCAACTCCTGCTCAGCGACGGCTCGTGCTTCGAGTCCCGCAGCGATCGTCCGCTCTTCCTCGGAGGCGGCTGCAGCGTCGAGTTCTGCCTTGTGCCGCTCGAGGTCGTTGGTCTCTTCGATGATCCGGGCGTGGGACTGCTCGAGTGCGACCTTGCCTCGCATCTCGGCTGCAGAGACGATCTCATCCGCCTCTCGTTTTGCGTTCGACTCTGCGATCTCGGCGTCCTTGACGACCTCCGCGATCTTGATCCGGCTGATCGAGTCCAGGTACTGAACCTCGTCGGTCACGTGCTGGATCTTGAAGGTGTCGACGGAGAGCCCCATCTGGCCGAGGTCGTCGGCGACCTCGGACTTGAGGTTGTCAGCCAGTTTTTGCCGGTCGTGGTTGACCTCCTCCGGGGTCATCAAGGCCAACACTCCACGGAGGGTTCCTTCGAGGGTCTCCTTCGCGACAGAGCGAATCTGGTCTCGCGGTTTGCCGAGAAACCGCTCGATCGCATGGTGCACCAAGAGGTCGTCGTTGGTGATCTTCACGTTCGCCACCGCGTCGACATTGATCGGGATGTTCCCCTTGGCGTAGGCGCCTCGGATTCGAATGTCGATGGGCATGATGGTCATGTCCATCGAGTCCACTTTCTCCAGGAGCGGGATGCGAAATGAGCGACCCCCCCGCACGACACGGAACCCGACGGTGTTGCCGTCGGCCAGCGCGACCTTACGGCCCGAGAAGACCAGGACTTCGTTCGGTTTTCCGATGATCAGGAAGGTTTTGACGATGGCGATCGCCACGAGAAGCACCGCGAGGGTGCTCCCTGAGATAATGCCAACGTCGATCCATACGTTCGGGTTCATTCATTCCTCCGTGCTGTAAAGGTTTTGTTCGGGCTCGATCTGTGCGCGTCCGTCTTCGTCGATCCCCAACACCAGCACGCGCGCGCCGGAGGGAAGTGCCCGAGGTTCGGGCGAGACCGCGAGCATGGTGCGCTCTCGCCCCTGGACTTGGAGCCGGATGCGGGTCACGCCGCCCTCTCGAAGGGGGAGTTCGAGTTCACCCGTGCTGCCGCTGTAGTCGCCGATGCGCACCGACTCGCCAACGGGGCGACGGAGCCAGCGAACCATCCACGCGCTCGCCGTGCCGACGCTGACCCCGGTCGCGCCACTCATCGCAGCGACCAACACGGCACCAACGCTGGTGAACTGGGTCAGCAAGGCTCCGGTCAGGCCGAAGAACGCGGAGCCAAACGTCCAGAAACGAAACGACAGCATCGGGAGCCACAGCTTGCGCTTGCGAGGTCCCAGTCCGTGGCTCGCATCGGCGACGGTGAGGGCATGCTCTGCATCGAACTCGCCTCCGACACCAGGGCTGAGTTCCGCGACGTCGGCACCAACATCGAGGCTGCCCTCGAGGTCAGCATCCGAATCGAGGTCGGCGTCGACGTCCTTGCCGATGGCTCCAAGCGTAGAGAGACCGACGAATACCCCGCCAACGACGAGACAGCTCAGATACAGAGTCAGCATGGGCGAACTAGAGACGATGCGATGCCAACCGAACAGAGGCCTGCGCTATTGCAAGCTCGTTCCATGAGCGGGCAGGGGCGACGGTAGCACCGCGGTGCACAGCAGCTGACCGGACGACGGGCTCATCCCCTGACGCCTCGCTACAGGCCTCGGAACGATGCTCAAGCCCCACCGCGGGGTCGTGCCGTGAGGGGGAGCGCTTGGGTGCGAGCGAATCGGGCGAGGTCGGAGCGCACGGAGCCGACCCGTCGCAGAGGCCCACCTACGGATGCGAGGTACTCACACCCGCTGGGCAGGCCCGCGGTCAGGGTTTGGCGACGGCGCCCTTGCAGTCCGGCTCCCACGGCGCGCACAAGAAGCGCACGTGGATGTGACTCAAGTGGTCCTGGGAGTGGCGGAACACGCCCTTGGAGGATGCCCGTGGACGGGGCCACTGAATCCACTCGTCGAGCTCATCCTCGGTGGCGCCCATCTCGACCGCGGCTCGATACACAAACTCCTGGTAGCGCCAGTCGAGGAATACGTATTGGACTGCGCCGGTCTTGATCAGCGCGCGGACCAGGCCCCATACGGCGTACCAATCAACTTCCTCGAACATCGGGCGACGCGGTTTTTCGCCGCCGCTGTTGAGGTACTTCTTCTTGTAGACGCCTTTGATCGTGGGGAGCCAGATGTCGATGTCTCGGCCCGCTTGGTGCGACTTGTGGGGTCGCAAGAGACCACCGTCGCGCGCGCTGATGTCGCTGAGGATGAGCTCTCCGTCGTAGTCGACGTCTTGACGGAACGCGGCGACGGCCTCTTGCAGGTTTGAGATCGTTTGCGAGCTGCCCCACATCAGGCGCGGCGTCCTGCGGATGTACAGCGGGCTGGTGGGGAGCTGGATCCCGCCGACGAGCTTTCCGGCGTTCGGTTTTCCGATGGACACGGCGCGGCGGTCAACGGTGAACTGGGGTAGCGGCTTTCGAGGTAGCCGGGCCTTGTACGGCTTGGGATCGATCCAGATGACGACCTCGGTTCCCGGGGCCAGCTTCGCGTCAGGGTTGTAGGCCTGCAGTCGGGTGACGGGGACGTCAAATCGCGCGGCGAGCTTGGTCCACGAGTTCTCGCCCGTGTCGACTGTGTACTTGACGCGCGTCTGTGGGAGCGGGCGGCGCTTGGGCGACTTGATGAGCAGGGTCGTTTCGGCAACCAGCTCTGGCTTATCGGGGTTGAGGAAGTTCCACTGTGCGACGTCGTCCAGGCTGACGCCGTAGCGCCGTGCGACGTCCGGGAGCGTCTCGAAAGGAATCACGACGTGGTCGATGGGACTGTCGACGTCGCCGATTTCGTCGGGGCTCTCTGCGTCCGCACTCGCGCCGCTTGGACCCTCGGGCACCACCTCCGCGAAGCCGCCAATGCCGTCGTCATCGGCCTCGTTGTCTTGCTGCCCGGTCTCTGCGGCGTCTTGGCTGGCCGCTGTCTCGGGCTCGGCGGACTCGACCTCTGACTCCGGCCACAGCAACACCGCCGCCGTGATCGCGCCGGCGAGCGCGACCACCCCCGCGCCGACCCCCAGGAGCTGGGTCATTCGCTTGCTCCCCGCGACCTTGCGACTGGTCGCGATGAACTCGCGCTGCAGTCGACTGATCTCGGGAAGCATTCCCGGTGGCGCGTTCTTCATCCACTTGGTCGCCCGCGCGAGCTCGTCGCTCTTGAGCGCAAGGTGTGGCGGTCGCCCCTCGTACTCCCACTGCTCGGCGTACCGAAGGTAGCGGCCATGCAGTTCGCGGTACTTTCGGTTGGGTCCTGGTGTACGGACGATGGACCCACTCGGTGAGAGCAGCTCGGCGGAAGAGGGTGCTCGCGAAACCGCGGAGGGGGTCGCGGCAGGGACGAGCTCGACCAGCGTGCTTCCGACGAAGACCCGGTCCCCCGGACGGAGGGGGGAGGGAGCGCTGACGCGTTCGTTGTTGAGGTAGGTGCCGTTGGTCGACCCGACATCGGTCAGCAACACCCCATGGGGTCCGAGGTCGAGCTGGCAGTGGCGTGATGACACCGCACCCCCGGAGAGAACCACGTCGTTGAGTGCGGCCTCGCGGCCCAGCGTGAGGCTTTGGCCTCGGAACTGCTCCGTCCTGGAGGACCCGTCGGGGGTGGTGAGCCGGACTTCGAACATGCGGCGGAGATTCGGGCTTGGCTACGGAGAGTCTGCAAGCGCCTGGCCCGTGGGGGTCCGCCGAGTCGGACCACCGAGCGCTGGCTGTGTGATGCGTGCGGACGGCATGGCTCGACCCGCTAGAAGGTGAAGGTATGTGTCGCGGCCTCGAGCTTGGTGGTCTTGGCGAACTTTGCGTTGGATCGGACGGCTCGCACTGCGCAGTTCTTCACGTTTGCCGTCGCGGTGCCGCCTGTTGCACGTGCGCCAAGGACGGTGCCGTCCGGCTTGATGTCGGCGCGGATCTTGACCGTCATGCCTGGGATTGCGCCTCCACATGACTTGACCTTCCCGGCTGCCTTGCCGAATCCAGCGCGCAGGTCCGCGGAGGTCAGAGCGGCCTTCGGTCCGGCCTTCTTCGGCGGCTTGCCGCCCTTCTTCTTTTTCTTCTTGCCGGACTTGGGAGGGGTGACGGCCTTGGTGGGCTCGGGCTCCGGTTCGACTTCGGGCTCGGGCTCGGGCTCCGGTTCGACTTCGGGCTCGGGCTCCGGTTCGGGCTCCGGCCGACCGATCTCGAGTCCTTCGGGCTCGGGTTCGGGTTTCGGCTCAGCTTTGGGCTCGGCCTTCTCGGTCGGGGTGACCTCGGGCTTGTCGGTCTGTGTGACCTTGTCCTCTTCGGATTCACCCCCGAGAAGCAACCACGCAGCCAGGCCCCCACCTCCGATTGCCACGATCGCGCCTGCTACGAGCAACGCCACGAACTTCCCGGTGGAGCGACTCTCGGTCGCAAACATCGTGTAGTCGCCACCGCCGGGTGCGGCCGTCGAAGGGGCGGTCTCGGGCAGGGGCGGCGACGTGGCCATCCCGGCGTGTCCTGGAGGGTTTGTGCCGACGCCACCAGGGGGCGCAACGCTGGCCGGAGCCATGTTTTGCGGCGGCACCGAAGCAGGGCGGCCCGCGGGATCCCAGCCGTGCGGACCGGGGTGGTGATTGTCGAGCCGTACGGTGCCGTACTCGGGGTCGTAGCCGTCCTCTGGATCGAGCAGCAGCGTGCCGCCGCGCGGCTCTTCGGGTGCATGGCTCGGGGGCCGCGCATCGGGCAACCACATCGTGTTGCCGGCCCCGCCCGCATCGGGTCCGTTGTTCGGTTGGGCCTGCGCGTGGCTCACCGCCATGGGGCCCTCGTAGGCGGAAGCAGCGAGGTTTCCGTCGGGTCCGATCGCTTCGATCGCCGCGGAAAACTCCTCCATCGACTGGTAGCGGTCTTCGGGCTTCTTGGAGAGCGCCTTGACGATGACCGCTTCGACCGCAGGACTGATGTTGGCGTCCGGAGCCTTGGTCGTGGGAGGTGTGAGCGGCTCGGTCAGGTGCTGGCTGAGCACCCGCATGAAGTTGTCCCCATCGTAGGGGACCGTGCCGGTCATGAACTCGTACAAGCAGACCGCCGCCGCGTAGACGTCGGTCCGGTTGTCCGCCGGCTCGCCACAGGCCTGCTCGGGGGCCATGTACTTGGCCGTGCCGAACACCGCGCCGGTGCGGGTGAGGCCGCCGCCGTCGCCCGACTCGGGGTCGGTGACCTTGGCGATACCAAAGTCGAGGAGCTTCACGAAGTCGCGCCCGTCAGGCTTCTTGATCAAGAAGCAGTTTGCGGGCTTGAGGTCGCGGTGGATGATGCCCTTGTGGTGTGCGGCCGCGAGCGCGCGAAGGATCTGCACGATGAGCCCCTTCGCGCGGGGCCACGGCAGTCGCTTCTCTCGAATGAGGAGGTCGGCGAGGTCCTCGCCGTCGAGGTGCTCCATCGCGAAGAAGACCGAGCCCCCCGGGACGGGGCCGAAGTCGACGATGTCCACGATGTTCTCGTGGCCGATCATCGACGCGGCGCGAGCCTCTTGGAGGAAGCGGTCGACCTGCGTCTGATCTCGACAGAGCTCGTGGTGCAGAACCTTGATCGCCACCTGCTTGCGCAACGTGACGTGCTCGCCGAGGTAGACCGAGCCCATGCCTCCGTCTCCGAGCAGGCTCAGGACGCGGTAGCGGTCGGCGAGCGTGTGGCCGACCAGCCCCTCGGGCGTCGAGAGAATGGCGCTAGGATCTGTCATGCGAGCCCGGTGAGCATATCGCAAACGTTGTGGGACAGCACGTAACTGAACCCCTCATGGGGGCGTGGTGACTCCGCATTGGAATCGCTGTGAACGCGCCGGGGAGGAGTTGGACCTACCTGGACCGAGCGGCGTCCTCGATCCGACGGATCAGGTTCCCCCGGCCGGCCATCACGCCGGATCCGATCAGGAACTGGTCGCTCCCTGGAGCGCTGCCGAGAAGCATGATCCCGTGGTCTGCGGCCCGGCTGAGGGCCCCCACGTCGGCGTACTCGCGGGTCGGAATTGTGCGGGGCTCGGAGAACCCCAAATCGACGTCATGGGCAGCCGGGGCGACAACAGCGCCGGCTGGGCCCATCGCGCTGCGTAGATCGCCCCCTCGACCGACAGCGGCCGCCAGGACCGAGGCCACCCCCCAAGCTGCGGAGCCAAGGACCAACCGAGGACCGGCGTGGGTCTCCTCGTGGGTCAGGACGATGGGGTTGGCTGCGCCACACAGCCAGTCAGCCGCCTCGAGCTCGCGAAGTGCGCTCCAGTCGGGGGAAACGAATGGATCTTCCTCCCGCCAGGCTGCACCGGTGAGGGTCCGGCCGACGCCCACCACGATCGGAACGCGCAGTCGCGCGGCGAACTCGGTGAGGGCCTCGAGGGTGGAAGGCGGGGTCGCCATGCCCACGAACACCGCGTCGGGTCGTTGGGGGTCGTCATGACGGACGCAGCGCTCCAGCGCTTCGAGGATGTTGTCGGGGTCGACGTCGACGAGGTCGATGCCGATGTCCTCGTGCCCCGGGGACGACGCGACCAGCATGCGTAGGCCTCTCCAGCTCGCCTCGAGCCTGGCCACCACGGGCTGTCCGAGCAGGGAGGCGGCCGCGGCCGCGACGGTTCGCCGGATCTGCTGGGCGGCGTCGACTCGCGCTTGAACATCCACCACCCCCGTTTGCGCGCGGCTCCCTCGAACCGCGCTGACGAAAGCGTCGAGCCCCGATTTTGCGGTTGCTTTGGGGCTCCCCCCTGGAAGCTCGGCCATCGCGAAGATGTCGTCCGCGATCGCGACGGCCGGCGCGGGGGCGGCGGCTGCGGGTTCGTCCGGCTCTGGAGGGTCGGGGAGCTCGGGTTTGTCCTGTTCGGCCGCGAGCTTCGGTTGGAACCGGTCGGCGAGCCCTCCCTTTCCGACGATGCGTTCGACCCGGGCGCGCACGACTTCCGGCGCGAGGTCGTGCTCTTTGGTGAGGGCCTGCGCGAGATCTCTGAGCTTCCGAAGGGGTTCGACGGCCTCCACCACATCCTCGACCCGGAACGTTCGGGGCCGGTTGAACTGCAGGGGCACCGGGCCCAAGGCGGCGTCACCGAGGGACTCCGGGAGCATCACAGCGGCGTCCACACCCAGGGTCTTCATCACCGTGGCAAATCGTTCGCCGGATACGGGGACCTTCTGGCCGGTCGGAGACGTTGTGAAGGTTGCAGCCGCGAGCCATCGGTGCTTTGGCATCACAGCGACGGTAACAGGAGTCGAAGGCGTTCCCAAGGTGGGGCACGGTGGGCGATGCTTCACGCCGATGTCGGTCCGAGCCCTTCTCTTCACCGCCGCGTCCCTGTGTCTCGTCCCGTCTGGCTGCAAAGATGCGGCCTTCGGGCCCGAGGACGCGACGGCGATTCGCTCGGTCATGGACGCACAACAGGCGGCCTGGAACGCCGGAGATATCGATGCGTTCATGCAGGGCTATCACCAGCAGTCCGACGTGGTGTTCACCTCGGGCGGGAAGATTCGCAAGGGCTGGCAGGCGACGCTGACCGCGTATCGGGAGCGCTACGTCGAGGGAGACGCGAAAATGGGGGCGTTGGCGTTCTCCGACCTGGAGATCCAGGAGCTGGGCCCGGGGGCCGCTGTTGTCCTGGGGCGGTGGGAGCTCTCGGAGACCCCACAAGCCGGGCACGGTGTGTTCTCGCTCGTGTTCACGAAGGCGCAGGGGCAGTGGGCCATCCTTCACGACCACAGCTCGTCGGAGTAGGATCGGCTCCGGTCATGTTCATCATCTTTGGCGACAAACACCGCACCGAGACGGTCGCGGACGGGCTTCGGGTGGAGCGGGAATGCCCCGCGTGCAAGACGGTCGCGATGTTTCGCGAGCGTGTCGTGACCAAGCGGTTCCGGTTGTACTTCGTAGACATGTTTACGCACGGAACGCATCACGTGCTCGAGTGCGGGGAGTGCGGACAGACGTTCGTGACCGATGAGTTGCCGAAGCAGCAACTCGAGAACGATCAGTCGGGAACCCTTCTTGGGCATGTCCAGGGCCTCGTGGACCGAGGCAAGGACGTCGCGCGGGACCCTCGTGTTGTCGCCTCGGTGGGGCAGGCTCAGGCGGAGGCCACCCGAGCGCTGGGTGCTGCTCAGCAGGAGGCGACCAAAGTGTTCGGTACCGCGGAGAAGACCGTGAAGGGGTGGATCTCGGCGTTTCAGCGGCCCTCAAAGCCCGAGACGTAGTCGGTGTTGGGCCTGCGGGACCTCGACCGACGACATGCCGCAGGTCGCTCGAGCCGGGTCGACCCGAACGTGGTCGCGTTACAGACCAGCGGGACGCTCGCAGCTCCGCAGCGCCTGCAGACCCCAGCTCTGCGCGTCCTGCATCCAGCGCTGGTACTCCCCGCGGGACGCGAGTCGTGCGCCTCCGCGCCGGTCGCCGAATATGCCGACCGGCGAGAGGTGGACCCTGTCCCTAGACCCGCTCGAGAACCGCCGCGGCACCGAGGCCGCCCGCCGCACACAGACCGAGCAGGGCGTGTTCTTTGTCGCTGTCGTGGAGCTCGTTGGCCATCGTCGTGACCATGCGAGCGCCGGTGGCACCAAACGGGTGCCCGATCGCAACCGAGCCGCCGTGGATGTTCAACTTGCCCGGGTCGACGTTGCCGACCGCGTTTTCTTTGCCCAAGCGAGCTTCGGCAAACGCGTCGGACCCCAGCATCTTGAGCACGCTCAGGACCTGAGCCGCGAACGCCTCGTGGATGTCGACGTAGTCCATGTCGGACATCGACAGGCCCGCTCGGTCGAGCGCCTTCGGCATCGCGATCGCAGGACCCATGAGCAGCTGATCGGTTGGATCCACCGCGACGTAGGACCAGGAGCGGAAGGCAGCCAGTGGCGTGTAGCCCAGCGCTTTCGCCTTCTCCTCGCTCATCAGCAGCACGGCGGACGCTCCGTCGGTCAAGGGGCTGGAGTTGCCGGCGGTGAGGGTGCCGTCTTTGGAGAACGCGGCGCGCAGCTTGGCGAGCTTCTCCACGCTGGTGTCCGCACGGACGAGCCCATCGGCGGTGACGGTCTTGCCGCCCGGTGTTGTGACGGAAGCGATTTCTTTGCGGAGGCGGCCTGAGGAAATTGCGGCAGCTGCTCGGTGGTGAGACTGGACGGCGAAGTTATCTTGGGCCTCGCGGGTGATCTGGTTGCGCTTGGCCATCTTCTCGGCCGACTGCCCCATCGTCTCGCCAGTGGACCGTTCTGCGATCTTCGGCATCTTCGGCAGAATCTCGTTGATCGGCATGAGCTGGCTGAGCACGCCGAGGTAGTCCATCGGCGTCGACTTGCCCATGGCCAAGGGGCCGAGGGTGCGAACGACCTTCTGCGGAAGCTTGAGTTCTGCGTTCGAGGTGGAGTCGGACCCGCCGGCGATCAGGACGTCGGCGTCACCACGCTCGATTGCGGAGACCGCGTTGGTGATCGACTGGAGGCCCGATGCGCAGGCTCGGGTGACGGTGTAGGCCTCGACCGAGGGGGGGAGGCCGAGCTCGAGTGCGAGCTCGCGCCCCACGTTGGGTGCTGCCTGCGGGAGGATGACACCCCCCCAGACGATCCCTTCGAGCTCCTGGCGCGCGAGCCCGGTGCGCTGCAGCAACGCGTCGACGACCGAGGCCCCCAACGCGATGGAGTCCATCTCGATGAAGTCGGTGAAGGCCTTGATGAAGGGGGTGCGAACGCCGGAAACGATGACGGCACATCGGAGAGTCTTGGACATGATGGGACCTCGGGCTGTGGAAGCTGGAACGGGGTTGCTGGGCGTCGCGGCTCTACGCCCCGACGAGTGCTCCGCCGCAGACGCGGAGGACTTGGCCGGTCAGTCCGTAGGACCCCGGCGTGGAGAGGAACGTGATGGCGTCGCCTACATCCCGTGGTCGACCGCCTTGGGAGAGGTTGCTGAGGCGACGCGCCGCCTCTCGAATGACGACTGGGATCGCTGCGGTCAGTCGAGTCTCGATGAAGCCCGGTGCGATGGCGTTGACGGTGATTCCGCGCGGGGCGGTAGCCTTGCTCAACTCGCGGACGTAGCCGATGACCCCGGACTTCGACGCAGCGTAGTTGGTCTGTCCCATGTTGCCCGCGATCCCGGCCACGGACGACAACAGAACCAGCCGACCCCCGTCACGCAGCGGCCCATCGAGCAGGGCGTCGGTCATGCGGACGACGGCAGCCAAGTTGATGTTGAGGGTCTGGTCCCACTTGTCTTCCGACATCCGGGCCAAGGTCTTGTCCCGGGTGACGCCGGCGTTGTGGACGACGATGTCGACCCCGCCGTGGCGCTCGGTGAGGGTCTTCGCAATCTCGTCCGGAGCCTCGGGGGTCGAAACGTCGACGAGCAGGGTGGAGCCCCCGACACCGTGGGCGACCTGACTGCACAGTTGGGCGTCGGCGGGACGGTCCAGGCAGACGACGTGCGCGCCTTCATCGGCCAGGAGCTTGGCGGTGGCCGCCCCGATTCCCCGTGCAGCTCCTGTGACGAGGGCGACCTTGCCTTCGAGCGGCCGCGTCCAAGTGGGCTCCGCGTCGGAGGTGGCTTGGGCGGTGATGGTCAGCGGTTGCCCGGACACGAAAGCGGATCGCTTCGAGAGCAAGAAACGCAATGGCCCCGCGACGCGGTCTTCGGCGCCGTCTTCGATGTACAACACGTGGGCCGTCGACCCGCGTTTGCCCATCTCCTTGGCAAGACTGCGAGCGAACCCCTCCAGTCCGGCCTGGGCGGCGGCGGCGGCTGCGTCGCGGCAACCGCTTGGGGGCCTGCCGATGACGACCGCACGGCCGCACGAGCCGACCTGCTTCACCAGCGGATGGAAGAAACCGTAGAGCGCTCGCAGGTCGGTGGGGGAGGTGATCGCGGTGGCATCGAAGACGAGCCCGTTGACCCGGCCGCCGGCGATCTCGTCGCCTGGGTCGATGCGGGTCGCCGGACGCCCGAACGCTTCTCCTGGGTCGGAGAAGGCGGCGGCGAGTCCGTCGTGGGTGACGAAACACGATGCGCCGGCGCGGGTCAGTTGGGCGGCGAGTACCTCGCGCAGAGGACCGTCACCGGCCGCTCCGACGACCAGGCGTGCGTCGTGCAGCGGCCGGGCCTTCATTGGCTCCTTGGCGCGCGCGAGCTTGGGCGGCACGGGGAGTGGCAGACCCAGTGACTTGATCACCTTGCGGGCGGGTTCGTTCTGGAGAAGGAAGTCGTTCATGGCAATGAGGGGGCTGGGCAGAACCGCGCGAGGCGGATCGTGTGGTTACTCGAATGTGCCTACGAGGTAGGCGGGGCCGCCGGGCGCATCTCCGACATAGACCGTGCGAGCACCGTCGGTGGTTTCGCCAAGGTAGACACCAACCTTGTGCGGCAGGACGAGCGGCTCGGTGAACTGCACGTCGATGGACTTCAGAGCGTGAATCGAGCCCGCGAACAGGGTCCGCTGCAGGGTTTCGATCGTACGGGCCATCGTGCTGAACCCGTGGAGAATCGTATTGCGGAAGCCAAACGCCTTGGCGTAGGGCCGCACCCAGTGCACCGGGTTGAAGTCGCCGGTGAGCTTGGCAAAGTCGAGGCCCGCGTCGGCGCGTAGCTTCCACCGGGCGAGTTCCTCCGCGCCATGCGGGACCCGGGCCTTCTCCTTCTTTTTCGACGACCCCCCCGTTCCGTTTCGCTCACGCGTCTTCTTGTCGTGCACGACGATCGCGTAGAGGTCTGCGGTCAGCGCGTTGGGCGTTTGGTCGGTGCCGGTGACGACGCGCTGATGCAGGACGGCACGGCGGCCGTTGTCATCGATGCCCTCCAGCCGCGCGCGGGCGCGCAAGGGGACTCCGGCGGGAAGCTGCTCATGAATCTGGAGGCGGCAACCGCCGTTGAGGACCTTGAACAACGGGTAGGGGACACCTCGCAGGGTTTGAGACGCGAGTGGGAAGGACCACTGCGGGAACAGGTGCGCGGGGAGGAGGCCTTTGTAGGACGAGGGGTCGCCCCCGACATGACGGATGTAGTCCTTCACCAGTCCAGCGGGGAGTGGCTCGACCAAGCCGATGAGCTCCTCGCTTGGGGTCGCGAACGAGGCGCTCTGGGCCGCCTTGCCTTGCCGGAGCGCAGCCCAAGCGACGCCGGCCAGGGTCTTGATGACCGGGCCCTGTTGCAGCACGTGTTTGGTCGAGACGGCCACTACTGTGCTGCCTCCGCCTGGGCGGACTCTTCGAGGCCTGCGAGGATCTCAGCCCCAGTGGTGTGGATGAGGTCGTGCATGTGTCGGCAGCGCGGCTCGGCGCGCCGCAGGTAGCGCTCGAGGACCGGTTTGCGATGTGGGAACTTCTCGACCTGCTCGAAAAGGACCTCGCAGATCGTGACATCGGTCAGCAGTTGTGTGAGGCGCTCGGCGTGGAGCATGGCGAAGGCGAAGTCGCGCTTGGGGTCCCAGTCTTTGAAGAACGCCTGACTCCATTTCGCCATCGGCAACTCCCCCAAGGACCGCATCTTGTTCGCCGCGGTCCTGCGGATGAGGAACTGCTGGGTCTCAAGGCTGAGCCACTTCAGCTTCGCGACGCGCCGCTCGAGTGGATTGCGCGCCGAGAGGCTACGCCACCGGGTTTGGGCCAGGTCTCGCACGAACCGCTGGGGCGACTTCATGATCGCGCCCAGAGTGTCCTTCATGGCCATCAGAGCCTGGATCTGGCTGGTGCCTTCGTAGATCGGGAACACCATCGCGTCGCGCAGGAGTTTCTCGGCGCCGTACTCGACGGTGTAGCCGTTGCCTCCGTGAATCTGGACGCACAAGCGGGAGTGCTCGACGGATTTTTCGGAGGCGATGTACTTGAGCAGCGGGGTGATTCGGCGGGCTTCGGCGCGCAGGCGCTTGCCCCTCTTCCGCTCCCCGTCGGGGTCGCTGCTGTGGTCCGCAAACAGCTCGGCCTTTTGGCCGAGTTCTTCCTTCAACGCGCCATACATCGACAGGGCTCGAATACCCTCGATGTCGCTGCGCATCATGTCGAGGTAGTCCGCGATCATCTCGTGCTTGTCGACCGTCTTTCCCATGGAGGGACGCTCGGATGCGTAGGCCTTGGCCTTTCGGTAGCTGGCCTCCATCACACCCAAGGACTCGAACGCCACCCCGAGACGGGCGTTGTTCATGAGGGTGAGCATGTAGCGGAACCCCTCGCCGCGCTTGCCGATCAGCTTTGCTGGCGAGCGATCGTAGGTCAGCGCGACGGTGGGGGAGGCGTGGTGTCCCAGCTTCTCCTCGGCCCGGTCGATGGTGACCGTCCGGACGCGGTTGCCGTCCTCGTCTTCGTACCATGCGGGAACGAGGAAGAACGACAGGCCGCCCAGACCCGCGAAGGGGTCGTCCGGGTCCTCGGCGGTCTCGGTTCGTGCGATGACGAAGTGGTACTTGCCGTGTCCCGAGGTGATGAAGATCTTCTGTCCTGTGACGAACCAGTTGCCGTCTTCATCCTGCTCGCCGTAGGCGCGCAGGCGAGCCATGTCGCTGCCTGCGTCCGGCTCGGTGATGTCCATCGAGCCCCAGGCATCTCCGCGGCCAATCTCTTCGATCTCGGCCTGGAAGCGGGTCTCGAGGACCCGACCGTTCTCGATCTTTGTGGTGCCCTCACGCATCGAGAAGATGAGCATCGACAGCGCCATCCCCCCGTGAAATCCGTAGTGCGTTCCTACGGAGACGTCCGCACGCGCCATCATCTCGGCGTTGATGAAGTAGCTGACCAGCGGGCAGTTCATGCCGCCAAGCTCCCGCGGGATGCACATCCAGTGGAGGTCGAGTCCCTTGAGCTGCTCGAAGATCTGGTCGAACTCCGGGGAGCACAGGGCCTCGCCGTCCTTCATGTGGACCCCGGCCGCGTCCATCTTCAGGGAGTGGGGTTCGACTTCGTCGGCAACGAACTGTCCGAACATCTCCGCGATGTCGCGGTAGATGGAGACGGCCTCTTCGGTGTTCTGTGGTGCGGTTTCGTCGTGGGGATTTCGCTCGGTTGCGGCGACGAGTGCCTCCCAGTCGAGGCCTTCGTCGAAATAGAACTGAAGATCGGCGTTGTCGGAAAAGAAGTTGGGCATCACGAACTCCGGGGAAGGGCAGCCTGCGGCGTCTCGGGGACGAACAGGGCGGAACGGGCGACGCGCAGGACCTCGTCCAGCAGCCGCGGGTGAATCGTTGGTGACGAGGCATCGCCACCGAGAAGGGGTCCGACCACCGCATGCACGGCGATGGTGGAAAGGATGAGGTTGATGATCGTGCTGACGTAGGCCTCCGGGTCGACGTCAGCGTGAACTCGGCCCTGCTCTTGGCCTTTGCGGATGTATTGCGACACGACTTCGGTCCACGGCTGAACACGGTCGCGGACCAGGGGCCCCATCTCCTCGGGGCGGTCGAGCAGCTCGCGAAGCAGCACCCGAGCACGGTCGGGGTCTTCGCTAAAGAAGTTGATCGTCTCCTCCCCGATCGCGTCGAACTGCTCCTGCCCGGAGGTCGCGGCGCGAAGCAGGCGAGGCACGACCTCGTTCCAGTGTTCGAGCATCTGCTCGAGCACCGAGCGGCGAAGCTGGTCTTTCGAAGGGAAGTGGTAGAGCAGCGACGGTTTGCGGATCCCGACCGCCTTGGCGATGTCCTGCAGCGACGCGCCTACGAATCCGCGGGCGGCAAAGAGCCGAGTCGCCTGCGCGAGAATCTGTGCGGCCATCCCCTGCTTGGGCCGACCGCTCTTCGTGCGCTCGCGCGATTCCGCTCTATCTGACCGCTGGGAAGGCATGGGGCTACCGTTCGGACGGTAACCGTCTACCACTCGGTAGTCTGGTGCGCAACTTGACCAGGCGCCATTCGCGCTTAACGCCGAGTTGGGCTATCCGGAAATGAACACGCCGCGCAGGTCCTCGGTCCGAGAGATCGCGCTGTCCGCGTTGGGGTTCTCGCGAACTGATGTGGCGCGAAACTGGTAGTAGCGGCCGAATTCGAGCGTCGGGCCGCCGTACTCCACCTGGACCGTCTCCGAGCCAGACACGCCGGGTACGGCCAGGTCCTCCCACACGATGTTGCCGAATGCATCGAGCACGACGACTTCGTATCGGTCCTCCGAGGCGTCGTCGGCGAAGACAAACACGGGGGGTGCGTCGACAACCTCGGGGGCCTCGGCGCCTGGAAAGACGACCGTCAACCCCTCGGTCACCTTGAACGACTCAGAGACCTCGACGTCAGAGTTGGTGACCTCGATCTCCACGACGTTTGTTCCCGCGATGTTCTCATCGGGGTCGCGGACCAGCTCGTCATTCTCGAATGCGGCGAGGACTTTGTAGCGCCCTGGTGGGACCCCGGCGATCTCGAAGGCACCAGCCACCGAAGGCGTCTGGGGCGCTTCGGGGGCGCGGAGCCCGAGTGGTACGGGCCCTCGTTCCAGCCCTTCGTTGTAGACCGATGCCGGAACGAGGACGACGCTTGTCTCGCTGCCTCCCGGGGCATTGACGATGTTGACGGTGCCGCGGACGGTGGAGGCCGCTGCGGTGCCCGATGTCTGGAGGTCGACACCCGTCAGGTCGTCATCCCCATCGATGGGTGCGGGGTCCACATCCAGCCCGCTGCGATACCCCACGATGCTGTGTGTCCCGGGGCTTACGTTGAAGAGCGTGTACGTGCCGTCCGCATCGGCGACGGTGTATCGGGACGGGGGCTGTCCGCCCTCGGCGACCACCAAGGTTCCGCCCGGAACCGCGCCTCCCACTGTGCCGGACACCGTTCGTCCGCCGAGTCCGTCACTGGGGATCGGAACCAGGGCGACGTCGGTGGAGGGGTTCTCCAGAATCCAGCCTGCGCCGTCGTCGCCGTCGTCGTCGTCGTCGTCGTCGTCGTCGGTCGCGTCTTCCGCATTGAGCGGAATCGCAGGCCGCAGTCCACCCGGGAATGGTTCGTAGTCCGCGGCGGTGGCGAAGAGGGTCCAGGCGTTCGTATCCGCGAAGCCGCCGCTGTCGTCGCGCGCAGCGTGGGCGTGGATGGAATAGCGTCCCAGCTCGTCGCTGACGGAAACGGAGCCCACGGGGGCACCGGTCGCGTCGAGTGCCGTGACGTGGGCCCCTGCGATCGGCTCTCGAGACAGAGCATCGAGGACAACGCCGCGAATCTCGAGCGGAGTCGCGCATACGTGGGAGTCTCCGTTCACCTCACAGACGAGACCCTCTGCGCACGGTGACTCGCCACTGCCATCGGGGACGCACGGGTCCCCCTGCACTGGTGTGCCGTCGGTCTCTCCGGATGCATCGACATTCTTCTCCCCACATGCGGCCAGGACGAGAACAGCGCCCAGGGCGAGTACCGAACGTTTCATCGTGAGTAGGGACCGCGCGACAAAGACGGATTCCAAGTCTCTCCGATTGGAATCATGGCGCCATGGTTGGTCCAAGTCTTGATGCGAGTGTTGGCCGTCTGCGGAGTGGGTGTGTTCCTGGTTGTGGGATGTGGGACAAACACACCTGCGACGACCGACACTGAGGCCTCCGCTACGGGACTCACATCCGCGTCAAGGGGGGCGTCGTCAAGCGGCACAACGGAAGCGACCACCGTCGAGAGTGCGTCTGGCTCTTCGGGGAACGCTTCGTCTGGGTCCTCGGGAAGCGCGGGGACAGGGTCGGGAACGGTCGGCGCCAGCTCGTCCACTGGGGTGGCGCTGACCACCGACACCGCCAACGACCCCGGCAACCCGCTGGACTGTGGAGGCACGGTGTACGCGTGCGGCAACGGTGAGGACGACGATGGTGACGGGCTTGTCGACTTGGATGATCCGGAGTGCACCGGGCCCTGTGACGACGACGAAACGTCCTTCGCGACCGGGATCCCCGGCGACAACATGGACTGCAAGCAGGATTGCTTCTTCGATGGCAACAGCGGCCAAGGCGACGACGGCTGCATCTGGAACCTGCGGTGCGACCCTGAGAACCCCGGCGCTGAGATCGGGTGCGAGTACACCGGCGGCAGCAACTGCGAGAACGAGAGCCAGGCGAGCTGGGACGAAGAGTGCATCGACTTCTGCCTACCGTTCGTGCCACCGGGTTGTGACTGCTTCGGGTGTTGCACCGTTTCCACACCTGAAGGGGATGTGAACGTGTTCCTGAACTCGGACGAGGACGGAGAGTGCTCTCTGGAAAACCTTGGCGCGTGCCAGTCTTGCACGATCAACGATGATTGCGGCAACCCGTGTGATGGGGAGTGTGAGCTGTGCTTCGGGCAAGACGAGCTTCCGGCCGGATGCGAGGAGGCCGACTGCAAGTTTGGCGACGCGTGTGAAAACGTGTCCGACTGTCCCAGCGACTGGTACTGCCTACAAGGCTGCTGTCTCCCGCCGCCTCCGGGCTAGCTGCTGTTTGCTCGTGGCCTCCAGTGTGAGAGGGTCGCGCACTGATGAGCGCGGCATGGGTGCTGGCGCTGGCGCTGGCCGGCGCACCACGAGTGACGGCCAGCGCGGAGGCACGGGTCGACGCGGACGCGGTTGCGGACGGGCTCGAAGCGCGGGTGGGGCGTGCGGCTGAGCCGTGGACCATCACGTTGGAGGCCGCGCCGACGGGGATTCGTTTTCGGGCGACGGCTCCGGGGCGGGACCTCGTCGAGCAAACGGTCGACGTTCCAGAGGGCACAGCCGAAGAGCGCGCTATCGCAGTCGCGTCGGCGGTCGCCTTCGCGATCGAGCTCGCTCCCTCAACGGATGAGCCGGGGGGGGCGATGGGCTCGGGGCGGTCGGAAGTCGCCGCTCCGTGGATGGTGACGCTCGGCGCTCACGCTGCAGTGGGGGTTGTTTCACCCGGTAGCCCCTCTGGCGGGCTCGAACTCGGCGGTGGCCGCTGGCTGGGCGCGGAACGAAGAATCCGCGTCAGCGTGTCGCTCGGCTGGGGGCACGCGCGGCGGGGTGAGCTTGCTGTTCACGCGGTGCAACCCGCCGCCCAGCTCGATGTAGGTACGGTGGTGGGACAACGATGGTGGATTGGAGGTGGCGTCCGAATCGGAGCCAGCACGGCCTGGGCGCTCGACCGGGCGCGGGACCGGGGTTCCTCGCTGTACGGGCGGATCCCCGCCACCGTCGAGTTCCAGCTTGCCAAGCGATGGTTTGCGCGCGGGGTGGTGGGTCTCGACCTGCGGACGCCGGCTCTGCGGTTCCGGGGCGCGTCGGACCAGCTTCGGTGGGGCCGGGTACGGCCTGTGCTCGGCCTGGCCGTTGGCGCAGATCTCCCGTAGCGAAGTTGGAATTCTCCGTTGGGAGCCGGTCGTACCTAGGACCGTGTCCGGTACTGTGACATGGCCGATGTCGGCCACACTCGATGCTGATCCAATTGCGCTCCTCGCCGCGGTCCGGCGGGGGGACGCGGCGGCGCAGGCGGCGTTCTTTGAGCAGCATAAGGACGCGGTGGCTCGGCAGGTCATGCGCATGACCGGAGACGCGGGGTGGGTCGACGACCTGGTGCAGGAGGTGTTTATCTCCGCCTTCTCGCGGCTTGGGTCGTTCAGAGGGGATGCTGCGGTTGGAACCTGGTTGCACCGAATCACGGTCAACAAGGTCCGGAACGCCTGGGACTCTCGGCGGCGGCGGCTCGCCCGTGAATCGGAGGCTGTCCGGCCAGACGTGTCCGAGCACGATGCTCCGGACGATGAGGTCGCGGCCGCAGAGCAGCTCCGGACGTTCTACGCGGCGCTCGGCGGGCTCTCCGCGAAGTATCGAGATGCGTTCGTCTGCCGCGTGATCGAGGAACTCTCGCTCGAGGACACGAGCGCGGCGCTTGGCGTTCCGATCAGCACCGTCTCCTATCGCGCGCGTCGGGCCGAAGCGTTGCTGGCCGAAGCGCTCGGGATGGAGGGATCGAGGTGAACCAACCGTTGCCGCGTGACCCTCGGCTCGCCGCGATGATCCGTGCGGCCCGCGAACAGCCGGCCCCGGCCGTGACGGTGACGGTCGAGGACATCCGAGCGGAGGCTTCCGGCAGGACATCGATGCGGTGGTGGGGAGGGCTCGCTGCCGCAGCGGTCGTTGCGCTCTCGCTGTGGGCGTTTCGGAGTGGTGGGGAGGAGACGCCGGCGCCTGCATCCGTCGCGGCGGTGGACGGGTCGGTCGTGGAACCTCCGGTGCAGCCGCGAGCCGCAGCCGCGGACGTGGGAACGAGTGGTCCGAGGATGGCGGCATCGCTCAGCATTGAGCCGCTCCAGGGCGCGGAGGAAGCGAGGTGGGCGGAAGGGAAGGCCGTGTCGGTGGACGACGGTCGATATCGGATTCGAACAACCGAGGCCACGACGGTGTCGGTCGCGGGCCGGGTCCTGGAAGTCGCGGCTGCCAGCCTTGTCGTCGTGGAGGCTGGGGTGGAGCACAGCTCGTTTCGGGTCGTGAAGGGCCACGCTGCCTGGGTCGAGCCCGAGCCCGAGCCCGAGCTCAGGCCGGATGCCGAACCCGAGTCGCCGGCGCGTCGACCAGGGGCCAAGCAACTCGCCAGCAGAGCCGAGGCCGCCCTGGTTTCGGGGCGCCGCGAGGAGGCGGTCCGGCTGCTTCGGCAGCTCGTGAAGGGATACCCGACGGGGGCGGCGACCAAGGCGGGCCTCATCGACCTGGCGCGACTCGAGCAGCGGCTTGGTCGCCCGGACCGGGCCCACTGCGCCTACGCCATGTTCGTGAAGCGCTTCCCGACCGATACTCGAACTCCAACGGTTCGGCGCGCGGACGATGCCTTGGGCCAGGCCCCTCGTTGCCGTGGGTTGCGGCCCATCGCGAAGTCCGACTGAACTCCCGCCGCGCACAACCTGCTGGGCCCCCTTTCAAGTCGAGCCCAAGGGCGCTATTCCACCGCCCGTGCACCGTCTTGTGTTCGTCTTGTCGGCCCTCGCTCTTGTGACCTCGTGCGCGCGGACGCCCGAGCCCGCGCCCGTCGAGCCCGAAGCCGAGTCGTCGGTCGCCGCGCCGGTGTCTCCTGCACCGGCCGAGGCTGTGCCCGACCCTGAACCTGAACGTGAACCCGAGCCTGAACCCGCACCTGCACCGCCCCCGGTTCCCTCGCTCTCCGACGGAACCACGATCGCAGGATGCGACGCGAGCGTGGCGAACATGGCCTGCGTCCCCGGCGGCTCGTTCATCGTCGGCTCCGACGACGGCCCGGAGAACGCACGGCCCGCGCACCCCGTTGAGTTGCAGACGTTCTATATGGACCTCTTCGAGGTCACGTACAAGGAGTACAAGGACTGCTTCAAGTCCGGGAAGTGCCCCAAGGGGGGCCCGTTCTACATGGACTTCAACCGCAAGCATCAACCCATCGCCGGGGTGACGTGGTTTGGGGCGCGGACCTATTGCGAGGTCATGGGCAAAGCTCTGCCGACCGAGGCTCAGTGGGAGGCCGCGGCCCGAGGACCACAGGGGGAGACGTATCCGTGGGGGAACGAGCCTGCCACCTGTGCAAACTCGGTCATCAAGGATGGGCGCGGCCGAAGTTGTGGCGTGGAGAAGCGGGGCACCGAGGGGTGGAAAGGGCGACCGTTCATCGTCGGCGCGCGAGACCCCGGCCGCTACGGCCTGTACGACATGGCTGGAAACAACTGGGAGTACGTGGCCGACTGGATGTCGACGGACTACGCCGAGTGTGGCGAGGCGTGCTTGGGCGTCAACCCCACCGGACCCTGTGACGGCGATGATGCCTGTGAGGGACATGGCGAGAAGATCGTCAAGGGCGGGTCGTGGTACTGGTCTGCCAGCAAGGCGGTCGGCTACTACCGCCGCCCTCAGCCGCCCAACAACCGGCCGTTTCATCACTTCGGGTTTCGTTGTGCTGCGAGCGTCGAGCAGGCCACTGCGCTCGACGGCAAGCCGCTTCCCGACAACGCGCCCATCCAGGGCATGAGCAACGCCGACGCAAAACGCCGCTAGGGCGGGGGCGGCTGGTCGTGACGCCAGTGGTTGATCTGGTCGGACTTGGTTGGCGGGTGCCCCACGAGAACGTCGCGCACCCGGGTGACGCCGTCCGCCTTGAGCCAGGCCCGGTACTGCTCCAACGGCTGCACGATGTACATGTAGTCGCGGTTGATCTTCCAGGTGAGCCGGGTCCGAAGCAGCACCGAGGTCTCGTCCCCGTACAGTGTCTCGACATTGCGAACGAACTGAGGGTCGTAGGCGTCCCAGTACTCTTCGGCGTTGGAGACGTACAGCACCCGAACGGGCACCTGAAGCTCCGTAGCAGCGGCGCTTAGTCCCGCAATTCCCTCCTCGGCGTTGAGGTTGATCAGCAGGGGACGGACGCGGTCATTGCGGAGCATCGCTTTGACGTAGTCGAACGTCTCTTGGTCGGTGAGGTACGTCGGAACGTCGACGCCCTTGAGCCGCTTGTTGAGGGTCCGGAGCCGGTAGCGAAAGTACCGGCGTTGGCGACGAAGCAGGCCCTTGAGGCTGCGGGCTTTCTTTCCGTCGTACATCGCATCGATGGCCTCGTTTGCGCGTTCGAGGTTTTCCGGCTCGAACATCGCAATGAACTCCTTGGGCGTCTGCGCTGCCGCAAAGACCGCCTTGTACATGGCGTGGGTTCGGAGGACGGCGCTGTCGTAGTCGATCAGCCAGGCGAGGTGGGGACGTTGCCAGCCCATGAACAGGTAGGCCTGGTCGGGCCCGACGCCAACGTAGCCGCCGCCGAGGTCCTTGATGTCTTCGTAGAAGGCCCACAGCGCCCACTCGTTTCCGATCGTGTAGTGGACGTCCTCAAGCTCCTTCACGATGCCACCCCGGACCTCTGGCGTGGTGTCCTCCGCCGAAGACCAGAACGTCGCGCGCTCCGCCTCGCTCAAGGGTGGCACGGTGTCGGCTGTCCAGACCTCCTTTGCCATCGAAACCGGAGCGGCGGGCTCGGGCTCGGGCTCGGGCTCGGGGGGCGGGGCCGGATCGGCAGCGGGCCCGGGAGTCGGCGCAGGGGGGGGCGACGCCTCCGCGGGCGGCTCGGGCTCGGGCGGGGTCGTGGGTGCCGGGCGGCATCCGAGGGCCGATACGGTGGCGAGGGCCAAGAGGACGCGCGCGTTCATCGTCGGGGCAAGGATGCCAAACGCTCGCCGACGTGTGGGCTGGTATCGTGGAACGGTCCGCGATGCCCGAAACAGCCGCCGCCGTCCAGATCGCCAACCTCATCCACGACGGCTTCGACACGTTCTACAGCGAGTTCAAGCGCCTGACCCGGGAGTGCCGCCAGTGGTTCGACAATCGGGAGTGGATCCGGATGCACGAGGAAAGCCACGCGCGTATCGACCTCTACCAGCGGTTCGTCCGTCGGACCCTCGACGCGCTGGAGCGCGAGTTTGGGGAGATCCCCCGGGACCGCAACGTGTGGCGGGGAGCGCATCGGCATTTCGCGGTCGCAACGGCGCAGCGGCCTGACCAAGAGGTGGCCGAGACGTTCTTCAACGCGATCTCGCGCAAGACATTTCGAACTGTTGGCGTCAACAAGGACATCGAGTTCCTCGAGAATCACTTTTACGAAGAGCCCTCCGGACCGCCGCTCCACCGCCGCTTGCCGCCGACGACCGACTTGGCTGGGTTGTTTCGCCGGGTGTTGAGCACGCCCCGGCCGGCGCTCGGGTGGGCCGACCGGGACGCCGATGCGGAGTATCTCGCCGCGCGGCTTGCCGAGCATCTTCATGCGACCTGGGGCGAGACGAGCTTCGATCGGGTTGACGTCCTTCCGGTGCTCTTCTTCCGGGTTCGCGAGGCGTACATCGTGGGTCGCGTGATTCGGGGGGGGCATGTCGTGCCGATGGTGCTCCCGCTGCAGTCGACACCACAGGGTGTTGTGGTTGACGGGGCGATCTTCTCGCTGGAGGAGACGCTCGCCGTCTTCAGCAGCACGCGCGCCTACATGTTCGTCGATGTGCATCGACCGAGTGATCTCGTTCGTTTCCTCGGCACACTGATGCCGAAGCTGTCCCTCTCGGAGCTGTATGTCGCGATCGCCCACCACCGGCACGGCAAGACGTTGATCCATCGCGAACTCGTCGAGCACCTGGCGCACAGTGACGACAAGTTCATCATCGCGCCCGGCATCCGAGGGTTGGTGATGACCGTGTTCACGATGCCCAACTACGGGAACGTGTTCAAAATCATCCGCGACAAGTTCGAGAAACCGGACGCCACGCGTTCGGCGATCATGCAGTCGTATCGGGATGTTTTTCGCGGGCGGCGAGTTGGACGGCTGGCCGATACCCAGGAGTTCGAACACCTGGAGTTCGATCGGGCTCGTTTCACGGAGTCTTGCCTTCGTGAGCTGCTCGAGAAGGCCTCCAACACGGTCCGTGTGGTCGGCGACAAGGTCGTCGTCTCACATCTGTACATCGAGGAGAAACTCACGCCTCTGAACATCTTCCTCGAGGAGGCTCCGCCGAAGAAGGCCGCCGCGGCCATCGTGGACTACGGGGAGGCGATCAAGGAGTTGGCCGCCAACAACATTTTTGCCGGGGACCTGCTGTGGAAGAACTTCGGCGTGAGCGAGTACGGCCGCGCGGTCCTCTACGACTATGACGAAATCGCCCCGCTGCTCTCCTGCAACTTTCGCGAGGTCCCAACCCCCAAGACCCATGAGCAAGAGATGGCGGCCAGCCCCTGGTACCCGATCGCCCCGGAGGACGTGTTTCCTCAGGAGTGGGCTCCGTTCATCGTTCCTCGCGATCCTGGCCTGTCACAGGCTTTCCGAAAGGCACACGCCAATCTTCTGACGGCCGAGCTGTGGCGGGCAAAACAGAGGGCGGTACTCGACGGCGAACTCGAGGTTGGGTTGCCCTACCGGCCGCGGTACCCAGCCCTCCATGACGCACCGGCCGGGGCGCCGCGTCCGCCCGAGTGACATCGTGCTGACATCCGTTGCATCCCGCTTCGTGACGGACTATGCACGCTCGAACGCAGTCGTCATGGAAGCTCTACTCCGCGTCATCAGCGGCCCCAATGTTGGGGCGTGCTTCGTGCTCGAAGAACGCACGAGGGTGGGTCGTGCCGCGGACGCGGACATCCAACTCGATGAGCCGTACGTCTCCCGGCACCACGCCCGCGTCCGTCGGCAACCGGACGGAAGCTTCGAACTCTGCGACCTCGGTAGCACGGCGGGGACGACCGTCAACGGAGCACCCGTCTCCAAGAAGACCCTTCAGCCCGACGACGTGATCGCGATCGGTCGTAGCCGGTTCTCGTTCGAGATGGGTGCCGAGACCTCCACCGCGGCGAGCTTCTCCAAGAAGGAGCGAGGGTTCGCGACCCTTCGCCCGACCGTGCCGATGCCCGTGGTTCCGACCGCGTCGTCACCGAAGCCAGCGTCGACACCCGTCAAGCGGAAGCGGCGTCCGACGACGCAGCGACGCATCCCGGCGATGCGCGACGCTCAACCCGTTGTTCAACGGCCGAAGCGACCCCGCAGTGAGACGGCCGAGAACCTGCTTGATGACATCCTCGGTCCCCAGACCGATGTCGTGGTGATGCGGCTGCAGGGCGCGGCCAACGAGGACAGCGGACCGAAGGTCGCCGCGTCGAAGGTCGAGCCTGAGCCTGCAACGTCCCAGGCCGCGACGCCCAACGCAGCAACGCACAACGCAGCAACGCCAGAGACTGCGAAGCCAGATGCGGCAGAGCGCGAGACTGTGAAGCGCGAGACTGCGAAGCCCGAGGCGAAGAAGCCTGGGCCGAGCGTCGCCCCGTCGGTGGGCATCGTGACTCCGCCACGGCCACGGGTGCAGCCTGTTGCGCCCGTCGAACGAGTCAAGGTGCAGATGCCACCGGGACCTCGTACGCAGCCCATCGGCGTACCGCGCGGTGTCCAGCTGACGGAGTCTGGAGCCCTCGTCACGGACTGCAACCCGGAGGAGCGGGAAGCCGCGCTCTCGACCCTCCGAGACGTGCTCGACTACCGCGCGCTTCGTCTCGATGGATTGCGTGGTCGTTCGATGGACGCCCGCGCAAAGGCTCGGTACGCCCAGCTGACGACCCGCTTGTTGGTCGAGACCCACGGACTGCCCTCCTCTCGCCGCTTCGTTCGCGAGCCATGCCCGTTGCCCGCGACCCTGACCCAGCGAGACGGCGCGCTGTCGCGGACGCTCGAGGTTCGTCTCGACGACCTGAGCGCGGGCGGAACTCGACTGTCGATGTTCGACCCTTCGGTACGGGTCGGGGACGAAGTCTGGGTCGCTTTCGATCTGGCGGCGCTGTTCTCGTTCGGGCAGAAGGTCGTATTCCGAAGCCGGGTCGTGTGGACCAGCGGACGCATCGGCGCGACGGGTCTCATGTTCGGCGGCAACGCGCGCTTCGTCGACACTGTCGAGGCGGCCATTGCAACGGGTTGATGTGCCGATGCGCGAGCCATACCTGCTCGATCCGGGCTACTGGGTCGCTCCGTTGCGTACGCCAACCTTGCCGCCCGCGAGTGCGACGAACACCGCGGTCGTTGGTGTTCGCAAGTTGGCGGTCATCGAACCCGCGACCCCGCACCCGGATGAGCAGGACCGACTGGTGGCGATGCTGGACGAGCGAATCGCGGACGGCGCTCAGGTCGAGGCCATCCTCGTCACACATCATCACAGCGACCACATTGGGTTTGCCCAAGCGCTGGCGGACCGCGTGGGAGCCCCAATCCTGGCCCATCCGGAGACCGCGGCTCGGGTTTCGATGACGGTCGACCGTCACATCAGCGACGAAACGCTGATCGAACTCGATGCGGGCCACGCGGTGCGTCCCGTCTTCACCCCCGGACATGCGCCCGGACACCTGGTCTACCTCGATACGGCTACGGGCATCGCCCACGCCGGGGACATGGTCGCGGGGGAGGGCTCCATCCTGATCGACCCCGATGACGGTGGCGACATGTTGGCGTATCTCGCCTCGCTCGAGACCTTGGCAGCGCTCGGCGCGAGCCGGCTCGTCCCGGCCCATGGCAACACCTTCGAGGAGCCCGAAACGGTCTGCCGTCATTTCGTCGAGCATCGGCTCGGGCGAGAACGCAAAGTTTTGGCCGCGATGGGGACGGAATCGAAAACACTGCCAGAAATCCTGGCATCGGCCTATGCGGATACCCCAAAGATGCTTTGGCCGCTCGCCGAGAAGTCGCTTCGTGCCCACCTCTCCAAGCTCGTGACCGACGGCCAGGTGCTTCAAGACGAGACGGGTGCGCGGCGAGTCGTGACCTGACGGTCCACCACGGCCCGGAGATGGACAGCGCGCGTCCGGGTGCGCTCTAGACTCGAAGAGCTGACCGGGCTCGGCACGGGGGTTGAAGAACCCCTGAGGCATGACTCGCTGGCAGTCCTGGTTCCTCCCCGCCCTTGTCGCGCTCGCGGGGTGCGATGTGAACCCTCGAACGGAAGAGCTTGGTGCTGCCGACGTCCCCGACGACCCCGCTTCGGGGGAGCCGTCGACGGCCGGGTCCGACGGACCGGTGGACGATGACCAAGGGTCGACCGGTGCCGGAGCCGAGAGCTCGGGAGGGGATGGCTTCGGGAGCTCCGGGGCTATCTTTGATGTTCCCGAACTTCCGGACCCCGTGACACCGGGAGTCTGCGATGCGGTCGACCTTCTGTTTGTGATCGACAACTCCGGGTCGATGGCGGACGAGCAAGCGAACCTGATCGCAAGCGTCCCTGGGTTCATCGACGGCATCTCCGACCGGTTGGGCGTCCACACCGACTATCACGTGGGTGTGGTCAGTACCGACGAAGCAACCTTCAACGCGGACGGATGCCAGGAAATCGGGGCCCTCGTGACGCAGACCCGGGGCAACCTCTCCAGCGATAGTGACTGCGGACCCTACGTCGATGGTGCGTCGTTCATGACGCCCCACGACGACCTCGACAGCTCCTTTGCATGTGCGGCGCAACTGGGCATCGATGGCAACGGAATCGAACGGCCGATGGATGCCCTCGACCGAGCGCTGCATCCCGCACAAGGTGTGACCGCCTGCAATGATGGATTCCTTCGCGATGAGGCGTTGCTGGTCGTCGTCTTGATCACCGACGAGGAGGACGACACGGAATCCGAGGGGGACCCGGTCGCCTGGTACGAGTCTGTCGTTGCCGCGAAGGATGGCGACGAAGAGCGCGTTGTGGTGCTCTCGCTGGTCGGCCACCCCAAGCCCAACGATTGCATCCCAACGCAATGGACCGGCATGCAGGGGGCCGAGATCGCGACTCGGATCCTGCAGTTCACGAGCATCTTCCCCTACGGGTACGTCGGGGACATCTGCAGCGCCGACTACGAACCGTTCTTCACCGACGCGACCGAGCACATCGACACGGTGTGCTCGATCCCGGCGGGGTAGTCAGGGAAGGGTGGAGACCGAGACGGTCTGGAAACCCAGCGGACCGACCGTCCACGCGGCGGCAAGCGTTCCGTCCGGGCCGATTGCGACGACGGGTCCGATGGCGTCCCCTTCCTCGGGAACACTGAGCTCGACGGCGGCGCTCCAGTGGACCGCGTTCGGTCCCCGTCTGCGCCCCATGACCCGCCAACGCCCGTCCTCTCCCCGCTCACTCCAGACCAACGCGACTTCGCCGTCCGGTCCGACCGCGAGACGCGGGTCTTGGGCGGTGCGTCCGGCCGTCGACAACGCTTGTGTTCGCGGGACGTCCCATTGGCCCGCATTGTCGTGGTGTGCCGCGTAGACTTGGGTTGCACCGGGAGGTCCGTCGAACCATGTGACGTGGGCCTCTCGGGTTGGGGAGATGGCGACGTCGATGCAGGTTGCGAACTCTCGCAGCGGACCGAACGTATCGTCGATGTCGTGGGGCGTCGTCCACCTGCGTTTCCCCGTCCGACTGGCGGCGTAAAGACCCACCGCGCCCGAGGGATGCTGCTGCGACCAGAACACGAGCGCCTGGCCGAACTCTCCGATGGCCACGACGGGGTTGCGGATCTCGTGGCTGGCCAGTGGAGGTCCCAAGGGCGAAAGCCAGTCGTCGATTGCAGGCTTGGAGAAGTGACCCGCGGCGCCGGTCCGCTCGCTGACGAACAGCCGGAGACCGTCGCTGACGGGGTCGTTGCTCGTCGAACCGGGTGGTGGCGTGGCCTGGTACCACGTCACGAGCGCATCGCCGTTAGTCGCGGCCGCAAGCTGAGGTGCGTTCGAAAAGAACACCTGCGGTGAGATGACATCGTCGGGGGCGTGCGGGAGGTTGAGCGGTCCGCCGGGTCCTCGGCGAGCGACGGCGACCCCGTAGCCGCCCTTGCTGAGCCATTGGTTCCATACCAGGAAGCCCTCTCCTGTCGGTACGAGGACGGGACGAGGCTCGTACGCCTTGGGGAGCGCGGACACCTGTTCCCCGATGTCGGAGCTCAGCCACTGGCCGGTGTCGTCTCGTCGCAGCAAATGGACCGTGCTCTCGTCCGCCCCCGATTCGTCCGTACGGTGTTGCGTCCAGCTCACCCACGCCTCGAGCCCCAGCGTCGCGAGGGTCGCCCGTGAACCGAAACCACGTGCCGGGGAACCGAGGGAGTGCACGGCCCATCCGTCGGCGGTTTGCTCGGCGAGTCTCGACAACGATTGCGCTGGGTCGGGATGTCGACGCCTCCAGCTGACCAATGCGCGACCCAGTCCGTCGACCGAGACCTCGAGGTCGTCGGCACCCGGCTCGGCGAGTCTGTGGCGTTGCTCCGGCGGCCACGCTCGGGCGACGCAGGTTTCGTCTGGCCCTGGCTCGAGAAAACCGACGCAGCCTCGAACCGCCTGCGACTCGGCACAGTCGTCGTCCTCGCAGGTCTCCGGGGAGGAGCAGCCGGCGATGCTGAGGAGCAGGGGAACCCACACGCTGTTCGAGAGTTGCGTCCAGCACATGGGACTACGGGGAAACGAGTCGTTCGCCGCGGGTGAGGGAGGTGAGGAACACACGCAGGGGTGCTCGGTCCTCCTCGGAGAGGCTCGCGAAGGCGTCTCGGGACGCCTGGGCTTCTCCGCCGTGCAGAAGGATGGCGTCCTCCAGGGTCGGGGCGCGCCCGTCATGCAGGTACGGGCGGCTGCGAGCGACCCCCCACAAGGGCGTGGTGAGGAACACGTCGGCCGGGATGCCTGCGTCCTCGCGCACCTCGGCGAGGGCCTCACCCATCGCATGCCGTTTCAGGTCGCTGTACAGAGGAACGCGGAGTTCTCCCGTGAGGGCGTCGGGCTGAAGGCGGGGCTCGGCTCCAGCCGAGAGCAGATCGACCGAGAGGTCGGGACCGTCGGTGCGACTGGGTAGGCTGTACGTGGAGTCCTCGATTTCGATCGACGGTACATGGCAGCCTGCGCAGCCCAGGGACCCGAAGTCTTGTCTGCCTCGGGCGTAGAGCAGCAAGAGGTCGGACTCGTTGGGGGGCAGATCCACGGGCACGTCCTGCATGGCGGAGAACATTGTCATCAGGGCGACCTGTGCGTCGCTGAGTTCGTCCACGACGCCGTCTTCGTCGGGGTCGTGGCTTGGCCCATCGCCGACGCGGTCGGGGTGCGCGTTCGCGGCGAACCATGTGGACTGCATGCCGTGGTGAACATTGGAGGCATCCTCGACGACGTCTCGCAGGTCGACGAAGGCGCCTTTCCAGCCGAAGGGGCGGACAACCAGATCGGGGTCGATCCCTTCGAGCTCAGCGTCGTCGACCGTTCCGTCTTCCGCGATGCTGAGGAAGCCGAAACTGACACCTCGGACCTCGAGGTGAAGCCGGACGTGTTCTCCGCGCGCACGGGCGAACGCCACCGCATCGTCCCGACGAAGCTGCAGTTCCGCGGTGATCTCCTCCGCGAGCCGTTGCTTCCATCCAGCGCCAAACAGGGGCGGAGGGTTGCGGACCAATGCGGTGGACTCCGTTTCTCCGTCGCCGCGGAAGAACGCGTTGTCGGCGGCATCCCCGGCGCCTGCGAGGCCTCCGCGCCAGTGACATGCGGAGCAACGACGGGCGTCGGGGCCACCGCGCTCTCCGACGTGGAACCGGCTCATCGAGGGAAGGTCGGAGCCGCCAAACCCCTGCGCCTCGGTGAAGTTCATCGTGAAGAGCTGCCCGCCCATCGAAAACCAGTCTTCAGCGGAGAAGCGGTTGTCGAGTTCTTCGTAGGTGGGGCGAACGCTCCGAAACGCGAAGCCTGGGTCTGCGGCGTCGAGGAACCGCAGCTCGCGGCGCCAGGCGTCTTGTCGCAAGGCTTGCAGCCCCTGCGCGGACGAACCGTCCGGGTGGGACGGGGAGAACACGGGAAAGCAACGGGCCTCGCTGCTCGGCGGGGATTCGTCCGAGGAGTCGCCGGCGTTACACCCGAGCAAGAGCGCCGCAAGAAACAACAAGCGGTGCTTCATAGTGGTGCCCTCAGTTTGGGTGTTCGGCTCAGGGAGAGCAGAAACACGTGCAGGTCGGCTTGGTCCGAGGGGGACAGCGCCGCGAAACGGCCGGCGCTGTCCTGGGCGTCCCCGCCATGGGCGACGATCGCAGCGGGAATCGTCGCCGCTCGGCCGTCGTGAAGATAGGGAGGGCTCTCTGCGAGGCCCCACAGTGGCCGCGTCAGCCAGGTCTCCGCGTCGATGTTGGGGTGATCCGTATCGGTGTGGGGGTCCGCGAGTTCCGGGCCCATGTCGTGGCGCTTGAGGTCGCTGAAGAGGTTCACCTTCGGCGTCCCTTTGGGCTCTTCGCCGTCGTGGAACAGGGCGATGACGAACGGATCGGCACCCGTGGTGTCGGGCTCCTCGTTCCACAGGGTGCTCACGAGACCCAAGGACCGGGTGTGGCAGTCCGCGCATCCGATGTCGTCGAAGAGCGCGTCGCCGTGTGCCCAGCGGTCGCGCAGTGCGGCGCTGGATGGCGGAACGATGGTGGGGACCTCCAGCGTCGCGAGGTAGACCGCGGTCGCGGTGAGGGAGCCTTCCTCCAGCTCCCACTGCACCCCGTCGGTGTCGGGGTCCCACCAGTCGGGGCCGTCGCCGAGCAGCTCGGGCATGGGTCCGTCGCGATGGAGGGTGGTCTGCGGCCCACTTTGAATTCCGAAGTGAACCCGTGCCGCGTCCTCGATGGCCCGGCGCAGGTCGGGAAACTGGCCTTTCCATCCGAAGGGCTTGACGACGAGGTCGGCGTCGATGCCGTCGAGCTCGGATGCGTCCACCGAGCCGTTCGCTCGGGCCGTCAACACACCGAAGTCGATGCCCTTGGACTCCAAACGGACCGCGACCGCTGTCCCGGTCGATGCCGCCTGCTCCAGCGCGGCGTCTCGGGCCCGCTGAAGCTCGAGGCTCATCTCGCGGGCGAGAGCCTGAACCATGCCCAAACCGAGCACCGGTGGGCTGTTGCGGATCACGGTGGAGCTCTGGTGCGACCCGTCCCCGAACAAGTACGCGTTCTGGGTCGCCGCTCCCGCTCCGTTGGGACCCCCGACCGAGTGACAGCCGGCACAGGAGAAGGTGTCGAGGGCTCCACGGGAGCGATCGTGGATCCGTCGTCCAGGGAGGACTGCCTGCACGTCTCCGTAGCCGTCTGCTGCGCGGAACTCGTGACCGAACACCGCGTCGCCCAAGGCGAACAGCTCGTCCACGTCGTAACGGCCCGCGTCGATGTCCTCCTGAAACGCAGTGCTGTGACCCGAGTCTTCGCCTTTCTCCTTGGCCTCTCGGAATTCCTCGAAGCGTTCGAGCGCGAGCAGACCCAGTGCGTCGTCGACGAGGGCCGCGAGTTGGGAGTCGGCCGGAGATGCACCGGCAGGCCAGGGCGTGGGCAGGCCGTCTTCTGCCGCAGTCGCGAGCAGAGGCAACGCCGCAAGTGCGGCGCCACCGAGCAACACCCTCAGCCTTCGCAGACGTTGCAGCACGGGATCGACCGGGTCAGGCCGCCGCAGTCCAGGCCCGAGGCATCGCCGCCGCCGTTGGGCAACGGGTCGGCGTCGAGGGTGAACGTGAGTGCGCCTGCGGCCACGGTGGCGTACTCGCCATCGTTGACGTCGTTGGTGCCGTAGCGCCAGTCGTCGCAGCGCGAACGGGTATCGGGTTGGATGAGCACTGCGTTGTACATGGTGGCAACAACGCGATGGACCCAGTAGGTCGTTCCGGGAGGAACGGCTGCGAAGTCACCTTGAGCAGAAGCCTCCTCCATCTGGGTGTACGTGCAGACGCCCTCATAGCCGGCGGCCATACAGGCCTGCGTACCGGACGTGAAGCCCGCTCCGAACCCGGGGTGCTCCCAGATCGGGGGGGAGGCTGGCACCATGCCGACGTAGATCGGCACGCCCGCGCAGACGTCAACCCCGCCTGTGGTCCCGTCGGAGTCGGTGTCGCCGTCGGTATCGGAGTCCGTGTCGGAGGCGCTCGTCGACTGGCAGTCCTGTGGGCACGGCTCGACCTTGGCGTCCGGGCCGATGTCGCACTCGCCGGGATCTTCGAACCCGTTGCCGCACAAGTCCGGACCACCGCCACTGGAACCCTGGCTGGCGCTATCGGTCGCGGCGGTATCGCCCGTCGATCCCTCTGCCCCGCCCGTCGCGGACGTATCACCGCACTGGCACAGGCCGTAGGTCCCGTCTGGAAGGCACGTTTGGGTGCCACTCGGCGAGGTCGCTTGGTCACCCGCGCACGGGCAGAAGTCCACCTGGCCGGGCACGCAGGACCCGCCATCGGAGCCGGTGTCGCTGTTGCAACCCGCGCTGATCCCCAGCGCTAGCCCTGCGATTGCCAGAGTGCTCTTGAAGCCGTTTTGAAGTGTCGGAAAACCCATGTCATTCCCCCGCGCGACGCGTCGCGTAGAGCCCCATCGTTCCAGGGCTCGAGCTGTGAAGCAACCGTGATCGCGCTTGCGGTTCCGTCTCTACGACACCGACGGACATGTGGATTTCCGGCCGGCCTTGCGAAAAAGGTCGAGCGAAGAAAGCGCCGGGCGGTCGTTTGACCCGTTCCTCAGTCGAGCGTTGGAAGGTCGTCGGGGCGCTCTTCGAGCCAGGCGGCACCGTCGGGCGCTTCGGCCTCAATCCACGCTTGGAGGATCGCGTACTCATCCTCGTGCAGCGAGCCGTACTCGCCCTCTCCGCAGAAGTACACGGGAGGCATGTTCTGCTCGTCGAGGGCGCGAATCCCAACTTCAACGTACATCTGCGCGCCTTCGAAATTCGAGTGCATCTGCTCTTGCGTGAAAAAGCGCGCGTTTCCGTAGTACAGGGGCGCGTCCGGCACGAAGGCGTCGAGGTCCGCGACGTGGCAGCTGCAGACGCGCTCGATCAGCGTGCCGATCTCGGTGGGGATCAGCGTCGCCTCGTCGCCGGCCTCGACCCAGGACTCGGCACCCGGCGCCAACTCGTGGAGCGCGCACTCATCGATCGGCTCACCGGTGGTGTCGTCGTTGGTGTCGCTCGTGGGGGAGCCTCCGATGCACGAGGCGTTGTACCCGGCAACGCAATCCGCATCGCACATCTCCACGATGGAGACCGTCTGCGTCCAGCATGTCCCGCCGGGACCGTACTGGGAGGAGAGCTGCTCCTGCGTCTGTCCGTCGAGGCACTCGAGCCAGCTCTGGCACGCGAGGGTCTGATCGAAGCTGTTCCCGGTCGTTGTGGAGGGTCCGCCGCCGGTGGTGATGCTGGCAGTCGTCGCCGGGGACCCCGTGTCCGTGTCCGTATCGGTGTCGTCTGCGGCCGAGCTCGGATCACAGCCGAGCACGAACAACGTCACCGTGGCCCAGCCGATCTTCCGCATCCTGCTCGAGGGTACTTCAGTTGGACTCGGCGTTGTGCTTGGAAATCTGCGGTGACGCGAAGGCAAGGCGCTCCGTCATGACGGCGATCGCTTCGGGGTTTTCATCCACGAGCAAGAAGCGCCGGTCATTGCGCGCGGCGGCTTCTCCGGTGGTCCCACTGCCCGCGAAGAAATCGAGCACGAGGTCGCCGGGGCTGCTGTGGACGCGGACGATGCGTTCGAGGATCTTCAACGGCTTCTGCGTGGGATACCCGGTCCGCTCCTTGCCGGCCGTGGGTACGATCGTTTGCCACCAGACATCGGTGGGGGTCTTCCCGCGGGCGGCCTTCTCGGCGGAGACGAGCCCGGGTGCCATGTACGGGATCCGATCGATGGCGTCGTAGTGGAAGGTGTAGCGTTTGGGATCTTTGGCGTACCAGAGGATCGTGTCGTGTTTGGACGGCCAGCGGCGCTTGCTTCGACCGCCGTAGTCGTACGACCAGATGATCTCGTTGAGGAATGAGTCCCGACCGAAGACGATATCGGCCATCACCTTTGCGTAGTGAGCCTCGTGGGGGTCGAGGTGCAGGAAGAAGGAGCCCTCGGGGGTGAGCAACCGGTGGGCCTGCTCCAGACGTGGCATGAGGAAAGCGCCGAAGTCTTCGAATGTGTCGGCGTAGCCCGCGGAACCCAGAGAGGTCGTCTTGTAGCTCTGTCCGCCGAATCCTACGCGGTCGCCTTTTCCCGGGGCCGCGCGCTCCACCTTCACTCGGGTGTGTTTGCGAGCTCGCCCCGTGTTGAAGGGCGGGTCGATATAGACGAGCGCCGCGGAGTCATCGGGAAGCGAGGGCAGCACATCGAGGTTGTTGCCCTCGATGATCCGGTTGCGGGCCATCAGTGCCCCTCACCGTCGTGGGGAACGGTGAGGAACTGAGCGCTCACAAAGGCGAGCGACATGACGGCGTACCCCGTCGCCCAGGGCCACGCTGGCGCGAGGTTGATGACGGTGTCCGCGGGCGTGAACGCATAGCCGTGCATCAAGCCGGCGACGGAGAGGACCGATGCGGCGGCGCACCATGCTGCCGCCGTGACGAACTTGCGCTCGATCACCGCCACCGTCGCGGCCGCGAGGATCATGGAGGTGAAGATGAACCCTTGTTCGAGCGCGAACGCACCATGAATCCAGGTGTCGCTGGCCGCGAAGTTGGCGATCAGCCCCTCGTTGAACGGAGGACCCCCCGGGGTTCCGACCCCCGCGGCACGCAGTCCGTTCTTGGCCATCACCGCGCCCCAGGCTCCAACCCCCGGCAGCAGGCCCATCACGACCGCGGGCGCGTGGTTCCGCGGTGTGGCTTGGAACGCCTGGGCCGTGATCACCATTCCGATCCACAGAATGACGGCCATCCCGGCATCGATGGGAATGGCGTAGGCGAGCCAGCCGAGCGTTCCCGTGAGACAAACGATCGTGACGAACACGGCGTTGGCGACCGAGTATCCCGCGCGGGCGCCCATCGCTTTCCAACCCGGGTGTCCGATGTAGATGGTCGTGGGGAAGCAACTGCCAAACAAGCCGGCCACGAGCGTGCCGCCGCCGTTGACGGCCAGGGATGGCGCAGCCGGAAAATCATCGCCGGTCGCAGACGCCGACTCGATGTTCTGGAGCGACCCCACGAGGTTGAACAACCCCATCGGCAGGATGATGGAGAAGTACGTCGTCAAGTGGCCGGCACCGAACGCGTCGATGAGGTCGCCGATCACGGGAATCGGCAGATGAAAGCTCGCGGCGTCGGGTGCATCGCCGACCGGGGCCATTCCGGTGCTCCAGGCGATGATGATGCCGAGTCCCACCGCGACGAGTCCACCGGGGATGTTGCCCTTGAACCGAACCCGCCCGAAGTACGTGAGCATGACGATGCCCAACGTTGCGAGCCCGATGAGTGGATTGGCGAAGGTGCGGAATAAGAAACCCAGGGAGATGAACCCCAGGGCGATACCCGAGAGGGTGGCGAGCAGGGCGGCGCGGGGCGTGGCCTTGCGCAGGCGTTCGGCGACAAACGCACCGCCGAGTTCGATCGCTCCACTGCCGAGCGTCGCGACGAGACCCGCCTGCCAGGCGATGCGAGCGGGGTCCTCGGCACCGGCCGCGGTCGCCGCCAGCTTGGCGGGCAGCATCACCAAGAACACGTGGGCGAAGAGCGAGACCGTGTTGATGCCGTAGGGGAGCGCGCACACGTCGTCGCGGCCGGTCGAGTCCCCGAGTTTCTTCGCCTGGTAGGCGTAGAAAAGGTTTCCGACGATGAGAGACATCGCGACGCCGGGGAGGACGCGCCCATGAAGTAGGGCGTCGTCGAACCCGAGAACCGTGCGGCACAGGGCGTCGATCAGCAGCAGCTGCACCAGGTTGTCGAGCGCAAGGCCGAAGAACCCGTCGATGTCTCCGCGGACGAACCAGCGCATTGTCCCCGAGTACCAGACCTCAACCGGGCTCCGAAAGGGCTCCGTGCGCCGAATCCGGACCGTGCGGGCAAGTTCCGCGAGCATCGGCTAATCTCCCCGGCCGTGGCCGATCTATCGAACAAGGTGCTGTTCATTACCGGGGCGAGCCGAGGCATCGGCAAAGCCATTGCGCTGCGCGCCGCCTGTGACGGGGCCAAGATTGTCGTGGCTGCCAAGACGGCAGAGCCTCACCCCAAGCTTCCAGGGACGATCTACACCGCGGCGGAGGAGATCGAAGCTGCCGGAGGCACGGCCCTTCCGATCGTGACCGACATTCGCTCCGAGGAAGCAGTCGATGCCGCGATGGCCAAGGCGGTCGAGACGTTCGGTGGCATCGATATCCTCATCAACAACGCCAGCGCGATCAGCCTGACCAATACGGCGCACACGTCGATGAAACGGTACGACCTCATGCAGCAGGTCAACGCGCGCGGCACGTACCTGTGCACCGCCAAAGCCGTCCCGCACCTGCTCAAGGCCGACAACCCCCACGTGCTCACGTTGTGCCCGCCGCTGTCGGATGCGCCCAAGTGGTACCGCAGCCATACCGCCTACACGATGGCGAAGATGGGGATGAGCATGTGTGTCATCGGCCACGCTGGCGAGTTCGACGGAAAGATCGCGGTCAATGGGCTGTGGCCGCGGACCGCCATCGCGACGGCCGCGGTGCGCAATGTGATCGGCGGGGACGCGATGATGAAGCGTTGTCGCAAACCGACGATCATGGCCGATGCGGCCCACGCGGTTCTTCTGATGGACGCGAAGACCACCACCGGGAACTTCTTCGTCGATGATGCTGTGTTGTCGGATGTCGGAGTCACCGACTTCGACCCCTACGCGGTTGAGCCCGGTGCGGACCTCGTGCCCGACTTCTTCTTGGACTAAGGCGAGACGATGATCGAAGTCGAAGGCCTCACGCGCTACTACGGCGACTTTGCGGCGGTGCAAGACGCATCGTTCTCGATCGGTGAGCGCGAGATCGTCGGATTCCTGGGTCTCAACGGCGCGGGCAAGAGCACCATCCTCAAGGTCCTCGCGGGCCTGCTGATGCCCAGCGCAGGGACGGTGCGTGTTGGCGGCGTCGATGCGCTCGAGGATCCGGACACGCTGCGGACCAAGATTGGCTTTCTGCCCGAAGAACCGCCGCTGTATCGAGAGATGCAGGTGCGCGAGTTCCTTCGATGGGTCGGACAGGCCAAAGGCTGTTCGGCCAAGGACGTGGATGCTGAGCTGCCGAAGGTCATCGAGCTGTGCGACCTCGGCACGATGCAGCACAAGGTCATCGCCGAGCTGTCGCACGGTTACCGCAAGCGTGTGGGCATCGCCCAGGCGATTATCCATCGGCCCGAGGTGGTGATCCTCGACGAGCCGATCAGCGGGCTCGACCCGCAGCAGATCGTGGAGATGCGAAAGGTCGTTCGTTCGCTCAAGGAGCGAGCCACGGTCCTCATCAGCTCCCACATCCTGACCGAGGTCGCCGTGACGTGTGACCGGGTGCTCGTCATTCACGGCGGTTGCATCGTCGCGACCGGATCCACCGATGAACTGGCCCAGCAACAGGGCGGTGGAGGGGCGGTGACGCTGAGCCTGCGGGGCACGGTGGAGGACGTCGAAAAGGCGCTCTCGAGCAGCGAGGCGGTCAAGGAGTTCGAGGTTGGCGAGGACGAAGGGCTCGTGCGGGCCGACGTCGCGCTGGCCGACGGGGAGAACCCTCGCGAAGACTTGGTGGCGCACCTCGTGGCGGCCGGCCTCGGCGTGTTCGGGGTGCAAGACACGGTTTCAGAGCTCGAGCAGGCGTTCCTGCAGCTCACCCGGGGCGACGCGAAGGCGGCGCTGCCCAAGGAGGACAAAGCATCATGAGAGGGATGATGATGGTGGCGCGCCGAGACCTGGCGGCCTATCTCAACAACGTCTGGGGCTACGCGGTCATCGCGGTCGTGTTGGTGGTCGACGGGCTACTGTTCAACGCTGTCGCGCTGGGTGATCGGCCCAAGTACAGCGCCGAGGTGATGGAGCAGTTCTTCTACTTCTCGTTCGGCACGACGGTGATCGCCTCGATCCTGCTGACGATGCGACTCGTCGCGGAAGAACGCCAGACGGGGACGCTCGTCCTCATCGATAGCTCGCCGCTGCGGCCGTGGCAGATCATCGGGGGCAAGTACCTCTCCGCGATGACCGTGCTCGCGGGGCTCGTTCTCGCGACCCTCTACATGCCAGCTCTGGTCTTCGTGAACGGCAAGGTCTCCTACGGTCACATCGTGGCTGGGTACACGGGCCTACTGTTGGTGGCCGCCGCGACGGCTGCGATCGGTACGTTTGCGTCCACCGTGTCTCGCACGCAGCTCGTGGCTGGCTTTGCCTCCACCGCGTTGACCGTAGTCTTTGTGGTGTTCTGGCTTCTCGCCAAGGTCGCCGACCCTCCGCTCAAGGACGTCTTCTCGTACATGAGCCTCTACGACCGGCACTTTCGCGGGTTCATGCAGGGGCAGATCAACACCGAGGACATCGTGTTCTACGTCAGCATCGCCTTCGTCTCTCTGACGCTCAGTACCCGCTTCATGGCGGCCCGGAGGTGGCGATGAGCCTCTCCGCGATCCTGTACTTGGTCTCGATGTGCACGTTGTTCATCGGACAGCGGATGCTCGATGGGAACGACGGTCCGCAGATGGCCGTGACCGTGGTGGGGTGTATCGTGCTGGCGGTCTCGGCAGGGCTGAGACTCCGGCCCTTGCGGACCGCGAACGACCCGGGGCTTCGTCTCGGTCATCGCCTGGCGTTGATCGGCCTCCTCACCGGGGTTGCGTCGCTGGTTCTCTACACCGCGACGACGGACACGGTGATCGCCTCGCTGACGCTGGGGGATGAGGCCGAGGAACGCTGGTTGGGAACGTGGCGCTCGTTGTGGCCGCTGGTTTGGCTCATCGGCACCGTGCCGATGCTGGCCGCCGACTACGCGTGCGAGAGCTCTCCGACCATGATGCCCAAGCGCCGAGCGCGAGAGCTTGCGCTGCACGGCCTCATCGTCGCAATGGGCGTCGGCTTGGCATTCCCGATCAACTACATCGCCAGCCAGAAGAAAGAACGCTGGGACCTCGCGTACTTCAAGACCCCGCAACCGGGCACGGCTACGTTCGCGCTCGCGCAAGCGCTGGAGTCTCCGGTCGACGTCCGCATCTTCATGCCGCCCAGTTCCGAAGTCGCTCAGGAGTTGCGCAACTACTTCGGGCCTCTCGAGGGGCCGATGCTGCGGGTGCAGGTCATCGACCAAGCCGCCGAGCCGCGGCTGGCCAAGGCGCTCGCGGTCCGGAACAACGGGACGATCACGTTCACACAAGGGGATATCCTCCTCGACGGCGCACCGCTGGCTGAGGGCGAGGAGCCGCCGCCCAAGCCCGTGACGCGAAACGTCAAGGTCAGCGCCGAGTTTGACAAGGCCAAGCGTGCACTCAAGAAGATCGATGCCGATGTGCAGAAGGTCCTCATCGAACTGGGCCATGGGGAACGCATCGCGTATGTGACGACCGGACACGGCGAGCTGACCTGGCGCCGCGCCGCGCAACCGGTCCCCGAGCTTCAGGCCGGCGGCCTACGCGAGGAACTCAAGAGCCAAGGCTTTACGGTCAAGGAGCTGGGGCTGCGCGAGAAGCTTGGGGAGGGCGTACCGTCAGATGCGAGCCTGGTCATGGTGCTGGGCCCGCGGTATCCGTTCTCCCAAGCCGAGACGGACTCGCTGCGGGCCTACCTCGAGGCAGGCGGGTCGCTGTTTCTTGCGCTCGAGCCACGGGCCGCCCGGGCGCCACTGCCTGCCCCGGTCGAGGACCCCCTGGACGCGATGGCGGCCGAGGTTCTTGGGGTCACGGTGGCCGACGCCATCCTCGCCGACGAGGTCGTCCACGCCCGTAGCGCGGGCGACAAACGCGACAACTTCTTGCTTCTCACCGACTCGTTCAGCTCCCACGGAAGCAGTGTCACGTTGGCCGCGGAGCGGCAGGTGTTCGGGGCGCCGTTCACGGGCTACCTCGAACTCGAAGAAGGACACGCTGCTGCGCACACGGTGACGGTTCGATCGATGGCGACGGCGTTCGTCGATGAGGATCGCAACGCGACCTTCTCCGCGGACGCGGGCGAGGTCAAGGGCACCAAGCCCCTCGTCGCGGCGGTCAGCGGGAGCACGAATGCGGTGGGCTGGAGGGCGATCGTCACCAGCACCTCCTCGGTGGTCTCGGACGTCGCGCTGGGCGGTGTCGGCGAGCAGGGGGGGAGCGTCATTCCCGGCAACATCCACTTCCTACGGGATACGACCAACTGGCTGATCGGCGCGGAGGCGCTCTCGGGCACGACCCAGTCCGAGGAGGACGTGAAGATCGAACACACCAAGGAAGGCCAGACATGGTGGTTCTACTCGACGGTTCTCGGCGTTCCGCTGCTGGTCTTCGGGTTGGGGGTGTTTCGCGTTCGCATGCGGCACCGTGGTCAGCAGGCCCACGTGAAAGGAGACGCACGATGAAGTCCGCAGTGATTGGATACGGGCTGGCGCTCACGCTGGCGCTCGGAGGCGCTTATCAGACCTGGACCCACGAAGGAGACCCCGACCTGTCCGGCTCCACGGTCATTCTCGACGTCGAGCGGGCCGACCTCGAGGCCCTCGTCTTTGAGAGTCCGACGGGGCGGGTTCGTCTCGAACTCCGCGAGGACGAACTGGGACCCTACGTTTGGGCGCTGACCGAACCGGTGGCCAAGCCCGAGCCCGAACCCGAGTCCCCGTCGGCCAAGCCCGTCCCGGCACAGCCGCAGGCGTTCAAGGCCGGCGCGGCAGGGGAAACGATCGCCAAGGGATCCGCGCCCTTTGTCGCCAAGCGCGTCCTCGAAGGCATCGACGGGTCCAAACTCGAGGAGCTCGGCTTCGGGGACGAGCAGGCCTCACTGACGTTCCATCGTAAGGGTCGTGACACGAAAACCTACGAGGTTGGCGCCAAGGCCTACGGCGGATCGAACCGCTACATCCGAGACCCTGCGGACGGCACGGTGTACATCGTCGCGGCGAGCCTCATCGATAGTTTGGAGACCGCGGACCGCTCGTTGCCAGACCGTTCGCTGCTCGCCTTCGACGTGACCGACATCGATACGATCTCGGTCCGGGGCGGAGAGGCGGAGGCGACTTACGTGCAAAACAACCCGGACGACCGGGCCGCGCGCTTTTGGTCAACTCCGGGCTCCTCGGACCCGAGCCCCGCCGCAGCGGGATGGTTCGACAAGGCTCTTCGCCTGAAGGTGTTGCGCTACATCGAGCCCGCAAACAAGCCGACGGGGTTACAGGAAGCGTTCTCGATGACGGTGAGCGCCGGGCGGAAGTCCAGCGAGGCCATCATCTACCGTGCGGCCGGGGAGGACGGAAATGAGGCTTGGTACGCGTCTTCGACCCACAACCGGGCGCTGGTACAGCTCCAAAGCTCCTCCGCCGCCGAAGCGCAGGCCGACCTGGCGTCGGTTCTGGACGTCGAGCCGTAACGAGACCCCACACCGGTGGCGTATTGATGCCCATGCGGATGCTCGTGTTCATGGCGGTGATGACCGCCATCTGGATCGGCGGGCACATCTACATCGGACGCCGCCTGTTCGGTCGACTCGGACTCTCAACCCGGCTGCGTCGGCTGGCCTGGATCGGGCTCTCGCTCAGCGGGTCGACCGCGATGGCGGCGCTTTGGGCTTCGAGAATCGGGGGCGGATCATCGGGGTTGCGCACGCTGCAATGGGTCGGGTTGTGGTTGTTCGGCCTGACCTCGGTGTTGTTCTTCCTCGTGTTGTTCTCGGACATCGTCGGCGGAGCAGCCAAGGGGATGCGCAAGGTGCTCTCGTCGGCGAATCCGACACCTCCCGACGATCCAGGCCGACGGGGTTTCATCGGCAAGGTTGCGAGTATGGGAGCGATGGCGACCTCCGGAGGCGTGGGAGGTGTCGGGCTCGCGCAGGCGATGCAACTTCCCGAAGTGGTCGAGGTCGAGGTCCCGATCGACGGACTGCCGGAGGCGTTCGACGGCTACCGTATCGTTCAGCTCTCGGACGTGCATGTTGGGCCCACGATTCGTCGCGAGCATCTGGAGGCGATCGTCGAGCGGGCCAACGGACTCGACGGTGATCTTGCGGTGGTCACGGGGGACTTGGTCGATGGGTACGTCGACGACCTGCGCGACGAGGTCGCACCGTTGGCTGGGTTTCGCGGGCGCGACGGCGCCTACTTTGTGACGGGGAATCACGAGTACTACTGGGACGGGCCCGCCTGGTGCGACGAGGTGGCGCGGTTGGGCCTCGGTGTCCTCAACAACGAGCATCGGGTGATCTCCCGCGGTGGTGCACGTTTGTTGCTCGCCGGTTGCACGGACGTGAAGGCGGGAGACCTCGTTCCCGAGCACGCCTCGGACCCAGCAGGCGCCCGTGCTGGTGCTCCGCCGTGCGATGTTTCGATTCTCCTCGCACACCAGCCTCGCAGCATCGATGCCGCGTCCGTAGCTGGGTACGACCTTCAGCTCTCCGGACACACCCACGGAGGGCAGTATTTTCCGTTCAGCGTGTTGGTGCACCTGGCGCAGCCCTACGTTGCGGGGTTGGCGAAACATGACAAGACCTGGATCTACGTCAGTCGAGGCACGGGGTACTGGGGGCCGCCGATGCGCGTGGGTGCCCCGCACGAGATCACGCTGGTCACGCTTCGCCGAGCCTGACGAACGCGATCGAGTGTCAGCTTGGCCACCGTCTTTTCCGAACCGGCGGAAGGTGGGGACGCGAGCCCCCTGGGCGCTACCCTAGGAACATGGGAAGGGGAGCGTTGCGTACGGCAGCAGCCGGCGCACTCATGATCGTTGCGTGCGGAGGGTCTTCGTCTCCGCCGTCGGACACCGTGGCGGACACCGATGAGACCGGTATCGATTTCACCGCGGGGGCCAGTACCGGGGAGGGCGAGAGCAGCTCTGGGCCGTTTGCGACGACCACATCGCCGCCGACGACCACGGCGAACCCGGACGGGCTGACGAGCGGCTGTGGCGAGGTCACCGTGATGTTGGAACCGGTGGTGCCCACAATTGTCCTGCTGATCGACCAGTCCGGAAGCATGACCGCAGACTTCGGCGAGCAGGATCGCTGGGCCTCGGTGTACGAGACGCTGATGGACCCCGACGACGGAGTGGTCGCGCAGCTTCAGTCTCAGGTTCGGTTTGGGGTCACGCTGTACACGAGTGAGGACGGGAACGATGGACGCGAGTGTCCGATTCTCACCTCGGTCGAAGCGGCGCTCGACAACCGGGACGCGATCGATGCCGAGTACGCACCCGCCAACCCCAACGACGAGACTCCGACAGGCGAGTCTCTCGAGGCCGTCGCGATCTCGCTGGCCGCCCTCGAGTTCGAGGGTCCCAAGGCGATCGTTCTCGCGACCGACGGCGAGCCTGATACCTGCGACACACCCAACCCCCAGGAGGGGCAGCCAGAGGCCTTGGCCGCTGCAGCGTTCGCGTTTAGCGAGGAAATCTCAACATTCGTCATCTCGGTGGGGGACGAGGTCGGCGCCGACCACCTCCAGGAGATGGCCAACGTCGGGGTGGGGAAGGATGCGAACGACCCCATGCCCGCGCCGTACTACGAGGCGTTGGATGCAGGGCAACTCGTCGACGCCTTCAACGAGATCGTCGGTACGTTCATCAGCTGCGAGCTGACCATCGACGGTGAGGTCGACCTCGAAAAAGCGTGCGAGGGCACCGTGACCCTCGATGGCGAGGAACTCGAATGCGGCACCGATTGGGACGTTCCCAACGAGACCACGCTGCTGCTCATCGGCGCCGCATGCGACACGCTCAAAGATGGTGCGTCACACTCCGTCGATGCGAGCTGGCCGTGCGACGTTGTTGTGATTCCCTAGCGTGTCGGAGGTCTGGGGTGCAGCGGATTCCAGACCCGATTGGCCAATCGGTCCCGGCTGAGGCGTCCTTTAGGGACGCCCCCTAGTCTTCGTAGGCGTCGAAGTCGACCGGCGCCGCTGAATCTGGCGCCGGTTCGGCGGCGAGAGGTCCCGGCTCGGTGGCGCCAGGTTGGGTGAGCTCGACCGCATCGACCGTCTTGCCGTCGCCGGTCACGAACGAGAGTGAGAGCGTGGTCGCGGTGGCGTTGGCAAACAACGCGCCGTGGGTTTCGTTGAAGCGAACCACACTGCCGTCGATCGCCTTCCCGATGGGGTAGACCTTGGGGCTTCCGCTGAGGCCGTTGACCAGGAACACCGTCCCGTCTCGCTCGATGCGCTCGTAATGGTGGTCGTGCCCGGCAAGAACAACGTCGGCGCCCCATTGCGCGTAGGGCCACTGCATCGTCGTGTCTGAGCCGTGTCGACCGGACGAATACGGCGCGTGGTGCATGTAGACCACCTGCCAGGGCGACTCGGAGGCCTGCATCGTTTCGCGAAGCCACCGGGCTTGAACGCTGTCGACCGACGTGCCGTCCGGTTCGGCGGAGTCGCTGTCGAGTGCGAAGAAGTGCACGGGCCCCCACACGAAGTCGTAGTAGCGCTCGTTGCCCGGTAGCTCGAAGTAGTCGAGGTAGGGCTCCAGGTCGCTCGTGTACCAGTCGTGGTTTCCCAGCGATGGGAAGAACCGGTTTCGGTCCGCGCCTGGCCCGTACGCTCCTCGGTAGGGGGCGATGAAGCTGGCGTAGTGTTTGCCGATATTGGCGTCGATCGTCCGTGCGCCGCCGCTGGGGTAGTTGTTGTCGCCTAGGGTCACGACGACGTCGGGGGCCGCACCGCGGACCCGGGCTGCGATTGCAGCTTCGAACGGGGAGTCGTCGCCAAAGTCACCGATCGCAACGAACGACACCGAAGCGCCCGGCTCGTGAACCTCGATCCGACTCTCCTCAGGGGGCTCCGCGATCGGCGCTCGGCAGGCCGCGGAAGTTGCCAGCAGAAGGACAAGGGCCCGTTGCATGGCCGGAGGGTGCCACGTCGCGAACGTGCGGTCGGTGTCAAAGAGCGAGGTGTGTGGGTCAGGATCGGTCCGGGGCGTTGGCCGCCGGACCATCTGTGGCGCGGTCGTGCTCGAGCTGTTTGAGCCGCATGGGCAGCAGTTCGGTGAGTGCGGTCTCGAGCCCGACACCGAAGTTGAGCAGGGCGCGCCCGAGCGTCCAGTGGTCATCTCGGGCCAACAGGGCTCGGGCTGGGTCGGCGTCGTGTTTCTTGGCCTCCAGTTCGGCCATCAGACGGGCGGTGCCCGACCGCAGGGCCGCGAGCTCCCAAACTCGGAGTTCCACCCGGGTGAAGGCCAGCACGCCGTGTTTTGCGAGGTCGCGCCAGGTGGCGAGCTGCGCCTTGGCCATCAGGTACCCGACCTCGTCGAGTTCACCATCGTCCAGATCGCGAGCCATCCGGAAGGTGCCGGAGCCATCCGCGCCGCGAGCTCGCAGGATCACCAGGTGGGTTGGCTCAGGGTCCGCGGCAACGTGCGAGATCACTTCGGCGTGGCTTCCCAACCGAGCGCCAGAGCGCAGTTCCGCGAGCGTGTTTCGGCCAACAAGTTCGTCGGTGTCCGCAGAGACGACGAGGGCTCGGCGTGGACCGTTGTCCGTCGCGAGTGTCCGGTAAACGGTGTTCATCGCGAGGTGGACAATACAGCCCGGGGGCCGGTTTTGGCCAGCCGTGTCGCTTGGGCGCCGCGTTCCGCGCGCGTTTCTGACGAAGCGGCGGCTAGATGCCCGTGGAAAGCTCGGATTCGACGAGCGCCGAGAGCTGCTCTGCGGTCTGAGCCCCGGTCACCCGGCGACCGTTGATGAAGAACGTGGGCGTCGCCGTGGCGTCGTGGTCGGTGCACAACTTCTGCTGGGCTGCGACGGCCTCGGCGGTCTTGGTCGCCGCGTAGTCTTCCTCGAACTGCTTGACGTCCAGTCCCAGTCGAGCCGCGTATCGTTTGTAGTCCTCGTCCGAGCGCGCCTTGCTCCGCTGGTCCTTGTAGAGCTCGTCGTGCATTTCCCAGAATTTGCCCTGCGCGTGGGCTGCTTGGGCAGCCCGTGCGGCCGGCTCGGCGCCGGGGTGGTAGTCGAGCGGGTTGTGGGCGAAGAAGAATGCGACCGCCGGGTAGGATTCGAGCGTCTCGTCGAGAGCCTTGCGGGACCGGGCGCAGAAGGGGCAGTCGAAGTCGCCGCACTCGATGATCTCGATCTGCGCGAAGGTGGTCGCGCCTTTGCTCGGTAGGCCTTCGGTACTGACTACGTACCGCTTGCTGTCGCCCGCGGGAGCCTCGATCGCACGCTGCGGCAGGACGACCTCGGGCGCGAAGTGGGACTGCATGTCCTCGTAGATTCGCTTGCGGGTGTTGCCTCGTCGTTCTGCGAACTTCTTCGCCCGTGCGAGTTCTTCGGAGATCACGGTCTCGAACGCGGACGCACTTTGTCGGCCTCCGAGGTATCGACCATTGATGAAGAAGGCCGGCGTGCCTCGGACCCCGAACTTGGCCGCTGCGTCGACATCCCGTTGCAGGCGGCGGTCGATATCGGCGCTGCCAAGATCGGTCTTGTAGCGGGTCATCTCGAGCCCGGCCTGCTTCGCAGCGGCCTCGATGGTATCGGCGCTGAGTCGGTTGCCACGCTCGAACAGCGCATCGTGCATCTCCCAGAACTTGTCCTGCTCACCCGCCGCAAGAGACGCCTGCGCGGCCGCTCGTGCCGAGGGGTGGATGTTCTCCAGCGGAAGGTTGCGGAACACCAGGCGCACGTCCTTGCCATGCTCGGCGAGCAGTTCGTCGAGCGTCCCGGTGACCGACCGGCAGTGCTCGCACTCGAAATCACCAAACATCACGATCGTGACCAACGCGTCGCTCGGGCCCCGCGTATGGGCGTCGTTGCCCACGGACACGGCGTAGTTGACATCGGGCTGCGGGCTGTCGCTGTCGGGATCGTCGACGCGGTGCGGCCAGATGTCGTCGACGTAGGGGACGACCTTGGGCTCGGGTTGCGCGAGTTCCGTGGGGTCGCCGTGTGGTTCGACGGGGTCCGTGCCCGTGGCGCTTTCGCGGGCGGGGTGCTTGGCATCGCAGGCCGCCAGCCCTTGGATCGACTCCGATTCGAGGTAGCACTCGAGCCGCGCAGTCGTCATCGAGGGCTTGTCGCATTGCTCTTGAACGCTTCGCTCGATCTCCCACGCGGCCTCGAGCGGTGCACCAGACTCCTCCAGAGAGTTCCGGCTGAGCTGGAGCACGTGTTTGGAGAGCGCAGCGCACCGCGAGGCTCGGGTTGCTCGCGCGAACTCTTCGCCCATCGCCTCGCCTGCAAGCTTGGTCGCGGTCTCGAGGACTCCGCGCAGACCCAAGCCATCGGCGGTGTGTGCGGTGCTGCGGACGACGATGGTGCGGCCCTTTCGGTCGCTGCGAACGGTCGCGGTTTCGAACGCGTCGATGAGCGGGGCGAGGGTCTCGAACTCCTCTTGGTCGCGAGGCCGGAGCAGGGGCTTGGCGGCCGCGGCCAGCCCAGCGAGGTCGGCGAAGGCTCCGAGGTTGGCGCCCTTGCTCAGGGCGGCGGCGATTGAAGGATGGCGGGGCTCGTCCAAGAACGCCGACTTGGGAGTCTCGATGACCATCGCGGCATCCACGGGCCCGACGAGGACCCAGAGCATGTCTTCATGGACAAAGGACTGAAGATCGGGCCGTCCATAGTCGGGGTTTCCGGCGACCGTGTAAACTTGAACCCCGGCGACGTCGCGCGGTGTGACCTCGCGGTCCTTGACCTTCGTGACGGCCCGGTCGTAGAGGCGTTCAAGGGTTTTCTTGGCCTTCTCGCCGTCTTTCACGCCGACCCAGCTGACCGCTTTGAGCTCGTGGCCTTGGCCACGCTCGGAGGGAATGCCTAGAAGTGCGCCACCGAAGGCTCCGGATAGGTTCTGCGTCACGTCGGTTCGCAAGTCGATACCCAGCTCGTCGGAAACGTCTTTCTCCACCGCGGAGACGCTCTCCCCCAGGGCACTGATCACACCGCCCACAGCGCGGTCGAGGGAGTCCCCGTTGAGCTGCACGTCGTACGCCGCGAGGACGGGGCCTTGCAGCCGCGCGAGCGCTTTCCCATCCCGTTTGGCGTCGCCCAACACATCCAGGTGCCGGCTGCCCTCTCGAACCACGACCTCGTGGGTGAGATGGATGGCGTCGGTCTCGTGGCTGAGGACCATCGCGATACCGTCGAGGTCCGCGAGTGCGAGACGGGCCGCGAGCGCGGCGGCACCGGCGGGCAACGCATTACGCAGCGCGCTTCCGTCGACGTAGCCAAGCCCGACGATGTCGCCCGGCGGCGCGACCAATGCACCATAGGCTTCGGTCTCAGCGAGCGAGTCCTTGTGCAGGAGCGAGCCTATTTCGCTCGCGTGGTCCTCAACTTCGTCGTTCCAGCCCGGCCGCGGCGCGAACAAGACCGTTGCGCGCGCTTCGTGGTGGATGACCGCGATGCCACGTTCTTCGTGCCACAGTCCGTCGGCTTCGCCGAAGGTTCGCTCCGACCAGGAGGCTTCGTCTTCGGTGGTGGCCAGCAGCAGGGCGGCCCGCTTCGCGACCGCGGACTTGAGTGCCGCGCGATCGGTGACGCCGAACGAGACGGCGAAGGTGGGCGCTTTGGCGTCGAGCACCGCGAACCCGACCGCGGCTTCGGTGTTGATCCCCTGTTTGGACCACTGTTCGTCGTCGTACGGGTCGAAGCCCAGCGCGTCGACGCGGAGCTCCTCCCACTGCGCGTCGAGGTCTTCGTTGGCCACCAGCGCTACGGTTTCTTGGACCGACTGCAGCGCGATGAACCCGATCGTGGTCGAGGGGAGCCCTTCTGCGACATCGTCACTGAAGCCAAGCCCGCGTCCGGCGACGAGCGTGTACAGGAGGTAGCCAAGGCCTGCGAGTGCGGTCACCCCGAGTGCGGAGAAACCGGCGATCGACAACAGCCGTCCCCAACGCCGCGGTGGCCGTTCCGAGCGCGGGGCGGGGTCTCGGTCTTTGTTGTTCGAGGCTCCGCCCGGCTTGATCACCGCGTTGGCGACCGGTGCACGGTAGACCGGCTTCTTGTCGAGGGCGGCCGGGGGTTCCGGCGTGGGTTCTGCCGTGGCGGGTTCGGGCGTGGGCGGAGGTTCGGGCGCGGGGGCGGGCGCCGGGGCGCGGGTCTCGACGTCGGAGGCCGCCTCGGGGATCGTGGCGGTGACATCGGTGGTGCCGACGGGCAGGGTCCGCGACGACGGGGTGGCCGACGTCGTTCCTGCGGGCCCGGGAACGGTCGATGATGACGGCGGGGCGTGTCTGACGGCGGGTGGTCCCTCAGGGGGCGGTGGGGCGCCGACCTGAGTCTGACCTCCGGACAGAGTTGGGGGGGACGACGAGTCTCCGGGTGCCGTCGGCGAAGAGGACGGAGCGTGCGGGCCGGACAACGTCGTGGATGCTGGCTTGACCCTCGGAGCGACGTGGGTCGTCTCGGCGACGGGCGCGGGCTCTCCGAGCGAGACCGGAGAGGGCGGGGACCACCCCGGCGGGGGCTCAACCGAACTCGCGTTGGGGTGGGGAGTCCCGAGCAGAGTGTCGTGGCCGGTCTTGTGGGTCTGGACCTTCGTGCGACCGACCGCTGTCTGCCCCGGCTTGAGTTCGTCGTGTGCTCCTTCGATCGAGATCAACCGCAGTTGCGTGTTGCCGCAGTAGAAACTCTGGCCCTCGTACAGCGCGAACTGGGGGAGGCGTTTCCCATCGCGCCAGGTCCCGTTGCTGCTCCCGAGGTCGCGGACGATGACGTGGCCTGCGGTGGTGTCGATCTCCGCGTGAAGGGCGGAGGCTTCGGTGTCGCCCAGGACGACGTCGCCCGACTCGCGTCCGACCAGGTTCTTCGGCTTCCTCAGCGCGACGCGGTACGACGGGCGATCCGGCGCCGAGACTTCGAAGGTGAGTTGGAGGGTCGGAGTCTGCTCCACGTTGAGTTCCCTTCGGCCACGGGCGCCCCGATATGGCCGGATTTGGGTGCTTTGAGTATCGCCAGCGCCGCGGTTGTACGCAACCGGGGTCGTGGGACCCTTACGCGCGGCACTCGGTTCTCGGTCTGGTCCCCGAGGCGTCAACCCATGCAACGGCCCGCACGCCGCCGGCATTCCCGTGTGCGCCCGATGCCTCTGGTAGGTTCTCGCGCGATGCTCCCGTTGCCCATCGACGCGCTGCAGGAGCGGTTTGCTTCCTCCTGTCGAGCTGGAGCCCGGCTTGTGGTCTCGGCCCCGACCGGGTCTGGAAAGTCGACGCGACTGCCGTGGTGGATGGCGGACGCGTTGGGCGGGCCCGTCCTCGTGGTCGAGCCGCGCCGGGTGGCTGCGCGCGCGCTCGCAACGTATGGAGCCAAGATTCGCGGGGAGCAGGTGGGCGAGCGGGTGGGATACCGCGTTCGGTTCGACGCTGCGGAGTCGCAGGGCACCGAGATCTTGTTCGTCACCCCCGGCATGGCGCTGGCGTTGCTGGGCAACGACGGCTCGCGGAAGTTCGCAGGCGTGCTCGTCGACGAGTTTCACGAACGCGGTTGGGAGACGGACCTCGTGACTGCCCTCGTACAGCACGGCCGCTTGGGTCCCGATGCCGCGCTCGTCGTGTGCTCGGCAACGTTGGAAAGGGAGGCGTTGGGCAAGGCACTGGAGGCCGAGGTTCTCAACGGGGAAGGCCGTGCATTCGAGGTCACGGTCCGGTTCGCGGGGAACTCCGGACCCAGCCTGGACGCGCTACCCGAGCGCGTCCGCTCCGTGGTGGACGACGCGCTCGCTGGCGGGTCCGGCGACGTGCTCGTGTTCCTCCCCGGCAAGCGAGAAATTCGCGCCTGTCTGGATGCGCTTGGCCACCTGCGGGACGTGGATGCGCTTCCGTTGCACGGGGGGATTTCGTCGCGTGAGATGCAGGCTGCGCTCGAGCCCGCGAAACGACGCCGTGTGTTCTTGTCGACCAACGTCGCCGAGACTTCCCTGACCATTCCCTCGGTCACGACTGTCGTCGACAGCGGGCTCGAACGTCGTCATGTGCATCGCCAGGGCAAGGTTGTGCTGGCGGTTGTCCCCGTCTCGCTCGCATCGGCAGAGCAACGGCGCGGCCGAGCGGGACGGGTGCAGGCTGGTCAGTGCGTGCGTCTGTGGTCTGAGGCGTTTCTGCTCGATGCGACGACGCCTCCACAGGTCGAACGCATCTCGCTCGATGACGTGTTGCTACGGGTGGGGATGTGCGGCGTGGATCCGGCGGACGCCGCGTCGCTGCCGTGGGTGACATCTCCGCCCGCGTTTGCCATGGAATCGGCGCTGGAGCGACTCCGGGCCCACGGTGCCGTCGCCGCGGACGGTGCTCTGACCGAAGCGGGGCGGGTGCAGGCTCGTCTGCCTGTGTCGTGGGTGGGAGCGCGTTTGCTGACCAACCCTCCGCCTGGGTACGCCGCAGCGCTGTGTGACCTCGTGGCCTTGATGGAGGTCGGGCGAGAGCTGTTCGAGCCAAACCCCACACAGGCCCAGAGCGAAGCACGACTGCCGCTGTTGAAGAAGGCGACTGACGAGGTCGATGTGGCGATGCGCGTGCTTCGTTCGGCCGATCCAAGGCGGCACGGGATTCGGGCCCGAACGCTCTCGGAGTGTCGTCGCCTCTCACAGTCTCTGCGCCGGGTCGTGGATGCCAAGGATGCTCCTGCACCACCTCATGCCGAGCTCACGAAGTGGGTCGCCGCGGCCGTGCCCGAACTCGTCTTCGTTCGCCGAAAGCGTGCAGACCGGCCCAAAAAGGGGGATTCGCCGGGCCGCGGCGGAGAGCCGTGGGGCAATGGGGAGCTGGAGCTTTTCCTGGTTCCGTACCAGGTGCCCGAGCTCGAGCAGAGCCCCAAGCCGCCGCAGGCCGGCGTGGTCCTGGAACGCGAGTGGATCGGCAGCGGGCAGCGGACCCGTGGTGTCGGTCGCTTGCTCATGGGACTCCCGTTGGCCGAGCTCGCCCCGTTGGGGCTAGGGGATGCGCAGGTCGGCGCGGTCAAGGTTTCGCGTGGCAAGGTCGTCGCCGAGGTCGAACGAACGCTGGCAGGAGTCACGATCTCGAGTGAGACCGAAGTACTCCGCGGTGAAGGGCTGCGGGACGGACTCGTGCAGCTGGTGTTGCGAGGGTCGCGGCTGAAGGGGCTGGCACGGTTGCTGCTCGACGCCGTGCATGCCTGGGGAGTGCTCGAGCAGGCCGCAAAGCGAGAACGCTTGAACATGCCGCCGGCGCCACAGAGTGCGGCGACATTCCTCCGCGAGAAGTTTGCAACGCTAGGGGTCGAGGGGCTGGCAGACCTCGAGCTCCTCGAGCACGAGGACATCCTGCCGCGGCTGACCGAAATGGCCGTCGAAGCGGGGTTCGACCCGCGAGAAGCGGTTTCGCTTCAACAGGACTTCCCGCGACGGCTCGAGGTTCACGGTGGGAAATACGTGAGCACCGTGGACCTCTCGACTCGGACGGTCGAACTGGAGCCGATCGAGCGCACAAAGAAGGAACCGGCAGCAGCTGTACTTCCACGATTCCGGGGGTTCTCGGTGGTGTTCGTGAAGGCGAGTCGGCGACTGAAACTCCGCTGATTTTTGGAGGCCGAGCTCGCGACGCGCTGAGATCGCCTACGCTGCGTCGTCCTTCGCTGCGAGCGCTTCCTCTGCGGCCAACCGTTCCTTGGGATGACTGATCTCGCCTGCAATCGTGCCGCCACATCTGGGACATACGGTGTCGTCGTCCGAGAAGACGGTGCCGCACTTTGGCTCGGAGCAGCGTGTGTCCGGCAGAAAACGTCCCACGACCAGGCCTAGCAAGCCCAAACCAGCGGCTGCGATCCCGATGACGCCCATGTCGAGCTCGACGCCCGTGTTCATGCGACCGGCGAGCATGCCGAGCATCGCGACCGGAAGCGCGAGCATCTTCGCGAGCCGAAGCGCCTTGCTGCGCCGCACCCGAAACACCGGCTTGCCTTCGTTCATCCCGGCCACGCCCGTGTCTTCGGGAGGCGGTGGTGCATCGGGTACGGCTTCCTCGCGCTTGGCGAACACGCCCGAGGCGAACGGAGCGGTGAGGTCGGCGAGGTCGGGGGCCTCGCCCCACGTCTCCTTGGGTGGAATGCCGAGGCGCTCGATGAGGTCGCCGGGGGCTTGCGAGAACAGCCGCAGCGTCTCGTCCAAGAATCCCTTCTGGTTCGACGGCAGCGCTTTTCGAATCCGACGTCGCTCCTTGACCGAGGTTTCGCGGGCATACAGCTGTATGCCCAGCGCAAAGGAGAGCGCCTTGGGCCCCAGGACGCCCAGCTGCGACTTGGTGCGCTGCAGCCGGAACGTGTCGGTTCGAGTCGCGCCGTGTTTGACGGCAGCCTCGGTGGTGAGCACGCCAAAGCCGAGGTAGATCGCGGTCACGTCGACGAGTCGTTGCTCGAGCACCGCGTTGCCTTGGGTGAGCCCGTGCCAGCGGCGCCAACCCTCCGTGGCAGCTCGCGCGGCGGAGGACACCGCGAGCTCCGGGTCCCGAAGCGTTGAAGCGCGTGCAGCGTAGTGCAGGGTGTTCCCCTGCCGCCGCACGAACCACAACGGAGCCCCAATCCCCGCGGGGGCAACCTGTCCACCGACGTCGTCGTCGGGGTGAACCTGGACCTCGATCTCCGCTTCCTCGAGGTCGGCGTACACGAGCATGCGGGTGATCAGCCGCTCCATCGATGGGCCGCCGCCGTTCCAGGGGTCGGGGAAGAAGGTCTCGTTGGCCTCGACCAACGGAGCGAGCAGGAAGTGCTCGTGCCCGCGGGCGCGCACCAACGCCGCGAGCTGATCGATCAGCCAGCGCTGGTCATCCTCTTCGGGGATCAGGAACTTCTCGACGTCCCATGGCTCTTCTTCGGCCATTGCGAGGTCGGTCTATCATGAAGCGCAGCGGGTCTGACCGACAGGCCGGCCTGGATGCGGTCACACCGCAGACCAGGCATGTGCAGGGCGGCTAGAGGGCGCCCGCACAGGCTTCGTCGGCGGGCTGACACGGGAGTACGACGAAGAGGTATTCGCCGACGAAGGTGTCGCCGCCGTCGCTCCAGGTGTCGACCACGATGTCCCACGTCCCGGCGGGTAACTCCCCTTCGATGCGCCGGTCACCGCGCGCGAGACAGGTCTCCCCGTCTCCGTCGGCCTCCACAATGTGGATGTCCACGTCGACGTCGGGGCGGTCGAGCACAAGCACTCGCAGTGCGGTGGGCTGGTCCAGCTCGAGTCGATAGCGCACCTCGGGACCCGACTCATCGGCGTCGTCGCATGGTGGATACGCGTCGATCTCGGCCGTCCCAGCGCGGCTGGTGTCCCCGGCGTGGGCGAAGGGGAAATCGTCGATGCGCAGCGGGTCTTCGGGCGTGCCATCTCCGGCGAAGAGCGGGGCATCTTCGTCGAGCTGCGGCGCGTCGTCGACCAGGACAGCCATGGCTCGGTCGAGGCCTTCCAGCGCCACGAGGTTGCGCATGTTGTAGCCCCACATCAGCCCCTCTTCGGTGAGGCGACAAGCGCCCTCGCCGAAGGCCCGCAGGTGAAGTCCGTCCCCGCTGAGCCCGTGCTCGGGCAGGGGGTCGATCGCTTCGTACAGATCGATGAACGGAAGCTGACGACTCTGCGCCATCCCGCGGATCATCGCGTTGTAGGACTCGACCCAGAGGTCCGCGGAAGGGCTGTCCCCGCGGCGCGTGATGCCGAACAGCACCGGGACGGTCCCGCGGGAGAGTGCGTCGTCGATGAGCTCCATCATCGCGTCGTGGAACGGGACCATCGCGCTGCCGTACGTGGCGCCCAGGTTCATGTCGTTGGTGCCGTAGTGCAGCAGCCCGATGCGCGGGATGATGGCGTTCCATTCCTGCTCGAACGGAGAAGGCTCGCCCCCGATCACCCACGCCGCGCTTCTTCCGGATTCCGCGGCGAGGCTGCTGCGGCCAAACGGGCTCGTCCCAGCTGCGTCCCCGCCTCGAAAGTACGCGAGCGCGGGAGCGAGCGCGTCGTGGAGCCCCAGGTCTGTCGAGTCGTCGCTTTCGAAGCAGAACAAGGTGTTCTGGCTGACCGTGCTCGACGCCCCTGCCTTGAAGAACACGTCCTCGAACGGCTCGATCGAAGCTTCTGAGTAGGCCCGCCATTGGTCGGCCACGTACGCCGTGACCGGGGAATGCACGCGCCCGGCCGGATACCGAATCGGCTCGTACGGAGCCTGGGGTTCCGCACCTGTCGACGAGTCGCCGCTGCTTTCGTCGGCCGCTGTTCCCGATGAGAGCCCCGTGGTAGAGCCGTCGTCGGGACCCGTCGTGCCACCCTCGGCGCTCGAACTCGAGCTGGGTCCGTCGGTGCCGGACGCCGGAAATCCTGTGGTTCCCGCCGGGTCACGTGCGGCGCCGGACTCATCGCCGCATGCGCTGGCGACCGCGAGGAGGAGCAACAGCGTCCAGCACCCGCGACCCATGCCGCATCGTATCAGCCGTCGCTCGGCGTTGCGTTCACCGCTTGCGAGATTTGCACTGTGTCTCGTGCGGCTGGCACTTGAAACGGGCGTGCATGTGGTCCGCGTGCCCCTTGACGTGCTGGATGACGGGGCTTCCCGACCCGGTCGGCGAGGGGTACTCCATCCACTGCTTCAGCGCGGCCTTGGACATGAGCTTGTTGGACACGGCGTAGTCGTGCAACAGCTTCTGAATCTCGCGGTCCACGTAGATGACCTCGATCTGCCCGGTCTGCACCAGCGTCTGCATCAGAGCCCAGCACTCCTTGGCATCGAGGTTCTTGCTGTTCATCACCCGCCAGTTCAGCTCTTCGCCCGCGGGGAGCTTCTGAGGGTAGCCCAAGTCGACATCGCGGCCGGACTGATGCGTGGAGTGGGGTGCAAGCCGACCGCCGCTTCGGCTGGACATATTGCCGACCAGGACGGGCTGTTTGTGCCCGCTGGCCGCCCACTGACGAAGGGCTTTGTCGAGGATCGCGACCGTGTTGGCGGTGGCGAACGACTTCCATCCGATCATCTTCATGACCCGCCCGGGCCCATCCATCATTGGGACGCCGCCAGCGAGCTTGCCGCTGCTGGGGCCGCCGATCGATTCGCTCTTCGTGCCGTCGTTGGCCCTGTAGACCACCACTGCGCTCTTGGGCGGGAGGTCCGTCTTGAGCGCGACGCCTGGGTTCAGCTCGCTGATCTCGTGGTGAAAGATTTTGTAGAGGTTCGCGACGTTCTCCAGCGTGCCGCCGCGGCGGACGGTGTATTTCACCGTGCTGGGAGCCTTGAAGTTGCGGGCCCAGGACGCAGGGGCGGGCCGGGGGTCGAAGTCTCCAGCGGAGATGGGGGGCTCGGCCTCGGGGGCTTCGTCCGTGGGCCGGTCCCGGAACTTTGGGCTGTCTGCCGCGGGCTCAGGCTTGGGCTCGGAGTTCGGGATCGGGTCGGCGGACGGGGGGTCGTCGGTGACCGAGGGGAGCTCGTCGGCAGACTTGGCCTGCTCCGCGTTTGTGACCGCCGCGCTGGGCGGTTGTGTCGAGTCTTCCGCGTCGCACCGCATCATGCCGAAGAGCCCCCATAGGGCACCGGCTGACGCGAACATGACCAGCCCGATCTTGGATCGTGGCTCGGCACGACCGGCCGAGACCGACTCGCTCGGGCTCTCGTCCGAGAACGTCTCCTCAGGACCATCGTCCGACGATTCGGCGGGGCCATCGTCCGCGGACGTTTCATCGTCGGCCGGGTGGACATCCTCCGAGGAGGTGTCCGCGGGCAGCTCGTCGTCGCTGTGCTCGTCGCTGGGCATGGCGGAGGCGAGATGGTCGGCCGAACACTGGGTCCGATGCAAGAAAAGCGGTGCGCGAACGGCGACGGAAAACGGTTTGGGTAGCAGGATGCCGGTTCACCACCTGGTCAAGCGTGGCTCAAATCCTGTAACAGCGGCAACGAGGACCAGGATCAGGACCTATGGCGTGTAGGCTGCGAGGAAAATGTTGTCGCCCTCGGTCCCACCTGCAATGGCCCCGCACGCCACGGGCGTCGCTAGCGGGCCGGATATGACAACGGCGTAGAACGCGCCATTCTCATCAAGTGTCCTGGACCACATCGTTTCTCCGTCGACGGAGAGCCTCGCCAGCCAGGGTCCGCCTTCACGGGTACCTGCCACCACCACGTCTCCCTCCGGCGTGAGAGCCACTCCATACGGAGAGCCCAAGGACGCGAAGTCGCCCGTCTCCACTGCCCAGTCTGGCGTCCCCGCACCATCGTAGCGCACAACCCACGGTGTTGAGGAGAACGACGGGTCACCAAGGCCGACGGCAACCACCCCTGAGCCGTCGACGGCGGCAACATCCAGTGGGTTGGTAAGCGTGTAGGGGTCGTTGTTCCAGATGTCCTGGTCCCACAGGGTACCGAAGCCCGAGTTCTTTCGCTGCAGCCGACCTAAGGGGGCGACACTGTTCGAACGAGCGACGACAAACGCTCCGCCGTTGAACGTGGCGTGCTTGATAGGAAAACGCCCTGGTAGATAGGACGGAGAAGCTACTAGATCTCCTGCGTCGTCGATCCTGTAGAGCAGGCCCTCTCCGCCGCCACCGAGTTCTGTCCACCCCGACACGACCACTTCTCCACCGACGTCGGCCCCAACATCAGTTGCGTACACTGCGAAGTCGTCGGAACGGCTCCACTCCACATCCCCGTTCCCCGATGCCATCTTGACCACCCGAATGTCGGTGAACGGCGCCGCAAGTACTGAGCCGAGGTTCGTCCTGTGCCTCCCAACGAGCACCACGCCGTCTGACACCGCCGCCGCTGCTCTTGCCTCGTAGTCGTGGTGGGTTGGTGTCGCGGACGGGGCCCATACCCGACTCCAAACGACGTCCCCATCTGGCGTCATGCGTTGGGAGTAGTAGGCCGCGGAATCGCCAGAACCCTTCGGATTAGTCACTCGTGAGGCTGAATAGAGCTCTCCTGTTTCGGAGGAGACGATGTCAACACATCGGTCAAAATCAAAAACATGTTCTTCGTGGGTCCAGATCTGTTGACCTGAATCCAGGCAGTTGTTGTTGCATCCGTTCCCGTCTTGAGTGTCTGCATCGTCGCACTGCTCTGGTCCATTTTGGATTCCGTCGCCGCAGTGAAGACCGAGCCCATCGCAGTCGAGAGTGCACGAGTCATACGTTCCGTTGTCTTCGCCATCATCACAAGTCTCCCCAGCTTCGAGCCGCCCGTTTCCGCACTCAGGAGGGTCGCTCGTTTCTGACGCCTGGGTCGAATCTCCGTCCGAACTCTCGGTCGCTCCGCTGGTGGAAGTGGACAACGTTGCGGTTCCGCTCTGGTCGCCATCGTCCTCGGTGGAACCCTCATCCGCGCCTGTTGTCCCTTGTGGGGCTGTCGTCTCCAGACCCTGAGTCGCTTGGCCGGAAGTCGAATCTGGTGACGTCGATAGAGTGTCCATTGCTCCCGTGATTGCCCCGGTCGCGGACGATGAACCCGATGTCTCGCCCGTATCTGATTCCGTGAAGCCTGGGTTGAAGCATGCTGCGGGCGATAGCGAGACTAATACGGCTGTGAGTCTTTTCATGGCGTTCGAATCCAGAACTCGGGCGTTTGTATGCTGCAGGCGGGCGCCCTACTCGGGCAGACAGCACAAAGTGGTTGGGCTGCCGGCCTGCGCGTCGCCGGTTGAACTCGGGGTAGATGGGGCGCACGAGGTGTCGTTTGACCCGGAGAAGCTAACGTAGGCACTGTCGGCGCCAAACGCTGATGCCTCGCAGCCTGCGCCAATTTCGTGGAGTGAGGCGAAAGCAACCGGGCTGTCGGAACAGCCCAACTGCGACCAAATTGATACTGTCCCGCCGCAGGTCCCGGTGGGGGATTCACAGCTGCACTCACTGCAAGCTCGAGTATCAGTGAACGACTCAAATCGGACGAAACGGTCCGTGAATCCGCCGGACGGGCACTCGTGGGTCCCTTCTTGGGCGATGCAAACTCGGGCGCTCTTACTCCCCGTGAGGTCGGCAACGCATTGTTCGTCGGCCGGGCAAGATCCTTCCGCAAATAGGGGCTCTCCACACAACACGGAATGCGTTGCCCAGCTCGCGGCGGGAACCTCGGTGGTGGGCATGGGGGAGCACTCGCCCCCTACGACCCCTGGGTTCGGGACGTCCCAATAGTGCCCCGATGGGTAGTCGAGTAGGCTGAGACAGGACCCTTCGGCTGCAAGTGGGTACTCTTGAAGAGCTGGCCCTCCGCAAATCGGGTCGCCGCCGAAGTACTCAAGGACTACAGGTCCGCAGCTCGTATCTGTCGGCGTGCCGCAGTCACAGTCGCAGGACGCCTGTTCTGCTTCTAGACCTGCAAATGCAGATAGGATAGTAGCCGGAGCCTCGTCTGGACACTCCTTCAGAGACCCTGCAGAGTCGCTCTCAAACAGCAAGGCGGGGCCGACCCAGTTGTTGGGGACAACAGGGACACAGAGATTATCTCCGCCGCACTGTTGCTCTCCGTTCGTCGACGATGACTCTGCTTCCGTCCGACCTGTTGAATCGGAGCCTTCCGACGAGGTACTACTTGAGTTCAGACCCGAAGTTGTACCCCGCGGTCCCGCGCCTGATTCCGACTCGACACCAGTCGTCCCGGTAGCGGCGCTTGGTGATGCGGTCGCTGTCGCCGAGGTCATGGGGCCAGAGGTTGACGTAGAAGCTGACTCTTGGATGTTCCCGGTTTCCTCGCCACTGGCGCTAGCGGAGTCAGGCAGGAGGGGGTTGCTCTCAAAGCAGCCTGCTGTTCCTCCCACCAGCAGCGCGATCATGACCATCCAACCTCTGTGGAGCATGCTCGGACTCGTAGCATGCGTGTGTTGCGCGTTCAACTCAGAACGTTCATGAGGTCCAGGTGGTCCAGGTCCCAAGGACTGCGGACAGTTCGACAGTTCGGGTCCGGCCCGTCACCGAGTTCCACTGCGAGTCGGAGCTGCACGCTACAGCGAGCAAGATCCGCCCCGATTGAGGCAGGTTGTCGTCCGCGACAATAGGGCTACAGATCCACCCATGTGCCGGTTGCGGCGGGGGCTTCGTCCAGCACGTACGTTCTGTGTGCATCTAGGCGTGGATCCACGACGATTGGGTCGACGTCCTGGTCTTCGAGTAGCCACCCGAACAAGCCCGTCCGAATGTCGCCCGCCTCGTCCCAGGTCAGTTCCCCTGACACGCCCTGAAGGTCCACCGAGCCGCCCTCGACCGCCATTACGTTGCGGGCTTCTGCGATGAAGGAGAGTGTGGCTCCGCTGAAGGAGATTTCAGTTCCGGTCGGGTCCATCAGGGCCACGTATGCGGCGGCAATCTGGGCACCGCTGACCTCTTCGTCCCCCGGGACAGCTGACATCGCGAAGAAGGTTGCCATCGCGGCGTCGTAGGAGAGCGCCGCGCTGGTGAGCGCATCCTCGTCGTTGAAGCGAATCCGGTATCGAATATTGAACGCACTGAAGTTGACCGGGTCGAAGATGATGGGCGAGTAGCCCTCGATGTTGTCGCTAATGACCTGCTTGATCGGGACGAGGCCTTCCGTCCCGGGCGTGGGCCCGATCTCGTTGATCATCCGCTCGAGCTCCGGGACCGAGCCGTGGCTGAAGTGGAAACGCGGCATTGGGGGCTGGCTGAGTGCCCAGGCACTGAAGTAGCCGTACAGTAGCGCTTGGGTCTCGGACGTGCCCAGGAAGAGAATGTCCGTGTAGTGGTCGTCTCGGTTTTCGTAGACGGCAGGAAGGACACCGATCGCCCCGGCGATCGTTGCTCCGTAGGATGCAAGCAGCTCGTCCTGCGTCGCGAAACTCGCTGGGTTCTCGTACGTCGAGACGAAGATCTCCATTCCCGGAAGCAACGCCTCGAGCTCGGTCTGTACACCTGCGAGCAGGCCGGTGCCGTACGCATCGTCCTTGGCCAGGATCAGCAGACGTTCCATCCGGGTCTCGACGGGCTCGGCCCGCCGCTCGGTCATACGGTCGATGATGCCGTTGGATTGGTACGTGTCCGGAGCGATCGTTCTCCAGACGAGGTCGTTGTCGTTGAGCTCGGTGATCGAGGTCGCGGTTGCGGTGGGCGTGACGATGAAGACGCCGCGATCGACCGTGACATTGGTGGCAACGGCGAGGACCGACTCACTGAATGCCGGCCCGACGATCGCGGGCACACCGACGTTGTCCGCAAGGTGGGTCGCAGCGTCGACGGCTGCATCGACCCCAGCGGTGGAGTCGCAGGACACCCACGCAATCTGGCGGTCGCCCTGCAAGGTTGTGTTGTCGTTGAAGTCCTCGACGGCGAGTTGCACGGCGTTGACCAGCGGCTGAACGAGGTCCTCAAAGGCGCCCCCACTAGGGAAGATCGAGCCGATGTAGACGACGTTGTCCCGGTCGAAGTCGTCGTCGTCGGGATACTGGACGCTCTGGCACTCGGCGGACAGAAGGGCGAGACACGTGTTGTCGGGGCCGCAGCGTTCGTCGGTGGAGCAGTCCGTGTTCACCGTACACATCACCGCGTCGGTGTCGGTATCGGTCGTAGGGTCGGTGTCGGACGGATCGGTGGTCTCGGTCGTGTCGGTGCTCGGACCCATGGTCGTGGGTCCGGTGGTCGTGGACGGTTGCGTGGTGTCAGTGGTCACTCCACCGCTCGACGTGCCAGCCGTCGAAGAGCCGCCGGGCGGGACGCAGAAGTTGTCTTCGCACGTCCCCGCACCGTTGGAGTACGCGCAGTCGTCATCGCTCGAGCAAGGCTGTTGCTCGTCGAGGCCCAACGTCAAGCTGCAGCCACCAAGGGCCAGGACGGACAATGCAAACCAGACTTCGCGTTTCATTCAAGCTCTCCCTCGACTCCGGTTGGGGCCCGAACCACCCATTCGCCCGAGAATTCAGTTGGCCGCTAGAACCGGCCGTGCACGGCAGCGCCCGCCGAGCGTGGCGAGGCGGCCGGGGCGATGACCCAGCGCCGAGGAGGAACGCCTGCCGTCGAGGCGGGCTTGCCTTTTCCGAGGGTGGTGAGCACCAGGACGAGGCCGGCCGCAGCAAGGACACCACCGGTGATGAACATCGCATCGGCGGCTCGTGCCTGCCGTCGCGCGTCATCTCGCATTCGGAGCGCATCGTCGACAAACTCGGCGGCATCCGCATCGTCGGCGTTGGACTGGGCAAGGCCGCCGAGCACGCCGCCCACGATGAGGCCGGCACCGCCGACGCCCAGGAGGGTGTAGCCGGCGATTCGCTGGCCGCGTTTCTTTTCCGTGGGCCCACGGTCATCCTCTGAGTCCGAGTTCTCCCCCGCGGCTTCGAGGGATGTCTCCTCGGGCGGCGGTGTGTCGTCGCCTTCGTCGTTCTGGCCCTCGTCCTGGCCTTCGTTCTCCTCCTCGAGCTGTTGCAGGGCGCCGCGCAGCACTTTGAGCCGCTCGGTCGCCGCCTCGCGGGACTGGAGGTCGACGCCTGGTTGGGAGACGAACTTCTGATAGTGGGCGACCGCTTGCTCGAGATCGCCCTTCTCTTCGTACACACGCCCGATGTTGAAGAGGTAGTTGGGGTTGGCGTTGAGCCCGTATGCCTGTTCGAACAGGCCGATGCTCTCGTCGTAGCGCTTGGCGGAGAACGCCTCGACAGCCTTCTCGCTGAGAGCCTCGGCGTCTGCGTTGGTGCTTGCGCTGTCCGCAGGTGCGGCGTTGACCCTGGCGAGGGCGAGGCAGGGCGTGCTCGCGAGTACCAACGCACACAGGGTCCCGACCATGCCACTCATGCTGCTCATGCTGCGCCCGTGCGTACTGCGGGCAGGGGGGGAGCTGGGGGTGTTGAGCGTGCGTGGCATGGGGGAGGATCAGTCCTTGGTGGGAAGGAAGACGCCTCCGCCACCCTCTTGTGAGTCTTTCGTGGGGAGAAAGACGGAACTCGGCTTTTTTGCCTTGGGTGTGGGCTTGGGTGCGGGCTCAGGGGCTGCCGCGGGCTTGGCCGATGGGGTGGCCTCCTTGGGGTCGGCCGAGGACACGGGTGGCTGGCTATCGGATGCGCCGCGTTTGCGGCCCTTGCCGACGAGCCGGGCCCGGAGGTTTTCGGTCCCGGTCTCGAGCACGTTGAGCTCCTCTTGCCACGGAAGGTAGCCTCGGGCGGTCATGCGGACCGTGTGCGTCCCGACCGAGAGCGACCCCTTGAATGGGGTCGTGCCCTGAGGTTCGCCGTCGATGAAAAGGTTGGCCAACGGGCGGGAGCTGATATTGACGGGGCCGTAGACGGCGTCGGGGTCGATGGTGGCCGGTTGCGGAGCGGCTGAGGCCGGCTCGTCTGGCGCGAGGCTCTTCAGCTTTGCCGCGGCGCCGACATGGGTCGCGTCGGCCTTGAGGACATCCCGATACGCCTGCACTGCAGAGGCGGTCTCCCCGTCGGCCTCGAAGGCCTCGCCGGCCGCCATCAACTTGGCGATGGCCAGCTGGGAATCGAGCTTTTTGACTCGCTGCGCCAGGGCGGGGGCGGTGCGGGCGGGGGCCCGCACCGAGTCGAGCATGTCGCTGGCGCGCACGAGTTCGCCGTCGTCGATCAACGTGCGGGCCTGCGACAACGTCTCATCGTGGCTGAGGGCGGCTGCGCCCGCGGATGCGACTGAAGCCTCTCGAGGACCCTCGCTGTCCGAGCCGGACTCACCGCTGTTGCTCTGCAGCGCGAAGTAGACCAAGCCCCCGGCGAGCACAACAACCGCAGCCGCGAGTCCGAGCACGGTGCCGCGGTTTTGGGGCGCTTGGACTTCGACCGGCCCTGTGTACTGCGGATCTTGAGAGGGTTGGCTGAGCGTGACCGGCTCAGGCGTGGGGCTGTTGTCCGGGCTGAGGATCGGCGTCGGAATCCCGTCGGACGCGTCTGGATCGTCCATGGAGGGGCTGGCGGGGAGCGTCGAGGCCGAGTCGGCAGCCACGGTTGGGTGGCGTCCGCTGATCGCCTGGGATCCGACGAGTTGAACCAGTCCCGTGTTGCCATAGCCGGGGCGGGGGACCTCTCCTGTGGGGTGCCGAGGCCCGACGTTGGGGGGGGCTTCGCGTCGCTCGACCTTGGGCAGTCGAAACAGAGACGCTGGGACCACGTCGATCAGCTGCTCGACGATCGCGTTGGCATCGTCAGGCCGGGAGGTGGGTGCCTTGACCAAGCACTGGTGGACCAGCTTGATCAGGCCCTCGGGCACCGAGTGGTCCGTGGGCAGGACGTCGTGCAGGGGGACAGGGTCGTTGTGGATCGTCTTGTAGAAGACGGTCGCGCTCTCATCCCCTTCGAACGGCAGGCGTCCGGAGAGCATGAAGTAGAAGAGGGCTCCCAACGAAAACACGTCGACTCGAACGTCGAGTTCTTCATTGCCCTCGATGACTTCGGGTGCCAGGTAGCCGGCGGTGCCCAGGACGTGTTCCTCGGTGACCGGTTGCTCATCGCGCGTCAGCTTGGCGAGCCCGAAGTCGAGAATCTTGACGAAGTTCGCCCGGCCCTTGCGCTCACACAACATGATGTTGGCGGGCTTGATGTCGCGGAGCATGACCCCGCGACTGTGGGCGTGGCCGACCCCCTTGAGAACTTGGGCGGCGATCGGGACGAACGTGTGGAGATCGAGACTGCGCCGCTCTGCGATGAAGTCGCTGAGAACCTCGCCCTCCAGGTACTCCATCACCAGGTAGGCTCGGCCGGAGTCCTGGCCCGAATCGAGGAGCCGGACGATGTTGGGGTGGCGGACGCCGCCGAGGCGTTCGGACTCTCGCTTGAATCGTCGGACGGCCTCGGGTTTCCGGGACCAGTCGGGAGAGAGAATCTTGAGGACGACGTCCTCACCGGTCTCGGTGTTTTCGGCCAGGTACACCAGGCCGACGCCGCCACGCCCAATGAGGGTGCGCACCGAATACCTGCCCCCGAAAACCTGACCGATCAGCGGGTCTTGCACCGCCGTTTGTTTCTCGTCTCCCATCGTCCGCCTGCTCCCGATCGCTCGCTTGCGTTTGGGTTCCCCGCAGAACCTTTCCGCAAAGGCCATCACACTCAATGTGCGACGGCGCCTTCAGAAGGTACGCTGAAAGCGTGCTCTGAGCCACAACACGTTGCTCTCAGGTCCGTACCGAGCGGGGGGCGGCCCTGAAGCCGGAATTGGCGTGGCACGCAGTGCATGGCGCGATGTCGTCATCGGGCCGGTGTCGTACGTCCGCCGCGACTCACTCATCCGAGGTCGGCTTCGCGCGTGGTCCGGCCTTCTCGTATCGGTGCCCCTCGGGGGCATGTTCGCCGATGAAAACAGCGTTCGGTCCTTCGATGTCCTCACCGCCCACAAACGCATCGAGCGAACCGAACGCCACGGACCAGAACCCGCGCTGGCTTCGAACCAACGGGGTGCGACCCGAGTGCTGACAAATTGCGCACCATGAGAACGCGCCGGGTCGGTCTTCGGGTCCCTCGGTCACGAAACCACGGGCTTTGCAGGCCACGCAGTCGACTTCGCCGATCTCCTCTCGGGAAGTGCGATCGGCTTCGACGGCTTCACGCTCGCGCCGCGCTTCCCACTCGGCGGCGACAGGAAATCCGCACTGCGGGCATGCCGCGGCGCGGTCGGAGACACGGTGCGCACACTCGGGACACTCAACGAGCACGGCGAATCGTAGCTCGTTGAGTGGCGCCAGGAAATGTCGCGGTGATGGCGTCAGTCCGCTTTTGGATCGACGACTTCGACCTCGGCGATCTGCGAAAGCGCTGGCTTGAGCTTGTCGGCAGGACCGACGACGACGATGACGAGGTTGTCGGGGTCGACGAGGTCCTTCGCGGCGGTCACCGCTGCATCCGGAGACACGTCGCGAATCGCTGACAGGTAGTCACCGTAATAGGTGTCCGGCAGGTCGTTGAGGTCGAGGCGCCACAGCTCGCGGATCAGCGCCTGAGGGGTCTCGCGCCCTGCTGCGAAGCTCCCGACAATGTAGCTGACCGAGTCATCGCGCTCAGACTTGGAGGGCGCTTCGCTCTGAAGTCGGTCGACCTCTTCGAGGATCGTCGCGACCGTCTGAGCGACCGTCGCGGTTTTGCTGAACGTCGAGACGGTGAACTGACCGACGAACCGCCCGGTGCGGAAGCCACCGCCCGCACCGTAGGTGAGGCCTTTCTTCACCCGAATCGTGTCGTTCAGCCTCGAGTTGAAGCCGCCTCCGAAGTACTCGGTGACCACGCGCGCGGTGGTGTACCGGGGATCGGTCCGGGTGATGGAGGCCTGGCCGACGCGAATCTGCGACTGGTTCGACTTGCGAACAACGAGGTAGATCTTGGTCTTCGCGGCCTTGGGAACAGCCGGAAGTACAACCTCGGGTTTTTCACCTTGCGCGGTCCAGGCCGTCATGTGTGTGCGTGCAAGCTCAAACGCGGCTTCGGGCTCGATAGCACCTGCGACGTACAGCGTTGCTGCGTCGGGGCGGGCGTAGGTCTTCCACCATGCCTCGAGGTCGTCGCGCTTGAGCTTGCGAAGGCCTGCTGCCGTGCCCTCGGGTAGCCGGGCCGCGGGGTGCTCGCCAAACAGGCGGCGGCGAAGCTCTCGGTTGGCGACATAGTCTGGCGAGCGCTCGGTGACCATCAGCCCGGTGGTGGTCTGTCCGACGTACTCCTCGAGCTCATCGGCGGGGAAGGTCGGCTCCCGAATGACCTCTGAAAGCAGACGCATCGCACGGTCGGCCTCGCCGTTGAGCGCTCCGACGTAGACGCTTGCCGAGTCGAGACCGGCCGAACCCGACAGCGAGATGGCGTGGCGGTCGAGCTCGTCGGTGAGCGCCTCGTAGTCGTGGGTCTTGGTGCCGCGTCCGAGCATCGGCAGGGTGAGGTACGCGGTCCCTTGCTTCTCGTCCGCGTCGGCAAATGAGCCGTACTCCAAGCCCATCCACATGGTGACGTAGGGGACTTCGTCGCTGGGCAAAACGACCACGTTGAGTCCGTTGTCGAGCGTCGTCTCGAACTTCTTCACGCTGAGGTCGGTGTCCAGGGGCGGCGCGATGGTGGGCGCCTTGGCCAGGGTCGCGGGGCGTTCGAGGCCCGGCTTTCCAGCGCCCTCTCCACGAATGCTCTCTTCACCGCCTTCGTCGTCGGTGGCGGGCTTGTCGTCGCCGCCGCGGATCTGGTCGACGAGGAAGCCGAGCATGTTGGGCTCGATCCGGATCTCCATCTCGTGTTGGGTCACCAGGTAGGTGTTGGCGACCCGCTTGATGTCCTCGGTCGTAATCTCGGTGATCTCCTTGAAGTCCGAGTTCACGCTCGCAAGGTCCTTGCGAATGACCGCCGCTTCCCCCAGGCGTTGGGCCTTGCTCTGGACGGTTGTCAGGGACTGCACCTCGGAGGCGAGCATGCCGTTGCGGGCCTTCTCGAGTTCCTCTTCGGTGACGCCGTCCTGCTTGAGTTTCTCGATCTCTGCTCGCAACGCAGCCAGAGCCTTGCCCGTGCTGCTTCCGAACGGGCTGAGGACTGCTCCGGCAGCGAAGAGGCCGTCGTGCTCGAGGGTGAAGCCACCGGCGAGCGCAAACATGGCGACATCCTGCTCGCGGACGAGCGAACGCCACAGCCGGGAACTCTCGCCTCCGCCCAGAATGGTCCCGAGCATCTCGAGCGCCATCTCGTCTTTGTGGCCCAGGGGCACGGTCCGGTATCCGAGCGCTGCGATCGGGACCGGTCCGTTGCGTTCTTTGATCTTGATCTGCTTGGGTTCGGTCTGCTCGGGCTCGCGGACCTCGACCCGCGGCGGCTCGTCGTACTTGGGGATCCAGCCGAATGCGGCCTTGGCCGATGCGACAACCTCTTCGTGCTTGACGTCGCCGACCACCACCAGCGCGGCGTTGTTCGGGACGTAGTAGGTGTTCCAGAACTCCTGGAGCTCCTTTGCGTCGGCCTCGCCCAGCTCGTTCATGTCCCCGATCGGGCTCCAGCGGTACGGGTGCTTTTCGTACACGCCCGCGAGGACCTTCTCCAGTGCGGCGCCGTAGGGTTGCTCCTGGCCCCGGCGATATTCCTCTGCGACGACCTTGCGCTCGATGTCGAAGTAGTCGTCGTTGATCTTGAGGAACGCCATGCGCTCCGCCTCGAGCCACAGGACCATGTCGACCTGATTGCTCGGCACGACCTGGATGTACGTCGTGTTGTCGAAGCTGGTGTACGCGTTTGCGTTGCCCCCGACGCGGCGGATGTACTCGAAGTGGGCCTTGGGCCCGATGTTCTGGGTGCCGCGGAACATCATGTGCTCGAACATGTGCGCGAAGCCGCGGCGGTTGGGTTTCTCGTCCTTCGACCCGACGTGGTACCAGACCTGCACGGCCGCAACCGGAGTGCTGGTGTCCTCGAGGGTGATGACCTGCATCCCGTTGTCGAGGGTGGAGGTCTTGTAGTCGAACGGACGCTCGGGGAGAATGACCGGCGGTCCGTCGGTCTGCGCCTGCGCCGTCGCCGTTCCGTCTTCGGGGGGAGCCGTCTCCTTGCCACGGCAAGCGGGTACGAGCAGCGACAGCGCCATCATCCAAGGGGCGACCGAAGAGATGCGGGGGCGTGACATCGCCCGGAGGGTAACGAAAAAGGGGGCGAGGGTGGGGGTATGCTACCGCCGGATGGCGGAGCAGGAGTCGAGGCCCAAAAGACGTTGGGGCCGCCGGATCGGAGCAGCGGCGGCGGTTCTTCTCGGGGGGGCGGGCGTGTTGGCGACGATCTACGTCCTTCCAACCGCCACTGGGTATGTGGCCAAGCTGGGGTGCTCGGGCGTGTTTGTGGCCGGCCAGTCTGCCGAGCGCCTGATGGACGAAGAGTTGAGCCGGATGGGGTACGTGTCGCTGTCGGTCGACACAGATTCGCAGCGTGCCCGCGCAACCGTGTTTGGGTTGGCCGCTCGGGAGGCGGTCTATCGAGAGGGGATCGGCTGCGCGTTGGTGGTCGACGCCGATCCCGATGAGGTGCAAGGCGCGGGTCTGGAGGTCCCGCGTGCGCCGGTGTCGAGGGCACCATGGCCCGAGGGCAGCGGTGAGGACACGCGGCCCGATCCTCCCGGTCTCGACCGAGCCGCGCTGGAGCTGGCGATCGACCACGTGTTTGAGGAGCCGGACCCGGAGTCGATGCGATGGACACGCGCGGTCGTCGTGATCTGGGACGGACGCTTGGTCGCCGAACGCTACGCACCGTGGACGTCGGCCGACGCGCCGCACCTGGGCTGGTCGATGACCAAGAGCGTGACCAACGCGATGGTGGGGGCGCTGGTCCTTCGTGGAGATCTCGACCGAGACGGTCTCGCACCGATTCCGCAGTGGTCCGGTGACGACCGAGCGGGGATCTCCTTGGACGCCCTGATGCGGATGAGCAGTGGTCTGGAGTTTGAGGAGCGCTACGGGCCGCTGGCCGACGCCACGCACATGCTGTTCGAGGTCGACGATGCGGCTGCGGTTGCACGCGTCAAACCGCTGGCGGTCTCGACCGACACCGAGTTCTCCTACTCGAGCGGGACGACGAATCTACTCGCGTGGATCGTCCGGCTGCAGTTCGACTCCGACGACGCGTACCACCGGTTCCCGCATGAGGCTTTGTTTGCGCCGCTGGGGATGCGCAGCGCCGTGTTCGAGACCGATGCCTCGGGCACGTTTGTGGGCTCCTCCTTCTTGTATGCCTCGGGCCGGGATTGGGCGCGGTTCGGCCAACTCTACCTCCAAGACGGCATCTGGAGGGGGGAGCGGGTGCTTCCGGCGGGGTGGGCGGAGTACAGCGGCACGGCCAGCACCACCGCGAAGAACGGGGAGTATGGAGCCCAGTTTTGGACCAACGCCGGTCCCCCCGACGACCCCAGCGCCCGGCCGGATCCCGATGTTCCCGCGGGTGCGTTCAAGGCGTCGGGCTACCAAGGGCAGCTTGTGTACGTGGTCCCCTCGCGCAAGGCGGTGGTCGTACGCCTGGGGATGACGCACGACCGAGCCTCGTGGGATGCCAATGGCTTCACCGCAGAGGTCCTGGCGGCTCTCCCGGACTAAAGGACTCTACGGGGCGGCCCCGTGGTGTTGCACACGTGCGGACGCCGCAGCCGAAGCTGCTTGTTGCGCCGAAAGCGTCCGCGCTACACTCCGGTGATGTCGTTCGGCGGGGTCGATGCCTGGCACCAGCCAGGAGCGCAGGTCGGGCGATACCGCCTGATCGACCGCTTGGCGGTCGGCGGCATGGCCGAACTCTTCTTGGGGTTCACCGCGGCGATGCACGGCTTCGAGAAGCTGGTCGTCCTCAAGCGGATTCTCCCGCAGTTCGCCGAGAACCCGGACTTCGTTCGGATGTTCCTGGACGAGGCCCGCCTCGCGGCCACGCTCGACCATCCGAACATCGCCCACGTCACCGACATCGGTGAGCATGACGGCTCGTACTTCTTCTCGATGGAGTACGTGCATGGACAGAGCTTGCTCCGAGTCATGCGGGCGGTGACCAAGGCGCGTCGGCCTCTGCCGCTCGAGCATTCGCTCAACGTCATCATCGGCACCTGCGCCGGCCTCCACTACGCCCACGAAAAGGTCGGACTCGATGGCACGCCGTTGGGCATCGTGCACCGCGACGTTTCGCCGCCCAACCTCATCCTCACCTACGACGGCACGGTCAAAGTCGTGGACTTTGGAATCGCGAAGGCGGCCACCGCCAAGAGCAACACGGCGGTCGGTACCCTCAAGGGCAAGATCCCGTACATGGCACCGGAGCAGTGCCGAAGCGAGCCGCTCGATCGACGCAGCGACATCTTCTCGATCGGGATCATCCTCTACGAGCTGACCGTCGGTCGTCGCCTATTTCAGGCCGAGACCGAGATCGCGATCATTCAGAAGATCACGTCCGGCGGGTTTCCGCCGCCCACCTCTGTGCACCCGAGCTACCCTGGCGAGCTCGAGGCAATCGTCATGCGGGCGCTGCAGCTCAATCCGGATGCTCGGTACTCCACCGCGCGCGACCTGCAGATCGATCTGGAGGAGTTCGCCCGGGAGTACAAACTCGCGATCTCCTCGGCACGCTTGGGTTCGTTCATGGAGGAGTTGTTCGACGAGGAACAGCGACGCATGCCGGTCTCGACGAACCTGCCTCCTCCCGAGCCGGTCCCGCAGCCCGCTGCTCCACCTCCACCCCCGGCCGCGTCGCCGTCCCCTGCGGCGCCGACTCCAGCCCCGCCCCCGACTCCGGCTCCGGCCGCTCGTCAGAGCAGCCCGGACTTCGAAGCGTTCGCGAGTGCGCTGTCCAAGGTTCTCGATGACGGCGGCACCGACCCGTTGACCGAGGAGATCGGGAATCCCGCCGAGCCGCCCAAGGTTCACGGGATCGATCTGGACAACCTCCAGCTCGAAGAGCTCGATCCCTCCAAGTACGACAAGTAGCGCGCTCAGCGGAGTCGTTCAGCGAGTTCTCGCCATCGCTGTGGAGAGACGTCGCGCTCAACGATCTCGCAGTTCGCCGGGCGCCACTGGCCGATGGTGTCGATGGGTCGGTCGTCGACGGACCCGAGGACCGCTCGCATCAGGGCGCCGTGAGACACGACGAGCGTGGACTCGCGAGGAGGAAGCTCGGCGAACAGCGAGCAGACGCGAAACGCGACTTGCTGCAGGCTTTCTCCGGCACCCGGTCGGCTGGTCCAGCCTGCGAACTGCGGCATGACTCCCTCCGCCTCCAGGTCGGCGATGGGCCTGCCTTCCCAGCTTCCGCAACTTCGCTCCCGAAGCGTTGGCGTGACCTGAAGTGGGACGTTCCGCCCCACCAAGACCCGCAGTGCGGTGTCATGAGCCCGCGACAGGTCCGAACACAGGGCACGGTCGAACGCCACGTCTGCGAGCTGCATTGCGGCCAACTCCGCCTGTTGTTGCCCTACAGCGGTCAACGGGGCGTCGCGTTGCCCCGCGAACCAACCTTCTGCGTTTGCGAGACTCTGACCATGTCGGATGAATGTCCACGCCGGCATCGCTGGACGTTCGCCCGGACGAGCCGAGGCGCGCAAGGGACCGCGGCTTGAAAAAAACGTCGTGACACGAGATCAAGGTTGGGTGAGCGATCCGCAGGACCCAAAGCCTGGTGACACGATCCCCGCAGCCGAGTCGGCTGCCGACGGCCGTTTTAAGACGCTGAAGCTCCTGCGTGCAGCCGCGTCGACGCCGATGCGATCGCTTGCGGATGCGGCCGCAATTCACAACAACCCTGCCGTCATCGCAGCGGTTGCGGGCAAGACCCACAAGGGCCAAGTCCGAGCGGACAACCAAGACCATTTCTTGGTGGCCTCGCTGGAGCGGGCGTTGCTCGTCGAAGACTCCTCCCTACCTGCTGAGGCGGGGACACGGCTCACCGACACCCCGCAAGGCCGTCTGTTCATCGTGGCCGATGGAATCGGCGGTCACGGAGGCGGCGAGGTGGCGAGTGCGGTCGCCGTGGACGCGATGGCTCACTACGCGTTCGAGACCATGCCGTGGGTGCTGGGCCGAAACGACTGCAGCATGGACGAGCTGGAGACCGGCTTGCGTGACGCCATGGGGAAGGCCCAGGACCGCATCCGCCGCGTGGCGCGTCGCAAGAACCTCAACTCCGACCTCGGCACCACCCTCACGATGGGCTACCTTGCCTGGCCCGAGCTGTTCTTGGTGCACGTCGGGGACTCGCGGGCCTATCTGTATCGCGACGAGAAGCTTCACCGGCTGACCCGTGACCACACGCTCGCGCAGCAGCTCGTCGACGGCAACGCGATGAGCGAGGAAGAAGCCAAGTCGTCCCGCTTGGCCCACGTGCTCGTGAACGCCATGGGAGGCACTTCGGACGACCTCACCGTCGAGCTGCACCGTATGGAACTCCAGCTCGACGACCAGCTGCTGTTCTGCAGCGACGGTCTGTACGACATGATCGGCGACGCCGCGATCGAGGCACATCTCGCCGAACACGAGCGACCGGTTGGCGACGTGGTTGAGCTCCTCGTGGGCGCTGCGAATGCGGCCGGAGGGCGCGACAACGTGACCGTGGTCCTCGCCCGATTCTGACGGCGAGTGCCGCGACCTCGGCGCTAGCGGGATTCGCCGACCAGCAACTCTGCTTCGGAGGTTCGATAGGCGAGGTGGGCTGGTGGCAGGTCCATGGTCCACTGAACCATGGGGCTGGCCACGGGGTCGAGTTCCCGCAGTCGGGGGCGAAACCCTTCCTTGGTGAGGACGGTGGAGTCCAACACCACGTAGTGACCCGACTCGGGGAGTAGGTTCGAGTCTCCGGCAAACGGAGAAGAGACGTCTTGCTGGTCGAGCTCCCAAACCTGACTGATCGTGAAGGCGTCGAGGTCGAGTTCGTACCGGACCGCTCGAGCGAGAGCATCGGTGGTCACGCCAGAGGGCGCTTGCACAGCGTTGTCATACAGCAGCAATGAGCCATCTGGCTGCCACTGGGGGGAGTGTTGGTGTGCGAACCAGGTGCCCTCCGTGAGGGAGAAGTCCCCGCCGGGTCCCAGGATCCAGTCGACGTCGCTCGAGGCTCGGTCGATGGCGACCAGCCAGTCCTGATGACGCAGGCTGAGCATGAACTGGTCGGTGTCTTCTTGGTAAATGACGCCGTTCCCGTGGGTCCAGTCGTACGCGAGTTCTTCCGTCTGGGGATGTGTGATCGTCCAGCCGTCGATCGGCTCGAGGACGCGCTGGGGATCGAGATGGTCGAACGTGTCCCACGTCCAGACGACGTCGCCGTCGGGGGTGAATTCGACGATGACGTCACCCGCGACGAGCGTGTTCGGAGCTCCGGGATAGTCGACCTCTTGGAACGAGTAGGCGAGGACGACGATGTTCCCTGAGGGGAGGACCAGAGCCTCATGGTGCATCCCGAGGACTCCGAGTTCGTCGTCGGAGACCTCGGTGACGACAGCCCCGAGTTCGTCGATTTCGACGAACCGGTTTTGCATCGCGAAGTGGACGGTTCCGGCGGGGGACGCTGTGACCGCGTCGATCCTGCCCGGGAACGGGTCTTTCGCTTCGTAGCCGAAGTGCCACCGAGTCGTGCCGGATGGGTCCACCACAAACACACTGCTTGTTGAGGACGCTGGGAACGGGCTGAGGTCGAACATCCGGTAGGGACGTTCCCCCACGCTCTCTCCGGTGACTTCGAAGCTCTGGATGAAGCCGGGGAGGGGGGCCTCGGTTGTAAACGAGACGGGGACGGACAGGGCGCCGGTCGCGGCGGTGAGTTCGTGCTGGGTGAGGGGGGAAAGCCCGCGCGCTCGGTAGGTCCGGGTCTGGCCGTCGGGGTTCTCGAGCACGGCGATGCGCACGCCATCGTCCGTATCGTGGGTGAGCTCGAGGTCGTCGGGAAGGGTTGCGTCGCCGACGAGCGTGATGTCGACGACCATCGGTTGCTCGGGATAGAGGGCGACCTCCACGTCGAGGGTCGAGAGTTCACCACCCGAACTCGAGGTGTCGGCCTCTGTGGTGGTGCTCTCGCTGGCCTCGCCGCCCGAGGACGAGGACGAGGATGAGGATGACGTCGAGGACGCGGCGTCTGACGCTGTCGCGGCGTCCACGCCTGTGCTGGGGGTCTGCGTGGACGATGAGCCGCTGTCCGTTTCTCCGACGGACACATCGTCACCGCATCCGGCACTCAAGAACACTAAGGCCGCCACCAACCACCGAAGTCGCATCGCCGGAGCATGCCCGTGCCGAGACAGGGCGGCAACCGGGTCCCGGGCGACATGGTTCCGGGGGGAGACGCAGGGCGGCGGTGAGTCCCTCGGCGAGTGGGCTGAGGACGAAGGCGAGCGAGACGCAGCGCGCGTCCTTTCGCCCCTGCTAAAGTCAGCACGATGCTCTTTTCGCGCAAGCAGCCAGCCCTCGTTTCGGCCCAGGACGCCCTGCCTGGTCGTGCCGAGGGCATGCCGGGTGTCCCGGAAGTTCACTTCATCAATGGCCACCGGATCCGCGCACCCTTCCCGGAGGGGGTCGTCACGCTGGTCGTCGGAATGGGGTGCTTCTGGGGTGCGGAGCGGAAGTTCTGGCAGACCGGCGGCGTGTATTCGACCGCGGTTGGGTACGCGGGCGGCTTCACTCCCAACCCGACGTACCGGGAAGTCTGCTCAGGGAGAACCGGACACACGGAGGTCGTACTGGTCGCGTTCCGTCCCTCGGAGGTGTCGCTCGAGAACCTGCTGCGGGTGTTCTGGGAGGGCCACGACCCCACGCAGGGAATGCAGCAGGGCAACGACGTCGGGACGCAGTACCGCTCGGCGATCTTCACAGAAGGGGACGAGCAAGCCACAGTCGTCGCCCAATCCAAAGCCGTCTACCAGGCGGAACTCGACCGTGCCGGGCACCGTGCGATCACGACTGAGGTCGCTCCCGCGGGGCCGTTTTTCTACGCCGAGCCCGACCACCAGCAGTACCTGGGCAAGAACCCCAACGGTTACTGCGGTCTTGGGGGAACGGGGGTCGCGTGCCCCGTCGGGCTCAAACCGGGAGGGTGAGCAGGGCGGACGATCTCGAGCCGGACCGACTTCGGCGAGCGTGCAGAGACGACGGGAGGCGGTCGCTCGCCATGTACGATCGACGCGAGTGTGTCCTGGACGTCTTCGTCCAGCCGGGACGCCCGAATCGGTTTGCGTGTGCCTTCGCCCATCCACGGGCTCCAGAACTCCCACACGATTTGATCGTCCTTGGCGACTTCCAGGGCGCGGCCCTCGTTCGAAACAACGACCATCACGTTGCCGTTGGGTAGGGCTTGCGCGAGCCCTCGACCGGAGGAGAAGAACCGCAGAGGGCCTTGGTTCCCCGGTCCCCCGATGGTGCGGACGATCGTGCTGGATATGGGGTCGACGATCACCGCGCGCGAGTTGTCCGCCTCGTTTCGGTTGTCGAACAGCACCACATGGCCCTCGGGCGTGAGGGTCGAATCGTGCTGCCGGAGCAGCTCGGACTGACCCCAGACCCAGCCTGGAGTTTGGGTGTCTCGGTCGAACGACGCGACGGTGTTCATGTTGCGCAGCGAGATCAACAGGTCGCCTGCGTTTCCGAGGCCCGGCACCTCGCGCGGCAACATGAGGATCGAGTTGGCGTGGAAGACATCGAGCGGGCGGTGGCGTCGCCCTGCCACTCGTGCTGCTCCTCGTGCTTCTCCTGCGTCTTCGTCCTCGATAACCGCCGCGTTTCCCGTCGCCCGCAAGCCGCGGCGGAGCGTCCTGTGGAACGCCGGCGTGTTGGACATGACGTCGTACATCCACACTTGTCCGGTCGGGTTTCCGGCCGGGTCGATGAACGCCACGCCGTGGTCGAGGATCTGCGCGCGGCTCCGACCGTGGGGAGAGGCCCCTGGTGGCAGCTCGATGACGCGCTTGCGCCCGATCAGCGCCGCGATGGTGCCGTCTTGGGCGATCGTGAAGTCGTGGTGGAAATGCCCCTGTACGACCCACACGACGTTGGAGTTCCAGTCGAGCTTGACGAGGGCCGTGCTGTTGACGATGACGTAGAGGTAGCCGTCTCGGTCGAGTCGCGCGATGGCCCAGGCTTGTTTCTCCGAGGGGCTATCCGAACTCCAACTGTGGAGCTGCTTGCCTTGCGCATCCCAGAGCGTGGCTTCTCGAATCGACTTGCCGCGTCGGCGGCCGCCACCAACCGGGTTCGCGAGGACGTACCGATCCGACGCTTCAGCCTCGTGTCGCTGGACGCCGGACTTCTTCCGCGTCTCGTCCGTCAAGGGAATCTCCCCCAGGTAGGCGAGGGACCGGAGGTTGTCGCCCTTGTTTCGTCCTCGGCGACGTCCCCCCTCCTGTTGTTCTTCGGCGGTGGGGGCGGTCTCCGACTCCGGTGAGCCGAGTCTGACGACGCCGGTCGCGAACAGACCGCCGGTGATCCCGAGCGCCGCCAGGGCGCCCAGGAGGCCGTTTCGAACGCTGCTCATGGACGCCTGTCTTGGCGCAGCTGCCAGAACTGCACCCGGTTGAGGCGGACCTTTCGGTCGCGTCGATAGTAGGAGCGAAGAAAACCGCGAAGCTCAGCGAACTCCCGAACCGGGACGGCTGAGCCCAGGACGACGACGTCAGGTGGGGACGCGTAGAGCTCGTCGATCAAGGCTCTCGCGGCAAGGTCATCCCGGAAGTGAAGCGGGCTGCGGGGATGCCTCCAGGTGGAGTCGTTGGCCGACGTGGTCAGCTCCATCGTCTTGTAGAAGCGTGTCGACGAGAGGTGGCCTGTGAACGCGTAGACGTCCCACAGGTGCCAGCCCCACACCCATATCGTGTCGCCGGGCTGTGTCATCTCCGTGACTCGCTTCGCGATGGCGCGACCACCCAGGTCGTGCGCGTGCATTCTGTTGGTCCGCTCTGCGTCGATGAGCATCCCTTGGCGCCCGAGCAGGAGCACAGCGGGCAGCAGCGCGACCACCCGGGTCGACCATCGCCGCAGCCCTCGCTGGCCGAGCAAGCCCGCGCTGGATGCCGCAAGGATGCTCAGAGGAGCCGCTGCGGCCAAGTGGTAGCCCTTGTAGAAACGAAACCCGAGCGCAGCCGAGCCGAGGGCGAGCGCCGACCACAACAGCAACAGGGCGACCAACGAACGGTCCCGCCGGTCGATCAGGCCGCCCAGCGAGAACGCTGACAGTGCCAGGGGCAGGGCGAGAAAGTTGGCGGACGCGAAGATGGCCTCGCCTGGCGCCTGACCGAGTCCGATCGCCGAGCCCTGGGCGACGTATCGCCACCCCCATTCGTTGAGCACGAACCCTCGCCACAGCGCGTCAAACTGTCCGGCAAGCAGGTAGTGACCGCCGATGGGTGCGGCTGCCAGAGCTGCGCCAGCGAGCACCGCTCCGAGCTGCTTCACTGCGAGCCTGCTGCGCTGTCCCGGCTCCTTGCGCATCGCCGACAACAGCGCGACCGTGACCACAACGAGCAGGGCGATTCCGGCGGGACGCTTACAGAGCGTCGCAGCAGACGCCAGGGCTCCCGCGACCGCGAGCAGCCACAAAGGCGGACGCTCGCGGCGAAACGCGATGAGCGCGACGACAACCGACGCGATCGACGGCAGTTGGGCCCACGTCACATAGTTTGCGTCCATCGTGTCCAGCACCAGATCGTGGGCGCCGTAGATCACCCCTGCGACGATGCCCTGGACCGGCCCCCACAGCACCCTGGACCCGAACATGACCACCCCAAGCCCGCTGAGTGCCGCAACGTTCGCCCAAACCTGAAACGCCGCGATGTCCCGCCCCCCGTCAGCCAACAACCACGCCAGATAGAACGTGCCCGGCGCCTTGAACTCCACACTGTCGACGTAGGGCAGCTTGCCGGCCGCCAGCAGCATCCCGTTATAGAGGATGCCGCCGACGTCATGGTTGGCGAACCCGCCCTGGACGAACCCGGGCTTGCGAAGCCAGGCGCTCAGGGCAAGGACGACGAAGAACGACAGCCAGAACGCGAGTTTACGACGAGGGGGCACGTGTTCTGGAGTTTCAGGGAATGGTGGCTGGATCAGGTGCCCGGCTCTGCCGCACCGTCTTGGCCGGCGTCGTGGGACAGATTCTTCCGGCTCTTTGCTTCGGCCGTCAACTCAACGGGCAGGTGGTGTCCGGCCCACACTCCATACCCCGGGTCTGAGCGGCAGAACATCTCCGTTCGTTCCGTCTAGGTGTTCGGGACGATGCGGCGAGACTCCGTTCGCTCTGGAAGCTGAAGACGACGCCTTTGACCACCCTTGAAACGGGGTCGCCGGGAGGAATCGTCTCGTTGTTCGATGCGCCGCGCCTACGTGCCGTTCGTGGGGTCCGACCTGAATTCGGCTTCGGACCTGACTCGATGAGGCCAGCTGGATCGCGTCGCCGGGCGCCCTCGCATCTCCCATCGCGCCCCGTTTGGGCGGCGGTACGCCGTAACCCCACGGGGCTGTATTTCAGTCGGACACTGTGGGAAACTCCGCGCGGTGTGGTCTCGGGACCGGATTCTCGTACTCGCCACCGTCGGGTTTCTCGTTGTCCCCGTCCTCGCGGACCTCGCGCTGGGGGGCCAGAAGCGCGTGTTCGGGTATCTGGCGATCGACTTTTTCTACTACGAGACGATCGCGCGGAACTACCTTGAGCTCGGCTTCCCGACGTTCGATCAAGAGTTCCCGACCAACGGGTTTCACCCGGTATGGCAGTACACGCTGATCGCCTTCGCCTGGTTCTGCACGGCGGTAGGGGCCTCTAAACTCTCTTTCTTCTCCGGCGCCCTTCTTCTGAGCATGGGGCTGGTTGCCGGTGCTCTCATCTTGTTCGCGCAGACGTTCAAGGCAGCTGAAGGGAGGGTCCCACTGTTTTTGCCCTGGGCGGTCCCTGGGGTCTTCGCGCTGCTGACTAGCCCGATTTACCAGCCGTCCCACGACTTCGGCCGTCTGCGCGTAGCAGGCGGGGAGAGAGCCGTCGTTGGGACGTTGTGGCGCTACGTGAACGGGATGGAGACCGGGCTTGTGCTCCTGGCGTTCTTCGCTTCCACGCTTCTCATGGTCCGGCTGCTGAAGGGCGAGACCAGTCGCAACCGAATCCTCGGGTGTGGGGCGATGCTGGGCCTTCTTGCGCTTTCACGCCTTGACCATGCGGTCTTCTCCCTAAGTCTGCCGCTCGCCCTCGTACTGGGGCGCCTTCGCGACAGAAGAGCTTGGCTGACGGTCGTCCAGCTGTGGGGCGTGGTGTTCGCGTTCCTAGCGGCGTACGTCGTGTTCAACCTCGTCAATCACGGTGCCGCGGTCCCAGTCAGTGGGTCGGTGAAGAGCACGTTTCCCCACTTCACAGCGGACAACTGGCGGGATCTCAGCCGTCTCTTGGCTGGCAAACAATCGATCTGGGTGCACGACGCCTGGCGACTCTCTCAGGAGATCTTGCCGGTCCTCGTCGTCGTTGCATACATCTCTTGCACCGTGACGCTTCGGCCCAAACTCCGACTACGCGATGGGGCGAACGCGCTCGACAAGGTTTTGCTCGCTGCCGTGCCAGGAGTGCTGGCAATTGCGGTCTACAACTTTGGATTCGTTCGCTCGGACTTCCAGGGGCACTGGTACTTCCCTGTATCGGTGGTCTTGTGCTCGGCGTTTGCGCTACGAGTGGCAGGCCGGCTTGGCGTTGAGGAGCGCTTCACGTCGACACGTCGGCGCGCAATGGTGTTTGTTGTCTCTACTGTGGCCGTGCTCGGCTTCTTTGCGTGGGGCCACTACCGTCCGAACTTCAACGACGACGTTGTAGAGTTCTACGTCGGTGAAGGTCCGAAGATCCGGGCGTTCTACGACGAGCCACCCAAGGTCCTAGAATTCTACGACGCTGTGTTTGCCTCGGCGACCGAGTTCCCCACCATGAATGGCTATGGGCTGGTCGTCGACCCGGAGGCCGCGCAAGCGCGAAAACAGAGCCTGGATGCCGTCTTCGAACTCGCTGTCTCTCGCGGCTTCGATCGTATCGTATCGTTCAACCTCAACGGCGTGCGGCTGAGCGAAAAGCCCAAGCGCAGAGAGCTGCTTGGGGTCCTCAAACGCTACGTTAGCGAGGAGGCGCTCGCACCGTACCGAATCGTCCTCGAGTACCGGTCCGAGACCGGCCGCCATCTCGTGTTCCGCGTAGTCGAGAGGGGGCGACGTCGGAAGAACGGGCGGAGGCGCGGTCATGGGAGAAAGTCGAAGACCTGATGCCTACGGAATGAAGATTGTCTCCGCTTTCAGACCGCCCGGGTAGGCATAGGTGGTGTTGCAGTTGATCATGTTGGGCGACGCGCACGTCGAGTCGAGTGGCTCGCCGTTGTCGTCGAGGGGCGCGGAACGGGCCGAGCCAAGTTGGATGGTGCCGAACGGAGTGTCGCTGGACGCGGTGTACGTGCCCTCGTCCAGCGGGACGAGCGCGAGCTCATAGTCTGACCCGACCGGCGAGAACGAAAAATCGCAGTCAGCATCGTTGCAGACCCTGATGATGTTCCCAGCGTCCGACGTGATTCGCACCTCTCCACCGGTCACGGGTCGCATGAGTTCAACGCTGTTGTAGTAGAAGTCGACTCCCGTCGAGAAGACGTACCGAGCGAGAAACTGTTCCGTGGGAACGAGCTGCACCATCGCGGAATCGCCGTAGCCGGTCTGCGGCGGCCCCTCGATCCCGTTCGGGGAGACCGGGTTCTTCGAACGTATGTATTGCACCGGGAGGAACGGCCGGTCCGCGTCGACGACGACACTTACACCCGACTCGGTCTCGACTTCGACGAAGTCGCCGACGTTCTGCAGCGTCACGGGGAAGTTGGAGGTCGGAGGGTCGGAGGTGATGGTGACGTCCGACGCCCCTGCGTAGAGACGGTAGTAGCTCGCCTCCTCGAAGTCTTGCCATTCCGGGAGCGGTGCTTCGAACTCATACGGACGGATCGGGGCGGCCGGCATCACGTAGGTCCGGCCCCAGTGTTGCAGAGGGAAGACAACCTCGATCAGGGGATCCGCGGACCCGCCCTGGCCCGGGTCATCGATAGGGACCCGCGAGGCCCTATTTCCGCCGCTCACCCACACCGGGTTGTCTGTGTGAATCACGGTTCCTGAGATATCGAGGGGCTCAAACGCCTCGACGAAGCCTTCTTCTCCCTGTTCTACCGGAAGGCCGAGGACCGACGGCACAACCCGAAGCGTCTCGTAGCGGTTGAGCACCAAAGAGCCCGTTTCTCCAGCTTCGACGGGGTCCACGGGGAGGCCATTCCCGGCGGTTGTAACGCGCGGGGTCCACTCCACTCGCGTATCGTCCTCAAGCGCGACGAGTTCGAAGTAGCTCACCCCGGTCACGGTGCTCGTGGAGGCGCTTGTGTAGGAGGGAACGACGTAGTCGTTGCCGAGGACTCGGTCAGGCAACAACAGGGCAGATTCGTTGCCGTTGTTGGCCCGAAGCGGGGCGTGTTGGTAGCCGACGATCGGGACATCGCTGTAGACTCGGAAGATCCCACCTGTGCGTAGGTTGGTGCTGTTTCCGGGGACGAAGTCCGTCACAAGCTCGATCGTTCGGCTCTCGCCCGGGGCCAAGTTGAACTGTTCGAAAAGCGTTTCGTCGAGCACGCCCTCCGGAACTTCGAACAGCTGCACCGCGGCCTCCAGCTCCTCGTTCGGGTTCGTCAGGACCAGGCCGTCGGCGTATTCCTGATACGGATGCAGCGACCGGTTCACGACGAAGGCACATCCTGCCGAGGACGGGTCGTTCTCGGTCAGCTGGCACGGGCCGATGCAGGTCGGGACGGTGCACTTCTCGTCGTTCTCGTCGCAGGGCTCGCATACGGAGTTGCTTCCGCAGGCGAGGTCGACGACCCACTCGAGCCCGGTCGCGGCGCAGATCTCGACGCCGCTGTCGTCGTCGGCGCAGCGTAGCTCGCCGGGCTGACACAGGGGGACGAAGCCGGAGCTGGACTCGTCCTCAGAGGTTGGGTCTGTGCTGGTGCTGGCAGTGACGCCGCTGGTGGCGGAGCCTGTGCTGGCGCCTCCGTCGTCGTCGACGAGCTCGGGCGCACCGTCGTCGCCACCGCAGGCTGCTAGGAGAAGGATGCCTGCCGCGAACGGCGCAAGGCGGAGTGTCGAATCCCGTGAGATCAAGGTCATGTGGTCGTGCTCCAGGACAAGTGAGGAGCCCCCGAAAAGGCTCTCGGCGTAACCGTACCCCGATCATGGTGGCAGGGGTAGCGCGGCTCGGGATCGGGGGCGTGCCCGCGTTGTCACCGCCACGGGAATCGGCTAGCTTCCGCCGATGGCTTCGCGCGGCACCGCCCGGTCCGTCTCACAGATCGTGCTTGGCGCGGCGGTCGTCAGTTTTGTCGTCTACACCGCGCGTGCGGAAGGAGACGACCATGTTGGAGAGGTTGTCCACCAGCCTGAACCGGCGTTCTCCGATGAGATGCCGGACAAGCCGGACATCATTCTGATCACGATTGACACCGTGCGCGCAGATCGGATCGGCGTGTACGGCTACGCATCGGCGCGGACCCCAAACATGGACGCGCTGGGAGATGCTGGGGTCATCTTTGCGAACGCGACGGTCCCGCTGCCGCGGACGACTCCGGGGCTCGCGTCGCTGCTCACGGGATTGTCTCCAGAGGGGCATGGTTCACGAGAGGTCTGGCAGCGGCTGGACGTGGGCAAGGGAAGCCGGCTCGCCGAAGTGCTGTCCAACGAGGGCTACGTGACCTTGGGCCTGAGCGCGAACTCGGCGGCCGGATCCAAGCAAGGGCTCGCGGTCGGGTTCGACACGTTCCTCGACTACAAGGTCATCAAGAAGAAACGCAAGCGCGACGACGCCGACGTGATGACCGACGAAGCGCTGGCGATGGTGGAGAAGGTCGACCCAGAGGCTCCGCTGTTCTTGTGGGTCCACTACGTCGACCCGCACTGGCGCTACAACCCCTCCAAGAAGCGCTACCCGGACCAGCCCGCGGGTGTCCGGTGCCGAGCGATGCAAAAGAGGATCAAGGCCCACGAGCTTTCGCTGGGCAACTTGATCAGCAACGCCAACGGGATCGCGGCGGACATCTTGGACGAGTGCTCCGCGCTGTATGACGCGGAACTGGGCTTCGTCGACCAGGAGGTGGGGCGTCTGATGGACGGCCTACAAGAACTCGAGCGGTGGGACGACTCCTTGGTCGTGCTCACGGCGGACCACGGAGAAAACATGGGTGAGGACGGGATGTACTTCGCGCACGGTCCGAGCCTGGCGGACGGGTCTCTGCGGGTCCCGCTCATCATCGCCGGTCCCACGATCCCCAGCGGGCGGTACGATGGCGGCGTCGCGATCATCGAGGACGTCATGCCGACGCTTCTGGAGCTTGTGGGCATTGCCCCGGAGAACCTGCCCAAGAACATGGAGGGGCAGTCGCTGCAGTGGCGATGGAACCCCGAGCTCGACTACCCCGAGCAGGTTCGCTCCGCCGCGCTCTCTGAGGCTGGAGGTGCGCTCAATGCGGACAACGTCAACTTCCTCGTCTCGGGTCGAGACCGCTCTCGGTACTGCTACAACGGCCCGCGGTACTCGATGTGCTTCGAGCCGGACAAGAAGAAACGGACTCGGGGTGCCCGGGTCCGCCCGCCTATCCGCATTCCCGGTGAGGATGGAGGGGCTGAGCCCGACGCGGAAGACGCGGAACACGGCGCTCCCTCGCCTGAGGTGCCGGCGGTGAAGCAGCCTGGACCGGTCGGGACGACGCAGTCGGCCGCTGCGGTCAAGCCCGGCGAGACGGAGGCTTCGGGGCCTGAGGTCTTGTTCTTCGATCGAGACAAGGATCCGAAGCTCATTCAGCCGCTCACCACGATCCCCGACGAGGCACGTGAAGAATTGTTGGCGGCCCGGGAACGGTGGTCCCCGGAGTCGACGCGCGCTCGAGCCGTGCGGACCGCCGAGTACAAGCTCGTCGCGTACCCAGAGATCGCAGGCGACTACCGCTATGCGTTGTACGATCTGAAGGCCGACCCCATGGAGGCGAACGACGTCTCGGCGCTGCGTCCGAAGGACTTCAAGCGCATGAAGAAGATGTTCGACGAGTACGAGAGCACGATGACCTCGTTCGTCGCTCGAGAGCGCTCGGCGACCGAGATTGAGGCGATGCAAGGCCTCGGCTACACGCAGTAGCGAAGCCGCTCGCCAGGAACGCTGCTAAGCGCAGGCCGGTCCACGGCGGCGTTTCACGAGCAGAGTCGGAGCTCTGCTGGCGCCGCGAGTTCGCGACGCCGCAGGCCGGGGCAAGGGTCTCTACTCCTCTTCTTCTTCCTCGCGCTCGCGCGCATCGATCTCTTCGGGCGAGAGGTGGTGCGGGTTCTCGGCCTCTTCCTCGCCAGTGTCCCCGCCTTCGCGCTCCTCGTCCTCGGGCGGCTCGGAACCATCGTCCTTCGTCTTTCCGCGTCTGCGGGGATCCTTGTCCTCCGCCCGTGGCTTCTTACCGGCCGCGCCTGGCTTGCCCTTGGTCGGACGGCGGGCCCCAATGTCCGGGTTGCGCTCGTACAGGCCGATCTTGTGCCCTTCTTCGATCAGCGTGAGGCGCCCTTGGCGGAGCTGACGCTTGAGCCGGTTCTTGTCCTTCTTCTTGAAGTTCCCGGTCATGAGGAGCGCGTAGGTGGACTCCTTGCACGCCGGCCACTTGCGGCTGGTGTCGCGGGCCGAGACATGGGGTCCCAGGCTCGAGGTCGCGCACACGACAGCGTCGTCGGGGATCTGCGCCACGAGCTCTTGGAGGTACTCGTATCGTTCGGTGTCGAGCTTTCGAGACAGGCGGTTCCAGCCGGCTCGGAAGTGGTCGTTGGGGACCATCGCGCCGTACTTCACGCTGACCAACGCGGTCGAGATGAGGACCGCGGTCATCAGGACATGCGGGACCCGTCTTCGGTCGAGCCCGATCAGCCGCGGCAGTCCGCTCTTGGCCACAGCGATTGCACCCGCGGGCGTCGAGGCCAAGAGGATGGGGAACATCACCGATGAGTACTGGAAGTGCAGGTTGTAGACGTAGCGGCGGGTCGCCAACCCGAGGAACAAGAACCCGTAGATCATCATGAACCGCTTTTTCCCCGCCAGCAGTGGCAGGAACAGAAGCGGTTGGAACAGCAGCAGCAAGAAGAAGACGCGGTCCTCGTGCGTGACGACCTGCATCGCGTACGTCGGGTTGGTCGTGAGCGAGACGACGAAGCCCGCGACCCCCTCGTCCTGGTGCGGGATCATCTCCTTGAAGAAGTACGCGTAGCCGTACGTGTCCTTCTCGGACATCAACAGGCCCGGGTCCGGCATGATCATCAGCTTGACGAACGCCAGGTACGACATCGACACCAGCACCATCGCGACGCCGGTGACGTATCGACGCCGCAAGACCGCGTAGGCGCCCAGGAAGCACGCCAGCAACGACATGTCCTCACGGGTGGCCAGCAGCAGCCCCAGCATGAGCCAAAGGCGGACCTTTGACTTGCTGTCGATGAAGTAGATGACCCACACGACGGTGGGCACCGCCATCGTCAGCGAGTGGAAGTCGAACATGTTGACGCCGTGGAGCGCCGGGTAGAAGGTGACCGCCCAGGTCATGAGCGCCGCAAGGCGGGGCTGTTTGAGGGTGCGTTGGGCGATGAGGAAGACGGGGAAAACGGTCGTTGCAAGCCAGATGGACTGGATGAACAGCAGCGTTTCCGCCTGCGGGCGAAGCCGATAGACCCACGAGAAGATCCAGATGATCGGATCAAAGTGGGCGCTGACGTGCTTCTCCATCTTGCAGTAGGAGCACCCCAGGAAGTCGTCGAACGCGGTGTTCCAGAAGATGTTGTCGTAGATGCCGAGGTCGAAGATGTGCGTGCCGATGTTGCGGTGATCGAGCACCGCCAGGTACGACATCATCCCCGCGTAGAATGCGAACGCGCCGACGACGGAGACCCAGTGGACCAGTTTGGGCTCGCCGTTCTCCAGCGCGGGCTTGTGCGCCCGCAGCCGGTGAAGGAATAGCGTGATGAGCACGGTCGCACCCATCAGCAGCGTCAGGGTGAACAGCGGGTGCGAGTTCTCGATGCCGCGGCTCATGGCGGCGGTGAGGAGCGGGACCGCCAGCAGCACGAACGTGTACCGGTTGAGCCCGCGGAACACCTCTTCGAGCGTGGCTTGGATGCCGGTCCGCTTGAGGTAGAGGTAGACCCCACCGTACGCGAGCAGGCCGACGAGCGCCGAGAGGCCCATCGCCTCGACCACGTCGAAGCGAAGATCCGCGTCGAGCTGGTTGGTGTTCACGTAGCCGATTTCGTGAACGTTGGAGACTTGCCAGTACGTCAGTCCGGGCACGACCACGATCGCAACCGTGAGCGCGAACCACGACATCGCGTTGGTGACCAGTCGATCCAGCCAGGAAATGGGCTCTGCACCCTCGGAGACCGCCTTATTTGCCATCTGGAAACTCGGGCGCGGACTATACTACCGGCCTCCCGCTTCGGCTATCCTTCGCCGCCTACGCCCCTGGGACCCCAGGGCTAACGTCACCATGTCGAATTACGGCAACAAGCAGAAGCACGAATCCAAGAACCCGGCGCAACGTGCGCTGTTGAACCGCTTCAAGCAGGCCGCGGTTCAGCTCGTCGATCAGGTCGCGCCCAAGACCGTGTTGGAGGTCGGGTGTGGAGAGGGCTACATGCTTGAGGTTCTGGCCGAGGCTCGGCCGTCGCTGGAGCTCACGGGCATCGACATCTCCAAGGACGCGGTCGCGGACGCGTCGGCGCGCCTGGGCGATCGCGCGACCGTCAAGGTCGAAGACGCCCGAGACCTCAGCGCTTCCGGCGAGTCTTACGATCTCGTCGTGATGCTGGAGGTTCTCGAGCACATCCCGAATCCGGCGCAGATGCTTCCGGTTCTCGAAGGCCTCACAAAGGGGCCTCTGCTGCTTTCGGTGCCGTGGGAGCCGTTCTTCCGGGGGCTCAACTTCATGCGAGGCAAGCACCTCACGGCTTGGGGCAACGACCCCGAGCACGTCAACCATTGGGGCCGGCGAAGCTTTCTCGAATTCGTCGGGTCGCGCTTTGAGGTCCTCGAAACGCCGGTCGTGTTTCCATGGACGATGGTGCTCGCGAAGCTCCGGTAGCCACTGAGCGACCGGCGTCGCGCCGGATGCTGGTGGCGTTGAGCCGCCTCGCGCTTGGGGCTGTGTTGCTCGCCACGCTGCTGTATTTCCTCGGACCCGATTGGGGAGCAGTTCGCGATCAATTCAAGTTCCACGTGGGCTACTTCGGCCTCGGTTTCCTTGGGACCGCGCTTGCGACCGCGTTCACGGCGGCGCGGTGGCGCTTGCTCAACGAGCGGATGACCGAGACGAGGCTTCCCTACGGTTCGTACTTCCACTACGTCGCCGTCACGCGGTTCATCGGGCAGTTCGCCCCGATGCTGCTGATGGAGTTCGTGGGCCGTGGGATGGGGCTGAGGGCGGCGGGCAGCAAGCAGGGGCTTGGTCGGCTCGTGACCCCGGTGTTGCTCGAGCGAGTCCTCGATGCGGCCCTTCCGTGCACGACGCTCGCTTGGCTGTTCTTGGTGCTCGAAGGTCCGCCCGTCTTCTCTGAGTATCGTTGGTTCTGGCTCGTCGGGATCACCGTGGGCTTTGCCGTTGCCGCGATCCCCTTCATCGGCCCGACTGCGAACGTGTTGTTGAAGGCATACGCATGGGTGAAGAAGTTTCGCGGCGCCGTACTGGTCATCGAGCCGGTTGACGTCTCGGCGCGGACTTCGGCTTGGGTCGCCCTGTACTCGGTGGGGCGATACGCCACGGTTTTGCTGCAGTTCATCGGGATGGGTGCGGCTGCCGGGGCGGTCCTGTCGACGTTCTCCGTCGTGGGTTCGTTCTCGGTCGCGCAGCTGTCGGCCTTGTTGGCCATAACCCCCGGCGGTCTGGGAATTCAGGACGTTGGATGGGCAGGAGCGCTGAAATGGCTCGGAGCCGAGAAGGTCACGATCACCTTGTTCGTGTTCGGGTTCCGGGCTTCTATGATCTCCAACTTCGGCCTGGTTTCCTTGCTGTCGCTCCCTCTGCGGAAGTCCAAGACGTAGCGCGTGCTGCGCTACGGATGTCACGAGCAGGACCAGAATCGGGACGCGGTGTGGGTCACTCCGCCTCGCGACTGGGGCCGAGCACCGGGCTATACTCCCGAGTCTATGCTTCGGTCTCGTTTAGGTTTTTCCATTCCGCTGATGTCCATTGCTGCTGTCCTGGCTGGGTGTTCGGACGAACCGCGGGCCGAGGCCGACGACACGACGGCGACCTCTGGCCCGGTCACGACGGCGACCAACCCGACGGGCAATGACACGTCCTCGACGTCGGGGGACGAGACCAGCACTGGCCCTGCGGCAGACGCGTCGTCGACCACCGGCGGTCCGCCGATCGACACGTGCGAGACCATCGACTGCGACGGCGTCTGCTGTGACGCCGCCGAGGAGTGTGTCCTCCAAGCATGTGTGCCCGCTTGTGACAGTGGCGTCCGCTGCGGCGATGACCTCACGGTCTGCTGCCCCGGCGGCGATGTTTGCCTGGGCAACGAGTGCCTCACCCCGGGTGCGGACTGCCTGGACTCCTACGACTGCCCCGAAGGCGAGTTCTGCGAGCTCACACTCAACCCCGACGAGCCCGAGGGACAGTGCTTGTCGCAGCCCGAGGAACTCACCTGCGAGATTCTCCCGGACTTCCAGGACATCGAACTCACGTTGGAGTTCTCCTGGGAGGAACAGCCGATCATCAGCAACCCCGTCGTGGCTGACATCGACGGCGACGACCTGCCCGAGATCATCGTCAACACGACCTTCTACGACGAGAACGGGGACGGCAACGGCAACACGGGGAGTTCCGAGGGACACCGCACCGGCATCATCGTCGTCTTCGACGGCACCACGGGTGCCGAGCAGTTCCGGGTCCTCAACGATCCTCAAAACTGCCAAGCTTCCGAGGCCTGCAACATCTATGGGTCCTACGGACGAGCGACGATCGGTGTCGCGGACGTCGACGGCAACGACCTCCCGGACATCATCTACGCAGGGCGTCCGCTGCCCAGCCCCACGCTCAACCAGAGCTACGTGCACGCGTTCAACGGGGTGGGGCAGCCGCTTTGGCGTTCGTCCGAACCAATCTACATCCGCCACGGCGCGCCCACGTTCGCCAACTTCGATGACGATCCGGAGTCGGAGATCATCTACGGCGCCGCGCTCATCGACAACGACGGCACCGTCGTCTGGAACGAGGATGGCGACGGTGGATTGTTCGGTAGCCCCGCGAACTACCGCGGGCCCATCTCTGTCGCTGCGGATGTGACTGGCGACGGATATCCCGAGATCGTCTCGGGCCGGCATGCGTGGACGGTCGACTGGGTTTCAGGCGGCGGACCGCCCACGGTGACGCTCACCGAACTCTGGGATGCAGGGGGCGCCGATGGCTTCCCGGCCGTCGCTGACTTCGACCAGAACGGGACGCCCGAGGTTGTGTTGGTCGCCGGCGGCGAGGTCCGAGTTCTCGACGGAGCGACCGGAGCGCTGTGGTGCGGAGTTGATCCCGACGGCAGCGATTGCGATGGCAACGACGCGGCTCGGACTCAGCCGCTGCCGTTCCCCGAGATCATCGTGGACGTCGACGAAGACCGAGGCGGTCCTCCCACCGTCGCAGACTTCGACGGCGACGGACGCCCCGAGTTTGCGGCCGCAGGCGCGGGCGGCTACGTCGTCTTCGACCTCAACCGAGCCGGCGAAGAGGTCTCGCAGCCCGATGGCGCGCTACCTCCGGGACCCGGCGATCTTTACGTTCGGTGGTCGGCCGCGACCCAAGACCAAACCTCGCGTTCCACTGGTTCGTCGGTGTTCGACTTCCAGGGCGACGGCGTTGCCGAGGTCCTGTACGCCGACGAGTGCTTCATGCGGGTGTTCAACGGGGAGACTGGCGAGGTCATCGCGGAGGAGATGAACTCCAGCGCTACGATTCACGAGTACCCGATCGTTGTCGACGCCGATGGGGATGGGAACTCGGAGATCCTCGTGGTGGCGAACGACAACAACGCTGCCGATCGCTGCTCGGACTTCGAGGACTACGAGCCGCGACGCGGCATCTTCATGTACGGCGACCCCAACGACTCCTGGGTCCGTACGCGCAAGGTCTGGAACTCGCACACCTATCACGTGACCAACTCCGACGCGCGCGGGCTGACCCCTGCCGCGGAGGACGACAACTGGACCGTTCCCGGGCTGAACAACTACCGACAGAACTTCCAGGGCGCTGGGGTGTTCAACGCGGCTGACCTCGCCGTCGATCTGCAGGTCGACTTCGAAAACTGCCTGGACGAAGCGTTCGAGATTCAGGCGATCGTTCGCAACGAGGGCGCGCTGGGAGTCTCCGACGGCATCGACGTCACCCTCTACGCCGGGACCGACAACAGCGCCCCGGTTGTCAGCACCAAGCAGACCGAGGTTGGGCTGCTCCCCGGTGCGTTCACGATCGTCAGCTGGCTTGTCGACGCGCCCGGCGGTGACCCGCTCGAGTTCTTCGTCGAAATCGACTCCGACGACGAAAGTCCGGTTCTCGAGTGTGACGAGCGGGACAACACCGCCGCGACCGCGACGGTGAGCTGTCCGCCCGCCGGCTGAGTCCAGTTCTAGGGCCGCTTGAGACGCACACTTGCCCGCAGGCGAGTGTGCGTTTTTTCATGCGTTCGACGTTCCGACGGTCACCCGCCCGGCTGTGGTTCGCCCGCCGGAACTAGCGTAGATTCTCCCGGACTTTGCTCGCCGATGAGTGACAACCCCGCATCGGAGAACCCGGGAGCCTGGTTCGACCGCGCTCGTGTGGCGGTCGTCTGGCTCGTTGCCCTCGCCGTCGTACTGACCTTCCGTGACTACGGGGTCACGTTGGACGAGGGGTTTCACCTCTCGTACGGTTTCCACATCATCCGCTTCTACGGGTCTGGTTTCTCGGACCTGACGGCGCTTACGTATCGGATCGACTACCTCTACGGCGGTGGGTTCGACGCAACAGGGATGATCTTCCGAGCCTGGACGAGGGCTTTCCTGAACTCCTACGAGGCGATTCACCTCTACGGAGCCTTGATCGGCGTCCTTGGGATCGCTGGGACAGGGCGCCTGGCTCGACTGATCGCAGGGCCCCGGGCGGGTTTTCTTGCCGTCTGCATGTTGGCGACAACGTCGGTCTACTACGGACACATGTTCAACAACCCCAAGGACCTACCGTTCGCGGTCGGCTACGTGTGGGGGTTGTACTTCCTGCTGCGCATCTACGATGCGTTCCCGAGGTTGCCTCGGGGCTTGGTCATCAAGGCCTCAATCGCGCTCGGGTTTGCGATGAGCGTCCGCATCGGCGGACTCCTGCTGTTGTGTTACCTCGGGCTTCTCGCGGTGGTCTTCGTGGCTCAGTACGCCTGGGTCAGTCGGAGCGTGAAGGGGACCTACAAGGTCGCGGAGCGGGTGCTTCTGCAGGTGTCGCTCGTCGGTGCAGGCGCGTGGGCCGTCATGCTCGTGTGGTGGCCGTGGGCGCTGTTTGACCCCATCCGGCGCCCGCTAGCGGCGTTAACTCGGATGTCGCAGTTCATCGACCACCGCCGCTACATGCCGTTCGCGGGCGAACAGGTCTACAACCTCGATCCGCCGTGGGACTACCTGCTCCACTACTTCGCCTTCAAGATGCCGGAGTACGTGGTTGTGGTGTTCTGCGCAGCGGCCTTCGTTGCGCTTGGAGCCCTTGCAAGCGGAGCCGCGCGGTCTGTCGGCTTCCGCCAGGTGCTGCGGTTCTTCATGCTCGGACTGTCGATCGTCTTCCCGCCGATTTACGCGGTCTACAAGGGCTCGCCGCTCTACGATGGACTGAGACATTTCCTGTTCATCGTCCCGCCGATCATCGTCGTCGTCGCTGTCGCTGCGGACTCGGTCCTCGACGCGTGCCGGCGTCGTTGGGGAGCCCATGGGACGATGGTCGGATTCGCGATCGTCGGCGGCCTCGTGGTGGAACAGGGAGCCACGGTCGCTCGCTATCACCCCCACCAGTACGTCTACTTCAACCGGTTTATCGGGGGTCTGCAGGGGGCGGTCGGCCAGTATTCGACCGACTACTACGCTGGAACGTACAAGGACGCCGCACAACAGCTCGCGGCCGAGCTTTGGAAGCGCGAGCCGGAGGTCTACCTGGACAGTGTCTACCGAGTGGGGGGCTGCATTGGGATGTTTCGCGCCATGCGGAATCTGCCGGGCAACTTCGTCTACAAGACCGAGGCCCACCCGGACTATGACTTCGACATCAGCTACACCCGGGGAGACTGCCACCTCAAGATGTCCTCCCATCCCGAATACACGCGGGTGTCCCGTGACGGCGGGCTTCTCACCCTGACCCGGGACCTTCGACGACAGATTCTCGAGCCCGAGCGCCTTCGCGAGTTCCAAAAGCTCGAGCTTGCGGAGCGGCGGCGGGAGAAGGCCCGGAAGGGCAAGAAGGGCAAGAAGGGCAAGAAGGGCAAGGGCAAGGGGCGCGGAAAGAAGAAGAAACCGGGTGGGTCCGAGAAACCCTCGATCGACATCCCGGGGCGACCCAAGCCGAGGTCGGCGGAGCCAAGGAGTGAAACCGGTGAGTGACCAACCCGAACCCGCGGATGCCGATCGTGCTCTAGATGCGCGTCGAGAGGGCCTCGCTGCTCTCGCAATCGTGTCTGACCCCAACTGCTTGCCTCGTCAGGCGGCCGCTCACATCGCGCAGGGCTGGGCTCTGTTCCGTGGAGACTCGGACGACGGGCTGCTCTCTGCCTGGCTGCGCGACCGCTTCGCGGGTTCTCCCAAGCCGAAGAAGGCTCGGGACCTCGAGGCGCGCACCCGGTCGGTCGAGTTTGTCGAAGCGTGGGAGGCCGGCCGTATCCCCGCGGACTTGGGCGAAGATGCTGCGCGCGCGCTGATCAAGGTGCTGCTCGATGCTGCCCCTGAAAGCAGCGTTGGCGCTGCCCCGACGAAGACGCGCTTCGGCCCCCTGAGTCGCCGGGCGGTCCTGACGCTGGGTGGCGTCGTCGCCCTCGGGCTGATCGCGTTACGTCCGTGGACCTACGAAGGTGTGGGGCAGTGGCATGGCGCGTACTTCCCAGGGAAGGACTTCCGCGGCGAACCAGATACGCGCCGGGAAGCGGACGTCGACTTTGCGTGGGGGATTCTCCCTCCGACCGACTCGATTCCCGCGGATCGGTTCGCGGCGCGCTGGACCACGTGCCTCAACATCGAGGAGGACGTGGACGCTTCGTTCATGCTGATCGCTGACGACGGTGCAAGGCTGCTGGTCGACAGAGGGGAGCCCGTCATCGATCTTTGGGAACCTCCCGAGGACGTCGAGATGCCCTTCTCGCACGGCCGCGAATACTCTCTGGACGCGGGTGTGCACCTCATCGAGGTCGAGTATCGCGAAGAGGGGGACGAAGCAGAGGTCCACCTTCTCGCAACGTTCGACCAAGACATCCCCCCCGGCCCGTTGCCCTCGAGCATGCTCGACTTTCCGGGGGAAGACTTTGACGAAGACAACCCCTGTGGAAACCTCTGAGGCGCTCGGAGTCCTGTCATGACGCGCAAGCCTGACTTCATGATTATCGGCGCGATGAAGTGCGCCACGTCCTCACTGCATGACCAGCTCGCCGCCCAGGCCGGGATGGTGATGTCGATGCCGAAGGAGCCGAACTTCTTCAGCGATGAGGAGAACTGGGGCCGAGGACTCGGCTGGTACTGGTCGCTGTTCGCTCGCGCGCAGGAGGGAGATCTGTGCGGGGAGTCGAGTACGCACTACACGAAGCTTCCGCGACACCCGAAGGTGGTCGAGCGCCTGGCCGAGCATGTGCCCGACGCGAAGTTCGTCTACGTCATGCGGAATCCGCTGGACCGGTTGGTCTCGCACTACATGCACGAGTGGACACAGCGGGTCCTGCGGATGCCGCTGGGGAAGTCGCTGGACGAACACCCCGCGCTGATCCAGTTCGGCCAGTACGCGATGCAGCTCGAGCCGTACTTCGAAGCCTTCGGCAAGGACCGGGTGCTTCCCGTGTTTTTCGATCGCCTGCGGACGCACCCGCAAGAGGAGTTCGAGCGGGTCTGCTCGTTCATCGGGTACGAAGGCGAACCTCGCTGGAAAGACGACATGGGCGCGAAGAACGTCTCGGGCGACAGGATGCGGAAGAGCAAGCTCCGGGACCTGTTGGTCTATGCGCCGGGGCTCTCTCAGCTTCGCCAGCGTCTGCCGCAGGGCGTTCGGGACCGTGTGAAGAAGCTTTGGACGATGAACAAGCGACCGGAGCTCACACAGGGCCAGCAACGTCGGCTGGAGGCGGTTTTCAATCCGGACCTCGCGAAGCTGGGCGCGTGGCTGGGGATTCCCGAACTCACGTGCGCGAACTTCAAAGACGTCACGCGAGACCGGGCCCTCGACTGGGTGTGAGCCGTTGCGCTCGGCGGCGGCCGGGTCGTACCCTGCGACGGTGACGGACCAGGAAAATCCGCCCCTGTGGGAACGCGGCATGCTCAGCGTGGCGCAACGCGAACAGGTCACGGGTCACCGGGGCATGGTTGTGTGGTTCACGGGGCTCAGCGGCTCGGGGAAGACAACAGTCGCTCGGGCGCTCGACCACCTTCTTCACAGCCACGGGAAGCGCAGCTTCTTGATGGACGGCGACGTGTTGCGTGAGGGCATCACCTCTGACCTCGGCTTCTCTCCGGAGGACCGCACGGAGAACCTGCGGCGCTTCACGGAGGTGGCCCGACTGTTTGCGAACGCGGGCACGATCACCCTGGTCTCCGCGATCTCTCCGTACGAGGAGAGCCGCCAGAAGGCGAAGGAGCGCATCGGCTCGGAGCGCTTCCTCATGGTCCACGTCGCGACCCCGCTTGCGGTCTGCGAGGCTCGAGACGTGAAGGGCCTGTACGCCAAGGCACGGGCCGGGGAACTCAAGCAGTTCACGGGCATTGATGCGCCCTATGAGGAGCCGGTCGAGCCCGATCTCAAGCTGGTCCCCGAGGATGGGGATCCGGGCGTCATGGCACACGCGGTCTATGACGCGTTGGTGTCCGGCGGCTTCCTGGGAGGTGAGTGATGGGGAACTACGACCAAGAACTAGCGGTTGCGATCGCAGCGGTTCGCGAAGCATCGAAGGTGTGTCGCTCGGTTCAGGCCACCATCGCTCCGGATGCGCTCGAGAAAAAGGACAAGAGCCCGGTGACGGTCGCAGATTTCGCGTCTCAGGCGCTGGTCTGCCGGGCTCTGCAGGGCGCGTTCCCCGATGACCCGGTCATCGGTGAGGAAGACGCGGCGGCACTCCGAGGAGACGACGGGGCGGACTTCCGCGGACGCGTCTTCTCCGAGCTCAAGCCCTTCGGTGTAGAGAGCGAAGACGCCGCACTTGGGTTCATCGACCGCGGAGGCGCGCAGGACTACTCGTCTCGCTTTTGGACGTTGGACCCGATCGACGGGACCAAGGGCTTCCTGCGCGGGGACCAGTACGCGGTGGCGCTGGCGCTCGTCGTCAACGGCGTTCTCACTGTCGCCGCGATGGCGTGTCCCAACCTGGACAGCGGCGGCCAGCCCGGGACCGTGTTCTGGGCGGTGCGTGGCGAGGGAGCCTTCCACGGTGCGCTCGATGGGGACGGATCCGACGTCGCGCGCGTGAGTGCGGAGTCCACGATCGCGCAGACCCGTCTTTGCGAGTCGTTTGAGTCGGGGCATAGCTCCCACGACCACTCCGCGCAGCTCATGGCCAAGCTCGGGATCTCGGCGGACCCGGTCCGCCTCGACAGCCAAGCGAAATACGGGGTGGTCGCCCGGGGCGAGGCGGAGGCGTACCTTCGGCTTCCGACCCGGCCCGGCTACCGAGAGAAGATCTGGGACCACGGAGCGGGCTGCCTCATCGTTCAAGAGGCGGGCGGCACGGTGACCGACGTGACGGGAAAGCCGCTGGACTTCACCAAGGGGCGCGAGCTGACCGAGAACCGGGGAGTCATCGTCACGCACGGTCCCTTCCATGCCCAGATCCTCGAGACGCTGGCCGAACTCGGCGTGAAGTAGACCTCGCTTCGGGAGACTCGCGATGACCTTTGCCGTGGCAATCACGTTCGTGGTGCTGGCGGCGGTGATCGCCGGGCTCACGCTCACGCGTGTCTCCCCTGACATGGTGTTGCTCGGGGGACTCGCGGCGCTGCTGGTCTCGGGCGTGCTCACACCCGCGGAGGCCTTCGGAGGATTCTCGAACGAGGGCCTCGCGACCATCGCCGCACTGTTCATCGTCGCCGAGGGGCTGAGGCGAACCGGCGGGGTCAACTTCGTGGGGTTGAAGCTGCTGGGACGTCCATCGTCGTTGACGGCGGCACAGCTGCGCCTGATGACCCCGGTCGCGGGCCTGAGCGCGTTCCTCAACAACACCCCAGTGGTCGCGATGATGATGCCGCTGGTCTCCGATTGGGCACGGCGGCAGAACCTCTCCGTCAGCAAGCTGCTGCTTCCGCTGTCCTACGCGTCGATTCTCGGTGGCCTGGTGACGCTGGTTGGCACCTCGACGACGCTGGTGGTCAACGGCCTGATGCTGGCAACGCCGGGGCAGGATGGTTTCGGGATGTTCGACATCGCCTGGGTGGGCATCCCGGTCGCGATCGTTGGCTTGGTCTACGTGCCGATCGCCTCGAAGTGGTTGCTGCCGGATCGCCGGCCCGTGCACACCCAGCTCGCCGATCCACGCGAGTACGTGGTGGAGATGGTTGTTCAGGAATCCAGCCCGATCGTCGGCATGTCGATCGAGGATGCGGGTCTTCGCTCGTTGCCGGGGATGTACCTGATGGAGATTCAGCGGGACGAAGACGTCGTCGTTGCCGTCGAGCCCAGCACTCGGATGCAAGCCAACGATCGGCTGATGTTCGTTGGCATTGTGGAGTCGGTCGTCGATCTACAGAAGGTGCCCGGTCTCATGCCGGCGCCCGACCAGCTCTTCAAGGTCAACAACCCGCGTTCGCATCGGTGTCTGATCGAGGCCGTGGTCGGGCGAGGGCGACTGGCGGGGCTCACGGTCCGTGAGGCGAAGTTTCGGACCCACTACAACGCCGTGATCATCGCCGTCTCCCGCGACGGTGAGCGCGTGAAGAAGAAGGTCGGAGACATCCGGTTGCAAAGCGGCGACATGCTCCTCATCGAGGGGCACACGTCCTTTGTCGACACGCAGCGCAACGCCCGGGAGTTTCTGCTCGTGTCTTCGGTCGAAGACTCCACCCCCGTGACGCATGAGCGTGCTTGGATCGCGCGGGCGCTGATGCTCCTGATGGTTGTGCTGGCGGCGACCGAGCTCACCAGTATGCTCAAGGCCGCCTGTATCGCGGGCGGAGGCATGGTCGCGTTTCGGTGTCTGCGGCCCTCTCACGCGAAGCGAGCGATCGACCTCAGTGTCCTGCTCGGCATCGGCGCCGGGCTCGGGATCGGGGTTGCGATGGACCGAAGTGGTGCGGCCGCGTTCGTCGCGACGGGTCTGGTCGAATCGGCGGGGACGAATCCCTACGTTGCGCTGGCAGCGATCTACGTGGTCACGACGATTCTTGCGAACCTGATCACGACGCAGGCCGCCGCGGTGCTGGTGTTCCCCGTTGCGCTCGCCACGGCGGAAGGCCTGGGCGTGAACTTCATGCCGTTCGCGTTGTCGCTGACCGTCGCAGCGGCGGCCGCGTTCGCGACGCCGGTCGGCTACCAGACGAACTTGATGGTCTACGGACCTGGTGGGTACCGCAGCTCGGACTTCTTAAGGATCGGCGGCCCGCTGTCCGTACTGGTCTGGGTGACGACGGTACTCGTGGCGCCACTGGCGTTCCCGTTCTAGCGATGGCTACGGCAGCTGTGCTTCGAGCCGCTGCTCGAACGCGACGCAGGCGGGTGTTCCGATGTCGATGAGGGCCTCCATCTCGTCTCGTTGGCTGCCGACCACGCTCTCGAAAACGTCGAGTGGCTGAGCCCCCACGAGGAGCTGGCCGTTGATGATGCTCGAGGGGGTTCCCGTGGCGCCGACCTCTGTGAAGAGGGCGCTGTCCTCGGCGAGACGCGCTGCAACTTCGGGGCTCCGCATCGCAGTGTGGAACGCGTCGAGGTCGAGGCCGACCCCGACAGCGATCGCGTCGACGGCCTCCGGGGTGAGGTCTTCGTCGGCGGCAAACATCGCGTCGTGGAAGGGCCAGTAGGAACCCAGCGTGTCAGCTGCCAGCCCCGCGCGAGCGAGCTGGCCCCGAGGATCCTGAAACGGAAGGGGCATCTGTTTGGAGACGATTCGGAGCTCGTCGCCCTGCGGTCCGTCGGCGAGTGCGGCCAAAGTCGACTGCACGGCCGCGGAGAAGGGGTCGGCGTAGCCGGTCCAGATCACCAACGTCACCAGGGCGTCCGGGTTGCCGCGCATGGGCGACGCGGTGAGTTGGAGCCTGTCTTCGGCGTCAAGAAGCGGCGAGCCGCACTCCGCGAGGGATCCGGTACTCGAGGAGGCATGCGATGTGGTGTCCGCGCTCGTGGGCTCGGTCAAGCCGGACGATGACGACGTCGTGTCCGCGTTCGAGGTCGATGCATCGCTCGACGCCCCGGGTGATGTCGTCGACCCATCGGCACCCGTGGTGCTCCCCGGCTCTGTGGTCGACGATGACATCTCAGCTGAATCGGCGACCGCCGCCTCGCAAGCGATGCCCACCAAGAACGAAGCCGTGAGTAAGAGATGTCGTGCCTTCACACGGGCTGCAACGGGCTCAGCCGACGTGGCATATCTTCGCGCGCCAGCAGGACACCCCGTGTGGAAACGGTTCGTGTCACCGCGCACAAAGGCGTGCGTGCGGCGATATGTTCCGAGCGTACCGAAGGCTTGCTTGCCGCAAACAAAAACGCACGACTCGTGTCCCGTGCGAGGGGCGAGTCGTGCGTCCGTGGACCCGGTGGAGACTGAGACCTCCTCCGTTGTGGTCAGGTGGCCCGGGTCAGGAGGTGAAGCCGCGCTCTTCGAGCAGGGCGACGACCTTGTTCACGCACTCATCGACCGAGAGCTCTGTGGTGTCGAGCGTGAGGTCGGCGCTGGTGGGGGCTTCGTAGTCGAACGAGACGCCAGGGAAGTTGGCGATCTCGCCTTTGTCCGCAGCCTCGTACAAGCCGGCCTGATCTCGCTCCCGGCAAACGTCGATGGGGGCGTTGAGGTGGACGACCAGGAAGCGGTCGGCGCCGATCAGCGTCTTGGCTTTTTGACGGGTGTCGTCGGTGGGCGAGACCAGGGCACACAACGCGATGAGGCCGTTGTCGTTGAGGGTCTTGGCCAGCTCGGAGCTGCGCCGCAGGTTCTCGGAGCGCTCGTCGGCCGAGAATCCCAAGTCCCGGCTGATGCCTTGACGGAGGTTGGAGCCATCGAGCACGGCGACGGTGCGCCCGGCCTCGAAGAGCTTGCGCTCGACTCCATACGCGATCGTGGTCTTGCCGGCCCGTGTCAGTCCCGTGAGCAGAACGGTCACGGGCTTCTGGCCCAGGCGGGCGTGCCGCTCTTCGACGCTGACCCGGCTCTCGTGGGACGCGAGGTCGTACTCGGGCTCGGCGTCCCAAGCGTCGCCTGTGCCGCCCGACTGTTGGTCGAGGATCATCCCCGCGGCGACCGTGGCGTTGGTGACCCGGTCGATCATGACGAACGCGCCGGTACCCTTGGTGCGCTTGTATCCGTCGAACGGGACCGAGGCCGAGAGTTTGACCTCGCAGCGACCGATCTCGTTGAGCGCGAGCGTCGGCGCATCCTTGCGGTGCAGCGTGTTGACGTCGATCTGGTGGCGCAAGGTGCTGACCTGACCGGCGACCGACTTCGGCCCGAGCTTGAACAGGTACTCCCGGCCGGGAACCATCGCTTCTTCGGCCATCCACACCAGGCTGGCGTCGAAGCGTGAGCCAATGCGCGGCACGTTGCCGGGCCGAACGATCATGTCGCCGCGGCTGCAGTCGATTTCATCCTCGAGCGTGAGGGTGACGGACAGGGGCGGGAACGCCTCGGCGATGTCGCCGTCCATCGTGTGGATGGTCTTGACCCGAGAGGTCTTCTTGGACGGAAGCACCATGACTTCGTCGCCCTGGCGAACGACACCCGAGGCAACCGTTCCGGCGAAGCCGCGGTAGTCGAGGTTGGGCCGGATCACGTATTGGACCGGGAACCGGAAGTCTTGCAGGTTTCGGTCTGCGCCGATGTAGACGTTCTCGAGGAACCCCATCAGCGTGTGCCCGTCGTACCAGGGCATCTTCTCCGACCGGTCGACGACGTTGTCGCCTTTGAGGGCCGACAGCGGGATGAAGTCCAGGTCGGGGACGTCGAGCTTGGTGGCGAACTCTTCGTACTCGCGGACGATCTCGTTGTAGCGCTCCTCGCTGAAGTCGACGAGGTCCATCTTGTTGATGGCGACGAGCACGTGCTTGATGCCCAGCAGCGACACGATGAAGCTGTGGCGCTTGGTCTGGGTCAGCACGCCGTGACGCGCGTCGACCAGGATGACCGCCAGGTCGCAGTTGGACGCGCCTGTCGCCATGTTGCGCGTGTACTGCTCATGACCGGGGGTGTCGGCGATGATGAACTTGCGCTTGGCGGTCGAGAAGTAGCGGTAGGCGACGTCGATCGTGATGCCTTGCTCCCGTTCGGCCTTGAGGCCGTCGGTGAGAAGCGCTGGATCGAAGTCTCCATCGACGTTGCCGACGGTGGCCGAGTCGCGACGAATCGCCGCGAGCTGGTCCTCGTAGATCATCTTGCTGTCGTACAGAAGACGGCCGATGAGGGTGCTCTTGCCATCGTCCACCGAGCCGCACGTCAAGAAGCGGAGGAGCTCCTTGTTTTCGTGTTGCTGGAGGTAGGCGTTGATGTCTTTTTCGATGAGGTCCGACTTGTGGGACATGATCTGCTCGCGGAGTCAGGGGTCGAGGTGCACAGCTGTGAGAACAGCGAGCGAAGCGGCTAGAAGTAGCCTTCCTTCTTCTTCTCTTCCATCGAGCCGGAGGAGTCGTAGTCGATGACGCGGCCCTGTCGCTCGGACTGGGTGGTCAACAGCATCTCTTGGATGATCTCCGGGAGGGTTGTCGCCTCGGACTCGACAGCACCGGTCAGCGGGTAGCAGCCCAGGGTCCGGAAGCGGATCATCTTCTGCATGGGCACCTCGCCCTCTTTGAGCGGCAGTCGGTCGTCGTCGACCATGATCAGCACGCCGTCGCGCTCCACCACCGGACGCATCGCGGAGTAGTACAGCGGAACGATTGGGATCTTCTCAAGGTGGATGTACTGCCAGACGTCCAGCTCGGTCCAGTTGGAGATCGGGAACACGCGGATGCTCTCGTCCTTTTTGACGCGCGCGTTGTAGATGTTCCAAAGCTCCGGTCGCTGGTTCTTGGGATCCCAGCGGTGGTTTTCGTCGCGGAAGGAGAAGACGCGCTCCTTGGCACGGGACTTCTCCTCGTCTCGACGGGCGCCCCCGAAGGCAGCGTCGAACCGGTACTTGTTCAGCGCCTGACGCAGGCCCTGGGTCTTCATGACGTCGGTGTGCACCGCGGACCCGTGGTCGAACGGGTTGATGCCCTGCTTCACACCGTCTTCGTTGGTGTGCACGATGAGGTCGAGGCCCAGCTCCTTGGCCGCGTACTCGTCGCGGAACTTGGTCATCGCCTTGAACTTGAACGTCGTGTCGACGTGCATCAGCGGGAAGGGCGGCTTGGCCGGGTGGAAGGCCTTCAGCGCCAAGTGCAACATGCACGCAGAGTCTTTGCCGATGGAGTAGAGCATCACCGGCTTGTCGAACTCTGCGGCGACCTCGCGGATGATGTGAATGCTCTCGGCTTCGAGCTGCTTGAGGTGGGTGAGGTTGTACTCCGTCATTCTCGGTCCCAGGCGCGGGGATGGTATCAGCGATGGCTCCGGGCCGCCCGTGTGTCGTCGGCCCGGTCTTGGGAATTTCCACACGGTGTGGGGGTGAACCGCAAAGTGGGATGCGATACACCCTTGAGAGTCCGCGATGAAGGTCGTTTCCGTTACCGTCAATTACAAGACCGCCGACCTCACGCTGCGGGCCGTGGAGGCCGTCCTCGGCGACCTCGAGCCGCTCGGGGGGCGTGCCCTGGTCGTCGACAACCACTCCCAAGACGGCAGCTACGAAAAACTGTGCGCTGAGGTCGAAAAACGCGGCTGGACCGACCGTGTGGAGGTCTTCGCCTCGGGCCGGAACGCGGGGTTCGGCGCCGGCAACAACATCGCGTTTCGTCACGCCATGAGCTGGGAGGATCCGCCGGACTTCTTCTACCTGCTCAACCCCGATGCCCTCCCCGATCCGGGGGGCATGAAGGCGCTCCTCGATTTCATGGAGCGCACGCCCGACTCCGGCCTGGCGGGCAGCCGAGTCCGCCATCCGGGCGGGGACTTGAGACTGTCCGCGTTCCGCTTTCCCTCGGTCTTCTCCGAACTGGAGTCAGGGCTCAGGCTCGGGCTGGCCAGTCGGCTCTTGGACCGCTGGAAGGTCTCGATGCCCGCACCCTCCCAGACCTGCGCTGTCGACTGGGTCTCCGGAGCCAGCGTCATGCTGCGCGGAGCCATGCTCGACGAGATCGGGATGTTCGACGAGAACTTCTTCCTCTACTTCGAGGAGACCGACCTCTCGCTTCGCGCCTCGCGGGCGGGCTGGAAAACCCACTACGTCATGGAGAGCGGCGCCGAGCACATCGGCCAAGTCTCCACCGGGATGAAGGACAAGCTCAAGCGCCGGCCGAAGTTCTGGTTCGAATCGCGGGCGTACTACCTCGAGAAGAACTACGGCGTTGCGCTGCGCAAGGCGGCGGACGTGGCGTGGGCCGGGGGCGCACTGTTGCCGGCGGTCCGCAAGAAGCTGGGCCGCCCCGACACCGATCCGCCGCGTCTGTATCGAGACTTCCTCGCGTTCAACTTCGGCCGCGGGCTGGACTGAGCCTTCTCAGGGCCCCGCAGTCAGGCGGCGTCGCCGACGGCCGACGCCGCGACTGCTGAGGTCGCATCGTTGGCGACCCGTTGGGTCCACGCTTCGACACGGGGGTGCATGATCGAGCGCCACAATGGCGGGACGAGTGAAGCGAGGATCATGGTCGCGTAGCCCGCGGGCAGCTGCGGCACATCTTCGTAGTGCCGCAGCATGTGGTAGGGGCGGCTGGCCAGGTAGTGGTGGTCGCTGTGACGCTGGAGGTTGAACAGCAACCAGTTCGTCAGGCGGTGGCTGGCATTCCAGGAGTGTTGGGGAGCCGTCCGCTCGTAACGTCCCGGTGAAATCTCTCGGCGCGACAGGCCGTAGTGCTCGACGTAGTTGATGACCTCGAGCAGGACGATCGCGGCGAGGCTTTGCCCAGCCCAGTACGCCACGGCGACGGGTCCAAGCGCGAACCCAAGCGCGGCGTAGACGACGATCTGGGTGAGGGCATATCGCGTCATGCGATGTCGGAGGCTCCACTTTGAGATCCCTTGCTTGCGGGCCCGTCCGTTTTCGATGGCGATGGCGCTGCGGAGACCGCCGATGATCGTGCGAGGCAGGAAGGCGTAGACCGACTCTCCGAACCGAGAACTCGCGGCGTCGAGGGGCGTCGCGACGTGGCGGTGGTGCCCGTAGACGTGCTCGACGCAGAAGTGGGAGTAGGTGACTGAGCCCATGAGGAGCTCCGCTACAGCTCGCTCTCTCGGGTCTTTGCGGTGCATCAGCTCGTGTGCGATGTTGATGCCTCCGGCAGATGCCATGACCCCGATGGACAGGGTCGCCACCACGGTCTCCCAGCCCACGAGATGTCCGCCGAGGATGAGGTACAGCGCGTACGCCTGCAGTCCGAGCTGGACCGGGACCCAAGCATACAGCGGCAGGTCGTAGGTCCAGCGTCGGGTCGGGCCCTCGGTGTCGTTGTTGTCCGTTCGCACGCCGAGGAGCGCCTCGACCACCGGGATGACCCCGAACACGAACGCGAGGGTTGCCAGCGTGGCGAGGCCCCCGGCTCGTAGGCCCGTCAGCGCGACAAGCGGCACGACAAACACAACCCAATATGGAAGCGAGCGGACCATGCGGACAATCTACTCGCGGGTAGATTGTCCGTCAAGGATCAATCGTGCCCGGTCCGCCACCGGAGGTCATCGCGCTACAGGTCGCGCCGAGGGGGCAGGATGCTTCCGGCCACCAGGAGTCCGGCCACGATCGAGCTCGCGATGATCAGCATCTCGACCCCGGTCTCAACCCCGGCCAAGACGTCGTGGGCCATGAACAGGTCGAGTGAGCGATAGCCGACCGAGCCGGGGACCAGCAGCAGGATGCCGGGCGTCAGCAAGACGAGCGCCGGGCGCCGGCCCCCCGAGGCGTACGCATTGCTGAGGAGTCCGAGCACCATCGCCCCGCCGAAGGCGCCGAGCCGTGGCCCGAGCGCGACGACGCCGAGCGTGTGTCCCAGGCTGGTGAACATGCAGGCCAGGACGATCCACGGCCAGTCCTTGGGGCGTGCCTGAAAGAGCACCGCGAATGCTAGCGCCGCCACGCCGGTTGCGACGACGGCACCCATCGGCGCGAGCGGGTCGACCTCGGCCAGGGGCTGGGGGACGAGGGGCACGCAAGAGCCCGCGAGCGTGCGCCCCAACGCGACGCCCACCGCGATCTGCAAGAACATGCCGAGCGCACCCGCGACGCGAGCGGTGCCCGCCGCCCAATGTCCGGTCGCGAGTTCGACCAACGCGGTGGTGAACGTCAATCCGGGCACGATGACGATCAGCGTCGCGAGGGCGACGACGCCGTCGGCATGGGGAAACCAGGACCGGGCGAGGGCGTGTGAGGCGAAGCCCACGAACAGCGCGCAGCTCGGCTCGGCCAGCAACGCCGTCCGCGGGCTGGAGCGCAAGACGTACTCGAGCACCGCAACCAAACCTCCTAGGAGTCCTGCGACCGCGATCTCACGGGGGCCACCGCCCAGCAGAGGGGCAGCGCTGGCGGCCGTGAGTGCGACCGCGAACATGACCATGCCCGGTCCGAACGCGGGTCGACCCCGAGCGATGCGTTCCAATCGCCGGCGAGCGCGGTTGAGGCCGAGTCGGCCCGCGAAGACGTCGTCGAGGACTTCGGTGGTGGTCGCCAGGCGGCCGAGTTGGGCGGCGCCTGGAAGAACCCGGCGAACGACGGTTCGCACATGCGGTTCCTCGCCGAACGAGAGCAGCAAGTCGGTAGGGGAAAACGAGACTTGTAGGGGAACCTGCAACGTCTCGCCGAGCCGGACCACGAGCGCTTCACCCCGATGGGTGGGGGTCCCGTGAGCGTGCAGGAGTTCCGCAACACGCAGAATGAATCGCTCGCGCGTGATGCGCCGGCGCGCGAATTCCATTGTGTAGAAATGTGAAAGACGCCCCGATAAGTTCACGTGAAATCGTGCGTTGCCGAATATAATTCGTTTCTCGCCCCATATCCGGTGTACATCTCGAACGCCGCGACCAGGTTTTCGGCTCCCTGACCGGCGTTGGTTCGAGGCGGGTTCCAGCTGCGTGCTGGCCGCGCCCGGCCGTGACCTCTGAGCCCCCCGCACGACCCTCAACCCGCGATGGCTCTCGACCCGATCGATCACAAGATCATCGACCTGCTTCAGGACGACGCTCGGCTGACGAACCGAGAGTTGGCGGAGCGCGTCGGTCTTGCCCCATCGACGACGCTCGCGCGCGTTCAGCGTCTCAACGAGTCCGGCGTACTGACTGGATTCAGCGCGCGCGTGAATCCCGAGGCCCTCGGTTTGGCGCTTCAGGTCGTGGTGTTCGTCCAGTTGGAGTCCCACGGCCGCGACCGCAGTCGGGCGTTCATCGAGGAGATCCTCGAGCGGCCGGAGGTTGTCCAGGTGTTTTACGTGGGGGGCGCGCAGGACCTCGTGGTCCACGTGATGGCTCGGGACACGGACGATCTACGGCGCGTGGTGTTGGAAGGCATCGCCTCGCACAGCTTGGTGCGCCACCTCGAGACCAACATCGTGTTCGAACACCGACGACAGCCCGTGCGGGTCCCAAACCCACAGTAGGCGGGGCGCCGGCTTGGGGCGCACAAGCGCAGGTTGGGCCGGCGCGGGAAGGAGGCTGATGGGGCGGGTCTGGTAAGATTTCACCGCTGTGGCCGTCCTCGATCCAGGTTCGCTGTTCGCGGATCGCTATCGGGTGATCCGCCGGGTTGGATCCGGGGGCATGGGGGCGGTGTACGAGGCTGAGCAGCTCTCGACCCGCAAACATCGGGCGCTCAAGGTTCTGACCAACCGATTCGGGAGCGACGACAAAGCGCAGGCCCGTTTCGTTCGGGAGGCGACGGTTGGCGCCGAGATTCACAGCGACCACGTCGTCGATGTCATCGGCGCGGGAATCGATGACGTGACGGGATTGCCATGGTTGGCGATGGAGTTGCTCGAGGGGATGGACCTCAAGCGGCTGACCGATGCTCGGGGGTCGATGGAGCCCGCCCATGTCCAGGCCGTGTTTTCCCAGCTGGGGCACGGACTCGCCGCGGCCCATGCCGCCGGCGTCGTGCATCGCGACCTCAAGCCCGAGAACGTCTTCGTCTCGCGAAGCCGACGGGCCGACGCCCCGTACTTGGTCAAGATCCTCGACTTCGGCATCTCGAAGATCACGCACGAGGCGGTCGTCAGTACCGACACCGCGACCATCGGCTCGCCCATGTGGATGGCTCCCGAGCAGATCAACGCCGAGCCTGTCTCCGGGCGAACGGATGTGTGGGCACTGGGGCTGCTCGCGTTCTGGGCGGTGAGCGGTCGGGTGTACTGGAAGGCGGCCTATGGGCAGCGCGTGACCGTACAGGCGTTGTTCGCCGAGCAGCTGTTCGCAGACTTGGTCGCGCCCAGCGTTCGCGCCGAAGCCTACGGGGTCGCCGAGCGCATCCCCGCGGGCTTCGATGATTGGTTCGGGCAGTGCGTGGCTCGGGACCCCAGCGAGCGGTTCACCGATGCGGGAGCGGCCATGGTCGCGCTCAACGCCGTGCTCGAGCCGTGGGCGAGCGCCGCCGGACCCTCCAAGCGAGCGCTCTTGCCTGAACCGGGGGCGCCCGCGGAGGCCTCGGTTGCCCGCTCCGAGCCCGTGCTGAGCCCGGTGGGTGCGGGTGCCGTGTCCGATTTGGCGCACATGGCCGGGACGACGGCGGACATGATGTCCATCCAGAGCAGCCAGGCGACGGTGGAGGGGACCTCGAACTTCAGCATTCCGCCCGGCGTCACGGGCATGCAACGGCCGCCGGTCCCGGTGTCGGAGAAAACGCCGGAGCTCGTCATCCCGGACCCTCCTCGGCGCTCGAACGCTCCTGCCGTCGGTAGGATCGTCGCTGCCGCTGCGATTCCTGCCGCGTTGGCAGGTGCGATCGTCGCAGGCGTGGCGTTGTGGGACCCGGACTCGGATCCCGAGCCGAAGTCGCTGGTGGCCGAAGTCCGCGATTCTGACCCCGACCCCGTTCTCGCGCCCGACGTGGGCACCGCGGCGGCCGAGGTCGAGCATGACCCGGGCTGGACGGGCCTGCCGACGCCGCCGAAACCCTTGCCCAAGAAGCGCGCCGACCTCTCGTCGTTGCCGGCGCCGAGTGAGGTCGAGTTTCTGGGGTGGACGCCCGACGGCTCCGTGGCGGCGCTGCGAGTATCGTACGGCTCGAAGGTGGCGGCTCGCGGCTTCGCCAACTACCTGCAACTGGTGGTCGAGCTCGACGGGGCCAGTGGCTCGGTCGTCCGAACGTACGCGGTCGACCGCACCGCCAACGCTTCGCTGAGCAAGGATGACCCCCTCGCGCGCGCGGCCAAGGCCTCCATCGGCGGCAAGCGTTGGGTGGAGCGGCGCACCGAGCTGTTGCTCCGTACGCCCGAGGCTCGGCGTGCTCCGGCGCGGCGCGACGGTGCGCTGACGCTGTCCTTCGAGAACGTACCGAGCGGAACCAAGGTTCGCGTGCAGGCGAAACGCTCCGGTTTCGATCTGGGATGGTGGGGCTTCGACGAGCTGCTCGAAGGTGACTCTGTACCGCTGCTGCACGTGACCTGGGTCGAGGGCGGAAGCCAGACCACGCTGGTTCGGACACCGGTCGAGGTCGAGGTCGAGGTGTTGCGCAAGCTCGCCGCCCGGCCTGGTTCGGACGTCACGCTCGAGGGTCCGGTGCGCGTGTACTGGACCAGCGACGCCAAGCGGGCGCTGGTCACCGTGTCGTTTCAGACCAAGGAGGCCGATGTCGTCGACCGACGCTGGTTCGTGGTCGAGCCGGCCGCGTCGGAGGGGGCCATTCACCGCCCCCGAATCCGGGGCTAATCGCCCTCTACGCTGTCCACGACTTCCCCGGCCCACGTGGGGAGCAGGCCGAGGTCTGCGATGAGGTCGAGCGCGACGTAGCGGCTGCGAATCTCGCGGCACACGGTGAGGGTGCGGACGGCATGCTCACGCGTGACCTCGAGGGCACTGGGTTTGGCCGGCGCGCCCGTGGCGGCCAGGGCGACCCGCATGCGTTCGGCGGGCATCAAGATCTCGCGGAGCGTGGCCTGAATCTCGGGCCAGTCCTTCTTCACGGCTTCGAGCTCGCCCTGGAGCTCCGTCCCGGTTTTCTGCTTCGCTTCGATCTGCGCCCGCACCTCCTCGATGACCGCGGGTGTGAGCCCATGATGGCGTTCGTCGAGTCCCTCCAGGTAGGAGGCGTCTGGGACCCGGGCGGCGGCGGCCTGGGGGTTGATGTCGTCTTGCTCGAGGGAGACGAGGCGCTCGAACAGCATGGCTGACATGAGCGTCGCAACGCCGACCTGGGTGCCGTGGAGGCCCCGCAGCGGGAGGTCGTGGCAGTGCTGCTCCATGTCCCAGTAGTGGCTGACGAGGTGCTCTCCGCCCGAGGCCGGTGCGGATGTGCCTGCGATCGCCATCGTGAAGCCGGAGAGGATGATCGTCGCCGCGAGAAGCTCGATGCCATCGGCTTCGCTCTTGCCCACCGCGTCAGCCGAATCGAGCAGGGCATCGAAGGCCGAGTCGAGGAGTTTGGCCGGTCGCTCCTCGTAGGGAACGCCGCGGATGAATGCGCTCAGTCGCCAGTCGGCATTGCTGTAGGGTTTGGAGAGCAGGTCCCCAAACCCTGCCAGGTTGAGGTAGGCCGGCGCTTTTTGCAGGACGTCGACGTCCGCGAACACGGCCTGAGCTTGTTGGGCCGGGAGTGTCCGCTTGACTCCCCGTGAGAGCACCGCGGCGATCGCCGACGTGTACCCGTTCATGCTCGCGGCCGTTGCGACGCACTGGTAGGGGCGGTCCAACTTCGCGGTCGCCATCTTGACGATGTCGTTGATCGACCCCGCTCCGACGGCGATGGCGTTCACGCTCCGGGTTGGGGCGAGGTGCTCCTGCAGCGCAGCGATCTCCTCGTCAGCACACATCACGTGGTCCTCGCCGGGGCGGGGTTCGAGAACGTGAAGCGCCGCGGTGTGTCCGGCGGTCTGCAGCTGTTCGAGCAGAGCGTCGGCCGCCGCGAGCTTGGTGTGGGCGTCGCAAACCACGAGATGGGTGAGGTCTGGCCGGGCTTCGGACAGCCACGGTCCGACCTGAGCGAGCTGATCCCGGCCCACGCCAATGTGCTGGGTCTTCTTGGCTTGGCCCCGCCCTTCCGCGGTCAGGGCATTGAGGTCCTCGAGAATCGACGAGAGCGCCACGGGGGGGAGCATGGACGCTCGGAGCCGCCTTGAATAGGGGGTACGCTCCGGGCGTGCGTCGCGTGTCTTGTTTGGTGGTGTGTCTCGCGGGCTGCGCGTCCTCGCCCGTGCCGGCCCCGTCGACGCCCGAGCCGAGCTCTGAGGCGGTGACGCCCGGTCCGGAGGCTCGTTCTGCGGACCCGACCGAGCGCCTCCTGAAGACAGAGGAGGCCTTGGGCGAGCGCGACATCCGGGTCCGCATGACAGTGCATTCGGACGGCGCCGTAGACTCGACGTTCGTCGGCGCGTTGGTGATGCAAGGCGACCGCGTGGCACTGACCGCCTCCGGCAGCTTTGCGGGCACACCCGTGGAGCTGTCGTTCGAGGCCGACGGAGAACGCATGCGGGGGAAGGGCGGGGCTCGGGAGTTCGACCTGCCCCAGCCGCCTGGACTCCGAGACGTGTTGGCCGTGAGTCTCGTCCGCATGGGTATCTTGCACACACTCGCGATGCTTTCGGCAGGGCAGCCTCCCGACGTCCCCGAGGGCGATGTGCGGGACTGGTTGGTCGTCACCCCACAGCCGGGCGCGCCGACCGTCGCGGTGATGGAGCCGTTCCATCCGGATCTTCCGACCGACCCGGTGACGTTTCGGACGGCCGTCGCGGGAGAGGAATCGGTGACCGCCACCGTCTGGATCGAGGACAGCATCTTGGTCGAGCGCCAGCAAGAGACGCGGTTTGGCGAGGAGACGATGCGTGTGCTCGAGGCGTTCGAGCCGATGTAGTGCGCCCAACACGCCCCTCGAAGACACGTGAACATTGTGTCAGTGTGCCGCCATGGCAGGGCCCAGTGTGCTGCGACAGCTCAGCAACCCCGACAACCGCTTTCACCGAAGTGCGGTGGAGTGGGACATCGAGCCGCCGCCGAAGGTGAAACTGTCTCTGTACGAGGACCAGTCGAAGAGCATCCTGTCGCGAAACGACAGCCCCGATCTGGGCTTTGACTGGTCGGTGAACCCCTACCGAGGGTGCTTTCACGGCTGCGCGTACTGCTACGCCCGCCCGTCCCACGAGTACCTCGACTTCGGGGCAGGGACGGACTTTGAGCGTAAGCTGGTGCTCAAGCGGAACGCCGCGCAGTTGCTGAGGCAGCGGTTCATGAAGCCTTCGTGGAGGGGCGAGCTGGTCTTGTTCTCGGGCAACACCGACTGCTACCAGCCGCTCGAGGCCGTGCAGGGACTGACGCGGGCGTGTCTCGAGGTCTGCCTCGAGTTCCGCAATCCCGCATCGATCATCACCAAGGGCGCGGTGATCGAGCGGGACGCGGAACTCATCGCGGAGCTTCATCGGCAGAGCCACGCGTCGGTGATCGTCAGTTTGCCCTTCATCTCCGCGGAACATGCCCGGGCGATCGAGCCCTACGTTCCGTCTCCGGCGCGCCGTCTGCAGGTGATCGAGCGGCTGTCCTCGCTGGGCATCCCTGTCGGGGTCAACATTGCCCCGATCATCCCCGGACTCAACGACGCGGAGGGCCCGGCGATCTTGAAGGCGGCGCGGGAGGCTGGTGCGACGTTCTTTGGGTTGACGATGGTTCGGCTTCCCTCGCCGGTCGACAAGGTGTTCGAAGCCCGCATCCGCGAGACGCTCCCTCTTCGCGCGGATCGAATCCTCAGCCAGATCGAAGCCTGTCGGGGGGGCGCCCGCAACGATTCGCGGTTCGGCGCCCGAATGCGCGGCCAGGGTGCGCGCTGGGAGGTCATCGAAACGATGATCCGCGCGGCGGGGAGACGACATGGCATGGGCGCTGCGCCTCCTGTCCCCGAGCCCTCTGCGTTCCGACGCCCCGACCGCTCAGGACAGATGGGGTTGTTTGGCTCTGGCTGAGGGCGGGTGCGGAGATGAAACCGTCCGGGCCGAGCTCAGAGCCTTCCGATCCGAGTCTCGATGACCCAGTCCTCCAGCGCCGAACTCACCTCCAGCGACGGGTGCTCGGGCAGCTCGCTGGATGTGTTCGCGTCTTTCAAGAGGTCCAACACACGGTCCATCACCGCGACCGAAGCCTCCGGGTTGGGCAGCGGCTGTTTCTCCGCCTGTCGCTTGTGGACGACCAGCGCGTCGACCTCCGGGACATCGTAGGTGTCATACAGCCGGGTGAGATCCGGCTCGCAGATGCCGGTCTGAAGCAGGTGAACGCCGGTGAGTGCGGTCCGCAGGACGTAGAGCACTCGCTTGGCGGTCGGTGCATCGCCCTCGACGACATGTTTGTACTGGCTTCGGGCGAACCCGAGGTAGTGGCGATACACGCGGCGGCTGAGGCAAGCCCTGGCGTGCGTGCCAAGCGTGTCGCACAGCGGGTCGCGCTGCGTGACCCAGGCGTTGCTGAGGACGCGCTCGAGCATGTTGCCGTCCCCTTTGAGCAACCCGCGTGCGCACTGGCTCAGCTCGTTGGAGGTGTAGTCGATCTCGATGCCGTCGATGAATTCGAGCCGGTTGGCAGCGACCGGTGGGGCCTCGAATCCGAGCAAGGCCCGGGTGTCCGCGATGTGGATGGCCTTGAGGTCCAGGTCGCTGTCGGGGCTGGGAAACCCGTACGCGTGGGCGCCCGAGAGGTGGACGATCACGTGGTGCCGCTTGGTGGATTCTTCGGCGAGAGCGGCGTGCGCGACGCGGCGCTGTTCATCTCGGAGTCGGTCGTCCCGCATGTGGCTCAGTCTACGCCGGACCCACGCAGCACTGCAGCGGCATCCACACCCCAGGGTCCGGGGACCTGCTCGAGCCAGCGCCGGGCGGATTCCTCGCGGAGCCGCAACAGCACGGAATCGGCCCGGGCAAAGTCGGGATGTTCGGGCAGCACGCTGTGCTCGCGGGCTTCGTCGAGCTCCTGCGCCACGTTGTCCGTCCATTGCAACGCGGTCTCGAGGGCGACGTCGCCGCGCTTGATCGCCAGGAGGCGGTCGCGGAGCTCCCCCTCGGCTGCGATGAGGGGCACTCCGGTGCGGAGCCACTGCACCGCGCACGAGACGATCCGCAGCAGGTTGTACGCGTTCTTGGGCCGGAGCTCCCGGGGGAGGTCGAGACCAGCCGCGTCGGCTCGGGCGAAGTCGGCGAGCGCCTCGAAGCTGCACGCGGACAGGAGGCCCTGGTCGAACATCGAGCGGTACAGCTGCTTGAGGTACTGCTTGGCGCGCAGGACCTCGTCCTTCGTAGAGACCCCCGCAGCGCTCACAGCCTCGTCCGCGAGCCGACCCGCTACGTGGTCGAGGGAGGCGTCCGGATCGTGTCGCAGCCATGCGAGGACGTCACTGCGATGCCGGGCGAGGCGCAACGACTGTCGGAGCTTCTTCGACTGTGCGACCGCGTAGCGGCCGAATGAGCCGTAGATCCGAGTGGAAACGAAGGCGTCGCGAGCTTCGAAGAGGGCGTCCGCCAGCGGGTCCATCGTGTCTCGCTGGGGGACGAACAGCATCTCGAGCGTGTTGGGGTCCGCGCGGAGGGCCTGCTCGATCGTGCGGCCGACCTCCCACAGGGTGTGGCTGCCATCGGCGCTGACGACCACGTCGGGCACGCGTCCCCGGGCGCAGGCCCAAGGGAAGGGCCACAGCAAGACGCCGCGGGTGTCGTGGTCACTCTTCGAGTCCGAGAGTCCCCACGCCCGGGAGCCGACGGTCGCTCGGGAGAGGACGCATGGGCCCAGCGCGGCTTCGGCGTGGGCTCGATCCACGGCATGCCGCAGCTGGCCCTCCGTCCTGGGGACGATGTCCTCTCGAGGGACGATGAGCGGGGGCCGACCGACGACCGTGATCTGAATGCCGCCCGCCTGCGGGTGCCCGGTGACGCGTCCGAGCGTCCCCATCGGGAGCCGTACGTCTTCGAAGGCGACGCTCCGGCGCAGCGTAACCTCGCAGCCATGCGGAAGCGCGACCCGCTGAGGGTCCACCGCCGCAAGCCCCTTCGGGATGCGTGCGCCTGACATGGCCTCAGTCCCGACTGAACGGCGATGCGGCGACCCACTTGTCCCGCTGGAACCACAACTCGACGACTTCCTTGCGTGGTTCGGGACGGACGCTGAAGCGAATCATCGAGGGGATGTACTCATAGCCGCAGGCCTCCGAATGCTCTTTGCAGGTCAGCTTGCCGGCCGTGGGCGCCATGAGAGAGCGGCCCCGGAGGCTACCGTCGAGGCTGACGAGTCCTTCGAACCAGACGGAGCTGGCTTCGCCAAGCCGGTAGGTTCCGGTGACGGTACGCCCGTCGAATGCGACATCGAGCGTGGGCGTGGCGGCCGGGTTTGCGCCCTCTTGCGCATAGACGCCCGCATGCGACTTCGCGACCGCGACCGCGACTTGCTTGCCCAGAGCGGCCAGGCCCTTGTCCAGGGCCGCGCCGCGAACTTTCATGGCCTTGACGACCTTGTCGACCTTGGCCGTGGAGCGGAGCATCTGCGCCTGGTGGAGCTGGGTTTGCCAGGCGACGAGGTCGGTCGATGCCAGCTCGAGTTGTTTGGCGTAGCGCTTGGCGTTGCTCGCTGTCTTGCGCTCCGAGGCGAGCCGAGCGACTTCGGTGACGGCGGGAGCGTGGGTCTCGTAGAAGAGCTGCTCGAACTCGGCCAGGCGCTTGCGGGCTTCGTCGAGGGCTCGGGCGGACTCCAAGCCGGAGAAGGTCTGCCCCTCGCCCCAGCGCCCTTGCGCGACCGAGGGGTCGCATTGGTCGCAGATCATCGGGCTGGCGTCCTCGTAACGAGGGTCCTCCGACTTGTCGAAAGCCCGCGCGTACTGTCTTGCAAAGGCGACGTGCCGCGCCTTCTTCCGCTGGAGTTCGGCGAGACTGTCCGCTTCGATCGCACCCCAGACCTTGCCCTTGTGGGACCACTCCACTCGCCAGCGGTTGCATGTGATCGCCCTGGCTGGATCCGAGACCGGGGTTCGGACCGCGTCGCAGGACTCGCGGACGATACGGCCGGCGTTGGGCAAGACCAACGCGTCGAACGGGCGCATCAGCGGTCGCTTCGTGGCGTCCGAATCCGTGGCAGGGGCTCCAGTCTCGGACTTCGGCTTCGAGTCCGACTCTGGCGTCGAGTCCGACGTTGGCTTCGAGTCCGGCTTCGAATCCGACTTCGACGTTGGCTTCGACGTTGGCTTCGACGTTGGCTTCGACGTTGGCTTCGACGTTGGCTTCGACGTTGGCTTCGACGTTGGCTTCGAGTCCGGCTTGGCGCTGGGTTTCGCCTCCGGCTTCGCCCCGGTCCCGGTTGACCCCGCGGGGGCAAGGGCGAGAGCACTGGTCAGCAGCAACGCGGACAGAAACATCGGTGGTGGAAGTCTACACCGCCTCGGTGAGCACGCCCGTGCTTGGGACCGATGCTCAGGGGCGACAAAGGGCCGAATCGATGCCCAGGGTTTCGAAACGGGGCTCGAAGTCCCGGCGGACGCACCGCTCCAAGATCTCTGCGTATCGCGCGATCGGAAGCAAACCCCATCGCGCATCGGCCTGAGCGGTTCTTGGGGAGGGGGAATGTGCGCCCTGGCCGTAGTTGTCTCGCAGTCGTTGCATCATGTCGGGGAGGGCGCGTTCGACCTGGAGCGTGGCCTCGTCGGGACGGGTCTGGGTGAGCCAGTCCAGGCAGGCCCACCCGAAATCGCGGTGGCGGACCTCATCGCGGACGATCCGGTCGAGGGCGGTGCGGGCCGATTCGACGGTGCACTCGGCCCGCATCGCGACAAAGAGAGGCACTGCGACCGTCTCGCCCAAACAGAAGGTCTCCACGGTGACCCACAGCACATCGAGCCACAGGGGGACGTCGTTGCGGGCCAGCCCGAGCGACTCCTGGACGAGGTCTGGCCGGGCATCGCAGCCGGCATCGCGGGCGACGACATGGCTGAGCGTCGCGTGCTCGAGCTCGTCATCCACCACCCGGAGCCCGTCGCGGATCAACGCCGGGGGCGCAGCCACGCGAATCAGCCACTGCACGAAGGAGGCCGCGATCGCGCTGCTCGTGTACTCCGCTTCGACGCGCCGGATCCACTCTTCGCCGACGTGCGCCCCGGGGATGTCCATGTCAGACGCCTTCGGACCCCTCGCTGACACATTGCACACGACGCGGTGGGGGCGGGTTGCACAGCGCTCCCTTGGGGCACTTGAAGTTACCGCTCGTCTGTTCCCAACACGAACCGTCGGGCCGCTTCGAGACGTTTTTCTCGTCGGTGGGCTCGGGGTACACCGACTCGGGGCAATCAACCTCGACTGGGGCCGGTGGATTGCAAGAGATGTTGGGGTCCTGGGGGCACTCCACGTGCGGGAACTCGAGGCATGAACCGTCCGGTTGCAGGTGCACCACTGCTTTCGGGCTGGGATCCGGCGCTGGGTCGGGGTCCGGTGCTGGGTTGGGGTCGGGTGTCGGTTCGGGGTCTGGTGTTGGGTCAGGGTCCGGCGGGGGCGGGTTACCCGGTGGTGTGAGCTCCGGAGAGCTGTCCGGCGGGGGGGACGTCGAGCCGTCGCAAGCTAGATCTGCGAGGGAGATGGTCACCACCATCGAGGCCACGAACGTCCGTCGGCGCATGACGCAACGATACCAAGGTCCTCCGCAGCAAACGCTGGAACATGGGCTACGGTATGACCGGCATGACCTCGACGGTGTTTCGAACCCCCACGGCTTCGTACGTGGTCACGGAGACCCTGCGGGAGTCCGCGTCCGCATCGACCTACGCAGTTCAACGCGAATCCGATGGAGCGGGGTTCGTGCTCAAGCGCTTGGCAATCGCGAACCTGCAGCACTGGAAGCAGTTCGACCTCTTCGAGCGCGAGGTTGCCGCCCTTCGGGCCATCGAGCATCCGTTCGTCCCGCGGTGGGTCGACAGTCATCTCGATGAAGCGTCTGGGGTCTTCGTCTCGGTCCAGACCCGGGTGCATGGCACCACGCTTCGGGAGTTGCTGCGCACCCGTGGTGGTCTGACTGCGCAGGAGGTCGACAACTACCTGCGGCAGGCGCTGGGCATCCTCACCCACCTGCACGAACGTGCGCCGCAGATCATTCACCGCGACATCAACCCGTCCAACGTCATGATCGCGAATGGTCAGGTTTATCTGATCGACTTCGGTGCCGTGAAGGTTGGCGATGGCCAAAGCACCTCGATGACCACGGTCGGGACCTTTGGCTACATGGCACCCGAGCAGATCCTGGGTCGCTCCACGGTCCAGAGCGACCTGTTTGGCCTGGGGATGACGATGGTCGCGATGGCGACTGGGATGGAGCCCGCCTCGATGCCACAGAACCCGACGACGGGCCAGGTCGATCCGTCACAGTCACTCCGGGCTCCGCCGCACCTGGTCCGGGCGTTGCTGGCGATGATTCGCCCTGGGGTCGGCGAGCGGCCTCCCACGGCTCGCGCCGCCCTTGCGCTTCTCGACCAGCCCCAAGCTCCGGCTCAGCCGCCCGTGATGCACCACCCGCCGGGTTCTCCGTACGCCCAGGCCGCGGTCGTTCCGTACTCGCCTCAGATGGCGCCCTACGTGCATCGCGAGACCTCGCCCTACAAGGCTCCCGAAGCGCTGACGCCAGAGGACAAAGCCTATCTCGGTCAACATCGGTTGGAGTCGTTCCCGGCTCCGCTCGCTGTGTTGTTCCACCTGATTACCTTCGGCATCTTCTCGCTGATTCACTTCGGCCTGCAGCACGACAAGATGCCGCAAGCCAAGCAGGATGACCCAAGCTCCGCCAAGGCGATCGGGTTCAACTTCATCCCGTACTTCAACCTGTACTGGTTCATCTTTCAGCCGATGCGGTTGACGGACCGGCTCAACTTGCAGGACCGGATCCGTGACCGACCCGATGGAACCTCGCGCGGGCTCATGCTCACCCTGTCGATCCTCGGGATGATTCCGTACATCAACTTCTTGATCGGGATTCCCCTGTACTCGATCGGCGTCTACAAACTTCAGAAGCAGATCAACCGCCTCGCGGACGAGCGCAAGGCTCTTCCGCCGGCGCCGCTGGCTTTGCCGCCAAACACCCGCTTTCCGTAGACACGTGGCCCTTGTGTCGGGCGCAGGGTTTGCCCATGCTGGGCCCCGGTCATGAGCGAGATCATTTCTATCGACGTCGGGGGGCGTGCGTTCGACGCCGCGTTTGCGCGGCCGGAGGGCGAGGGGCCGTGGCCCGCCGTCGTGGTCATCCACGACCTCCCCGGGTTTCGGGAGGATACACATCGGCACTGTGATCGTTTCGCAGCCGCCGGCTACATCGCGATCGCGCCCGACCTGTTCCGGGGCGGAAACATCGCGTGCGTGGTGCAGACCCTCAAGTCCTTGGCGACGCAGAAGGGCCACGCGTACAAGGTCATCGATGGGGCGCGAAAGGCTGTCATTGCGCGCGATGATGTCGACTCGGACCGCGTTGCCGTCTGCGGGTTCTGTATGGGTGGTGGGTTCGCGCTGATCGCAGCCGCCGACGAGGCGTATGCCGTCGCTGCACCGTTCTATGGCGCGGTTCCGCGTGCGGCGTCTCGGCTTCGCGGGATCTGTCCGACGCTGGCGCAGTACGGAACCGAGGACATCATGTTCGTGCCGCACGGACAGCGCTTGTCCGAGCACCTGCGCGAGCTGGGGATCGAACACGAGGTCCTCTTCCACGAAGGGGCCGGCCACGCGTTCATGAACAAGCTCGACGGCTTTGCGGCGAAGGCTGGGCCCTACACGCCCATGCGGGCCGCGTACGACCCTGAAGTCGAGGCGGTCGCTTGGAAGAACGTGCTCGCGTTCTTTGCGGAGCATATGCCCGCAAAGAACGCGGAAGTCTCGTTGCCGCCGGGGTAGGGGGCAGGGATAGGGGCAGCGGGAGTTCGCTTAGCCGGGCTTTGCGGTTGGCCCCTCCTCCCGCAGGGGAGCGAGGCCTTCACGTAGGTGGTCGATCATCGCGCGGACCTGGACCGGCAGATGGCGTCCCGGTGGGGTGAGGGCCGTGACCCGGGCCGGTGGTGCGACGTAGTCCTCGAGCAACGGGACCAAGCGGCCCGCACGGATGTCCGGGTCGACGAGCCAGGACGCGAGCAGGCAGATGCCCAACCCCCTCCGTGACAGCGCGAGCGTGGCTTCGGAGTTGTCCGCACGCAGCCGCCCACGGACGCGGGTTCGGTGTTGGCGGCCCGCATGAGAGAACGTCCACGTGCTTCCCAGGGCCCCGGAGTGAAGTAAGCACTCGTGCGCTCGAAGGTCCGCCGGGCTGCCGGGTACCCCGTGTTTGCGGATGTACCCTGGGGAGGCGACAAGACGGCGCGGGGTCTTGGCGAGCGTTTGGGCGCGCAAGGTGGAGTCGCTGGATGCCCCAACCCGGAGCACGAGATCGAAGCCCTCCTCGACCAGACCCACGTAGCTATCGGAAAACACGAGCCCGAACTCCACGTGACGGTGGCGTTGGGCAAACTTGGCCACCAAGGGGACGACGTGGAGGCGCCCGAAGACCTCAGGCACGTTCATGCGGATGCGACCGCGGAGCTCCGCATCGTCGAGTCGGACGCTGCGGATTGCCGCGTCATAGGCCTCCAGGGTCTGGAGCGCGTGCCCGTGGAGCCGGTGCCCCGCGTCCGTGATGCTGATCGCTCGAGTCGTTCGAGCGACGAGCTGTGCTCCGAGGTCCTCTTCGAGCGCGCGTAGCCATTTGCTCACCGTTGACTGCTTGACCTGCAGTTCCTCGGCGACCGCCGTGAAGCTTCCGCGCTCGACGAGGCGGGTGAAGGCACGTAGCGCCGTGATGCGATCCATTCGGGTAGTCTAGTCGATGACTATCATTCCAATATGGAATGACTGAAAGGCAGCGTCGGCTGTTGTCCGCTCGTCGCTGAGGGGGCAGGCTGTGCTCACGATGACGACGCAAACGATCGCAGTGTTGGGGCTCGGGGCGATGGGGGCACGGATGGCCGCGCGGCTGCTGGAGGCGGGCTTCGAGGTGCGGGCCTACAATCGGACGAAAACCCGTGGGGACGCCCTGCAGCAGCGCGGGGCGACGATCTGTGCCTCTGCGCGGGAGGCCGCCCGCGGGGCGGATGTTGTGCTGAGCATGGTGCGCGATGACCAGGCGAGTCGGAGCGTCTGGCTGGACCCCGAGCACGGAGCGCTGGCCGGAATGTCGGAGCGCGCGATCGGAATGGAGTCGAGCACCCTCAGCCCGCCGTGCATTCACGAACTCGCCGAAGCGTTTGCGGCGCGTCGGATGCGGTTGGTCGACGCGCCGGTCGTCGGGACCCGGCCCCAGGCCGACGCGGGCTCCCTGGTGTTCCTCGTCGGCGGCGAAGATGCCTCGGTTCAGGCACTGAAACCGGTGTTCGATGCCACAGGGGGTGCCGTGCATCACCTCGGACCGCTTGGGAAGGGGAGCGCGATGAAGCTGGCGGTCAACGCTCTGTTCGCGATTCAGGTGGCCTCGCTCGGCGAGTTGCTGGGCAGTCTGGCCCGGGGCGGCATCGAGCCCGCGGCGGCGATGGAGGTCCTTGGGGGGCTGGCTGTGACGAGCCCGGCGGCGAAGGGCACCGGAGGGCTGATGGTCCGCGAGGAATACAGTCCGTTGTTTCCGGTCGAGCTGGTCGCGAAGGACCTCGGCTACGCCAGCGCCGAAGCGAGTCGGCTGGGCGGTTCCGCCCCGATCTCCAGCGCCGCCGCGGACGTCTTCGCAGCCGCGACGAAGCAGGGCTACGGGGCGGAGAACCTCGTGGCGGTGGCCAAGCTGTACCGCCCCTGAGCTTCAGGGCGGACGCCCTACTGGGGCAGGAGGCTGGACAGCGTTTGTCGGCTGCGGGCGACCTCCACCTCGACGTCGAGGTCTTCGAACCATCCGAAGAACTCTTCGAGCTGGTTCTTTTGCTCAGGGCTGAGGTAGTCGAAGTTGGTGCCGCGATCGTTGACTTCCCAGAACTCGCGGGTGTCGAGGCTACGTAGTTCCTGCCAGATGCTGTGCAGCCGCGCGGCGGGCTCGTCGTGCATGTCGAGCTGGATCTCGCGAGCGTACTCGGGCTCGCCGCGCATCAGGTAGGTTGTCGCGAGCTTGATCTGCGCCCGTCGGACTCCCCGCAAGGTCTTCTCTTGTTCCTTGGTCTCGGCATGCTCGTCGACCGCCAAGAAGACCTGGAGGAACTCGCGGTGCTCGCGGATGCCCTTGTCGAGGGCTTTCTCGCACAGCGTTCCGATGTCGTGGGCGATGACCTCAGAGACGAAGGGCATGCCGCGCGAGTAGCTGACCGAGCTGTAGTAGCGCATGAACCGAGCGATCTGCAGCGCCCGGTGCTGGAGCTTCTGGGAGAGGTCCGGGCTGGCATCGGGCTCACCGGCGAGCACCGCCTCGGCCAGCTGTCGGTACTGATGCAGGATGTTGTACGCGGTCCGGATGTCCTTCGCGTTGACCGTGGCGCGTAGGTAGGTGTTGAAGAACTTGATCGCCAGGTCGAGCGCCCAGAGATCGCCGCGTCGTCCCGCGGCCTCGCCGAGGCGCCGAGTGTCGATGGCGATGAGGTAGCAGGTGTCCTTGATCTGGCCGAGGGACTCCGTGAACAACATCTGGTACTGCCGCAGCAGCTTCCACTCGACCCAGGTGCCGCGCTCCTCGAGGTCGCCGACGGCCTCCTCGCTGAGGCTGACGAAGTCGGGGCTTTGACGGTTCCATCCACGCACCTGCGACCATTCCTTGCGCATGGCGGCCTTGGACTCGCCGTAGCGGATGCCGAACTCGCACAGGGAGTCGATCGCTCCGGAGGTGATCCCTTTGTCCTTCTGCTGGAGCGCGTTGAGTCCGATGTTGGCGAGGTGTTCGATCGCCTCGATGGCCTGGGCCTGTCGGACGTCGGTGCGGCTGCTCCCGCCCTTGGTCGGGGTGGCTGCGGACAAGCCGTCCACCATGATCCGGCCGACGATTTTTTCGGGGTCCAGGAAGTCGAACACGTAGGCGAAGTACGGGAACAGCAGCAGTAGGCTGGCCGTCATCAAGAGCATCGAGACCAACACCCCGGATTGGGGGAGGTAGCTCTCGCCGACGGAGAAGTTGACCCACAGCACGTACACCGTCGAGGTGACGAAGAACGCCAGCACCAGGAGGTTGGTTCGTGCGCGGAAGAACAGAGACGTGATGTGGGGGGTGAAGCGGGTCGCCGCCAACTGCACGATGATCGAGGACACGGTCAGGGCGAGCCCCAACACGGCGGCCATGACCTCGCCCAAGCCGCCGAGCGTGTTTCGGGCTTGTTCGATGTCTTGGTCCGAGAGGGATCGCAGCAGGCCTGCGACGGTCACGCGCTCGCCCGGGACGCTTGCCGAGAGAAGTTGGTCGGTCCAGAAGGATGCGAGGAAGATCAGGGCCGCGACGCCGAAGATGCCCAAGAAGGGGACGGACCAGGTGCGCAGGGGCGCTGTGGCTCGGCTCACGCGACCGACTTGGCCGAGGAGACTGACCAGACGGCTCCGGCTGCCGCCCTGGCCGAGGTCGTCGTCACCGGAGGGCGTGTGCGGGCCCGAGGACACCGCTGAGACGGTAGCAGAACGCGTAGGCGGGCGGTACAGTCGTTGTATGCGGCAGTCTACACGAGACCGCCCTTGGAGCTCGAATGCTGCTTTGCGTCGACGTCGGAAACTCTCACACGACGCTTGGGGTCTTTGAAGGTGCCGCGCTGCGCTGCGAGCTGCGCGTGAGCACGAGGCGCGGCTGGACCCGTGACGAGGTCGCTGCTGCGCTTGCCCAGGCACTCAACCTCGCGGGGCTCGGCTTCGACGCCCTCACGGACGCCGTCGTGGCGTGTGTCGTCCCACCTGCGCTCGTGCCTTTGTGCGAAGCGCTGCGACAATACGCCCAGCTCGATCCCTTGGTGGTCGGCCCCGGCACCAAGACCGGGATGCCGATCCGCTACGACCCACCGCAGGACGTTGGAGCGGATCGCATCGTTACGGCGGTGGCGGCTCACGGGCGGTACGGCCGGGCCGAGGATGGGTCACCGCGTGGTGTGGTGGTCGTGGACTTCGGCACGGCGACCACCTTCGACGTGGTCTCCCCAACTCCGGAATACCTCGGGGGCGCGATCGCTCCGGGCATCGGAATCAGCGCCGACGCGTTGTTTGCGAGGGCGGCAAGGCTGCCACGGGTCGACGCCCAGCGCCCCGCATCCGTGGTCGGCCGGAACACAGTGGCCGCGATCCAATCGGGGCTGGTGCTGGGCTACGTCGGACTGGTCGAGGGCCTCATTGTTCGGATCAAGGCGGAGCTCACCTGGCCGGTGTGGGTCATCGCCACCGGGGGCTTTGCCCGAACGATCGCCGTCGAGTCGACCGTGATCGACGAGGTCGACGATGCACTGGTCCTCGAAGGCCTGCGAGACATCCACGGCCGCAACCGCAAACTCGAGAAGGACGACTGATCATGGCGTACGACCATCAACCGCTCACGCAGCAAGAGATGGGTGCCGGCCCTTGGAAAATGGTCGGGCCCGATGCGCCCCCGCCAATGCGCCAGATGGTCGCCGGCGGCATGGCTCCGCTTCCCCCGCGCGAGCTGTTGATCGCGCTGTATCACCTCTGGCTCGACGATCCCGCCGGACTCGGTGAGCAGGCGGCGAAGACGTTGCTCGGCTTGCCGCCGGCGCTTCTCGACGGGGGGCTCAGTGAACCCGGATTGCCCGCGGGCGTGCTCGACTTCGTCGCACGTCGAATGGCGCGCAAGGAGGCCGTCCTCGAGAAGGTCGTTCGTCACCCGGTGGTCCACGACGAGACCTTGGCTGCGGTCGCGCGTGCGTGCCCTGAGGGCATCTGCGACATCCTGGCCGAGAACCAGCAGCGATGGTTGTCGTTCCCAACGATCGTCGAGGCGCTTTACCAAAACCCCAACTGTCGGATGAGCGTGGCGCAGCGGATGCTCGAGCTTGCGGTGCGTCAGGGCGTGGACCTCAAGCTCCCCAACATCGAGGAGATCAAGGCCGCGCTCGGGGACGGTGCCGCGCCTGCTGCTTCGGGGACCGAAGACGACGCGTTCCGTTCGGCGATGGGAAGCGAAGTGCTGGCGCAGCACGACCGCTACGTCGACACGCTGGAGAACTCGGGGGTGGGGGAGGATGTTTCGCCCGAAGAGCTTCGCGAGGCGCCGTCGGCCTACGACGGGCTCGACCTCGACGCGCTGCTCGCAGGCGGGCCGACTGACAACCTTTCGTTGCCGATGGATGCCGCGGACGGTGGCACGGAGGCGACCGCGTCCGCGGCGGAGGCGGAAGCCGAAGAGCAACCCAAGGGCGATCGGCTGTCGCAGATCAGCGTGCTTCCGGTCATGCAGAAGATGCGCCTGGCAATGTTGGGCAACAGCTTCGAGCGCTCCGTCCTCGTCCGGGACTCGAACAAGCAGGTCGCGATGAGCGCGATCAAGTCGCCGCGAGTCAAGGAGAACGAGGCCATCGCCTATGCGGCGAACCGGGCGCTGTCCCACGACGTCATTCGGCACATCGCGGCCCGGAAAGAGTGGATGAAGCTGTATCAGCTCAAGCTCAACCTGGTCCTCAACCCGAAGACTCCGCTGTCTTCGGCCATGTCGCTGCTCAACCACCTGCACCCCCACGACATCCGCAAGGTGTCTCGGTCTAGGAACATTCCGGCGGCATTGTCGAAAGCCGCGAAACGTAAAGAGCAACAGCGGCGTTGACCCTCCGAGAATGTCGGATCGGTTCCCAATCTCCGCGACGGTCCGCGCGCTTCGGCGGTGGGGTGGAGTCTTGTTCGCCCCTCGGCGCACGGTCGCGGAGCTTCCGATCGACGAGGGCAGGCGGGATGGGTTGCTCCTGGGGACTCTGTACGTCGTCGGGACGGCGCTGTATCCGATGACAGAGACGATCGCGACGGTGGCCTCCACGCACAGCCTCGTCGCGTTGGCGTCCGGGGTCGCACGGGTGTTGCTCACGCCGATCGTCGTCCTGGTCCTGGCCGAGACCCTCCTCGGCGGATCGCGAGGCTATCGCGGGAGCCTGTTCCTGGTGCCGCTGGTGGTATTGGGAACCGTGGCCCATGCGTTGGTGAGTTTCCAACTCGTCGGCATCCCCGCCCTCTGGCCGGACTTCGCTGGCGCCGCCGCGGCAGGCGCTTTGGCGCTTTGGTCCCGGAAGTCGATTCCAACCGAACCCGCAGCGGAAGCGAGCCCATGAAACACCTTCAGACCTTTGTTGGCGCGTCGGTGCTTCTCGGTGTGTTGTCGATCGGGGCCTACGATGCGATGAAAGCGGTCCGCAACTGGGACTCGATGGGGCCGGCGGCGCCGGGGACGTCGCTGGAGACGTTCGCGGTGCAACGTCTCGACGGCGAACGGTTCGAGCACGCGGACCTTCTGGGCAAGGTCAGCATCGTGACGTTCTGGGCGACATGGTGCGGCCCTTGTCAGAGCGAGCTCGCCGACCTCGACGAACTGGACGACGACTATGCGGGCCGCACCGATGTCCAGTTTGTCGCTGTGAACTGGGAGGGGGGCGGGTACACGCCTGGGCAGCGCCAAACGTTGACCGCGTCTCACGTCCAGAGCATCGGGCTTGGCCTCCCCGTCGCGGTGGACGATGGAGCGATGGCCCGCGCGCTACGGGTTCGCGGCGTGCCACACACCCTGGTGGTCGATGCGGAGGGTGTTGTTCGGCACGTCTACCCTGGTCGCGTACGAGCCGCGACCATCGCGGACGATATCGCCGACCTAACGGGCGAGTGAAAGCGTGTTACTGCCTGTTCGGATCTCGGCGACCTGCAGCTGCTGGCCCTCGTGTTCGCGTGTGATCTGGAGCTGTTCGGAGACGGTGATCTCCGGTGGCATGTCCACAGCGACGACGTAGCTGGCCCCATCGCCCATCGGGCCGTAGACCCCGTCCAGTGTTCGCTCGCCCAGGCCGGGAAGACGGAGGTGGACGGGTTCGCTGCCATCGGTCACGAGGCCTTCGGCGGCGCCCTGGGTGATGAACCAGGTCTCCTCGTCTGCGACGGGGTCGACGAGCCCGACGAGGACTCGTCGCTGGGAGTTGGGCGCAGCGTCGGCCGCACCCCATCCGGTGATCTCTTCGATGAACGGCAGGACCTTGCCCCACGTCCAGTCGCTGACCCACGTGTTTCCACAGTAGGTCATGTAGTCCTTGCCGTTGGTGGGCGTGTACAGCGTGAAGTCCAGGATGCCAAAGCCCCACACGCCGAGGTCGCCAGCTTCGTACGGGTACGAGGGATCGGGCCCGCCCTCGTCCCCATTGCAGTACACATGGCGGCGTCCCTGCGTGTGGCCGACCTCGTGTACGAAGGTATCGGCCGTCGAGCTGAGGCTGCCGTACCAACGACCCATCGACACGCGTGTCCAGGCGTTGTCGAGGGTGGGGAAGTCCGGGATGCTGATCGCTTGCCCGCCAACACCTTCGGCTCCGCCATCGCATGGCTGCACCACACCGTAGTAGTAGGCGGCGGGGTCGGCGTTGTCTTGGGCTCGAAGATCGGCGAGGAAACCGAGCAGAGGGCTAAAGGAGTTGAGGGATCCCGAGTACGTGGTGGGCTCGCGCCGCTCGATCTCAACCCGCTGGACCGGGTTCTGCATGAACAGCTGGTCTGCGAGGTACTGCATCTCGTCGTCGGTGACCTCGGGAGCGGCGGGGCACTGAGGACCGGCATCGTGGCGGACCGGAACGAGGACGACCTTGAGCGCGAGATCTTTGTCCTCGACTCCGAGGAAGCCGGGTTGGGGCGGGTATGCGAACTGGTCCGGCTCGGGCAAGCCCTCGTACCCATACTCGGTCTCGTACAACTCGATCTGGAACTTCACGCCGACGGGAAGCAGCTCCCCGGGCACGACGAAGTACATGTTGGTGTCGATGTCGGAGGGCTGGCTGGGACCGTTGACTTCGAACGTGCGGTCCGCGACCTCCTCGGTGCCGTCGGGGTAGCTGATGATGAGCCGCGCCATGATGATGCGGGGCTCAAAGCCTTCGTCGAGATCCCAGTAGCCGCGAATCAGGGTCGTGCGTTCGGGGATGAGGGCGGCGTTGCGTCCCGTTCCGTCGACCCAGATGCCGTCCCGGACGATCGGAACGCCGACACCCTGGTTGGCGAAGACTTCAGAGAGCCGAATGCCGCGGGCGGGGTACGGCTCGAACTCGGGCTCGATCGCGGTGGTGCTGCTCTCGTCGGCACCTGAGGTCCCCGATGAACTCACGGAGTCGGAGTCGTCCGGCGTCGTCGAGTCCTGGCTCGTACTCTCAGCGGACGGGCCGCCCGTCCCTCCGGCGTCGGCCGAGTCGGTGTCTGCGCCGCTTGCCGGGGCGCACGCCACCAATGTGCTGCCCAAGGCGAGCGCCAGCCACTTCGTCGAATCGAGCGTCCCGTTCATGGAGGCCACGCTACGTCGCGCAGCCGGCGCGTTCAATAGGTTTGTCGCTTTCGTATGGAGTTTTGGCCTGTGCCTGTCAGTTGCGGGAGGAATCCCGAACTCTTGCGACGTTGAGGACCAGAACGCCGAGGACCGGGACCGCGGCGAATGCGTAGGCAAACAGCGCGATCGAGTCGACGACGGACGTCGCGAGCAGGCCCCCAAGCAGGGGCAACGCACAAACAGCAAGGGGGACGAGGACCGATCCCCCTTGTCCCAGCAGTCGCCGCGCGGGTTCACGGACCAACAGAGCCCAGCCCAGCGTGGTGCTTGCCGCGAGGACGAGCGCCGCGAAAGCAAGCAGTTGGATGCCCCACCCTGGCTGCTGGTGCTCGACGCGTCGAACGAGCGCCCGGACGTCGGCGCCGGGTCGGTACGGCGGGCTGAAGCCGGCCGCGATCAGCTCGGCCGGGTGTGGCTCGTAGAGCTCTCGCTCTTGGGGCCCGCGCACCCGAAGGTCGTCGTGCACCGGGACGAGGCTGCTCCGCGACTCGGCCGCCGGGGGAAGCCGAGAGCCGCCGTGGACCTCGACCTTCAGCGCGACGTCGGGCAGCACCGCAAAGGGGCCACTGAGCTTGTCGTCCTGTGCGATTTTTCGCAGGTCCTCCCACGCGGAGTCGAGGACGTCGACGCGAATGCGCTTGCCGTCCATGCGCGTCGCGACCGGAATCCGGAGGTCTTTGTCCGCGCCATCAGCATGGCGAATGACGATCTCCTCGAGGTCCAAGAGGCTGTTCCACGGGGGCGCCTCGAGGGTGCCGACCCGGTTCACGCGCAGGATGTCGATGCCGCGCGGGTCGGCACGAAGCTCGACGGCCAGCTGCGAGCCGAGCTCCGCGTCGAAGCCCTCCGCGGCCGCGAACGCGACGGGTGGAACGGCCCCCTGCGCGTCGACGAACGGGCCGCTGAATTGGTTGCGGAAGAACTCGTGCAGGCGGGGGTTGAACGCCGAGTCCTCCCCTCGGTACTCGAACATCGCCAAGTGTTCGCCGAGGTCCTCGTCCGGGCTGTTGGCGAGCGCGACCGAGCCCACAAACTTGAAGTCGCCGACGTTGACGTAGGGCGCGGGGTCGAGTTCGTGGAAGGCCGCGAACTTGCTGAAGACCAGCTCGGGGTCCTTGGGGGTGAGCCGAACGAACTGGGCGTTGTTGCTGTCACCGCCGAACACCTCCCGGTTGCAGGGGATGGCCATGTCCCAGGCGGCTTGCCTCGCTCGTCGGGGATCGCGGGCCCGGAAGGTGACGGTATCGACCTGAGCCGATACCGCCCAGTTCGGGAGAATCACCGCGTTCTCTCGGTCGAGGAGCTTGGCCATCTTGTGGCCGCGGGGATCCGCCCGCAGCATCATTGCGTACTCGCGGCCCTTCTCCATCGGGGTGTCTGCGCGCAACACCACGGTCTGTCCGACTTGTTTACTGGCCCGGAGCCCTCGCGAGTCCGGACGCTCGAGCGGGTAGAGGCGCTCGCCCGCGATGGGGGGCTCGGGCGGGGCGGACAGGACCAGGAGGCCGGCCAGAGACGCGAGCACGCCGATGACCAACATCGGAATGACCATGACCGACGCGCCCGCATCATCGGGAGTGACGGCCTCGTCGTTGTGCGTGACGGCGGCAGCGGCGGCACCCACCGCCAGGTCGGCGCCACTGACCGCTCGCATCATTCCATGCGCGATCAAGACCGAGAGCGCTCCGCCGACGGTCCCAGCGGTGGCGCTCTGCAACCCGAATGCTTCGTTGATCGCGTCGCCGACTGCGAGCTGCAGTGCGAACGGGTCGTCCGAGACGGTCCCGGCAACCACCGCGGCGAAGGCGGTGAGCCCCAGCAGCGGCAGCCATCGGATCGCCAACGTGGTGAGACTGGGCATGCGGGAGGCGGCGAGGGCGATCACGGCGACCGCTGCGGCGCCGAAGACCGCCGGGAGCTGAAGGCTCGCTTCGAGGACGAGTCCCGCCTGGCTGCCTTGCCACAAGCCGCCGCCGATCAGCGCAACCCCGAGCAGACCCACGCTCGCCCAGCCGGGCAGCGCCGGCTTGCCCTGCGCCACGGCTTGACGGGCGAGCTTGGCTTCGCCGAAGTGGAGGCCCATCCCGAGCAAGCCGGCGATCCACATCCAGACCAGCGCGCCGGGTCCGGCCACATTCACGGCCATCACGGCCGCGGTGATCGTGGTCAGCGAGGCGCTGGTCGCTACGAGAACTGCAGGGCCGCTGGGCGTGCCGACGCTCCACCCCTTTGCCACGCGGCCGAGGCGGCGCAGCGGAAGCGCGCCGGTCCCCACCATCAACAGCAGGCCAGCGCACAGGACAAAACCACCCAGCAGGGGGTTCCACAGACCTTCGAGGAGCCGCTCCATGATGCGGGGGCAGCCTCGCAGGTCCTTCCCCTGCCGTAAAGCGCTGCTGTGCCAACCACGTTGGCGTTCTGGAGGGGCTACAGCTTCTTTGCGAGCGCTTCGAGTCTGGCGGTGGCTTCGCCCGTCGCGTCACGCACGAGGTCCGATCGCAGCCATGCGCTCAGCTGTCCTGGCTCGATACGCCATTGTCCGCCGACCATGAGTCCGTGCAGTGCGCTCGACGTGTCGCAGTAGGCCAGGGCGCGCAGGAGATCGCGGCCAGGCCACACGGAGGGGTGGTCGGGGTCGAGGACTACGAAGTCGGCTTCTGCACCGGCTTCGATCACGCCGGCTGTGAAGGCGGGGTGGAGGCGGCCGGGCACGCTCCACACCGAAGCGAGGAGGGTTTTTGGCTCGGCGAGGACGCCGTGGGTGTCGAGGTCGGCGGTTCGTTTCGCGTCCACCGCCTGGGCCGCGGCAACCGACGGGTTGCGCCGAAACGCATCGAACGAGACGCCGCTGCTCGGCCCAAAACCACGGATCCCCGCTACGCTCACCAGCTCCCGCTGGACGTTCATCGAGTCGTTCGATACCGAACAGTCGGTCCCCACGATCCAGGGGATCCCCGCCGCATGCCAGCTGGGGACATGCGCAGGAAAACAGAATTGCTGCTGGGACAGGGGGCAGTACCCGAGTGCGTGCCGGGAGGGGTCCAATCGCTGCAGATCGCGTTCGCTGACGTAGATCGCGTGGACAGCGAGCAGCGCGGGGACGTCGGCCAGGACGCCCATCGACTCAAGCCACGCCAGCGGCGAGAGCCCATGCCGCTCGTCGATGCGTGCGTACTCCTCGATCGACTGGGCGACATGCGCGTGGACCGGAAGCCCATGCGTTTGCGCGAGCGAGACGACCTCGCGCCACAGGGACGCGCTCACGGTGTCGGTCGCGTGGGGGCCCAGGGCGGCGTGAATCCCCCGCGTGCTCCAGGATTCTGCGGCGAGAGCTTCGGTCGCCTGAAGTTGCGGCTCCCGTTGCTCGACGCCCGGCCCATCGAGATCCTGAAGCGTTGGGGCGATGACCCCGCGAAGGCCGACGTCGTGCATCCCCGCGGCGACGGACTCTGCGAAGTAGTAGTGGTCCCACACCCGGGCCACGCCGTGGCGCAGACTCTCCAGCGCGCCCAGCCGGGTGAACGCGCGCACGTCTTCGGGGCAGAGCGACGTCTCGAGTTTGTAGAAGAGGTCTTCGACGACGTTGCCACGCAATGCGTCGTTGCCGATGAGCCCCCGAAATCCCCCCATCGACAGGTGGGTGTGGGCGTTGATGAAGGCGGGGGCGACCAGGAGGCCGCCGAGGTTGTCGTCGACGGGGCTCGAGGCCTCGCCCTCGGTGACCGCGGTGATCTTCCCCGCCTCGACGGAAATCGTCGCCGGTCGCACGCGAAGCGTCTCGGCCTCACCCAGGACGACGTTGCGCGCGTGAAGGGTCCGAACCGTCACCATGGTCACCGTAGCAGTTCGTGGACGTCCGAACGGGAAGCCCGCCGTTGGTCGCATCGCTCGGATCTCAGGCGTGCTACACCGGGTCGATGACGCGGCGCGCTGCAGCCCTGTGCGCATTCCTGGCGATGCTCGGGTGCAACCAGTCCTCGGGCGTGAAGGTCCAGATCGGCGAGTCCGCGACGAAGACGCCCGAGCCTTCCGGTCCCGTGGCGATCATCGTCTCCGTCCCCGCAAAGCGCGCGCTCGCCGACGCCAACGCGTGGCTGGTGGATGACGGCGTTACGCCATTGGGCACTGCGGTCCGCAAGCCCGGGCTCGCCATGGTGGTCCACTTCGTCGATGACAGCCGCCCCATCCTCTACAACCGGCTCCACCGGCTGACGTATCACGGGCACACCGCCAAGTTCGGCGAGGCGTTCCCCGTCGAAGCCGAAGACCTCATCGAGTTTGGCGTGGAGCCTCCCGCCGACTCCGTGTGGGTTTTCGGCCCCCTGGGTCCGTGCAGCGCGACCGTGGGTCAGCCTTGGATCGGCCGCCCATCCACCGATGTCCGGGTGTTCGAAGTCAGCTATGCGCTCGAGGGGTGTGGGACCGAAGGACGCTGGGCTCCAGTCGCCTCGGCGGCGGTCGCGATGCCGGTTGGGGTCAGGTGGGTGGAGGCCGAGGCTTCGGCGGACGCCACGCTCGAGCGTGCGGCCGCGTGGGAGCATCCCCTGGGTGCATTCGCGACGCCGCCCGAGTCCGAGGCTCCGACCTCGGTTGTCGCCCACGCTCGATGGGTGGATGCGTCTCCTCGTCCGGCCCAGGCGCTGCTCACCGCGGTCGAGTCCTCGTCGGAGGGACGATGCGGCCTGGAATCACATCGCGCAACGCTGGGGTGGTGGCGCGAGGATGGCTTCGAGCCGCTCGACGTCGACTGGCTCGACCCCGCAGATCCACCGCTGCTCGTGGGCGCACTGAGCTGGGGCGGCGAGACTTCTGCGCTCGTCTTCGACGACGGACTCGATGGTTTGCTCGCTGTCGTCCCCGCCGAGTACCCCGTCATGGGCGGCGATGACGGCGATAGTGACGACGATGGCGAGGGGGAGGGCGAGGTCGAGGGTCCTTCGACCTGGACCGTGCGTCCTCTTGTCGCGGGTCGTTGGAGCTCCCTCGACCGTCAGGGCGCAGCACTCCGGGTTCAGCCCGGGTGCTGAGCTGACCTCAGCCGCGCTCGGGATCGGAGAGCATCTCGGCCAACAGGTCGAAGACAGTGCGCACACGCTTGGAGGTGTGGAGCTCGCGGTGCGACACGAGCCAGATCGGGAAACCCACGGACTCGACGCCAGGCAGCGCGCGTTCGATCCCGGGTTCGGCGTCTCCGACCAGGCTCGCTTGGACGCCGACGCCGAGCCCTTGTTTGACCATCTCCCACTGCACGAGGTGACTCCCGCATGCGTACCGGATGTTCTCGCAGCTGAGCTCGAGACCCAGCGTGGCCAGGCGCTCCAAGACCTCCGGGCCTCGGTCCCACGTGATGAGGTCGCAGGTCTTGAGGCGCTCCGGCGTCATCGGGCGCCCGACACGGTCGAGGTAGCTCGATGCGGCGTACAGGTGCCCGTCTGCTTCGCCAACCTTCTTCGCGACCAAGTCCGGGTGCTCGGGTCGCACGTTTCGAACCGCGATGTCCGCCTCTCGGCGCAGCAGATCGATCTGGTCGTCAGTCGCGACGACGTCGACGGAGATGCCCGGCGCCACCTCGCGCAGCCGAGCAAGGATGGGGGGTAGGAGGTATGCCGAGAACGACTGGCTCGCGCTGACCGAGACGATGCCCTCGATAGCTTGGGATTGGCCCGTCGCCGCCAACGAGACCCGGCTCGCAGCTTCGCCCATCGCTCGAACGTGTTCGAGCAAGTCGCTGCCAGACTCGGTCAGCACGAGCCGACGTCCAACGCGTTCGAAAAGGGTCACGTCCAACTCGCCCTCGAGCGCGTCGACCTGACGGCCGAGCGTGGGCTGCGACATCCCGAGTGCCTTCGCGGCGGCGGACAGGGAACCTTCTTCCGCGGTGACGAGGAACGCCCGGGCTCGGTTCCAGTCGAAACGGACGGTGCGCCAATCCATGCATGAATGCATACCGCATCACCGGATCCGGAGGCTGTGCTTCGCGTCGCACGACCCTATGCTCGATGGCATGCATGCCATCGTCGCTCAGCGGTACGGTCCTCCCGATGTCCTGGAGATCGTCGAACGCGAGGAGCCGGAGTGTTCGCAGGATGGCCTGCTGATCGAGGTGTGGGCCACATCGGTGACCGCGGCGGAATGGCGGATTCGAGCCGGGGACTTCGGGACTGGGTTTTCATGGCTTGGCCGCTTGATGTTCGGCCTCCGGCGGCCGCGGCAGCCCACGACGGGGCAGGAATTCGCCGGTCGTGTGCTCCAGGTTGGGCCCGCTGTGACGGGTTTTGCGGTGGGCGATGACGTGTTTGGCGTTCGCGCGGGTGCGAACGCCGAGCGCATCGCCATGCCCGCCTCGGGGGTCGTCACGCGGATGCCGTCCGGTCTGACGCACGCCCAGGCGGTGTCACTCCCGTTCGGTGGTCTGTGCGCCATCGACTTCCTCGAGGACAAGGCACAGCTGCGGGCCGGGGAGCGTGTGTTGATCGTCGGAGCTTCCGGGGGGGTGGGTGCGTATCTCGTCCAGGTCGCCGCGTCCCTGGGTGCGCACGTGACCGCCGTATGCAGCGGACCCAACGCAGCGTTCGTCCGAGAGCTTGGCGCGAATTCGGTCGTCGACTATCGGGTGACAGATCCACAGACGCTCCCGGGCCCGTACGACGTGGTCGTCGACACCATCGGCAAGACATCTTTCCGGCGATTTCGCCCCATGCTCTCTCAGACCGGTCGTCACGTCTTCATCGAGGGGGGTGCGTGGGAACTCCTCCAATCGCTGCTCCCACGCTTCGGTCCAGGTCCCCGGGTCGTCGGCGGCGTGACCGAGGACTCCCGGGAAGGACTCGAGCGGCTCAGGGAGAGGGTCGAGGCGGGCAGGATTCGGCCGGTGTTGGGACATCGCTATTCGATGCACGACGTCGTCGAGGCCCACAGGTTGGTGGAGTCTCGACATCGCCGCGGCGCAGTCGTCCTCGACTTCGGGGTGTCCCGATCCGAGCCGGTGCCCGTCCCGACCCCGTGACCGGCCTCTGAACACGCCGGTCTCGCTGGTACTCTTGCCCCATGGCTGCTCGACTCGCCTCGTTTGTCGTTGCCACCGCGCTCTGGGCGGGCGGCTGTGGTTTCTTCATGGAGCCCAAGCCGGACCTCGAGAACAAGAAGACCGCGGAGATCGGGAACTTCTCCGTCGAGTACCCCGGCAACTGGGAGACGGAGTTCGAGAGCGAAGACCTCGATGGCGTGAAATTCTCTTCTCTGACCATCGAGAGTGCTGGCAACGCGATCGCGGTGATCCAGGTCTTCGAGCCCGGTGTCGAGCTCGGCCCGGACGAGGTGTTCGAGATGTACGCCGAGGGGATGGTCGAAGCCTCGAAGACGGAGTTCGGCGGGGTCGTGGGGGTGTCCGTGCACAGCAAGAAAGACTTCACCCGCGGAGTCTTGGGGACCACCTGGGTCGGGCGCACCGGGACCGTAGATGTGAAGCTACTGGGCGAGAAGGTGCCCAATCGGATCCAGACCCTGCAGCACCACTCTGAGCAGCGCACCGTGGTCGTCGTGGTCCAAGCCCCCACCGAGGACTGGAAAACCGCCAACCACGGCTTCGATGCGATCTACGACGGCTTGAAAGAGGCCGAGGGCTAACCAACGCAAGAGGCCGTCGCGCGGAGAGTCTGCGGACGGCCCCAGAGTGAAGAACGAGAGGTTCTACTCCGACTTCGCGACGACGAACTCCACGCGTCGGTTCTTTTCGTGGCACTCGTCCGAGTCGTCGCTGCAGGTCGGCTCTTCTTCGCCGGCGCCGCGCGCGTCGATGGTTTGCGACACACCGCGCTCACGCAGCGCGTTGACGACCGCGTTGGCGCGGCGCTCCGAGAGCTCCTTGTTGTGCGCGTCGTCGCCGGTGCTGTCGGTGTGGCCGATGACGTGCACGGTCGAGAGCTCCGTGTGGTTGGTCAGCGCGGTTGCGATGTGGTCGAGGATCTCGGTCGAGTCGTCGAGAATCTTGTCGCTGTCGCTGGCGAAGTGGATCTTCTTGTCGATGGTCAGGTGGTCGCCTTCGACGTGCACGTCGCTGGGGTCCTCGGCAACCGGGGCGGGCTCAGGCTCAGGCTCAGGCTCAGCCGCTGCGACGGGGGCGGGCTCAGGCTCAGCGGGAGCGGGCACGTCCTTCTTGCAGGCGACGACGGAAGCAAGGGCGGCGGTGAGAACGAGCAATCGGGAAGTCAGCATGAGGCACTCCTAGCGCGGTTCGGCCCCCTGCGGGTGGGGCGTCTTGCCCGCTTGACCGCGTTGAGGGGAATTCGGCCGATTCGTCCCGGGCCCGTGGGGCAGAACGCACCGGGCGGAGAGCGCGTGTGCGGGGCAGGAGGGGGCATTCGAGCGGGTGGCCCGCGGGAGTCGTCCGGCTCGACGGCCTGAGCGTGAAGATCTGCCCGTCGCGGGGGTCACGTGGAGAACGAACGCACGGGGCGAGCGCCGTCGACCGCCGATCTCCGCCTGGCGGACGACGCCTGTCATCACAGGGGGCGGCGACTCGGTGCGAGACCCTGCGTCCGGCCCAAGACTGCGCTCAGGACTGTGGATGAAGTTGCAACTGGATTGCATTATAAGAAGTGAAACCGTTGGCGACGTTGCTGGGTCCCACGCCCGCACCGACTTCGCGCGGGCACGAGGTACTGCTGTGACCGATTTTCTCCTCCGACGCACCTTCCTTCAAAGCGCTGCCGCAGGAGGGGCCATCGTGACGGCCCCGGCTGTCCTTGCTGGCTGCTCCAAGAGCCCGACCGTGGGCGCGAGCTCGAGCCCGAGCCCGTTGGCCAAGAGTCCTGCCCCCGCGAACCCCTTCGAGGAGTGGTATGGCCTCGATGAGGCGGCCGTTCGGAAGGCGATGGCAACGCTGTCGTCTCGGGGCGCCGACCATGCGGACATCTACTTCCAACACACGCGCAACAACAGCGTGGTGTACCAGGACGGCATCATCGCGCGCGCCAGCACCAACGTCATGCAAGGGGTCGGGATGCGTGTCGTGGTCGGGGGCAAGGTCGGCTACGCCTACACGGAAGAGCTCACGCCCGAGGCCCTCGAACGAACCGCAAAAAGTGCAGCTCTGTTCGCGACCGGGTCTCCGACTGCTCCGCCCGCATCGTTCGCGGCGGTCGGTCGACCGGACCGCTACCAACTGGTCGTGCCGTGGTCCGAAGTTGGGGTGGACCAGAAACTCCCCCTGATTCAGAAGGTCGCCAAGATGGCGCGAGCGTCTGACCCCGCCATCGACAAGGTGTCGGTCCGCTGGACCGACGGCGATGAGCGCGTTCTCGTGGCCACGCTCGATGGGAAGTACGTCACCGATGTTCGTCCGATGACGCGCTTGAGCATCGACCTCACGGCAAAGAAGAACGGGCAGACCCAGTCCGGCGGTTCGAACCTCGCGGCCCGTGATGGCATGGCGTTCTACACCGACGAACGGCTGAAGACGGTTGTCGAGGAGGCCCGGGACCGGACCCTCATCCTCTTCGATGCGCGTCGACCCCAAGCTGGCGATATGCCGGTCGTGTTGGCGGCAGGGGCCAGCGGCATCTTGTTGCACGAGGCCATCGGTCACGGCATGGAAGCGGACTTCAACCGTAAGGACGTCTCGATTTACGCCGACATGCTCGGCAAGAAAATCGCCCCGGACTTCGTGACGATCGTCGATGACGGAACATTGGACAACGAGCGCGGGTCCCTCAACGTCGACGACGAAGGGAACGAAGCCCAGCGCACGGTCCTGGTCGAGAACGGCGTGCTGGTCAGCTACCTGCACGACCGAATCAGCGCCGAACACTACGGCGTTGCGCCGACGGGGTCGGGACGTCGCGAATCGTACAAACACGCGCCTCTGCCCCGCATGCGGGCGACCTACATGGAGAACGGCCCGCACAGCCGCGACGAGATCGTCGCTTCGGTGAAGAATGGGATCATCGCCGAGACGTTCACCAACGGACAGGTCCAGATCGGCGCAGGCGACTTCACCTTCTACATCAAGAACGGCTGGCTGATCGAAGACGGCAAGGTGACCGCGCCCATCAAGGATACGAACATCATCGGCAACGGTCCTGAAGCGCTTCGCAAGGTCACGATGGCTGGCAATGATTCCAAACTCGATACGGGCGGGTGGACGTGCGGCAAAGATGGCCAAGGTGTTCCTGTCTCGCAGGGGCTGCCGACCGTGCTGGTCTCCGGGATGAACGTGGGAGGTGAGAATCGTGCCTAATACACTCTTGGATGGTGCAGAACTGGCAGTCGCGTTGGCTCAAGAGGGCGGCGCCGATGGAGCGTTCGCCTCGATGAGCCGGTCTCGTCAAGTGTCCCTCGAGGTGCGCGACCAGGAACTCGAGAAGGTGCAAGAAAGCACCGATACCTCGCTGCGGTTGCAGGTGTACGTCGACGGGCGGTACTCGGTCCACGGGACCAACGACCTCTCCCCTGACGCGCTGCAGGTGTTTGTGGACGAGGCCGTCGCGCTGACGCGTGCGCTCGAGGTGGACGCGTATCGCGAACTTCCAGATCCCGCTCGATACGCGCACACCCAGCCCGCGCTTGATCTGCGTGATCCCGCGGTGGAGTCGCAGAGCCTGGAGGCTCGCCTCGAGCGGGCGATGGCACTCAACGCCCGCCTTGCGGGCAAGGACAAGGTCATCTCCGCAACTGCGTCGGTGTTCGACGGATCCGGCGAGAGTGGGGCGGTGAGTTCGAACGGTTTCGCGGCGAGCTATCGCAGTACGTCGACGGGGATGCACGGCAACGTCACCCTGCGTGGTGAGGGCGACAAGCGCCCCGAGGATGGCTGGGGCATGTATGCACGCCACCTCGCCACACTTCAGTCACCCGCCTCGATCGGGGACGAAGCGATGCGCCGGGCGCGTCTGCGTTTGGGCAGTAAGAAGGGGCCGACGACGAAGACGACGATGGTCGTCAGCCGAGATGCCGCTGCCTCCCTCATCGTGAGACTGATCGGCCCCGCGAGCGGCGGTGCGGTCCAGCAGGGCCGCTCGATGTGGGCGGGGAAGCTCGGCCAGCAACTCGTCAGCGAGAAGCTCGACATCGTCAGCAATCCGCTCATCCCGGGCGCTGTCGGATCCCACCCGTTCGACGATGAGGGAGCCGCTGCGTTCGAGATGCCCATCATCAAGAACGGGGCGCTTCAGCACTACTTCCTCAACTCGTACTACGCACGCAAGCTCGACACGAAGCCCACCACCGGTCGTTGGGGCAACATCATCGTTCGGCCTGGCAAGCGCGACCTCGATGCGATCGTGTCGGACGTTGGCACCGGCGTCTACGTGACCTCGTGGTTGGGTGGCAACGCCGATTCGACAACGGGAGACTTTTCGTTCGGCCTCCGCGGACACCTGATCGAAGGTGGGCGCGTGGGCGCACCCGTGGGCGAGATGAACGTGACGGGCAACCTGTTGGCTCTGTTCACAGACTTGCAGGAGGTCGGGAGCGACCCGTACGAACACTCCACGCTTCGCGTTCCCACGCTCGTGTTTCGCGACGTTCAGTTCAGCGGAACCTGAGGAACACCCCCAGGGAGCGGCAAGACGCCGCGATGCTCGCGGGTCTCCATGTCATGCAACCGGCTTGCATGTGAAGCCCGGGCGCGTATGCTCGCCGCCGCGGAATCGACCAGGCAGGAACCTCCTGCTTCCGCGGCGGCGTTTCGCCGTTGAGGAGGATGTATCCATGCAGCGCACACGAGTGACCATTCTTTCCGGCTTCCTTGGCGCCGGAAAGACCACCCTGCTCAACGCACTTCTTCGCGACACGCCCGAGCCGCTGGGTGTGATCGTCAACGACTTTGGATCGGTCAACATCGACGCGGCTCTGGTTGCCGGACAGACTTCGCTCGATGGCGAGGTCGCGCTTCAGAACGGCTGCATCTGCTGCACCATCCGCGGAGACCTGCTTGCCGCGCTGCTTCGTCTCTGTCGCCGCGAGAACCCGCCAAGGCACATCATCATTGAGGCCAGTGGGGTGTCCGACCCCGCTGCAGTCGCCCGCACGTTTGTGGATCCGCGGCTCGCGGACCAGGTTGAGCTCGCAGCCGTCGTCGGTTGTGTGGACCCGACCACCACGCCGGAGTTGACGGGTCGCGATCGGGAACTCGCGGTGGCACAGCTGCAGGTTTGCGACATCATCGTCTCCACCAAGCACGATGTGGCAACGGAGTCGGAGCAGGCTGCGATGGCAGACTTCATCAGCGCCGTAGCACCTCGTGCTCGTGTCGTGCCATCCTCTCTGAGCGCAGCGCCCACGGCTCTGGTGCTCGGCACGCCGAACCTCTGGGACGAAGCGCGGCTCGCGGGTATCCCGACCGAAGACAACCCGGCACACGTGCACGAGGTCGGGGAGGACCACGGCCACCATCACCATCATGGCCACGCGTTTGAAACGTGGACCTTCGATGAGGAGTCCCCGCTCTCCGTGTACCGGCTTCGGCGCGCGCTGCTGCAGCTTCCAGTGTCGGTGTTCCGGGCAAAGGGCTTCGTGTATGTGGCCGAGGATCCGAAGGTGAGACTCCTGGTCCAGGTCGTCGGAGGCCGGGCGGAGCTCCGCACCGACGGCGAGTGGGCCGGCCCGCCTCGCACCGAGCTGGTGCTTCTTGGGCGCGAGGGCGGCCTAGACTCTGACGCGCTCGAGGCGTTGTTTCTCGGTTGTGTGCACGACGGAAGGCCTGCGCACGAAGCACACATGGAGGACATGCTGGGCTACTTCAACCGGTTGCTGAGCACCCTTCCGGGTCACCTCGGATGAGGTCGTCGGCTCTCAGGACTGGGTGTACCGTCGACGCCACAGCAGCACGAGGGTGAGCAGTGGCCAGCATGATGAGGAGGGGCCGACCCGGCATCCCGTTTCCTGCGAGGAGCTTTCATCGCCGCCGCCCGTTGTTCCCGGTGGCGGATCACCAACCACGAGCGTGACCGCATCCGACGTCAAGACTTCTCCCGCCGCCCTTTCCGCCGTTGCTGTCAGGACATAGGTTCCCTCGGGGAACACCACATCGTGGAAGCCGTAGGGCAAGGTCGTGTCGCGCCCGATCTCGTCCCCGGCTCCGGTGATCGTTGCCGTGGCCCAGCTCTTCTTGCCCAAGGCGTCCCGCTCTCCGCCGAATCCAACCATCGCCACTTCGGTGCCGGGGGTGATGACACGCGTCGTCTGGACGGCGTCGATGCTGGTGGAGGTCTGAACGGCGACGAATCACGAGGCGCTGGACAAGGGCGGTGTCGTTCTCCGATCCTCCGCGGGTGTTCCCCCTGCGATCTCTGCCGGCGGTCGGTGCCGCGGCCGTTGTGCTTGGCATCTGCGGGGCCGTCTTCGCTCAGGAACCTGCGGGCGCCATCGATGTGCGATGGAGCGGACCGCCTGCGTGCGGGCCGGGGGCATTCGAGTCTGATCTGTCGGCATTGCTGGCCGACTCGGAGATGTCGGCGCCGCTTCGGGTGGACGTCGAGGTGGAACGCTCGGAGGCCGGATGGGCGTTGCGGGCAGACTTCAGCTCCGGCGGTGACAATCGTGGCCAGCGGGTCTTTGAGGCGCATGCGTGCGAGACGGTTCGAGATGCAGCCGCGCTGGCCATTGCGCTCACCGTCGATCCGACGGCGCTCTCTCGTCCGGAGACGTCGCCGACGCCCGCGGAGGAACCCTCGCCGACCGAGGCCGAGGTTGTGGAGCCATCGTCGGTGGTCCCGGCGTCCGACAGCGAAGCGGCACCCAGCAGCGAACCTGCTCCGGACATCGAGCCGGTCGTCGAACCCGGGCCATCCTTCGTCTCGCAGCCGGCGGTCGAACCACCATCTGTTCGGTCGGCACCGGTGTGGCGAGTCGGTCTGGGGGCCCTCGGGTTCGTGGATGGGGCTGCGCTGCCGGGGGTCGGAGGCGGCGTTTCGTTTCTGGTCGCCGCCATGCGCGGGCCACTGCGCCTCGAGGCACTGGGGTCGTACCGGTTCGAGACCGACCGTGCTTCCGAGGTCGAGCCGTCGGTCGGCGGGAGCTTTGCTCAATGGAGCGCGGGGCTGAGGGCGCTGTGGGTCCCACGCTGGTCCAGCTTCGAGGTGCCGGTGGGGGGTGGCGTGGATGCGGGCCAGACGATCGGGGAGGGAAGCGGGTTCGGTGAGGCCCGCCGCACGCTGCAACCGTGGGTTGCCGTGGTGGGGACTGGGGGAGTGAGCTGGGTGCTCCATCCCCGCGTCGCGCTGTTGGCACGGGGATCGCTGGCAGTCCCCTTGATTCGTCAGGAGTTCTCGATCGAGGGCCTAGGGTCTTTGCACCAGATCGGTCCGGTGCAGGGCCGTGGTCTGCTCGGTTTGGAGGTCCGGCTGCGGTGAGCCGAAGTTTTTCTGGTGCCCGGCACACGGATCGCCGCGTTTCCGGGAAAGGCAGAGGGGTGGAGACGTCCCGCCGCAGTTTCAGCGTCCCCGACGATCCCTGGAAACGGGAGTTGGCGGAGGTCTACCGCGAGTACGGCGACTTCGTACGGCGCAGCGCCGGTCATTTGCGGGTGCGTGAGACCCAACTGGACGATGTCGTGCACGACGTCTTCATCGTGGCGCATCGGCGTCTGCCCAACTTCGACCAGGCCCGCGGGACCCTTCGCAGTTGGCTGTTCGGCATCACCAAGCGGGTCGTCTTGCATCACCGCCGGGCGGCTGCGCGTCATCAGCGCAGACTCACCGTGGTCCCCGAACCGCATCCAAGCCCGGGGCCCGACGAGGCCCTCGCGCGCCGACGGGTGGTGCAGCGCATCGACACATTCTTGGAGACCTTGTCGGGGCCCAAGCGGTTGGTGTTCAGCTTGGTCGAAATCGAGGGGATGCCGGCCGTGGACGTAGCACGGTCGCTGGACATGAACATCAACACCGTCTACGGGCGCCTTCGGTCGGCGCGGGGCGCATTCGTGGAGTATCTCGACCGGTTGGAGCGGGATGGGGAGGGGCACGATGGCGGGACTTGAGCCAGAGGCGAGGGCGTTGTTGCGAGAGTACCGACAGGCCAAGCGTGCCGACGTGGATCGGCGCGAGGCCGTGTGGTCTCAGATCGAGGACACCCTCGCGGATGCGGACGTTGCCCAAGGCGACGAACTGACACCGCAGCACGAGGTCGGTCGCCCCATCGCGTGGACGGTCGGGGTATTGCTGGCCGCGGCGGTCGTCGCCTCGGTTGCCCTCGGCATGTCGGCGCTCGTGCAGGCGGACCGCAAAGAGCGTTCGTTCGAGGCGCCGGACGTGTCTGCGCCTGGCGACACATCCGAAGTCGTCCCTGGAAGCGACGCCCCGGGTCGGGCCGTGGGTCGTGCGGGCCACCCGAGCGGTGTGGCGGTTCCTGCCGGAGCGCCGCCGGTCCGTGCGAACCACACAAACGATCGGCCGGGTCCGCGCCCCACGGCTCGCACGCGTCCGAACGTCGAGGGCGAGGCGGCACAGGGCACCGAGCGGGATGGGCTTCGTGCGGAAATGGCCCTCGTTGAGACCGCTCGCCAGCGTTTGCGTGCGGGCCAACCCGCAGAGGCGCTGAAGGCCGTGCAGCAACATGCGGTGAGGTTCCCGCGCGGACAGATGATCGAGGACCGGCGTGTCCTGAGGGTGGAAGCCTTGTGCGCGTTGGGCAAAGCGAGCCAGGCCAACGCCGAGGTGCGGATGTTCGCAGAGGCATTCCCGCGTTCGGCCCACACAACGCGCCTACGAGCACTATGCCCCCTACCGTGATGGGTCCTGGGTCCTTGTTGACCGAGGCCCCGCTGGAGCGCAGCAATCCATCCCACCGAGAACACGGAATGGCGACGTACCGGGAAACGCAGGACAGACGATGGCTCATTTGATTCGGTTGTCCCCTCGCTTTGCTCGCCCGATCTTGGGTGTGCTCTTGCTCTCTCCCTCTCCATGCTGCACGCCGGACGTGAGCCTCGGCGACTACACCGGGTCTGACGGGGACTCGGACGACGGGGGTAGCGGGGCGGGCAGTACAGGCATGGAGACGGGGAGTGGTACGGACACCGATTGTGGCGAGGCGTGTTCCGAGGACTTCGCAGTCGCCTACCTTTCCGCCGTAAACTACGCGTCCCTGGAAATCTTCCGCCGCGGGGAGGCTTTGTGTGAAGGGGCGCAGTGTCCCGAGCAGACCGAACCGCTGGACGGTGTGCCATTCGAGGAGTGCACCGAGTCCGAGGCGGCATTGATGTCCCCGCTCGGTGTGGAGGAGTTCTGCCGGTTTTCTGCAGTCTGGCTGGAGTCCAGACTCTCAGTCGGCTTCACCGTCGAACTGGAGCGCGAATCGTTCGAGCGCACACGTCCGCGGCTGGAAGACGAGACCGCCCAAGAAGCCTATGCGTGGTTTCCGGAGGTTGTCTCGTTGGTCGGGCCGGGCACGGCGTACCGAGGAGATGTCTTGGCGGTTGGTGCCGGCGCGCGGAACGTTCAGACGTCGGTCGTCAATGAGGCCTGCATCGAGCGACTCGACGCGCAGGGGGTCCCGTGGTCGGTCGATGACCTGGAGGTCCTGTGCGAGGGCACTTGGATGGACGGCGGAGTGTTGCGGCCGTTGCGGACGCGGCCCCAGATGGAATTCTGGCCCAACTCGGGACGTACTTCACGGGTGACCGGGAACTCATGTGTGTCACCTGGCGAGGGGCCGGATACCTGCTGTACCGCCTGCGAGTACGCGCTGGGACCGGGTGTTGCTCGGTATGGCGTCGACGGCTCTCAGCGGCGAGCGATCGCGCAGGGCACAGCGCTGTCTTGCGATGAGGGGGGCGACGCACTGGTCCAGTGCCGTGATCTGGTCTTCGACGTAGCGCGGGATGACGGCTTGGAACTCACGTACGAGTGGGAGGGGTCATCGGGCCCGTGGCCATTGCCGTTGTATGACAAGCTACGAGAGACGCACCCGGACGACCGCCCTGCGGGCCTCGTTGCACCGGGTCTGGCTTGCGCTGAGGACGACTCCTGCGCTGCGGGACAGCGTTGCTATGGGGTCAACGCCCAGGGGGAGGCGTGCAGTGCGGGCGAGGACTGCACGCAGCGAACCTGTCAGCCCGCATGGTTCGGGCGGTGCGAAGTCGCAGCGGATGGTGGCGGCCGCTGCGTCGATACCCGTTTCGACGCTCAGGGGACCGGGGCATGTTTCGTTCGTGGCGATACTCAGGACCGCCTCTCAACGTGCGACTCCGACTTCAACGGCATCATGACCGCTGCGGAGTGTTGCGATCCCGCGCTGGGAAGTCCCGACGACTGCGACCCGCACGAGCAGTCCGGCGTCGAGCCTATCGCGCGATTCGATCGGGACACCGGACTCTCTCCGATCGCGCAGTGCGTCTGCGAGGAGGGGCAACCTGACACGTGTGCGACGGTGGTCCAGGGCTGGTGTGAGGCACCGATCGGTACGGGCAGCGAGCCTGGCCCAGACGCCCGGGCTGGGCAGTATGCCGCGCCGACCGTCGTGGCACAGGGGGGGGTCCGGTGGGATGAGGAGCAGCGCCATGTCGACGTGAACATCGCAAACACCGGGAACATGGAGCGCGCACAGGTCGAGCGCTGCGCTTGGGCCAGCTTCTTGATCGACGAGCGCACGGCCAGCGATGGATGGGTCGCCAACGAGAGCTTCACCGCTGAACTGCAAGAGGATCACGACCTCGCGTTGTGCTCGGGGTCGAGCTACCGGGTCGACTTCGCCGGCCCCTCCTCCGAGCACCACGTGCGATCGATGGCTGGGAACACCTTGGAGGGTCGGTCGAGCTTCGTCTTCGAAACCGCCCAGATGCGTGTCGCGCCGAACAGTCTGTTCCCGACGGACAATCTCCAGATCGGGTCGTGCGACGACCTTTCGGTCCGGTTCTCGAGTCGTCTCGACCCTGGACCGCGCAACCTCGCCAAGCTCGAGATCCGCGGGGGCGCGCCCGATGGGCCCCTCGTTGCCGGGGGTCTGGGTTGCAGTCCCACCGCGACGCCCGAAGAGGTCGCGGCAGGAACCATCCCATGTCTGTCGACCAGCGTCGAAGCGTTCGTCGGCATCCTGCATTTCGAGATCGACGAGTCCATTCATGGACAGGTGCTCCAGCCCGGGGAAACCTACGCCGTTGTTCTGCCCGGGCTCGACAACATCGAGCAGATGGCCGACCCCGAGCGCTACGCCGCTGCCATCCATGACGCGTGCGGTATGCCACTGATCCTCGAAGGGTCCGACGCTGAGTGGCTGGTGTTCACGGTGGACGGCGCCTGCGAGTGAGGCCGTCGATTCGGAATCATCGCCTTCGCCTCTTAGCTGGGTGCCCGCACCCGCGCCAGATCCACGACCACGGGCAACAGGCCTTCCACCGCAAGGGCGAGCCGTTCCGGGTCGAGTGTTTCCGGTGTGTCGGTGGTCTCGTGGTAGTTGCGGTTTCGAAATGGCGCGGTGTCGGTGACCATGATGGCGGCGAATCCGTGCTGCCAGTACGCCCAGTGATCCGACCAGCCGACGCCCTGGATGGTGCTCGGTGCCAGGCCACCTTCGGAGGGCAGGAACGCGTGCTCCCGGAACACGGTGATCGCCCGTCGCAGCAGGTGCTTGGAGTGACGGTTCCCGACGAATGCCAGGAAGTCTCCCTTCTTCGGATAGAAGGCGCCCATCGGGAAGGGGTAGTGCTGGGTCTCGGGCTCGCCGCGGTAGTAGCCGATCGTCTCCAGCGACACCATGCCCAGCACGTTCACCCCTGCCGCTGCGATCGCGTTCGCGTGAACGACGGAACCCATCTCCGCGGTCTGGAAGTAGGGCGGCTCCTCGTTCACGTAAGCGACCCAGTGGATCGAACGCTGCCCCGATCGCTGGAAGAGCTCGCAAGCCAATTCCAGCAAGGCCGCCACGCCCGACGCGTTGTCGTCCGCCCCTGGGGTGCCGGGTGCGGAGTCGTAGTGGGCACCCACGACGATGACCTCGTCCGGGCGCATGGTCCCGGGCAGTACCGCCTCGAGGTTCACGACCTCTTGCCCATCGACGCGGAACGCCTGCCGCCTGACCTCTGCGTATCCGCAGCCATGAAACCGCTGCTCCACGTGGTCGGCCGCCCGTCCGAGCGCCTCCGGGTTCTGGATGTTTCGCTCTCCGATCTCCTCGGCGAGCACCTGAACATCGGCCATCAGCCGCTCGGAGCGGTCCGGCGGCCGAGTGGGGATCGGTCCGGCATAGCTCTTCCCCGGCATGCGGGTTGTGCAGGCTCCGAGCGTCAGGAGGGCGGCCAAACAGGCGGAGCGCACGATCATCGCCCGCAGCGTACCCGACTGTGTCGACCCTGGCGGCCTCTTGCCGACGTGGCCGAGGGACTGCGACGATTCCCAAATACGACAGCGCTGTCGTATTTGGGAATCGCGAAACTGCAGGTGCAGGAAGGGGGGGACCACTCCGACTCGGGAACGGCCGCTCATGCACGGGGTGGGGCTTCGGAAGCCAGCCGCTGCTTGCGAAGTCCCCTCGCCATCAAGGCGACGGACGGCTCTGGATCCTGTGCCAGTCGGTCGAGAAGTTCCATCGCCTCGTCGCCGGGGACCGACGCGAGCGCGGCCGCGAGGCGTCCTCGGCCCTTGGCGTCGGCAGAGCGCGTGGCCGCAGCAATGCTCTGAACGATGGCCGCGGCAAAGTGGTGCTGCACGGCGAGTTGTGCGAGCACGTCGGACGCCTCGACGTCTTCGTGGCCGAGTGCGACGAGTTCGACCAGCGGCACGATGGACGCTGCATCTCCTGAGCGGCCGCATGCGAAGTGGGCGCGTGATCGGATGTGTGGGTCGTCATGACCCACCGCCTTGGCGATGACCGCTCGGGTTGCGGGTGAATCGATCTTTTCGAGAGCCTCGATGGCGCGGTGTCGACGCGTCGCGCTGGGGTCGTCGAGGGCGGGTTCGAGTCGGGGGATGGCAGCATCGCCCGCTCGCACGATGGCCCATTGGATCGCCCCGAAGGCGTTGGGATCAGGCTCTCGGAGGGCCGCATCGACAAGCACCGCGATGTCCCGGTGATCGGCGTCGACGAGGGAGAGCGTGGCGTTGGCGTGTCGACGGGTCATTCCCGTCGAACCCACGCATGAGTTCGATCGTCCGCATCACGTCGTGCCACGCCTCTGGGCTCGCCGTTTGCACGTGTTCGAGTCGTTCGACCAACTCCTTCGCCGCGGCGAGCTGGGTTCGGGCACGGTCGACAAGCCGGGTGAGCATCCCGCGGGTCGAGTGTTGCTCGTCATCGAGTGCGGCCGGGATCTCCGCGAGAGTCAGGCCGAGCGAGCGCAGCCCCTCCACCTCGAACAGACGACGCAGGTCACGTTCCGTGTACTGGCGGTAGCCCGAGCGTGTGCGCTCGCCGGGCGTGACAACGCCCATGCGGTCGTAGTGTCGGAGCATCCGCGCGCTGATGCCGGTACGTTTCGCGACGTCTCCGATCAGCATGGGTCGTTCCTGAGCGTCGGTGCCGCTTGCCGTGCGACGAACGTCCGCGCCTGAGCCATAGCCGATTCGAAGGAGTCGTGCAGGTCGTTCAGCAGGTACGCGGTCGCGAGGGCGTGCGTACGCACATCGCGGTCCGCCGAGGTCGATGCGGCATCGGCGGCCGGCAGGGCAGATGCACCGAGCGTCGTGAACGCACGGCTCAAGCTTCGTTGCAGTTCATGTTCTCCGCGGCCGAACTGGGTTGCGAGCGTCCGCGCGAGTGGACCTTTTTGGCCCTCGGAAGCGAGACCCGCAGCGGTGCGCCAGGCCGCCCGCGCGACCTCGTCGTCATCGTCCGTCAGCAACGCGACGGTGATCGCCGGCCACGCTCGTGTGTCGCCGAGCTTGGACAGAGTGTGCAGAGCCTGACTACGCGCCTTGGCCGCGTCGCAGGTGAGCTCGACCAGCAGCAGGTCCAGCACGGTGTCGTGGTCGTGGCGTGTGAGCGCCCAGGTCAACATCTCGCGAACATAGAACTCGGGTTCTGTGCGGCACTGGGCGACGAGAGCCAGAACATGTTCGGGAGCCGGGTGGGTCCCCGCTGTCAACGCCGCCTGCAGCCGGGCTGAAGCTTCGGGCGAGCGCAGCGCAACCTGAAGCGGTGACGGAGCAGTCTCGGTGTGCGTGTTGGTCATCATGAGCACCTCCAGACGCCATGGAACGCCTTGTCACTGTGACAAGGTCAAGACCTCATCGGCGCAAACCCGCTTGGACCGCAGCGCGTCTGGCAACGAAAAACGCTCCGTGCCACGGGGAATGGTGGACCCGGTGGTCGGTGGGGGGACCGGGTTCCCGGAACGCGCTGTGTGCGGTCACCGCGGCCGGACGATGGCATCCTCGGGGCATCAGCGCCGACGATACAATCGCGACCCGAACTCGAAAGCCCGAGCCGGGAGGCATTGTCCTCCCCGACGTCGCGTCGGAGGGAGGCGTGTCGGGGTTTCCGAACTCGATCGATCGCTACCGGATTGTCCGGCGCATTGGGTCGGGAGGGATGGGCAGCGTGTTCGAGGCGGTGGACCCGAGTCTCGACCGCCACGTGGCGATCAAGCTACTGCATGGCGACGCGGACCCCGAGAGCATCGAGGCCAAGCGGTTGCTTCGTGAAGCTCGGGCCCTCGCTCAACTCGACCACCCGAACATCGTCGAGGTGTATGGCGCAGGGATGGACGCCGGGCGCGTCTGGCTGGCGATGGAGCTGGTCGATGGGCAGACGCTCAAGGAGTGGATGCTCGCGAACCCGCCAGGGTCTGCGGCTCAATGCAACGAGGCGCTGGCGTTGCTGAAGCAGGCCGCGGATGGCCTGGAGGCCGCACACACGGTGTCGATGACCCACCGTGATTGTCAGTTCACCCGCCACCCACGCGCCCAGGGGCGCATCGCGAGTTCGTCACTGTTTCCGCCCGTATGGTTGTGGATCTGCCAGACGCCCTCGCGCCGTCGCAGCCGGAAGGCCCACCGGGAGAGGTTGTTCTCGGCCGGGTCTCCGTCCATCGGCATGTAGTGCGTCGCGCCAGCGACCCCCACGTAGGCGCGGTCGCCTTCGATCCACCAGCCTTCGACCTCGCGCGCGTAGTCCCACGAGCCGAAACTGTCGCCGACCATCGACGCCTGCTCGGACGCGATCTGCTCCCGCGGACTCTCGTCGAGGTTGGGTGCGACGCTGACTCGCTTCGCGGCATCGAGGGGGAGGCCGGCCTCGAACCAGGTTCGGACGGGGCCGAGGAGTTCGTCCGGAGCATCGCTGGGCGGGCAGTCGAACTCGTCGGTCCAAGTCTTCAGCGCAAGGGGCTCGCCGCCCGCGTACGGGCGGAGGCTGGCGCAGCGGACGGAGAGGAGCAAAGGAACAGAAGGCATGCCCAAGCTCAGGTGAAGGCAGACGAGACGTTCGCCGTCGCAGTGACTCTCGTCTCGACCAAGGACTCGCGGTGTGCCGAGAGCGAGAGCGACTCCGCCGAGGTGGCCGAGTCGAGGCTCAGCTCGACCTCCATCGCGGGCAATGGCCACGGAGCGAGTCCGGGGAGTCGTACATCCTCAGGGAGTCGGAAATCGGATGGGCGGTCCATCGGCCAAGGCGGGTCATACGCCGCAATGACACTCGTGACCCCGACGAGGTGGAGCGTCACGGTTCGGTCGTCCATCGGCGATCCGTCGGTGTTGCGACGCATGCATTCATACGTCAGCCGGAGTTCGCGGGTCTCCGGGTCGTATGCCCCGGTTCTCAAGCAGGCGTCATGGAGCAGGTCGGGATGCTCGGTGCTGCGTCGCTCGGCACCGGCTTCGAGTCTCACGGTGCGCCTCATGGCACAGGCGTGCGTAGAGAAGGGGGGCGCGAACCCTCGGCGTCCCGGATGAGCGCGCACTCCCGAGCTCCGTCGTCAGCCTGACACGTGCCTCCTTCGGTGTGCATCACTGCGCCGAGAGTCGCAGCGGGAAGGTGATCTTCGTCCCGGCCGGAAGGTCGGGCCAGTCGGCTCTGAGAAGTACGGACTTGAAGCAGGCCTTCACGTTCTTCAGGGCCCCCGCGGTCGTCCGCACCTCCACGCCGTCCGCAGTCCACTCGAGCTCGATCGGGAACACGTACCTCGTGTTGCGGCTGAAGTCGGAAGAACGCTCGTAACAGGCTCGTAGCGCCCGGCGGACGGCCTGGGCGGGCTTTCGGATGTCGCCCACGCGAATCCCCGTCGGGGTTTTCGGGCGGCCGAAAGTGACGCGAGCCCGTGGTTGCCAGTTCCGGCTGTTCGACGGCTGGACGAACTCCTGGGGCACGGACCCCACGGTCCCGAAGGAAGGGTCGTTGATGTTCGCGCCCTCGACGACGTATTCGGACTCCGCGGCGGTGGTGCCCGCGAGGCTGAGCCCGGCGGAGCTCCTCGACGCGGTGGCGCTGGCGCTGACCACGAGCACCTCGGAGCCCTCAGCCACCAGCCGCGGACGGCCATCACCGATGACTCGGGACCCATCGACGGCGACGAGGCTCGTGAATGCGGTCACGATGTGGTGCCGCAGCCCGATCCTCGTGATCGCGGCTTTGGTCGCGTCGTCATGCGACGTCCACCAGTCGAACTCAAGGTCGGCGACGGCCGCCCGAGCCCACAGCGTGTCCAGGGCGTTCCCTCTGTGCGAGGCGTCCACGACCCTCACGGGGATCTCGACGGGGGCGGGACCTGCGTTGCCCTCAAGGACGAGTCGGGAGGAACCAACATCCCCGTGATACTGGCCGTGGACGATCGCTGCGTGGCTGGCAAAAAGACCGCCGAGGTCCTTCGGATGGTACTGGCTCAGCTGCAAGTCCCCGGAGTGCAGGCGAAGGTCGTCGACGATCGGGTGGTCGACCCAACGGGTGAAGGTTTGCACGACGTGGTGCAGGTCCTCCTGCGTCGCGAGGCGCAGGCCCGCGCCCAGACCCGCCTTCGACACGCCGTTGATGAGGTGTCCGTTGGGGGAGTCGCCGACCCCGATGCCGAAGACGCGCGCGTGCTGTCCGCGTTCGACCCGGGTCTTCACGAGCGTCCGGGTGGTCCGGATGACCTCGTCCTCGAACGAGATGAAGCCGTCGGTCAGTAGGAACACGTACCGGTGACGGCCGCGCTCCACGTCGTCGTGCAGTGCCAATTCGATGGCGTCGCCCATCTCCGTGCCGCCGCCTGACTCGAGACCGTCGAGGAATCGCAGCGCCTTCGCCAAGTTGGCGGCGTTGGCGGGACGGGGTCTCCCGAACAGCCGGGCGATCCCAGACTCGAAGGTCACCACGTCGAACGTATCGACGGGGCGCATATGGGTGAGCGCCCGGCGGACGGTCTCCTTGGACAATGCGAGCGGCTCACCGCCCATGGAGCCCGAGCGGTCGATGACGAAGACGAACTCCCGTCGCCCGACGAGAGCGTCGACGTCGAGGTCGGGCGGGTGGACCACGAGGGCGAAGCGGCCGCGGCCCAACACATCCTGCGGGCCGAGGAACATGGTCGCGCGGGGGTCGGGTCCGGCCACGGCATAGCGAAGGACGAAGTCTCGGTTGGGGCGCTCGTCCGCCCTCGCCAGTTCGACGTGTAGTTCGCCTGCTACGACCTCTCCGACGACCTCGTGCGTCGGAGTCCACCACCGCTCGATCGGGTGTCCGGTCTTCGCGCGGATGCGGAGTTCGATGTCGTCACCTCGACGCAGGCCCGCTCCCGCGATGGCGGGCGAGACTCTGCCCGCGTCGGCCGTCGTTCCATGGTCGTACCGGGGGCCGATCACCATCGGAAAGACGAACTCGTACGTGCCCGCGTCGTAGCTCAGCGTCTGGACGTAGTCGATCTCAACGTCGATGTCTTCGCCTGGGGGGATATTCGCGAGGGACTGGGTGAAGACGTTGGGGCGTTCTTGTTCGAGAAGCGCGGCGGCGTGCCCCTGCTCCTTGGCCTCCTCGTAGGTCATCCGCGCCTGTTCACGATCCTGGATTCGGCTCTCGATGACCCGCCCGCCAACGACCAGTCGCATCCGAGACACGGCAGCGTTCTCGGGCAGGGGAAAAGCGAAAACTACCTCTATGACGTCGGTGGCCTCGTTGCGGAAGGTCTGCGAGACCGTGACGTCTGCAACGTGTCCGGTGAGCACCGCGTCGACATCGGTGTGCACGAGGGGGAGTGCGGTCCCTGTGCCATCGACCACCGTAGGAAGGTCGCCGGGGTCGGTGTGGCTCCACAGTCCGCCCGGGGTGGCGCGCCCGCCCTTCCACGCTCGAGAACCGTCGATCTCCTCGGGCTCGACGGTTCTCGAGCGCCCCGAGGTGCAGGCTGTCAGGAGGAGGAGGAGGAGGAGTCCCCAGCCAAGCCGTCTCGCTGTCATGACGGGCCAACGAGGACGCGAGCCGGACCCTACAGATTCCTGGGATGAACGGCGCGCGTGGGCATCCGTTTCGGTTGTTGCGGACTCGCTGCGGTCTACCGGGGAGGGATGCGGAACCGCGCGTCGGTTGGGCCAAGAACTCGTGGGCTCCCACATCGCCAGCCGGCCCCGTTGGCGACTACCATCGGGGGGGTGAAGGGGTGTTTCGATGAAGAACAGCTACGCGCGCGTGTGGCGGGCGTAGCGTCCCCCAAGGAGGTCGCACTCCAGAACGTTCATGTCGCGTTGTGCCCACGTTGTCGGGAACGACTCGCCGAGGCGTTTCAAGCCATCACGAGAGACGTGAACCGTGCGCGTACTCCCTCGGCATGCCGTCCCGGAGATACGGTCGGGCGATACGTCATCGAGCGCAAGATCGGCGAGGGAGGCATGGGCACGGTCTATGCTGCGTTCGACCCTCGCCTCGAGCGAACGGTCGCGATCAAGGCTCTGCACCTGTCGAACCGGACTCCGGATGCGGCGCGAGAGGAGCTGCGCCACGAAGCCCGAGCGATGGCGCAGGTTCGCAGCGATCACGTTGTGAGCGTGTATGAGGTCGTGGAGTCCCACAACGACCTGTTTCTCGTGATGGAGCTGGTCGAAGGGGTGAGCTTGAGCCGGTGGCTCAAGAAACGGGACCGCCCCTGGAAGGAGATGCTCGAGCTCCTCCTCCAAGCCGGGCGGGGGCTGGCCGACGCACACGAATGCGGCGTTCTGCACCGCGACTTCAAGCCCCTCAACGTTCTGGTCCGTGATCCGGACGCGCTGCATCCGGCCGCCCTCGTCACCGACTTCGGACTGTCCACGGTGCTGGACGTGCCGCGACTCGTCACGACCGGGCGAGCGCCGGGGTCGAGCTGGGAGACGGAAGACCAGGGGAGCACGGTTCGCGGAACGCCCAAGTACATGGCCCCCGAGCTGCTCAACCGCATGCCCATCGGGCCGCCGGCGGATCAGTTCGCGTTTGCGGTCTCCGTGTACCAAACACTTTGGCGACGCGCGCCGTTCTCGGGCGAAGGCCTCGCGGCGCTCCGAGATGCGATGATGGCCGACGGGCCCGCGGCGCCGCCCAAGCGGGGCCGAGCCAAGGTGCTCTGGCCGACCATTCGCCGGGGACTCGCCTGGGACCCCGCGGAGCGGTGGCCAGACATGACGGCTTTTTGCGACGCACTCGAGGCCGCGCGAGACGGCGCCGCTGGAAAGCGGCCATTCATCGCCACCGTCGCCGTGGCTTGCTCGGCAGCGGCGCTTGTCGCTGGAGGAGGAGAAGCTTCCGCAGCGTGTGATGGCGCGGGAGCGGCGATGCAAGCGGCCTGGGACGCTTCGGCTCGCGCTCGGGTGGTGGCATCACTACGCAGCAGCGGGACTCCCTTGGCCGCCCACGCCAGCGCTTCCTACACGACCACTGTGGACGCTTACGCGGAGCGGTGGATCTCGATGCGCGTTGAGGTCTGCGAGGATGCGGGAGCCCTCGGGGCGAGCCCTTCGAAACGCGGTGCGCGACTGCGGTGCCTGCAACAGGGCCTCTCTGCGACGAAGGCCGCTGTCGAGACGGTCGTCTCCGGGAAGGCGGGGGTCGAAGACGTCGCGGATATCGCGGCAGAGCTCCCTTCGTTGGCGGCCTGCACGGCCGACCGCGTTGGCCTTACCACCGGGCTGCAGGCCTCAGGCGTGGACGAGGAGATGGCACGGATGATCGAAGGCGAGTTGGCGACGGCAGCCTCGCTCCGGACTGCCGGCTCTCTTCGTCCAGCTCGCGAAGCCGCGCAGGTCGCAGTGGAGCTTGCGCATCGCCACGGCGATGCTCGGGCCGAGGCTCGCGGCCTGTTGATCCGAGGCTCGCTCGAGAACATCCTCGACGGCGCTGAGCAAGCCAGAACGACCTTGTTGCAGGCGCTGCTCCTGTTCCGCGGCTTGGACGACCGAGCCTCCGTCGTCCGGGTGGAGGCGAAGTTGTCGACGCTGTCCTCGGGCCTCGATCGCCGTACCTGGTCGGAGCGGGCGATGCTGGACGCGGTTGGGATCCGAGACCCAGAGGTCCATGCCATCGCGGTTGATGCCGCTGGCCTCGATGCCTACTACGCGGGCGAACTCTCCACGGCCCAGGAGCGCTTCTCCCTTGCGCTGCAACACGCGGCGGAAAGTTCTGCCGCCACGCGCTCGAAGATCCTCCAGCACCTCGGCGCCACGTTTGAGCAGCGCGGGGAGCTGCCGGCGGCGGCCGAACACTTCCGCGCCGCGATGGACTTGGACGTCGAACACTATGGCCCCGAACACCCGCGTGTGGTGCAGGGCGTACTCACCCTGGCCGACCTGCTGATCCACGACTCGAAGCTCTCGGATGCGGGTGCCTTGCTCGAAGGCGTCTTGGAGACCTGCCGCGCGAACCAGCATCCGCCGCGCGTTCTCGCGGATGCGTTGGTGACGAGCGGGGACCTGCAGACGCGGGTGGGGGACCTGGCTGCGGCCAAGGCGCTCCTCGCCGAAGCGGTCGAGCTCTCCGATGCCAACCCCGACATCCCGCGGCGCATCCTGTCAGACGGTCTTCAGCTCCTCAGCCAGGTGCACCAGCTCGAAGGCGATGCCGACGCGGCACGACCGCTCCGAGAGCGCGCGGTGACAGTGCTTCAAGAGTCCCAAGGTCCCGACGACCCGCGCACAGCCGCGGCGGAGGTCGCCCTTGCATGGACCCTCCGCGAACTCGAGCTCCACGACGAGGCTCGGGCCCTCGGCATGCATGCGCTCGAGGTGTTCGGCGACCATGAGGGCTTCATTCGGATGATCCCGTGGACCCACAACTTGCTCGGCTGCGTCGCGCGCGACACCGGGGACTCGGCGTCCGCGATCGAGCACCACCGGTTCGCCTATGACGTGCTGACCACGTTGGCCGGCACTCCGGGGCCATCCGAGCTGCAGACGCTTCTGTTCAAAGCCCGTGCGGAACGCCAAGCGGGAGAACGGGACGCCGCGACCCGGACCCTGGAGCGCGCCCAGGAGGTTCGTGACGAGCATGAGGCCGATCTCGAGCCACAGCTCGTCGAAGAGCTGGATTCACTGGTCGAACTCCATGCGGCGGAGTGACCCTCGGGGCCGCCCTCGCCTTGCTGCGCGTCTGCGCGCCTTGCGTTACATCTCACCGCATCCGGCGAACGTGTGCGTCTGCCGCTCGCGAGGGCGCGTTCTTGCTCTGATGGCGTGCGCAACCGAGGATGGGAGACTCGCTCTTGCCGAACCGAACAAAGAATCGCCGTCAGGTTCACCCGTTTCGGCGAGTCCGTGTCCCCAAGGAGATGCGCATGCTTGGTTCCCAGGGTTTCGCTGCCGCGCTTGGCGCTGAGCACTCGTCCGAGCGGATGCCGCGGGTCCGACGCAGCGACGTCGTTTCTTGTTGGCTACTGGGCGTTGCGCTGGCGCTGTCGGTCCTGACCCCGCACGAGGTTGCGGCTGGACCTGCTGGTTCGGGTGAACCGTCGGAGTCGGTGCAACCCAAGGTCGTCCTCGCTGCGGACCGCGCGGCGTTGCGCCGATTTGGCGGCGTTCTCGATGCCGCGCGCGCGAACCTTTCTGCCCAAGGGGTGGCGCTTTCACTCGTCGAGGTCGGCGGAACCGAGGGAGCGTCAGCGGTCGCCCCTTCCGAACTCGCGGGCGGTGCGCTGGGCGTGTTCTGGCTTGATGACGTGGATTCGGGCCCGCTACGGGTCGTCTTGCAAGTCGCCGACGGCCGTCGCTTTGCCCGGACGATCGCCGCCGCCGAGATGGATCCGTCGACCGTCGAGGAGACGGTTTGGCTCATCATCCAATCCAACAGCCTCGCGCTGGCGATGGGAGCCCGACCTTCGATGGAGGAAGAACCGCCCGCCAAACCCAAGCCTGCGGATCCTGTGCCGCCGGTCGTTCCCCCGTTCACGCTCGATGGGCAGGTTCGTGTGGTGTCGCCGAAACCGGTGTTCGAACTCGGCGCGAGTTACTCGGGCGTGAGTGTCGGTCGGCGACTGCCCTGGCAACACGGGGCCGAGATCGATGCGTCGTTTCACATGGACGGTGCGTGGGTCTTGGGCGCGGGCTTTTCCCTCGCGTGGCCCAGTGGCTCGGCAGTTCCCGTGGGGTGGCAGCAGCGGGCCGAGCTTCGCGGGGGCGCACGCGCGCGGCTGAACCGCTTCTTGGAGGCGCGAATCATGGCGCACGTGGGTGCCGCAGGACTGCAGTGGGTCAATGCTGATGCCGACGCGAGCGGGTGGCGAGCGCTGGCGGTAGCCGGGCTCGACACCGGTGTGTTGGTCCGTCTCTTCGGTCCGGTTCGTCTCTGGGTCGCGCCGGGCTTCACCGCGGCGCTCAACCGGTTTCCGCTGACGGAGTGCGCGGCCGATGCCGCGACGTGCGTCGGCGAGGGACGTCGTGTGGTCTTCGAGATGTGGCGTGTCCAGCCCCGACTTCGCGCCGGCATCCGGATCGAACTTCCAACCGTGGCAGGTGCGAGATGAGCACCCCCGCACTCGTGCTTCCGGGCGTTGTGTTCCCCCGACTGACCGAATGGCTGTTGTCATTTGCGCGGTCCAAGCTGCTGGGGACAAACCCTCGTGATGCCGATCTGCAGCTCGTTCGAGAGGTCACAGATGGCCTGCCCGGGGCTGAAGAACGCCTGTTGCGGCTGTTGCTGCCCCATGTTCGCGCCGTCGCAAACGCGATCGTCGGCCGCGGATCGGAAGTCGACGATGCGGTCCAGGTCGCCACCTTGCAGATTCTGGACGATCTGAGGGGCTACCGAGGTGATGCGCGCCTGGTGCGTTGGGCGCGAACGGTCGCGGCGCGCGTGTGTCTTCGCCTGCGAGCCAAACGACGCCGCTGGCTTCGGAACGCAGAACTCGCGCAACCGAGCCAGGCGCACACCAGGACGCCCGAATACGATCTTCCCCGCGATGTTCAGGCGCTGCTCGAGCAACTCCCGGCCCAACAGCGGGAAGCTGTCGTCCTGCGCCATGTACTCGGCTACACCGTGGCCGAGGTTGCCGAGCTGACGGATGCTGCGCACGACACGGTCAAGTCTCGGCTGTTGTTCGGCCGCCGCGCGCTCCGGGCTCTGCTCTCCTCGGAAGCCGAAGAAAGGGGCCTCGTTCGATGAGGGACTGGTACGAGGTCGCGGACCGGGAGGCCGTCGGCGAGGCGCTCTCCGAGGAGGAACTGCAGCTGCTCTCCGAGCCGCCCGACGCGAAGTCGCTGGCGGAGGCGCAGCTGTATCGGTCACTCAAAGACTTGGGGGAGCCCGGTCCTCTCGTTGTCGAAGACCTCGAACGCGTTCAGGCTGCGCTCCATCGACGTCGGCGACGGCCTTCGCCCGTGGTTCGTGTGGCGGTATTCGCCGTGTTGAGCTGTGCGGCTGCGGCCGCACTCGCGTGGGTTGTTCGCCCCGCGACGTTCGGGGTTCTCCCCGCTGAGACCGGAGATGCGCGGGTCGTGTCGGGCTCGCTCGCGTACGACACCGCCGAGGTGTCCAGAGGGGGCCTGCTGCTCCTTGGCCGTTGGGGCGTGGCGAAGAACGAAGCCTGCGTTCATACGCCGGGCCTGGATGCTTGCGTCGATCGATCGACGCGCCTCGCCTACGCCGAGGGAGAGCTTCGAGTCGCCGATGGAAACGGGAGACTGCAGGGGAGCGGCCGTGTGCGGAGCGGAGGCGCTCAGTTCGATGCCCTGGCCGCACGCTTCACCCTGGAGGCTGGCGGTTCGGAGACCTCGATCTTCGTCGTCGATGGGGAAGTGGTCGTGACGGCCGCCGAGGGACTCTCACGTGTCGGTCCTGGCGAGCGCTGGCCTCCTCCCACGTTGGCCCAGGCGGACCCTCCGGGGGTTGTTGAACGGACCGTACCCGACCCCGCGGACGTCCCAACGTCTCCACGCCCCGAGCGGGTTCGAACGCCTGCCGAGCTCCTCGACCGCGCCCGGCGACACGTTGCCGCAGGCCGGATCGACGCCGCGCTGCGGGCCTATGCCGAGCTGAGACGAGACCATCCCCGAACGTCAGCGGCGCGGGCCGCCAACGTTTCGATCGGTGAACTGCAGCTGCAGCGGGGTCGGTCGAAGGCCGCTTTGCGGGCGTTCTCTCGCTATCTCGAATCGGGGGGCGGACCCCTCGCCGAAGAGGCGTTGTGGGGGCAGGTGCGGGTGTTTCACAAGCTCAAACGCTCCGGAGATGAGGAGGCGGCCGTTCGCCGTCTCTCCAAACGTTTCCCCAAGAGCGTCTACTTGGACCTGGCTTCGCGGCTTTGACGTCTACTCCGCGCAGGCTTCGATGCGCTCCACGGCGACAGGAGCCACGCCCGTGCCATCACCGACGGTCTCGAGCATGAGCAGGAGTTTCGTCCGTTCGACGGCAAGCGTGGCTGGCCGGGTGGCGATCGTTTGCCAGAGTTCGCCGTCCTGGGAGGCTTCGAACACGATGGTGTTCCCGTCTCCCCGGATGCCGATCGCCTGCGCGTCGCCGAACTCCGGGTGGTCCTCCTGCACGTCGGCGCCGGTCTCGTCCGGGGCGGTCACCGACAGTGTGCCCCCGCCGACTCGCACCGTGTAGTTGGCCCCGTCATCTTCACCCGCTCGCAGGTAGACGTTGACGGGGTCGGCCGCCGCGAGACTGGAGAGCAGCGTTGCGCGAACCCAGCCGCGCTCGAGTTGATAGCGGTAGGCAAACCCCAGGGTGACGCCACTGTATGCGAGACCGCTGGGTGCTGGAGTGAGCAGGAGCGTCCCGTCAACCTCCTCGAGGGCCGCACCTGCATCGGCGAAGGGATTCCAGAGCTCTGTGTCGATCATTTCGTCATCGAACTCGTCAGAGAAGCAACCCACGAAGGGCCCGTCCTCCCCCGTGTTCGCAGCGCTCGAGCTCGCATCGGGTCCCGAGGACGTGTCGGTGTTCTCCGAGGTGACCGTAACGGCTGTTGTTCCACCCCCGGATCCTCCCGAGCCACTCGAAGAGAACGCGCCAACGACTTGGTCGTGGCACCCGAGCAACGCACAGCAGCCGAGTGCACAGTACAGCGGGCGCCTCCCCATCGACCCCAGCATTGTAAGCCACGGGGCCGTGGGAGGCGCTGGGGCTCCCGCCAAAAAAAGACACGGGGCCTTCACCCGTTTCGCGCGCGGTGGGTCCCAAGAGAGCTGTGAGGTTGGTGGAGTGCAGACCTTTGGCGTTGCTCGCGCTGTGGAGCCTGGCCTGTGGCGATCCACAGGCCGCCGATGATGCCGAGACGGAGCCGACGACCACCGGGGTGAACGGAGCCTCGTCGTCCGAGACCACGACCACAGGTCCGATCGCGTCGTCCACGACAGGGGGTGATGGCTCGTCCTCCACCGGGGAAGGATCCAGCGGCGAGGGCAGGAGCACAACGAGTGGTCTCGATGACAGCTCGGGCGATTCGACCGGGGGGACGTCCGGCTCACGACCGCCAAGCGGGACCCCAGTCTGGGTCGCCGTCGGCGCTCGCCGATACCGCGCCGCGACCTTCGATGGGGAGACCTGGGACGAGCAGACTCACGACGTCGCTGGTGGCGACGCCGACCTGTTCCGCGGGGTTGGTTGGGGAAATGGAACCTTCGTCGCGGTCGGGGGGAGCATCGCCCGATCGACGGATGGGTTGTCGTGGGAGGAGGACCTGGTCGAGCTTCCGGCCTGGTTTGGTGGTGTTGCGTACGGCAACGACCGCTGGGTGATCACGGGCGGGAACGGCCGACATCTCGTCTCGACCGACGACGCGGAGACGTGGGGCCAAGGGGGGAACACGATCCCTTTTCCAAGCCGCGCGATGGCATTCGGGGCAGGCGTGTTCGTCAGCGTCGGAGACTCCGGGGGCATCGCGACCTCGACGGATGGCGTGACGTGGACTGACCGCTCAGAGCCGATACCCACGGGTTTTCGAGCTGTGGCCTACGGAGCGGGCACATGGGTTGTCAACGGGCGCAACTATTTGCCCGATGGCGTCCAGACGGCGTGTTTGCAATCGCAGGACGCCGAAGTCTGGACTCCATGCGCCGTGCGAGCCGCCGTCTACGAGGGGACGTTCGCTGCGAACGACCGGCTGTTCATTGTTCACGATGGTGGCTACGCGTCCACGCTGGATGGGGTGACGTGGTCGGACGTCGACGTCTCCGTCCCGGCGACGGTCTTCGAGGCCGGAGAACGATGGGTGGGCGCTGACGGAGTCCAACGGTTTTCGGGCGATGGGCTCGATTCGATGGCGAGTGTTGCGGGAAGCGAGTCCGCGAGAGCGCTGGCGCTTGGGTATGTGGAGACGATGCGAGGGAGAAATTGAGAACGATGATCGGGAAGCGGACGATGGCATCGAGGTGGGCGGGCCGACTTCTTCTCTTGGTGGCAGCGGGGCCCTTGGTCGCCTGCTACACAGGGATACCCGCGGCGGACAGCTTGGAGGCCGGGGGAACAAGCGGGGAGGCCGCGGGCGGCGAGTCAGGGGACGGAGGTTCCTCGTCGGGCGGCGATGACGTTCCTCCAGAGGTCGCGTGCGGGGCACTCGAACGACACGGGATCCGCCGGATCTCTTCGTCGCAGTACCACCAGATCCTACGGGACACGCTCCCTGCGCCGCTTGTGGCGGTGGCCGTGGATGAAAGCGATTTCCCAACGACGGAGGTCGACGACGGGTTCAGCACGTTCGTCGCCGCGAACCTCGTGAGCACCGACAAGGTTCGGCGGATCGAAGACAACGCCACCCGTATCGCCGACGCCTTCTTCGAGAATCGGCAGTCCTGGGCGCCATTGCTGATGCCGTGTTTGTCCGCCGACTACACGGATGCTGACGTCGACGGGTGCACTCCAGAGTTCGTGGAGTCGTTTGGGCGGCGTGTATTTCGTCGCGAGTTGACGAACGAGGAGCGCACTCGGACGCAGGACCTCTACGATGCGGTCCGGGCTGAACACGGCAGCGAGCGGGCGCTCGCGGCACTCCTGGAGTACTTCCTTCAGGCGCCGGCTCTGCTCTACGTGACCGAGCCCGGGGCAGACGGCGCAGGGGAGCTCCGTCGGCTGCCGCCGGAACAAGTCGCCGTTCGCCTCGGCCTTCTGTTTCTCAACTCCACGCCGGACGACGAGCTGCGAGAGGCTGCCGAGGATGGTCGGCTGGACACGCGTGCGGGGGTGGAAGAGCAGGCTCGACGCCTCGCGACTGGACCTGAAGCCACGCGTCTGTATACGCAGTTTCACGCCGAGTGGACCGGCGCGTTCTCGCTGGGCGACACGCATCGAGACCACGCGTTGTGGGATGAAGACGTCCACACGGCGCTCGAGGACGAAGTTGGAGCATTCGCCGAGTGGTTCATCGCACAGACCGATGCGTCATTCACGACCCTGCTGACGACTCCTGACTTTCCGACCGACGAACGCCTTGGCGCGGTGTACGGAGTGGGGGAGGCGTCGCCCCGCTCCGGTCTGCTGACCACGGCCTCGGTCATGGCCGCTTCGGCGCACGAGTCGAAGACGTCGCTCGTCGAGCGGGGGGTCTTCGTGCTCAACCACGTGCTGTGCCAGAGTACGCCGCCGTTCCCTGACGGCTTGGATACGCAGACTGCACTCGACGCGACCGGCCACCTTCCCACGCAGCGTGAGCGGCTCGAGCCCTTGTTGACCGACCCCTCGTGCGCCTCATGCCACGTCGCGATCAACCCGATGGGGTTCCCCTTCGAGCGTTATGACTGGATCGGCGCCTACCGTGAGACTGAAAACGGAGCCCCGATCGACGCTTCGGCATCGGTGGACGTCGGCGTGCTCGCCGGGGAGTACGCGGATGCATCGCAGCTGCTCGAAGCGATCGCCCAGACAGAGGTCGCTCGGAGCTGTTACGTGCGGCACGTGTATCGCTACTTCGCGGGCCGACGGGAGACCGATCGGGACGCGTGCGTACTCGAAGAACTCGAGAGTGCCTTTGCGCAGTCGAGCGGGAGTGTTCCCGAACTCATGGTGGCGCTCGCGACCTCGGACGCGTTCTTGTTCCGACAGATGGATGCAGGAGAAGACGAATGAAACGACGTAGGTTCTTGACGGGAGTTGGTGGGTTGACCTTGGCGCTTCCGGCCTTGAGAGGAATGCTTGGCCCCGCGCCGGCGCACGCGGGAGGCTCAACGGCTGCTCCGAAGCGCGTCATCTTCGTCGCCTACGAGAACGGGACCTATGTCCCTGCCTTTGTACCGACGCAGCAGGGGGCGGGCTTCGAGTTTGGCGAGATTTGCCAGGCGATGGAGCCGCTTCGAGACCGGACGCTGGTTGTTTCCAGGTGCCCTCACACGGTCTTGGAGGAAGCTGGGGGCCTGTATGTCGGAGGGCATCCTGGGAAGAAAGAGGCCTTGTTTACCGGAACGCTCATGCAGCACGCGTTCGGAGGCGACGGGACCAACCACGTGGAGAACCTCATCGCCGGAGCAAGTCCACAGGACCACTCGCGCACACCGAATGGTCCCTCGGTCGAGCAGGTCATCGGCGCGCAGCTGCGAGGGGAACTCCACCCTCGGGACGCGGTGAACCTGGGCATCAAGGGGGCGGGGTCCGAGGAGATCACGGAGTCGCGGTTCTTCTACGAGCAGGCCGCGACGCCGATCAGCGTTCTCGCGCACCCGGGCCTCGCTTTCGCGACGCTGTTCGATGGCATCAATCCGGATGGCACCATCGACGAGGCCTACCTCGAGCTGCAGCGGCGAAAGAAGAGTGTGCTCGACGCGGTCCGGGACAGCTTTGTCGACCTACGGCAAGACTTGAATGCAGCCGATCGCGCGGTTCTCGACGACCACGCGGAGAAGGTCCGCGATGTTGAGCTGAAACTCCCTCCGCTGGCGTGTTCGATCCCCGACGAGCCCGACGCTGGCGCGTTCGCGGAGATGTCCATGGCGGAGCTTGCACCCCTGCAGAATCAACTCATGGCCAACTCGATGGCATGCAATCTCGCTCCTGTCGGGCGTATCGAATACGTCCACGGCTACGCCCCGTCGTTCGGTGTACCGGAGGTCGACGCCGCGATCGCGAGCAATGGCGGATGGCACCATCCGATCGTTCACGCCAACGGGGTGGAACGAGATGACCCTGCGCGGATTCGTGGCTACCAGTTCTACGTCGACATGTTTGCGGACCTGTGCAGCCGCCTCGACGAGGTGGTGGAAGGCCCCGACGGGCAGACGGTGCTCGACAACAGCATCGTGGTGTTGGGCACCGACCTGTCGAGCTACCGCCACACAGCGGAAGAACTCTGCTTCCTGGTCGCCGGGGGCGGTGTGGGTCGGCGCGGGTACCACTACGATGCATCCGGCACGAACGTGAACGCGTTCTTGAAGACACTCATCGAGATGGCCGGGATCAGTGAGGACGCCCTACCAGAGGAGTTTGGCCTTCCCGGCTTCCCCGCGGGAGCCATCGAAGAGCTGCTCTCCTGACCGGGCGAGCTGGTACCGAACGAAGGGCGCGCCGACGCCGGGTAGGAGGTCGGCGCGGCGGTGCTCGGTGAGGTGGTCTATACTCCTTCCGTGTCGGTTCTTGATGTACCCACGCGACACGTGGAGGTGGTGGCCCGTCTCCTGAACACGGGCGAATCCTCCGACCTCCTGCGCGAGGTTCAGACCCTCGATTTTTCCGCCGCCGGCTTGCCGTTCTACGGCATCGACGGCCTCTTCTTCTTGGACGACATCGCGGACGAGCTCTCCGAGGCGTCTTTTCCAGGCCTCATCCGTGTCTTGATTGGCGGCCATGGGGACGTCGAGGGGTCTCGCGTCGCCCCGATGATCATGGAGATTCTCGGGGGTCTTTCGTTCAAGACGCTCGACCTTTCGAGCACGCGAACCGACCGTGATGGTTGGCGCTGCATCGCCCAGCTCCCTGAATTGGCCGACCTCCAACGGCTGAACTTGAACTGGACAGCGATCGAGCCCGGATGCCTGGCCATGTTGCTCTCGGCGGCTCCCAAGGTCGTGTCGCTGTCGTTGAGAGGTTCGTTGCCCTCGCAGGACCACCTCGACGCCGTTTGGCAGTGGGCCGGCATGGGTCGGCTGGAGTCCGCTGACTTCGGAAGAAACCGCCTCGCAGGCCTCGACCTCACTGCTGCAACGTCGCTCCGGGATCTACGTATCGACGGTGCGGATCTATGCGTGCGAGACCTGACTCGGCTTGTCCGCGGGCTCGGGCTGGTTGCGCTGGATGCATCCGACAACCCTCTCGAGGCTGGTCCCCAGCTCGGGTCGCTTGCTCCCACGCTGGAGACGCTTCGTTTGCGCCACGCGGGTCTCGACACCGCCTGCGTCCAAGCCTTGGGACGGCTTGACTGGCAAAGGATTCGTACGGTCGACTTCTCCAACCATCCTCAGCGCACGCGAGAACGCTTTGGTGTGATGGCCGCCAATCGTGTCGCCACGGAGGCGACGTCTGGCTGGCCTCTCGCTCAGGGGAAGAACTAACCGTGGGGATTTCGCTCAGCATGGTCATCCTCGTGGATGACGACCTTCAGACGCTCGTGCCGACAACGATTGCGCGAACGGGTCGGTGCTGGATGTCGGAAGACTCCGCGGCCCTGTCCGACCAGGTTTGGCGTCGAGGAGACGGCCTGCTGTTGGGGGTTGGCGCGAGCTGCCTCGTCCTGGTCGGCGACACCATTGGATTCGACGGTCGAGACTTCTTTGAAGGGGTGGAGCTGGGTGTTGCCCTTTATGCTTCCGAGAATCACGGCGGTGCGAACTTCGTCCATATCTACGAGTACGGGGTGCGCGTTCGGGTCTGGGAGGAAACTGCAACCGGCTCCGGTGACCCCCATCCTCTCGAGGTTGGTCTCGACGTTGACACCCATCCCTTCAACTACGTCTCTCGCGTCGCACAACAGCTCATCGGGGCAGGCCTCGATGGTGTCTGGCCGAACAACTTCCGCTTTCTGCGGTTGCATGATGTCTGAGTGAATCGCCTGATCGCGCGCCGACTCGAGCGGGTCCTTCTATGAAAATCTTCTCTCTAACTGCTCGTGTTCGATACTGGGGCCCCACGGATGACAGCCGGCCAAGCCTTCCGTTCACGGCGACGGAGCGGGTTCTGTACGAGGCTGTATTCGCCGAAGGAGCATGTGGAGCCGCCGGGGCGCTCCATGTCGGGGAGGACGTCGTCCTCGCCGTGAACGAGCGAGGCGCGGGTTGGCGTGTCGTCGACGGTCGCATGGAACCGTTGCGCTTCGGTGAGGTGCCGCCGAAACACCTCGCGACGGGGACCGACGCATCGAGTCCAACGTCCGCGGAACTCCGAGCGCAGCTCGCCGCGCTGCGCTGGTGTGTTGTCCGTCCTACGGCTCCAGCGCGCTTCCTGTTGGTCTCCGGCCTCGAACTCGACCTCTCTGGGCTCGACGCTTCGCGGGCGGACCTTCTCGATGCTCTACCCACACCTGCATCGCCGGGCTTCTTCGGCCGGCTGCGCGGCGCAAAGCCTCCCGAGGGGGTCGCCCTCCTCCTCTCGGTGTGCCCCGAGACTGAGAATCCCCCAGACGGCTGGCTCCCGTGGCTGAGGTTCTACCGAGGTCTCGGCCTGGAGTTTCATTGTTGGGGCACGGAGGGCGGCGGTGAGATGGAGTTTCACGACGCTCCGGCGCCAGATGGACCCATCGAGGACGCGTTGCTCGAGGTTCTCCGGACGCACGACGCGCTCGAGCAGGGGCAGTTCACCGAGCTGTATCTCAACTGGTTGGAGAGTGGCGAGAGTCCCGAGTCGGGCTTCCGAGAACTCGTTCCCGGGCAGCCCGAGCGAGGCCATTGGTGCCCCGCTCCGCTGGACGAGGTCGCGAAGACGTTCGAGGCCCGGGTCGCACGTCGAGACGTGCAGGAGGGGCAGCACGTGCGTGTCCGACCCGGAACGCTCCTCGTTGCTCACCTCCGCAAGGCCATCGTTGAACCCGTGGCCCTCGCGCTCCATGCGGAGCCCACCGACGAGTCCGTTGTTGTCTGGTTCATCGTGGGCGGCATCTCGAAGACCAGCGGCCGCCTCGAGGTGTTTCTCAGCGAACGCGTTTGGTCGTGACCGACGTGCGGACGGCGACGCTTCGAGACTGCCCAACAGGACGGTGAGCTAAATGGACAGACCCGCTGGCGACACGCTCGACAGGCGCACGACGGGGTCTGAAGAGATGTACTGCTGCCCGCTGCCTTCGGTTCGGATGCCCTTGACCGCGAAAAGGTAGGGCGTGGTCGCTGGCCCGGCCCCCTCGGGATCGGTCGCGAGCTCGAAGCCGCTCGAGGGCCACTGTGTCCCACTGGTGATGTTGCCGTCGTAGGTCCAGCCGGTGAGGGCCCAGGTGTTACCGTCATCGTCGGACACCGAGGTGTGGCCGAGCTCGAGCTTCATTTTCGTACCGACCCCGATGAGCACCGTGCCCTCGTCGAGGTAAATGGTCTCGCCAGCGACGGTGGTGTGTAGCGCGAGGACCTTGGCGCCTTGGAAATCGACGATCTTGGGGCTGATGGTGAGTGTCTGGGCGGTGAAGACCCTCCTCATTCCGCAGTCCCCCCGAAAGCTGATGTTCCGCGTCGTCGGACGACCATTGGAGTCATAGGTTTGGACAGTGACGCGCCATGGGCTGCTCTGGTCCGGTCTCGAAATGCTGTACGTCGAGCAGTAGTCCTGTTGCGAGCCCGAGCTGGGGCTGTTGGTGAGGGTGAAGGTGGGGGCGTAGTACGTCCATTGACCAAGGGTGATCGTGACCGTCCCGCCGCCCCCCGAGGCCCTGAAGTTGTTGGAGTACGCAGATTCTGTGAGGAGTTTTCCGTCGCCGTCGATTTGTCCGTAGTACATGATCGTGCTTGTTCCGTTGGTGGTGATGAGTGGGGCGCGAGGCGGCTGGCCCCGCGTGTGCGGATCTTGTGCCCGTCGTCGGCCCTAGCCGTCGAAGGCATCGACCCACGTGTGGATTTCGTCCGCGCGTTCGGGCTGGCCGTGCTTGGCGTAGAGCTCGGCCGCTCCCTCGGCTCGCTTGCGAACCGCGTCTGGGGGGTCCGCCGCGCCTCGTTCGGCTCGCGCGAGCGCCCATAGCAGGTCGGCGCGCTCGAGCGGGTGGCCTCCGTGGAGATCGAGCAGGGCGAGTGCAGCCCTCAGTCGCTTCGTGGCTTCGGGTGGACGCTCGGCCGCCAGCTCCGTGAGGCCGAGGCCCTTGAGCACCAACATCAGCATCACCGGCTCCTGCTCGCCGCGGGACTCCACCGCAGGCAGAAGGGCCTCGTAGGCCTCTCGTGCGCGGCTGTGCCGGCCGAGCTCCAGCAAGGTCTCCGCCAGGTTGGCACGGGTGAGCAGTGCCTCTGAATCCTCGGGGCTACGGGACGCCTCGATGTGCTCGAGTGCCCGTTGCCACACGTCGTACGCATCCTGGAACTCGCCGCGGCGGAACTGAACCAGGCCCAGGAGCTGGAGAGCCTCGATCTGGAGCGGGTCGTTTGGGCCGCGGGTCCCGGCAAGGATCTCCTGCCCGCGTTGTGCGTGGGCGAGCGCGTCGTCGAGGGCGCCCGTCGTCTGGTCAAGCTGGGCCAGCGCCAGCTCGATCCGCCCGGTCAGCATGGTCTTCGGGCCGTACAGTTCTGTCCATCGCGTGTGTGCCCGGTCCAGGCGCCCCCGCGCCGCATCGACCCGTCCCAGCTCGGTCAGGAGCAGCCCCACGTTGTAGTCGTGCCGGGCGAGGTAGGGGTGTCGCGGGCCGAGGTGCTCCCGCCACAGCGCTTCGGCGCGGTCGTAGGCCTCGAGCGACAAGTCGGGTCGGTCGGTCCGACGTCGGATATTGCCCAGGGCCTCGTAGAGCTGCGCTCGCTCGAGCTCGAGTCCCGGCTGGCCCTCGAGGTCGTCGAGGCCGCGTCGGATCCAGCGCTGCGACTTGGCGAACTCACCGGCCTTGCGCTCGGCGTCTCCGCGTCGAAAGAAGAGTTCGGCTCGTCGCTGTGGTTCGCTGGGGCTGCGATCCAGGGCGACCTCCGCCCGCCGTGCCCACAGACGTGCCCGGTCGGAGTGACCACGGCGTTGGTCCTCGGTGAGCAGCTCGATCCAGATCTCGAACAGCAGCTCGCGATGCTCGTGCCGCTCGGTCAAGTCGAGGGCCTGCCACGCCAGCTCGACGCCCGAGTTCTTGTCCTCCTGCCGGGGTCCGCTCAGTCGGGCTCGCGCCGCCTCGAGCATGGCCTCAGCATGCACGGGTCCGTACCCCGTCGCCTCGGCCCGCATCAACGCGGCGTCGGCCGCCGAGATTGCCTCGTCCTCGTTCCCGGTCACGCGGGCGAGGCGGGTTGCCGCGAGGGCCTCCCGGACGACTCGGACGGCGTCGGGGTCGTCGGGAGCATCGGGGCCGAGGGAATCGAGCTCCTGACATCGCACCGGCTGGGGAAGCGCCGCGACCAGTTCGAGCCCGTTCTCGACCATGCCAGCGTCAGCCACGGACAGTGCGTGAAGCAATGCCCGCAGGTCGGCGGTCGAGCGCTCGATGCAGGCGGTGCGCCGGGCCAAGATGCTCTGGGGATGGGTTTGTCGAACGCGCGTGTCCTCGCAAGCATCGCGCTGCTCGGCCCGCCAGGCGCCGACTCGACCATCGAGCGCCGCGATCACGCGCTCGGCCGACTCCGCGCCGTAGGAAGGCTCCGCCGCGACGAATGCCGACTGCACCCGCTCACGCGCCGCGTCGTCCCATCGCTCGGAGAGCTCGGCGTCGGCCAGAGCGCACGGTGTGTCAGGAGAGCGAAGCGCGATCGCCAGCGCAGCGCCGCCGAGCAGCAACGCTCCCGCCGCCAGTCCCACCGCGCGTATCCGTCCTCGCGGTCGCTGGAGCTGACGTAGGAGCGCCTCCATATCGGCGTGGCGGTCGTCAGTCTCGACAGCCAGACCGCGAAGCACCAGCGCTCGCAGCCATCGAGGAGTCGGCGCACGGTCCTTGGGTTCTCTGGGCGTGCCCTGTGTCACCGCCATCAGGTGCGCAGCGAAGGTGCGGCCGGTGAAGGGGCGAATCCCGTAGAGCGCCTCGTACAGCGTCACGCAGAAGCTGAATTGGTCGGAGCGGGCATCGAGTGGCCTGGCCGCGAGCTGCTCCGGGGACATGTATGCGAGCGTGCCCACCACTCGGCCCGGCGTGGTCAGCTGCGCGATGCCTCGACGGGAGCCCGAGCCGGAGTTTCGTCCTGCGCCAGAGTCCGAGCCGTTCGTCGTGGGGTCGTCCACCGAGCTCGTCAGCGACGACCCTGCAGCTTCGCCTTGTTCGGCACCTGGGCGGGCCAATCCGAAGTCGAGCACCCGAACGCGGCCGTCGTGTCCGACCAAGACGTTGTCAGGCTTGAAGTCGCGGTGGGTCAGCCCTGCTGCGTGGGCGGCGGCCAAGCCCTGTCCGGCCGCGATCATCACGGGCAGTACCTCAGCGGGTGGTCGCACCGACGAGCCCTGGGGCGTGTCGTCCAACCACTTCCGTAGCGTCACGCCGTCGACCAATTCCATCACCAGGTACACCTGATCTTCATGGATGCCCGCCTCGTGGATCTGCACCACGTTCGGGTGGTTGAGACGTGCCAGCACTTGGGCCTCGCGGAGCATTCGCGAACGCGCCGACGGATCGTCTGCACGCTCGCGCAGCAGCAGCTTGAGGGCGACCTCCCGGTCGAGCTGGTCGTCGTACGCGACATACACCTCGCCCATGCCTCCCCGGCCGAGTCGACGCAGCAACTCAAAGCGACCCACGCTCACCGGTGCGGATCCCACCTCGGGAAAGAGCGCGGCGTGGATGCTCTGCCGGGTCAGCTTGGCTCCCGGCGTGCCCGGGGACCCGGACGGAGGGCCGCAATGTGCGGGGCTCTCGTCCCGCGTGTCCGTGTCCACGCGCCGAGCATCGGCCCCGACGACCGCAGACGCAAGCCACCATCGGCCACGAGCGGAGGGGTGTGTTTTACTGCCGAGGGCCTGCGCGGAGGGCTGGTCCTCGTGCGGAGGGGGGTCTCGATCCGGCATTCAACGGGTAGTGACGCCTGCGCTCAATCGGATTGCGGCGACGCAAAAAAGACAGGAGGTTCACCATCGTCACCGGGGCCGGCCTATCATCGGCCCTGCGTGGGCCTTGGACCGAGCACCGACGACGCGGACTTGCTGGAGGCTTGGCGTGCGGGCGACCAGCACGCCGGTTCCACCCTGTTCTCGCGCCACTACCCCAGCATCATCCGGTTCTTTCTGAGCAAGGTTCCCGAGGCTGCAGAGGATCTCGTGCAGCGGACGTTCCTCGGGTGCCTCGAGGCGGCCGGTCGCTTTCGCGGTGACGCGAGTGTGCGCACCTTCTTGTTCGGTATTGCCCACAACATTCTGCGCCATCACCTGCGAGGGCGACAGCGGTCCGAGCAGCCGTTCGACTCCAGCGCAGTCTCGGTCGCCCAACTCGCCCCCGGCCCAGCGACGGCCCTGGGGAGGAGACAGGAGCAACGTCTGCTTCTGCGAGCGCTGCGACACATCCCGCTCGACTACCAGGTGGTGCTCGAGCTGCATTATTGGGAACAGCTGAGCGCCACGCAGATCGCGGAGGTAACCGGTTTGCCTGTCGGCACGAGCAAAACCCGAATTCGGCGCGGGCGCCAGTTGTTGCAAGAGGCGATCGCCAAGCTTGCCGAGAACCCCCAGGAATGCACCAGCACCCTGGGAGGGTTCGACGAGTGGATCCGGGCTCTGCCCGAGGTGGGGCCACGCTAGTGTCGTGGAGCAGGGGGAAGAAGAGGCCCTCGGGCACAAACGACCGATGAGGAACGACGGCACGGGCTCGGGGGCGCCCCTCCGAGCGTTTCATCGAGTCGGGGACGACCCCTAACGCGGCGGGTCGAGCGGTGCGCAGACGAAGCCTCCGCCATCAAACGGGCTCGGACCGCCGCACTCCTCGGTACTCGTGCATTCCTCGAGGCAGATACCGTGGACACAGGTCCCACCGGACCCTGAGAGCGTGCAAGCGTCGTCGTCTTCGCATCCGCAGAGTCCGTCATCTCGGCACACGAGCCCTTCGGCGCATCCATCACGCGCACAGTTCGGTCCGAAATCACCGACAGGAACGCAAGCGCGACCCAGATGTTCGGTCTCCGAGCACTCTGCCTCGATTGAGCAGACGACGGCAGCGTTTCCGGCAATATCGGTCACGTCGGTCTCCTCCAGGCCGAACTCACCGCACGAGAGCCCCTCGGATGGCGCCAGGCCACAGCCACCCGTTCCGTCGGCCTGGCCAAAGTCGACGCAGACCCCCCCGACGCATTCGTCATTCGCCGTGCATTGTTGCGTCAACCAACCAGAGAAAACCGCAGAACAGAACTCGTCGGTCTCGCATGATGCGATACAAGAGCCGCTTTCCGAGCAAGACAGACCAATAGAGGACCCATCCTGCCAGCAGTCCTCGTCGGCGACGCACTGATACTGACAAATCGAGATCTTGGCTGGACCCTCGCCGGTCGTGCCGCTCGTGGTGGATGTGCTGCTCCCAAGGACCCCCGTTTCGTCGGTCGAAGTCGAGGATGAACTCTCGGACGGGCTCGTCGTTGACCCGGATCCCGACGTGTCGCCTGGGGCTGGATCTTCCGTGGAAGACGCACCGGTCGATGTCTCCGAAGGACCGAGGTCGACCGCGCTTTCGCAGGCGATCAAACCCAGCAGAGCCTGGAGGAAGAGGAGTCGAGGGCGGGCGGCCATCAGCGGGGTGGGACGTCGCCGGGTCTACGGGATTCACACCCGTGGTTCCGCCTTCAGCGGGGTGTGCCCGGCCGCACGTTTCCCGACGCATCAACCACCTGACGGCCCTGCGACCGCCAGTCGGGCCCGACGCGTGCGCCGGTTGAGTTCGGCCTGCTCCCTGTTCGTCGCATCGGTCTCGAGCGCGCGTATGGCCACTTCGACTGCGTCGCGTGCGTCGTCGCGACCGCGCTCTCCGACGGCCCCACCGTCGATCGTCCAACGTGACTTCGTCGCGGTTGGCGTCTGCGTCGACATCCTCGCTCACACGGAGCCATCGTGGGGCGGGGGTGTGGGTCATCCGGCTCGGGGTGGGGCCCTGGGTCGCACAAGTCCGCGCAGCCGTTTTGGACGGGAGATGCGCGACCCATGGGTCGACACTTGTGCGCGGTCCGCGTTTTGTTCGCAGTTCTGCTCTTCGGTGCGGTCTGTGGGTTTGTGGTCAACCAGAGGCCCCGCCGAACCTGCACCGTCCGGAATCCGTCCTAGCCTCCAGCGACGAGGAGGCCGCGGCGGGTCAGTACATACAAGAGACGGCGTATAACCGGGTGCAGCTCGCGGTGGAACGGGCTTTGGTGGTGCGTCTGGAGGTCGACGACATCCTCGGTTTTCTCGACGGCCAGGGAATCGATGTGGACGGGCTCCCTGACGACCGGCTCGACGAGATCGTACTTGCCCGCTGGTATGCCTCGGGCGCACCACAGGCAGCCGAAGCGTTTCTCGCCGCGTTCGGCGACCTGCTGCGTGCGATCGGACTTCGCAGCTTGCGGTCCCACGAAGTGGATGACTTCCAACAGCGGGCACTGATCCACTTCCTGGTGTCCCACGCAGACGAGGTCCCGAAGATCGGGCGGTACAGCGGACGCGGGTCACTGCAGGGATTCGTGCGGACGGTGGCGAGCCGCCTCGCGGTCGACCTCCGTCGGGCCCGGGGGTTCGTGGAACCACGAGCATCCGATCTCGAGTCCTGCGTCGCCGACGGCCTCGACCCCGGCGCACAGTTCGAGACGGAGGAGGCCAAGTCCATCATCGTCGAGGCCCTGACTCGGGCGCTGCGCGGACTCAAGCCTGCGGAACGGCGTGCGCTGCGGATGCGTTATGTCCTCGGCTTCTCTGTCGCTCGTACCGCCGAGGCTCTGGGGATTCACGAGGTCAGCGTCTCCCGATTGGTTTCACGGGTTCGGCACCGACTGCTTCGGCAGGTGCTGGCGGACCTCTCGCAAGACTCCGACGACATGGCCGCGGGAAGCCTCGCAGCGCTCTCACGAAGCCTCGACATCAGTCTCACGCGCTGGCTGCAAACCAGCGTCGAGTGAGGCGCTGTTTCAGCGGTTCGTCTCTGTCTGGGGTTCTTTTCTCTCCCGTTCCGCACGGGCGAAGGCGATCGCGGCTCGCATGTTCGCCAGGTTCGGGTCGTTGGGCTCCAGCACCTGCTCGAGGTGCTCGATCGCCGCCAGGTAGTGGGTCTCGGCGTCGGCGTGACGGTCTTGCTCGAGGGCGAGCCGGCCGCGACTGGACTCTACGATCCCCTGTCCGTACGCGGAGCCGAGCGAGGTCTGGATCGCGAGGGCGCGCTCGAACGAATCGGACGCGAGTGCGTGAAGAGGAGCTGCCGAGGCGTCGGTAGGGTTCTCTTCTTCCCACACGGCTTCGAGCGCCGCCAAGCCTTGCACGTTCAGAGCGTAGGCGAGGGAGGTCGAGCCGGGGTGGGTCTCGACCAAGCGGCGTACGACGGGCTGCACGACGGCTAGGCTTCGCAGTGGCTGCTCTGTTTCTCGGTAGGCGGCTGCGAGCTTCAGGACAGCCTCGTCGAAGTTCGCCCCGGGTACCGCGTGTGTCTCCCGCATGAGCTGCACGGCCTCCTCCATCACGGCGACCCCATCGCGCCCTTCGGCGAGCAGCGTTTTCCCTATAACCATCAACGCGAGGGCCCGAAAGGACGCGGCTCCGATGGAGCGTGCGAGCTGCTCCGCCGAATCGGCGTGTTGTTTTGCGCCGTGTGTGTCTCCTCGAGATAGGAGGATCTTGGCGCGGACCAAGGCGGAACGCATTCGTCCAGGCGCGGGGCTCCCTGCACGGATGATCGCTGCGTCCGCGAAGTCGAGGAACTCCAACGCCCGGTCGGCGTCTGCCTGCATCGCATGGGCGATGTTGGCTCGCTCCGTCCAGACCGCGGCCTGCACGGCCGGGGCATCGCCGTCCAGGGCACGCTGTTCTGCCGCCGCGAGCAGGGCGTGTTGCTCTTCGAGGCCGGCCCTGCCCTCGGCGATGGCGGAGCTGGCGGAGCGACGCAATGCGGTCGCGTGCAGGTCTGGATGGTCGGCGAGCAAGCCGTCGGCGAGCGCTTGGGCGACGGTTTGACGCGCAAACCCTGGCTCCGCACGCAGCAACCCCGCGGCATAGGCCCCATGCACCGCGAGGGAGGCTTGTCCTCGCGCTGCCGTGGGCTCGAGTGGGGATGCACCGACGCGCTCCTCGACCTGCAGGCAGTGTTCGAAGGACGTGAGTTCCGGGAGGAGTCGCTGAAGCCTGTCGACGCCGGATGCTGTCACCTCTCCCTTGGCCAGCCGTCGGGTCATGGCGTCGACTCGCTCTTGCAGGCGGCCCAGGCAGCGGTGGGCTTCGTAGCGCTCGAGCTGACACGCGTGCTTGGAGGCTTGCGAAACCCCTTCCCCAAACTCCTGGATTCGCGCGGACATCGTCTGTGACCACTGCGTTGCGCGAGGATGCCCGCTTTCGGCCACCGCGGTCGCCATGTCGTCGGTCCATGGCTCGGGGACGCTGGGGGTGCAGGTCACTGTGGCTACGTCCAGCGAGGGGGGCGTCGTGGGGACTCCGCCGAACGCCACCGCCGCGACCGAGCCGGCGGCCACAGCCAGCCAGGGGACGAACGCACGTACGTTGCGTGGCTGCTGAAGCGCGCGTTCGACTGCGGCCATCGATGGAAAGCGAGCGCGGGGGTTCGGACTGAGGCCTCGCCGCACGACTCGGCGCAGCCACTTGGGGACACCCGCACTTCCGGTCCATCGACTGTTTCGTCGTGGCAGGATTCCGGTGACCAGCTGCGCAAGCGAAACGAAGAAAGCGTACTGGTCCGATGTTGGCGAATGCGGATGACCTTGCCAGACTTCGGGAGCCAGATAGGCAGGTGTGCCACATAGGGTGGTGAGTGAGGTGTCCTGACTCCGCGCCGGATTCGGATTGGGCTCGGATGTGTCGGCCGAGCCCATCGAGACGATGCCGAAGTCGCCGATGACGACCGCCCCCGTGTTGTCACGGAGCAGGTTCGCGGGTTTGATGTCTCGGTGGACGAGGCCCGCGCCGTGAACCGCGATGAGCCCCGACACGACGTCGAGCATGAGACGAACTGCCGTCTTCCAATCGGTGCCGCGGTCGATGTTGTCCGCGAGGGACTCGCGGCACACGGGCATTGCCAAGAAGCCCGGGTCGCCCGACAGGTCGATGTCGAAGATCTCGAGGACGTTCGGGTGACTGAGCGCGGCGAGGGCCCGCGCTTCTGCCTGCAGGGACTCGCGGTGCCGGGCGTCGGGGCAATGCACCAGCTTGAGCGCGACGTCTCGGCCGAGCTGCGTGTCCACGGCCCGCCACACCGTGCCTTGTCCGCCCTCTCCGAGCGACTCGACCAGGCGGTACCGGTCCGGCAGATCCGGCGCCGTCGCGGTCGGGGAAACGGGAGATGCGGTGACGAGCGCGAACAGCCGCAGCGCGTCCCGGCACCGACCACACTGATCGACGTGGTGCTCAAGTCCAGCGGCGGCCGCAGTTTGCAGCAGACCCTCCGCGTAGCCCTGGAGAACGTCGTCGTCGGGGCACGGTCCGACCGCCTGGTCGTCTGCGCCCACGACGCCGGGAGGGGACGTGACGCTGGACGCGGTGGGGGACACGCCCACTTAGTGTCCGAGGCTTGCCGTTTCTGTCAGGCCGAATTGCCGGCGCGAATTGCGAGGCGAAAAGCCCACACGCGGACCGACCGGCCTTCCTGCCAAATCGGTTGCGATCGAGGACCCGTGGAGCAGAGCCTCACGGGTCCTCCACGCTCAGGCTGCTCAGAAGGAGATGAACTCCGGAAGGTCTCCGCCGAATCCGGGGAAGCCGCGCGTGATGCTCTCGGGCTGGGCGGCGATCGGTGGTGCCTCAGCGTTGCACATGTCGAGACACTCGATCTGCGCCGGGATCGAGAGGTCGGTCTCGAAGGCACAGCAAAAGAAACACGTCCCGACGTTGGCCTCTCCGGTGCAGAGTTCCGTCGACTCCCACTCGCAGACCCCGTCGTTGTTGCACTCCCCGCCGAACGCCACGTCCTCACACTCATCGTCGCTCGTGCACTCGCTCGCGCAGGCCGCCCCCTCCGGGGTCTGCACACAGCCCGTGTCGCATGCGGTCTCGATCACGTGGGGTTCGCCTTCGTCGACGCCCGAGCAGTGTTGTGCCGTGTCACCGTCACACACTCCCTCCTCGGGAACATGGCGGCACGCGCCGATCGCCGAGCGGATCATGTGGTCCGTCTCCGGCCCGAAGCTCGAGTACATCGTCATCGCCATCTCCTGGTCGATGTGCTCGAGGCTCTCCTGGCTGAAGCCGAGCACGCCGGAGACGGCGCCGAAGGTGACCAACTCGCCGTTGACCGTCGCGAGGAGCGGGCCCCCCGAGTCCCCGTTGTCGACCTTTGCGCCGTCGAGCGATCGCACCAGCAGGTCGTAGTTCCAGGCCAGCCGCGGACCATTCCACAACCCGTCCAGAGCGCTGCTGCCCTCACCGAACGCGTTGACGATGTGGTCACGGAATGTGAGCCAGTCGTAGTCATAGAGCCCGGGGAAGAGCGACATCCATCCCAGGGCCTGGGTGCGCCCCACGCCTTTGCGACGCACGCCGATCCCCGTGTGCTCGGGTGTTGCGAAGCCGTAGCCGACCTGCTGGTGCTCCATCCACACGTGCGTCGAGGGCGACTTCCCCATCGTGGTGGGGTAGCCCAGCTTGACGGGCTCGATGTCGTCGATTGTCTCCCCGAGGATCGCGATCGCCACATCGGAACCCAGGCCCATCTGCCCTGCCGCAACGTCCATCTCCCAAAACACGCTCTCGATGGGCACGACGCGGTCGGGGTTTGCCGTGTCGTGCCCGATTGCGAAGCCGAACTCGGCCGGGAACGAGAGGAGGAAGCAGTGCTTCGCCGTCACGACCACATCGGGGGCCACGAGCGTGCCCGTGCAAAACGAGTCCACACCATCCTCTTCGATCGTGACCATCGAGCCCACGGCGTTGAGGCTCGCCTCCGGCGCGATCTCTCCGTGGTAGCGGTGTTCCGTATTCGTCGGAGGCGCGTCATCCTCGGTTGCGCAACCGAGTGCCAAGAGCGCGAGGAGCAAGGGGAAACCTAGAGTCTTCGTCATATCAGTGGTCCTTCATTCGCGGCAGACGAGGTGTCACCGCAGAACTAACCCTCCGGCGTGAAGAAAATCTGACGAGGGTCTTCGACCTCCCGCCGGGTACGTCACGCTCGGTCGGACTCTGTGGTCCGGCCGCCCGCCCAACCCCGGATACGGAGGTCGTCTGCATTGCGGTCGTGGAGCCGCGCCGAACAACTCAGACCACGAGATGGGTCGAGCCGCGGGCGCTTGCGTCGTGTTCAGGGACGTGTCCGACGTGGGAGCTGCGGCGTCAGAGGCTCGAGGGCTCAGCAAGCGTCCGGACCCTGAGGGTCGACGCACTGCTGAGCGCAGCGGAGCATACGCGCCGCACAGAGTTCAAGCTCGAAGTCGTCTTGCGCCATCTCTCCGTCGTTGTCCAACACGACCACGCTCAACGTCACCGGCCCGGCCTCCCCTTCGTTGATGCTCGAGATGTCCTGACACGGAATCGAGTACGAAAACGTCCCAGCCGAAACCTGAACCAGGACGCCGAGCAGGTTGTCGCCCTGTCGCAAGACGCGAACGTCGCGCCTCCTGGGCACTACATGCTGTTCGTGCTCTCCGAGTCGGGCACCCCGTCGGAAGCGGTCTATGTTCAAGTTGGAGAATGAGATGAAGAGAGCACTCTGGATGTCTCTAGCCGTCGCGCTATGCGCCTGCGGCGACGATGTAGGTGCGAGCGACGAAGGAGGCCAAGACGGGGACGCCGGCGAACTCGACGTCGATGTCCCAGCCGTCGAGGATGTGTCCTGGGCCGTCGGATGGTGGCGCGACCCGGCTGAAGAGACGTCCGTTCCAGAGGGACTCATTCTTCGCCAGCTTGAGGTCCGAGAGAACGGAGACGTGTTTCAGCAGGTCCTGAACTGCTTCACCGAGGACGCCGTCTATATGGGTAGGTGGGTACCTGCTGCCTACGACCGGATCTACGTGGTCGGTTCTGACGACGGGGACGAGGTCGAGTGGATGGGCGCGGGTGCCTACCGCCGCGTAGAGCTTCGATACGACGAGGCGAACGAGACCGTCGAGGTCACACGGATCGGTGAAAACTCGGACGGGTCTGATCGGGAACTTCCCGCGGGCGAGTTTCGGCAAGGACGAAAGTGCATGACCGACGTCGTCGTCAGCGATTGCGCCCCGAGAGCGTGCGACGCGTCGGAGTAGGCGCAGGTTGGTGCTCGCGAGTTTGCACCCCCCCGAACATGCCGGCTCGGCGTTCTCGTCCGCGAATCCCTCGTCACGGGGGGATTGAACAGAGCCACGAGGTTCACCCGGGAGCTGGGGTGCATCTCCATCCGTTCAAAGCTCGACGCAGGAACGAGGGCGTCTCGAACAAGACGATCAACGAGGAGCTTGCGATCTTGTCCAAGCTCCTCAGCTACGCCCACGAGATCGGAGACCGGGAGGGGACTCCGCCAAACATCCGGCGGCTGAAGACCCAGAGGCCGTCGTTCGACTTCTTCGACTTCGAGGAAGCGGAGCGCCTACTCACCGCAGCGCGGGCGGCTCCGGACCCATGGTCCGCGATGATCCCGACCGCGGTATTCACCGGCCTTCGACTTGGAGAACTCCGCGGACTTCTGTGGAGCGACGTGGATCTCGCGGGAGCGCAGCTCCACGTCCGTCGCGCGGCGGACGACGCCGGTAAGCTGGGACCCCCGAAGAGCGGGCGAGCGCGAGTCGTCGACCTCCCGCGCCGAGCCGTCGAAGTGCTCCGCGCCCATCGGCATATCCGCGGGGCGTTCGTGTTCTGCCGAGAGGACGGCTCGATGCTCCAGCGCTGGCACTGCGAGTCGAAGTCGAAGTTGGAGCGCGGGGACTCTCCCTTGATGAAGCGCTGCTGGGAGGCGGGCCTTCGCCGGATGGGCTGGCACGGACTGCGCCACACCTACGCGTCTCACCTGATGATGCGGGGGGCATCGGTCACGCAGGTCAAAGAACTGCTCGGCCACTCGTCGATCTCGATGACGATGCGCTACGCGCATCTCTCCCCGAACGCGCGTCGCTCGGCCGCAGCGTTACTCGACGAGCCCGCGCCGCAGTACATGAGCAGTACACGCCAAGACCAAGAACGAGAAAACGGCAGCTAGCTCTCACTAGCTGCCGTCTTCAAACGGAAGCGCACAGGAATCGAAACTTCAGACCAAGATCCCGAGTTTTCCAAACGATCGCAGGGCGTTAGCACGCAAGTGGTCGGGATCTTGGCTGAAGTTCGTGCCCTGTGGGCCCACGGTGGGGTGGGTCGGTCCGTGGGGTTTTCCGGGGTGGTGGTGACGTGGGTGGTGACGGTGCTCTACGGTGTTTGGAGACCGATGGACCGACGACCACAGGCGGTGGAGCTCCCGGCCGAACAACTCCACCAGCTCACAGACGAAGAGGCGCTGGCCCTGGCCGACAAGCTCCTTGACTCGGCCACTGAGCAGAAATCGGGACTACTTCGTTATCGGTTCAGCTCATCGTTTCAAGCGGACTGGAAAGCGGAGCTTGGACATGTGCTCAACACGGCCGACCGCTTGGGATTCCTCGACGCGCTTTGGGAGCGGGTGTACTCGCGCCTGCACGGGGCAGGGGAAAGGCCGGCGGACGTCGACGCGAACGATACTCGACATCACATGCTTCGTGCCGACTTCGCGCCCGCAGTCGTGGCGCATTGCTTGACACAAACCGGCTGGAGCTTCGAGGCTTGGGAACCCAGGCGACCTCGTTGTGCTGGGAGCGCAGTTGATGTGGACGTCTCGCTCTGGGCACCGGATGGGACGGCGGTCGATGTCCAAGTGAAGGCTCCAGACCAGCCCGGAAGGAGAGCCAAGTTTCGTCGCGTCGATGGCGAGCGCGACGAGGCTGTCATCGCGTCCCTGAACCACGGGGCGCGTCAGCTGGGGCAGGGGGGTTCTCGCGCGAAGATGTTGGTCGTCTGCCCACAGCGGGACTGGCCGATGTCACGGGATCCGATGGCCCTGATTTCACACGTGATTGGTGGTGCAACGCAGCTGCCGGGCCCGAGGTTTGAACTCGGGCGAGAGAGACTTGGCGTTTTCCGTTCTTCGTGGCGCCACATCGCCGCCGTCGTCCTCTTGGACTTCGTCAGGCACGAAGAAGCCTCATACACGGCTGTGACTCTCCTCAACCCTTGGGCGAGCGTGGCGGCGTCCCCCGACTGGTTCGCGTTCGGCCGGGTGTGCACGATCGAGGGTGGTGTCGTGTGTTGGCGCGGAGGCGCGCCGATGTCGGGTGGACTGCCGGAGGGGACGGTGCTTACCGGAAGCGCAGGGCCCGACGGAGAGCTGGAGTCTTCCGGATGAAGCTGAACCTCGTCAACCGTGACGACTGGGAGTTCCGGCGCTTGCTCGAGCGGACGGCAGACCTCGGAATCGCAGGCCGAGACCAAGTTGTGGCCGAGAAAGCGAACAAGCCTGGGTCGACCGGGTCGGAGTTGTTGATTGCAGCACTTCTTGCTCGGACCGGTCTCACGGTCCGGATGCTGGTCGATCGGGACCCGCGCTACTTGGAGGCGAGGGAAGCCAAACGAGGGGGCGTCTCGCTCCCGGATCTGCACGTCCAGTGCGAAGCGTCGGGGCTCGAGTTCTTTGTCGAAGTTCGGCGGCTCAGCGACGGCACGGTACCCTTCAGCCGCCGCCTCGGGGTTGCGCTCGCGGACGCAGGGTTGATGAAGTTCCGCGTCTGCGCGGTGCCACTGGGGGCGGCTGCATGGGCACCCGGGGCGGACTACGAGAGTCGTAGGGCGCAGGAGCGTCTCGTCGATGAGCTCATTGCGAGAGTTGTTGAGCATCTTCAGGACGCTCAGCGGAACGGCACGGATTCGGGGACATTCGAGGTTCAGATGCCCGCGACCGCGGCCCATCCGGAGAAGGGGGACAACTTCCATCGTTTCTCCTTCGGGCCCGTTGGCGCGTCCGTGAGCGATGCAGAGGCTCGCCGTGGGGCGTTGTCTGGTAGTGGGTACACCGCGATTCGCTGGATTGGGGGCGACGGTATCCGGGACTTCGTCTTGCGTGCGATCAAGCACAAGGTTGAGCAGCAACAGAGGCATGCGCGCCAGGTTCAAGGAGTCCCGTACATCGTCGCGCTTGACTCTCATGAGGATGAACTCGACCCGACTGATATCTCCGGCCAGCTGGTAGGGGGACTTCTGCATGTGGACGAAGGGGTGCACTATCGGCGCTGGCCATATGGCAGCCTGGATCCGCTCCGAGGGACGGCATGGGAGGTGCTCCACGAGGTGTGGAACCTTCGAGAAAGCGACATGCTTCAGAGAGTCATGCAAGAGGGGCGCTCTATGGTGGAGAACGTTTCACTGCCCGAGTTCATACAGCCGTGGACGCGGAGCCTAAGTGGCGTGTTTGCGCTTCACCGAAAGCGGGACGTTGTGCAGTTTATGCCGAACCCGTGGGCCGTGGCCGGCTACAATGAGCCGCGTCTGCTTGGACTGAGCCTTGACGAGAGCCCGGAGGGGCGGAGTGAATCGAGTTGGCGGGAACTAACGTAGGCTGGGTTCTGGGCAGTGAAATCGCCGCTTCCCCGACGCAGCGAACGAATGGAGCCTGAGAGGGAGAATGACCGTGCCTGTGGATAGGTCATCGAAGCGATCCAGGAGCGACGGAGAGCAAGCCACTGCGCCGCGAGTATTCGACGAGCCCCTCGATGCGTGTGCCGGCCCATCGTGATCACCTCGATCGCCGCATCGTGATCACCTCGATCGGCATCGTGATCACCTCGATCGGCCATCGTGATCACCAGGATCGGTCATCGTGATCACCGGGATCGCCACATCGTGATCACCCGCGAACGAGCCAGAAGCGAAGAATGACGCTGGGTCAGCCGGCCCGTCGACGACCTCGGATACGAGGTCATCGATGGCCACGCCGAGACTGACCATGTCGAAGACCAAAGAGATTCTCCGCCAAAAGTGGCAGCTCGAGCGAAGTCATCGCGAGGTTGCCCGAAGTTTGTCCATCAGCCCGGGCGTCGTGGGAGCGACGCTCGCCCGCGCAGCCAAGGCCGGCATTGCTGGCTGGGCTGAAGTCGACGACCTCGATGACGCCGCACTCGAAGAGCGCCTCTACGATCGAAAGCCCGAAGCGACGCGACCTTTGCCCGACTGCGCTTGGGTCCACACCGAGCGCAGCAGGCCGGGCGTGACGCTTCAGCTGCTCCACCACGAGTATCTCGAGCAGAATCCGGGCGGCTATCACTACACCCGGTTCTGCGATTTCTACCGCGAGTGGTTGGCGCGCCGACGGCTCTCGATGCGGCAGGTCCACAAGGCGGGCGAGAAGATGTTCATCGACTTCGCGGGCATGCAGCCCTCGCTGGTGAACCCGCGAACGAGCGAGGTCACGAAGGTCGAGTTGTTCGTCGCCGTCCTCGGCGCGAGCAGCTACACGTACGTCGAGGCGATTCCCGATCAGTCACTGCCGAGCTGGATTCGTGCGCACTCGGCCGCGCTCGAGTTCTTCGGCGGCTCGCCCCGGGTCTACGTTCCCGACAACCTCAAGAGCGCCGTGACGAAAGCGTGCCGCTACGAGCCCAAGGTCCAGCGCACGTACGAAGAAATGGCGCGCCACTACGGCGCCATCGTCATCCCCGCCCGGCCGTACAAGCCGAAGGACAAAGCCAAGGTCGAGGTCGCCGTTCAGGTCGCCGAGCGCTGGCTCCTGGCCGTGATTTGCAACGAGACGTTTCCTTCTCTGGAGGCTCTCAACGAGCGTCTGTGGGAACTTTTAGAGGTTCTCAACAACAAGGTGATGCGGACCTACGGCGCGAGTCTGTCGGCGATCATGGGGATT
>JBOEGF010000019.1:0-258543 GCA_050633305.1 Nannocystales bacterium
AGAGCCTGATGGGCACGCCCGCCTCGGCAGAGACGGCGTCGGCTGTGGCTTCGGCGGCGACAGAGGAGCCGGAGTCCGCCCCGGGTCTGGGACGATTCGTCCTACGTGCCGTTCCCGAATCGGCTCCGGGTCTCACGCTGCGGGGGTTGTCCGCGGCCGGACAAGTCGCGGTCACCGACGACGGCGGTGGAGTCCATGAGGCGTTGGTCTCCGCGCTCAACGCCCGGGGCGTCCCGGCGGTGTCGTGGGGCGATGGTGCTCCGCTCCCATCGGGTGTCCGGGGTCTCGTGATTCTCGACGGCCTTCGTTCGACGGATGCGGATGGCTCGGTGGCCATGCACAGTTCAGCGTTCGCCCGGGCGAAGGCGCTGTGTCAGGCAACGCAGCCCAGCCTGCTGGTGACGGTGCAAGACACTGGCGGGGCATTTGGAACCCGGGGCATTCAGCCTTCCCAAGCGTGGGCTTCGGGCTTGACCGGGCTCGCGCGGACCGCCAACCAGGAGTGGGAGCAGGCATCGATCAAGGCGATCGACGTGCATCGGGCAAATCGAGCCCCGGCGGCAGTGGCCGAGGCGATCGTGCACGAGTTGCTCGAAGGCGGGAACGAACTCGATGTCGGTTTGTCGGCGGATGGAAGCCGCTGCGTGCTGCGCTCCGTGTCGGAGGCGGTCGAACCCGGCGCGATGCCGCTGCCCGAGGACGCTGTCATCGTGGCTTCGGGGGGCGCGCGCGGGGTTACGGCAGCCACACTCATCAAGCTCGCGGCGCAGGGAAGCTATCGCTTTGCGCTTCTGGGTCGGACCGCGCTGGCCGAAGAGTCGGCACAAACGCAGGGGGCGTCCGACGATGCTTCGCTCAAGCGTGCACTCCTGCAAGAAGCCAAAGCTGGTGGGGAGGCCGTGACCCCGGCCAGCCTCGGCGCGCGGGCGAAGGCGCTGCTTGCCGCTCGTGAGGTCCGAGCAACGCTCGATGCCATCACCGCAGCGGGGTCCACCGCCGCCTACATCCCGGTGAGTGTCACGGACGCTCCGGCACTCACGGCGGCGCTGGACCAGGTGCGAAGCCGTTGGGGACGAATCGACGCGGTCGTCCATGCCGCGGGCGTCCTCGCGGACCGTCGCATCGAGGACAAGACTCCTGAGCAGTTCGAGAGCGTGTTCTCGACCAAGGTCGCTGGCCTCCGGGGTCTTCTCGAGGCGACGTCCGGGGACGAGCTGAAGCTGCTGGTGATGTTCTCCAGTGTCGCGGCGCGCTACGGCAACACCGGGCAGGTCGACTACGCGATGGCCAACGAGGTGTTGAACAAGGTCGCGTGGTCGTATGCGGCGCAACATCCGAACTGCCGGGTGAAGTCGTTGGGCTGGGGCCCTTGGAAAGGCGGGATGGTCACGCCGCAGCTCGAACAACACTTCGCTGCGATGGGGGTCTCGCTCATCCCGCTCGAAGTCGGTGCACAGATGATGCTCGACGAGATCCGCCACGGCGCTGCGGACACGGTCGAGCTGGTGCTCGGTGGCGCGCCCGCCGAAGGGGCGTTTGCTCCCGCGTCATCCGACGACGCACTGCGCGTGGATGTGGTGGTCGATCGCAAGTCGCACCCGTTCCTGCTCGACCACAGCATCGCGGGCACGCCTGTTGTGCCGGTTGCGTTCGCCGTCGAGTGGTTCTCGCGGGCGGCCCGTGCCGCATGCCCGGAGCTGCAGCTGGCGGGGCTCCGCGACGTCTCGGTGCTGCGCGGCATTCCTTTGCAGGACTTTGACCACAAGGCAACCGCGCTGCACGTCGACACCGTGCGCGGTGCGGTCAACGGCTCGACCGAACTGAAGCTCGAGCTTCGCGACGACGCAGGGAATCGCTACTACCGTGCCACCGCACTGATGGCGGCTCGGTTGCCCGCTGCACCCGCAGCTTCGGCGACGGACCTCGGCCTGCAGACGTGGGGAGACCGCATCGTGTACGACGGCAGTGTGCTGTTCCACGGACCCGACTTTCAGGTCATCCGTTCGATCGATGGGGTCTCGGACAAGGGCATGGCGGCCGACGTCGCGGGTGTCCGTGAGGCTGGATGGCAGTCCCCGTGGTGCACCGATCCGCTCGCTGTCGACGGCGGGTTGCAGCTGGCGTTGCTTTGGAGCCAGCACATGCTGGGCGGGTCTTCGCTGCCTACCGCGATCGGCGAAGTCCGGACCTACGCGACGCCATCCGATGGCCCGCTGCGTTGCACGCTGACGGGGCGCCGCGCGGAAGGCCAGAAGGCCGTGGCCGATGTGGTCTTCCACGACCGCACCGGAGCTGTTGTTGCTGAGCTGCATGGCGTCGAGACGCACCAGCTCCCACGCGCCTAACGCGTCGAACCTCGAACCTCGAACCTCAGAAACGACGCTGAACATGGCTCGCTTTGCTCCGATCGCGATCGTTGGTCGCGCTTGTCTGCTGCCGGGGGCGCACTCGCCCGAGGCGCTCTGGTCCAACGTGCGTTCGGGAACCGACAGCGTTGGCGAGGCTCCTGCGGGCCGCTGGGGGGTCGACGTGGGCCGGATTCGGTGCACGGCGGATGACCCGCAACCCGACCAGGTTTGGACGGACCGCGGTGGCTACGTTCGGGATCTGAGCTTCGATCCGCAGGGGTTCGAGGTTCCTGCCTCGACGCTTCAGGGGCTCGACCCGGTGTTCCTCTGGGCGCTTCACACCGGACGTGCCGCGCTCCGAGATGCGGGCCTCGAGCGGGCTCCCGAGCGCACCGGGGCCATCTTCGGCAACCTCGGCTTTCCCACCCGGGGGATGTCGGCGTTTGCGGAGGCGGTGTGGGGAGCGAGCACGGACACGGTGGACCCGCGCAACCGCTTTGGCGCTGGGCTGCCGGCGTTGCTGCTGGCTCGCGCGCTGGGTCTCGACTCCCCTTCGCTGGCCCTCGATGCCGCGTGCGCTTCATCGTTGTACGCGATCAAATACGCATGCGATCGGCTGCACGACGGGGAGGCGGACGTCATGCTCGCGGGTGCGGTCAACTGCGCCGACGACCTGTTCATTCACGTGGGGTTCGGCGCGCTGCGTGCGTTGAGCAAGAGTGGGCGAAGCCGGCCGTTTCATGCGGACGCGGACGGCCTTCTCCCCGCCGAAGGCGCGGGCTTCGTCGTGCTCAAACGCCTCGCCGATGCGCGGCGCGACGGTGATGCGATCGCAGGTGTCATTCGGGGCGTCGGATTGAGCAACGACGGCCGAGGTCGCGGCTTCCTGGTGCCCTCCGCCCTGGGACAGGCGGAGGCCTTGCGGATGGCGTACGACGTGGCCGGTCTGACCCCGGCCGACGTCGACTATGTCGAGTGTCACGCGACTGGGACGCAGTTGGGGGACGCCACCGAGCTGGAGTCTCTGCGTGCCGTCTTTGGCGAAGCCGGGCAGGATCTGCCGCTGGGGTCGCTCAAGGCCAACGTGGGCCACTTGATCACCGCTGCGGGCGTGGCGGGTCTGATCAAGGTCTGCGAGGCGATGAAGGCCGGAGAGCTTCCGCCAACTCCGCACCTCGATCGACCGACCGATGCGCTGAGCAGCACCGGGTTCCGTGTCCCGAGCGAGCCCGAGCCGTGGCCTGGAGAGGGCACGCGCCGAGCTGCGGTCTCGGCGTTTGGCTTCGGGGGCAACAACGCGCACCTCATCGTCGAAGCGCACGACCCGTCCCTACCGGATGATGCGGCGGACCTGCCGGCGTCTCCCGTGGTGATCGTGGCCGCAGCTGTTCGTGCTGCGGGCGTCTCCAAACCCGCCGACGTGCTCGATGCGATCGCAAACCCGGCCGTGAAGCGACGCGCGGCCGCATCGCTGTCTTTGGATCCGCTCGCGCTCGGCATTCCGCCCAACGATCTGCGTCAGACGCTACCGCAGCAGCTCGCCATGCTGCAGGTCGCGGCCGAAGTCGCGGACGCGGTGCCGACCGACGCTGGGTCACGGGTCGGGGCCTTCGTCGGCATGGGGGTCGATCCGTCCGTCGCTCGGTACGGGGCTCGCTGGCGTCACGGTGAAGGGTTCATCGATGCACTCACCGCAGCTGGGGTCATCGGGACGATGCCGAACATCCCCACCAACCGCATCAACCGCCATCTGGACCTGCATGGTGGTAGCTGCTCGGTCTTCGCCGAAGAGCTTTCGGGCACCACCGCGTTGCAGCTCGCGGCCCGGGCCGTCTCTCGGGGAGAACTCGACGCGGCGGTCGTCGGGGCTGTCGATCTCGGCGATGAGCCGGTCCACTCCGCTGCCCTGGAACGTTCGACGGAAGCGAGTGGGAAGAACGCCGGGGATGCAGCCGTCGCGCTCGTGTTGCGCCGCGAAGCCGACGCGCGTGCGCAGGGGCAAACCATCCTGGCCGTCCTCGACGCACCGGCCAGCGAAGCTTCGCTGTGGGGCCCGCAAGAGGAGCACGACGCCACACCCGCTCTGGGCCACTGTCATGCCGCGACCGGGCTGCTGCACGTAGCCGCCGCGGCCTGGGCCACGCATCGCCGCCTCGACGGCCGGGGTGTTCCTACGGTGACGCCTCGCTCGAGCACCGTGCGGGTGCCTGGCATGGAAGGAACCCTTGCGGAGGTTGGCATCCTGCCCGCGGATGTCGCCGCCGAAGGGGTTCGGAGCCGGCCCCTACTCGCCGGTTATGCGGCGGCATCCAACGAAGGTCTCATCGAGGCTCTCCTCGCTGACCGACGCTCGCGCATCGAAGACCTCGGCGCTGCGGCGCACCGCTTGGTGATCGTCGCCGCCAGCGCGGAGGACTTCGAGGTCCGCCGCGGTCGGGCCGAGGCCCATCTTCGACAGGGGGCTCCTCCGGGACCGGGGGTCCACGCCCGAGAGGGGCTCGTCAGCGGCGACCTCGCATTCGTGTACACCTCGGCAGGGTCGGCCTACGCGGGTGCGGGGCTCGATCTTCTCCGCGACCTTCCTCAGCTGGGCGAGACGCTCGCGGAGCGCTTCGAGGCTTTGCCCGCCGCGCTTTCTTGGGTCGAAGGTCCAGCCGATGCCGAGCAGCGGCTTTGGTCCGCATCTGCGGTGTCACAGCTTCACACCGAGCTGTCCCGCCGCGTACTCGGACTCGAGCCCCAGGCTGCGATCGGCTACAGCTCGGGCGAGAGCAACTCCTTGTTCGCCCTCGGAGCTTGGAGCGACGTCGACGCGATGCGCCAGCAGGCGCGCGACTCGGCGCTGTTCACCCGCAACTTGGCGGGAGAGTTTCAGACCGTCACCGACCAGTGGGGCCCCGACGCTCGCTGGCAAATGTGGTCTGTACTCGCGCCCAGAGCCGAGGTCGAGGCGCGCATTTCCGCGGAGCCTCGCATCGAGATGGCGATCGTGCACAGCGAGACGGACGTCGTCATCGGAGGCGATGCCGCTGCGCTGGCACCCGTGCTCGACGCGATCGGCCGGGGTCGTTGTCAGGCCCTGGACTACAACATGTGCGTGCACGTGCCGCAGCTCGAGCCGGTCGCCGACGCGTACCTGCAGCTGCATCGGCGGCCTGTGCATCCGGTTCCCGGCGTGCGGTTCTACTCGGGCGGTCGACCCGACGCCTACGTCCCCAACACCGAGGCCTGTGCCTACGCGATTCTCTCGCAGGCGCGCAACTGTCTCGATGTTCCCGCGATGATCGAGCAGGCCTGGGCCGATGGTGTCCGGGTCTTCGTGGAGCATGGGCCAGGCGGTTCGTGCTCCCGTTGGATCCTCGACATCCTCGGCCCCCAACGGCGCGCCGAAGCGGCCGTGGTTTCCCTCGACCGCAAGAGGCAGGGCGCGTGGGGGGCCGTGGAGGCCGGTGCTGCTCTGCTGGCTGCTGGTGTGCCCGTGCATCTCGAGCGACTGCTCGATGCTCTGAGCGCTCCCCTACGTACCGACCCGCTTGCTGGTCCCCTGTCCATTCCGCTGCATTTCGCAGCTGTGCAGCCTCCTGCCCCCGCCGAGAACCAATCGGATCTTCACGTCATGAAACCCGCCCCGACTCTGCCCCCGGTTCTTGGATCCAACTACAGCCCCGCGGTGCATGCTCCGCTGCCCGATACCGGTGGTGTCTCGGAACCCGAGCCCGCCGCACGGGCGGTCGTCACTGCCCCGTCCCCCAAGCCCAGACCCGCGACGGTCTCTGCGGCGAGTCCAACCCCGGTCCCATCCGCGGCTCCGTTCGCTGCGCCTGCCGCCTCGGGTCATCCTGGTGCGCGAATGCTGGCAGAGCTCAGCGGGTTGCACACGCGATTCCTGCAGCAACAAGCCGCCGTGCACACCGCGTTCTTGGAGAGCCGCGCCCGAATGTTGGACCGCGCCACCGTGGGGCAACCACAGAGCCTTGCAGTGCCCCCGAGCCCTTCCGTGACCCCTGCCGTGACCCCTGCCGTCACGCCCGTTTCCACGACGCCGCCCCCCACCGCGCCCGGGGTTCGGGAGCCAGTCGTTCCTGCCGCCGTCGCCAAGTCGGCGCCCAAACCAGCGGTCGTCAGCGGACTGGTGACGTCCAAGCCCGCCTCGCTCGGAGAGTCTCGGGTCTCGGCCGCTCCTCCTCCCACCGGTCCGACCCTCAACCGAGCGCAGCTCGAGATCGACGCGTCCGGTCGCATCTCCGAGATCTTCGGCCCGCTGTTCGAGCAGCAGGACGGCTACGCCCGACAGGTCCGCATGCCCGAGCCTCCGCTGCTCCTCGCTGACCGGGTTACGGGGCTCGACGCCGAGCCGGGTGTTCTCGGCAAGGGCACGATCTGGACCGAGACCGACGTCTGCCACGACAGCTGGTACCTCAACCGAGGTCGGATGCCCGGCGGGATCTTCATCGAGAGCGGCCAGGCCGACCTGATGTTGATCAGCTGGATGGGCGCCGACTTTCAGAACAAGGGAGAGCGCGTCTACCGGTTGCTCGGCTGCACGCTGACGTTCGGCGGCGACCTGCCGAAGCCTGGTGAGACTCTGAAGTACGACATTCACGTCGACGGGCACGCCAAGCACGACGCGGTCCGGCTGTTCTTCTTCCACTACGATTGTCGCGTCGACGGGGACATTCGGCTGTCGGTTCGGGACGGCCAAGCGGGGTTCTTCACCGACGAAGAACTCGCCGACTCCGACGGAATCTTGTGGACGCCCCAGGGTGCGGAGATCGTCGCCCAGCCCCGCCTGGAGGCGCCGGACCAGCTCACCACGCGCACCAGCTTCACGCAGGCTCAGATCGAGGCGTTTGCCGATGGTCGGCCCTGGGAGTGCTTTGGCGAGGGCTTTGAGCACAGCCAGACGCACTCGCACACGCCCACGATTCAGGGCGGTCGCATGTTGTTCCTCGAGGAGGTCACCGAATTCGACGCTTCCGGAGGACCGTGGGGGCGCGGATACATGCGCGCCCGGACGCCGGTCAAGCCCGACGATTGGTACTTCGACGGTCACTTCAAGAACGACCCGTGCATGCCCGGCACGCTGATGTTCGAGGGCTGCTTTCAAGCGCTGAGCCTGTATCTGAGCGCGCTGGGATACACGCTGCGGCGCGACAGCTGGCGTTTCCAACCCGTGCCCGGGGAACCCATCGAGATGCGTTGTCGCGGGCAGGTTACGCCCACCTCCAAGGAACTCACCTATGAGGTGTTCGTCGAGGAGATCGTCGCGGGACCCGTGCCTACGATCTACGCCGACCTGTTGTGCACGGTGGATGGACGCAAGGCCTTTCACGCCAAGCGCGTGGGCCTGCAGCTGGTTCCCGACTGGCCGCTCGAGACCTGGACCCACCTGCTGGAGGGGCATGTCGAGCCGAAGCCTGTCGCCACGGTGACGACCGAAGAGGGCGAGTTCGCGTTCGACTACAAGTCGTTGCTGGCGTGTGCGTGGGGCCGACCGTCGGAGGCGTTTGGGCCGATGTACCGCCCATTCGACTCCCATCGCAGCGCCCCACGCCTGCCGAGTCCGCCGTATCACTTCATGTCGCGGATCCTCGAACTCAAGGGCGACATCGGGGTCGCGAAAGCAGGGGCGGAGGTCGTCGTGGAGTACGACGTGCCCGCCGATGCTTGGTACCTCCACGACAACGGAGTTGCCACGATGCCGTTCGCGGTCCTGCTCGAGGCGGCGTTGCAGCCTTGCGGGTGGTTGGCCAGCTACGTGGGCTCGGTGCTGGAGTACGACAAGGACCTCCTGTTCCGAAACCTGGACGGGACGGGCACGCAGTTGCGCGAGGTGTTCGCCGACGCCGGAACGCTCCGTACCGAGGTCAAGCTGACCGCGCTTTCCAAGGCCGGTGGCATGGTGATCACGTCGTTCGACGTGGTGATGCTGCAAGGGTCCGAGCGGGTCTACACGCTCAAGACCGTGTTCGGATGTTTCCCCGAGGAGGCCTTCGAAGACCAGGCCGGGCTTCCAATCTCGGACGCGGACCGGGCCTTGGTCGAGCAACCCAACACCGAGGTGATCGATCTCGATGCGCGTCCGGCCAGCCTGTACCGCGAAGGGGCCACCCTCCCGGGCAGCAAGCTCGACATGCTCAACCGCATCACCGGCGTTTGGCCGCAAGGCGGAGAGGCGGGCCTGGGCGCAATGCGGGCGGAGAAGGACGTGCGCGCGTCCGATTGGTACTTCAAGGCGCACTTCTTCCAGGACCCCGTGCAGCCGGGCTCCCTGGGCATCGAAGCGATGATCCAGCTCCTGCAGGCGTACATGCTCGTCGAGGGGATGGATGCGGGCGTGCCCACACCCAGATTCGAGCCGCTCGCAGTGGGCCACGAGATGACGTGGCGCTATCGCGGGCAGGTGACGCCTCGCAACGAGCTGGTGCACTGCACACTCGAAATCACGGAGAAAGGCCGGGACGAGGCGGGTCCGTTCGCGATTGCGACCGCATCGTTGTGGGTCGATGGACTCCGTATCTACTCGGCAGAGGGGCTGGGGATGCGCATCGTGTCGGGTTCGCCTCCACCGCCTCGGATCGCGGACGAAGGCGATGACACCGTCACGTTCGAACCCGCCCGCGACCGCTGGCTGGCGGACCACTGCCCGACGTGGAACGAGCCGGCCTTGCCGATGATGTCCCTGGTCGACATCATCGCATCGGCTGTTCCTGGCCCCATCGCATCGGTGCGGGATGTCGCGGTGCATGGCTTCATCGATGTCGGCCGAGCGCGGACGCTGCGGACCGAACGCAACGGTGACGAAGATCGCGTGCAAGTTCAGGTGTTGGACGAGTCCGCAGAGGTCGTCGCGAGCGGCACAGTGATCCGCGGCGAGGGGGCCGAGCCTCCCCCTGCGTGGCCGCGCCTCGTGGGTGCATCCATGGACGACCCGTACGCGTCCGGAAGTCTTTTCCATGGCCCCGCGTTCCAGCTGTGGCGCGAGGGAGTCCGTACTTCCCAGGGCGCCTCGACAACGCTCGATGTGGGCGCCGGGGCGGTACCCGTGGGGCGGCTTCACCCGTCCCTGCTCGATGCCGCCTTGCATGCCATTCCGCATGACCGGCTCTCGATGTGGTCCGAAGCGACGGCCGACGACGTCGTGGCCTACCCCGCGCGGGTTCCGACGTTGACGTTCCACGGACCGACACCCATCCGCGGGTCCGTGCGCTGCGAGGTTCGCTTCGGGGGCCTACTGGCGCCGGGGCTGCCGGCATTCGACCTGCAGATCATCGTAGCGGATGGAGCATCCGAGCGCGTCTGGGCTCATGGGCGCATCCTCGAGGCCTGTTTTCCGAAGGGACGTCTCGGGGGGGCGTCTCCGGACGTCCGCCGCGCCTTCCTTCGGGACGAGGCTTTTGTTCCCGGACTCCGTCTCTCCCGGGTCGATGGGGACACGACGCGCCTGACCCAGGCCGAGGTGGATGCGTGCGACTGGATGCCGGGAACCGTTCTTGGAATCTACGGTCGCGACAAGGCGGCGGACATCGCCGTGCTCGAACACACCGCGCACGCGCACGGGTTGCACCCGGGCCGCCTTCCGGCTTCGCTCCCACTCAACCCGCCTTCCGTCGATCTGTCTTGGGAAGGCGAGGAAGTGGTGGTTCGCGACGCTCAAACACCTGCTCGGCTCGACCCGGTTCCGGTGCGTCCGTTCTGGGCTCGGCAGGCAGGCCATGATGACGGCTGGGTCGGGCGTGACTTGTGGGAAGGGCTGCTACAGCAGTTTGTCCAACGCGTTGTCATCACCGACCCCGACGACTTCGCCCAGGTGCGGACCCGGCCCGCGCTGTTCTTGGCCAACCACCAGGTTCAGATCGAGTCGCTGCTGATCACGCACCTGCTCGCGGGACTCACCGATCGCGCGGTCACTACGATGGCCAATGCCAAGCACCAGAAGCGATGGATCGGTTGGATTCTGCGACTGCTGTTCGGTGGCGCGGAGCATCGCGATCCCGATTGGATTCTCTACTTCGACCAGTCGCAGCCGCAGTCGATGGCGGGTCTCCTCGGTGGGCTCGAGCCGGGACTGCGTGATGGCAGCACATCGTTCTTCCTCCATCCGCAGGGGACCCGCTCGCAGCACGCGGCGGAGTCGCTCACGACGGTCAGCTCCACGATCCTCGACCTTGCGGTGCGACTGCAGCTGCCGATCGTCCCAGTGCGGTTCAGTCGAGGGCTACCGACCGAGCCGATCGAGGGGAAGCTCGAGTTCCCGGTAGGGTACGGAGCGCAGGACTACTGGGTCGGTCCGTCGATTCAACCCGAAGAACTCGCGTCGCTTCCCTACGCCCAGCGGTCGCGCTCGGTCGTTGCGGCGATCGAAGCGTTGGGGCCCCCGCCCGAGGATGACGTTCCGGCGCCCGCAGACCTCGGGTTTGCGGGGCGGGTCGAAGCGCGACGGGCGGGACGTGCCCTCGGCGAGGTGGAATCGGTCTTCGTCGAGATCCTCCGCGGGTTGGAGTCTCCCAGCGCGCAGAGCCGCGCGGTGCTGCAAGCCGTTCTCGAGGGGCGACCACTGGGCGGCGAGGACGACACACCGGCCCTTTGCGAGTTGGTGGCGGGCCTTCGCGGCGAGGGCTGATCTCAGCCGCAGATCGAGATCCCGGTCAGGGCATAACACGTCATGCCGGCCGGGCACGTGGCGCCACCGCTGCAGTCCAAGACGCATGCCGAGTCGGCGGCTCCGTCGACCGTCACGCCCATGCACGCGGCGGGAGCGGTGCCGCCTGGGGAGGGGTCGCAGTCCACTGCGGGGTTGTTGCAGGTGGTCTCGGAGCAGAACCCGTCCAGCACGACGCCGTCCGCGTCCGAAAGCGTGATGCAGAGCTCCGGTGCGAAACCGCAATCCCTGGGGACGGTGCAGGCCGCGTACATGCCGTCGTCGGGTTGCATGCCGCCACCCATCCCGCCTTCTTCTTCTCCTGCGGCACCCGTGCTCGACGAGGACGATTCCTCGGCAGCACCCGTGCTGCTGACCTCGCTGGTCGAGCCGGGGGTCGTTGAGGTCGTGCCCGGCTCGACACCGGTTGTGGGGGAGTCCGTGTCTTCGCCTCCGCTCGCGCTGGGGTCGGTCGTATTGGCGCTCACCCCCTCCGCCGAACCATCGGCGCCGGAGGTCGTCTCCGCATCGGAGCCGGTGCTTCCGGACGCGGTCGCGGCTGCGGTAGCCGTCGCTGTTTGTCCCTGCGTCCCGGCACCGAACAACGAGTTCTGCGGCTCGGCTCCGCACGCGACACACAGCCCCAGTCCGACAAGCAACGTCACTCGCACCACGTGAGCATACCAGCGTGACGAGAGACGACCGGGCCCAGCGTGGGCCTGGGGCGGCTAGGCGTCTTCGCGAAGCAGCGTCAGGATCTCTTCATCCAGCTGCGCTTGGTGCTCGCTGGCGAACTTGCCGACGATGATGTCGCGACGTTCGGTGACCGGTGTGGTCCCGGCCTTCACGCCCGTGCCACCAATGCCACCGATCGCGCGACGGCGGATCCGGCTGGGTCCGCGGCTCGTTCGCTTCTGCCCGTGACCGGCGGCGCTGGCTGCGACCTGCGTGCGTGCTTCTTGGGACGCGTAGACCGGATGCGAAAGACTTGGGTCCACGGTTGGCCCGGCCTTTCCTGCCGCAAGCGGTGGTCCTTGAGGCTCGACTTCGCGCGGCTCGGGTACCGGTCGTCGCTGCGGGCGGGCTTCGCCTTCGGGAGTGGCGGCCGGGGCTTCGGGAGCCTCGATCTGGTCGTCGTCGGGGTGGGGCCCGATGACCGCAAAAATCTTCTCGTCGAAGTCGGCCTTACGAAGCCGCTTGATCATCGACTTGTGCGACTCCTGCATCAGGCCGATGACCGTCTGGTCGATCTTCGTCCCTTCATCCAGAGCATCGATCGCCGAGCGGTACTCGACCTTGTTGCTCGAAATGATCGTGCCGTCGTAGAAGATGTGCGTGAAGATGTGCGCCTTGACGACGCCGGAATCCTCGGTCTGCACGTGATACAGCCGTCCCCGGTGGGGGATGTTGTGGTTGTACCCGAGCTGCGGGGACTGCGCTGCCATGAAGGCCGAAAGCGTACCACGGGCCACGATCGTGTGGCGCATCAGTTCTGTGCTACACGGCCGCCTCGGAGCCTCAGACGATGACTGACGCCGTCACCAACCGGGACCAGGATCCGCAACTGCTGCTTGCCCCCTTGATGCAGGTGGCAGAAACCGGTGTGGCACCCGATCCCAGGGTGACCGCCGAGATCGCCGCCGGTTCAAAACGGGTCTTGGAGATCGCTCCGCGCGCTCTGTACGAGCTGCTCACCCCCGCTCTCTGCGGAAAGCACCCCCACGCCGCACTCCAGTGGTTGCGTGACGCCGGGATCCTGGTGCTCATCCTCCCGGAGCTCGACGCCACGCATGCGCTCTCCCAAGAGGGCGGCCGTCGGCACAAGGACGTCTGGGAGCACACCAAGACCGTCGTTCGTCAGGCCGTGCCGCGTCCGATCGTTCGCTGGGCGGCTGCGCTGCACGACATCGGCAAGGTGACGACTCGGCGCTTCCTGCCCGGCGGGAAAGTCACCTTCCACGGCCACGCCGAGGAAGGCGTCCGCATGTTCCGTCGCGGTCCCGCGAAGCGCATCGAGTTCCCTCCCGACGTACACGAGGCGGTCGAGGAACTGATCCTCCACCATCTGCGGCCCGGTCAGTACGAACCTTCGTGGACCGACTCGGCGGTGCGGCGGTTCCATCGCGAGACCGAGCCGTTTCTGCGCGACCTTCTCGATCTGGGTCGTGCCGATATCACCTCGAAGCGACCCGGGAAACGGCAGGCGTGTCTGCGATCGATCCACGCGCTCTCCGAGCGGATTGACGCCGTCGTCGCCGAGGATGCGAAGCCTCAACCGCTACCCGCCGGCTTGGGCAACTTGCTCATGTCTGGCTTGAGCCTGCCGCCCGGCAAACACTTGGGCGACCTTCGCAAGAGGTTGCAGGCCCTCTACGAAGCGGGCGAAGTCCTGGGTGGACAGGACGCGGAGTACTATCTTGAGGTGGTGCGAACTCGCGACCTGATGGCCGGTATTGAGCTGAAACCGCCTCGCGGCTACACGTAAGCACTTTGGTTGGGGGTGTCCCTAGCCGTCATTCCCGTTGGACTCGTCGCCACGGGCCTGCGAGGGTCCTCGACGATGCCAAGGAATAGGCTGTGTTCTCGGACGATGGCGCTTACCGCCATCGCTTTCGTGTTTCCGGTGGTGCTCCCCACTGCCGCAGTCGCAGGGGGGGCGGACCCTGGATCACAGCGGCGGGCGCCGATCATCCACACTGTGGAGAAGAACCCGGACGACGAGCGAGGAGTGCTCAAACTCGCGCGGTATGACAGCTCGTCGAGCGCCAGATCAGGCGACACTGTTATCGTTTCGGTCAAGTTCGAAGAGCTCTGCAACATGCCGTGCGGGGTTCCCGTCGATGTGTCCGAGCGTCCGATTCTGTTCTTCGTCCGAGATGGGTCGCCGGTCTCCCATGGCTTCCGAATTCCCCGGGGCGCCGACGAGTTCACGATCACGGTCAAACCCTCTCGCACCGGAATGCGGATGGCCGGGGTGTTGCTGACGGCGATGATCGTCACATTCCCGATTGGCATCCCCTTGTGGGCGGTTGCAGCGCCCCGAGCCTGGATCGCAGAGGGAGCGCCAGACGACAACAACGAGTCCGTTCGTCTGAAGAAAGCACGGCGGTAGCGTCGTGTTCAACGAAGCTTGCAGCCGGGCGCGGCGCGACGGCCCCGGAACGGTCGGCCGGGGTCCGCTGTCATGATCGCTAGTCTCGCCCTTGGACTTCATCTCGGAGTCGTCCCGCCACAAACGTTGGCGACTTGGCCCGAGCCAATTCGTGTGGCTCGATGCGAGCAAGGTGCCCTCAGTTTGCCTGGTGAGACGGAGCGTGCGCTCGACGCGACGCTGCTCGTTCGTTCGGAACGAGGGACTGGAAGCGCGGTGTTGATCTCCGCGGATGGGTTTGTGTTGACTGCCGCCCACGTCGTGGGCGACGCCGATACCGTCGATGTTGTGGCGCACGACGGAGCCGGGTTGCGAGCCCGAGTGGTGCGGGTCAGCGAGCGCCAAGACGTCGCGCTCCTCCGGGTCGATGGGTCGGAGCCGTTCGCGTGCTTGCCTTCCGTGCCCGACGACGTACCCCTTGGGTCCGACACCTTTATTCTTGGCAGCCCCGCGGGGGAGGAGCTGTCATTTTCCGTGTCCAAGGGGATCGTGAGTGCCTATCGGGACTTCGACGGCACCGAGTTCGTTCAGCTGGACGCGAGCGTCAATCCCGGAAACTCTGGTGGCCCTGCGGTCGATGCTTCGGGCCACGTCATCGGGATCGCGAGCTGGAAAGTTTCTCACGTCTCCATGGAGGGGCTGGCGTTCGCTGTCCCCATCGATATCGCCCGTCGCGCCCTCGGGGTTGAGGTCGCGACGTCCTCGTCGGAGAACTGGGAGTCGTTGCGCGGACGCATCTTGGTCGAAGGACCACAGGCTCCGTCGGCTGTGCCGCCGCGCGACGCCAACTCGAGGTTCAACCCGAAAGCTATCCGTCGCAAGCGCGCGAAACGTGCGTTGATCGTTCTGGGGGCAACGTCGTTGGGCCTCGGACTCATCCCACTCGTGACCTCGGCTGTGCTCGCTCGTGAAGAGCACATCGACGTTGGACGGTGGAAGGCGCTGCGGGTGACGAACACGATTGGGTGGACGACGTCACTCGTCGGCGGCGGCCTCCTCGTCGTAGGGATTGCCGTGCCCAACGTGAGAACCGCCAAGGCAGAGGTCGGGTTCGTGCCCCGTGCCAACGGAGCTTCGCTCGTCGGGAGATTCTAGAATGAAGCCAATCGCCTCGGTTTCGATCGCCTCTTTCGCTCTGATGTGCGGCTGCTTGTTGCTGGAAGAACGTCCCCGCACCGACGAATGTGTGCAGGAATCGCAGTTCCTGGGGGGCTCCATGGACGACGAAGGCGAGGAACTCGTTCTCCCCGCGGAACCCACGTCGTTCGCGTGTCTCGGGGAGTTGAGCGAACGCGTCGAGCTGCCCGGATATGTGATCGAGCTGCACTCCCAGAACTTCGACACAGAGATGGTGCGCGCAGTCGACGACCGAGGGGAGCGGCTCCCGGTCGCCCTCGTGTCTCCCTCTTGCGACGAGCTCCCCGACTGCTCGGATTGGACGGACATTGGGGCGCCGCTTCCGATTGGTGCGGACGACCGCAGTTACTTGGTTGTTCGTCCCGCGCCCAGCTCGACGAGTCTTCGCCTCGAGTTGTTCGACGGCGCGGACCTCTGCCCAAGCACGTTCGATGGTGTCTGCGACGAGCCCGGGGCCTGCCCTCGGGGCACGGATTCGTTTGACTGCGGGTAGCCGCGTCGTTCCATGGGCAGCGAAGGGCTGGTAGCATCCGTAGGTCGTGCTCGCTCTCGTGCTGGCGCTCGTGTCGAGCTCACCAGCTTCGCCTGTGGTTCCCGAGCCGCCGCTGTGGCGTGCCCCTGCGGGTTGCCCATCGCAGGCCGAGGTGGAAGCGTTGTTGGCTGAGGAGGCGGAAGACAGTTCCGAGGCCAGCGGTGCTGCCGTGGTGACCGCGGTCGCCAGTAGGACGGAGCGAGAGCGATGGAGGGTGCAGATCGTCGTGCGGACCGCCGGCGCCGAGGTTCGTCGAGAGCTGGAACTCGACAGCTGTGAGGCCGCAGCGGAAGCGGTCGCACTGGTGTACGGCCTCGCGTTGGCTGATGCGCCGACCCCCACTTCGGCGCCATCCGAAGCGGAGTCGCCGGTCCCGGGCTCTCCGGCCGCCGGACGGCCAGAGATTCGCTCGCCCTCGGATCCTCCGACACACGCGCGGCGCGAGACCCCACCTGCGCGGTCCATCCCCGAGGCGTCCAAGGCCGCGCCACCCGCTTCGCACAGACCGAAGCCCGTGGGTGTGTTGCACGGGGGGGCCGGGGCGGGCCTCGGGAGCTTGGGTCGAGCGAGTGCTCACGTCCTCCTCGGCACGGCATTGGTCTGGCCGCGGCTGCGTTGGGGTGTTCGACTCGACCACGCCTTCTCACGGCGGTTTCGTATCGACCCGGGAGATCTCGGAGGCAACCTCTCGGCTCTCACGGCGGGGATGGAGGTCAGTGTTCCTGTGGAACTCGGACCGGTTCAGCTCCTGCCCACCGCGGGCGTCCGCGCTGGGGGAATCCGAGCGCGCGGTGTCGGGGGCGCCCGGTCCCACACTCGGTGGGTGCCGTGGGTCCTAGGAGCCGCCGGCGTCTCTGTGGTTTGGCCGACCTCGACCCGGTGGGGACTCCGGGCGGGTGCGGAGGTGGAGGTGCCGATGGTTCAGCACACGTTCGTCTTCGACACACGGTTCGTCACCGCGTCACGGAGGGTTGGCGGGCTGTTGTGGGTCGGTCCGGAGCTCCGCTTTCGCTGACGAACCTGTGTCAGGACACTCGCGAGCCCGGCCGGGAAAAAAATATCACCGGGAGTGATAATTCGGTCGGTGCGGCGGAAACTCTCCACCGCAGCAATCCTTGGCTTCCCCGCACTCACCGTCCGGCTCTAGTTCAACGGCCGAGCCCACCACGTTCGATGCGATCTTCCGAGCCCATATCGACTACGTGTGGCGTGCCGCGCGGTCCCTGGCGGGCGCAGCCCATGCCGACGACATTACCCAAGAGGTATTCTTGGTCGTTCGTCGGCGTCTGCACGGGTTCCGGGGTCGATCCATGAAGGGGTGGCTGTACGGCATTACCCGAAACGTGGCGCACAACACCATGCGGGCTCAAGGTCGCCGGGCTCGTCGTCACCGAGCCGCGATCGAGACGGTCCAATACGAGGACACCACGCGTTGGCCCGAAGTAAGCGAAGCCGCCGACTTGATGGATCGTTTCTTGGCCCAGCTTCCCACCGGGCAGCGCGAGGCCTTCGTCCTCAAGGAAATCGAGGAGCTGACCGCGGCGGAGATTGCTGAGGCGACCGGGGTTCCATTGCAGACCGTGTACTCCCGCGTGCAAGCGGCCCGGCGAGCGCTGGCGCGGTTTCGAGAACAGCTCGAAGGCTCTGCGCGCGAACGAGGTGTTCGATGAAGGCGCCTGAGGATCTTCGGGAGTGGGCCGCCGAGTACCGAAGGGCTCGGCATCCTCCGGGCACGCTGGCGGGGCGAATTCGCGTCGCGATCCGTGCGGAAGAGCAGGCGGGCGCTCGAGACCACGGCCAACCCGATGACGACGACGAAAACTCGCTCGCGCCGGTTGCTTCTTCCAAACGCTGGGCGCTGGGGTTTGCGGTGGGGGCAATGCTGGGGGTTGCCGCGCTACTGTTGTTGAGCTTGATCGGCCGATGGGTCCATCCTCGGCAGGAGCTTGTCTCCAACCCGCAGGAGGCACCGCTCGGCTCCATCCCGGAGCCGGAGACCGCCACGACCTCCCGGAAACCGGGACGGCCGCCGCACGGCCCCACGAAGACGAAGCCGGTCCGCGACACCGTCACGAGTGAGGCGGTGCCCGGACCGGTCGTGCCCCCGCCCACCCCCGGGTTGCGTCGACCGCGGCGCGGACGTGTTTCGAGCGGAGCTGGCGGTCCCTCTGCCCCGCCGTCCGAGGCTGCTGCCACGACACCAACCCCGGGTTCGAGCGCCGACTTGCGCAGCGCCAGGTTGCTTCGGCAGGCGGAGCACATGCTGACGGGCAAACCCAAGGCGGCGAAGGTGTTGTTGGAGTCTCATGCTCGCGACAACCCTCGCTCGGTCCTCTCTCTCGAGCGCGAGGCTCTGTGGATTCGAGCGGCCTGCCTGGTCGGTGGGGCGCCCGGCTTGGCCAAGCGACGGGCGGCGTTCGCCCGGCGAGCTGACGTGTCGGCGTATCGAGCGGCAGTCGCCCAGGATTGCGACGGGCGATTGTAGTTTCTCCGGCTTCGATCAGAATCTGAACACGCCAGCGGACACCACGTTGCATGAACCACACAATGGCTGTCGCTGTATCCTGTCTCCTCGTCTTGGGGGCCTGCGACTTGGGAGAGACAGACCTCGGGGAACTCGACTCCGATGGGACGAACACTGGTACCGGTGAGGAACCCGCGCGGTTGTGCGAGTTCGGAAGCTCGGTGTTTGGGTTCTCGATCGTGTTCCCCGAGAAGGAGGTGGGTGAGGCGGAGCTCGAGGTTCGAGATGCGTCGTGCCTGATCGAGTCGTATGAGTTGCAGTCGGTTGAGCCGATGGGGCCGGAGTCGACCCCCCACCAGATCGTTCAGCTGGTCATGGCTTGCGACGAAGGCGACGGACCCACGGACATCCCGTACGAGTTGGCTTTCACCGTTCCCGCCGACGAGGTCATCCCCGTGTCGATGGGGCAGCAGCTCGAGGTGCACGTGGAACGACTCAGGCATGAAGTGAGCGGTCGGACGATCGTGGAACTCAGCTCGGAAGGTGAGTCACTCGTCCGAATCTTCAGCGCCGAAGACTTTGCTGGGATCAGCATCTGCGCGGAGTCGTCGGACCCACCCCGGGCTGAACTCGACGATTGGCTCGTGCCGTTGTTACTCCGGACCGAAGACGCAGCGTGTTCCGACCAAGCGCCGCCGCTTCAGCTGGGCTTCACCGCTGCCGACGCGCCCCCGATACTGCCCGGGATGATGGCAACGACCCCGGGAGGTGCCCGCAGAGTGTTGTTGGAGGACCTCGATTGCGTCATCGAGGATGACGGGACCAACGAGTCCTGGCGGGTGGTCATGCTTGACTGGGCGATCTGAGCCGGACCGTGTAGGTGCGTTCTGTCCTACATTCGACCCGGCTGCCGAGCCTCCGTAGGCGGCTCGACGGCCGCCCGCTCGGCTCGGGCGTTTGCTTTGCCGTGCGGCCAAATCGCGCTTCCTGTCCCAAAAGCGGACGTCGTTCGGTACGGTTGCCGCGTGGTGGGGTGGATGCAGTGGAGAAGAATAGGGCTTGGGCTAGCGGTGGCCTTGCTTACGGTTGGATGCGGGGATGAGCCACGGACGGTGATTCCTCCGTCGCAGGGGACGGATACAGGAGGGCCCATCATGGAGGGCGCCACCGAAACCGACGATCCCTCCGACGAGACCGGCGCCGACACCGACGGGTCCAACTCGGGAACGTCGGACACCGACGCGACCGGGGGCGAGGAGACCGGCGGATCGGGGGCGGGCGCGGGCGAGCCGTGCATGTCCTCCGAGGACTGCGAGGGCTGGTGCTGGAATCCCGAGGACGCTCGCAGTGGCGTGTGCGTGGAAGCATGCGACCCGGATTGCCCCAAGGGTCTGCACTGCGACGACGTGGAGATCGACGGGATGTCCGCTGAACTCTGCGTTCCGACCCCGCAAACGTTTTGCGACCAGTGCGAGACGAGCGCTGACTGCGGCGGCCCTGACGACCTCTGTGTGCCGCTGGACGGTGGCCGATTCTGTACGGTGAGTTGCGCGGGCAATCCTGACATCTGTCCGCCTGGGTTCGGGTGCGGACTCATCGGAGAGGTCGGCGACGGCAAGCCCTTGCTTCAGTGCGTGCCGGACAACGGCATCTGCTGCATCGATGGGGACGGCGACATCTACGGTGTGGGCGCAGGGTGTTACGACGAAGACTGCGACGACACCAACCCGGTCGTTCACACGCAGGCCGAGGAGGTCTGCGACGGCTTCGACAACGACTGCGACGGCAACGTCGACAACATGGTCACCGACTGTGCCGACGACGAGTGTTCGCTCGGCGCATTGGGCTACTTCGAGCAGCCGGGCGAATCGTGTGTCGACGGCGAATGTGTGGGCGACCCGACGGTGTTGTGCGATCTCTACACTTGCTCGGAGGGCGACGAGGAGGGAGACGTTTGCGCGACCTCCTGCGATGAGGAAGACGATACGAACTGCGTCCCGCCTGCCCACTGCGACGACAGCGTGTGTCTCCCCGATGTCGCGGACGGCCTCGCATGTGACGAGCTGTCCGACTGCGAGTCCGACTACTGCGGGAACGATTTCTGTTGCGCGTTCGGAGATTGCTGCCAGGTCGCATCCGACTGCCCGACCTTCGGGACGGAGGAGCCGATCTGCACTTCACCTGCCACCTGTCAGGGAACTCGGGGCGAGGCTGTGTGCGGAGCGAGCTTCATCTGCTCGAACACGGGCACCGTCGAAGATGATTCTGCGTGCGACGCTTCGACCGAGGCGAGCGACTGCGGGTTCTATCCGGCCGTGTCGTGCTCGGGCGATGTCGACCAAGTCGCACCCGAGTGTCCGGACTCTTGCGACGACGACACTGGCTGCGACCCCGATGCGCACTGCAACCCGGTGAACAACGAGTGTGAGCCCGACGTGCCCGACGGCGACGCATGCGAGGGTGACTCGTGGTGCATCGGCGACCACTGCCAGAACGACTTCTGCTGCGACAGTGGGGACTGCTGCGCTTCGGAGAACGATTGTCCGGCGAGCTACTCGACACCCTCCACGTGCACCTCGCCGGCGACATGCCAAGGGGAGCGCGACGCGGCCGTGTGCAACAGCAACATCTGCGAGACGGCGGAAGGCGTGGCGGACGACTCGGCCTGCATTCCAACCACACTGGCCAGCGACTGCGGCCCGTACCCCGCACTGTTCTGCACCGGGGGCGCCGTTCAAGATCCGCCCGAGTGTCCGGACGGCTGCACCGCCGATGCGGAGTGTGACGCGGACGCGTATTGCACGATCGCGGGGGTGTGCGTGCCAGATGAGCCCGACGGCGAGACGTGCGATGGCGACGAAGAATGCATCAGCGGCCACTGCCAGAATGGCTTCTGCTGCGCCGGAGGCGACTGCTGCGCCAACGATGGTGACTGTTCTGCCTACGACGAGGCCGCGGTGTGCGAGGACTCGGGGACGTGTCAGGGCACGCGCATCGACGGGGCCTGCAGCCCGACGAGCCAATGCCAAGCCGACACGGTCAACGATGACTCGGGCTGCGCGACGATCGAGGCGGACGACTGCGGTCCGTATCCCGCGCTCTTGTGCGGGGTGGGCGAGAATCAGACGCCACCCGAGTGCGCGACCTCGTGTAGCGGCGACGCCGAATGCGATGCCTCCGCGCACTGCGATGGCGGTTCCTGCGTCCCCGATGAGGGCCCCGGTGGTTCGTGTAGCGGCACGTCCGAGTGCCAGAGCGGGTTGTCGTGTGTCGACGGGGTTTGCTGCTCGTCGTCGTGTGTCGGGACGTGCCAGGCTTGCGATGTGCCCGGCTTCGAGGGCGTGTGCACCGACGTGCCATCGGGCGACGACCTGGACAACGAGTGTGGTCTCGTCGACTGTGACGACTACTACAGCGGCTGGGTGGGCGATGTTTGCTACGACCGCGCGGACGTTCCCGCCAACGAAGCCAGCTGCGACGGGGCCGGGGCGTGTGAAACCGCCGCTGCACTGTGCGGGTCGCAGCCGCAGGGCAGCCCGGTGGAGACCTGCCACGCATCCTGTCAGTCACCCGACGGCGGAACGTGTAGCGGGCAGACCGATCCGGTCTGTGACGACGTGAACCCCGGGACTAACACCTGCGGGAGTGGGGTGTGTCAGAACACCATGAACCAGTGCCAGAACGGTGCGCCGTTGGCTTGCGAACCCAACACCTCGGCGTTGGGCCCTGAGACCTGCAACAACCTCGACGACAACTGCGACGGCTCCGTCGACAACGGACCGTTCTCCGACAGCTTTGAGCCGAACTCCAGCTGCGGCGCCTTCGCGGCGTTGGCCGAGGTCGGAAGCAACGCGACGGTCACGTACAACACCCAGACCATCTACGGGGCAGGGGACAACGACTACTACTACTTCCACGTCGAGGAGACCGACTCCTCCTGCGAGTGCTGCAACTTCTTCTGCACAGACGAGGACTACCGGATCTGGGTGTGGCTGACGGTGCCGCCAGGCGCGGGGTCGTATTTCCTCTGCTCGGCTTCGAGCTGCGGGTCGGTCAACAGCAACTGCACCGAGGTGCTGGCAGGGCAAACGGGAAGCCGCGTGTTTACCCGGGACGGCGCATGTCCGGGCGACGACGACTTCGACTACTACGTGCGCGTCTACGGTGACAACGCGCCTGCGTTGGAGTGCCTGCCGTACACGTTGCAGTATCGGATGGAGCCCGGCTGCTACTGAGAGGTGTTCGGGTGCTCCGGGTCGCCCGGAGCATCCGTGCCCCATGCGTTGGTTGCGTCTTCGAGGGCGTCGACTCGCTCAGTAACCTTTGCCTGGGTTGAGGATGCCCTTGGGGTCGAACACCTCCTTGATGCCTCGCATCAGCGTCAACTCGCGTGAGCCGACCATGCGCCCGAGGTGCGCCCGCTTGAGGAGGCCCACGCCGTGCTCGCCCGTCACAGACCCTCCGAGCGCGAGCGCCCCGGCGATGATCTCGTCGAACGCAGCAACGGCGGCCGCGGTCGCGGTGGTGTCGTGGGCGTCGTAGACAAGGGTGGGGTGGAGGTTGCCGTCGCCCGCGTGACCGAACGTGCCCACGGTGACGTCGTGACGCGTCGCGGCGGCCGTGCACAGCTCGAGCAGCGCAGGGATCTTGGCCAGGGGCACGGCGACGTCGTCCAGCAAGCAGTGCCCCATCTTCTCGAGGGCGGGTAAGGCCATGGCGCGAGCTTTCATGAACATCTCGCCCTCGGTCTCGTCCAGCGTCGTGGCCACGAATGAGGAGCCGAGGCGCTCGCACGTGGCTTCGGCCACCCGCATGATCTCGGCCGCGTTCGCAGTGTCCGCTTGCGCCAAGAGCAACACCTCGGCATCGGTATCCAGATCCATGTTGGCCATCGCCTCCACTGCGCGCACGGTGGTCTTGTCCATCACCTCCAGCTTGGAGAGGTCACCGCGGGCCGCGAGGGCGATGATGGCCTGGCCGGCGGTTGCAAGGTCTCCGAACTGAGCGACCAACGTCCCGCAAGCCGGGCGCGCGGGCAGCAGACGCGCGGTGATCTCCACAACGACCGCGAGCGTCCCCTCCGAGCCGACGAGGAGCGAGGTGAGATCGAGGCCGGCCACATTCTTGATCGTGCCCGCGCCGGTTCGGATCAGCGAACCATCGGGCAATACGGCGACCAAGCACGCGATGTGGTCCCCGGTGACGCCGTACTTGAGGCAACAGGCCCCACCCGCGTTGGTGGCGACATTGCCGCCCAGCGTGCAGATGTCGCGGCTCGCAGGATCGGGCGCGTACATCAGGCCGTGCTTACGCGCAGCATCGTCGAGCGTTCGATTGAGGACCCCTGGCTCGACGCGAGCGAGGCGGGTCTCGGGATCGATGTCCAGGATTCGGTCCATCTTCTCCAAGCTCAGAACGACGCAACCATCGACCGCGTTGGCTCCCCCTGAGAGGCCGGTGCCCGCGCCGCGCGGCACCACCACGGTTCCGGTTTCGGAAGCGATGCGCAGCACCGATTGCACGCTCTCCACAGAACGTGCCCGCACCACCGCGGCGGCCCGACCCGCCGGGCAAAAGCCGGCCTCGTCTGCAGCGTATGCCTGGGCGATGTCGGGGTCGGTGCTCAGTTCTCGCTCAGGGAGAGCCGCGGCCAGCTGCGTCAGGACCGGACTCATGTCGCGTCCGTCCCTTCGTAGAAGTCCGCGATGTGGGCTCGCACCCGGTCCGCAGCCAGCTGTGCGTCGCCTGACTCGATGGCGTCGAGGAGCTCGAGATGCTCCTGGGCCAACGCGGGCAACACGGAGCTGACGGTAGGCGATGCCGCCAGCGCATCTCGCAGGTGAGTTGCCATGGCCTCGCGAACCACCGTCATCACCAGCGCGTACGCTCGATTGTCGGCCGCGTCGATGAGCGCCGTGTGAAACGCAACATCGGCTTGCAAGAAGGCCTCGGGCTCATCGGTGTCGACCATCACCTGCGCGGCAGCACGAGCCCGGTGCAACGCTTCGGTCTGGCCGCCGTGTGCGGCACGGCGGACCGCGTCCTCTTCGATGAGCAGACGCAGCTCAACCAGGTCTGCCCGCGGCAAGCGCTCGAGCGCGACGGCGGTGCCCAGAGCCGTCGCCGCGATCGGTAGGGCACCATCGCGCCGAACCTTGGGTCCTCGCGTCGAGACGCGGTCTCCACCAGTGACCAGCCCCTGGGCTTGAAGGATGCGTAGCGCCTCCCGAACGGTCGAACGGCCGACCGACAACCGGGCGCACAACTCCTTCTCGCTGGGCAGGGCCGCTCCGTCGGCAAGCTCCCCGGACACGATCGCTCGCTGCAGCCGGCGGGCGATCGTGAGGCTCAGCGGTGCACGCTCCGCGGCATCGAGCACGCCTTCAAAGACGTCTGACATGACAGCACCGTACACCCGTCGGCTCGCCTTGTCTGCTTGTCTGACAAGGTGATATTGTATCCGAATGGCACTCGACCCCAGCAAGACCGCCCTCGTCCTCATCGAATTCCAGAACGACTTCACCAGCAGCGGTGGCGTCTTCTACGACGCGGTCAAAGGGGTGATGGAAAGCACCGAGATGCTGTCGAAGACCAAGTCGGTCGTCGAGCGAGCACGCAGCAAGGGCATGACGATCATGCATGCCCCCATCACCTTCGCCGAGGGCTACAACGAGATCACCGCGCACCCCTACGGCATTCTCGGTGGGGTCGTCGCCAACAAGGCGTTCATCAAGGGTGGCTGGGGCGCCCAGATCGTCGACGAACTCGCGCCCGAGACCGGCGACATCGTGGTCGAGGGCAAACGTGGGCTCGATACCTTCGCGAGTACCAACCTCGACTTCATGCTGCGCAGCAAAGGCATCGAGACCGTGGTGTTGTGCGGATTTCTGACCAACTGCTGCGTCGAGTCCACGATGCGCAGCGCCTACGAGAACGGCTACGAGGTCATCACGCTCATCGATTGCGCCGCGGCCACCTCGCAGGAAGAACACGACAACGCCGTGAAGTTCGACTTTGGCATGTTCTCCAAGCCGACGACCGCCAGCGAGTTCCTCGCGCAGTTGTAGACGCCGCTTGCGCCCTCACTCGACCAGCTGGGGCAGCCGCGATCGCAACGAGGGCAGCTCGAGGCGTGGGTCGAGCAACCGCTGGTCATAGGCGCGGCCAAACGTGGGCACGATGGTCCAGTCCGCGCCGTGCCGCTGGCGCAGCGCCATCGCCAGGTCATAGAAGCTCCAGCCCTCGTTGCCGTCCACGTGATAGAGGCCGGGCCTCGACTCCGCGATCTGTCGCAGCATCGCGGCCGTGTCCGCCAGCATCGAGCACGCCGGGATCCAACGGGTGCTCGCCTCCACACCACCGCGGGCTTGGAGCCACGCGGCCATTTGGTTGCCCGTGAGCGCCTCCCCGATCTGCCACCCCAGCCGCGCCACGCGAGCACAGGGGTTCTGTGCGAAGACCCGCGCTTCGGCCTCTTTCTTGGTCCGCCCGTAGTCGTGCGCAGCATCGGGCCGCATCGCGATGGTGTAGGGCCCCGCCACCGCCTCGGTGAACACCATCACCGTGCTCGTGAATACGAACGGAATGTCGAGCTCACGAGTGATCCACGCCAGCTCGCTGGTCCACTCGTAGTTGACCGACCAGACCTCCTCCGCCGAGAGCTGGGTCTGGGTCGGTTGTGACGCGGTCGCGAGGTGGAAGAGTGCCGTGGGCGCGGTATCGCCGACGAACGCCTTCATCCGGGCGTAGTCATCGTTGGGAATCTTGCTTCGGTCCCAGCCGACCACTTCCCAGCCCTGCGCTTCGAGGTGCGCCCGGAGTGCGCCGCCGATCGTGCCCCGACTTCCCGTGATGAGTGCCCGCTTCGCCATCACGCAGACCCTAAACCGTGCTGCTACCGCGGTGCTACGTCCGAGGGGCAGCGTTTCGGGTGCTTGCCGTACACGCCACAGTGCTGGATCGAGTTCGGTTGCAACGGACCGGCTGCTACAGAGGAATGCTTGGGTGCTCTGGATCGCCGGGAGCCTCCGTACCCGACGCGATGGTGGCATCGGTCGGTTGGACGAGGTTGCCGTCGCTGTCGACGAGGGCAGCACGAAGCCGAAGTCCTGACGTGCGGTGGCGGATCTGAGCGGCAGGCTCGTCCAGGTGTCGTGCGCCCCAGTCCATCAGCGCGGCGAACACGATGCCGAGCTCGCCAGCGGCGGGCGTGAGACGGTATCGCTGCCTCACGCGCTGGCCGGCCTCCTGGTAGCTCTGTTTGGTGACGAGCCCGAGTTCTTGGAGACGCTTGAGCCTTGAGCTCAAGACGGATCTGGAGCACCCGAGATCGGCGTGCAGATCGTCGAAGCGTGTGACGCCGTAGAGCATCTCGCGAAGGACGAGCAGCATGACTCGGTCAGCGAGCAAGTCGGCTGCTTTGGCCAAGCCACATTGCGCGGCCGGGATCGGAGCGCGTAGGTGGGGCGAGTCGTTGTTGGCGGTTGTCATGGATCCCTCAAGGGGCCATGGGCGGGCCCCCTCGCGAGCGGGTCAGCCTAGCAGTCTGGTTGTGCTGCTGCTCCCGATCGCACCGGCCTGACGGCGCGCGGTCCGTCAGCAGAGCAATGCCGCGCTGGTGGCGAGCCCCGCTGTGATTCCGCCGAGCATCAGTGCGTTGAAGCGGTTGATCGTTCGCTCTCGGGGGTCTCGGGCGTTGCGGAGGCCGTGGGTCGCGAATGCGAAGCCGAGTCCGTTCGAGACGAGTCCGGCCCCGATCGCATACCAGGGCACGACGCCGTGCAGCGTGGTCGCGAGCCCGAAGGCGTACATGACGAGCAGGGCGAGGTTGGAGGCGCCGAGGCCTCGCACGATCACATGCCCGGACGGGGTTCCGTTGGGCAGGACCAAGCGGGGCTTGAGCAGCAGTGGAAGTGACCACAGCGACAGGGTCAGCAGGATTTTGACTGCGAGGGTTACCTGGAGCAGCAGCACGACAGGCGCAATCGGTGAGGGGTTGGTTTGAACATCCCCGTCGTCATGACACGTTATGAGTCCTGGGTCCATACTTAGGATCCAGCTGGCTGTGAGGAACCGGTAGGCGTTTTCGGCGCCGTAGCCGATGGCATGTCGTCGCGTGCTGTGACCCGCGCGGTGGTACGCGGCGCTACGATTTGTCCGACATCGGAGGCGGAAACTGAAGCACTTCGGTCTTCGTTTTCGTCTTCCGACGTGGCTTCGGAGTGTCCGGCGCGGGCGCGTGGCCCACGGTCGTACTCTCGATCGGTGCTGGCGCTTGGGTTGGGGCGTCGGACCCGGGGTGGGACTCCGCCGGCGAGTCGTCGTCGCTTTGATCCTCGTCCTCGATGGCCGCTTCAGCGGCGGCTTGCGCCTCTGCCCACACCTTGTCGAAGGCGTCGTCGGAATCCGGCGCGGCCAGGGATGGGGCGCCGACGAGCGTCTTGAGCGGCTGCCTCATGGCCTCGCGGTCCGCCTTGGCCAGCTCTGCTTCGCCCATGCCATGACCTGGATCGGTGAGCACGGCGGGGCGACTGGGTGGCACGAGGTTTGGCCCCAACGTACGAGAGGACGAACCCGAGAATGTTCCGCTGCCGCTGGGGGCACTCTCCACGCGCCGGACCGTGCCGTCACGCAAGGCGCCGAGGAACCAAGCGAGCAGCGCGGCGATCGTTCCGCCGGCTGCAATCTCCAAGGCGACTCGAGACCGCGTGAGGTTGGCGAGCCGTAGGGGCGCCGCTTCGTCGATGAGCGCCATGTACACGACGGCGCCCGCGACGACGGCAAGAAGAATGCACAGGGCCGCCACCGAGCGCCCGATGGCAGCCGCACCGTCCTCGCGAACTGCTGTGTTCGCGACGATGAGCCAGCCGAGGATGAGCACGATGAGCCAGCCCACGAGGGACCCTGTCCGCCAGGGACGAATCCGAAAAGGAGACAGGGGAGGCGCCGCTCCGGCGATGCTCGCGACTGCGTCGTCGAAAACCTTCGCGTACAGCGACCGCTCGGATTCTCGGACTGCCAGGAACACCGCGCCCTGACCGGACCCGGCGCTGACCACTGCAACTTGATAGACGACCCCGTTCTCGGTCCAGATGCCGGTCACGATGGGGGCATCCTCGGTTCCCTCGACAAGGCGCGGTGAGGAGGCCTCGGATTCAAAGAGGGAGCCCACCGCGTCTTCGAGTGCCCGTTCGGGGTCGAGCTCCGCACCCGGCGACATCGCGAAGGGCAGGGACAAGAGCGCCAGCGTCTCCGAGAAGTCGTCATCGGAACGGGTCGAGAACACGTCGTCGACCCGACCGTCGAGTGCGTCCGCCCAGTCGTCCGCGCGCGCGGCCGCTTCTTCGGATCCCTCTTCCCAGCCAGCAGGAGCATCGGCCATCCGCACCGCGGCCTGCGCCGATAGCGCAAACAGCAGGACGCACAAGACCGCGCTCCAGCGCAGCCAGGGTGTTTGACCGGGCGACATGATCGTTTTCGATCGTATCCCAGCTGCGGAGAAATGGCCCGAAAGCTCCCAAAAACGCGGGGGATCGGGGTTGCCTCGGCTGAAGACCCGAGCTAGATATCCTTTCATCCGGTTGCACGGATATATGGATCTCTCCGCTCATACCGCGCTGATGTCGCTGTTCGCCGACCCGACGCGACTCCGGCTGCTCGCCCTGCTCTCCCGAGAGGAGCTCACGGTCACTGAGCTGACGCGCATCACTGGACTGTCGCAGTCGCGCGTTTCCACGCACCTGGGGAAACTCCGTGACGCGAGCGCTGTGCTGGACCGCAAGGTCGGCGTTTCTGCGTTCTACCGTCTCGAAGAGGACCGGATGCCCCCAGGGGTGCGTCGTATTTGGGATGTCGTCCGGGGGCAGGTGGACGATGCGCTGCTCGATGATGACGCGGCCCGCTGTGCCGAGGCGGTCGAGGCTCGAACCGATGGCAAGGCGTGGCCCGACCAGGTGGCCGGCCGGATGGAACACCACTACTCGCCCGGACGCACTTGGGAAGCCCTGGCCCGGGGTGTGATCGGCCTGGTCGACCTCGGCGATGTCCTCGACATCGGGGCTGGCGACGGGGTGTTGGCGCAGCTTCTCGCTCCGCGGGCGCTTTCCTACACCTGCGTCGACTCCAGTCCCAAGGTGCTGACCGCGGCGCAGTCTCGCCTCGCCTCCCACGCCAACCTCTCGTTTCACGCCGCCGACATGCACGCGCTCCCGATGCCCGCGTCGTCGTTCGACCAGGTGTTGATGTTCCACGTGCTCACCTACGCCGAGCGTCCCTCCGATGCGCTCTCGGAGGCGTTCCGAGTGTTGCGCCCCGGCGGCCGCCTCGTCGTGGTGACGCTCGACCGGCACGAGCACACCGAGGTCTCCTCCGCCTACGACCATGTCAACGACGGGTTCTCTCCGGAGGTCCTTCGAGGCTTGCTCTCCGATCGCGGTTTCGATGTTCCCCATTGCAGCGTCTCTGCCCGTGAGCGCCGCAAACCCTACTTCCGCGTTGTGACGGCGTTTGCGTGCCGACCTTCCAACGTTGCGGTCTGCGCAAGCTGAAAGCGACCCCCACGATGACCTCCTCCCCTCGTTCCTCGATCGAAGCGCAGCTGCGCGACCGGATTCTCTTTCTCGATGGCGCAACCGGTACGTCTCTGCAGGAGGAGAACCTCGGCGAAGCGGACTATCGTGGTGACCGCTTCAAGGATCACGGCTGCGACCTCAAGGGCAACCACGACATCCTCGTCCTGACCCGGCCGGAGATCGTCCGGAAGATCCATGACAGCTTCTTGGCGGTCGGTGCGGATCTCATCGAGACCAACACCTTCAGCGCGACGTCGATCGGGCAGGCGGACTACGACCTCTCCGACTTGGCCTACGAGCTCAACGTCGAGGCGGCACGCATCGCAAAAGAAGCGTGCGTTGCCTGGACCGCACGCGACCCCAGCCGGCCTCGCTTTGCCGTTGGTTCCATCGGGCCGACCAACAAGACGCTGTCGCTCTCCCCCGACGTCAACGACCCCGGCTTCCGAGCGGTCAGCTTCGACGAGGTCCGCGAGGCCTACGCCGAGCAGGCACGTGGCCTCATCGATGGTGGCGCCGACATTCTGTTGGTCGAGACGATCTTCGACACGCTCAATGCGAAGGCCGCCATCATGGGCCTCGAGGATGCACGCGAGTCCACCGGGACCGCGCTTCCTCTCATCTTGTCGGTCACGATCACCGACAAATCGGGTCGGACGCTGTCGGGACAGACGGTGGAAGCATTCTGGGCCTCGGTCGAACACGCTCGACCGCTCGCGGTGGGCGTCAACTGTGCGCTCGGTGCCGCCGACATGCGTCCCTACGTCGCGAAGCTGTCGGAGATCGCCGACACGTTCGTGAGCTGCTACCCGAACGCCGGCCTCCCCAACGCGTTCGGCGAGTACGACGAGCACCCGCAGATGACCTCGGGGGAGTTGCTCGAGTTCGCGGAGTCGGGCCTCGTGAACATCGTCGGCGGGTGCTGCGGCACCACGCCCGGACACATCGAGGCGATCGCTCAACGTCTGGCCTCGGTTCCGCCCCGCGAGGTCCCCACCATCGAGAACGCCGACTCCGTCTACTCCGGACTCGAGCCGCTCGTTGTCGGTCCGCAGAGCAACTTCATCATGGTGGGGGAGCGCACCAACGTCACGGGCTCCCGCCGGTTTGCCCGGCTGATCAAGGAAAACGACTACAACACGGCGCTCGAGGTGGCACTCGATCAGGTTCGCGGTGGCGCCAACATCATCGACGTCAACATGGACGAGGGGATGCTCGACTCCGAGGCTGCGATGGAGCGCTTCTTGAAGCTCATCGCCGCGGAGCCGGAGATCAGCCGCGTTCCGATCATGATCGACAGCTCCAAGTGGTCGGTGATCGAGGCGGGTCTGCGCTGTGTTCAGGGCAAGTCGATCGTCAACTCGATCTCGCTCAAGGAGGGCGAGGCCGACTTCCTCAAGAAGGCCGCTCTTGTCCAAGGTTATGGCGCCGCGGTCGTCGTGATGGCCTTCGATGAGGTTGGGCAGGCCGACTCGATCGAGCGAAAGGTCGAGATCTGCGGCCGCGCGTACGACCTGCTGCGGGAACGCCTGGACTTCACTCCCACCGACATCATTTTCGATCCCAACGTTTTGGCGATCGCGACGGGGCTCGAGGAGCACAACGACTACGCGATCAACTTCATCGAAGCCACCAAGCAGATCAAGGCGCGCTGTCCGGGCGTAAAGATCAGCGGGGGCATCAGCAACCTCTCGTTCTCCTTCCGCGGCAACAACGGGGTGCGCGAGGCGATGCACTCGGTGTTCCTCTTCCACGCGATCAAGGCGGGGTTGGACATGGGCATTGTCAATGCGGGGCAGTTGGTCGTCTACGACGACATCGAGCCGACGCTCAAAGCCCACGTTGACGATGTCATCTTCAACAAACGGCCCGATGCGACCGAGCGGCTCGTCACCCTGGCCGACACGGTCAAGGGCAAGGCTAAGCAGAATGTCGTCGACCTTTCCTGGCGGGAGGCATCCGTCGAGTCGCGACTGAGTCACGCGTTGGTGCACGGGGTGCTCGACTACATCGAGGACGATGTGGAGGAGGCCAGGCAGAAGCTTCCCAGCCCGCTCGAGGTGATCGAAGGGCCACTGATGGACGGTATGAAGGTCGTCGGAGACCTTTTCGGCGAGGGGAAGATGTTCTTGCCACAGGTGGTCAAGAGCGCTCGCGCGATGAAGCGAGCGGTCGCATACCTCGAGCCCTACATGGATGAACTCAAGGCCGCGGGCGGTGGGGTTCGCAAGCAGGTCAAAGTGTTGCTCGCGACGGTCAAGGGCGATGTGCACGACATCGGAAAGAACATCGTGGGTGTCGTCTTGGCCTGCAACAACTACGAGGTCGTCGACCTCGGCGTCATGGTGCCGGCCAACAAGATCTTCGAAGCGGCGCGTGAGCAGTCCGTCGACATCATCGGGCTGTCAGGACTGATCACACCGTCGCTCGACGAGATGGTCAACGTCGCTTCCGAGATGAAGCGCCAAGGCTTCGAGCTTCCCCTGCTGATCGGCGGCGCGACCACCTCGCGGCAGCATACCGCCGTGAAGATCGCGCCCAAGTACGACAACCCGACGATACATGTCGCCGATGCTTCGCGCGTGGCGGGGGTGGTCAGCGCGTTGCTCGATCCCGAGCGTCACGCTGAACTCGACCGGGACAACCGCGCCGAGCAGGAGCGCATGCGCCAGCTCCACAGCGGCGGTCCGATGAAAGCCCTGCTCTCCCTGGGAGACGCCCGGGCAAAGCCGCCGGTTCTCGAGCGCGGCGCCGACAGTCTCGAGAAACCGTCGTTCCTGGGCACTCAGGAGGTCGCGCCCTCGCTCGCCGAGTTGGCCGAGTACATCGACTGGACGTTCTTCTTCTCCGCGTGGCAGCTCAAGGGGCGGTTCCCCAAGATCCTCAAGCACCCGAAGTACGGCGAGGCTGCGCGCGAACTCTACGACAACGGTCGTCGGATGCTCGACGAACTCATCAAGGGCGAGCGCTTGCAGGCCAAGGGCGTGCATGGCTTCTGGCCCGCACAGCGTGATGGCGACGACATCGTCCTGTTCAACGATGACTCCCGGGCATCCGAGCGGTTGCGCTTCAACATGTTGCGGCAGCAGACCAGCCGGAGCGGGACGGAGGCCTACCTCTGCTTGGCCGACTTCGTGGCAGCCCCCGAGGAAGGAGCGGACTATCTGGGCGGGTTCGCGGTCACTTCGGGACTCGGCGCGGAGGCGATCGCCAAGGAGTACGAGGCGAAGGGGGACGACTACAACTCGATCATGGTCAAGTCCCTGGCCGATCGCTTGGCCGAGGCGTTTGCGGAGTGGATGCACGAGCACTCCCGCAAAGCGTGGGGCTATGGAGCCTCCGAAGCCTTCAGCAAGAAGGAGCTCCTCTCCGAAGCCTACCGAGGCATTCGCCCGGCGTTCGGATACCCCGCGTGTCCCGACCACAGTGAGAAGCCCAAGCTGTTCGGACTTCTCGGCGCCGAATCTATCGGTGTGGAGCTGACAGAGAGCTACGCGATGACCCCCGCCGCGAGTGTCAGCGGGATCTACTTCGCGCACCCCCAGTCTCGCTACTTCACCATCGGCAGGCTTGGGCGAGACCAGGTCGAGGACTACGCGGCCCGCAAGGGGCTGGCGGTCCCCGACTGTGAGAAGTTGCTTGCGCCGAGTCTGGGATACGATCCGGAGCAGCCCCCGGGCAAGGCTCGCAAGTCCGCCTGAGCGACGGTCAAGGCGCGCGCTCGCCGACCCGTTGCTCGAGCCGAGTTCGGAGCGCTTCGACAGCACCGCCCGAGGTCCCGTCGGTCAGCGCGAGCGCTTCGACGGCGAGGCCATGCGCGGCACTGGAGTCCGGCTCGGTCCGGGCGAGGGTCTCCAAAAGTTTCGCTCGCACGCGGGGGTCGCCTGTGCTTGCGCGGATCGCTCCGAGTTCGGGCTGGAGAAGACTATAGGCTTCACCGTCCCGCCTGGCCTGGACGAGGAGATCGCTGGCGCGCTCGAGGCACTTCAGACGCTCTACGTACCCGGGGTCTGCGCTCAACAGTTCGGCGCACTCGACATGGGTGTCGAGCGCCTGCTGGGTCGCGCCGCGAGCTTCCAGCAGCTTGGCCGAGACGCCAGCGAGATGTCCCATACTCGTGGGGTCCTGCGCCAACTGGCTGCGTGCGTTGTCGAGAGCCGCTTGCGCATCATCGAGGCGCTCGCCTCGAATGTAGGCCAGGGCGAGACTGAGGGTTGTCATGCCCACAGCGGGGTGCTTCGGTGAAAAGGTCTTGCCGATGACCTCGCTCGCGGCCTCGAGCATCGCGATCGGGCGCTTGGTGTCGTCGAGGTTGCCAAGGGCGTCGGCCAGGTTCACCCGGACCAAGGCCGTCTTCAGACCGTCGGTGCCGTACGCGGTCTCGGAGAGGGTCAGAGCGCGCTCTTGGTGGGATAGGGCCTCTTCGGTCTTGCCCCGGCGTTGGAGGAGCGAGCCCAAGTTGCTCTCGAGGTTGATCTGGGATGCAGAGTCGTTGGTCCGCTGAATGCTCTGCATCTTGAGGGCCCGTCGCAAGCTCGCCTCAGCGCCGTCGAGGTCGCCTTGCGCCTGGTAGTTGGTGGAGAGCTTGTTGTCGATCTCGATGAGCCGCAGGTTGCTTGGCCCCATCGCTTCGATGTGGATCGCACGTGCACGCTGCAGCAACTCGATCGCTTCGGCGTGTTTCCCCGACTCCCGGAGAATGGTTGCCTTGTCCTCATAGGCGATTGCGACGTCGGGGTGCATCGGTCCGTACAAGGCCAGGGCAAGCTCGACCCGTTCCTCGGTCACCGGCGCTCGCTCCTGGGTGGGCGCGCCTTCGTGCATCATGACGGCCGCGAGGGTCGAGATCACGGCATAGCGCGGGTACTGGAGGGAACCGTCCGTTGCGGGCAGTTCGGTGAGGGCCGCGTCGGCTTCTCGGTGGGCGTCCTTGTACCGCCCGAGGTGTAAGTAGGTCCGGGCCTTGACCATGGCGATCATGTGGGCGGGGACCTCGGTGTTGGTCGCACGTTTTGCCTGCGTCTCGACGATCTCGAGCCAGCGAACCGCCTGCTCTTCATGGCGGAGCTGGGCGTGCGTCGGAGCGATCTGCTGCGCGGTGTTGATTGCGAGCATCTCCAGGCCGTTTGCCGTAGCGACAAAGTAGGCTTGTTCGCGGAGCTCGAGCGCGAGTTCCACGTTTCCGCGCTCGCCGACGATGTCCGCTCGTGCCAGCAGCGTACGTGCGAGGAGCGTTGGCTGACCGAGCCTGAGGGCGAGGCTCGAGGCTCGGGTCGCAAGGGCGTCGGACTCGAGGTACTTGCCCACGTTGATGTGCGCGGTCGCGGCCTCGAGGAGTGCCAGGACCTCCTGCTGCTCCGGCGTGAGATGTCCGTCCGTCGAGTCGAGGCATGTGTCTGGCGGTGGGAGGTTCGCGATGAGGGCCGGAGCTTTGCGTGTCACGTCGGGGTCCCCGTCGCGCAGCAGGTCAACCCGTGCATGAAAGCCGTCCCGCAACCGAGTCAGGCATGTGGCTGTCGCGGGCTCACCTTGCGGAGCCTCTCCTGCACCGCAGTAGGCGTCCCGCTGTGAGTCCCACGCGTTCGCGAACTGGTCGAGGTCCTGGACGATTTTTCGCGAAGACAGGCGGTCGAGCGCACCGAGTGCGCCCTTGACCTCGAGCTTGTTCTGGGCCGTCCATCCGATGTGCGGCTCGAGGTCACACGAGGACGGTGTGTCACGGGCCACGGCGACGAGGCCAGCGGTACCGACAAGTCCGAGCGAGAGGGCGACGACAGGCCATCGTCGCCGCGGCGTAGCCGTGAGGGCCTCGACCAGCGCGGTCATCGACTCGAAGCGCTGGCTCGGGTCGGTCGAGAGCCCCCGCTCGAGAGCCCAAAGAATGTGCTTGGGGACCCCCCGGGTGTTTCGGGGCCACGCGATCTTCGCGAGCGCGAGGGTGGCCAGGCGGGCGTGGGCATTCAAGGCGAGATACGGGCGCTTGCCGAACAGCCCCTCGAACAGCGTCGCGCAGAAGGAGTACTGGTCTGCGCGGGCATCGAGATCGAGTCCGAGGAGCTGCTCAGGAGCCATGAAGGCCGGCGTCCCGACCGCAGCTCCGGCCCGCGTGACCCGGTCTTCACTGTTGGAGACATCGCCGGAGGCCTCCGCACTCCGAGTACTTCCGTCGCGGATCGCCAGCCCGAAGTCGGCAACCTTCGCCTCACCCTCGCGGGTGACGAGGACATTCTCCGGTTTGAAGTCGCGGTGAATGATGTCTGCGCGGTGGGCCGCGGACAGTCCCGCTGCAGCGCCGAGGTAGAATTTCAGGACCTCCCGCCAGGGCCGAAGAGCTCCGCTCCCGAACCGCCTCTTCGCGGTGCCGCCATCAACGACTTCCATCGCGATGTACAGAAGGCCGTCGTGCTCACCGACGTCATAGATCTCCAAGACGTTGGGGTGGTGGAGGGCTGCTAGCGCCTTCGCCTCGCGGCGGTGACGAACGACCGTGGTCTCGCTCGCATCGAAACACAGCTTGAGGGCGAGTTCCCGATCCAGCTGGGGGTCGTACGCGAGGTAGACGATCCCCATGCCTCCACGTCCAAGGGTGCGTAGAACTCGGTAGCGGCCCGCCATGACCGGTGTCTGGGACGCTTGGTCCGTGCGGATGCCCGCGCCGAGCGTCGTGTCCCCGGTCCCCTCGGCGGGAACGGTACGCTGGTCGTTCACACCACCAGTGTACAAGGCGGCTCGAAGTCTCTCGGGAGCTACGCTCTCGGGGCCCGACCCCGGGTCCGGGGTCGTCCTAGACGACGCGGCGCATGACGATGGCCGAAATGTTGTCCGGCCCTCCGGCCTTGTTGGCCGTTTCGATCAGACGACGAGATGCGTCGCGGACGTCACGTTGGCCGACGAGGGGGACGAGTTCTTCCAACGTGACGACGTCGCTGAGTCCGTCGCTACAGATGAGGATGTTGTCCCCCTTGTCGAGTTCGATCTCGCGAACATCGGCGTCGCTTTTTTCTTTGCCGTGGCCGAGGCACCGGCTGATGCGACCGCGGTAGGGATGGTTGGAAGCTTGCGCCGGCGTGAGCAGCCCTTGCTCGACGAGCTCTTGAACCATCGTGTGGTCGACGGTGATCTGCTCTCCGCCGTCGGCCCGCATTCGATACGCTCGGGAGTCCCCCGCGTGCGCGACCCAAAGGCGCTCGCGAATACCCAGGACGGCCACGCACGTGCATCCCATGCCGTGAGCGTTGGGGTTGTGGGCGGCGGTGTCGTCGATCGCTTGGCCTGCGCGCGCGAACGCCTCGTGCAGGAGGACTTCGGGGGCAGCCCGACCGAAGTTCTGGGCGATGAAGTCTCCGATGACCCCCACGGCGAGTGCCGAGGCAACCTCGCCCGCGCTGTGACCGCCCATGCCGTCGCAGACGATCGACAGGTGGTAGCCCCGCCCGTCGTCCTCCTGAATCGCGATCGCGTCCTCGTTGTGGTCGCGTGCGATCCCCGTATCGCAGGCGCCGGACACCTGAATCTCGAACAGTCCTGGGATGTGCGAGCGCTTGAACAGCTTGTACATCGATCGGTCCCCACCGGAAGTATACGGGCTACGATCGGCCAGACGATCACCAAACGGCGACCAGGGACATCGACGACTAGGGACTCCACGAAAAAACCCCGAGGCCTGTCCTCGAGGTTTCCCCGTTGGCCGAGCCTTCGAGGTTTCCCCCGGAGGCCTTGCCTCAAGATTTCACAGTGGAGCCGAGGGGGATCGAACCCCTGACCTGTGCATTGCGAACGCACCGCTCTCCCAGCTGAGCTACGGCCCCGTTTTCGAGGCCGGAACGTATCCGAGCCCAACGGGGCGTGCAAGGCGGATCGTCAGTCGTGCTCGGCCGGAATTACGGGCTGCGCGTCCGGCGGGGCTGGCTCGGCGCGCCGATTTCTGCGAAACCCGACCACGAGCCCCCACACTCCGTACGCGGTGATCACGGCGATGAGCGCCCAGATCGATCGGTCCTCGGGACGCGCAAGACGCTCGAGAAACTCGCGCACCGTTGGAGGCTACACGCAAAGGGACATCGGTGGGGAAGGGGACCAACAAGGAACGACTCGACAAGCTGCTGGTGGCGCGGGAGCTGGTCGAGACGCGCACTCGTGCGCAAGCGCTCATCATGGCGGGCAAGGTTCGCGTCAAGGAGCAGACGGTCGACAAGCCGGGTACCGCGGTTCCGGTCGATGCCGAGATCACCGTCGTCGGCGAGTTGCACCCCTACGTGTCCCGAGGGGGCGTGAAGCTGGCCGGAGCGCTCGATGTGTTTTCGGAGCTGGACGTCTCGGGGCGGGTCGCGATGGACGTGGGGGCCTCGACGGGGGGATTCACAGACTGCCTGCTGCAGCGGGGGGTCTCCAAGGTCTTTGCGATCGACGTGGGCTACGGTCAGCTGGCGTGGAGACTCGCCTCCGACGACCGTGTGGTGGTCCTCGACCGCCAAAACATCCGAAAGCTGAAGACCGAACAGATCCCAGAGCCCATCTCTCTGTTCGTCGCGGATTGCTCGTTTATCGCGTTGGCCAAGGTGTTGCCGCACCTGCCGCCCTTCCTGTCTGCGGGGGCGGATGCGGTCGTGCTGGTGAAGCCCCAGTTCGAGCTCGAACCGGGCCGAGTCGGCAAGGGGGGCATCGTTCGGGACGACGAGGCGCGGGCCGACGCGGTCGCCTCGGTGAAAGCAGCCGCACAGGCGTGCGGGTTCGAGTGCCGTGGCGAGGTGACATCCCCGATTTCCGGCCGCGATGGTAACGTGGAGTTTCTGCTCTGGCTCCGTTGGACGCCGTCATGACCGAACTGCAAGCTCCCAGCCTCAATGGAAAAGACCGCGCCTTTCTGCGGTCACTCGCCCACGACCTCAACCCCCTGGTGCAGGTCGGCATGGACGGGGTGAGCGAAGGCGTTCAAGAAGCCGTCGCGGTGGTGCTCGAGGAACACGAGCTGATCAAGATCCGCTTCGGCCAGAACTTCGAGGGGGACCGGAAGGAGGCCAGCGCAGCGCTGGCCCAAGCGGTCGGTGCCGACCTCACCCAGGTGATCGGCCGCGTTGCCGTTCTGTATCGGCCCCGCGGCAAAGATCTGCCGACGCGACCGCAGATCAAGCTCCCGACCAAACGTTAGGCCCGTCGAACAACGCTTCTCGGTGGTCGTTTGGGCCCGCGCCGTGGCGGGAGCCGGGCTATGCTTGGTGCGATGATGCGCGCCACTTTGCTCGGTCTCGCGGCTTTGCTAACGCTCGGCTGCAGGCCCGGCATTGCGAGCCAGCCGGACCCGGCGGTTTGGGGCGCGCCCAGCCGCGGCGGCGCCAACAAGAAACGCGTACGCATCGAGCGCGCCAAGGCTGCCGTCGGGGAGCAGGCGCCCGTGCTCGCGATGCTGCAGGGCGAACTCGACCGCAACTTCGATCAGCTGCGTGGTGACGCGGTCGAGGAGCCGGCGTACTACCTGGGATACGAACTCACCGACCGGACCGAGCTGTGGATGGTGGCCGAAGGCGGCGCCATGCTCCGAGATCAGATCGACCGCGACCGGGCCGTCGATGTGGATGTGCGCGTGGGCTCGGAGAAGCTCGACAACAGCCACGCGGTCGATGGCGACTACGGGCCGGGCAACGGTCTAGGCTCGGGCCTCCCAGTGTCCCTTGGGGACGACAGTCTTTCGTTGGCGCAAGGGCTGTGGATCGATACCGACGCCCAGTATCAACAGGCCGTCGCTGCCTATCGCGAGGTGCTCAGCATGGAGCAGCTGCGCAGCGAGGGGGACGGCGAGGCTCACCCCGACTTCTCGCTCGGGGAGCCTCTGGAGCATGTCGAGCCAGAAGCTTCCCTCGACCTGGTCGCGTTGCAGGACCAGTACCGGCCTATCTTGGCCGAAGTCTCCGGCGAGCTTGCCGGGGACGATGCGGTTCTTCAGAGCACCGTCTCCGTCTCTGCGGTCGTCGACAACACCTACCTCGTGGACAGCCACGGCAACCGTGTGCAGGCGGCGAGCACCCGTCTTCGGATCCTCTTCGGCGCGGTGGGTCAGGCTGACGACGGGATGATGCTTCAGCGGACTGCCTCGTTCGAAGCCCATCTTCCGGAGCAACTGCCTTCGGCTGAGACCCTCCGCGAGACCGCGACGCGGCTGCGCGACGAGTTGGTCGCGCTGCGAAAGGCCCCGATCGCCGACCCCTACACCGGCCCGGCGATTCTCGAAGGCCGGGCCGCCGGCGTCTTCTTCCACGAAATCTTCGGCCATCGCCTCGAGGGACATCGCCAGAAGGATGACCTCGAAGGTCAGACCTTCACCGAGATGCTGGACCAGCCCGTGCTGCCCAAGTTCCTCGATGTGATCGACGACCCCACCGTGTCGATGCTCGGGGGCATTCCCATGTCTGGGCACTACTTCGTCGACAACGAAGGTGTGAAGTCCCGGCGCTCGGTGCTGGTGGACCGGGGCAAGCTCAAGGGGTTCCTGCTGAGTCGCTCGTTGGTCTCTCCGTTCCGCAAGAGCAACGGCCACGGTCGGCGCGAGCCTGGCAACCAGGTCGTGGCGCGCCAGGGCAACCTCATCGTCAGCTCGCGACGCTCGATGAGCACCAGGGAGCTGCGCAAGGCGCTGATCGAAGAAGTCAAGCGCCAGAAGAAACCCTACGGACTCGTCTTCAAGGACATCGAAGGGGGCTACACGATCACCGACCGCAGTGGGCCGCAGGCGTTCAAGGTGCAGCCGTTGATGGTCTACCGCGTCTACCCAGACGGGCGCCCCGACGAACTCGTTCGCGGCGTCGAGATCGTCGGCACCCCGCTCTCCGCGTTCGAGACCATTGTCGCGACCGACGACACCCCGGGAATCTTCAACGGGATGTGTGGCGCCGAGTCTGGATGGGTTCCGGTGAGCGCGGTCAGTCCATCGCTTCTGCTTCGAGGGATCGAGATCGAGCGGGCCGCCCACGACAGGGATCGGCCTCCGCTCCTCGACCCGCCGCCCCGTGCGATTCGGAGGTCCAAATGATGCTCTCGTCTCTGTTGCTTGCCGGTGGTCTCTTGTTCGCCGCTCCTGCTGATGTTCCCTCGGGGCCTCCCGCGGTGGCCGAGCCGGCGCCGGTGAGTCCGTGGTCGGTCGAAGCTGAAGCCGTTGCCTCAGAGCTGCGCCGCGGCGTGGCGGAGCTTCGCCTCGACGGTGCGCCCGCGCCGTACCGGGCCGAGGTTCGGTACGTCCGCGTCCGGTTGCTGTCGCTGGACGCATCGTTCGGTGGCTTGATCACCGATGTTCTCGAGGCGCAATCCGCCGGCGTTGCTGAGCTTCGGGTCGGAACACCCGAGCGCGACAACGCGAACTATTTCGGTGGGGATGGGGGCATCTCGCGGGTCGAAGTTCCGCTCGAACCTGCGCCCGACTACTTGAGGCGCAAGGTTTGGCTGGCGCTCGACACCGCGTTCCGGGGCGCGACCCAGGGGTTTGCGCAGAAGGAGATCGCGCTCGAGCAGCTGGAGATCGATGGACTCCCAGCCGACTTCACGCCCCGGGCCGATGAGACCCCACAGACCCGTGTCGATCCGCAGTGGGATGAGCAGGTGTTGCCCCGCGCGGAGCTGGGCGAGCTCGTCAAGACGATGAGCGCGGAGTTCAAGAAGTGGCCGTCCATCGACAACGGCGACGTCTACGTGCAAGTCTTGCAGAGCCACGAGACGGTGGTCGACAGCGATGGCATGTCGACCGCGCGGGTGAAGACCCGTGTCGTGCTCGCTGTGGTCGCAGACACCAAGGCCGAGGATGGAATGCATCTCGACCATGGTCTGGCGATCCACCTTCAGGGGATGCCAACCGTGGACGATGCCTTGAAGGCCCAGGGCATGGCGCTGGTCGACCAGGTGCTGCGAGAGCTGGACGCACTCGCCAAGGCCCCGATGATCGACGAGGAGTACGACGGCCCGGTGTTGTTTCGGGGGGTCGCGGCGGCGCAAGTGCTCGCGAGTACCGTCGCCACCGAAGTCGCCGGGACGCCCGCCCCCATCGCCGATGGAGGCCGCCTGATGGACCTGGAGCCCACATGGCAGAAGCGCTACGGAAAAACGGTGATGCCTCCGTTCATCGAGCTGATCGATGACCCCGCAGCCGAGGGGTTCGGTCACTACGAACTCGACGCGGAGGGCCTACGGCCGCAACGACTCTCCCTGGTGAAGACCGGTGTCCTCGACCACCTCCTGATGACTCGGACGCCGAACCCGAAGGTTTCGGGCAGCAATGGCCGCGCACGGATGAGTCCCTCCCTCGAGGTCGGTGCGACCATCTCCAACCTCACGCTGCAGGCCTCCCAGAGGAAGATGGCCGACGCGGCCATGGAGCGGGAGCTGTTGCGCCGCGCTCGAGAGGATGGCTACGAGGTCGCGTACGTCGTCGAGAGCCTGCGCGATGGTTCGTTGCTCGGGCCCGTGCTTCGCGACAGCGCATCCGCGTATGCGGGGACCGGGAAGATCACGTTGCCGTTGCCTGGGCGGGTCTATCGGTTAGAGGCGGGCGGAAAGAAGACCCTGATGCGCGGTGTTGTCCTGGCGCCGGCTTCGATGCGTGTCCTCCGGCGGATCCGCGCTGTCGGAAAGACACCCGTCACCGTTCCCATGAGAATCGCCGTGGGGCCCTACGGCGGCTTTGGTGCCGACATCGGAATCGACAGCGTCCTCAGTCAGACCGTCGATGTGCAGATCACAACGCCGGATCTTCTGCTCGACGGCCTGGAGCTGCTGGTCGAGCGCGGCGAGCATGAGCGCAAGCCAACACTCGTGCACCCGTTGCGGCGCGGCGAGTAGCCTCTGTGCGGGGCCATCGGCCCCAGGACCTCGTCGCTACGCGCTGATGCTCGCAAAAGAAGCGCCGCGTCCTGAGGCGCAGCGCTTCTTCGCGGCTCGAGCTTGGTTGCGCTAGAGCGCTTTGGCGAACTCGACGGCCGGGATGATCGTGGCCTGCTCGGGATCCTTGATCTCCGAACCAGGAAGATCCTGGATGCCGTCCGAGTGCCACACGACGATGCCGTCCTCGTTGAGGATGACGATCGAGGGGCTGCGGCTGAGGTTCTCGATCGTGGTGAACGCGCCTTCCATCCCAAGCTCGCGCGCGGAGTTGTACTCGGTCGCGTTCGGGAAACGGAATAGCGGAACGTCGGGAACGTCGTCTTTGACGCCGTGCTTCTTCTGCCAAGCCCGAAGGTCCGAGTCGTTCATCGGCGCCTTACGGCCGCTGGGGAACTTGAGGTGGACGAACATGACTTCGACGTTGGCGGCGTTGAGGTCGGCCTGAGCGACCTGGAGCACCTGCATGAAGTCGATGGCTGCCGCTTCTTCTTCGCGATCGCCCCAGTCCCAATACACGACCATGCGCTTCTGGCCGTAGAGCTGACGTCCATCGAGGATGCCGCCGTCGGCACTGACAAGCATGACCGAGGGGCTGGCGTGACCGAACATTCGGCCTCGGGCCCAGTCCGGCGCTTTGTTGAGCTCTTCGGCACCGACGAGCCACAGCGGCGGCGCGTCCTTGATCGGGGCCAGGTTTTGTTTGGGCGATGCTGTGAGCTCGACCGACTTGGGCTCCATCGTGCCCGCGGAGAGCAGCTCAAGCTTGTGCGGCTTGTTATCCCCGAGGTTTCCGACATCGTCGGCGGTCTTCACATCTTTGCCATCAACCTTCTGGATCAGATCGCCTTTGTTGATCTGGTCGCATCCTGCTTCGCAGCCGAGGTTGTAGGCGACGTAGACTCCGCCGGCCTTGAGGTCGCGGTTCTTGGGGATCTTGGAGCCCCCACCCGATGTGTCGCACGAGGCGAGCGAGAGGGTGGAGAGCAGGCTGGCAGCCAGGGCGAGTTTCTTCATAGGTCTTGGGTCCTGGGGAGAGCGCGCCGGGGCGCCGCTGCAAGGTGGCGCGGACGATAAGCCGCGGCCCCGGCAGACGTCAAACGAGACGGGGCCCGTGGACTTGCACCCCTGAATCCGTGCGTGAGGACACACGCCGATTGCGACCGGGGCGAGGGGGTGGTTCAGTGCCGCATTCGTCCGTGAAAGCCCTGTTCGAACGGTTGTTTGCCGCGTTCGTCGCGGTGTGGGTTTGCCTCGTCGCTCAGACGGCGCAGGCGGAGTCACGTCCAGAGGGACCGGCCTACGCGGTCGTTGATGGAGGCAGCCCGGGGGTGCTGTGCCCAGACGAGACCCGCCGGGTCGAGCTGACGCTGGAGAACACCGGCGGCCGGGACTGGGATCCGAACGCGAAGGACCGGCTCTCGTACCACTGGCGTGATGACGCGGGGGCGCTCGTCCTGCGCGATGGGTGGCGAACCGAACTGACCGAGCGCGTCGAGCCAGGCGGTCGAGTCACGCTCGACGCGAAGCTGACCGCGCCAAAGACCGCGGGGGGGTATCAGCTTGTCTGGCGAATGCTTCGGGAGGGGGACGATTGGTACCCCGAGGGCGAGGCGACGCCCGTCCGTGTTTCCGGGGACACGACTCCGCTGGCATGGTCGGTTGAGCCCTTCGAGCTTCCAGACATTCAGGCTCGAGGGGAGACGTCGACCCAGGTCACGGTCACGAACGAAGGATGCGCGGCATGGACACCGCAGACGGCGGACCGACTGAGTTACCGATGGTTTGCGCCGGACGGCGCAACGAAGCGGGGAGAGGGACCGAGGACGGCCTTCGGGGGTGTGGTTGAACCCGGGGCGTCGGCGACGGTCGACCTACGAATCTTGGGCCCGTCCGAGCCTGGACGGTATCTGTTTCGGATCGCTCCGGTCCGTGAGCGTGTCGCATGGCTTGGCGAGCCCGTGTCGGGTGACGCAGAAGCTCGCACCCAGGTCCGGAGCGCGGCCCTGCAATGGGCTTGGACCGATGCGGTGCTGCCCGAGGGTGTTGCGACCGGCGACACCGTGACGGTGGACGTGGAGGTCCGCAACACCGGAGTCGAGCGGTGGGACCCCGCGTTGGGGGACCGGCTCTCGTACCACTGGGTGCAGGATGGGAAACGACTCGAGCGGGAGGGACGTCGGACGCTGCTCCCCCATATCGTGGAGCCGGGGGCCTCGGTTCGGGTACCGGTGACGGTCGTCGCACCAGAGCAACCCGGCCGCTTTCGGCTGTCGATCGAGCCGCTTCGGGAGCGGGTGGCGTGGTTTGGCCCACCGGTGGAGTCCGAGCTGCCGACGCACGGGCCCGAGCTCAACGTGGACCCACCGGCCTACGTCTGGACCCAGCTGGGTGTACGGATGCCGAAGCTTCCTCTCGCAGGCCGAGGAGACCACTTCTCCGTCGTGGTGCGAAACGACGGCAGCCGAGCTTGGGACCCAAAAAAGGGGGATCGGGCCAGCTATCAGGTCCTCGCACCCGACGGCACTCGCGTTGCACGGGGCCGCCGAACGCCGTTGCCGCGTCGCATCGAGCCCGGAGAGGTGGTCGTGCTCTCGGTCTCGTTCGATACGCCGCGCGAGCCAGGCGACTACCTCATCGCGTTTGGCCTCGTGCGGGAGCACGTGCGCTGGTTCGAGACCGACGCGCAACCGGTAGCGCTGCACATCTCCCGCCGCTCGAGCCTGTGGTTCTTCCTCGCAGGGCTGCTGTTGGTCGCGTGGGTTGTCGCTGTGCGTCACGACTACGCTTGGGCGGATGTGATCGCCTGGCCCGTCTGGACGATGGTCTGTGTTGCGGTGTTGACCGAGCTGTTTGCCGACTTGGCGCACCTTCAAGTCTTCTCCAGCGGAACCCTCAAGACCCTGAGTATCGCCGCGGGCCTGGGAGCGCTCGTCGCGTTTGTTCCACGGCGTCGGCAGGGCACGGTCGCCGTCTTCGTGGTCGCGGGGCTGTCGGTCGTGGCGTGGGTCGACCTCGCGTACGCGGCGTTCTTTGGGTCCCTCGCTCCGCTTACGGCGATCGCGGCGATCCACCACTTGGCTGATGCGAAGGCGACGGTCGGCTCCACGATTCGTGCAGACCACGTCTGGCTGGTCGTACCGACGGTCTCGGCGCTGGCGGTGGGTGCAACCAGCAAACCGGATACGGGTGCGCTGCAGGTGAAGCCCCGCCGGTGGACGGCCGCCGCCCTGAGCCTGCTGGGGCTGTACTCCGCGGTGTCGCTGACGACGGCGGTGCGGGGTACGTTGGGTGTTCGGATCTTCTCAGAAGCCCACAACGCCCAACGCTTTGGCTACGTCGGCGCACACGGATTTCAAGCGCTTCGGCTGCTGAGAGATCTGGGCGCGCCGCCCCTGACGGATGACGAACGGGCGGAAACCTTCGCGCAACTTCGGGCGCACCGTGCGGCCGGCCCCTCACAGGGGCGAGGGATCGCCGCCGGGTCCAACCTCGTGATCCTGCAGGTCGAGGCGCTGCAGCAGTGGGCCGTCGATGCGGAGATCAACGGAACGCCCGTGATGCCGTTCCTGTCCCAGGCACACGGAAGCGCGTTGGCCTACGACAGAATCTACGACCAGACGCTCCAAGGCCGAACCTCGGATGCCGAGTATCTGGTGCTCGGCTCGGGCCATGCTCTTCCGGAGGGCGCGCTCTCATTCCTTCGTGCCGACAACGAGTTCCGCACGATCGTCCATGCGCTGACCGACCAGGGCTACGCGTCCTACTCGGCCCACCCGTATCAGCGCGGCTTCTGGAATCGCAGCGTGCTGCACCCCGCGTACGGCTTCGAGAAGTCGGACTTCAAGGCAGAGCTGGGTCGAGGCCCCAAGTCGGGTTGGGGGTTGGCCGACGGGCCCTTCCTCGAGCGCTTCGATCAACGGCTTGCCAAGCTGCCCGAGCCGTTCGTCGCGTTTGGCGTCACGCTCAGCCTGCATCACCCGTACAAGAGCTTCCCGAAGTCGCTGGCCGAGCTCGACGTGGGCAAGCTCGGCAAGTCGTGGGTGGGGAACTACCTGCAAGCGATGAACCACTTCGACCGCTCGCTCGCGGCATGGCTGGCCGACATGGAGGCTCGTGGGCAGCTGGAGCACACGGTCGTGGTGATCTACGGCGATCACGTCACGGGCATGGACCTCAACGACGAGGTCGCGGAGCTTGCGGGCGTTGGCGACGACCGGTACACCGAAATGCGGATGCATCGCGTGCCCGCGTTCATCTGGGTCCCGGGGGAGGGCATGCACGGTCGGCGGTCGATGGTCGGTGGGCAGATCGATCTCGGTGTCACGGGGATGCATTTTCTGGGCGTCGAGCCGCCGGCCTCCGCGGTGGGGACGCCGTTGGTCGGAGAGGGGCCCGGCTTCGCTGCACTTCCGACCGGCGGGGCTGTCGCCCAGGAACACATGCTGGTGCGGCGGGGGGGCGCGACTCCGACCAAGGGAGCGTGCATCGATCCTCGTGAGCCCGGCGGTCATCCGCGGGCTGAGTGCGATGCGCTCGAGCAACGTGCGCTCGACCAGCTCGACCTCGCAAGACGGGTGCTCGACCACGACCTCTACCGCGACGCCGAGGCGGCTCGTTGAGCGCTCGCACCTGGCTGCTGCGGCTCTTGCTCGCGGCGGTGTTCGTTTCCCTGCGGCTGAAATTCAACCGCGAGTATGAAGGCGCGCCATGGGAGGTGCTGGTCGCCGGGACCGCCAAGTTGCCGTTTGGGCATCGGGTGCTCGTCCCCTGGCTCGTCCGTCCCTTCATTCACGCCGGGGTCTCCATTCGCGCCGCGTTTGCAACCACCGAGTGGCTTGCTGCCGTCGCGGCACTGACGGGGATGGAGTCCGCGCTTCGACGGTTCATCGACGAGCGATTCGCTCGTGTGGGCGCGTTCGCGTTCGTAGCCGTATTGGCGCTGCTGTTCCTGCTGCCGTTTCGCTGGCCGCTCTTCTACCCGTGGGACACCCCGGCCATCGCGTGCGTCATCTGGGGGGTCGCGCTCGCGCACGGACGTCGGCACGGAGTCCTCGTCGTGCTGGCTGTTGTCGGGGCCGCCAATCGAGAGTCGGCGGTCCTGCTGCCTTTCATCACGCTGACCCTCTTGGCGGGCTCGGAGCACCGTCGCGAAGCGATTCGCAGTGCCTCCCTCCAACTCGCAGGTGTCGTGCTGGTCCGGCTGGCGATCTCGGTCCTGATCCCGACCACCAAGGGCGGTGCCGTGGATCTCCGCATCGCCGGGATGTGGCGCATCGATCACAACCTTCAGTGGTTTGCGGACCCGCTGCACGCCCTGCCGATCCTCGGAGCCTTCTCCATGCTTCCGGTGCTGTGGTTCGTCGTTCGTGCCGACATCCCTGCGGTGCTGCGACGACTCGAGTGGGTTGTCATCCCGGTGATGGCGGGGCTCATGGTGGTCGCGAATCTGTATGAGCCCCGGGCCTGGGGCGAGCCCGTCGCGCTGCTGTTCGTCGGTGTTGTGGTGGGGGTCGCCCGCTGGGTGCAAGGAGCTGAGCCGGTGCGGGCGCCGGACTCCGGGTGCGAGCGCTGGACATCCGCGGCGCTGCTGCTGGGGGCCGTGGTCGCGATGCTGCTGTGGCGGGTTCTGTAGCTCGGTGTTCCGTCGAATCTCGCGACCGAACCCTCTTCGGGACGCTCGGAGGTCGTCGGGCTTCGGAGTACGGGGGCGGTGTCGTGACGGCAGCGTACGCCTCGGTGGAGTCGGACCACCTGCGTGATAGCCTGAGTCGTGCGCGTGCTGTGGATCGGGCTCGGAGCGGCGGTCTTGGGCTGTGGATGCGAGGCCGAGCCGATGAGCGACGAGGCAGGCGGTTCGTCCGGAGCACCCGAGCCGACGGCGCCACGCGAGTGCATCGCTCCCGAGGGGATGGGCAGCCCCGCGACCGTCGCAGACACGGTCGAGCTCATCAACGCGCTTCCCAAGCCGACCTCGCTCGCTTGCTTCCTCGAGAGTCTCGATCGGCCGCTGTCGGTCGCCGCGACCTACAGCAACCGCAGCGCGCAGCCCTCGACGGGCGAAGAAAACCCGCGGCTGTTCATCACCCGCGACTCGATGATCCTCTCGGTCTTGCCCGAGGGCCCCGGTTCGGACCGGCTGGAGTTTGCGGTCGATGTCGGCGACGGCCTTTCCGTCAAAGCGGAGCTCGCGTTTCCGGTCGAGGAGGAGATCGAGGTGTCTGAGCCCTACGTCCAGATCCTTCGCAACCCGGGGACGAGCTGTGGGGCGTGCCACGACCTCGAGCAGCACTGGGAGACGGTCAACGACGTTCCTGTGTTCGCTTCAGAGGCGCTGCAATACCCGGCCGAAGATGATGTCTCGCCCGCGTATGTCGATGCCCTCGCGCAGGTTTGCGATACGGAGCGCACGCCGGAGAGATGCGAGATGCTCACCGCGGTGTTCGCCCACGGCTCGGTGGTTGCGCAGCCGTTGCCGGAGTTGATCCGGATCTGCCGCCTGCTGGAATGAGCCTCAAAGCTCGCAGTCGACAACGGACAGGTTCAATGGGTCCGCGCCGAAGCGGCCAAGCACAGCGGTCTCGCCGCCTGCGCTGAGCAATGCGCCGCCGCCCCACCACTGTTTGCCTTCGTGTCTCCACGTCGCGTGCAGGTGTTCGAAGGTGACCGGCGGGGTGTTGCAGTCCCATTCGGTCCCGTCGTAGCGGGCCATCGCACCGAAGAACCCCGCGACCCAGACGTCGCCTCCGGGTTCGGTCCATACGCCGTTGAGGCCTCCGTTTCCGCAGGCAGCCGCGTACTCGATCTCTTCCCACGCGCTGCCATCCCAGTGCAGGACGATCGGCGCGGCAGCGCCTCCAACGGCCCACACGTCGTCTTCGGCGCGTCGTTGGACGGTGAGCAGACGCGCGTTGTTCGGTGGAAAGTGTTCCACCAAAGAGCCATCGGGCATCAGTTGCCAGGCGACACCAGTGCCCACGATCCAGTCCTCGTGAATCTTGAAGGCAACGCCGGCGAGCGCCTCATGGATGCGAGTCCAGCTGCCGTCATCCTCGCGCTGCCAGATCTCGCCCTCTTGTGTGCCAAAGGGGTCGCCTCCGACGGCGATCACGGGCTCGCTCGCGCGCATACCGTAGAGAATCGCGTCGGTTTGCACGGACTCGTCGTGAACGGTTTGGCCGTCGTAGCGCACAATGGTGCCCGCCTCGCCAACGGCAAACCATGACTCATCCCCAGCTCCATCGATCCACCACAGCGTCCGGTCGCTGACCCCGCGGTGGCGGCAGAGTTGGCCCTCCTGCAGCCAGTACACGGTGCCCGGGCCGCCTGCGTCGACGCCTGGCGCCGAGGATAGACGACCACCGACCATGGTCATACCTGCGCTGTGGGAGTAGCCCGAGAGCACGACCCCACCTGCGACGCCTTCTTGCACCACGGACACGAACTCGACGTCTCCCGTGTCGGTTGAAGTCTCTGTGTCTGCGCTTGTCTCGGTGCCGCTGTCGGTGTCCGCTGGTGCATCGTCGCCACAAGCGGTCAGCCAAGCCGCAAGTGCCAGAACCATCGTTGGGGTGCGCGTCATCGAACTACTCTTCCAAGATCACTGCGATCGCCGCGGCCATCGCATCGGTGGGGACGGGCCCAGTGCCCGGGTGCATCCAGGTCGTGGTGGGGTCGCCGTTTTCGTCGACGTATTGCAAGCCGTCGACAAGCTCCCCTTCGGAGCCTTGCAGCATGAACTCTCCGGTTCCTTGTCCGAACACGCCGCGGACCCGGCGAAGCTCGGCATCGCTTTCGTCGCGGCGGTGGCAGGTGTCGCAGGTGCGCGGCTTGGCTGTCGTGGTGTGCTGGAAGAACGGGGCGAAGCCGAGGTTGGCCGTGAAGCCATCGCGCTCGCGGAACTTGCCGCCCTGTTCGGAGCCCAGCAGGTACGCGCCATCTGCAGACCCGAAGAACTCCGCACCGACAGCGGTCATCTGAACCTGCTGAGAGGCGAGCACGGTCTGCACACGCCCATCAGGCCCTTGTCCCAGCAGGACCTGGTCGAGCGAGTAGGAGGTTCGAGAGCCGCGGGTGAGTCCTGCAGTGCGCTCGCCGGTCTGGTAGTCGACCTGCTCGAGCCTTAGGTCGAAGCTGACGTGGCAGCCAATGCACTGTTGGTTGTACGAGGTGTGGCACGTGTCGCAGGTGAGCGAGTCGGTGTGGGACCAGCCGTTCTCGTCGGGTGCCATCGCGGCGTGCATCGCAGGCGTCCCGTCTCCGTTGTCGTCGAGGAGGTCGGCGACCTGCGACACCGGGTGTGTCGCTCCGTCCACGATCCCGGTGAGCGTGACCTGCCCGTCCTGTAGGCTCAGCTGCGGGAGGGGGCGACCGCTTCGGGTCGAGAACGTCCCGTCTGCGTTTGGGACCACGGGATCACGGACGGTTCCGTGGCAGTCCTCGCATCCGATGTCGACCTGGTACTTGGCCGAGGAGTAGATGCGTCCGTCGCCGTGCACGTCGGAGCCCACGTGGCAATCGGCGCAGTGCATACCCGCGGCGTAGTGCAGGTCTGGCGGGGTTTCGTCGACATCGTTGGTGACGTCTTCGTCGTCGAAGTAGTAGCCAGGGGTGTGGCCGTAGAGCGTGCGCTGAATCGGGGAGGCGTTGGGTGGGGTCTTGTCTTCGCCGAAGCCGCCCTCTCGGATCCCGCGGAATAGCAGCCCGATGCGCCCGCCTTGGAAGTGGCAGGTGGCGCATTGCTCGGACGGGATGGCGCGGGTGATCTCATGGCGGCGCGGGTGGACGGGCGTCCCGCGGGCGATGGTTGGATCATTGCCTTCGTACACGCCCAGCTCGCCGTACAGAACGTGGCATCCCGAGCAGCCCGCGGAGCGGTACAGCGCTGGGGAGTTGTTGCGAGGGAAGCCCGCGTGGTGGCACGTGTTGCAGTTCTTGGCCAGGTAGTGGTCGTATGCCGCGGCCTCGATGTCTCCCTGTTCGATGGCGGCGACGACATCGTCGGGGCCTGGTGGAACCAGGGTCTCGAGTTCACAGACGGTGCCCGGGATCGACGGGTCGCAGTCGGGGTCCACAGCGGGGTAGGAGCCATGCCGTGCAAGGCGATCGTCCTGGAGTCCCGCCATGAACAACGTGGGGTAGTAGTGCCCCGCGTTGGTCGTCATGATCGACGTTGGCATGGTGCGGACCTGGTCGGGGTGGCACGTTCCACAGGTGGAATCCACGACTCGGATGTCGCCGGGGTTGATGAACTGCAAGTACGCCGGGTCCAGCCGATCGAGCTGGTCGGGGGCGAAGTCGCGGATGAATCCTTCGGGCGCGACCGGCAGCCCATCACCGCGAATCTCGGCCCAGTCGCTGGGGATCGCCACATGTGCGTCTGCCTTGGAGCGCGAACTTGGGTCGCCTCCGTGGCACGTCACGCATTGGTCTCCGGGGATCGGTCCGTGGGCTTGCTCGATACCCTCGTGGCAGCTCAAACACCCCTCGCCCTCCAGGGGTGGAGGACCGTTGTCCGGGCACCCCGTCGAGACCGAGAGACAAAGACCGAGAAGGGCTAAGAGGCGTTTCATCGAACTCAGCCGCCAACGCGGATTGTGACAGCTTGCTGTACGGAGGCCATCGCCATACCGCCGTCGATCACCGTGACGCTCAGAACGGCTTCACGCCCATCGAGGGCGACGAGGTCGTCGTTGGTCCCGTACCGATCGGGGTCGAAACCGACGACCGCGCCCGAGACCAGTCCGCCGCCGCCATCGGTGTCCACGCACAGCAGCGCCGCGTCGGTCAGCAGGAACGACCCTTCCGTCACACCGTCGATTTCGACGTCCAGCTGGACGTCTGCGAGCGCGTCATCGCCTGCGGAGAGGCCCTCGGTTCGAATCACGACGGAGACTCCGAAGCCTCCCTGCGGAGCGACCGCCAAGGAGACCGCCTCGCCGTCTGCGAAGGGGGCGAAGGCGCCGCCCACACCTTGGCCAAGCATCACAGATGGGTTCCCCGAGGGCGCGCACGGGTCGGCGTCCACAGGGTCGTCGGGGCAGCCGCACAGGAGGAGCGCGAACGCTAAGCTTGTATACGCCGTCTTCACCACGCCACCGGGAGAATACCGTGGCGTGTTGCGCCGGGGGCACTCGTGTTGTGCGGGCTCCCACACGCGCAATCCGTGCGCGTCTGTGTGCGAGGTGAACCTCGCGCCGAGGTCAGGGCGGAGGGGACCGCGGTTTGGGTCTGTCGCTGCGCGATGTCCTCGGCTCAGCGCTCACAGGGTCCAGCTGCCCTCCATGTGAAGAACGCCCGGGGTCCGCGAGACCACGTCGAGCTGGGCGTCATGGGCACCACTGAGTTCCAACGAGCCTCGGAGCCCGGCCGCCAACGAGCGGGCCGCGACGCCGAACCACAGCCCAGGCGGGTGGTCGACACGAATGCGAACGGTCGTCGGGCTCGAGTCTTCGATGCTCAGCGAGCTTCCGCGGTGGAAGACAGACCAGCGCATGGGGGCGACCCGAATGAGCATCTCTGGCTTCGCCAGCGCCAACAGGATTCGGTACAGGCGGCTGGAGAGCAGCGCACGTTGCTCTTGGTAGGTGTGCTCGACGAAAGCGTCTTCGCTTTCGAAGGCGAGGTCGCAGGCGGCGAGCATCACGGCATGGGAGTGCACGACCGGGATCCAGGCGCTCACGGGTGCTGGGTTCTGGACGAGTTCGCGGATCCTGTCCGGAACCACCGTCGGATCGCGCGCGAGGGTCGGCTGCAGCGACTCGCAGTACACCCGGTTCATCGAGGCTTTGGCCCGTGTCTCGGGGTAGCTGTCGAGTCCGTCTGGAAGCCCGGCCGTGAAGGCAGACAGCCGCGGCAGCCGAGAGTCCATCCCCTTGAGGATCGCACGAAACAGTGGCCCCCGTTAACGACCGCTATGGTCCGGTCGCGTGGTCGGGCGGACCATCGTTTCGGTTGTACGCACGTCATGGTCCATTCCGAGCACCTTGAATGGGATCTGGGCCGCCGCGAGTCTCTCGCGGCCGGCTTTGTCGTCGTCAGCCGGCCGAAGCGCGTGGCCCAAGGAACGGGGGGCTGCTGAGACGTACTTGGGGGGGAACCCCGAAACACCGACGCGTTCGTGGTTGAGGGCGCAGCTGCGCTCGGGGTTGGAGCCGGGATGGGAGGGAGCGAGTTTGCTGACCACGGAGTGGTCGGCGGAGGCTGGAAGACGCGCCCCCTGATGGGAGGCGTCCGTCGCTCACGGACGTTGCATCGAGGTCGGCGTGTGTGCGGCCTGTTCGCGCGGATGTTCGTCGTCCCAGATGAACACCCCGGTCGATCCATCCGAGAAACGGTGGCCGCGATACATGCCTGGGGTGTTGAACGGCGCCGCCATCGAGCCGCGAGCGTCGAGTGCGATGACGCCTCCGGTGCCCCCGATCGGTTCCAGCTGTTCGAACACCACGGCGCGTGCGGCATCGCCGAGTGTCGCGCCCCCATATTCCATCCGTGCACAGACGGAATGTGCGGCGGCTTCTCGAATGAAGAACTCGCCGTGGCCTGTAGCTGAGACAGCACAACTTGCATCGCGGGCGTAGGTCCCCGCGCCGATCACTGGGGAGTCCCCAATCCTCCCCCACCGCTTGTTGGTCATCCCGCCCGTCGACGTCGCCGCGGCGAGGTGGCCGTGTTGGTCGACGGCCACCGCCCCAACGGTGCCGAACTTGTCGGTTCCGCCGTGGTCGAGCTCGACGGTGCCTTTCGTCAGCGCGCGCTGCAGCTGGTCCCACCGCATCTGGGTCCGAAAGTAGTTCGGCTCGACCAACTCGAGGCCTTGGTCTGCTGCAAACGCATCCGCACCCGGACCGGAGAGCAACACGTGTGGGGACGCCTCCATGACCGCGCGGGCGGCTCGAATCGGGTTCTTCACCCGTTGCACTCCTGCAATCGCGCCGGCCTTCCCCGAAGCGCCATCCATGATCGATGCGTCGAGTTCGTTGCGCCCGTCATGGGTGAAGACAGCCCCCTTTCCCGCATTGAAGAGCGGAGAGTTCTCGAGGATGAGAATCGCTGACTCCACGGCATCCAGGCTCGGACCGCCGCGGTCGAGGACGGCGTACCCCGCATCCAGCGCGCGAGTCAGCGTATTTCGGTACTCCAGCTCGTCCGCGGCCGACAACGCCCGCGGGTCGATCGTCCCCGCGCCGCCGTGAATGACCAACCCGAATCGAGGGGGGGAATCCGCCACCGTCACGGCTGTGGGCTCCGCCGTGATGTCACGCTCGCAGCCGGGACCGAGGAGTGCGAGCGGGAGAAGGGACAGCAATCGACGCATGGCATGACCTCGACCCAGGCTCGCACGCCAGACCCGATTTTGCATCGCGGGGAGGGCTCAGCTGCCAGTGGCCCTCGCGAGCGCTGCCTTCGGCGGGGTATTGCCGTCAGCCTGTCGTGCTGCTGCTGCTGCTGCTCCCCGAGGACGATGTGCCATCGGTGTCCGTATCGGTGTCCGAGCCTGTATCCGTGCTCGATGCTGTCATGTCGGTCGTCGCAAACGTATCGGTCGCGGGGTTGCCGTAGGCCGGATCGACGTCTGAACCGGGGCCCGTGACTGCGGCTCCGGACTCGGTGCCAGGGGGGAGTCCGGTCGTCGACGGATCCACGGCCGTCGTGGAGCCTGGCGCCATCGTGGTGCCATCACCCGTGCTCGTGCCCCCGCTTCCCATCGTTTCGCTGGTGTCATCGCTGGCGGGGCATCCAGCCAGGCTCAGTCCCATCAACACCGCCGCTGTGGTTCGAGCAACCGTTCCTGTCGTCGTGAGGACCTCCCGACAGTGTGGGCACCGCGATTCATTCTGATTCACATGCGAGCCACAGGCCCCGCATACCACCAACTTCATAACCATGCCCCGAACTTGCCACACCATCGTCGGAACGCACACGCATCATTCGAGCAAATCCCCGGATTCGGTCACATCGCAGCGACCCTCGGCAGTCGATCGGGCAGGGTGTTCGAGACGCATGCTTCCGTGGCGTGGACCTGTGGAGACTCGGGGCCGCGCATTGTTGTTGCGGGTTTCCCGTTCGGCTCCCGCCCGAGCGAAGCAAGGGTGGTGAACACGGGACTGTTGCAGGACGGTCCCCCGCGAGCCGCCTCCCTCGATGGTCCGCTGCCGAGCGCCTACGACTGAAGCTGATGCTCCGATCGCACTCAACGAACGCGGAGCAGTCGATGTCGGAGCTACAACCGCGCGCATGGCGTCAAGCTGCTCGTGAGAACGCGTTCTCTTCTGCGCGTGGCGGTGTTCCTGGTGGCCGATGCCAACAAGACGATGGATGTCCGGACTATCGGAAGTCCGTGGATGTGATGCGGTCCTCTGCACTCGGGGGGGGACGGCGGGCTCTCGAATGACGAGCCCGCGATGGCCCATCTCGACCTCGCGCCGCTCGACGAGTAGGGGGCGAGGTCGACCGTTTCGAGGGCCGCTCCTCTACGGTCGCCACGCTTGACGACGGCCGTAGTATGCCCACCCGCCCCAGGCGACCGCGGTCGCCGGCTGATTGCGGATCGCACGAGAGAGCTTGTTCTGGTTTGTTAGATCTCGCCGCGGCGTGCGTCAATCGTGTGAAGCCAGCTCTCCAAGCGAGCGCCGGAGCGACTCAGCGACTCGTCGTCGGAGGCCAGAAGCTCCGCTGCGAGCGCGCGGATGCGAGGGAGGTGCTCTTGGAGGCTGCGGAGTTCGTCAGCACCGGTGTTGTCCTGGAGCAGGGAGCGGATTGCATCCGCTGCGACCTCAGCCACGGCGAGTTCCGCGGAGCCGAGGAGCCCCGCCAAGGCCGGAATCAGCCAAGGGAGGCTCCGCAGCACAAGCGAATGCCGCAGGGTTGCCCAGAGGACTCGGCGTCGGCCAACCCAGTCGTGGCTTTCGTAGGCGGTCTCCAACGCGCGTAGTCCTGCGTCCACCAGGATACTCAGCCCCCATGCTGCTCGGTCGTAGACTGGGATGGAGCTGTCGAAGAGTAGACCCAGTAGGACGGGCGCCTGTCTCTTCCCGTCGCGAAGCATCCAGTCCTTGCAGTTGTCGATGAGCATGCCTCGCTGCCCACCGACCTCCGGGCCGTTCTTCTGACCCCTTGCGCCCGCGTCGAGTCGGGGCCGTGCGTCTGACATCAAGCTGCGATTGGCGGCGTTCGGTTCGGCTGCGACCTTGAGTCCACGGTTCCTCCGAGGGGGTCGTCCCAACATGCTCGTCATTCGCGAGGACCAACTCGAAGCGCTTCGGGAAGCTGCTCGCCATCGCTTCGACCAGGCGATGGTGGGCGAGGTCCAGCGGCGGTGCTCCCACCACGCCCGGACATCGCCGGAGATGCTCCTCGAACTCGTCACAACCGCTCGACGACGCGCGCGCCACTACGGACTGTGGCAGCGAGCGGACATTCGGGGGTTCATCCTCCTTGCAGGCCGGCACGGTGCCGACGTCGGCACGACGCCTGCGACGCGTTGGGCATCGGAGGTGCTCGAGGACCCCCGGCTTCAAGGTGACGAGAAGCTGCAAAGGCTCGCCGCACTCGAACCCCTTGAAGGCGAGCGAGTACCGTCCCCATGACGTCGATCAGCGGATTCTCCGGCTACCCAGACGAAGCTGGGCCGATCGAAACCAAGTGCCCCAAGGCGTGCCGGGTGGTGGTGGTGGCCTACGCGTACGGGTTGGATGAGAAGTTGCCCGGGGCCACGGTGACGTTCGAGCTGGTGGGAACGGGGCTTCGGAACACGCAGACCGCGGACGACGAGTTTGCCGCCGTCACGTTCGACATCAAGGAAGCGCCCGTGTCTCCTTCGGATATGTCTGTGACGGTGGAGCACCCGGTTCACGGCAGGCCTCACGCCAACGAGTTCGTGAAGGGAGCGGTCGTGGCGGGAAAGGGCTTCGGGACGATCGCGTCGTGCGGTCCGGTCGGGGTGGTGGAGATGTTCCTCGACTCCAGCCGAACGAACGCCATCGATGACGAGCCCACCGACCACACGACGTGGACGTGGGGGAGCGACGGGGTCGGAGGGGTGTTGATGGTCAATGGCCGCACCTACCCGGAGGATACGGACACGGTGCAAGAACGCATCGAGGTGAAGTTCAAGTGGAAGCCGGAGAAGGACCCTTCCACCAAGTGGACCTGCCGTCTGGGGACGTCTTCGACGCTCGTCCGAGCGTTCGTTGGTCCGACGCAGGCCGCGGCGGAGCTTCCCCTTTCTCACGGCGCGTTCGACCTCTCACCGGCGGTGGACTCCATCGAGCGGGATGGTCAGTCGGGGAACTTCAGCATCTGGCTGGAGGCGAGCAGTTTTCCGTCCGACCCTCGTGACGCTGAGGTCAAGCTCGAGTTCAGTCACATGCCGACGTTGTCGGGCTCTGTGGAGCAGAAGCAGACGGCTGTCTTGCGCATCGCACCGTGGATCATGACCAGCGATCTGGACAAGACGAAGAATCTGTACATCATCGATTTTAGTGCGAAGAAGATCATCAAGAATGGTGCGACCGTCGTCTCGAACAGCACGTTGATCGAGACGGTCACTGGCCACCGCGACGGGGTGACGGTCACCCCTATCGTCGGAAATCTCGTGGGTGCGTACCGCTATCTGCGCGACGCGATGCGGTTCGGCGCGCAGACGGGCGCTGGCGACGACCGCCACTTTCCTGTCGTGATGCGGGGGAACAACGAGCAAACGAACTATGCCGTGCCCAAGGGGCCGGACATGGATCTCACCGCAAACGGAATCGGGTACATCGAGATGGGGGACATGTGCCGCGCCGACCTGCAGACCGGGGGCAACATGATGGTCAGTCCGCCGCTGAAGGACTATCCGTGGGGACGCATCATCTGCGGCTCGGAAGGGCACGGGGGCCTCGGTGCTTGGAAAGACTTTCTGTTCGCACAGCGGGTGCAGAAACCGGTTCTCATCGACACGCGCTGGCTTGAGGTGGGTCACTCCGACGAGATCGTTGCGTTCGTGCCCAAGGTCGGCACCGGAACGTTCAAGATGCTCATGGCCAGCCCCCGCAAAGCCTATGAGATCCTCGCCGGCATTGACCTCGCGGCAGTGACTGTGACGCGACGCGAAACCGATGACACTCTCGCGGAGCAACGGTGGGGTCAGCGGTACACGGCGCTGAGGGAGGGCGAGGCTGTCGACTTTTCCGATGGCCAACTCCAGCGCCCACTCTCCGAGGGCAACGGACGCATGTTCTTCAACCGACACGGAAACGCCGGGGAGAACAAGGAACAGTGGGTCGACCAGTTCCTCCTCGACGATCCCATGTTGCGCGCGAAGGCTTCGACGCAGACGTCCCTGCACAAGCAGGAGGTGGCGCAAGCGGGCACCGACCGTCTTCGGGAACTGATTGTCGCAGCCGTCACCGAGTTCGACGGAAACTGGAAACAGGCGCAATGGGTCGCCATTCGGGACCGCGCGGTCGCAGAGTGGGACAAGGGGCAGAAGATCAAGGTGATCGGGAGGCTCGAAGAGACGGTGTCCAGACTCACCTTGGAGCATGAGGGGGCCCCCTCGGCCGAGGTCGCCGCCAAGCTCGGGCTCACCTATCTCATCGCCGACGTCCGCACGGAGAACAAAAAGTGGGAACGAGATCCTGCCAAGGCTCGCCAGTGGCTCACGACGGCCAACCACGACCTCAGGACGAAACTTGCCGCCGATCCCTACGAGGATCCCGAGCCGTTCATCGCGAAGCTGAAAGCCATCTGGGCCAAGCTTCCCGAGATTGTCGAGGAGCTTCCCAATCCGACGCAGGCCAAACCCGGGGATCCCTCGGAAGATGTCATCGGGCGGGCACTCAAGCTGGACTACGGCATCCAGGGCATGAACTCGGTGCTCCTCAACAACCTCAAGTTGCAGGCCAAGCTCGACAAGATTCGCGCCACGCTGTTGGACGAGTTGGACATCAAGCCGGAGGATGTCATCGAGGTCCCGATCCTCTACACGCGCAACGCGGGTCGGTCCACCGTCGCCGACATGGTCAACCTGGTGCAGCTCAACACCCCGGACGACCCCGAGAAGTCGAACAGCTCAAAGTGCGTCTGCATCGTTCCGGTGCCGCACGGCCCCATCGTCGGGGACGAGGACCTGTTCCAGAAGTACTTCGCGGCCGAGCTGACCGGGCTGGGGATCACCAACCACTTCGTCGACGAGTGGTACGAGTACCACCTCAACGACGGGGAGATTCACTGCGGCAGCAACCAGCTCCCGGACACGATGAAGCAGGCGTGGTGGGAGACTCAGCCCCCCGAGTGAGCGCCGGGCAGGTTGATGTCCGCGCCGGCCGTCCGTAACGCGGCGAGGCCGGACTCGTCCAGCCCGTTGCCCACCGGCGAGCGCACGGACACGGGCGCGCGGACCGGTGGTACCGTGCGCGGGCGGGTTTGTGGAACATGGAATCTACGATGGCGACACGGATGGAACTGGTCTTGGGGGAATGCGCGAGCGCTTGCACGGACACAGGGGAGACGACGCCCTGTGAGAGGGCGCCCATGTCGCGACGGCGTTTTCTGGGTCTGTCCGTGGCGACGATCGCTGCACCAACCTTCCTCGATGGGTGTGGCGGTGACGACACCGTCGCACTCGGGGGCACTGGAAGCACGGGGTCGGAGACGGACCCCGTGCTCACGTCCGCGGGCACCAGTGGCGACGCGTCCTCGTCCGGGGGCGTGACGAGCAGCGACCCCGACAGCACGGACTCGAGCGCGGGCGAGAGCTCGACCGGTGAAGGCGATAGCACGGGGGACGAGACCGGAGGCGAGACAGGGGAACCCGAGGACGATGGCGGAGAAGAGCTGCCCTTCGACCCCGGAGCGGTTCCTGAGGACGACGTCACGTTTCCTCGCACCGTCATGGCGGGAGAGATGCAGGCGTCATCGGCTTTGCTGTCGATCTTCATCGAGGACGCTCAACCCAAGACGCTTCGCCTCTGGCGCGACTCTGAGATCGAAGGCAACGTCGTTCTGGTTCGAGAGGAGGAGGTCACGCCCGATGCCGACGGATTCGCGAAGGTTCCCGTCGATGGACTGCTGCCCGGGACCTGGTACAGCTACGCCTATTTTGGCGGTGACTTCGAGAGCCGCAGCCTCATCGGCCGCGTTCGAACAGCTCTCAGCGCCAGTTCGAGCGACCCGGTGACGGTCGCGTTCGCCGGGTGCAACGGCGGCTACTACCAACCGGGCTCCGGGGAGACCTTCGACTGGCCGTCGATGACCACCCAAGCCCAACAGGACTACGACCTGATGATCCACTTGGGCGACCAAGGCTACATGGACGATGTGTTCTCCGATGGCGGAACCTACGAGATGTACCTCGAAGCGTGGGGGGGGTATCACGCGGGGGGCTACCGAGAGGTCTACCCGCTCAGTGGCCTGTACAGCACCTGGGACGATCACGAGGTCACGGACAACGGCGCGGTCGACCCGTGGTCGCGCTCGCCCTCCGACATCGAGCGCATCGAGAACGCGATCGAGGCCTACTACCGCGTCATGCCGATCGACGCGACCGACTCAAACGACACGCTTTGGCGCAGCTTCCGTTGGGGTCAATCGGTGGAGTTCATCATCCTCGACAGCCGGTACGAGCGGTCCCCCACCAAGGTCGGACAGTACATTTCGCTCGAGCAGATGGACTGGCTGTTGGAGCGGCTCGCAAACAGTCCCTGCCACTTCAAGGTCGTGTGCAACTCGGTGCCCTTTACCGACCTCGCGCCGTGGTTCGGAATCGCCGCCGCAGACCGGTGGAAGGGTTACCCCAGCCAGCGCCAGCAGATCATCGACTTCGTCAACAGCGAGGACATCGCGAATGTCTACTGGGTGACCGGAGACATCCACGCCAACTTCGTCAGCCACGTGCAGACCAACCCCGGTCCGGGTGCGGGCGACCGTATGCGTGAGATCTGCGCCACTTCAGGCAACTCGAACCCCGCCGCCTTCCTGCTCCAAGGCAGTCAGTTCTCCTACTCCTCCTCGAGCCCCCGAACCATCTTGGCGACCTTCGATCCGGGCGCCAACTCCGTACACGTTCGTTTTCTCAACGCAGACACGGGGGCGGTGGAACATGAGGAGACCCTCGTGTCAGTGCTGTAGAGCCGCGTCTGCGAAGCTGCACACACTCGGCGGGCGGCGTTGCACTCGCTAGAACCGAGCGCGGAGACCCATGCCGACGCCCCACGTGCGGGGCAGGCTGTCGCTGACGGCGGCACCGCTGGATGCTGATGCTGCCGAGTCCAAGAACGCGACCGGTAGCGTCAGATCCTGTTGCGGGTGTTCGAAGCGAGCGACCGGGTAGTTCGTGAACGTGTAGTCGAACTGGACGATCGCTGCGAGGTGCTCGCTGATCTGCACGCCGGCGCCGGCCTGCAGGGGCACGTCGACCCCGTGGAACCGGAGGCTGACGTTGCCCACCGCGGTGTCGTAGTCGGCGAGGAAGGTGGAGTACCCCAGGCCCGCACCAACGTATGCGATACCGCGACCGCGTGGGATGAGGTGGACGCGAAGCGCCGGGCCGACGCGTGCGGTGCTGAGGCGCGCGGATTGAACCTGGAGTGCGAACGGGTTGAACCCCAGCGGGTTGCCCATCGCGTTGGCGGCGAGCTGCAGCTGCGCGGGCTCAATGCCGTAGAGCCGAAGTACGTTGGCGTTGGTCTCGACGCTGGCGGAGTAGTTGCCCCAGCCGCCGGAGATGCCAAGGTCGACCCACCCTCGGATGTTGCCACCCACGAACCCGTCGAGTCGCAGGCCCGGCGAGGCTCGGTGTGTGTCGTTACACAACGAGCGCAAACAACCGGCGGCTCCGACTCGCGCATCGAGGACGAACCCGCGGTGCGGCAGACGTTCCTTCTTTGGAGCCTCGTTGGTAGCGTGGAGAACTTGCTCCGGAGGCTGCTCTGGCCGGGAGCTGGGCTGCGGCACTGAAGCCTGGGTCGCGACGGGTGCGGGGCTGCTGGTGAACGTGGGTGTCGCAGCCAGCGCCGGTGCGGGTTCTGGCGCGGGTGTAGGCTGTGCAACGGCGACCGCCGGGCGGGTGGGGCGCTGAATCGGCGCTTTGTTCTCGGCTGCGGACGCGAGTGAGGGAAAGACCGACACCGCAAACGCTGCAACCTGCACACATCGGCGCAGGAGGCGAGAGCGACGGGTCGCAACGTTCACAACTGTTGGTGTGTACCCAGCTCCCGGTCCGTGAAGAAAATCTCTGCGATTTTCAGGACGAGCCGTCGCGCCGGTCTTCGAGCTCGGACCATCGTGTTGCGAGGGCTTCTGCCTCGGCTTGGGCGGTCTCGAGGTCCTCGAAGAACGTCTTTCGTTCGTCGTCGCTGCGATCGTAGAACGTCGCGCTACCGGCCTCTTTCTCGAGCGCCGCGACGCGAGTTTCGGCTTCATCCACGCGTTCGAGCAGCCCACCAAGCTCCTTCTCTTCGGCGTAGGTGAGCGGCTTCTTGACCTTGGCCTCGGCTTTTGGCGCCGGGGTGTCCCGTTTGGGGGCGGGTGCTGCTGCCGCGGCGCTCTTGGCTTTGGCCTTCTTGTCCGCGGCGTGGCGCGCGAGGTAGTCCGAGTAGCCACCTTGGTACTGGGTGACACGCCCGTCCTCGAACGCGAGCACCGAGGTCGCGACACGGTCGAGGAACCATCGATCGTGGGTCACGACGAGCAGCGTGCCGGGGTAGTCCGACAGCGCCTCTTCGAGCGTGGCCAACGTGGTGACGTCGAGGTCGTTGGTGGGCTCATCGAGGACCACGACGTTCGCCTGGTCGCGAAGCGTGCGAGCCAGGGCGACCCGGGCTCGCTCGCCGCCGGAGAGCACGCCGACCTTCTTGCGTTGCTCGGATGAGGTGAACAAGAAACGCTCCAGGTAGGAGCGCACGTCCATCTCGTGACCGCCCAGAACGATGCGGCTGCGATCTTCGGCGACCGAGTCGTGGATGGTCTTGTCGTCGTCGAGGCCGCCGCGCTGCTGATCGAGCAGCGCGATCTTGGTGTTCTTGCCGAGCTTGACGCTGCCGGAGGCCGGCTCATCCTCACCGAGAAGCACGCGCAACATGCTGGTCTTGCCGCATCCGTTGGCGCCCACGATGCCGATGCGCTCGCCTTCGGAGAGTCGCAGCGTGAGGCCTTCGAGCAGTCGGCGTCCCGCGACATCCACGGCCAGGTCCTCGGCTTCGAGGATCATTCGTCCGCTGCGCGTATGGTCGAGTTCGAACGTGGCGGCGCGGTCTTTGACGGGGCCATCCTCGGCGAGCGCTGATTCGGCGCGTTGGATTCGCGCCTTCTGTTTGGTGGTCCGCGCCTGCGGCGTCTTGCGAAGCCACTCGAGCTCCCGTTTGAGGAATCGTTGGCGGTTGCCCTCCACCCGCTCCGCGTGGGCCGTGCGCAGGGCTTTGGCTTCGAGGTACATGCCCCACCCACCGTCGTAGCTGTAGACCTCGCCGAGTTCGACCTCGAGCGTGCGCGTGACGACCCGGTTGAGCAGGTACCGGTCGTGCGTGACCATCAAGAGGGCACCGCGGTATCGCTCGACCAGCCACTTCTCCAGCCACTCGATCGCGGCGATGTCGAGGTGGTTGGTCGGCTCATCGAGGATCGAGAGCTCGGGCTGGGCGACGAGGACCCGGGCGAGTGCCACCCGTCGTTGCTCACCGCCACTCATGCTGGAGACCGCGGCGTCGTGCCGGGTCACGCCCAGGTTGGAGAGCATGCTCGCCGCTTCGTGGCGCAGGTCCCAGCCTCCGAGGTTCTCCACTTCGGCAGCGGCATTGGCCTGGGCTTCGAGCAGGGCGTCAAAATCCCCCGATGCGGTCTCGAGCTGCGAGGACACCTCGGTGTGTCGAGCGACGGCCTCGGCCCATCCGACGATCCCAGAGAGTGCGGCATCGATCGCGGTGTGGCCCTCGGTGAACTTCGGGTTTTGGGAGAGGTACCCGACGCGAAGATCGGTGCGCTTGACCACCTCGCCGTCGTCGGCTTCTTGGTCGCCGGTCAAGATCCGGACCAACGTGGTCTTGCCGGACCCGTTGCGCCCGACCAAGCCGACACGCTCTCCAGCTTCGATCGCCATGGTGGCGCCTCGTAAGACCTCGCGCTCGCCGAAGCTCACGCGCAACCCGTTGGCGGTCAGAATCGTCAAGAGGTCGGCATCCTTAGCATGACTTCCCTCGGCACGGCCGGCCTATCCGGGGGCGGGAAGTGTGACGCCGGGGGCCTGCAGGAATGGAAGCTCCTGAATCTCCTCGAGCGCGTCCGCGATGAACTCCTTGACTGGCTCAGCGTCGTGATACGCGAACTGGGCGGGAGAGCCCACGTAGTCGAACCGCGCGTCATGGAGCAGCGCGATCCGGTTGGCCGCTGTGAACGCGGTGCGCATGTCGTGGGTGACGACGACGGAGGTGGCCCGTAGCTCGGCCCGCAGGCGGATGATGAGGTTGGCGATGCGGGTGATGCTCTGCGGGTCGAGGCCTTGGGTCGGCTCGTCGTACAGAAGCATCTTGGGCTTCATGGCGATGGCCCGGGCGATACCCACGCGCTTGCGCTGTCCGCCGCTGAGTTCGGCGGGGTACAGCTTCACGCGCCAGCGCTCCAGCCCGACGAACTCCAGGCAGTCCTGAGCCCGATCGAGGATCTCCTTGTCGTCGGCCTTTGTATGCTCGCGCATGCCGTAGCCGATGTTGTCGAGCACGCTCATCGAGTCGAACAGCGCGTCGTTTTGGAACACGTAGCCGACCTGCTTGCGCATCACCCCGAGTTCCTCGAGGTTCATGTCGTAGACGGACTTTCCGCGGAAGAGAATCTCCCCGGCGTCCGGCTCCATCAGTCCCATCATCATCTTCAGCAAGACGCTCTTGCCGCAGCCACTCTCACCGATGATCGCGAGGGTTTCGCCCTCGTAGACGGTGAGGTTCGCGTCTCGAAGCAGCGGCACATCCGCATCGAATGCCTTACACAGCCCGCGCAGCTCGAAGAGCGTCGCGGGCATCTGCATCGTGGACGACGGATGGCGGGTGCCTGCCACGGCGCCAGCCTATCAGTCTCCCGGGTTGGGGTCGTACTCGGTGGACGGGTCGTAGTCGGGATCGTTGGTGACCACCAGCGCGGCAAGTCCGGCGAAGTCGAACTCCGGACCGCCGGAGACCGGTCCGACGTTGTTGATCTGCAGGTGATGCTCACCAGCGTCGAGCGTTGGCTCGAGTTCGCCGCCGGGCTCGCACGCGCGACCGGTGTCTCGCACCCTGTACCAAGCCCACCGCCGCTGCTCGTTGTCGCAGCCGTACTCCCAGTACGTGCCGCTATCCGCGACCTGCTTGGTGTCCTGGTTCAAACCGACCTGGAAGGCGTCGGAGTTGTCGACGGTGCCCGCGGCATCCCAAGTCAGTGCCCACAGGATGACGTCATCGGAGCACGGCACCTCGAAGGAGAGTGCGGCCGTGCCTTGGTTCGCCATGATCGAGCGAAGGAAGACCACCTGTTCCTTGTCGATCAGGGGCAGGATCGGGGACTCTGTCTTGGCAAACGTCGTGTCCTCGTCGGGCACGTCCGTCGCCCAAAGCCACTGTGCGAACGGATCGCACGCCGGCTCGGAACCGGTCGAAGTGGTATCTCCTTCGTCCGTCGTCGTGGGTGCGGACGTTGAGGTTGAGGGGGTCCCTGAGGTGCTCGTCCCTGCAGTGGTCGAGCCGGTTGAGGTCGCCGGTGCTGTCGTTGCGCCAGGGCCGCCCGTCTGAATCTCAACCGCCTCGGTGTCCGCCTCGGTGTCGCCGTCCGTATCGGTGTCTTCGGCCCCCGAAGAGAACTGACACCCAGACGCGATGAGGGAAAGGAGTACCCACTTAAGCCCGTTCTCCACGACTTGTGAGATTACCATCGCCAACTGGCGGCTGGCTGTGCGGATGAGCGTGTCTAGGGTCACGCGGGCCGCCTGCGGGGCCGAACGACGTTTCGGACTCCCCGTACGGAGGCCGAATCGGGCATTCACGTGTGCCCAGACGTGCATTGCGTAGCGTCTACCGCAGCGAAACGTCGAGAAATCGTGGAGAATGCCGCGAATCACGGACCTGTCGTCCGTCTGTTCTCTGTCGGCCTTTCCCGTGTCCGCCGTTCAACGTCCACGATGACGAACGCTCCCGCCAACGAGCCCACTCCTCACAATCCCTTCATCGGGAGAGTCATGGGGGGGCGCTACCAGGTCGACCGACTGATCGGCCGGGGCGGGATGGGCTTGGTCTATCTAGGCCGTGAGCTGCTCGATGACCGTGAGTTGGTGCTCAAGATGCTCGCTCCGCACTGGGCGGAGGAGCCGACTGCGGTCGCTCGTTTCGAGCGTGAGGGCAAGCGCCTCAGTGAGCTGCGACACCCCAATATCGTCGAGCTTTTCGACATCGGTCACCAGGACGACCATCCCTACATTGTGATGGAGTTCATTCGCGGCATCCCGCTGCGAAAGGTGCTCAAGAAAAAAGGCCGGCTGTCGTTGGCCGAGTTCTACCCCGTCGCCGCGCAGATGCTGGAGGCCGTCGCGTACGCCCACGACAAGGGCATCATGCTTCGCGACATCAAGCCGTCCAACGTCATGCTCTGTGAGCGGGGCGGCAAGGCCAACGTGGTCAAGGTCCTCGACTTTGGTCTCGCGAAGATGGTCGAGGGTGACGACGTCGAGGTCACCAAGTCGAACGTGATCGGTACGGCGGGCTTCTTGGCTCCCGAGCTTATCCGCGGCGGCGATGCCGACGTTCGTGTCGACGTCTACGCGCTGGGCATCATGTTCTTCATGATGCTCACCGGGTCCTCGCCGATCGTCGGCGAGAACGACGGTGCCATCCTCTACAACCACGTCCACGGCACTCCGAAGTCGTTCGAGGACGCGCTCCCGGCCGACGTTTCGATACCTCAGCAGGTCCAAGACTTCGTGTACGGGGCACTCGCCAAGGACGCTGCCGAACGCCCCGCGAGCGCCGGGAAACTCCTCGAGTCGCTTCAAGAGATGTGCAGCGCAGAGGAACTCGCGTTGCCGTCGGCCTCCGATACCGGGCACAGCGAGATCGAGCGCTACTGGGAACGGAAAAAAGAGGGCGTCGGCTTGAGTGACGCCAACCCTTCGAGTTCGCTGTGGACGCGGCCTCGACTCCAGAAACTTCTCGAGGGCGGGGTGGAGGAGGCTGAGGCCGTCAAACCCAGCAACCACGACCCATACGGATCTTCGCCCAGCATCGAGCTGATGTTGCCCGAGGGCGATGCCAGCCCGGAGGACTCGACGCCGAAGCCGAACTCGGAGTCCAAGGTCAAGGCCGACGAGGGTCCGAACGTCGTCGCCTCGGATCCCGGGGGGTCGCGGAACCTCCCGCCCCAGCCGTCGGCGGCCATTCGGGCCAAGACAGCGGGGCGCCTCCCTGCTGCACCGACGTCCTCGGCTCGCCCCGGCCGCCCTGCGGTCGAGGCCGACGACAGCAACGAACCCCCGGTGCCGCCGCCCAACGCACGGCGCCCCAAGCCCGCTCGTACGGTTGCGAGCTCCAACATGAACCGAGCGTTGCCGGGCCCGCCGCCTCGGCGCCACACTGTGCCCGCGACGACGTCCGGGTCGAGCGATGCGCCCGGGTCGGCGCGCCCCTCGACGTCGACGCAGGTTCCATCGGACGCGGCACCCGTGGCGAAGCCCGGTCCGATGAAGAGTTCGTCGGTGACCCTCGTACCGTCACCCGTCCAGACCCCGTCGCCGTTCGAGGGGGAAGGGGAAGTGGGGCCGCTGCATCTGGAGCTTCAGTCGGCGCCCAAGCGGAGGCCTCGCCCTCCGGGCAGCCGTCCAACACTTCCAATGGGTGCGATGACGGCCGACGTTCAAGCCGTCGTCCCGAAAGCTGAACCGGTCGAGGTCGATGAGCTCGACATCGATGTGGATGTCGAGATGGACGTGGACGTCGACATGGAAGTCGACGTCGAGCCGGATCCCGTCACCGACCCCGTCGCGCCAGCGAGGTCGCCAGCGAAGACCGCAGCCGCAGCCGTAGTCGCAGCCCCCGCTCCCGTGCCGGTCATGCACTCGGCGGAGCCCGTGCCGACCCCAAAGAAGGGGATCGGAACCATCTTGGCGATCTCAGTCGCCGCCGCGCTCGTCTTCGGGGGCATCGTCACGTGGCTCGCTCTTCGCTCGGGCGACGACGATGACGTCACAGCGCAGGCCACCGAGAACGAGGCCGACGAGCCTGCAGCACCCTCTGGCTCCAAGGCCGATGGCTCCGATGATGATGAGGAGGCCGAGGCCATCCCGGCGGTGGGGCTCGATGACGACACCAACATCGACCCGGATGCGCCCGGGACGATCCGAGTCGAGGGACCCGCGGGCGGTGAGGCGTTCATCAACGACGAGTCGGTGGGCACCGTTCCTGCCAAGGTCACGCGGCCGCCGGGGCTGTACACCATCCGCGTCGAGGCGCGTGGGTTCGAAGACTGGTCGGCGGACGTGCAGCTGCAGGCCGACGGGCGAGCCAAGCTCGTGGCGGCCAACACGGTCAAGCTCGGCTCGTCCCGCTCGAACAACAACCGCCGACGAGGCGCGGGCAAGGGAGCAAGCAAGCCCAATCCCGTCGCGCCCAAGGACCCGACGCCAGCGTCCGAGCCGACGCCAGCGACGAAGCCAGAGCCGAAGCCAGAGCCGAAGCCAGAGCCGAAGTCGGAGCCGGCTCCGAAGACAAACCCACCGCCCGCAGAAGACGACGTCTTCATGAAGCGTGGCGAAAAGAAGGACGACGGGATCTTCCTCCCCGTCGGCAAGTGATCGTGAGCCCGAGCCTGCATCTCCTCGCTGCCGCATCGGTGGCGCTCTCCAGCTTCCCCGCCGCCGCTTTCGCTCAGGCCGCGCCTCGCACCCATGACCTCACGGGGGCGGCGCACCTGGCCGAGCCCGAGCCCGAGCCCGAGTCCACGGCGGAGGTTGATGCCATCAACGCCGAAGCGGTTGCGGCGTTCAAGGCCGGCGAGTACGACGAGGCAGCTCGGCTGTTCGAGAAGGCCTACGAGACCAGCCCTGAGCCGAACTACCTGTTCAACATCGGGCGCGTGTACGAGGAGGGAAGCAACTTCCCCAAGGCGATCGAGTTTTACGACCGTTTCATCAATGAGCCAGGCGTTTCGCTCGACTCGCGTGGCGTCGCCCTCGAGCGGCTTCAGGTTCTGCGGGCCATCGTCGAGGAGGCCGAGGCGAAGAAGCGGGCCGAGCAGGAACCCGAGCCCGAGCCCGAGCCCGAGCCTGACCCCGAGCCCGAACCCGAGCCTGATCCCGAGCCCGAACCGGAAGGGATGCCCCCGTTGCGCAAGGGCGGCATCGCGTTGCTGATCGTTGGAGGTGTGGTTCTTGGGACCGCGGGCGGACTCGCGGCCGCCGCGAATGGACGGTCCAACGACCTCGACACCCTCTCCGCGCTCGAACCGCGCCGTGACGCGGTCAAGCAGGGAAAAAACTTCGCGTTGGCAGCTGACGTCATGTTCGGGGTCGGTGGTCTGGCCCTGGTCAGCGGCGCCGTCTTGCTGGGACTGTCCTACCGCAAGGGATCCGACAATCGTCGGGCTCGGCTCGCCCCTTCGTTTTCCCCCCATGGCGCAGGCGTCTCAGCGCATCTCCGATTCTAGACTCACGCGCCTTCGAACCGTCATGAACCGCCATCGCCCCTTCGCGTTTCGACACGCCCTGCTTGCTGCGGCCACATCTTGTCTGCTCGGCAGCTGTTCCCTCGTGCTCGAGTTCGACGAGTGTCGGACGGACGACGATTGCCTCAACGCCAACGGCGAGACCTTGGTCTGCAATACCGAGACCTTGGTTTGCGAAGACCGTCCGGAGCCAGTCGATGTTGTGTGCGACGACTTCGACACGTGCACGGACCTCTACGGTGAGGACTCGACCTGCGGCGCCCAGGGCCGCTGTGTGCTGCTGACCTCGGACGAATGCACCAAAGTCGTGCATCCCTCGGGAGCGTCCCCAGACGAGGTCGTCTGGGTCGGTTCGATCCTCGCGACGTCAGAGCCCTTCACGAGCACGATCGTTCCGATCGAGAACGCCATCGAACTCGCGATCGAGGATTTCAACTCGGTCACCTCCTTGCCCGATGGCCGCAAGGTTGGATGGATTGGGTGCGACTCGAGGGGGAGTGCGAGCACGGCTGCCGATGCGGCTGAGCACTTGATCGAGGACGTGGGCGTCCCGGCGATCATCGGTCCGGCCTTGTCCGCAGAGCTCCTCGGGCTCGCGCCAACCGTGGTCGACTCCGGCACGTTCATGATCTCTCCGAGCGCCACCGCGGCATCGATCGCTGGCCTGGATGACTCGGGGTTGATCTGGCGCACGATCAGCAGCGATGCGGTGCAGGCCAATGCGATCGCGGACCGCATCGCATCGCTCGACCCGCCACCGGAAAGCATCCTGGTGTTGGCGAAGAACGACGCGTACGGCGTCGGACTGTTTGAGCCGATGATCCAGCGGCTGGCAGCCGAGCTTCCTGGCGTTCCTACGGGGTCTTTGCTGTATCCCGACCCCGTCGGACTCGACAGCGCGGAGGTGGAACGGGCCTACACGACGGTCATCGCCGAGGGCTTCGCCCAGGAAGCGGACACCATCGTCATCCTGGGCGCGTCCGAGATGTTGGAGCTGCTGCGCGTCTATCTGGTCGCCTGGAACAACACCGGCATTCTGCTGCCACGTTTCGTTGTTTCACACGGGGCGGTGCCTTCGTTGCTGCTCGCCCCCGAGCTTGTGGCTGAGTCCTTCGCGCCCACGCTCATGGCGTCGCTCGAAGGGGTCTCTCCTGCGATTCAGGACCCGGACAACTTCGACGCGTTCAACATCCGTTACCGCGTCCTGACCGACGACACCAACCCCCTGTCGGCCAGTCCTCTGGGATATGATGCCGCGCTGGTCACCCTGCTGGGCATGGTGGCTGGGGGGGCAGACCGTGGCGTAGACATCGCGAGCGCCATCCCGAGGCTCGCGGACACGGCAGGTACAGCACTTCCGCTCGGGGATCCACGCGCTCTGCTGGATGCTCGAGAGCTCCTCGTCAGCGGGGCCAACCTCGACATCGGCGGCGTGAGTGGGCCACTCGACTTCGACTTGGTCGCGGGCGAGATCTCGAGCAACTACGTCGGATGGGACATCGTCCCGCAGAGCGGGGACTCGGCGGCAGGCCAGTTGGTGCCAGGCCGCGCGTATGTCCTCGAGAACTCGGTCGAAGGCGCCTGGACCGAGCTTTAGGCTGCGACCCGAAGGGGTCAGCCTTTCTTCCCGAACTTGCTCGCCAGGGTGTGTTGACCCGGCCCGATGAGCAGGACCGAAGCGAAGAGGATGCCCGCCTCGATCGCGTGGCTGGCCCCAGTGAAGCCATCGTTCTTGCGAATGTGCATCGTCGCTGCGACCACCATGGTGCTCAGGAGCAGCAACGTCGCGGGCACGAACCCGATGCCGAGTGCGAACGCGAGTCCTCCGAAAAACTCGGCGATGGCGGCCATGAACCCCCAGAACGTCGGGGCGAAGTCGATGCCGACATGGACCATGCTCTTGCCGAGCTTGGTCCAAGCGCGCTCACCACCCGCGAGCTTGGGCCACCCGTGCGCCATGAACATGCCGCCGATCCCGACGCGCAACAGCAGCAGGCCGAGGTCGCGGAATCTATCGCCCATCGCCTCCGGCTAACACCGAACGCGAGAACCTCCAAGAAAGCGGCTCAGTCGTAGCTCTGGTAGTAGGCGCCAACGCCAGAGACGTACATGACGCCTTGTTGGCCCAGGTTCACGTTGGCGAACCGTTGCTCGAACTGCATGACGAAGGAGTTTCGACCTCGCGGTCCCGGCAGGTTGGGCGGGAGTCGGGGACGGCGACTTGCGGAGTAGTCCTTGGGGTCGCTGGGGTCTCGGACCCAGATCGGGCACCCGCCGATGCGAGCGGGCGCCTGCCAGATCGCGTCGTGGAGAAGGGCGATGGGAGACTCTTCGTCTTCGTGCAGGTCGAACACATCACCGGGGACGTCGACCTGGATGAGGCTGAAGCGGCGGCTCTTGCGGCCTTGCGAGCGACGAGGCAGTGGACCTCGGTAGGCACCGCGGGCGAGTTCTTCCTCTGACAGAAAGACGACGGCGGTGTCGACGTTGCCGTTCTGGTCCGCGCGATTGGCGTTGGCGTTGCTGATGAACAGCATCATTGCCCGTGCGCGTGGCGGGGCGCCCAAGAGCCGGATGTCTCGGAGGTCGATCGTGAAGACGTGCTCCATCCGCAGGTCCGCAGCGTCGTACGCGTCGAGCTGGTTGGCGCCCGCGAGGAGTTCACCCAGCTGCGGGTAGAGCGGCCAGTCGGCGTCCGTGAGGCCCACTGGGGGGCCGAAGACACGGTTCAGGCTGTCCTCGCCTGGCGGAACGTTGAAGTCGGGAAAGTACAGCGGCAGGTTCCGCTCGTTGTCGCGAAATGCATCCGCAAAACGCTGGATCTCTGCGATGTACGGGGCCGCCATATTCCATCCCGAAGCTTCTACGAGCGCGTGCGCCTGTCCCACTTTCCAAAAAGACGAGCCCGATTGCACGCAGTTGCAGGCCGATTTCAGACTTTTCCGGGCCGCGCGAAAACCGGCCCGGAAGAATTTCTAGCCGGGACTCGGTGGCACAACGCCCAGAGGGCCCGAGCTGCCATGGCATCATCGACCGGTTGGACGAGGGGCCTATCGACACGGAGCCCGCGGGTTCGGCCCTCGGGGCGGGCGGGGCCCAGCCCTCTCCGGACTCGGCAGCGTTCTTGTCGCGCCTTCGCGAGAACCTACGGGGCAAGCTGTTCGGCTCCACACTGAGACCGCCGAGCGTTCAAGGGCCAGAGGGGACCACGTCTCACCCGGCGGAAGCGGGACAACCGAAGATGATCGGCCGATACGAGGTGCTTGGTCGCATCGGGAGCGGGGGGATGGGGGTCATCTATGCCGCGCTCGACCCCAGCCTCGGCCGAAAGGTTGCCGTCAAGCTGCTCAACCCGAAGGGGGGCCAGCACAAGGACGCCCGGAATCGCCTCCTTCGGGAGGCGCAAGCCCTGGCCCGGCTCTCTCACCCCAGTGTCGTGCAGGTGTACGAGACGGGGGAGTTTGCGGACCAGGTTTTCGTGGCGATGGAGTTCATCGAGGGCACGACGCTGCGTCAGTGGCAGCAGAGTGCAGAGCGATCGTGGCGAGCGATTCTCGGTGCCTACAAGGCCGCGGCCGAAGGACTCGCGGCGGGTCATAGCGCGGGCATCGTCCATCGTGACTTCAAGCCCGACAACGTGCTCGTGGGTTCGGATGGTGAGGTGCGGGTGATCGACTTTGGCCTCGCTCGCACTGAAGCCGAGGTGCCGACCGGGGGCGAGGGCGTGCGGTTGCTTCCCGTGGACTCGGACCTGGCGTTGACCAAGACAGGAACCCTGATGGGGACGCCCGCGTACATGGCCCCCGAGCAGTTCAAGGGCGAAACGGCGGACGCTCGGACCGATCAGTTCTCGTTCTGCGTCGCGCTCTACGAGGCCCTGTATGGCTATCGGCCCTTCTCCGGGGGGACGATTCACAAGCTCGCCGCAAACGTGCTGCTTGGCAATGTGGAGTCTCCGCCGCGCTACACGGACGTCCCCGAGCGAATGATGCGGGTGCTGTTGCGCGGGCTCGAGGTCGACCCTGTCGAGCGGTACGATGACATGGACGGGCTCGTGACCGAGCTTCCCGTTGGCGGCTCACGCGTGTGGATGGTTCTACTGGGTGTCGTTGGGGCGCTGGTGGTGCTCGCCGTCGCGAGTGCTGCGGGCTGGGCGTGGCTCGAAGGTCTGCGCAGGGAGGAGCGCGTTGCTGCGATCAAGGCGGACTACGTCGCCCAGCGGGGCGAAGAAGCCGAGGCTCGGCTTCGGACGATGGTGGCCCGAGACCCGTCCGAGCGGTACGACGACTTGTTGCTTCGAGGCGCGGAAGCCCGCATCCAGGACGATCCCGCAGCGGCCATCGCCATGCTCAAGGCGTTGTCGAGCCCTTCCTCGTCGTTGGTGCCCGCTCGCCTCTTGGGCGCGTCTGCGGCACGTTCGGAGTTGCAAGTACGCCAGGTCCCTGTCGGGGCTGGACCCATTTCGAGCCTGGCCACCTCGCATGATGGGCGGACGACCGTGGTGGGAACCCGGGGGTTTGGAGCCTACCGAATCGACATCGATGGTCCCGCCCGTCCGCTGCGGAACTCCCCAGACTTGGTCTCATCGGTGGATGTGTCGGCTGATGGCTCGACCATCGTCGTGGGCGGTGACGATGGAACGACCTCGATTGTCACGGCGCAGGGAGAGCCGGCCAAGCGTTGGGGGCGCGGCGGTGAGGGAGCGGTGTTCGTGGGAGTGTCGCCGGACGGGAAGACGGTGGCGTCCGGAGACGCGACCGGGCGCGTCATGCTCGGGACACCCGAGGCCCGGGTTCGAGCGGATCAGCTGCACACAGACGCCGTCACCGCGTTGGCGGTCGGGGAAGAGGGGCGCACGATGGTGACGGCCGGAAAGGACAGCAAGGTGAAGGTGTCCTTCCTGAAGGAGAAGCGGCGCTGGGACCTTCCGCATCGGGCTGGGGCCACGGTGACGTCGATCCAGTTTGGCCCCGAGGAGCTGTTTGCCGACTGTGTGGGCTCCGACGGGCAGGTCTGGCGGGTCGCGACGGCCGAGCGTCGGACGGCGATCGTCGAAGGGCTGGAGTCGGTTGGACTCTACGCGATCGCCTCCGGCGGTGAAGCCGAGGTTTCGTATGGCGCAGGGCGGCCGCTGCGGCTCGTCCGGGCCGAAGACGCTCCGGCGCGGGAGCTGTACCAAGGAAAGCTCTCGGCGGTTGCGATGTCCGGCGATGGGCAGGTGGTCGTCGCCGCGGATGCTCAGGACACGGTCCGGGTCTGGCGGGTCGTTCGGCCGCGCGATACGTCACACACGATCATCGACGCCAACGTGCTGACCCTCGCCTACGACCGGGTTCACGATCGACTCGCCTTGGGCGGAACCGGTGGACTCGTTCGCTTGTGGACTGGCACCGGAGAAGAACGCGATGGGTTGGGGCAGCTCATCGGCGGCGTGCACGAGCTGAGCTTCTCCCCGGGTGGGGACAGGCTCGCCGCACTTGGCGGCCTGGGGGGTATCACGGTGTGGGAGGTGGACAAGGACCGCGGACCCCTGAGCCTGCAGCCCGCGTCGTTCGAGAGTCCGATCGCTTGGTCGAGCGATGGGACGCGCCTCATCGCGCAGAACTGCGAAGGCCCCCGGCGTTGCGGTCTGATCGTCCACGCGCTGGATACCGACGAGCGGCTTCTATCCACGCTTCTTGGGCACCGTATCGAACGATTCTCTCTCTCGGAGGGCTCGCGTTTTGCCGCGCTTGTGCGCAGCTCGAAACCCGCTGATGTGGAAGTGTTCGACCTTTCGACCCGGATGTCTTGGAAGCCGCCATGGTCCGAGTTGGACATTCCGGCCGAGATCGTCGGCGTCGCGTTCACGGATAACGCCCGTGCGCTCCGGCTGGTGTCGCGAGACGGGAACTCGATCCGTCTTTGGCGCTGGGAACCGCAGACGCAGATCGTGACCGAGCTCGATGAGGTGGAGACCGACGCGGTCTATGACCTCGCCGACGGTAGCGCTCTACTGCTGCGCATGCCCGAAGGCGGAGAGCTGTGGATGGTGGATGAGTTTCTGCGTCACCGGGTTGGGACGCTGCCCAACATCGTTGAGCGCTTCGAACTCTCGCCGAACCGCGATGTGCTTCTGGTCGAGTCGACAAGCGGCGTTGAGCTCATTCATGTTCCCACGGGGATCCGGCACACGGTCGATGACATCGAGCCGCCGTATGCGTGGCGCGGGCTGTCGGCGTTCGCGCTGGGGCGTCCCCGAGCCGTGATGTTGCGGGACGATCCAACGCCGGACAGCGCCGAGGCGTTTGCCCTGTGGCTCGACACGCTGACCGACGCGGCGCCTCGAGAGCTCCGCTGATGCTCGAAGCCCATGCGGGCCCGTGGGACGTGTGGTCGGAGTCCAGGCGGAAGTTCAGGTGAAGAAGCCGGGCAGGCCGCCCGAGGCTGGGTCGTTGTTGCCGAAGGTCTGGATGTCGACATCCATCGCTTGGGCCAAGGAGACCAGCAGTCGGTTGTGTGGGACGCGGTCGTAGGTCAGGTAACGACCGGTCTGAAGGGCACCGCCGCCACCACCAAAGGTGACGAACGGGACGGGGTGGTTTCCGTGGCTGTTGCCGCGTGAGAGCTCGTTGCCCCACACCACGATCGTGTTGTCCAACAGGGTCCCGTCGCCTTCGGGCACTGCCGCCATGGCGTCGAGCAGATACTTGACCTCCTCGGCGTACCAGACGTTGATCGATGTGATCTGGTCGATCATGGACTGGTCCTCGTCACCGAGGTGCGACAGGTCGTGGTGACGCGTCGCGCCGACCCAGCTGAACTCGGTCTGGCTGACGGAGCGGGACCACTGAAGGCTCGCCACACGCGTGAGGTCGCAGGCGAGCGACATCACCATCTGGTCGATCATCAGCCGCGAGACGGCGGGGAAGTTCTCGTTGGCGTCGAAGTTGAAGCCGTACTTCTGGGTCGGCGGCTCGCAGATCGGAGTCGCCAAGTCGTTGCGCTTCTCGATCTCGCGGATCGCCTCGAGGTGCGCGCTGATCTTCTGCTTGTCGGCGCTGCTGTACTTCGACTCCAGGCCTTCGAGGTCGCTGTGGACGAGGTCCAGCACACTGCGGCGCTCCGCCTTGAGGCGGTCGAGCTCGCCGGTGTCGACACCCAGGTCCGCGAACAGGCGGGCGAACATCGCCTCGGGGTTGTTCTCGGCGGCGACGGGGTTGTCCGAGCCGCCGTAGATCATCCGGCTCCAGTTGTTGGCACCGCCGTTTTGAACGCCGAACTCGAGTGACTTGTACGCGGTCTCGTTGCCGAGCTGATCGGCGATGGCCTGGTCGATCGATGCCGCGCCTGCCCAGCCCGCGGAACCGCCGTCGCCGCCGCCGAAGTCGCCCGCGTTGAGTTGGTTGCCCGTCCAAAGACAGGCCATGCCTTTTTGGTGGCCATCACCGAGGCCCTGTCGCACAACCTCGAGGCCATCGAGGATACACATCTGGTCCTTGTAGTCCTCGAGCGGCGCCAGCAGCTCGCGCAGCTGGAAGTCGTTCTCGGTCCCGGTGGGTGCCCACCGCTCGTGCAGTGTCCCGTTGGGCGTGAACAGCAGCACCAGACGCTTGGGAAGAGGGTCTGCGCCGGCCTGCGACTCGAGCATCGGGATGAATGGCGCCAAGGCAGCGGAGGCGCCGATCGATCCCAAGAAGCCACGCCGAGAGAAGCCTCGGTTTTTACGCTTCGGCGTTGCGGTGGAGGGCGTGATGCGTCGGTGGGTCATCGTCTCGTCTCCTTTCACGCTGCACCCTTGCGGAATCGGAACGCGCTGGAGAGGGCGATCTCCCGCAACAAGACGCGTACGTCTTGCCCCGATTCGTTGAACGCCTCGCTGATGCCATCGATGGCACATGCGTCGGCATCTCCTTCGACGCGACCAAGCGCGTACCTGAACCATTGGCGGCTGAAGCAGGTCCCCACGAACTCACTCTGGGCGAGCATGGCGGCGAGCTCAGGGCCGCCGACGAAGGGCCCGTCGACATCGGAGAGGACGATCTCACCCGCGTTGTCGATCGGAAGACCGCTGGCCTCCTCGGTCCGGAAGGCGCCGATGGAGTCGTAGCCTTCGAGGCCAAAGCCTAGGGGGTCGATCTGGACGTGGCACCCGGAGCAGGCCGGGTCGGAGGTGTGCTGAGCGAACCGCTCGCGTGTCGTCGCGTCCGGGCTGGGGCTGGGCGGCACGTTGTCGACGTCGGGAGGCGGGGGAGGGAGTTGTTGGCAGAAGAACTCCTGCCGCAACAACACGCCGCGATGGATCGGGGAGGTTTGGTCCGGGTGAGCGTGCTCGGCCATCACGCCGGGCATCGTCAACAGTCCGGCACGCTCATCGGCGGGAAGCTCAATCGGCTCCCCGGGAGCCCGCCCCGCGGGAGGGGTCACACCGTAGACCTCGTGGAGGCGAGGATCGTCGGTCAACGTGATGTTGGCGGTGAGCAGGGTCGACAGGCGGCCGTCTCCTTCTTCCAACACCCACTGCGCGAAAGAGGCGACGTCATCCTTCATCGACTCTGCGAGCGTGGTGTCGTAGCCCGGGAACATCTCCGGGTCTTTCTCAGCATGCTCGAGCTCGTCCATTCCGAGCCACTGCTGGTGGAAGGACGCGATGGTGTCTCGCGCCTTGGGGCTCGCGAGCATGCGGTCGACTTGTTCGCGAACACCGTCGGCGCTGGTGAGGGTTCCCGCGCCAGCGGCGTCGAACAGGGCGTCGTCGGGCATCGAGTCCCACAGGAAGTAGGACAGACGGGACGCGAGTTCGTAGCCATCGAGGGCTACGAGGTCGTCGCCGGCTTCGGGCTGACCGAACTCGACGTGGTAGAGGAAGAATGGGGACTGCAATACGGCCGCGATCGCGACGCGGAGGCCGTTTTGAACGCTACCGCCGCCAGCGTCCTTGCCGGACATGTAGACGGCGACGACCCGGTCGAGCTCGCCGGTTTCGAGCGGACGTCGATACGCGTGCATCGTGAATTCGGCGAGGAACTGCTCCGCGCAGGCGTCTCCCTCGGCGGCGTCACAGGGCAAGAGCTGGGTGAGGTCGCTTGTCGCATCGACGGCGACCGCTTCGGCCGCGGTCATGTACTCCTCGACTTGTAACTCGACGACAGCGGCGTTGCCGTTGCTCTTGAACGCACCGATGCGCTCGTCGGGCGAGAAGTCTGTGGTGTATCCACCATCGAGCCCCAGCAGGTCACGGACCGTGTGGTCGTACTGTTGAGCCGTAAGGCGGCGCAGGGACGTCGGGCCGACGTCCGCATCCATGCACAGCGAGGCGGGATCGTCGGGGTCCACGTCGTCGCCCGAATCTCCAGATTCTCCGCCGTCCGGGTCTCCATCGGTGACTCCGGCCGCGCCGGTACCAAATCCGTTGGCGTCGGCCTCGAAGCCCGAGTAGCAGGCGGTGAGTCCCCAAAGACTCGCCACAGCTCCAAGCGTCATGAAACGTGTCGTCATCGTGTCTCCCCCTGCCAACAAGATGCCGCGTTTTTCGGGGAATAGGGCAGGAGTCCCGCGGGAAACCGCCGTCGGGTTCGGACTGTAGGCTGACCACCCCACTTTTCGTCACCCAGCGTCTCGGCGCTGAAATCAGTGTGAGCCGGACCGACCCTCCACCAGAGGCACGCACCTCAGGCTGTGGACGAGGGGCCCCTACTGCTGGACTTGCTCTCGGATTCGCTCGGCGAGTGACGCACCTACACCTCGCACCGCGCTCAGTTCCTCGACCGTCGCTTCGCGGATGGCCGCGACGGATCCAAAGTGCTGTACCAGGGCGCGTTTGAGGCTTGGGCCCACGCCCTTGATGTCGTCGAGGACGCTCCGAACCGCGCGCTTGGACCGTCGTTTTCGGTGATGCGTGATCGCGAAACGGTGGGCCTCGTCGCGAACCCGCTCCATCAGGTAGCGCTCCGAGCTCCCCGCTCGCAAGGCGATCGCATCCTTGAGGTCGGGGACAAAGACTCGCTCGGGTCGCAGACGGAATGCTCGTTTTCCGTCCTCATCCACGGCCCAGTCCCGGTAGGCCGCGCCTGGTGAGGCGTTGCTGCCTCTCTTGCTTGCGCGCAGACGCTCGAGGCCGTCCTTGGTCATCTCGATGGTGTCTTTTCGCTCCTTGGCGAGCGACACCACATCGACCCCCTCGGTGCCGGTGGGAACCCCCATGTCCTGCATGACGGTGATGACTTGCCGCAGCTGCCCCTTGCCGCCGTCGATGACGATCAGATCGGGAAGCGCCCAGGCGTCATCCTCTTCGTCTGCGTTTTCGCGCTTGCGCATGGCTCGCTTGAAACGGCGACCGAGGATCTCGTACATGCTCGCGAAGTCGTCGTTCTGGAACACGCCCTGCCGCTTGCCCTCCCCGTCGCCCATCAGGCCGCGGATCTTGAACGAGCGGTACCGCGACTTGTCGGGAGCGCCGTCGACGAACACCACCATGGAGGCCACGGTGTCGCTGCCCTGAAGGTGGCTGACGTCGTAACACTCGATCACCCGCGGCAGCTTGGACAGCTGAAGTCGGTCTCGTAGGCGGGTGAGCGCCGCGTTGTGGTCCTCCCGCTTGTTGCGGCGTGTGGAGAAGTTGGAGGACGCGTTCTTGTTGGCCAGCGCGATCAGCTTGCGGCGGTCACCGCGTTCGGGAACGACGAGCGAGACCTTCTTGCCTTTCTTGTCTCGCAGCCACGCCTCGAGGGGCTCGGCATCGTCCTGGGCCAATGCGAACGGCAGGACCACCTCGTCAGGAACGAAGGGCGCGCTGTCGTAGTAGGCGGAGAGGAAGTTGGCCATGACCTCCGGGTCGGGGTGCTCGAGGCCGCGGTTGGAGAACGCCTGCGAGCCCAGAACTTTTCCTTGCCGAATGTGCATGAGGACGAACTCCACGCTGCCACCTTCGCGATACATACCGACCGTGTCTTGGTCGAGGGACGCGGTGCCCACGATGCGCTGCCCTTCTGTGGCGGATTCGAGCGCTCGGAGCTGGTCGCGCAGGCGGGCTGCGGTCTCGAACTCGAGGACCTCGGCGGCGGACTCCATGCGCTCACGGAGTCCGACGATCAGCTCGTTGTGTCGGCCCGCAAGGAAAAGCGAGACGTCTTTGACCTGCTCGTCGTAGTCGTCCTTGGGGACGTCGTACACACAAGGGGCGGGGCAGCGGTCGATCTGATACTGCAGGCACGGCCGCTTGCGGCTGCGCAGCGTGAAGTCGGTGCATGTCCGCAGCTTGAAGTGGCGGTTGACCACGCGGAGCGTCGAGCGAGCGGTGCGAGCGGAGTGGTAGGGGCCAAAGTAGTAGGCGCCGTCGTGCTTGATGTCTCGGCGCAGCTCCAAGCGGGGCCAATCCCCCTTGGGGTCGAGTCGGAGCACCAAGTAGTTGGAGTCGTCGCGCAGCTTGACGTTGAATCGCGGGCGGTGCTCCTTGATGAGGTTGTTCTCCAGGAGCATCGCCTCCTTGTTGGAGGAGACGACCACGGTCTCGATGTCGCCGACGAGCTTGGCGAGCAGCGGCACGAACATGCGGGTGTCTGTGCCGTTGAAATACTGGCGCACCCGGACCCGCAGGCTCCGGGCCTTGCCCACGTAGACGACCTCGCCGTCGCGACTGCGCATGATGTAGACACCCGGCGACGTCGGAAGGCGCTTGAGGGCGGCGTCGAGCTCGTCGGGGCTGGTGATCCGCGGTTTCCACCCCTCGGGGGTCGAGCGCGTGGGGGTACGGCTGATGTCCTGAGGGCGCGCGGATTTCTCCGTCGCCTTCTTTCGGGTTCGTGCGCGGGCCATCGCTAGCAGCCCGTGGTGAAACCCAGCGCGGAGGATCGCGAAGGTTTTTTCGCTCCTGGGTCGGAGCCAGAACGCTGCTGTACCGCCAGGAGCGAGAAAGGCGAGTGAGACGTCGTGTTGGGTTTCACCACGGGCTGCTAGTGTTGGGTTCCGGAGACGGTGACCGCCTCGATCGCTGGCGAGCGGATGAACTCCGGGCGCCGGAGAAGGAAGCGGTACTGGACGTAGCGACCGTGAAGTCGAAGGCCAGAGAGGTCGATCGTATGGTCGGCTTGCAGACCCGGGTCGAGGTAGCCGGTCTCGATATCGTCTCCTCCGGGCCCGGAGAAGTCTCGGTCGCTGCAATCCGGCTCGTCGCAAGCGCGCACTTGGAATCGAGCTTCGAGCGCGCCCCGCTCGTACAGGTTGGCGAGCTCATCGGGCTCGAGCGCGCGGTTCCACAACGCGAACTCATCGTACGCGCCTGCGCCCGAGTAGGGTCCGTCGTTGCCGCCGGCGAGGGTGAACTCTTCGGGGGCGGCCGCTGAGGAGTTCACCGACACGTCGGCGATCTCGGCGGTCAGGTTGGGTGTTTGTCCGGAGAGTTCTCCGTCGACGAAGAGCTGCACGGTTTGGCCGCCCCCGACGACGGAACGTCGAAGCGCGATGTGGTGCCATCGGCCGTCGTCGATCACAGCCGTGCTGCAAACACGCGTTGCAAGCTGCCCTGCTCCTCGAATGAAACCGATCGCGTGTGACGGGTTGTTGTCCTCACAGATGAACTCATCACCGCCGCAGCCCAGGAAGTGCAGCCCAGTGTTGGTGGGATCCACCGCGGCCGAATCGAGCGCGACCATGTACATGCTCTCGCACGACTCAGAGCGGTACCACAGGGTCCAGGTGAAGGCCCCCAGACCTGGCTCCACGGGGTCGAGAACCTCGATCCGGTAGGCGTCGTTGTCGTTGTCGTCATCGTGCGCGAGCCCGCGCCCGAATACGCCGCGGATGTCTGCTGCAGCGTCGTTGTTCGGGGCACCGAGCCAACGCGCAACATGGGACCCCGTGGAATCGACGATCGCAGCGTCGTGGACGTAGGGCCCGCCGTCGAGATGCGAGAGCAGCACCAGATCGTCCAGCCCCGTGTTGCCCGACGGGTACGCGGCCGCTACGCCGTCGATCGGGAGCTGCAGCGGGGTGCGGTACGGCGCACGAGGTGTCCACCGCAGCGTCTCCCAGTCCGTGTCGCTGCCCGCGTCGAAGATGCGCGATTCGAGGACGCTCTCATCGCTCGATCGTTCAAGCTGGATGCTGTTCTGAGTCCATCTCAGCTCGCCGAGCTCTTCGGCCAGCGCGAACTCTCCGTCCCAAGCGTCGTCAGTGAACTCGACGTTCATGGGGCCGTCTGTGGTGCTTGCGCTGGTGCCGATGCTGGACGCCGTCGACACCTTCGTTGTTGAAGAGCCTCCTGCGGACGCGGTGGGTTGGGCGGAGGTCGAGGTGTCTGCATTGGGCGAGCCGGTGGCTCCGCTGGCCGACTCGCCGTCGATTTCGGACTCCTCGAAGCTGGGGTTGATGCGTACGCAGCTGGTGGCGGCGAGCAGACACGCGAGTTGTACCGGGTGGCGCATCGGGCTCAGTCTTCTTCGGCCGGTTCGGCGACGATGGACACCGACGGGATGAGAGGCGAGCGCAACGCGGCCGAGTCTCGCGTGATACGAAGCTCGTACTGGAATGCGATACCGACGTAGTCGGATGGCTCGAGAGCGTGCGCGTGTCCCTCGTCTGGGCCGCTGTCGAGAAAACCTACGCCCGAGGCTCCTGCGGGGCCGAGGAAAGGTGGGTCGTCACTACAGTCCTCGAGTGTGCAGGCGCGCAGCCGTAGTTCGACCCCCGCGGCACCACGGGCGTGCAGGTCTCTGATCTCGTCGTCGGTGAGCGGGCGGTCCCAGAGCGCGATCTCATCGTATGTCCCGGCCCCCGTGTGCGCGGGGGACGGATTCCCTGCGGTCGTGAAGTCCTGCAGCGGGCCCTGGGCGAAGTCGTGTTGTGATGGAGAGTCCTCCCGCGCGGACTCGTCGGGGACGCCATCGACGAACAGCGAGAGCCTGGAACCACCACCGCTGTGGTTCATCCGTACGGCAACGTGGTGCCACTGGTCGTCATCGATCTCGGCAAGGCCGCAAACCCTGGGGCCTTGACGCGAGCCGTCGTTGGCGATGGCAAACGCGACCGCCTCGAAGATCCCGTGGTCAGGGTCGGGAGCACCCGAGCAGCCAATGTTGTTGTTGCAGACCAACCACACCGAGCTGGTGCCGTTGTCGTTGTTGTCCGGAGCGTCGAACGAGACGATGGACGCTCCGGTGCAACCGTCCATGCGATACCAAGCCGTCCATGTAAACTCATTGGTCCCCGGGGCGAGCTGTGTCTGCGCGTGCTCGACGAATCCGTCGCCAGGGTTGCTCACCGCGCGTCCGAAGACCCCTCGCGTGACGGCGAGCGCGGTGCCGCCGAGGGTGCCGTGAGCGCCCGCGAACGATGTGTCGGGAACGAGGTCGCCGACCTCAACCGTGTCGGCTGCGAGCTCGAAGCGGAGCAGGAGCTCCAGCCCGACAGAGCTTGTGCCCCCGAAATCGTAGCCTTCCACTTCGTCGACGTCCGGGTTGGACAGACCGATGCCGTAGGGCGCCGGCGGAGTCCACTCGAGCTCAGTGAGACGGGCTGGATGCCCTCCGGTGGTGAATACGCGGGAACGAAGCGTTCCGAGCCTCATGCTTGGCTCGAGCTCAACGGCCTCTTGGTCTGACCAATACACGTGGTCGAGCTGGCCTGCTTCGAACTCGTGAGCCTCGTCGTCGGTGAAGACCCACTCCGCCGGGGGCTCGGTGTCGGGCGGCTCTGTGGTTCCTTCGCCTTCGCCTTCACCGTGCGTCTGGGAGGAAGACCCGCCCGATGAAAGCGTGGTGCCTGAAGGCTTGCCCCGTCCTTCGGTGGCGGCCCCGGCATCGGTGCCGCTGTCTGCGTAGCCCGGGTTGATACGGGTACAGCTCAGCACCGCGAGCGAACAGCCGATGAGCCTGAGCGGGCGCATGGAGGTCACAAGAGGCGCCGGATGTCGCCGATCGTGACGAGCAGAATGAGGCTGAGAAGCAGCAACATTCCGTAGCCGTGCACGGCCTCCTCGATCCTGGGGTTCGCACGTCGCTTGGCGATGGCCTCGTAGGCCAGGAATGTCAGGCGGCCTCCGTCCAACGCTGGAAGCGGCAGGAGGTTGAACAGGCCCAGAAGCGTGGAGATGATTGCGACCATCTCCAGGAAGTCGGGCAGTCCTACGGCGGCTGCCCCCGCGACAGTGCGGACGATCTCGACCGGGCCTCCGACACGGTCGGTGCTGACCTCGCCCTGAAAAATGCTCTTGAGCCCCTGCAGCTGCATCTTGCTGACTTCGATGGGCTGCTCGAAAGCGGCCCCAACCGCGGTTGCGAACGGAACATCAGCTCGCTCGAACCGGACGCCTTCCATCCGGACCGAGAGCGGAGACGCGGTCCCCTTGGGAACAGCGAGCTGGAGCTGGAGTTCTTCTCCGTCTCGGCGCACGACCATCGGGATCGTCGAGCCTCGATGGGCGGTTGCGGCGGGCTTCACGTCGTTGCCACCGAGCGCTGGGTCGATGTCGAGACCCGCGATGCGAATCACCTCATCTCCGAGCTCGGCGCCCGCGGCTTGGGCGGGTGAGTCCTCGCCGAAGCTCGTGATCGCGATCGCCTGCGGTGGCTGCTTGACGCCGTAGAGCGAGAACACTGCCAGGAAGGTGAAGAACGCGACGATGTAGTTGGCGATGGGCCCCCCCGCGATCGTCAGGGCCCTCTTTGCGATCGGCTTGTCCCGGAAGTTGAACGAGCTGGGGTCCGTCGGCGTTCCGGCGGGCGGAGGGTCCTCCTCGGCTTCCATGCCGCGGATGAGCACGTACGCTCCGAAGGGAATGGCACCGATGACGAACTCGGTCCCTCTCCACGTCCCGAGCTTGAGAATGGCAGGGCCGATGCCGAACACGCTGAAGCGGTCGACCTTCATTCCAGACCACACTGCCGTCACGTAGTGACCGCCCTCGTGCAGCATGATGACCACGCAGAGTGCGAGCGCGGCGGTGGCGTAGTCCAGTGCACTCATGAACCCCCTACGATGGCCCGAGTTCGCGGATCGTGCAATGGCGGCGACTCGAACCGAGCCGCAGCCGGGAATCGGGCTTCAGCGGTCAGGAGCGGGCAGGGGTTCCGCCCTCGACCATGCCGGGGAAGCGCTCCAAGTAGGTCAGCAGATCGGCCCCCACTGCGGCATTGCGCAGCATCTGTGGCCCCCACGGTGGGCGTTTCGGTGAGAACGACGGGTCGTCGATGTCACTTGGCCAATCGGGGTGTGCGATCGCGGCTCGGCCGACGACGACGACGTCCGCGCCGCACTCCCGGACAGCCTGCGCGTCGGCGCGGGTCCACACCCCACCGGCGGCGAGCAGCGCGACCTCGGAGGGGAGGGCCTCGCGGAGTTGCGTCACCACGGGCTGCGCCGAGTCTTCGAAGGGGGCCGAGCCCGCCGCGTCGCGAAGCGAGAGGTGAACGTAGTCGGCACCGTCCTCGGCGAGTGAGGCGACAAGCGGCCGAGCGTCCGCGAGCGTGAGTCCGCGGCGGTCCCAGGTATCGACCGGAGAGATCCGAACCCCCACGATGAAGGAGGACGAGGTTGAGGCTCGTACCGCGTGCATCGTTTCGCGGAGAAAGCGTGCGCGTCCGTCGAGGTCGCCTCCGTACTCGTCGGTGCGTTTGTTGTCCAGGGGGGCCAGGAACTGGGTGAAGAGGTAGCCGTTGGCGCCGTGGACTTCGACGCCAGCGAAGCCCGCCCGCTCGGCGCGGCGCGCTGCCGCCACGAAGGCGTCGGTGACCCGCTCGAGGTCCGAGGGGGTCGCCCCACGCACGCCGGCTTCCGCGTCATCCTCGGTCGAGAGCTTCACCTCGGCCTCGGTCGCTTTGGCCCCAGCGTGGTGCAGCTGGACGAGACCCAACGAGTCGGTCTCCCCGATTGCGGTGGCGAGCCGGGCCAGGCCCGGCTCGTGTTGTTTTCCGGCGATTCCCAGTTGCCCGTCCCACGCCTTGCCCTCGTCGCTGACGTACGCGGCACACGTGGAGACCAGCGAAAACGATCCCGCCCGCCGCGTGAGCCAGCGGAACTCGTCCTCGTGCAGCGTGCCGTCGCTGTTGGATTGAAGGTTGGTCAACGGTGCCAGCGCGACCCGGTGTGGGAGTGTGGCGCCGCAGCGGAGGCTCAGCGGCGAGGCGAGTGAGGTCATGTGGCTTGATACCAGGGCGCGGCATCGAGCTACATCAACTCCTCGGGGCGAGCGTCTCGTCCTCGCGTGCAGCTTGTCTACGGTCGGTCGAAGCGGCCGAGACCGAGGCGACCGAGGCCTCCGCGGAGCAGCCGCTTGGCGCGGGCTTTCGCGCTGCCGTCCGGCGCAGGGCTAAATGCTGCGGGTTCGCCGATAGCCTTGAGGTGTCTACGCAGGAGGTTCTGCGCGGAGACCAGGCCGCCGGTGTGCTTGAGCAGCGAGCGGCCAAGCTCTCGATCCAGGGCGAGGAGTTCTCCGGGGACGAAGGCCGCGCGCTGCCCTCGGAGGACCTGCGTGACCGCCCAGCCGGCGAGGTCCGGATCGATGGCGTGGTCGAGGACCAACCATACATCTCCGCGTGCCACCTTCGCCGCGCGGCGAATGCCCGAGCCCGGTTCAACGTCCTGGAGAGTCCGCAGGTTGGCAATCTGTCCATGCAGGACACTGAGGACGGAGAGCGTGTTGTCTCCCGAGCGCTCGTCGAGCGCGAGAATCTCTGCGCTGACCGGCTCACCGCGAGCGTCGACGTGTTCTTCCACGCGGACCGCAGCTCGCACGAGCGAGGCGACGTCGTTTTCCTGGTCCCTCACGGGGAGGATGATCGAGACCTCAGGCACGCGGTGTGATTGGGATATTCGCTAGGTCGGTGTCGGGTCAACAGGCGATTGCGCCGGGGCGATCTCCCGGAGGCGCAGCGCTACGCAGGGCGCGCATCCGTACCCGGGGGCCACGATCCTGGCGGCCAGGTGCGAAATAGGCCCCAGAAACCCTGCAACAGACCGCTCCGACGGCCGAGATCTCTATCGCTAGGTTTCTTGTACTCTCCAAACCCTTTCCCGTTCGGGCCCGCGTTTTTGCCGGGCCTGATCACCAAGGAGTTCCACGACATGGCCGGTGTCAACAAAGCAATCATCGTCGGAAACCTCGGGCGCGACCCCGAGCTTCGCTACACCCAGGGCGGCAGCCCCGTCTGCCAGTTGAGCGTCGCGACCACGCGCGCCTACACCAACAAAACCACCAACGACCGGGTCGAGGAGACCGAGTGGCATCGCATCGTGGTTTGGGGCAAGCAGGCCGAGCACTGCAACAACTACTTGGCCAAGGGCCGCCAAGTCTACGTCGAGGGTCGAATCCAGACTCGCAACTACGAAGACAAGGAAGGCATCAAGCGCTACTCCACCGAGATCATCGCGGACGTCGTCCAGTTTCTGGGCGGCCGTGGCGGTGGTGACGGCGGTGGCGGTGGCGGAAACTACGGCGGAGGCGGAGGCGGCGGCGGCGGCGGCGGAAGCTACGGTGGTGGCGGCGGCCAAGGTGGCGGCGGCCAAGGTGGCGGCGGCCAAGGTGGCGGCGGCCAAGGTGGCGGCGGCCAAGGTGGCGGCGGCCAAGGTGGCGGCGGCCAAGGTGGCGGCGGCGGTGGCCAAGGCGGAGCCGGGTGGAACGACAACTACATCCCCTCCGACCCGGGCGACGACGACATCCCGTTCTAGGACTCGTCGATCATTCGAAGAAAAGGGCCCGCGATGTGCGGGCCCTTTTCGTTCTACGAGCTCGGTGCTCCGTCAGGCGCACCGCACCGATGTTGGCTCGGGCGACTTCAGAGGCACTCGAGCGTGACTTGGTGTTCGTGTCCCGAGCCGAAGGACGTTGTTGCCGTCACGCTCTCGCCCGCGAGCAGAGCGTTGACCTGCGCACCGGTGAGGTCGAGCGAGTGGGGGTGCCCCGAGCCAAGGATCGCAAGGCCCTCGAGCGCCGTGTCTGCCTGAAGCATGTCAGCTGTGATCTCGAGCGTGTGGTCGTGCAAGTCGAACTCGGCCCCCGTCGCCCCGTTCTCACTACAGTCCGGCGCTCCACCGCCGCTGCTGCTGCTGCTGCTGGTCGCGCCGCTCTCGCTGCTGTCCCCGCTCGTTTCGCCCGTCGAGGTCGAGGCCGAGTCGGACGTGGACGGACCCGTCGTCGTCGCAGGTCCGGCTGAGGTTGTGCCCCCCGTGGTCGACGGATCTGAGTCCCCGGTGGTTCCAGAAGGCGCCCCGTCGGTTCCGTTGCCCGAGTCGCTCTCACATCCCACCGCGCCGGCAGCGAGAGCGCCCAAGGACATGCGGAGGAACGTCTTTCGGGTCAGGCGAGGCGGCTGCATGCATGCGTGATAGCCGGCTCAGCCCCGCGATGCCAAGGAAAAGCCCCCACGGCGGCTTGCGTCGCTGTCTGATGTCCCGGCGTCACGGACGTCCGAACCGCTGTTCAACGACTCGAGCTTGGTCGGTCTGTGGGCCGCAGGCAGTCGGAGGACACTGCGTCCGAGGTAATCACCCGGGTTCGTTGGGCTCCCAGCCTTCGTACGCCCACGGTTGGACGTCTTCGGCGCTGAGTGCCTTCAGGAACGAAACGAGCGCTCGCGTTTGAGGGCCTGTGAACTCTTTGTCGAGTTGGTGGCGGGCCATCAGGCGCACGGCTTCTTCGAGGGAGTCGACGCTGCCGTCATGAAACCACGGTCCAGTTTCCGACACGTTGCGCAGAGACGGCACCATGAAGACCATCTCGTCCTTCGGATCTCCGGTGAGCTCGAACCGTCCCTTGTCCGCACGTCGCTCTTGTGGCCACGCCACCTCGTCTCCGAGTTTCTTGTAGTCCGTGCCGCCGACGCCCGCCCCATCGTGGCAGTCGGTGCAATTGCGCCGAAAGATTCGGTATCCGCGACGCTCGCTCCGGCTCAGGGCGTCGCGGTCGCCGTCGAGAAAACGGTCCACTCGCCCCCGGCGTGGAAGCATCCGTTCGTAGGACGCCAACGCGGTCGTGACCTGCTCGAGGGTCGGGCCGTCTTCTCCCGGAAACGCCGATTCAAACTCGGGTCCCCACGCCGCAGCCACGTGTGCGAGCAGTCCCTCTTCGGTCTGTCCCATCTCATCGGCGGCGAACAGGGGGCCGCTCGCTTGTTCCTCGAGCGTCTCCACGCGACCATCCCAAAACTGGCGGGCCTTGAGCGCCGCGTTGAAGACCGAGGGCGAGTTTCGACCCACGAGCACACCGCCTGTCCCCTTGGAGCGGGGGAGCGCATCTGTGCCAAATTCGGCGGGTTCGTGACATGACGAACACGACACGTCGCCAGCTCCGGACAGCCCCGGGTCGAAGAAGAGGTCGTGCCCGAGACGAACGCGAGCCAACGCCGTGTCATCGAGTTCGCCCAGGTCCGGATTTGAGATCGACTCCAGGTCGCCGCATCCCACCAGAGCGAGGCCGAGGATTGCCAATCGAGCCAGCCCCACGCCTGCTGGGCGTTGAGGCTCGCGGGCGGTGTCGAAAGTCTTAGACATTTCAACAGCCTGGCGTGCGCCCCCCCGCAGCGGCAGTGACCGAAGTCGTCAAACCGTTGCCCGATCCTGCCAACGCCAAGACCGAAGCCTCATCGCGTCGGCTACGGCGGCGCTGGGACTACATGTATCGCCGTCGACGGACGAAGAGTAGGAGACCCCAGAGCATCGCGGTCGATCCCGGTCCGCCGTCGCTGGTGCAGCCACACCCAGCATCGGACCCGTCGCTCGACGCATCGCCGTCGGCCGATTCAGAGCCTCCGCTCGATGTCTCATCCCCGGGGGTGGCGGGTCCGGCCGTTGCGGAGCCGGACCCAGTACCGCCACCAGTACCACTTTGAGGCGCGGCGGAGCCGGAACTCGAGCCCGCGGCTCCGGTGTCGTCGCCCAGAGGAGGGGACCCTGTGCTGGAGGTGGTGCTGTCTCCACCGCTCGCGCCACCGTCATCCCCGGCTCCGGGCGGGTCGACGTCCGCAATCAGCTCGGTCAGGTCCATGATGCCCTCGAAGAGTTCGTCGCAAACCGGGATGATGTCCTCGGGAGGCAGGACGAACCCGAACGGCGGTTCGGCGTCTGAGTCGGGGCGGAGCTCGATACCGTATGCGTACGCGCCTCGCTCGCCGTACGCCCAGTCCATGATGTTGCCGGCCGCGGGATACAGGCCTGCTCCGGGAATGGCGATGTAGTCCGTGGCCCACGGTTCGCCCATGCCGTCGGCGAGGGTCTGCGCGGCAGGAGCGAGGATGTCGTCGTCGGGTGCGGGATCGAGCTCGAACCCCCACGGATAAAGGACCAGCTGACCGTAGGCGTGCACGTCGACGAGAGCCAGCAGGGGGTCGAGCCCGTCCACGAGGTCCCGGACCGCGGCCGCTTCGGGCTCCGAGAACGCGGCGTCGCCATGGTAGTTGCCCGCGCCGGGGTTGCCCGAGGCTCCTGGACCTCCGAAGGCAACCGGGAAGTTTCGGTTGAGGTCGACGCCCTCGGGGGGACGTCGGTTCTTTCGCCAGAATCGGTCGCCGTCCGTGGCCCAGGTATGCGCGTAGCCGTCGGGGTTGACCACCGGGAGAATGACGAAGCGGATCTGTTCGAGCGCCGCCGCGACTCTGGGGGTGTCGGCGTTTCGGACCAGGCGGTCGGCCAGGCACGTGGTGGCGGCGATCGAGATCCATTCGCGCGCGTGTTGGCCTCCGTTGACCAGCACCACGGGGGCGTCCTTCGCCGCACCGCTGATCTGAAGGGCTCGGAGCGGTCGCCCATCGAAGCTCTCCCCCGGCGACGTGGCTGTGACCAGGTCGGGTCGCAGCGCCGCGAGCGACTCGAGGTGGAGCTCGATCTCATCGATCGGCGCGTACTCCGAGAAAAAATCCTCCGGTGGCATGCCACCGTGCAGGACCGGAGCACTCAAGCGCACGCGCTCTTCTTGGACAGCAGGGCCCAGATCGACGGCGCGCAGAGAGTAGTCGAGACCCGTCTGGTCGAGGAGGGCCTGCTCGCCCGCCTTGAGCCGGACGTCGAGCCAGGGTCCTACGTTGCGCTCGGTCCAGACGTCGAGGCCCAAGTCATGGACGGTGTCCACGTCATGGGCCGTCGGGGTGTGGACCCGTACGACCTGGTCTCCGTCGTTGGTGACAGCGGAGAGCAACAACCACGAGAGCAAGACCGACAAGTCACGAGCGTATCAGCTCGCTAGGTCATCGCCCGCGCGCGCCCAGTCTTCGAGCTTGGTCTGAAGGTCGATCGCTACGCCGCTGTGGAACGGATGCGCAAACTGAAGCCGCCAGGCGTGCAGATGTAGCCGTGAAGCGTCGGTGTCACCGCCGCCGTAGCGACGGTCCCCGTACACCGGGAAGCCGCAGTGCGCAGCGTGCACCCGAATCTGATGCGTCCGGCCGGTGACCAGGGAAACCTCGAGCAGTGACGTTCCTGCGATGTCGAGCACAGGTTCGACGCGCCGGAACTTGGTCGCCGCTGGCTTGGCGCGGGCCTGCCCTGACTTGGCGACCTGCATACTGTCGGTGCCAGCTTTCTCGATCAGCGGGGCGTTGCACTCGAACGCAGCGGGGGCTTCGCCTGTCACACGCACACGGTAGATGCGTTCGATGTTGTGGTGCTCGAACTCGCGGTGGAGGCTCTTGTTGGCGACGCTGCGGATCGTGATCAACACCAAGCCGGATGCGCCTTGGTCGAGCCGATGCACGACGCCGACGTAGGGTCGCTCCAGTCCTTCGGCGCGGAGCTTGCGTCGAAGCGCTTCGCTGAGGGTCCCGCGGGCCGTTGCCTTGGTGGCCGCGACGGGGATGCCCGCGGGCTTGTCGAGGACGACGAAGGACTCCTCGCGGTGCACGAAGTTCAGCACGTCATCGGGCTCGAGCTCTTCCACGTCGAGCGCATCGGGGTAGACCGTGACTCGATCTCCGGTCGCGACGCGGGTCGAGGGCACACGGACCCGCAGGTGGCCGATGTAGACGGCGCCGGCTTTGACGAGCTCGATGCCGTCGCGCTTGGATTTCTTGGGCAGTCGGTTGCCGACCAGGGAGCCAAGCGCGGTGCCCTGCTCCTGAGGGACCACGCGAAACCGCATCGGACGACTCGCCATCAGCTCATCTCGTTTCGCATCTGTTCAGCAAGCTCGAGCAGGTCGGTCTTGGAGAGCACATAGTCATCGTTGCAGTAGTTGCAGGTGACCGCGGTCTCGTCCTGTTCGGAGGCGAGCTTCTCGATGTCTTCGGCGCCGAGCGTGGAGAGAATCGCGAGCGCGCGTCGCCGGCCGCACGGGCAGTGGAAATTGAGCGTCCGACGCTCCATCGCTTCGTAGGACTCGCCCAGGAGCGCAAAGCCGACGACTTCCTCCACGGTGCGGTCCGATCGCAGCAGGTCCGCCAGGCCTCCGTCGCGCACGAAATCTCGCAGCGGTTCGAACACCTCAGGTGGCGAACCCGGGAACGTCTGACAAAGGATGCCTGCCGAGCGAAGCACGTTGCCTGCGCTGTCGAGTTCGACTTCGCACGCGAGCACCGAAGGAAGCTGTTCGGAGTTGGTCAGGTAGCGTTCGAGGTCGACGTCGATCTCCCCGGTCTCGAGCGCAACGATGCCTTGGTACTCCTGCTCCAGGCCCATGTCGCGGGTGACGACGATCTGGCCCTCGCCCACGAGGTGGCCGACGCGGGTGCGGTACGCCTTGGGGTCAGGAGCGGGTACGGGGACGGGCCCCGGCCGGGTGGTGAGCATGCCGCGGATCGTTCCGTCGCTGTGCGCGTCGATCAGGATCTGACGAATTCGGCGTTGCCCGCGGAGCTGAATCCGAACTCGCTCGTCATCGTTCTTGGTCAGCGTCGCGAGCAGGCAGGCGGCCGTCATCGCGCGCCCGAGCACGACGGCGTCCAGGCCCTGGAGGCTGTGGCGACGGCACGCCTCGGTGACCAGTTCAGTGGTCACCGCACCCACCACGCGGGTGTCTTTGCCGGTGTTGATGCCGCGCAGGAGCTCGTCCATCGCGCGGAGGGTAGCAGCAGCCTGCGGCCGGGCCCACGGGGCCCGCAAATGTCCGATCCGAGGTGGATTGGGGTGCCTCGCCCGCGGGTGCGGCGGTGCTGCGCTTTGAGCGAACCCTCGACCCGCACCCTCGGGCTACTTCAGCCGGGCAAGCTCGACTTCGACCGTCTCGACCTTCTTGGAGGGACGTCGCTCGACCATGATCTCGACCTTGTCTCCGGCGTTCTTGGCCTCGAGGGCGCCGTAGAGGTCGTCGAAGTTCGTGATGCGGGTCTCGCCGACCGCGACGATGATGTCGAACTGCACACCACCGCCGGCCTCGGTGATCGAGCGAAGCCCTGCCTTCGCAGCCGGGGAACCCGCGGGGACCTTGCGGATGATCACCCCTTTCGTGACGCCCAGCCGGCGTGCCTTGTTGGGGGACAGGACACCAACCCCCAGGCCGACGCGCTCGGCTCGGCCGGAGCGGATGAGCTGAGGGACAAGGCGCTTGATCGTGGTCACCGGGACCGCGAAGCCGATGCCGGCCGAGCTACCGCTGGCGGAGAAGATCATCGTGTTCATGCCGATTAGCTCGCCCGCGGAGTTGAGCAGAGGGCCCCCGGAGTTGCCCGGGTTGATCGCGGCGTCGGTCTGGACCATGCCCCGAATGGTCAGACCTCCCACGCCCTTGACCTCGCGCCCGAGCGCAGAGACGACCCCTACGGTGAGCGTGTGATCGAGGCCGAAGGGGTTGCCGATCGCCAGAGTCTTTTGGCCGACCTCGAGCTCGTACTCTTTGGGCGGGCGGCGAAGCGCGGTGAGCCCTTCGGGAGCGGTGATCTTCAGCACCGCGATGTCCTTGGCGGCGTCGAAGCCGACGATCTCCGCCGGGTATTCTTTCTGGTCGTACAGCGTGACCTTGAGCTTCGGTTTGTTGCGGAGCTGGCAGTTGGGTAGGGCGACGTGGCAGTTGGTGACGATGTGCCCTTCTTCGTCCCAGACAAACCCGGTGCCCGTGCCCGCGGGGGCTTCGGTGGCTTTCATCGAATAGCGGTCGTAGACGACCTGACTCTGGGTCACGAAGACGGTGGCCGGCGCGGCCGCCTTGAACACGGAGGTCGAGTTCTGCTCGTCCTGCGTGCGGGCGCCCAGAGGGAGCGGAGCCACTGCGGGGGTCGCGGTCGGCTGAGGCTCGGCCTTGGCCAGCACGGCTCCGACCGGCTCGGTATCGACCACCGGCTGGGCCTCGGGTTGGGCCTCAGGACTCGCACGGGCTGGCTTGGGCTCGGCCGGCGCTGGAGCAGGCGCGGGAGCAGGTGCCGCGGCGACCGCAGGTTCTGCGGGGGGGGCAGCGGTATCGCAGGCCGTGGTGACGAGCAAGGCGGCGCCGAGACAGAGGACTCGGTGCATGGCATTTCCGGCGTGAGAGGTCATTGCGGTTCGAGCAGGCCCAGAAGGCGAATGTAGGCCGCTACACCGCGGCCGCAAGGTTTGTTCCCAGGGAGGCCTTCCTAGGTCCTCGCCCGTGGTGTGTTGTTCAGGCCTAAACAGACCGCAAACCCCACCGGAGCGTACGTCTGGGGGAGGCCTATCGTGCTATATCTCGCTCCAATGACCGGGCTTCCTCCGTGTCCGCATTGCGGCCAGCACCACGCCGAAGACGTGCTGCTTTGTCCAAATGCCGAAAAGCTGATCCCGCTCGCAGGGCGCGTCCTCGACGGCAAGTTCCGTTTCGAAAAGCAGCTCGGTGAGGGCGGCATGGGGGCGGTGTGGGCGTGCGAGAACATTCTCGTCAAGAAGACGGTCGCCATCAAGCTGATGCACGTCCAGTTTTCCAAGGACGAGGGGGTGCTCGGCCGCTTCCGCAACGAGGCGACTGCGGCGGGTCGCATCGGCAGCAAGCACATCTGCGACATCCTCGACCTGGGGCGCTCCCAGCTCGGCCCGTACATCGTCATGGAAATGCTCCATGGCGCGGACTTCGCTGGCTTCATGCAGCAGCGGTCCGCGGTCGATCCGGGCACGATCGTGATGGTCATGCGGCAGGCGCTCGAAGGTCTGCAGGCCGCGCATGCCGCGGGCATCGTTCACCGAGATCTCAAGCCCGAGAACATCTTCCTGCATGAGCCCGAGCCAGGGCAGCTGTTGGTCAAGCTCATGGACTTCGGCATCTCGAAGTTCACCGAGGGAGAGATGGCCGGCAAGACAGGCATGGGGGTGCTCATGGGCACGCCCGAGTACATGTCCCCGGAGCAGACCGAGGGTGCTGCGCAGGCTGACCACCGCACCGACATCTGGGCGATGGGCGTCATCCTCTACTGGGCGCTCGCCGGACGAAACCCGTTCATGGGCGCGACGATGGCCTCGACGCTGATCAACGTAACGACGCGGGAACCGACCCCGATCTCGCAGGCGGTGCCCGGAATCGATCCTGGGCTTGCCGCCGTGGTCGACCGCTGCCTCAAGAAGAGTCCTGCCGATCGCTTCGAGAGCTCCGAGGCGATGAGCGCAGCGCTCGAGCCCTTCGAGAACCTGCAGGGCGCCTTCTTCGTCCCGTTCCTCAGTAAGTCGGGAACAACGGGTCGCGGCACATCGGCTCCGAGGACGCCGCCGCCGGGTGCGACGGTCGCCTCGGTGGGGCCGCCGCAGATGCGACCTCCATCGGGGCCACCGCCTGCGGCTCCAGCTGCGGCGGCGGTGCCGACTCCGACGCCGTCGAGCAAGAGCGAGGACGTCATGGTTCTGGGCGCCGCGGGTGCCGGGGGTGGGCCGACGTTCTCCTCCGAGCTCTCCGGCGCACCTCCGGGTGCGTCTCCCACGATGGCGACCGGCGGCGACTGGGGCGGCTTGGGGGACGAATCTGACCTGCGCCCCGACAGCAACATGGGGTCCGGCAAGGGCGGTTTCCTCGTCATCGCGCTCGTCGCGTTGGCGGTCGTCGCCGGGGGTGGGTACTTCGCGTACGCCGCGATGCAAGAGCCCGACGCCAAGGCCGTCGCGGCCAGCGCGGCTGCAAAAGCCGAGGAGCAGCAGGCCGAGGCAAAAGCGGCAGAGGAGGCTGCAAAAGCCGCGGAGGAAGCCGAGGCTGCGTTGCTGCCTGACGTTGGAGCCGGGGATGAAGCTGGCGACGAAGCCGGCGAAGAGGCAGAAGGTGGTGCAGTGGTGGCCGGAGCCGAAGGTGGTGCGGCCGAAGGTGGTGCGGCCGAGGGCGGCGCGGGTGAGGGCGGCGCAGCCGAAGGTGGCGCAGCTGAGGGTGGCGCGGCCGAAGGTGGCGCGGCCGAAGGCGGTGCAGACGAAGGTGGCGCAGCCGAAGGTGGCGACGAGGGTGGCGACGCGAAGCCATCGGGTGGCGGTTCGAAGCCATCGGGTGGCGGTTCGAAGCCATCGGGTGGCGGTTCGAAGCCATCGGGTGGCGGTTCGAAGCCATCGGGCGGAGGTTCGAAGCCATCGGGCGGAGGTTCGAAGCCATCGGATGATGATTCGGGCAAGGGCAAGCTGACCCCGAGCAAGGGCCCTCGCGACGACACGAGCGCCAAGAAGAAAAAGAAGAAAAAGAAGAAGGGCAAGAAGAAGAAGGGCAAGAAGAACAAGAAGCTGAGCCCCAGCGGCTGAACGCCTCGTTCCCTTTGCGCCTCTGCTGCAATGTCTCGTCTTCTTCTGTTGGTGCCTCTGCTGGCACACGCATGCGCCAAGGATCCGGGGGCGACTCCTCGTCGTGGTCCCGGCGCAGCAACCCCGTCCAAGCCGGGCGTGGGTTCGATCCGCGTCGGCAACCAGGTCAAGGGGGTCGAAGCTCAACCCGACTACAACGCTGAGGCAGAAGAGATCCGGCAGCGTGTCGAGGGCACGTTGCCGAGCCCGCTGCCCAGTCCCAAGGCGGCGTGCAACACGATGTTCGACGCGGTGCTCTCCATGTATCGCCGCGTTGATGGGGACGGAGCGAGGTCGGTGACCCTGCTCGAGGCCACACGCGAGGCCGATCAGCTCGCGTGTGAGTCCGAAACCTCTTCGGCCGCCGCGGCGTGCGTGGCCGTGCTGATCACCCGCGACGGAGGAGAGTTCGCATGGCTTCTCGACCAGTGTTCACGCGCCTTCCCCACCTGATTCTCTCGGTGGTCGCGTCGACGTTGGCGTGTTCGCATCCGCCGCCCGACGGCCCTTCGGTCGAAGCGGCGGCGGCCCCGAGCGAGCCTTCGCAGGCGGCAGGTCAGCCTGACGCAGAGCCGGCGGCCGTCGCTCAGGCCGCCTCCACACCCGACACCGTGGCCGCGGCCGAGGCCGAGCCTGCCCCGCCAACCAAGCCGCCCAAGGCCGAGTCTCTGACGATGACGTTCGTCGGCGACATCATTTTTGGGCGCTATCGAGAGACGGGGTTCGACCCGATTCCCGAAGACGGTTTCGCGGTGTTCGAGGCGATGGAGTCCGCCCTGGACAGTGACGTCTTGATCGGCAACCTCGAGACCCCGCTCGTCTACGACCTGCCCGAAACCTCGCCGATCGGGTCCAAGTTCGCCTTCGGGGCGTCGAAGGAGCACGCCAAGCTGTTGGTCGACGGGGGCTTCGACGCGGTCAGCCTCGCCAACAACCACTGGTACGACCAACGTCGGACAGGCGTGGAGGAAACGCCCAAGATTCTCGAAGAACTCGGCATCGTGCCGCTGGGAGGCGCGACGAATGAGCCGGAGGTCTTCCGTGTGCAGCCGGTCGAGGCGAAGGGCTGGCGGATTGGGGTGCTCGCGTTCACCAACCGCAGCAACGCACCCCAGCGCGACGATGCGCCGACGCTTCCGTTCCTCAGCGCCCGCGAGGTTGCTGGCACCGTCGCGCCAGTCATGGAGGCGGCGAGGGGCGAGTACGACGTGTTGGTCGGCTTTGTACACTGGGGCGAGGAGTATGAAGACGGTCCCAGTGGCGCACAGAAGAAGGCCGCCCACGCGTTGATCGATGCGGGTGCCGACCTCGTCATCGCCCACCACCCGCATGTCTTACAGGGCGTCGAGGTCTATGGTGACGGACTGATCGCGTACTCAATGGGCAACTTCTTGTTCGAGAACACGAACGACCCCGCGCGATTGACCGGAGTCCTTCGCGTCACCATGCGCGCCGATGGGTGCCGAGACGAGGTCCGTTTCCACCCGGCGTACGTCAAGCGGATTCCCGTGCAGCACCCAGTACCCGCGGCCGGGTACATGGGCCGAAAGGTTCGCGAGCGGATGCGGATGGTCAGCCGACGATTCGGGCTGACGTGGGACGATGTCGAGGTGGACGGTGCGGTCGATCTCCGACTCGAGGATCCGAGCTCCTGCCCGACCCCGTGAGATTGGAGGGATGGCAACTGTCGTGGCCGGCAACGTCGGTCGCTCCCGGCTCGGGGGCCTGACGAGCCGTTCCGCCTGCTGTAAGTGGTTGCAACTAGGCCTGTTCTCGCATGTGTGCCTAACGTCTACATGTTGGCGTCGACGTTGCATTTCCGCGCCTCCATGCGAGCTCGCGCCCTACTCCTGACCCTCGGCTTCTCCCTCTTCGGTGGATGTGACGGCGGCCCCGTGAGGGGGGACGGCGGCGCGACCCCGACGAACGACGACCGTGGCGGCTTGGGGAAAGCCGACTTGGTGGGTACCTGCGAGCTGCCCGACGGCACCGACCTTTGCGACGGTCCGGGTTGGGGCAACTGCTGGTGCGACGATCTTTGTGTCGCCTACGGTGACTGTTGCAGCGACGTCGACTCGGTATGCGGCATCGAGGAGCCGGAGCCCGAGGGAGAGCCTTGCGGTGGGTTCCTTGGCGATACGTGCTCGGACTCCGAGTACTGTGCCTACGAGGCCGGCCAGTACTGTGGTGCGGCCGATGCATCGTCCACATGCGAGCCGCGCCCCGAGGCCTGCATCGAGCTCTACGCTCCGGTCTGCGGCTGCGACGGCAACACCTACTCCAACAGCTGCTTCGCAGCGTCCGCGGGCACCGGGGTCAGCTACGAGGGGGAGTGCGAGCCGCCTCCTCCTGGCGGCTTCTGTGGCGGGATCGCGGGCATCCAATGCCCCGACGGCCAAGTGTGTGTCAACGACCCGAGCGACGGCTGTGACCCTGAACTCGGCGGAGCCGATTGCGGTGGTGTCTGCGTTCTCGACGAGCCCGACGAGTGCGCCCCCGTGCTGTGCGAGCTGTTCTGTGAGAACGGCTTTGCGTTGGACGAAGACGGCTGCGAGGTCTGCTCCTGTGCCGAGCCCGAGCCCGAGCCGTGCATCGTCAGTGGCTGCAACGCGGAGATTTGCGCCGCCGAGCCGATGTTCTCGCCCTGCGTTGCGCTGCCCCAGTTCGCATGCTTCGACGATGCCGAGTGCGGTCACTTCGCGGCGGACGGCGGCTGCGGCTGGAAGCAGACCGAGGCGCTGACCAGCTGCCTCGAGGGGTTCGACGCGTAGGCGCGTACGCCGACGCTCGAGACGACCATCCGGCGCCCAGGGGTGCCGTCGACCGGACCGAAGTGGCCACCGCAATGGCCGCGACGGTCCGCGTTTCGTTGAGCCTCCCGAGTCACCTTGAGGTCATGAAAACGACTTGGACCTGGTTCTTCGATGTGACGCTTTGTGCCCTGACCGGCTGTGTTCTGGCCGGCTGTCCGTCGGAGGATGATGACGGCGGAGAGGTGGGGGCTGCGACGACCTCGTCGACCGGTGAGGCGGCAGGGGAAGCGACCGGCGGTGCAACCCCTTCGAGCGGAGGGGCAGAGTCGACGAGTACGAGCGACGCCCCGACCAGCGCATCGGGGACCACCACGACGACGGCGGCGGAGACCTCGGACTCCGCTGCTTCGAGCTCGGAAGGCTCCAGCGAGGGCGGCGACACCGAAGCTGCAACGTATGCGGTGTCTGGAACTGTCACGCGCAGTGCGATGCTGCCCAACGACGGAGACGGGGTGGGCACTCTCGTGGTGGGCGCATTCGCGGAGTGCACCCTGCAAGCGCCGATTGTCCTCGGTGCGGCGATCATCCCGAATGCGGATCTCTCGGCCGACGATGCGTCGGTCGAGTTCATGATCGAGCCGCTGCCAGAGGGGTCCGTCTTCCTGGTCTCGTTCTTGGACGACGATGGCAACCTGGATCCGGACAACCCGTTGCCCGATGATGGAGACCCGGTTCTGGCCGAGGGCGTGGGCGACGGGATCCTGACCTGTATCGAGGTGGTGATCGACGGTGACGACGTGCCCGACGTCGTCGTCGACCTCAACGAGATTGCGATGCCACAGGGCTGAAGCTGCGCGGCGAGTTCCCAAGCCACCTTCGATGGGCGCGGCGAAACGCGGAGGCGTCGGAGTAGCCCAGCTTTGACGAGGCGTTTTCGACGGTGCCGCCTTCGAGCAGTTCGAGGGCAGCACTCCGCAGCGCGTCGTCGAGCACCGACTGAAACGAGCTTTGCTCGGCGGCGAGTTTGCGCCTCAACGTGCGAGCGCTCAGCCCCAGGGCGGACGCGACGTCGGCGCATGGGAGCCCCGCGGTCGGTCCGAGGACGGCGATCGCGGCTTCGACCCGAGCCTGCATCGTGGTCTCGGTGTGGCTGCGCCACCGCGCGTGGTCCTCGAGGAGGTCTCGAAGCTGGGGGTCCGCCGTACACAGGGGAGCGTCTAGGTCGGCGGCGTCGTATTCGAGCCCGAGCGTAGGCTGTCCGACTTCGGTGGGGCAGCCCAGCCACCTGCAGGCCGCGTGTCCTTGCTCGGCGGCGACTGCCTGCCCCAGGAATGCTCGACGGGGGCGGACGCCTGCGTGGTGCCATGCAAAGCTGGCCACCACGGCGACCGAAAACAAGTCCACGGAGGCCGGGCGGGGGTGAAACGAGTTGACGCTGAGGCGGACGCGGCTTCGGCTCGACTCGACTCGGTGCGTGGTCGCGTTTCCGAGCAAGGCGCCGTAGTGGCGGCACAGGGTTCGGAAGGCATCGCCGACGGTGGGTGCCGCCGCGAGGAGATACGTGAGGTGTCCGTAGCTGGCCGGGCCTACCGTGTCGGCGATGCGCAGCGGCAACTCCGGGTCCGAGTGACCGACCGCAGCTTCCCAGACCGCGTCTGTCTTTGCGCTGGGTAGCCGAAGGTCGAGCTGCAATGTTGCGCAGGAGAGTCCGACAGCTCGCAAAGCATCGGGGCCCCGCTCACCCACTGCGTCGCGGATAGGCCGAAGGGCGCGGGCGTCCAGCGTACGTAGGGCGGGCACACCTTGATGGTGCCCGCCGTCGACCAAACGATCACGCCTTTGTGGCGGGAGGGAGTTGGGCTCTACACCCGGAGCGCAGGAAAGTCGTAAACCACAGCGCCCTCGTCGGTGATGTCGACGTTGGCATGTCCTGCCTTGGCGATCTCGGTGAGCTTGGCGTCCGCTTCGGAGACCGGGATCGCGAGCTCTGCCGCGGTCGACGCCGCTGTGAGGCGGCCGCTGCGAAGCCGAGCCAGCTTGAGAACTCGGAGCTCGAGGTCGACCGTTGGGTCACGCAGGTCGGCGTTGGGATCCTGAGGCGGCGCGTACGCTGGGCCTGGAGGCGGGTACCCTGGGTTCGGCGGGTACGCTTGGTGGGGCGGATAGCCGCCTGCGTACGGCGCGCCGCCGGGCGGGAGCATCGCTTGACCAGCCGGAAGCGCGTACCGGTTGGACTCACGCACCTGCGACTCCATGGTGATGAGATCGTAGATGGTGCCCAGCATGAACAAACCACCGGTCAGGAACCAGATGATCCCGGTCACCGGCTTGCCCAGGTAGAAACGATGAACGCCTGACACGCCCAAGAAGCCCAACGCGGCGAGCAGGTAGGAAACAGTCAGGCTGCGCATGAATGGGAGGATAGCAGCGGGGCGTGCATAGGTGGTCATGGGGCGGGCGAGAGTGCGAACCCCGAGCCCGACGTCGGTATTCCTTCGGGCGTTAGACCGCGAAGGAGGGACGGGAGGTCCTGACTGCGCTTGAGGGTCGCGAACAACCCGGCGTAGACCTCGGACGCCGGCGCTGCGAGCCGTAGCCACTGTTTGCACCGTCCCAGCGCGACCGCCTCCGTGCCCCCACCATCGAGGATGCGCTGCGCATAGTCTCGGAGTCGCTCGCAGAGCCAGATCGGGTCGAGCTCGGGATCCCGGTGTCCGCGCAGCTGCCTGAACAGGCGGGGCCGACCCATGGCGCCACGCCCGATCATGAACGCGGTGCAGCCGCTGACCTGCTGACAGGCCTCGACAGCCTCGACCGTGTTGAGGTCGCCATTGGCCACGACGGGCATGCGTACCGCCTCACGGGCGCGCCCGATGCTGCCCCAGTCGACGGGCGGCCGATATCCCTGCATGCGAGTCCGGGCATGGATCGTCAGCCATGACGCGCCGCCCTGCTCGATCGAGCGGGCGATGTCCTCCACGTGGTCGGCGTTCTCCCAGCCGAGCCGGATCTTTACGGTGACTGGGATGGAGTCGGGGACCGCCTGGCGTACTGCCGTGGTGATCGCTTCCAGACGGTGCGGGAACTGTAGAATTGTCGCGCCTCCATCGCTCTTGTTGACCGTCTTGGCCGGGCAGCCGAAGTTGATGTCGATCCCTGGAGCTCCCATCTCGACACATCGAGCGGCCGTCGCGGCCATCGGCTCCGGTTGTCCTCCGAGTAGCTGAACGAAGACCGGTACACTCGAGGCTGTCGTTCCGCCGGTCTGTACTTCGGGGCAGTGCTTGAGGATGACCTTGGGCACCACGGCCATGCGGGTGACCCGGACGAACTCCGACACACACATGCTGATGCCGCAGGCGCCACCGTGCAGGCCCGTGAGCAAGTCGCGATAGACCCAGTCGGTCACGCCGTCCATCGGCGCGAGTGCTGCGAACAGACCCGGTGCGCCCGGGGTGCGAGCGACGCGGGGGTCGATGACGGTCACAGCGTGAGCTCGAGCTGGCCGTCGAGCTTGGGGGACCACGGGACCAGGAGGAACTCGTAGGTGCGGGATGGGGTCGCCCCGGCCCGGCTCCGAACCTTGCGGCAGATGAAGCCGGCGGGGGTCAGTCGCCGAGCTTCGAGCATCGCCCAGATCTCATGCTCGGTGTCCTGGGCCGCATACCCGTTGTGCTCGAGGGTATCCACGACGGAGCCCATCGCCATGCCTTGGTCGGGGGCGGATTCGACGAGGGCGACGATCGCCTGGCGGAGGGCTGAGCGCATGGACGGCGGAGCATCGCGTGGGCGCCCCTCCGGCGCAAACGGAACTTTGGTGAAAATGCTGTTGACTTTCATTTTCATTGTGGCAAAGTGGCTCTCGTTGGAGCCCGGTCACGAACGTCTTCGTTCGGCTCCTTGCAGGCATCACCGGGCGAAAACGCCAAATGGCCAGTCGGCCCAATCGTAGCGTGGTGCGTCGCTGCGGTTGGGCCGACGTTTTTTTGCGGCGCGGGGGATCTCCGAGAACCCGGGGAGCGCGCCTACGATTTGGCGGGGAGGTTGCCGGGCGCTTGGAGCTCGTCATCTTGCGCCGGGAACCACCGACTCGCGACGCGGATCGCGTTGGTCGCCGCGCCGAGGCGGAGGTTGTCGCCAGCAACCGTGAGGCACACGGTCCTTCCGCTCTCATCGCGGGGGTCGAGACGCAGTCGGCCGGCCAGCGTTCGGTCTCGATCGTGCACACACGCAAGCGCGGTGAGTCCCTCGCCCACCGGGCCTTTGTTCACGCTGACGAACGGCGCAGCGCTCGTCTGTTGTAGCGCGGCTTCGATCTCAGCCAGAGGCGCGGCGCGTTCGAGCTCGAGCCACACGTTCATGAAGTGCCCGATCGCCACGGGGACACGACAGCACTGTGCGCTGACCTTGAGGTGAGCCGCATCCAAGATCTTGCGGCTCTCCTTCATCAGCTTGCGCTCCTCGGAACTGAAGCCAGTTTCGTCGGTCTTTCCGCTATGCGGGACGGTGTTGCCAACGTACCCGGCTGGGTCGAGCTGCGACCCGACGCGGTTGGGCTCGGCATACCCCGCGCGAGAATCCTCGAGGAAGCCATCGAGAGCACCGATGCCGGCGCCACTGATCGCTTGGTACGAGCTGATCGCGACCGAGGTCAGACCGAACGCATGGGCCAAGGGAGCCATGGCCATCGTAAAGGGGATGGTGGTGCAATTTGGGTTGGCGACGAGTTGGGTTTTCTCGCTCACGACCCCACAGTTGACGCCCGCCGAGACCAGCGGAACGCTCTCCTCCATCCGGTAGGTGTTGCTCTTGTCGACGACCTTGTACCCAAGCTCGACCAACCGCGGGACGTAGCGCTTGCTGTGCTCGTCATCGAGCGCGACGAGGGCGAGGTCCCCGCGCGGCGCGTTGTCTTCCTCGAGTTCAGGCGCAGCGAGCACGTCGAAGGTTTCCCCGGCGTGCTCCAGTTGTTTTCGTCGGCTCGCAAACCCGATGATCTCCGCCGTCGGCCAGGCGCGGCGGATCAGCGTGATGGACTCGCGGCCGACGAGGCCTGTGGCACCAAGGATACAGATGCGCATGGGCGTGCTCTAGCACGGAGTGCGGAGGCGAGCGAATCCGTCGACGCACCGTTTGCGCACCCAAACACAGTGAAATCCACGTCTCAGCCCTCACCAAGAAACGCAGAAGCCCGATGCCGGGTTGTGTCATCATCTGGAGGGGAATGCAGGGAGACAGCATGAACGGAACTACGAGTCGGCAACGCTTGTTTGGACGCGCCGCGATGGGGCTGGTGACGGGGGCGCTGAGCTTGGGTTTGGTGGCTTCGCCTCTCACCGCGCATGCCCAGACCCTGCCGACGACCACATCGGTCAGCCCCGGGGCGGTCCCGCTGGCTCTCATCAAGAAGAAGAAAAAGAAGAAGAAAAAGAAGAAGAAAAAGAAGCCTGCAGCCGAGCCCGGCCTGTCTCCGGAGTCCGCCGACGCCAAACGGCAGGCGATCCGAGATTCGGTCGCGAGCGATCTCGACGCGGGCAACCTCGATGGCGCAGCCAACGGCCTCGAGGAGAACGCTGTACTGCTCGGTGACCCCGTCACCATGAAAGAAGCGGGCGCTCTGCGGCTCGAAGCTGCCCGCAAAGAGCGCAGCATCGAGCAAGCCGAGGCCAGCATCGCCACGACGACGGTCGCCCTCGACATCCTGCACTTCTACGATGGCGTGTCCTCCGGTTCCGCCGAGTCGCGCTGGCTGGTCATCGACCCCGCGTCCGCGGCTGGCATGATCTCCGAGGCCGAGGCGCAGATCACCGAAGCCGAAGAGTTGATCGCCGAAATCGAGGAGGAGCAGGCTCCTGACGATGAGGCCGTCGCGAAGAACGACAAGTCGTCGAAGAAGAAAAAGAAGAAGAAGCGCGGAAAGGCCAAGCCTGGCACCGGCTTCCTGATCGGCGGTAGCGTGGCTACGGCCGTCGGACTGGGCGGCGTGGGGCTTGCTGTTGCAGGTCTGCTGCAGAGTTCGTCCGCGCAAGACGAGGTCGAAGGCCTCGGTGGCGATCCCGCAAATCAGCCGCGCATCGACGAACTCGACGAGGAGGGCGCTCGCGGGAACATGTTCGGTTACGTCGGCATCGGTGTCGCCGTGGCCGGGCTTGCGATCGGCGTCCCGCTCATCATCGTCGGCGCCAAGAAGCGCAAGGAAGCTGGCCCGTCGGGGAATGCAAGCGTTCGCGTCGCCCCGCTGGTCGCCGGCCGTATTCAGGGCCTCGCGGTCTCCGGCCGCTTCTAGTACCGAGTCAACATCGCCATGCGACTGCTTCGAATCCTCACCGTCACGGTTGGGCTGGGATGCTTCGGCCTTTCGGCTGGTGGAGCCGGCTGCAATCCGGTCTCAGACTTCCAGTGTTCGACCAGCGAAGACTGCATCGCTGAGGGCGCGGGTGGGGTCTGCGAAACGAACAGCTTCTGCACGTTCCCCGATGCTGCGTGTCCCACGGGCAAACGCTGGCATGACCGGGCTTCGTCGCTCGCGGGGATGTGTTTCGGCGATGAAGGGGGTGCAACGGACACCGACGACTCGGCGGGGAGCTCTGGCGAGTCGGGCGAGGACTCCACGACCGACGTGGAGCCGGGCACGAGCACGTCCGGCGAGCCCACGACGGCCCCATCCACGGATCCGACGATGGATACGACGACGGATCCGACGATGGATCCGACGACCGGAGATCCGACCACAAGTGGGAGCTCCACCGGCACGGGTTCCATGGCGAGCTGCGACGAGATGTACGGAGCCGCCACGGACTACATGCTCTGCGACGAGGAGGTCGACAGCTGCAGGTTCGGGGTCACGGTGACGATGACGCCGTGCAACTCCATCTGCGAGGCGTTTGGTGGCACCTGCCAGGGCGCGCAGCTCAACGAGAAGCCTGTGTGTACCTCGACAGGCGACATCACTTGCGATGACATGACCTCCAACACGGTCATCTGCATCTGCAGCCGCTGAGCGCTCGCTCCGCACAAACACGTCGGGATCCGCACGCGACGGAGGACGGCGCGCGTCCGCCATCGTGATACGCACCGCGGCATGTCGCAGCGTGCAGCCTTCGCCCCGCGGGACATCTCCGCGTCCGACCACGCCACGATGGTTTCGACCGTCAAGGGCCTCGCCATGGACGCGGTCCAGAAGGCGAACTCGGGTCACCCCGGAATGCCCATGGGAACGGCCTGCATGGCCAGCACCCTGTGGACTCGCTTCCTGGTCCACGACCCCGCGGATCCGAACTGGCCAGACCGCGATCGCTTCGTCCTCAGCGCAGGCCATGGCTCGATGCTGCTGTACTCGCTGCTGCACCTCTCGGGCTACTCGCTGACGCTCGACGACCTCAAGAACTTCCGCCAGTGGGGGTCCAAGACGCCTGGCCACCCCGAGGTGCATGACACCGAAGGCGTGGAGGTCACGACCGGTCCTCTGGGGACAGGGTTTGCAACGGGGGTCGGCATGGCCGTCGCCGAACGTTGGCTTGCGACTCGCTACAACCGGCCTGGCCACGAGGTTGTCGACCACTTCACGTACGGAATCGTCAGCGACGGCGATCTGATGGAAGGCGTCGCGTCGGAGGCGGCCAGCTTCGCGGGACATCAGAAGCTCGGCAAGCTCATCTACCTCTACGACGACAACCAGATCACGATCGACGGCGGAACCGACATCTCCTTCACGGAAGATGTTGGCAAACGCTTTGAGGCCTATGGCTGGCAGGTACTCAAGGCCGACGGGCACGACGACGCGGCGGTCACGGCTGCACTGACGGCTGCACGCGCCGAAACTGAAAAGCCCACACTGATCTGCGCTCGCACGGTGATTGGACACGGGAGCCCGTCGAAGGCTGGCAAGTCCAGCTCGCATGGAGCCCCGCTCGGTGCCGAAGAAATCGAGGCGACCAAGAAGGGCATGGACTGGCCGCTCGAGCCGTTCCACGTCCCGGACGCCCTGCCGAACAAGATCGCCGAGGTCATCGCTCCGGGGGTCGCACAGCATGCGGCTTGGAACGAGCGCATGGTCGCCTATCGGACCGCACATCCGGAGCTGGCGGCAGAGTTCGAAGCCGTGCTCGAGGGCAAGGCGACGGACGCGGACTTCGCAGGTCTTCCCGAGTTTGAAGTCGGCACCAAGTTGGCGACCCGCAAGGCCAGCGCGAAGGTCCTCAATGCGTTGGCTGATCGCTTCCCATCGCTCGTCGGCGGCTCGGCGGACCTGGCCGGAAGCAACGGCGTGGGCTTCCCCGAAGGCGGCGTCCTGAGCCCTGAGCAGGGCGATGGTCGCAACGTCCACTTCGGCGTGCGAGAGCACGGCATGGGCGGCATCGTCAACGGGATGGCCCTGCACGGTGGCATGCGTCCCTTCGACGCCACCTTCCTGATCTTCTCGGACTTCATGCGCGGTGCCGTCCGTCTGTCGGCGCTACAGCAGATCCCCGTCGTCCACATCTACTCGCACGACAGCATCTTCCTCGGTGAAGATGGCCCCACGCACCAGCCCGTCGAGCAGACGATGAGCCTGCGGATGATCCCCAACCTCCACGTCGTTCGCCCCGCGGACGCCAAGGAGACGGTGGGGGCCTGGAAGATGGCGCTGCAGCGCACCGACGGACCCACGGCGATCTTGCTGACTCGTCAGGGCCTTCCGATCCTCGAAGGCACCGACCGCGACATCACCCGGGGGGCGTACATCGTCCTCGAGCCCTCGGGCGAGGGCGAGCTGCACGGCATTCTGGTCGCGACGGGATCCGAGGTCTCCCTGGCGGTCGAGGTCGCAGGCCGGCTCCAGGCGCAAGGCAAGCGCACCCGCGTCGTCTCGATGCCATGCTGGGAAGCCTTCGAAGCGCAGGACGGCGCCTACAAAGAGAGCGTGCTGCCCAAGGCGGTGACTCGCCGACTCTCGGTCGAGGCCGGCGTCGGGATGGGATGGGAGCGCTACGCCGCTCACCAGCAGAGCATCGACCGCTTCGGGGCTTCAGCACCGATGGGGGTGTTGGCGGAGAAGTTTGGCTTCACCGCGGATGCCGTCCTCGCCCGCTACCTGGATCTCGATTAGGGCGCACCTCAAGAGGACGCCGGCTTGCCGCGCTAGTTGAGCCGCTTGTTCGGGTCGCTGACGCGGTAGGGGCTCTGCGTCGGAGTCGGCGGTCGGGTCCAAGGCTTGGGGCCCTCGCCCGCTTCGTCGCGATGTTCTTCGGTCTCGAGCATGCAGATGACCGCCGAGTTGGCGTGGTGCGGCAGGAAGGCCGAGTTCACGTCCATGAGCGCGTTGCCCATGGCGGCTCCGCCGACGGAGCCCCGAAACCCGGATGTGCCCTTCCTGCGCCGCCACGCGACGAGGATGAGGGAGGCGACGAACAGCCCAAGCGCCAGTCCTGGCAGTCCCGAGAATCCCATCACGGGGTCCGGAGTCTGAGAAGCCTGCGCGCCTTCGGGTCCCCACATCGCGAGCATCACGCTTCTACTGTACGCGGTTCCTTGGGGACGGTCGGAGCGCACCTCGAGCGAAACGGTTCGGGCGCGTTGTGGTGGTGCGCTGCGTAGAGGGCGCCAACTCGGGCCGCGGTCGTGTTGGCCCCGCCGTGCTCACCTCGCGCAGGGCGAGGGCAGAGCATTCACCGAGGTCGAATCCGGTCTCGACGCAGTGCGGTTCCCGATGGTCCGCGGCGCTGTCGCACGCGGTCGCGGTTGCCCGAAACCGGCTGTTTGCGACTGCTGGAGCGGTCCTAGCGAGGACGGGGCTGCTAGCTCACGTCCCGGATCGGCGCACCTTGCCCCCGGGCGTGAGCACCCACGCAAGCCGCGCGGATGCCGTGGGGTGCTCCATGGTGCAGGTTGTGGCATTCTCCGCGCGCCTCGCCCCCGATCCTCGGGTCTTGCGGGGCTTTTGCAGACACGTTCTTCAGACGCCTAAAGGCAAAAAGCAGCCATGGTCGACCTCGCCAACACCCGCAACATTGGGATTTCCGCCCACATTGACTCCGGAAAAACGACGCTCACCGAGCGCATCCTTTTCTACACGGGTCGCATCCACAAAATCGAGGAAGTCCGTGGCAAGTCCGGCGTCGGCGCTGTCATGGACAACATGGAGCTGGAGCGTGAGCGCGGCATCACCATTCAGTCCGCTGCCACCTTCGTGACGTGGGGTCAGACCCACATCAACATCATCGACACTCCCGGACACGTCGACTTCACCGTCGAGGTGGAGCGCGCGTTGTCGGTGCTCGACGGCGCCATTCTCGTTCTCTGTGGGTCCTCCGGTGTGCAGTCACAGTCGATCACGGTCGACCGTCAGATGCGTCGCTACAACGTCCCCCGCGTCGCGTTCATCAACAAGATGGACCGCACCGGTGCCGACGCGTACCGCGTGACGAGCCAGCTTCGCGAGAAGCTCAAGCACAACGCCGCGATGGTGACGATCCCGATCGGTGCCGAAGACGACTTCGACGGCATCATCGACCTTCGTATCCGCAAAGCCTTCTTCTTCGACGGCGACAACGGCGAGAACCTCCGCGAAGAGGAGGTCCCCGAGGACATGAAGGAGAAGACCGAGGAGATGCGCAACAAGCTCGTCGAGACGGTTGCCGACTTCGACGACGCCATCATGGAGAAGTTCCTCGAGGGCGAGGAAGTCTCGGCCGAAGAGCTGAACCCGGTCATTCGCAAGGCCACGCTCTCCCTCGACCTCACGCCGGTGTTCTGTGGCTCCGCCTACAAGAACAAGGGCGTCCAGGTCTTGCTCGACGGCGTCGTCTCGTACTTGCCCAACCCCACCGAGGTGGAGAACAAGGCATTCGAGATCGCCGGCGACGGCAAAGAGACCGAAGTGGTCCTCGCTACCGACGACGAGAAGCCCATGTGCTCGCTCGCGTTCAAGCTCGAGGACGGCCGCTACGGACAGCTCACCTATGTCCGCATCTACCAGGGCAAGGTCACCAAGGGCATGTCCATCTACAACACGCGAACCGGCCAGAAGGTGAAGCTGGGTCGCATCGTCCGGATGCACTCCGACAAGATGGAGGACATCGAGGAAGCCGGCTCCGGCGACATCATCTCCATGTTCGGTGTCGACTGCGCGGCGGGTGACACGTTCACCGACGGGCAGGTCAAGTACTCGCTGCGTTCGATGTACGTGCCCGCGCCCGTCATCGAGTACTCGCTCGAGCCCAAGGACAAGACGAACCTTTCGAACTTCTCCAAGGCGCTCAACCGCTTCTCGAAAGAGGACCCCACCTTCTCGGTGCGTCGCGACGAAGAGTCCGGCGAGACCCTGATCGCGGGCATGGGCGAGCTTCACCTCGAGGTCTACATCGAGCGGATGAAGCGCGAGTACAAGGTCGAGACCATCGTCGGTGAGCCGCAGGTTCGGTACCGCGAGACCATCCAGAACGAGATCCCGTTCGCGTACACCCACAAGAAGCAGACCGGTGGCTCCGGTCAGTTCGCGAAGATCGGCGGCACCATGCGTCCGCTGACCGAGCCCGAGTCCGAGGATGAGATCTACCGATTCGTCGACAAGATCGTCGGCGGCATCATCCCTCGCGAGTACATCCCCTCCTGTGACAACGGGTTCCAGCAGGCGATGGCTCGCGGTGTGGTCATCGGTTTCCCGGTCGTGAACGTGGAGATGGAGCTTTCCGACGGTGGCTTCCACGCGGTGGACTCCAGCGACATGGCGTTCCAGATCTGCGCCCGAAACGCCTTCAAAGAGGCCATGCGTGCCGCCAAGCCGGTCGTGCTCGAGCCCGTCATGAAGGTTGTCGTCGAGACGCCCGAGGAGTTCCAGGGCGCGGTTCAGACCATGCTCATCCGTCGCCGTGGACTCATCAACGGGTCCGAGACGGCCTACGGCACCACCGCCGTCGACTCGAACGTCCCGCTTTCCGAGATGTTCGCCTTCTCGAACGAGCTTCGTTCCGGAACGCAGGGCAAAGCCGAGTTCACGATGGAGTTCGCGAAGTACGACCCCGTCCCGCAGAGCGTCCAGCAAGAGCTGGCTGAGAAGTACAAGGATCGCCAGAAGGGCTGATCAACGCCGAGTCTCGAGAGACTCTCGAAGGCCGCGCTTGGGTTTCCCGGCGCGGCTTTCTCGTTGGTTTGGCCTCGAACGCAGGCCTTGCGGGCACCAGCCTAACTCTGGCCCGCACAGACCGGGCATGGCGATACCCAAGACGCGTGAGGAGCTCGACTCGGCCATGGAGACGGCGTTCGGAAAGCTCAGTCTCGACCTGGACCGACTCTCGGCCAGTCAATCTCGCGAGGTCTGCATCGACGACTGGACGGTGGTCGACGTGCTGACGGTCCGTACGTGGTGGGGCCATGCGGTCGTGGAGTGGATCGAGGCGGGGCAGCGCGGTGAGATCCCACAGACGCCCGCGCCCGGATTTGCGTGGAAGGACACGCCTCGGCTCAACGCGGGGATCATCGCCGACGCCCCCAAGCGCCGATCGTGGAAACGCGTTCGGGCCGACTTCGCGGCCAGCCGCGAGGCGGTTCTCGCCGCGCTCGAGCAGCTCAGTGACACCGAACTCGAAGGGGAGGGCGAGTTCGAGTGGGCCGGTCGCTGGCCCGTCCTTCGGTGGGTGTCCGTCGCGACGACAACGGGCTACGCCTCGTCGCGAAAGTACGTCCGGGCCCTGCTGCGCCGGCTCGAGGGGTGACCGCGTAGCGAGGGTCCTGAAACGAGGTGTCGCGGTTCACTTGTTGGGGGGCAGGAGTTTGATCTCCTGGTTCAGGGGGGCGATTTTTCCGCCCGTCGATCGGAGTTCGACGCCGAGCATCAGCTTGAGCTTGTTGGTCTCACGGTCCGCGTAGAGCTTCTGCAGGTTGGCGCTCTTGTCGTCGTCCATGAAGACCATGCCGCCGCATCCTTCCCAGTCCCCGCCGACGGAGCCGGGGAAGGGGTTGTCTTCGGCACTCCAGCTGCTTCCGTCGTCGGTCTCGGTCGCCAGGAGGTCGGACTTCTCGGCCCCATCGACCGTGTAGACCGCTGTCAACGTCGAGGTGATCGCCGTGATCACCGGGCCCTTCGTTCCCGAGACCGTGATCTGGTATTTCACGCCCGTATCGGTGACGGGGATGCTGTCCTCGAGTTTCTTGAACTCGATCTTCGCGTCGCTGACCGGGACGGGGTCACAGGCAGCGGAGAGGACAGTGGCGAAGAGAAGGGCACGGCGCATGGCCCTGAGGGTATCAAGCTGCCCGCATCGACGGTGTTGGTCGTGGACGCGGATCCTCGGGTAGCCTCGGGACGTGGTTGGCAAACGAGGGTGGTGGGCGATGGCTGTGGTCCTTGGTGCCTGCGGGGGCGCCAGCCCGGCAGCGCCCAGCAGCGGCACGACGTCCGGGACGAGCGGAAGCGGGAGCGCGGGGACCCGCTCGAGCGTCGCGAGCACCACCGCGGCGCTGACCTCGACGACGGTCACGACCGGGAGCTCGACGGGAGGCAGCGTCGTGGACTTGGGGAGCGTCGAAGTGTGCTCGGAGGTCACCATGGATGCGCCCACCGGGGGGAGCTGGTCGGTGCAAGGGCTGCTCGGTTTTGACGAGCCCCGGCCCGCCGATGGGGCGTGGGTGTACCGGGCACCGGCGGTCGTGGTGGATACCCCGGTCACGCTGACACACAGCAGCGGGTGGACGGCCGCACTGACGGTGACCGGGGCCGCCGCGCCTCCCGGGTTGGCGGATGGGATGGTGCCTGGGTGCGGCCCATTCCCATTTGGCGTCGCATCGGGCGACCCTGGGCCACAGAGTGTGTGGCTGTGGACACGGGTCGACTCGGAGCAGGCGGAGACGGTGGGTTGGGAGGTCTCGACCGATCCGGCCTTCGCCGACGTCGTGGATTCGGGGACGGTTGAGCCCAATGCCGAGCGCGACTTCACCGTCAACGTTCATGTCGAAGGGCTGCTGCCGGCCACGACCTACTACTACCGATTCTCGAACGGTATGCCCTCTGTGGGCACATCGTCGACGACGGGGCGTACGCGAACCGCTCCCGCTGGCAGCGCGGACCGACTTCGATTCGCGGTGACAAGCTGCACCAGTATCTTCTCGGGCTACTTCAACGGCTACCGTGCGATCGCTCGACGTCTGGATCTCGATGGGCTGATCCACGTCGGCGACTACACGTATGACTTTCCGGACGAGGACGAACTCGTACGGATTCCCGATCCTCTGCCCGACGATCCCGACACGCTGGACGGTTGGCGAAGACTGCACGCTTATCACCTTGGAGACCCGGACCTGAGGGCGGCGCGGGCGGCCCATCCATGGGTGATGCTTTGGGACAACCACGACGTGAACAGCGGAGCTCCGGTGGCCGGGGGCGGAGTGCAGGCGTTCCGCGAATGGAACCCCGTCTCTGGGCCGCAGGGAGCACGTGGATCCGATGTCGTGTATCGCCGCCTTCCGTTCGGTGACTTGCTCGATGTGGTCGTGCTCGACGTCCTGTTGTTCCGAGACGACGCGGATGACCCCGATTCGCCGGACAAGACGATTCTTGGGGACGCCCAGGAAGCGTGGTTCCACGAGACGCTCGCCGACTCCGCTGCGACCTGGAAGCTGGTCGGAAACCAGAAGCCCGTGGCGGTCATCGACGGGTTGCTCGTCGTGCTCGGCGGGAGCACGTGGAACGGGTTTCCCGATGCTCGCGCTCGAATGTTCGACCGGATCGCCTCCGATGAGGTCGACAACGCCCTGTTTCTCAGCGGCGACGCTCACATCACTGCTGTGACCGATCTGGTCACGTCCCCGGGCGACCCCAAAGCCTACGATCCGCGCACGGGTGAAGGGGCGGTCGCAGTGGAGTTCCAACCGGCGAGTATGAGTCGTGGCAACGTGGATGAGTTCTTCCCTGCGCAGCCTGGTCTGCCCGCAGCGATCGAGAAGGACTCGGCGACGAACAACCCGCACTACCGGTTCCTCGATACGACCCGGCATGGCTACGGGGTTCTCGACATCGATGCCGAGAGGATTCAGGCCGAGGTTTGGTACTTGGACATTCTCGAGCGCACCGATGTGGAGGAGCTTGGCGCGACGCTCGAGGTGCGGGCGGGCGAGAACCACTGGGAACGGTGAGTTGAGCCTCACATTTCGAGTTGAGCAAGCGTTGCCCGAGTTGGGCAACACCCGAAACGCCAAGGGCCCGTGACGTCAAGGCGTGGGTGTTGGCACGGTCCTCGCTAACTCCGGGGTCATGAGCGAAACGCCAGCCCGACCAGACTCTGTGCCCGCCGACGCGTGGTGGGAGCCCAGCGACAACGAGTGGGTGCTCGGCCCGAAGGATGACGACGGCCAACTCCACGGCGAAGTGGCGTACTGGCGTCCGGACGGCACCCTGTGCTGCCGGTGCAACTACGAGGGTGGTCAGGCGCACGGACAGAGCAAGAGGTTCCACGAGAGCGGTGAGGTGTCGCAGACATGCTCCTTCGTTCGCGGGACGCTTCATGGGAGGCGGACCTGGTTCTCGATCGAGGGGCCGACGACGGAGAACACGCGACCCTCGGGGGTGCCCGAGCACGTGATGCGCTCGGAAATGGACTACGAAATGGGGGACGTAACGGCGGTTCGCCACTTCGATGCCGCCGGCCGCCGCCTTTGCGCCGACGGGACTCCGTTTCCCGACCGCCCCAGCTCGCTTCCCGAGAGCGCGTGGTGGGACGAGCGAGAGGACCGATGGAAGGACGGGCGCGCGAACGGGGACGCCGAGAAGATCGGAGCTTGGAAACACTGGGACCGCGAAGGTCTATTGTTGCTGCGGTGTGTCTACGAAGCGGACGCGCTCCATGGAGCGGCGTGGGAGCGGGTCGAGCCGGAGACCCTGCGGCTCCCCAACATCGTCGCGGCGCGCGGCGACTATCACGAAGCCGTTCGGGTTGGACCCTGGGAGTTCCTCAACGCCGCCGAGCAGGTGGCGGGGGTGTTCGACTACGGTGCGCCTGTCGGAGCAGAGGAAGAGCTGGTCTTCCTCGACAACGCGACGCGGCCCGCGGAAGCATGGCTCGACCTCGCGGGCAGGTACGGGGCGCAGCGGAGCCTGGGGCTGTGGCTTGCGACCCTGGGTCGTGCTGCGGGCGTGGCTCATGACGTGACGCAGCTGCGGGCAGCGCTCGCGGCACGGCCCAGCCCATGGAACTCGGAGACTGCCATGGGGCGAGCCGAGGAGGGCGACTCGGTCGGGGATGTTCTCGATGCGCTTGCAGCAGGCGCGGACGTTGCGGCGTGTCTACGGGGACTGGCGATTCAGCTCGACCAGCATGAGCGTTCTCAGGCGGCACTCGAGTTCATCGATGCGGCCATGATGCTGGCCCCCGACCGTGCCGACTACGCGTTCACACGGGCCTTGGTGAACATGAGCCTCGGACACGCGGATGCCGCTCGTTCCGACGCCGCGCGCATCCCGGACGAAGGACAGCGCGGATTCATGCAGCTGTACGCCAAGGTGTTGTTCCCCGTGTTCGACTTCTGGCCGAATCACGAAGACCCGCAGACGCACTACGACGGTCTCCCGGATGCGCCCAGTCGACCTCTTCCGGAGGTCCTGGGTCTGCTGGAGAAGTACGCGACCCGGGTTGACCAGATCCGTACCGCGATGCTCGAGCACGAGGGGGTGACGGAGGAGACCCCGTGGCTGCTCCCCGATGTCTCGGTGTTGTTGCCCTGCGGCCCGGTCTCGCTTGGGACCGATAGGTTGGAGACGCCCGACCCCGACGACCCGGACGAGCCATTTGTCATCGAGATCGACGAGACGCTCGAGCTTGGCGATGCGATCCCGGACCTGCTCCGGTCGGCGCGCGCCGAGTGGCATTCGCTGTGTTGGTTGCTGTGGAGCTCTGGCCTCGACCGAGTGGGGCGTCCGACTCGGATGATGCCCCCGAAGAAGTTCGGGCAGGCCGCCGGGATGGCACCCGCACGTTTGTGGCGCTGCCGCGACCGGGTGCACATGCGAGGCATGGGCGCTCAAACGCAGGGCGTTCCGGGTTTCGAGTGGAACGGTGTCGACATCGATAGCCTTCCGGGCTCGCTCACGAATATGGCGATGTTCGAGTACCAAGAGATGCAGGCGCTCATGTACTGGCTCACGGACCCCGAGGTTCGCTCGCCGTGGCAGGACAACCTGCGCGGGTCCTAGGACCCACCGGTGGTATCGGCTCCGGTGCGGTCGTTGGACTTCGGTGTTCGTGGCCGCGCAACCTCGGCTACGCAGCTACGTCTACCTTGTGAGTGTCCATTCAGCGTACGACTCTGAACTCTCTATGCATCGCGCTGTCTCTCGCCCTAGGGGGCGGGTGCGATCAGACCGACTCTGCCGCCGCGGGTGACAAGGCGGCGGCCAAGTCTGACGACAATGCCGAGGCGGTGGCGAAGGTTCTTGGGACCTGGATCGCCACCGACGATTCGGGGAACGAGCTCGAATTCACCAAGGACCGTCTGACGAGGACCTATCCCAAGTCCGGCGCGAAGCCCCTGGTCAGCGTCTACAAGGTTGAGAAGCACGAGGGGAAGACCATCGAGATCTCGGTTCAGCTGGAGCTCAGCGGGGGGAAACTGATGCAAGCCGACAACCAAGTCATCACGTTGTCCGACGACGGTACGCTGGCGATCAAGAACGCCGCCAACGGGTCAGGCGGCACGTTCAAGAAGAAGTAGGCCGCGGGCTCGCGGAGGGTCGTTGGTGCTACGCGTCGGTGCCCGTCTCGCGGGGCTTGTACGTGTAGTACCCGCTGCCGCCGCCGTAGTCGTACCGTTCTTGGCGGGCGTCGACCTCGTTGAGCACGACGCCGAGCATGTTGGCGTCGCTCTGCATCAGGCTGCTCATGGCCCGTTGAAGCTCTCCACGCCGGGTCTGTTCGCAGCGGCTCACCACGATCACCCCGTCGACCTGACTTGCGAGGATGAGGGGGTCTGCCACGGGGAGGACGGGCGGGCTGTCGAGGATGACGACGTCGAAGCGCTCCTTGAGCCCGATGAGGAGCTGGTGCAGCGCATGGGACTCGAGCTTCTCGGCGGGGTCGTCGGGGATCTCTCCGCAGACCATGATCGATAGGCTCTCGGGTGCACCGTCGGGTTGGGTGATCACCGCGTCGTCGATCTCGGCCTCGCCTGCGAGCAGAGCCGAAAGACCCGTCCGCTTGGGATCGGTCTCGAAGACCTGATGCAGCCGTGGCCGTCGCATGTCCGCATCGATCACCAGCACCGACTTGCCCGCTTGGCAGAACGACAACGCGAGGTTCATCGCGGTGCTGCTCTTGCCCTCGGAAGAAGACGGAGAGGTGATCATGATCGTGGATGCCGGTTCGCCGCCTTGGACGAAGGCCAACGACGTTCGGATACCCCGACAGCGCTCCGCCATGAGGGATTGAGGGAATTTGTGCGCGTAGAGGTCTCGCTGCTTTCGCTGCGCTCGTGCGTTGCCCGCCCCGAGCCTGGAGTCGGGAGGAAGCAGCGGGAGCTGCCCCAGCACGGGCACGCCGAACGGGGAGAGGGAGCGCTCCAAGTCGAGCAGGCCGCGTAGACGCGAGTCTCGGAAGTCGATCGACAGGGCCAGGACGCAGCCCAAGCCCATGCCCAGGACGCCGCCGAGCAAGACGATGAGCTCTTTGGGGGGGAAGACGGCTTCGGCCGAGACGGTGGCGCGGTCGAGAATCTCGATGCCCTCGTTCTCGACTCGGTTCGTCAGCTCGATCTCGGTGTCACGACGAGCGACCAGGAGGTACTCCTCGGATGCGACCGAGGCCTCCCGCTTGAGTTCGACGTATTCGCGTTCCAGGCTCGACAGCGCGAGCGCCTTTCTGCGGGCGGTTGCGAGGACGCCGGCTTGAAAGGACTCGTGCCGAGTCGCTGCCTCGACTTGCCGCTCGAGAGACGCAAGCAACGACTTCGTTTCGCGCGCGATCTTGCCGTTGATGAGGTCGAGGTTCTGTTTGGCCTTGCGGTGCTGTTCGTGCTTGGGGCCGTAGTCGACATCGACCTCATTGAAGAGGGTCTCTGCAGCGAGTTGCTGCTTGCGCATCTCCTCGAACACGTCTCGCTTGTCCTCGGGCAACAGGTACGCGGCCGCGAGCGGGTCCTTTTTGTAGAGGTCCTTCGCCTGCTTGAACTGTTGCGAGAGCCTGTCGCGCTCGCTCTGTGCCTCTTTGTGCTGGTCAGTGGCTTTGAGGAGCGCGGTCGAGATGTCGCTGTCACGCCCGTTGAGCTCGAGCGACGTGACACGGTTCTCGTTCTTGAACGCTTCGAGGAGCCGCTCTGCCTCTTGCATGCTGCCTCGGGCCTTGTCCCGCTCTTCAGACAGGTCCTCCTCGGCTTCGAGGCCGACTCTCTTACGCCCCTCGGTGGTGTGGTCGATGTAGGCTTCCGCGACCGCGTTGGCCATGTTGCGCGCGACGAGAGGGTCCGGGTACTCGGCGGTGATCAGCACGATGCGCGAACTGGGTACCTCGGTGATCGTGAGCATCTCGCGAAGGCGCTCCACCGGATCGACCTCGGCGGCTTCGGCCTCCCGTTCGGCGGGGTCCTCGATCTTGTGCACGCCGAGGAACTGCGGGTCGGCGGCGAGGCCCAAGGACTCCAGCGCGGCAGCAGCGACCGTCCGGCTGCTCATGATCTGCCGCTGTGTTTGGTAGTACTCCTTGTAGCCGAGCAGCCGTGCTTGGGCGTCTTCGCCAACACCCTCGACCTTGTCGAGGACCTGCGGCCCCGACATGTGCAGGACGATGGAGGCGCTGGATTGCCAGCGAGGCTCGAGGAGGCGGAGCACGCCGATCGAGCCGGCAATGCACACGACGGTGGTGACCGCGATGACCAACCACCTCCGGCGGAGGATCTGCATCAGCCGCGAGAGCTGGGCGAGAACATCGACCTGCCCGCCATCGTCGGTCGCGGATCCGGCGCCATTGGGCGCGTGGGGAGGAGCGGATTGCATCGTCGGACTACGAGGGAAAGACTAGCGCGGACAGGTCGCAGAGACCGTCAGGGTGGGCAATACGGGCCGCTGCTGAACGAACGTGCGGCACCTGGGACGGCGTCGACCGCCCGCATAGGTTCGTGCAGGTGCATCCACGAATCCGTGTTGCGCAAACCGCGGAACGACTATTGGAGCTGAGGGAAGTCAGCCTCGGGGAGGACAACGCCAATCCACAGCGGGTGGGCCGGGTCGAGTTCGTAGCTGCGAAACCCGGTCCACCAGGGCTGACCGGCCGCTTCGATGCGGAATGGCTGCGCCTCCATACCGCCATCGGTCCACATACGTAGGGCCTCGGCCGACACCGGCTCACCGATCTCGTCGAGTGGGAGCAGGACCGCCTCGAGCTTCGAGGCTTCATCGACGAACTTCGGAGAGCGGGGGAGGCCGATCACCCGGTGTTGTGCGTCCAACACGAACACTTTGCCGTGCTCCTCACCCTGGGCGGCGTTGGGCATGCGCATGGTGAACTCGGAGAGGTCGGTCAGCAGCATGTCGACGCCGAGCACGAAGCTGCGGCCCGTGGGGCTCCGAGCGGTGCGGGCCGCGGTGACCCCGGGCTGCTTGGTGGTGAAGAACGTGTACGGGTCGGTCCACACGATCGTCTCTGGGCTCGTGGACGCCCCCTGAAACCATGGGCGCTTGCGAGGGTCGTAGTCGACGGTCTCGGTCCAGGTTTGGGTGACCTTGCCCGCAGGGTCGAGCTTCTGGAAGAAGGTCGGCGTGCCCGGCTTGGACACGCGAACGCGCCAGCCGTCCTCGATGCGAAGCAACATGTACTCGTTGCCCAGCGTATCGGCACGCAGCACAGAGCTGATCACTTCGTAGCCGTCGATCAGCGGCAAGAAGAACGAGGTGAGTGTCTCGGGGTCATCGGTGTCGAGGCGTCCGGCCTCGGCCCAGTCGGCCGCCCCTTGCAGGCTTCCGCGGACGGGTTGCAGAAGCCCGGCCAGCTCGGCTTCGAGTCCGTCCGCGGCGGTGCCGATCAGCAACTGCGAGAGGTGGTTTCGCTCAAGGCGCGCTCGGTCGCGTGCATCTCGGATCATGAGGGCGGCGACCAAGGAGCCGACCAAGACGATCAGCGCGAGTGCGACCGCGGAGAATTGAAGCAGCCGAGTCAGCCGGCGTTTCTTCTCGCGTGTCGCGATTGCCTTCGCGAGCCGATTCTGCAGCGCAGAGGCGCGTGTGGACTGGTCGGGGGTCGGAAGGACGCCGGCGGGGAGGTGCCCGAGCATGTCGAGCTGCTGGCGAACCACTGAAATCTCCTGGTTGGAGAGAGCACAGAACGCGTGCAGCAAGTGGGCCTCGACGATGTAGTGCCGGGCGAATGCGTTGTCGGGCCACGAGTTCAGCGCTTGTTCGAGAACCCCGACCACCCGACCGAGTGTCCGATAGGTCTGTTGTTGGTCGGTATGGCGCGCGACCTTCTTGGACTGTCGTTCCCGCTGGAGTTCGGCCTGGGCTTGCTCGAGCTCCCGGAAGTCCGTGACCGCTTCCGCAGCGAGCTCTGCCGAGTCCAGGTGGCGAAGCGCCGCCCGGACCTCGTCGGCGAAGACCTTTCCATCGGCTTGGCGAGCGTGGGGGTGGGTCGCCAGTGCGCGTTCGAGCACGGGACGAAGCACGTCGTGGTACGGCTCGAGCTCGGGCGAGACGGACTGGGGAAACGACCATTCGTTGCGGCTCGCGATTTTGAGCGCGTCGATGGCCGTGGCTTCTTCGTGTGGCGGGATGCCGTACAGAACCTCGAACATGACGGCGCCGAGCATGTAGACGTCGGTCCAGGGACCGACCCAGTCGCGTTGCCCGGTGCTGATCTCCGGCGGCATGTAAACCGGTGTGCCGCACGTGATGATCACTTGGCTGATGTCGAGGATCCGAGAGGGCCGCGTCGGGTCGGGATGCAGCGCGCACGCCAGCCCCCAGTCGACCAGCAGCACCTCGCCGAACTCGCCGACCATGACGTTCTGCGGCTTGATGTCGCGATGGATGATGCCGCGGCTGTGGGCGTACGCGACCGCGTTGGCGGCTTCGATCAGGATCTCGAGATGGGCGCGCAGGTCGTGGGTCTCGCCCGGCGGTGCATCGATGGTTCCCGGGGTCCGCTTGTCGAGCAGGTCGTCCCACGGCGTGCCATCGACCAGCTTCATGCTGTAGAAGATCTGGTCGCCTTGGTCGACGCCCATGTCGTAGACGGGGACGATGTTGGGGTGCTCGAGGACCGCGGTGATGCAAGCCTCGCTCTCGAACGACTCGGTCGAGTCGGGCAGGGCTTTGTCCGCATGCAACTGCTTGACGGCGACCTCGCGCCCTAGCGAGAGCTGCTTGGCTCGAAACACGCGACCCATGCCGCCCGAGCCCACCTCGGTCTCCAGCTCGAACTCTGTGCGCCCGAGTTGCCCTTCGATGCCCGGCGCGCTGACGTGAATGCGGCGTCGAGGTGTCGCGGTGGGTCGACGCTTCCGGACCTCATCCGACTCGACGTCCGAGAGAGCTCGTGTACGGTTCGCTCCCGCCGCGGCTCCGGGCTCGGTGGCACGATGCTCGGGCATCGGGCGATATTCGGGGGCCGGCCGAATCGACGTCTGCGGGGTATCGGTCGGCGCGAGCCGGTCCTTCCAGGCGCGCTCCAGGTCGTTCGACCAATCGGCTCGCCAGCTCTCCTCGCTCACGTCATCAAGGGTAGCAGGTTCGACGCGAACGCCGAGACCTCCATCCGAGGCTGAACATCCATCCCCACAGCAGGAGGCCTGAGACATCGCGACCCGATCCCGTGTGGCAGTCGCAGCCTCGTTGCTCTCGTTGCTGCGCACTTGCGTCGTCAGGATCTGCAGTGGCGAGGAGCGTGATGGTTGCCTCGGACCGGTTGCCCGCGCGGTCGGTCGCGATGGCCCGCAACTGGTGTTCACCATCGGGAAGCTCGACGTCGAACACCGCCTGCTCGTCCCACGACGTGCCTGCGTCGAGGGGGATGCCATCGAGGTCGAGGCGGATCGTGTGCACCCCGGACGCTTCGTCGCGGGCGTGCACCTCGATCGGATGCACGCCTGTCTCGACGACATCCGGTGGGTCGACGAACTCGACCGTTGGAGCCGCGAGGTCCCCTGCAGCATCGAAGCTCGCGCCACAGGTGTTGGGGGCGACCTCTCGGGGCTGTTCACAGCTCGAGCTCCAAGCCCCGAGTCCGTCATCCGGGGCGGCCGTGAATCCGTCGCAGTCCACCGTTGGACTCCAAGTCCCGTCCGGCTCGAAGCAAGGGCTGATGTCGAAGCCTGAACGCGCCTCGACCCAGGGCGTTGCGAGGTGCATCAGAGAAACGAACCCTCCGTCTCCACAGGTCTCGCCGTACGATACGACGCCGAACACTCTCCACTCGCCACCGGGGAGCTGTACGAACGCGGGTCCTCCCGAGTCGCCTTCACACGAGTCTCGGCCGTCTCCGCCGAGCTCGACTTCATCGCCCTCCCAGGCTGTGATGCTGGTCGTCACGGAGCGTTTGTCCCCGTATCCAACCTCGGATTGGCCGAATCCCACCAGGGTTGCGGCCATGCCCGGGGTGAGAGCTTCGGTTTCACACCCCATCAGCGGCGGCACGATGGGGACGTCGTCCTGGGCCGAGGCGAGGATGCAGAATGCCCAGTCGCGACCTGCGCCCGGCAGAAAGCCGTCGGGCCAGACTTCACATCGTTGCGTCGCGACCGTCCGTGCGTGACGAGGGGCAGCCGCACTTCCGAACTCGACGCTGGAGAACCTGTCGCCGCAGTGTGCCGCGTAGACGACCACACGCGGGTGGACGAGCGTGCCTGTGCAGAGCCGGCCCAGTGACACCACGGTTGGCCACGCGCAGGGCTCGGTGGCTTCCCCGCCGACGATCGTGCTCGGATCGGCTGGCGCCGTGACGGAACCCGTGACCGCCACGAGTGCCGCAAGTACCGCCGTCGCGAGCCCCACATTTCATTGTACCAGTCGCCCCGATGGGTTCGACCTTGGCGCCCGGCTGCTGTAGCTTCAAGGAGGTGTCGATGCGCGTTTGGACGATTGCGCGGCAGGTGTGGATGGCGGGTCTCGTGCTGCCGGCGTGTGGCCGCACGCCGACGCATGTATTCACGCAGGCGGACGGGTCGTCGAGTGGGGACTCCGGGAGTTCGACCGGCGAGGAAGAAGTCTGCGACCCGGAGCTCGAGAACTGCACCTCGGTTGTCACGCTTCAGCGGGCCGCCGACATTTTGTTTGTCATCGACAACTCGGGATCGATGGGAGAAGAGCAGGGCGTTCTCGCCGCGAACTTTCCTCAGTTCATCAACGTTCTCGAGGGCGAGCAAGTCGGCGCGAGCTACCGAATCGGCATTGCGACGTCCGACGAGATCGGGCTCCGTGCGACGAGCTGTCGGCAGCGCCTGGGCGACTTCATCTGGGACGGGGTCCTCGGCCCCAACGATGAGCCGCTGTATGTCGACGAGCGCGAGGCGGGTTGTCTGAGCGCGTGTGAGTTCGACGAAGTGCCATTGTCGAGCACCGTTGATTCAGACGGAAACGTCGTCTTTGGTCCCTGGATCGAGCGCTCCGGAGGCTCCACCAATCTCCCCCCCGGCATGAGCATGGCGGATGCGCTGCGCTGCCTGGGTCCGCAGGGCATCAACGGGTTTGGATACGAGGCCCCGCTCGAGGCCATGCGGCGGATCGTCGAGGAAAACGTAGACGGCTTCGTCCGCGACGATGCCTTGCTCGCGGTCATCATCGTGACCGACGAAGTCGACTGTTCGCTGCCCCTGCAAAACGTGGACACGCTGTTCACATCGTTGGGAGAGCCCTTCTGGGCCGACCTCGAACCCCGGCCCACGTCGTCTGCATGCTGGAAGGCGGGCGTGCAGTGTCTCGGCGGCCCCGGTACGTATGACGCCTGCGTTCCGGTCGACAAAGGCTGGGATGGACTCCCCACCGAAGACCCGAATGGGTCCGTGCTCTATCCCCTCGATCGCTATATCGACGCGCTGCAGGGGGTTGCCGACCGCAAGGAGGCGCTTGGTGGCAACGGGACGATCTCGGTCGCCGTGATCAGCGGTGTGCCCGAGGACTACCCCCAGGGCGGAGAACTCATCTACCGGGACTCAGCCAACCCGATCTTCAACTCCGAGTACGGCATCGGACCTGGTTGCGACTTTGGGTTGGAGTCGCTGGGAGACCTTCCGGGCATTCCTCCTGTTCGGCTCAAGGCGTTTGCCGAGGCGTTCGCAGGAGAGCGTCGGAACATGTTCTCGATCTGCTCGGCCGACTACGCCGTGGCACTGGAGCAGATCGCCGACGAGATTGCGCAGCTCGGCTCACGTTCCTGTATTCCCGGTTGTGCCTACGACGCCAGCCCCAACGTCTCCGGCTTGCAGCCCCGATGCACGGTCTTCGAGGAGCGAGGTGACGACGGTGGCGGGGATGCTCCCGTGCAAGCCTGCGCCGTGACGAACGCCGGTTGGGACTTCCCTCCGGGGCTCGACGTTTGCTTCCGGGCGCTCACCGACGGCGACGGCTCGACGGCGTGGCCGCATGACGACCTCACACCGCAGTGCAGCAACCGCGGGTCCAACCTCGAGTTTGTGATCGAACGAAGAGAAGGCGTACCGGTTCCACCGGGCGTTGGCGTTCAGGTCGAGTGCGTGCTGATCGGGCAGCCCGACCAGCGCTGCGACGAGCTGTGAGGCTCGAGCACGTTTCCCGTGACTCGGCCGGTCAGAGCGCGCCTTGGAACTGGAGGCGGATCACGTGGCTCGGGACGTCGGTCAGCGACTCGGACCACGTCGGGCTGTAGTCGAGCTGGAGCTTCACCGCGTGCCCGAAGAAGTAGTACCCGAGCACGACACTGGGCTGCCGTTGTCGGGGCAGGGGCGAGTCTGCGGTGGGGCGGGTCTCTGCGAATCGCCCGACGAGTTCGAACGGCTTGGGACCCCACAGGTAGCCGGCTTGAGCATTCCAGCCGTAGCCGTTGCGCGCTGGGGAGAGTCCCGCTGCGGGGATTGACGGTCCCCCGCGACGCCTGCCTTCGCGCACGTACCCCTCGGCGAACACGGTGGCACCGCCGAACTTGAACGACGCGTCCACCGTCCCGTTGTGGACGTCGGTCGTGCCGCCATCCTCTGGTCTGGCCCCGATGGTGCCGCGTTCGAACTGGGCGCCATCGACGAAGGCGTAGGCAAAGCCCAGCGACATGCGAGGGACTCGCTCTCGCGAGTGGTCGGACTCCGTGTCGTCCGCCTCGTAGGTGCCAAACGGAAACACTTCGAGGCGAGCGAGGTACACGACCTCGAAGTTGGTCGGCTGATAGGCGTCGCGCCCTTCGCCGAGAAACATGCCCGCGTAGTAGCCGAGATGATCCAGACCAAACAGGTCGTCGGAGTGGAGGTCGAACCCGACGTCCCGGTTGAGGTTGAACTCTCCGTCCGCAATTGAGCGGTCGACGAATTGAAGGTCTCCCGAGGACTGCATCCGCGCTCGGGAGTAGGGCAGCTTGTACTGGCCGACGCGGAACTGGAGGTCCCGGAGTTTGGAGAACTCCAGCGCCCAGTCGAGAACCGGTGTGAAGCGCGGACCGCCGGGCGCCATGCCCATGTCTCGGGGGGATACACCAAGCTCGAGTTTGTAGGTGTTGTGCTGGCCGAACGTGTGGCCCGAGAACTTGACCCGAGCACGGCGTAGCGACAGCGACTGGCTAGGAGATGCGTCCGGCGCGGCTACGACGTCGTATCGGACCTGACCTCGCAGCCCTAGGCGCAACGAGAAGCGACCGTCCGCGCTGAGCCATCGCAGTCCGTCTCCCGGTGCGCCCACCGTGATCGTCGAGCTGGGCGAAGTGGGAGGAAGCTGCGACTCCAAGGACGCCGTGAGGACTTCCGCGGTCTCGGTGGGGACGTCGGGAGGTGGGTCGGTCGCGGTCTGCGTCGCCGCAACCGGGGTGGGCGCAGGTACCGGGTAGGGAACCGCGCGGACCTCGGGGGTGCCACGCGTCGCAGGCTGCACGCACAGAAGCGCGATGACGAGCCAGAACATCGAGTCGAGGGCAGGACGAGAACTTCGACTAGAACTCGATCTCGATCAGCTCGCCGGTCTGTGCATCGACCGTTGCGTGCTCTTGCCCAGCATTGACGGTCCACGTCCGGCCGTCGAGGCTGAGCGAGGCGGACTCGACTTCAGCATCCAGAAACTCGGACGCGTGGGCCACAGCCTCATCGCGTTCCATGGGCGTCGGACACAGCACGGCAACCAGCGTCGCGCCGAGGAGCCCAAGACAGATCGCGTACAGGCGACCGCTCCGCTTCAAGTTCGTGACGCTCATGTCACGCTGGTGTGACACAGAAAAGCGCCGATCGCACGAAAACCGCGAAGGGGGCTCGGATATGGCTCAAAACGACGATCTCGCGCAGTCTTCGCCGGCCTCAGTTGGGGTGCCTGTGCGCGTTGTGACAATGCGTACTGCGCGCACTCCGGAAGCGGGCCCATCGCTTTCGAGCACGCGACGGATGTCAGCGGCCCAGGGATCAGACCGGACCTGGGGCGCGGCCGCGTTTGGGGATCCGCAGTTCGATGCCACCGCCGACCCATGCTCCGCCGAGCGACACGCCACCGCCGGGCTCCGCGACCCCCTCGGGTTGGCGGGTCCGATAGCCCATGCCCAGCGTGAAGCCCACGATGACCTTGGGCGTGGGAAGGCCGAGGGTCACAACGGCCGCGGAGTCGAGGTACGGCCCCATGACGGAAGATGTACGGGCACCGGACTCGCGCGCTCTGCCTTGAACGCGCCCCCAACCTCCCGCCAACTCCGGTCCGAGGTCGACGCTCCACAACTCTCGGTCCACCACGAAGAAGCGGGGGGAGACAACAAGGCCGACAGCCCAAGCCTCGACCGTCCCTTGCTCGAACGAAGCACGTCCACCTCGGGCATCCGCGAGTACGCTCCAAGCCATCCGCTGCAGAGGACGCAGTGAAATCCCCACAGAGCCCGTGCCTGCCAGGCGCGGGCTCGCTTCGAGCGGGGCCCCCAACACCTGGACGCGGACCACAAACGAGACCTTCGCGGGGGCTGACTTCACGGGCTCAGGGGGGCGCGGGGGGGGTTCTGCTGGCGTCGGGTCCTCCGCCTCTTCGGGCGGTTTCGGTGGTGGCGTCGAGGTCGCAAGTTCTCCGAAGACCAGCGCGAGTGTTCGCTCTTGTCCCGTGAGGTCGGACGCGGGAAGTTGACGCGACGCGACGGCTTCCCCGGTGGGGTCGAGGAGCGAGAGCTCGACACGATCGGGTTCGCAACGCAGCTGAAACTTCCACAGGTCGGCCGCATCGTGGGCCTCGACTGCGATGTAGCGACGCAACGTCTCGGCGCTCACGGCATGACACGCCCCAACGTCGACGGTGGGTTCCACCAGGCCGAGCACGCTCGCGGCGATCGCAATCCAGCTCATGACCCTCTCACTCGGAGCTCAAGGCGTCTCGGCAATCGATCGCATCGCGGCCGCATGCACTCCGCGAGGGAACTTCCGTAGGTACTCGCCGGCCAAGGTCTTCGCGTCCTTGGACTTCTTCGCCGAAGCGAGGCTTCTTGCCTGACTGGCGAGTGCGTCACTCTCGAGCGCACCGCCCTGCAGATGCGGCCGACTCTGCGCAAATGCCCGCGCCGCAGCCCGGTGCCGGCCCCTTCGGCGCTCCACCTTGCCGAGCTGGAACCACGCATTGCCCACGTCGGCATGTCTCGGGTAGGTGCTGACGAACGACTTGAGTGCCGTCGCAGCGGCGCCCAAGTCTCCCCGAACCCGTGCAGCGTCGGCTTCCCCGAGCAGCGTTTGGGCCGACGGTTTCCTTCCCATTGGGCGCGATTTCTTGCTCGGTCCGATGCGGGTGCTCTCCACCTCGAGCCGAACAGACTCGCCGCCCTCGAGCTCGATGCGCTGTCCTGCGTATTTGACGACGACGACCGAGGCGGTGGCTGTGACCCTGTACGCATCCGGGAGGGACTCGACTTCGAACGACGTGCCTTCGCCGCTGATCTCGATGTCGACTCCCGCCCTCACACTGCCCGTCCACGAGTCGTCGGCGTTGTAGACCCGGCGGCCCTCACGGTGGGCGAGCTGGGCGTTCCCCTGGAGGGTTGCAGAGCCCGGGTCGGCTTGCTGGGTTGTTGGGTCCTCGGGGGCCGGGGAACGTGCTTGGGCGGATGCATCTTCGAGCCGGCGAGGTTGAGTCGCCGACGCAACGGGGGGAACGGTGTGTGCCGGGGCGGTCGGGCTCGTCAGCCACCACCAAGTCCCGACACATACGGCGAGCGCGATGGCGGCCCCCGCCTGCATGGCCTGACGCGTACGAACTCGGCGTTGACGACCGACTTCGATGGCGTCCCACGAGGCCCCGATCTGGGCATCGCTCCACGGCACCGGCTCGAGCTTGGCGGCTCGGCATGCGTCATCCAGGCGGGTCATGGCTGATGCCACCCTTCCAGCTCTTTCTGTGCCGCCGCGATGCGCCGTTTGACCGTGGCCAGAGAACATCCACAGAGCTCGGCGACTGCGGCCAGCGGTTCGCCTTCGATGCGCGAGAGGACCCACGGCGACCGTAGACGCGACGGCAGCCGGTCGAGCAACGCAAACAGCGACGCGGCTTCGCCCGCTCGGGGCGGAGGCTCGCTCGCCGAGATGCGCAGCAAGTCGAGCATCGCTCGTCGACGACGCTCTCGATCGAGGCGCTTGCCCACCGTACGGCCGGCGATGACTCCGAGCCATGCCCGAATGCGGGCCGGGTCTCGCAGGCGGTGCAAGGACGCAAACCCGGAAATGAACGTCTCCTGAACGACGTCTTCGACCCACTCGGGACGACGAGCCAGTCGCCAAACCATCGCAGCGACCTGAGCGTGGTGGCGGTCGTAGAGCTTCTTGTGCGCCGCGGAGTCGCCGTCCAGCGCTTGCTGGACCAGGCGCGCATCGACGCCGGCGGTCTCTGGCTCCACTCGTTCTCCACGCACGTAAGGTGCGTCCGCTGTGCTGGATCGGCTCACGTGTCGTGCCCGAAGGGTGGACTTTGTGAGGAGCGGCGCCGGCTCCCCCCGTCCAGATCACACGGTAGGCGGTCGTCGAGACGTTGTCCAGACGGGCGGCCGGCGCCTCCCGACGGCTCGACAACCCATCCGGATGCGCAACATCGCCACACTTGGAAATTTGTGTGGGGCGTACCGGGTCAGCAGCAAAGATCTCGTTCGAAGGAAGAAAGTCGCGTGGACGATGAGCCGATCGACAGGTGGGACGGCACAACGTCGGCAAGGGGGAGAGTTGTCCAGGTTCAGTCTATTCGCCGCACTGTTCGTCGTTGCGCCCATGGGGTGCGACAACGCAAACTCAACGGAATCCGACACGGGGGCCGACGCCACCGGAACCACGGGAGGGTCCTCTGGGACCGTGGCGCTCACCTCGGGGGTTCCGGACCCGGGGACCTCGACGGGGACATCGTCGTCCACGGCCCCGGATGATCCGAGCATCGGAGTCGCAACGGACACCAGTAGCTCGTCCTCCGACGGGACCTCGGAGTCCAGTTCAGGGGGGGAGGGGATGGTCGCCATGCAGGTCCTCTCCATGCACGGCGGACGCTTCTCTCGTTCATGCGACGGCGGCGAGACGTGGAGCGAAATGTGGGAGCAGAATGCCGACGCCGACTGTTTCCACGACCCCGATTCGTTGTACCCGCGCCCCGCGTACGGCAATGGTGCGTTCGTGGTGCCCTCGGGATGGGGCGACCCGGGCGCGATGTACGTATCGGTCGACGGCGCGAGCTGGGAGCGGTCTCCGAGCCTGGACCTGCTCGGCGGCGGAACATCGGAGGTCACCGGAGCCGGGGTCTTCTTCGATGGGAGCGAGTTCGGCGTGTTTCGCCGTCTTCGCAGCGAGAACGGCTTCGACTGGTTCGAACAACGCGACGACCAGCGTCCTCCGGGCGTGGGCAACGTGCGCCGTGTCGCATTCAGCGTCGAGGACGACCTGCTTGTGGTCATCGGCAACGACGACTACGTCTACGTCTCGCAGGACTGGTCGCAGACATGGTCGGACCCGACCTCTGCGGTGGGTGTTTGCCAGTCGTCGCAGCACCGTGGCGACATCGCGATCCGCGAAGGGCAAATCGTCATCGCAGGCGACCTCTTCTGCGTCTCGAACGACGCAGGTGCAACGTGGACGAACACCTGGACACCGCCGTCATCTGCGGCCGACGTGTTCACGACCCCCAGTGGCTACGTCGCCCTGCACAGTGACGAGTCCGTCTCTTCGAGCATCGACGGCGTGGATTGGAACACGATCGGGCAGATCCCAACCGAAGCCAACATGACTGCGGGTGCGTGGTCTGGGGCAGGCGAGGGCTTGGTGGTCTACGTCGCCAACAACAACGGAGACCCCGCGCAGGTCTACACCTCGGCCGACGGCGGAAAGGACTGGTCCGCGACGGCGACGCTACCCGGGAGCGGTTGTCCTCGAATCAACTTGGAGACGTTCGTCGTCCCACAGGAGCTGTGTCAATGAAACGCTCGGCAATCATCGCAGCAACGCTGCTGAGTTCCCCCGGTTGCTACGAAGGGCTGACGCGAGATGGCGCCGCGGGCGTCGATACGATGGGCGCCACCAGTTCTGGTGGAGAACCCGGTGGGGATGATTCGGGTGACTCGGGCGCTGGCACGAGCGCGGACGACCAGCGCCTCTGCGACCAGGTGGGCGTGCAAGAGCTCCGGATGCTGACCTCGCAGCAGTACGCCAACAGCGTGGAGGCGTTGCTGCCCGCTCCGCTGGCCGCCCAAGCGCTGGAGATCTCCACGTTCCCTCAGACCCGGATCACGGGCAACTTCTCCACGTTTGCATCCGCGAACCGCGTCAACAGTGACGATGTCGCTCGGATCGAGGCAACCGCCGAGTCGATCGGGAACCTGGTGCTCGAGGACTTCGAGACCTATGCCCCGCAGCTCGACCCCTGTCTTTCTTCGGGGACCGACGCGGATACCATTGAGGCCTGCATTGACGGCTTCATCGATACGTTCGGAGCAGCCGCGTTCCGGCGTCCGGTCACGGCTCAAGAGCGCGCGATCGCAACGCACATCTACGAAGACCTGAGAGATAGCGACTCGTCCGAGGCTGGGTTCGTGGGCGTCGTGCAGTTCGCCCTGCAGGCACCTGGGCTTCTCTATGCTACCGAGCGCGGTACCGAGGCAGTCACGCCGGGACTTGTCGCGTTGGATGATGACGCGATCGCCACCCGAATGGGGTTGCTGTTCCTCGACGGTCCGCCGGACGAAGAACTCCTTCGTGCCGCCGCGGCGGGGGAGTTGGGCACGCGCGACGAGGTGTCCCAGCAGGCGCGCCGGCTCGTGGCGGAGCCAGAACTCGTACGGGCGATGACCAGCTTCCACCACGAGTGGCTCCGCGGTTTCGTTCTCGACGACGAAGAGCGGACGCACCCGTTGTTCACCGACGCGGCCGCGGACGCACTCCGACTGGAGCTGAGGGCGTACGCGCGGTGGTTCGTCGAGCAGACGGACGGCCGCTTCACGACGCTGATGACCTCGGAGGAGTTCTCGCCAGACACCGCGCTTATAGAGATCTACGCGGCGTCGCCGCCGGGTGCCCGTGCGGGGTTGCTAACGACCGCTGCCGCAATGGCGTCGCTGTCCGCAGAAGAGGAAACCTCGATCATCCAGCGGGGGCACTTCCTGAGAGAACACGTGCTGTGTCTGGAGACCGGCAGCCTTCCCGACGATGTCGACACGACCGAACTCGAAGACGCATCGGACCGACCGACCGCACGGGAGAGACTCGAGCCTCTTCTCAGCAATCCATCGTGCGCGGGTTGCCATGTCACCTTCAACCCTCTTGGCTTTCCGTTCGAGCAGTACGACTGGGTCGGAGCGTTTCGCAGCGAGGAGAACGGCGCCACGATCGATGCCAGCCTCGATCTCAGCGCCATTCTCGGGCCGGACTACGGACTCGTCAGCGATGCGTCTAGCCTGGTCGGCGAGCTCGCGAACACTCCAGTGGCGCAACGCTGTTATGCCCGGCACTGGTTCCGCTACTCGCTGGGTCGGCTCGAGGACGAGTTGGGCGCAGACGAATGCGCCATCGAAGAAATCTCCAACACATTCATCGACAGCGGCGGTGATGTCCGCGAACTCCTCGTTGCGATCTCCACGTCCACCGCGTTCCGATTCCGAAAGTCCGAGCAATGATCAAGCGTCGACGTTTTCTCCGTGGCATGGGCAGCATCGCGGTCGGTCTTCCGCTGCTTCGCAAGTTCATCGATCCCAGCGACGCCCGAGCGGGCGGCAAACTCGCGGCCCCCAAGCGCATCATCATGTGCGCGTACGAGATGGGGACGATCCGGGACTTGTTTACGCCAAGTGCTGTCGGGAGTTCGTTCGACTTCGGCACGGTCACGCAGTCGATGGAGCCCTTCAAGGCGCGGTCGATGGTGGTGACCAATCTGAACAACGCCGTTGTCGAACTCACCGGTGGCTCCGCCGGACACCCAGGCAAGAGAGAGTCGGTCTTCTCGGGGACGCTGATGACCGGAGCCTTCAGCGGGGACGGTAGCAGCCGCATCGAGAATATCATCAGCTCGTACAGCCCAGGCACCCAAGACCACGCGCCCAACGGCCCAACGGTCGAGACTGTCATCGGAGACCGCCTGCGGCACGGAGGTCACCTACGCAGCGCCATCAACCTCGGCGTTGCGACGCGTTCGCAGTCGACGAGCGGCAGCAGCGACTTCTTCTACGAAAGCCCCGAGAACCCGATCACGCTCCAGTACCATCCTGGCAATGCGTTCGACATGCTCTTCACAGACGTCTCCGAGGGCGAGAGCGGGCCGGACCCTGCCCTCTTGGCGCTACGACGACGGCAGAAGAGTGTGCTCGATGGAGTCCGCGATGCGTTCGTCGATCTACGCCAGGGACTGGATGCTCGGGACCGGGCCGTGTTGGACGACCACGCGGACAAGATCCGGCAGGTCGAGCTGGACCTTCCCACCGTTCAAGCCTGCACCATCCCCGAGCGTCCGATGGTCGGTGGGGAGGACTCCATCGGCGATGAACTCTCCATGTCGGAGCTCGCCCCCATTCAGAGCCGCCTGATGGCGTACGCGATGAGCTGCGACATGGCTCCGGTCGGCCGCTTCGAGTACGGCAACGAGCAGAACCCGTACTTCGGCATCCCACTCGTCGACAGCGCCGTTGCATCATCCGGGTGGCACAGCCCCATCGTCCACAAGGCCGACGGTTGGGCCTCGCACGACCCCGTACGTATCGCGGGGTTCTCGTTCTACGTTGAGCAGTTCGCGAACCTTCTGGGCGAACTCGACAGCATCGTCGAAGACGCGGACGGCCGCACGGTGCTGGACAACAGCCTCGTGGTGCTCGGAAGCGACCTTGGCGACGGAGACGGGCATCGCGCCCGTGACCTCTCGTTCCTCATCGCCGGCGGGACTGAGCGGGGCCGGTGGCAGTACCACATCGATGGGGACGGCTACGACACCAACCAGCTACTCGTCACCTTGATGCATCTTGCCGACGCCCGTGACGAGTCCGGCGGACTTCCCGACGAGTTCGGCCTTCAGGGGTTCTCGTCCGGTCCCATCGACGCGCTGCTCAACGCGTGATCGGGCGCTGCGCCCGACTATCGGACCGGACAGACGCTGACATCGTCAACGACAATGTCGGCGGCCACGGGGTTGTCATCGAAGCTTCCGGCCGACACGGCGACCTGGGCGTTCGTGGGACCATCGCCCCGAGCTCCGCGGGCACGCTCGACCCAGGTGACACCGTCTTCCGAGGTCTCGAACACGACGTCCACCGGCTCGAACCGAGTGCGAACCCACGGCGTCTGTGCAGGATCGAACGGCTCGGTTAGCAGTTGGTTGACCATGCCATCGGTGACAATTCGAGGGCGGAAGTTCTCGTCGATGAGGATGTCGTAGTGCGGCGCAGCGGGGGCTGCGTCGTCTCTCACCCCCAAGAACAGCTGAATCGGGGGTCCCGGCGGGCGCTGGAGCACGCGCATCCGTACCGCCATCCCTTCGAGGTCGAAGGACTCGCTGATGAGCCCGCGGTAATCATCGGCCGCCGACGTCGGAACCTGAAACGTTAGCTGGCCGTCGTACGTCAGCTGGACCAAGGAGCCATCTCCGAAGTCACTCCAGGCTGCCGACGGTCCCGCCCCCTCGAAGCTATCCTCGAGCGCACAGGATCCCGCAGAGCTTCCGGTGGATGAGGAGGAGGTTGACGCATCGCCCGGCCCCGTCGTGCCCTGCGGTTCGATGCCGCTCGAGGATCCTCCGGTACCGACCTCCGTTCCAGCCTCTGTGCCTGTCTCTGGTCCCGTGACGATGCTGCCCGTGGACGACGAAGACGCCACTCTCCCGTTGGTGCTGCCATCCGGCGTCCCCGAGGAGCCTTCGTCCTCGCCCCAGAGCACCGTTTGCGGGGGCACGCACCCCAGCCAACACGGCGTGGTCAACAACAGCAGACGTCTCCTCACGGGAGGCGTGAACATAGCAGCACCGATCGCGGACGCCAGGTGTGGACTCCACCCGGCGGGGGTCGACTCAGCCCGCAGGCGGTGGCAACGGTGGCGGCTCTGCGATCTTGGCGACACCGCTCCCGCCCACGTACCCGTAGCTGACATCGTCAGCATGCCCGGAAACCACGATGCCGAAGGGGAGGTCTCCTTCGATGACATGCGGTCCCGCAGCGACGCTGAGGTGGGCATAGCCGAACGCGACGCCGTCGACCTGTCCCATCGGAGTGAGCGACGCTGGGACCGGGGAGCCGTCGAGGGTCAGGACGGTGTCCGCTGGCGCGGCAACGGTGACGTAGTTCGACGCGTAGCCCTGTGGCATCAAGAAAACATAGCGGTCTTGAAACTGCTCCACGGCGGCGAGGAGCATCATCGATGGGTCTCCGGGTCTCCCTCCGAGGCCGCCGAAGTACTGGTTGCTGAGGAGAAACTGGGAGACCGCGAACGGTTCGCCATCCGCCGAGCGAACGGAGAACGCCACGTCGGTGATGAAGGCGACCGTTTCGTAGGCGTCGATGGTCGCGGGTGCCCCTTCGGGAGCGATGGGGCTGTACTCGAGCACGGTGCCATCCGCCGCCCCAGTTACGCGAAACATCGAGGCGTCGTTGCCCGAGCCTTGGGCCGCAGCCGCGGGCGCCGCGACGTACCCGGATCCCCACGCGGTGAGCGGGAGCATCTGGTGCTCGACGTGGTCGGCACAACACGAGGCGTTGATGCTTGGCTCCGATGTGGCGACGCTTCCGGAGAACACCGCGACGGGGGCATCGGCCACGACACGGCTTCCCGAGAGGTTGCCGAACGAAGGCGCGCCGCGTTCGGAGGAGATCGCGGTGAGGACCTGCCCGCGGTCAAGCACCACATCGGTGACCGAGCCGGGGTGGAGCTCGGCGGTGGGGAACAGCGTGACGGTGGTTCCGTCCTCGGTCGCGACGACAGACACGAACGCTCCCGTGTTGGCGTCGGAAGCGGAGAACGCGTCGGAGGACGCCAGGGTCGCGTCGGCCGTGATCGCGGTGTAGTCCTGGTCCAGAACGTGGGCGGGAAAGAGGATCGTCGCGTCGTTGGAGTAGACGGGGTTGGTGTTGTCCAGCGGCTGGAACTGGTACGCGGTGATCGGGACGTCGGTCACGATGCGATACGCGGTGCCGTCTGCTGTTGTCGCGCCCGGAGTCACGCTCATCGTGGGCAGTTGGAACACCCGCATGGCGTCGGAGGGCACGGTTCCCGAGTCGATGGGGGTCTCGCTCGAGCCCACGAAAATCTCGACGTTGGCGGTCTGCTCGGGCAGAGAGTTGGTCACGACGAGGGCGAACTGCTGGTCATGGGGGGTGACGGCCAGCGGAGCGGAAGAGACGTTGGGCAGGTCGACGGCCCAGAACTCGCAACCCTGGTTGGTGGGCAAGTCTTCGAGGTCGTCACAGCTCGCCTCCGACGGAGGCGTCGTGTTGCCCACGTCTGGCGCGATTCCAATGTCGAGCTTGTCGCCGTCCTCGCCGGTCTCGTCTTCGCCGCCAGAGGACGTTGACGAGGCGGGCTGCATCGTGTCGGAGGCGCTCGACGTGTCACCCGCGAATGCGTCGTCACGCGGAGGGTCGCTGCATCCCGCGACGAGCGAGCAGGCGAGGACCCAGCGAGTTCGGCACAGACGCATCTCGAATTGATACTCCGCGGCGCCGGCACGCGCTACCACCGACCGTCGACGCGGAGCCCCGTGTGGCCGAGCTACGTGTGCTCGCGAGTTCCCGCGAAGATCACGTCTGGGAAGCGCTCTTCGACCTTGGCGAGGTTCCACTTGTTTGGCGCCAGGTACGACAAGTCGCCATGGCCATCTTCGGCGAGATTGGCCTGGTTGCGTCGCTCGAAGGTGTCCATGATCTTGCGGACCTCCACCGGGGTCTTGCCCTCGGTGTTCGGGGTGACCCACCGGGCGGTGCTGAAGTCGACGCCCTCGTAGTCGGCCTCGACCGAGTACTCGTGCAGCAGGCGGTGCTTCATCACCTCGAGCTGCAGCTGGCCGACCACGCCTACGACGAACTCACCCCCGAGCTTCATCTTGAACACCTGGATCGCGCCCTCTTCGGAGAGCTGAACGAGGCCCTTGGCAAGCGCCTTGGCCTTGAGCGGGCTCTTGAGCACCACCCGACGGAAGATCTCCGGGGCGAATGAGGGAATGCCAGTGAAGCGAAGCAGCTCGCCTTGGGTAAGCGTGTCGCCGATCTTCAGGGTGCCGTGGTTGGGGATGCCGATGATGTCGCCGGCGTAGGCTTCTTCGACAATCTCCCGCGACTTCGCGAAGAACATCGTCGCGTTGCCGAGGTTGACGTCGCGGTCGAGCCGGCAGTGGTAGCCCTTCATGCCGCGGGTGAATCGGCCCGAGCAGATCCGCAAGAACGCCATGCGGTCGCGGTGCTTGGGATCCATGTTCGCCTGGATCTTGAAGACGAAGCCGGTGAACTTCTCCTCGGAGATCGCGACCTCGCGGGTCGGGGGCGTCTCCCCGGGCGGCGGCGGGTTCTTCACCGCACAGCCCGTGACCGCACTGCGGGGCTGGGGCGGCGGCGACTTGGACAAGAACGCCTCGAGAAGCTCGCGCACGCCGAAGTTGTTCATCGCCGAGCCAAACAGCAGCGGGCTCTGCTTGCCGCGCAGGAATGCGTCGTGGTCGAACTCCTCGGCCGCACCCTCCAGCAACTCCAGGTCGTTGCGCAGGTCGTCTGCCTGGTCCCCCAGAAGCTCGTCGAGTTTCGGATCGTCGGGGCCGGAGACGGGGATACCGTCCTCGGGCATCTCGTCCTCGAGCTCCTCCTCGCCTTCGGCGGCTTTCTTTGTGTCCCGAAATCGGAACAGGTGCACCTTCTTGTTGACGAGGTCGTAGACCCCGCGAAAGCGCTTGCCCATCCCGATGGGCCACGTGAAGGGGACGCAGGTGATGCCGAGCTTCTTCTCGACATCGTCGAGCAGCTCGAGCGGCTCGAGGCACTCGCGGTCGAACTTGTTGACGAACGTGACGACCGGGGTGTCTCGCAGCCGACAGATGTCGATCAGTTTCTCGGTCCGAGACTCGACGCCCTTCGCACCGTCGATGACCATCAACGCGGCGTCGACGGCGGTGAGAACACGGTAGGTGTCCTCACCGAAGTCCGCGTGACCTGGCGTGTCGAGCAGGTTCACCTCGGCCGGAGGATCGCCGGGCTTCGAACCCGGGATCGGGTAGCGGAATGACATGACCGACGTGGTCACCGAGATGCCGCGTTCCTGCTCCATGGCCATCCAGTCCGACACCGCATGGCGGGACGAACGGCGGGCACGGACAGCCCCCGCGACTTGAATCGCGCCCCCGAAAAACAACAATTTCTCGGTCAGCGTGGTCTTGCCCGCATCGGGGTGAGACACGATCGCAAACGTACGCCGGCGCGAGGCGAACTCCGCCACTGGGGCCAGTTCAGACACGCCCGGGGTTGTAGCACGGCTCGCTGAGAGGGAGACTTCACGGTCTCCCTCTCAGGGGCAGCTAAGCTGCCCTCGCTTCACCTGGAGAGTTTCGCGAAGCGATTCGCGGAAGTGCCGAGCGAATCCGAAGCGATTCGCGGAGCACCTCTGGTGGTCGCCCCGTCGGGCTCGCTCCAGTGCCCGCAAGTGAGCGAAAGCGCCGTCGCTCCCTCCAAGATCACGACAGCGAGATGGCGCTGACGATAGCGTCTTCGACGTCGTGCTTGCGCAGGAACGCCTCGCGCTCGGACTTCATCTGGGTGACCCAGGTTTCGTACTCGTCCATCCGTCCCTTGGCTTCGAAGAACCGGCGCGGCTGGAGAAGTTCGACGGGAACCTTGCTCACGAGCTCTTGGTTCTCGGGCGCATCGACATCGACGACCTCGTAGCCGAAGTCAGGGTCCTTGGTCCAAACGATCTTGCCGCCGATCAGGGCCTCGAGCATCGCCGAGCTGTGGCGGATCTTGACCTTGTGGGCCTCGCCAGCCTCGACCTCTTTGGTGCTGCCACCGATGTAGCCGGTGTTCATCAGCCACATCGTCGTCTCGCCGAACGAACGGGCCAGCTCGGAGAAGCGCTTGGCCTGAAGGCTGTGTGAGAGCGGGAAGAAGGGCTGGGTGAACGGCGAGCGCGTCCGACCGCGGTCCTTGCCCGCCGCGGAAGTCTTGCTGGTCTCACCGAGCATGAAGTAGGCGGCGGCCTGGTGCGGGTCGGAGAAGCGCACGATCCCCGGCGTTGCGGCGTCGGAGCCTTCGTCCCGGTTGAGGATGCCCAGCGAGTGCATGTTGGGCACGTTGTGCAGGTCGGCCGCGTTCTCGATGGCGCTCATCGGAATGATGCTGCGGCCGTTCTGGCTCCACACGACGAAGTCCCAGCCGTCTTGCGGAATGCCGCCTTCGACCACGTCCGCCGAGGTGACTTCACCGCTGATGTACTTGTCGACGTTGGCCTCTGGAGCGCCGGTCCCAATGAGGACATCGCGCAGCCGTTTGACGTCGTCAGCGGAGAGCACCGCCTTGAAGAAGTCGGGTTGCCCCGCATCGTCGATGTGGACGTTCTCGAGCCAGGCGGTCTCGTGCACGGTGCCGCGGTAGATGACCGGCTCGTTTGCCTCCTTGAGGCCTTCGGTCTTCGCGAAACAGCCGTTCTCGGTGATCGAGATCTCGCCGTTGTTCCAGATGGCGATCATGTCGTCCTGGATCGGCTCGACCATCTCCCCTTGCTTGGAGAACGTGGTGGTGGTCTTTCCGGTGCCCGAAAGCCCGAGGATCGACATGGTGAGCGCGCCGCCGTCCTTGGTGTGAACCGCCTTGGCGCCGGAGTGCATCAGCAAGCCGCCGTTGCGGTAGATGAGCGCGGCGGACATCCGCAGTGCGCCCTTCTTGGACTCGCCGAAGTAGTCGGGGCCCATGATGTACGTGACGTAGTTGTCCAGGTCGACGATGATCGCCTGGCCGCCCGGCATGTCGGGATGGTGGTCCGGGGTGTAGACCAACCGGAATGCGGGCTGGAACTCTTCGGCTTGCTTTTCGGGCGTCTCGACCGCGGAGCGGGGGAAGGAGAGCACCTGCTGCATGCCTGCGATGTTGGCCGCCTCGAGTGTGTACAGCCACTGCACCGGGAGCGCACGAGGACCAACGCCAACGTACGCGTCGATGCGAATGAGCTTGCCCTTACTCTTGATGTACTCCGTCTGCTTCTCGATCAGGGCCTCGGCCTTGGCCGGCTCGATCGTGTTGTGGGAGTAAGCGCTCGCATCACCCTTGCGGTCGATGATGTACGTGAACTTGGCCATCCGCGCCTTGTTCCGAGCCACCTTGTTGATGTTGCCCAGGGCGGTCTTGGTGCAGAACGGCGTGTGCTCGAGGGCGAGCTCGCGCAGCTGCTTCTGCTCCGGGTTGGCAAGGATTTCGACGTCGAAAGGGATCGCCGGTTGGGTCGGCAGGTCGATGCTCGCAGACATGTTGTTTGGTCCGTTCCCGTAGAGAAGAAGGACCTGGTTGGTATCACGGCGACCGGCAGCGTTTCCATAGCGGCCCGGTTGCATCGGCCGAAGCGACCCAGAGTGAGACGCTTTCGGCCAACGCGGTGCCTGCGCTGCCCGCGAAAGTGAGCAACGTCAATTTGAACGTGTCTCAGCGCGTCCAGAAGACCTTGGCGGCCCGCGTCGTCCCGGCCGGAACGGACAGAGCGACCGTTCTGCGCCCGTGCGGCGTGACGAGCTGCAGGTTCGCTGCGATCGGGGGAGCAACGCTTTGCACACCATCGACCCGCCTTCGGGAGACCTCGACGAAGACCGACCCGCGGACCTTGGACAGATCCAGTTCCTCGCGGCCCGGGCTCTCCAGAGTTCGTGCGGATCCGCGGTCATGGAGTGTGGAGATCCTCCGACCGCGCCGATCGATGATCGCGACGTCGAGGTCGTCGCGGCCGGTCCAGGTCAAGGCGGCGCGAAGTTGGCCACGCCGGCTCAGCTTAGGGGCAGCCGCGATGACTGCCTTGTCGAGCTGTGCTGTGAAGGCACCGATGTTGCCGCGCGTGATGATGGTGCTCTTGATGGCCGCAGCCCTGGTGTCCGCGGCTTCGGTGGCTCGCCCTGCACGCTGAAGGCATGCGATGAGCCCGGCGTGGTGTTGCACGGTGGGCTTGATGCTCACGAGAGCCCGTCGGTGTGAGCACGAACGCGGCATGTCGCCCTCGTTCTCGAAGGCACGGGCGAGCGACTCGTGTTCTCGCGAGGAGAACGGTCGCACTTCGACGACGCTCTCATAGGCACGCAGCGCGATGGGGTCTCCCTCGCGTGCCAGTGCATCGGCCAGGGTTTCGAGGGCGCCCGCGTGGTCTGGGTCGACATCGGCCCACGCTCGCGCAAATGCCAGCGTCTCCGGGTGACCGACTGCGAGCGCGGTTCTGACCAGCTTGCTGTGGGTCGCGCGGTCGGTCGGGTTTGCTGCGACGGCGGTGGCGAGGGCCTGGACACGACCGGTGTCGCGGCTACGAGCAGTGGGGAACTCTCGGATTGCGAGATGCGGAGGTCGCCGTCGGCCCCAACCACTCCGGGACTTCCTCTTGCGCGACTTGGGCGGCTGCTCTCGATTCCACGGGTCCAAGTTGTCCGTCGGCTTGTTTTCTCCCTTTTTCCAACCGCCCTGCTCCTGTGATGGTTTCTTCTTGGGCTTCGCGGTTCGTCGCTCGTCCATGGGTGGCACGGACGCGGGGGCAGCCCGCGAGGGCCGCGCGGTCGAGCCTGACGCCTTTCCGCCGGCACCGTGACCGGCTCCATCGATCAGGCCGCCAAAGCTCTGGCCAGCGTCGGTGTCCTCATCCTCGGTCACCACGTCGTCGAGGTGGACGCGGCCTGCCCCGGACGCCGGTTTGGGGTCTGGCTCTGGCTCTGCCTCCGGCTCCGGTTGGTCCTTGTAGAAGTCTCGGTCCGGCGTCTCGAACGCTTCGCTGCCGTCGGTCGCCGCCGCAGGGGGCAACGTTGGGGTGTCCGTCGGTCCGGCGGAAGGACGGTCTTTGCCGTTTTCCAACCTGTTCCGCTGAGCCGCCACGCCGCTGGGCGCAGTGTCGTTCTTCAACTTGTCGATGCTGGCCGTGTTGGGTCGCTCTTCCTCCGCTTCGGCGGTCTCGGTGATGCGCCCTTCGACCGTCGGGGCTTCTTTGGTCCCGCCTCCCAGCTTCCCGTCCCACTTCGCCGTGTTCGTGGCGCTCCGCACCACGTTGAACTCGCGGAACATCGCGTCGTTCTCGAGCACCAGCAACGCGGTATGTCGAGACAGGACGGTGTAGTCCTTGGACAGGGCGATGATGTCATCTTTGGCCCGGAAGCCTTCGGTCTTCGTCAGATGCTGAATCTGCATCTTCGCCCACGTTCGAGGGAGGTGTGCATCGACCGTGTTGGTGCTCGTCTGCGAGGCGGAGAGTTGGACCGGGAACGTGCTCGACACCGGGCCATTGGGCCCGTCGCCGCGGAGGACGATGTTGCCCGCGACCCGATGGTGGAGCTTTCCGGTCACCACGACCGTGTCTCCTGGGCGAACCGCAGACACATTGTTCATGCGGGCCATGACCATGCCGTCTGGGAGGTCGAGCGATGCGTTGCGCAGGGCCGGGACCTCGGCTCGAAGTCGTAACTCGCGGACCATCGCGCGCAGGTCATCGCGGGCGTCGGCCTGCACGAGGTCGCCACCGGTCACGTCGACAACGGCTTGCAGCGCGGTCAGGTCGCTACGGGATCCCAGCGCGACGGCGAGCACCCGCGTGTTGGCCATCGGAGCTCGAAGCAGGTCGGTGATGCCGTCAGGGGCCATCTCCCCCGAGGTCGGGACGCCGTCGCCGAGATACACCACGACGTGTTGTGCCGAGGTGCCACTTCGAACCAGCACGTCGGCAGCCTGTTGGAGTGAGCCAGCAAGATCGCTGGCCCCCGCGAGGTCCTGGGTGTCGAGGAATTGCTGGGCGCGGCTGACCGCCTCATTGCTCGGTGCTTGAAGGCCGTCCTGTTGCTCTTCGCACGCGCTGTCGCATGCCAGGACGGTGAACCGGTCGTCCTCGTCCATCAGCTCGGTCATCGCGTCGACGACTCCCCGTGCGGTCGTCCACAGCTCGGGTGAGGTGCTGTGGCTCCGGTCGAGCACGAACGCGTAGTGGACGGGGCGCTCATCGATCCCCATCTCGAACTGGGGCTCCATCGCGACCATGAAGTAGGCCTGCCCGTCCTGGTCGAGGAATGTCCGACTGTGCACGGGTCGCTCCGCCTCGGGCACGGGGACGTCGAGGCCGAGGTCATAGGTCGGCAGGAAAGCTTCGCGCTCGGTGTGCAACTCGATGACGTCGCCCCGGTCGCGTCGCTCCAACGCCAACATCGGTGTGGTGATGTCGTCGAGCTGCTCGCTGGGGATCTCCGAACCATCGAGTCGAACGGTGAACGCGAAGTTGTCGATGGGGGTGCCGGTCGCTCCTGACCCTCCCAGCGGGTACCGATAGCGGAGCTTGCCCCCGACGATGGGAAGAACCTGCGTATAGGAGAGCTTCACGCGACGCTCGCCGCGGCCGGGAATCGGGAAGATGCGAAGCTTGAACACGTTGCCGCGCTCCCACTCGAGCAGGGCGGGGTCGCGCGGGACGGTGGCGTCGACGATCTGCTGGAAGATCCGTCGTGCCCGCTGCTTTTCGACCACCTCGCCGTCCATCCACGTGTTGCCGACGAGCAGCGAGAGTCCGGAGATCGAGCCATCCTCGGGAATGGGGAACCGGTAGATGCCTTCGAGGACGCTGGGCTGGTCGTTGAAGAACGCTTGCTCGACCTCGGTGTGGGCGACGCGCCCGGAGATGCTCACGGTGACCCGGTGATCGGTCAGCCGCATCGCTTGTCGTTCGTTCTGGCTTCCCGCCCGACGGGCGGTGAGGCTGCCGACACCACGAGGCACCGCGTCGGCCATCGAAGCGGCCGCGTCGAATGTCCGAGCCCAGCCTGTATCGGTCAGCGGAGAAAGGCTGCGGACGGGCTTGGGGGGCTCGGCTTGGGCGAGCTTGGGCAGGGGGGTCTCGATGGTGTCGCCTGCGTTGAGCGAGACCGTGCGGTCACCGGAGGCCAACGACGCGTGTCCGTGGAGCACGGCAAAGCGGTGGGTGTCGCCTTCCGCTCGGACTTGAACCTCGCCCGTTTCGAGGGTCAGTGTGTCGTCCCCGGTGCGAACGACGACGTCGCCAGTATCCTTCGTGGTCGTGGCGACGAGCTCTCCCCGGTCGAGGCTAACCGCGCCGGGGTGATCTCCCCCCGGGAGAGAGAGGCGCGTGTCTTCGTTCATGTAGAGGTGGCCGCCTTGGTCGAGTTCGAGCTCGGCCAACGTGCCCTTGGCCGTCTTCAGCCCGACGCCGGCCTCAAAGCGGCCCCCAGCCCCAACGAAGGTGCCCGCAGCAAGGTCGGGAGATGTGATGCCGCCGGGACCAGAGATCGACGTGACCTTGGCGCCCGACCCCCCGCCCTTGGGGTCCTCCGAGGCCGAATTCTCGGTTTGGGGGTTGGTCGGAGCATCACTGCTCTGCTCGCAGGCCGACAGACCGAGCACTGCTCCTGCGAGCAGGGGGAGAACATTCGAGGCAACAGCACGCATCAGGACACCGGGGGGTCCCCAACGCGTGTCCCCGCCCGATGGGTCTATCCGCGACTCGCGAAAACCGGGGAGGCGCTCTCCACGGTGGGGCGGCCAGTGCAGCGAGGTTCGCGCAGGTGTTCAGCGATGACAAGTCCGCTCAACCGCAATAACCTGCTTGGCGCATGTCTGCCGCGCGGGAGACGTTTCTCGCTCACGTACGTACGCCCGACCTCGATGCCGAGGTCCATGGCTTACGGCTGTCTCTCACGAACATGAAGCGTGAGGCACTTGAGCAAGTTGCCCGAATGGATGAACAGCGGGCGGCGCTGGTCATGCCAGGGCTCTACGAGCAGCTGGTTCAGACCACGACCCAGCTTGCCGGCCACACAGGCCTGGCGATCGGGATTTGTCTCTCGGTGCTCGACGAACACAACTCCGGGGCGTCGCTCTCTCGGTTTGATCGCGAACTTCGCGAGCAGATGAGTGAGATCAGCCTCGAGATGGGCGAGCGGCACGGCAGCCGGCTCGCCAAGATGGTGGCTGAGGTCGAGGCCCAGCGGCTCATCTGGCGGCACAGTCACGAGTTCATGTCGTGGCTTGCGTTCCGCCGGGGCGACGATCGCTACCCCGCCAAGGACCGGCTCGAACGTCTTGGCGCGTTTGGTCTGCAACAACGGTTGCTCGAGGCTCGGGGCAAGGTCATCGAGCGGGTCGGCATTGGCCTCTCGGCGGCGGTCGAGGGATCGGACCGGTTCCTGCTCGGCAATCGCTGGCGTCTGTCGGACGGACCCGAGCACGCGCTCGAGCGATACGTCTGGCCGTTGCTCTCCTATCTGCCCCCAAGCGCGGTGAAGATCGAGCGGATGCGATGGGAGTACGACGCGATGGCGGAAGGCGACGCCGAGGAGGCCCGACTCGAAGGCGAGCGCGCCAAGCTCTCCGGGTTGCTCGAGGCCCAACTTGCCCAATCCTTGCGGACGTTGCCCGAGGGCGCGAACGCAGGCGAACTCTGAGGGCCTTGAGCTATGCATCCCGACCCGCTTGGCCTCATCGGCGCCACCATGGGCGCGCGCTATGACGTGCTCACGTGCCTGGCGGTCCATGGCGCACGGGTCATCTACAAGGCCCAGCATCGCGAGTGGGGCCGACCGGTCCGACTCGAGGCGTTTGCCGGGGGGGCCGAGCAGCAACGCAAGGCATTCGTCGATGCTGGCGGAGCGATCGCCGAACTCGGTACGCGTTTCTCAGCGATCGCGCAGGTTCGTGACGGTGGGGTTCATGCAGGCCCCGGCGGGCCGGTGGCGTTTGTCGTCAGCGAGTGGGTCGATGGTCCGCCGTTGGCCGATGCGATCGTCAGCAGCGGGCGCACTCGGTTCGCGCCTGAGCAAGTGCTCGAGTGGATGGACCCCGTGCTCGATGCTGTTGTGGCCGCGCACCGCGAAGGGGTTGTGCATGGGCACTTCGATCCCGACGCGTTTTGGGTGATGGGCACGCTCGGTCCGCGGGCGAGCTTCAAGATCGATGGCCTCGTCGAAGGCGCGTGGCGGCCCAAGCTCCAAGCAGGATCGATGCCCAGCCGGGTGCCATCCACGGGCTTCGCCGCACCGGAGCTCGCCTCGGGCGACACGACGCTGCTGGGTCCCTGGACCGACGTCTATGGCCTCGCTGCGGTAATGTCCGTGCTGCTGTGTGGGTCGAGCAGCGCGGCCATGCGGGATCGGGCGCTTCCCCCCGGGGTCAAGTACGCCTTCGACAAAGCCCTCAACCCGCGCATCGATGCTCGGTTCAAGACGCTCGCTGCATTCCGGGCGACGATGATGGAGGGGATGGCGCAGACCCTCGAGGGGAAGTCCCGTCCGAACCCGCGTCGCACGATGGTTGTCGCCGACGTGGAGTCTCAGATGGCCGAAGGGTCCGCCGGAGGCTTCGAGGTCAGCGACGACGACGGCCAGGTCGAGGTGCCAAGGCCGTCTCGCAGCAAGGCCCGGGTCCGTCTCGCGTACACCCAGCCGGCCATGTCGGTTCCCGACGCGATCGCCAACCTCGACGCTCAGCGACCGCCGCTGCCTCCCACGGGACCTCAGCCGGTCGCGCCACCCAAGAAGTCGTCGGGCAACTTCGTCGCTCTACTCGCGGTGCTCCTGGTGGTCGCGGTGGGCGGCGGCGTGATCGTCGGCTACATGCTGTTCCGCTAGACGCTACGCGCCTGTCGTCGTGGTTCCGGTTGTATCGGTATCGGTATCGGTATCGGTGCCACTCGAAGATGAGGATGTCGACGTGGTGTCGCCCGTTGTCGTGCTCTCGCCGGTGGTGGGCTCCGGTCCGCCCGTGGGATCGAAGCCCTCGGCGTCGAATGAGCACAGGCTCTGCACGCCCGTGAGCGCCACGCAGTTCATACCGTCGGGGCATTGTTGGCCGTCGCTGCAGTCGAGTACGCACGCGGGTTCGCCCCCGGGCAGGACGGGAGCACACTGCGGCTCGGCTGCTGACCCTTCGGGCGCCGCCCAGCAGTCACACCGGTCGGTGCAAGCGAGGATGCAGGTCCCCCATGCGGGGTTGGTCGTCGAGTTCGCGAGGCACGAGGCTTCTTCGTTCCCGCAGGCTTGCGCGTTGCCGTTGATGCAGTCGCCCCACTGACCCGACAGCGGTTCCCCACATGCCGAGCCGAAGGTCTCCGGTTCTGGCTCGGGTTCCTCGGTCGTGCTCGATGTCGTGCTCACCTCGGTCGTGCCCATGGGGGACGTCGCAGAATCCGTGGCCGTCGCGGCGCTGTCCGCCGGGTCGCCGGAAGGGCAGGCGGCCAGAAGCAGCAGGCTGATCAAGGCACCGATGTTCGCTCGCATCCAGAGTCAGGATCGCAGTCGGACCCGCACAGCGTCAAACCTCGCGCAGTTCCGATCCGGCGCGAAGCCGAGCGATGGCCGCGCTCACGAGTTTCTGTCACGTGCCGAGCGAAAAAGAGCGGAAGGTATTCCAAGTGTCTGAAAGTAATGGGTTCTGTCGGCACGAAAAGAAAAACAAGCCCGCGATGACGGGCGGATGCGGCACCGGACACAGCACACGTGAAGGCCGACGAGGCCTGATGAGGACCTAACCATGAAGCGTATCTCCACCCTTGCTCCCTTTGTGTTCGCCCTGCCACTCGCGGTCTCGTTTGCTGCCTGTGACCTCGAGAAAGAGGATGGTGCCGACACTGGCGCGGTCGTCGACGACGAGGACCTCGACGATGAAGATGCTCAGGACGATGACGGCGGTGGTGCGAGCTCGGCCGGCACCAGCGCAGACTCCGGAGAGCCCAAGGATGACGACGACTCCGACGCCGGGGTCGGGACCACCGACGGTGACAGCGATACCGACGGCGACGACGACGACTCCGACACCGGAGTTGGAGGTGGTGAAGCCGACGGGTTCGCGATGTTGCACGGCGAGATCCCTGACATCGAAGACGACGGTGGGGCGGATACTGGGGGTTCCGGGGGCGATGGCGAGTCGGGCATCCCCGAGGACGCGCTCCTTGTCGTCCTCGATGGCGACGGCACCGCAACCTGCGAGCAGCCTTGGGACGGCCCCAACTGCGGCGGCAACTGGCGGATCAGCTTCACGCTGATGCCCGACATGCAGGCGCCCGGCTCCTATGACCTGTTCGAAGAAGCGCTCGGCTCGTTCGGGTATGCCGACGAGCTGTACCCCGAAGGCGATTGCGCATGGGGGGGGGGCTCGTTGGGCGGGACGCTCGTGATCGATGCGATCGACGACACCTCGGTGACGGGTCACATCGAAGACTCGGACGCGTTCGACTTCGACGCCGACGTGTCGTTCGTAGCACCCCGTTGCTAACGCTCGTCGACGAACACTTCAGCAGTGGAGCGGATGATGGCGAGGGCGAGTCACGGCTGCGGTGCCGGGCGCCCTCGGGGGGTAGTGAAGACCGCGGGCATCGAGCATGGCGTGGAGAGCCGTCCTCGAGCCCTCGGTCTGCCTACGCCAGGCGAAGGCGATGCAGCTGGCGGATCACTCCGCCAAGACGCGAGCGACGATCTGCTCGGACTCGTCCCATAGCCGCTGGGCGAGCGCCGAGTCTCGGCCGTGCGTGCTGCACTTGGCCTCGTTGCAGTCGACGAAGTAGCGGCCGCTCACAGCGGCCAACGCGGGGTTGGTTGCCACGTAGCAGGTCGTCGCCGCACCTTGAGCCACGTTCTTGCAATAGAGCAGACCCGTGACCGCGTAGACCCCGTTCGAGAACGGATCCATGTGCCGTGAAAGGTTGGTCCGGATCACGCCAGGGTGCACAGCGTTTGCGGTCTTGTCAGTGCCTTCGAACCGGCGCGCCAGCTCGACAGCGAGCAACAGGTTGGCGAGCTTGGACTGGCCGTACGAACGCCATCGGCTGTAGTTGGATTCGCCAGAGAGGTTGTCGAACTCGATGCCCGCGGCTGGTGCGAGGTTGTGTCCGTAGCTCGAGAGCATCACCACGCGTGCTGCGTCCGAGAGGCACTCGAGCAGCCCGGTCACCAGCGTGAAATGCCCGATGTGGTTGGTGAAGAACTGAAGCTCCAGGCCATGTTTCTGCTGCAGCTTGGGCAACGCCATGATCCCCGCGTTGCAGATCAGCAGGTCCAATTCGACGCCAAGACCCCGGACCTGCTCTGCGCATCGCCGTACCGAATGCAGGTCCGAGAGCTCACAGACCACGGGCGTGGTCGCCTCGCCGATGGACTCGCAGGCCGCCCGTGCCTTGTCTTCGGTGCGCGCCGCTCCAACGATGTGACATCCCCGCATCGCCAGCACCCGGGCGGTCTCGAGTCCCAGTCCTGAGTTCACCCCGGTGATGAGGGCTCGCTTCCCGGTCAGGTCGATCCCCTCGGTCACGTCGTGAGCAGTGGATGCGTAGCCGAATCCGCTGGCGCCGCAGGTTCCTTTGATGATGCCGAGTAGAGACATGAGAGCGGCTTTCGCTCGTAGGACGGTACCTCAGGAGGCACCGGTGGTCTCGACGCTGGCGGCCGCGGCCTCGAGGACGGACTTCTCGCGAAGGCCGTCCTCCTCGGGCACCCTTTGCCTCAGGACCGAGGTCCAGGGTGGGGACCCACTCCGGAGGCCGTCTCAAGCCAGCTGCGCCAGCGCCAGGTGCCCGACACGACGAAGGTGGTCGGCCATGCCTTCGACGGGTCCCGCTGCCAGTTCTTCGGCCGCCCAGGCGAGGGCTTCCCATACGCAGTAGAAACGGGCCCGCGCCAGCCGTTGGGGGGCGAGTGGAGAGTCACCCAGCGCCTCTCGAACGAACTCGATACCGAAGTCGTCCATGAGCGTGCCTAAGTCGCAGGCGGGGTCGCCGACCCCGAGGTCGCCAAAGTCGATGACACCGGCCAGCCTCGCGTCGTCGGCGACGAGTACGTGATGGTCGTAGAGGTCACCGTGCACGAACACCCACGCTTCACGAGGACACGGCTCGACCTCCTGCGCCAGCCTCCGACAGGATTCGGCGGCACTGCGAGGCATTTGGCTCAACACGAGCCGCTCAATGGCCTCTACGTGGGAGTAGAGGCCATGAAACCTCGTCTCCGGTGGCCGGACGGGAGCTGTGTCGATGCCGACGGCCTGCAGCTCACGCACGAAGCGACCGATGTCGACAGCCAACGCCCGACGCTGGGTGGGAGTCAACGCATCCCACGATTCTGCGAGCAGAGGAGACCCGAGCACGGCCTCGTGCACGAGCATGGATCGGCCGGTGGCGGGGTCGCAGCCGAGTTGGGTTGGCCGCGGAATGCGAACCTCGATCGCCTCCGCCAGGCTCGGAAGCAACGCTGCCTCGACAGCCAGGGGGTTGCTCGCGTCGCGTTCCGAGTCGTTCGACGCGAAGCGCACGATGTGGCCGTCGCCGATCCACCAGGCCTCGTAGCACTCGCCGACCCCCGCCGGTCGCAGAGGAGCGTTGGCCAACTCCGGGACGAACGAGCGTAGCGCGGCCCGGACCCCCGACTCGGTTCGACCTGTCCGTGCCTCGACCACATCGAAACTGTAGCGCCCACGAGGGGGAAGGTTTCGTCCTCTGCAAATTCGAAACTGTAGCGCCCACGAGGGGGAAGGTTTCGGCGCACCGCGGGGGGTCTTGCGCCCGCTCGGCGTTCGGAGCTGGAGGTCCGACGCTGGAGATTTGAACCTGCGAACCGACCACTCGGCCGGCCAGACGGAGGACTTCACCTGCGACGACGCACACCAGTTGCTGACGTGGACCTGGGGCGGCGTGACAGCGGAGGCCAGGTACGATGTACTCGGGAACATCACCGAGAAGTCGGGACAAGGTACCTACCAATATGATCCTGCAACGGACCGGTTGAGCACGGTGGGCGCACACGCATACTGCTACGATGACAACGGGAACGCGTTGTCCGATGGCGAGCGCACGCTGACGTGGACGGCGCAGAACATGGTCCGCTCGCTGCAGCGCGGTGGGCAGGCTTGGTCGCTGCTCTACGACGCGGATGGCACGCCAGTGGTCCGCGGAGAAGCTGCGGCCAACACTGCGACGTACTCCGTGGCCCCGACGTACGAGCTGCGGTTCGACGGCTCCGAGATGAGCGAGGCGCGGATCTCTGTGCTGGGCGGGACGGGGCGTGTGGTCCCGGAGGTGTTTGCAGAGCACACGGCGCTTGAGGAGAACGGGCTGTGGGAGCACACCAAGAAGTACGTGCATGACGACCATCTAGGGTCGGCGCACCTGGTGACGGATCGCGACGGTGCGGTGGAGTCGCGCGTGATGTTCGGGCCTTGGGGGGGAGCGCGAAACGGGAACAACTGGACCTCATCGCTGAGCGAGTCTGCGCTGGACGAGCTGCCGGTTGGGTTCACTGGGCACCAGCCGGAGCTGGACGCGGGGATCATCAACATGCGCGGGCGGATCTACGACCCAGCGGTGGGTCGGTTCATGAGCGTGGACCCTATGATCGAGAACGCGCTCGAGGTTGGGACGTGGAATGCGTACAGCGACGTTCAGAACCGGACGCTATCGTTGGTGGACCCGACGGGGCACGGCGCCGGCTGGGATGAGGACATTGAGCGGCATGAGGCCACGCTGACCGACAACGGATTCGTAGGTGCAGAGTACCAGAACGTTGACGCCTACCATCAGCAGAAGGGCTTCTGGACCCCGTACAAGGCGCAGACTCATCGGCCACGGGTGGAGGACGTCGAGGAGGAGGTGAAGAAAGACGGTGATGGGAAGCCGGTGGAGGCCGTCGCAGTGGAACACAAGGCCGCTGCCTGTAAGACGTCGTCGGACCCATCTTCCAAGCCGTACGAGTTGAAGAAACGTGCGAAGGCCAGCAAGGTGTTCTTGGACCCGAAGATGGCTACCCTCTCAGCTGCGAGGATGTTCGGAGGGCTACGACCTATCGGAGTGGGGAACTTGAGTGGGGCACTCAGGTGTTCCGCGTAAACGTTCTGATTGCCACCGGGACCTCGTTCGTGAGTTTGAGCTTCTACAGCTATGAGACCCCCTATCCGGGGCAGAAACCCACTCCCGCCGAGAAGGCCATGGGCATCACCGGAGTCTGGCGTGGGAAGGAGTACAATATGCCGGGCGGGGGAAGGAAGTCGTTGTCAACCTTCATCGTCATCCTAACAACAGCCCGCCGTCGGATGGGGCCGTTAGCGACGTTGCGAAGACTCGGGCAGATGGCGTGCCAACGATTGTGGTGGGGAAGTCTGAGAATTGTCTGGTGTTTCTCGTTCCGGGGCCAGGTGGAACAGACTACGCGGAGTACGAACGCGGACCCGTTTCTCTAGGTGGTGGAAGGTAGATGATGCCGATCGACATGTTCATGATATTTGTTCGGGGCGGGACGCTTTCGTTCTTCGCGACTGTCGCGATGGCCTGCACTCCGACGGCTCCTGCGCGGGATGACGCTGCGATACTCCGCCTGCGAGATGTCATCGCCAATCCCGAAGATTATGTGGGCAGCACGATCGTGGTCGAAGGGTTCGTGCATGCCTCATGGGGCGGAGGCACTATCTTCGACTCGAGACAGGCCGAAACCGAATACCGGTCTTCCGAGGGGCTGCGGCTAGTCCCACTCCAACAGCTGCCGTCATTCACGCAGGCTGACGGGACTTTCGCGGAGATTACCGGGGTCTTTGAGACCCCCGTCCAACCTTGGGGCGACTGGCCGGGGGTGATTACGGTGCAAAAAGTACTTCCGAAGGAACGTTTTCGCCCCGCAGCAGCGTCTCCGAAGGAGGCGGCGGACATGTCGTTGGAGGAAGTTGACGAACTCTTCCATAAGTCGGTGGAGCACGCTGAGAGGCAGATGCTAGAGTCCAACTAGGGCGAGAATGTCGACCATTCCCCGCTTTTTGGGGCGGCTGGTCGCTGCGTTTTGACCGCTCAGACAGACTCCGCTGGCCCCATCTCTTCCGAACCTCGTTCACGTGCGGTGCAACTATTCCTGATTGCCGATCGCTAGCAGTCCACCAATCGTTCCGAAGATCGAAGGTCGCCTTTCCAATCACTCTGAGGTACGTATGTGAACGCAGCTGACCACATCTTCCTAGCATGCCTCCTCGTTCTCCTCACCGCATGCAGCGACCCGGCCGCGGCCCTCCTCGAACTCCAAACCTGCGATCCGACCGAGTCCCCCACAGAACTCCTGCGCCTCGAAGGAACGCACATCGCTTCCCCCGTGGACGCCTTTGACCTCGGGGACGCCGTCTCGCTGAGCTACGCGCTCGAGCGCGACGCGGACCCGAGCACCGTGCAGGGTTCCTTTGCGGTACAGCGTGGTCGACAACTGCGGCGGCTCGCCGGTGCATCTTCCGGAGACCTTCGGCCTGCGCTCCGGCGCAGCAAACGTGGGCGGCGAGATCGTCCTGTGCGGAAGCGGCGAGGCGTCCGAGGACAAGGGCGTTTGGGAGCTGATGGCGGACGGGAGCCGAGGGTAAGACTTGGGTCTCGGCGACCGATGCAGCATCGGGTTTCGCCCCGACAGCAACGAGGGGGACCTTTGGCTCTTCCAGCGGAGCGTCGACGGGGCGTTCGACGTGATCGCGGACGAGCTAGCCAGTGGACAGAACGCGGGTGGACTCCAGCACGCGTGGACGCCCGAGCTCGGCCGGATTCTCCATTCCGTGCGTGACGGCGATGCCGTGAGCGTTCGACAACACGTGCTCGCGCCGTAGCGGGACTACCCACCGTTCTGGGCGGCCCTCTGTCCGCGTTACTGTGACCGCTTGCGCCAATAGTCGGGCTTGCGGCTGGAGTGCTCGGCCGGCAGCACCGTCGCATGACCATCGAGTGTTGCGATCACGAGGGCGTTGCGCCGCCCTCGCTGCTACCAGGGCACGCCCTGCAGCGCGACCAGGATCCCAAAGCTCGCCGCCGCCCCCACGAACGCAAACAAGGCCAGCCCGCCAATCCCAGGCCCCGACGACGCCAGCGCCGTGGGCGGCATCGTGTCCAGAGACAACCCCCCCATGCCACCCCCGCGGTCGCCCTCCAGCGAGTAGCCACTCGCCGCCGCGTTCCCGCGGTCGCCTTCGAGGGAGTACCCACTCGCAGCCGCGCCGGGTGAGCCGCCGCCGTCGAGGGTGTAGTTGGAGGGGCTGCTGGCCCCGTCGCCTCCCATGACGAAGGAAGGGCTGCTCTTGGGTGGGGGATCGCTGGGCACGATGGGCTCGATGACGGGTGCGGGTGCGGGGGCGGGGGCGGGAGTGGGTGCCGGCGGGTTGGGTTCGTGCGCGGCGTGCATCGTGGCAGGTGCCGCGCCTGGTGGTGGTGCGGGCTGATGCTCCGCGTGAATGGTCGCGGGTGCTGGGAGCGCGGGTGCGGCGGGCTCGGGTTCAGGGACCACGGTTTCCCCGCCGCCCAATGTCTTGTTGGGGCCGGTGTCCGCCAGGGCGGGGTCGGTCTTCGATGCGCCGAGCGGCACCTCGGTGGGGAGGATGGTGTCGGCGTCGGAGAAGGGGTTGGGCGGCGCAGGGATCGCGCCTTGGGTGGCCTGGCTGGATGGCTTGACCGAGGTGGCGGGAAGCACGGTGGCTTGGCTGCCGGGGTGGGCGACAAAGCGCAGCCGCGTGCCCCCGATCACGAGCTCGTCCCCATCGACCAGCCGGTGCCGCTGCACCTTCTCGCCGCGAAGCGTCAGCCCGGCGCTACTCTCCAGGTCGACGATCTCGTAGCCGCCCTGCACCGGCTCGATGCGGGCGTGGTGCCGAGATGCGGCCTGCTCCAACAGAACGACGTCGTTGTCGTCTGCGCGCCCCAGCCCGATGGAAGCCTCGCCCAGGGGGAGAACCCGCTCCTGGGCGCCGACCTCGGTCGTCAGTATGCGCACAATGGCCACGGGCGGAGTGTAGCAACCCACCGTGGCAGACGCAGACGCGCCCGCCTGCTAACGTCCGCGGCCGTGCGCGCCACCATCTTGCTGCTGGTCCTGTGCTCCAGCCTTTCACTCCCCGGATGCAAGCGCACCGTCGCGCCCGGGAACCGCCAGGACGCGGTGGCGATGGGGGACTGGTACTCGTGGCGGGACCTGACACCGCTGGTCGAGGTCGCGGAAGCCCACGCGCCGGAGCCGGCGGTGCGAGCGATGAAGGATGCGTCGAAGCTCGTCCGCGACGGCAAGGCCGCATCCGCCGACCGCCGTCTCTCGGAAGCCTCGAGCGGAGCGGGGCGGCAGTGGATCTCGGTCGCCCGTGCCGACCTCGCAGCGCTGCACTTCTCGATGTGCATCCGCGGCGTCGCCTGGCGCTTGGTCGATGGGGAGGAGCCCAGCCCGACGGAGCGCGAGATGGACTTCTCGGAGGACACGAAGGTCGAGCCCGGGGATGTTTCGGTACTCGCGTTGCTGACCAACCTCGATGAGCCGCTCGGAAGCGAAGACGAGGCGCTCTCGGTGCAGGCTCGAATCGCACGTGCTCGGGTGGCGGCATTCTCCCAGCGCTGCCCGGCCAACGATGACGTCGCCGAGATGTCCGCGGGCACGCTCGAGTCCGACCTCGCGACGCTCGCGGCCGAAGGCCACCTCACCCCCGACCTCGCGTATCTATGGGCGGGCGTTCAGATGAACCGCTTCTCGGGGACGGCGGCTCGCCCGTTCCTGCTGCAGGCGCGGGACGGCGGGTTCGACCATCCCGCAGTCACGTTCATGCTGGCGGTCATCGCCCTCGAGGAAGAGAAACTCGACGAGGCGGACACGCTCGCCACTCAAGCGATCGAGCGCTACACGACCCTCGAGGACCCACAAAACGTGGGCGAGGCTTGGTTCGTCCGCGGCGAGGTGGCTCGCGCCCGAAAGGACAACAAGGTCGCCAAGGCACACTACGCCAAGGCGCTGACGTCCAACCCTCTGCACGCGCCGTCGATCCTCGCCACCGCGACCCTCATCGCGGAGGCGTCCACACCGGACGACGCGGCCGAGTATGTCGCGAGCCGGATGGGGCCCTTCATGCTCGAAGGCCCGCTCGACGGCGAAGGTGTGCGGCAGGTCGGGATGAACCTGGAGACGATCGTGTTCATGGCGACCGAGCCCCTCGCGGCGCAGATCAGCCGAGACGCGATGCTTGCGGCGATCGACAGTGAGCCTGACCCGATGCGTCGCGGTCTTCGGTACTTCTTTGCGGCGACCCTCGACGTGCGCTTGGGGGAGTACGAGGTCGCGCATGGCCACGGTGTCCTGGCCAAAGAAGAGTTCGCCGAGAGCGGCGCTCCACCTCCGGTCGACATCGAGCAGTTCCTGCAGCGCGTCGCGCCGCGCTGATTCGGTTGACGTTAGGGAGCGCTCGGTGCTGGCTCGCCAAGCGTGGCGAGCAGTTCTTCGATCCGAACGGCGTCCGCGTCGGTGGCGGTCTCCAGGGCCTCACGGAAAGCCTCGGCCGCCGCGTCTGACTCGACATCGATCAAACTGCGACCCAACGCTTCATACAGCGAAGCGCGCTTCTTCCCGGTCCACCCCACGCGCCCTGCCAGCACCGACGCGCGCTCGAGGGCCGCGGTGGCCTGCGCATTGGCGCTTCCTTCCAAGTGAGCGAGACCCAGCCCGAGCAGGGCGTCGGCCAGCTGAGCGTCGCTCTTGGTCCCGTCGAGGGCGGTCACGGCATCGGCGTAGTGAGCCGCCGCGAGGCTGTGTTGATCTTGGGCGGTCTCGAGCTTGCCCATCGCGACATGCAAGGACGCCAACGTATCCGGGGACAGGCTGCTCTGCTTTGCGATGACGAGCGCGCGGTCGAAGCTCCTCGCGGCTTCGCGATGTTTGTTCGCCCCTGCGTTTGCGACACCCAGGCCTTGGAGCGCGGAGACTAGCTCTGGGTGCGCGGGGCCAAAGGTGGACTCGCGGAGGGTGATGACCTCCACGAGGTACTGCGAGGCGGTGCTCCACTCTTGGCGAGTGTTGGCCAGCTCGCCGAGCTCGAACAGGATGTCGGCGCGAAGGATCGTCGTGCGGGTGTCGCTGTCCTGCAACAGCGCGAGCGCGCGGTGATACGAGGCCAGGGCGTCGCGGTCCTGCCCTCGGCTGTGTTGGTGTGCGGCCTGGGCCACGAAGAGCTGCGCGCGCAGACGCTCGAGCTTGATCGCGTCCACGAGGGTGGTCGCGTGCTCGAGGGCGACCGCGCGTGCGGGCTCGACATCGTAGCGGCTCAGGGCGATCCAGGCTTCGGCCTGGGGAATGCGCAGCGATGCCGCCGCGGCAATGGAAGCTGCCTCATGCAAGAGCGCCGCCGCCTCGGGAGCGCCGCTTCGGGCGGCGGCAAGCCCCATCACAAGCTTCGCGCGCACGAACGCGCTCGGGTCTTCGGAGGCGGAGAGGTTCTCGGTGGCGTGGCTCGCCCGGAGTTGGGCCGCTTGTGCATCTCCGGCCAGCAACAGTAGCCAAGCCTGGTCGACCTCGAGTTTCGCCGGGGAGTCGGACGGCTCGGCATAGTCGAGCATATCGCCCGAGCGGCAGTCGGCCGGTCGCCACAAGCCTGTGACGACTCGCTGTGCACCCTCGACCGCGCTGGCGGAAGCACCTTCTTCGACGGTGGTGTTGGCAAACGTGGCGAACGGCTGGAGCACACCGTCGAGGCAAGCGTTGCGCCGCGCGAGCAAGGCGTCGTCGTCGTCGGCCTGCCGAACTTTGCAGGCGAGCGAGTAGTACTCGAACCACTGGCTGCTCCAGTCGTCCATGCTCGCCTGGACCTCGGCCCAGGAATCGGGGGCGTGCGGGCGGCCAGTGGCGAGGAAGGCCTCCTCGAGTGCGACTCGTGTGTCCGGGTCCCAGGCTCCATCGAGCAGGGCGGTGTCGGCCTCGCAGCGAGACGCCTCTCGCTGCACGAGGTAGGCGACTCCGGAAGCGGCGGCTGCGACACCCACGAGCACGCCGACGCCTGCAAGCCACCGCCGGCGGCGACCGTCGGGGTCGTGCTCGAGGTGGCGGAGAACCATCTCCATCGAGGCGTAGCGATCTCGTCGTCGCGGGCTCATTCCCTTGAGGAGAACCTCGCGCAACCACAGGGGAACGTCCGAGCCCTCGGGGGCAGGGCGGACGCTGTGCGCGAGCGCGGCGGCGGCGATGCTCTCCGGCGTGTCGCCCTTGAACGGAACCTCGCCGTACAGCGCTTCGTACATCGCGGCACAGAACGCGAACTGGTCGGCCTTGGCGTCGGGCTCGATGCCGGCGTGCAGCTCGGGGGCGAGGTAGCGCGGCGTCCCGACGAGCTCCGCCCGAGGCGGGCGGGAGATGATGCTGTCCTCGCCGTCACTGCTCTTCGTGAGGCTGACGCCGAGACCTTCTTTGAGACCCTCGACCGTGAGCCGCGGGCTGGAGACCTCGGCAACCGGGGTTGCGAGCCCGAAGTCGACCACGCAGATCCGGCCCGACTTCTCCATGAACACGCGGCTGGGCGTGAAGTCTCCGTGAATACAACCCGCGGCGTGGGCTGCAGCGAGCCCTGAGCCTGCCTCACGGAAGACGCGCAGAACCTCGGGCCAGGGGAAGGGCTCGTCTCGCGCTTCCATCCATTGCCGAAGGTCGATACCGTCGATGAACTCCATCGCGACGTAGATGGCCTCGCCGATGGTTCCAGCGTCGAGGACCTCGACGATGGCGGGATGGTCGAGACCACCGCTGCGCATGATCCCCGTGATCACGGCGTCTCGGATCTGGTCGGCCTCGTCGTCGTCGTGCTCCGGAACCTCGACGAGCTTGAGCGCCACCTTGCGATCCAGACGGGCATCGAATGCCGCGTAGACGTTGTCGCCGTCCCGGTTGGAGAGCTGACTCAAGATGACGTAGCTGCCGACGGTCGTGCCTCGGACGAGCGCGTCGAGGGAGCCGTCGGGCGCAGCAGGCTCTGCGGTGCCGCCGGTGAGTACGGCCCGAACGATCCCGTTGTCTTCGCCGGTCCTATCGGGTGTGGACGCGGAGTCGTCGGTCGACGAGTCAGACTCGTTGGGCTCGTGGTCGTCGGCCATCGGAAGCGCGAATGATAGCCGCTCGGACCGACGGTGAGCGCATCACGTGGAGGTCCGAAATCGAGCCCCGCGGGGATCAACGTTCAGGCCTGCGGAGCTGCGGTGCACAGCGTTGCTGCACTCGATGTCACTGCGATTTCGGGGCGTGGGCCCGTTCGATCTGCACGCGTGCGTCGTTGAACGTCGCGCCCCGGCCGAGGTCGGTCAGGGTTGTGGGGCACAGAGCGTTGGACGTGTTGCCGTTGTGCGTGTGCCGTTCCCACAGGCCTTTGTCGAGGCAAAGGACACCCGGGGAGAGGTCATCGTTGAGCTCTGCATCGCACTCGACGGCACCCAGCGCATTGAACACACGAACGGCGTCACCGTCGCGGATGCTGCGGGCCTCGGCGTCGCGAGGATGAATCTGCACCTTGGCGAGCGTGGTGCGGAGCTGGCCGAAGGTCGAGTTGGTGAGCTTGGCGGTGGCCGGAGACAACAGCGCGAGGGGGTGCTCCTGGGTGCTGGGGTCAGGCTGGTAGCTGTAGAGCTCGACGCCCGCGGTCTCCTTACATTCCGCATCGAGTGCTGTGGGGCACAGATGGATCTTGCCGTCGTCGGTCTCGGCGAAGCGGTCCCGAAACAGTGCGCCGGGTCGCGGGACGTCGAGGGTGGATTGCTCACGGAGCGTCTGCCGCTCGTCTGCGTCCAACTCGATGGATGACGTGACCGCCTCCGCGATCTCCTCGGGGTCCGTCAGGTCCGTGTCGCGAGCCAGTCCGGTGCGCTCGAGCAGCTCGGCAAACACGGCGTAGTTGGGGCGAGCGAGATCGACGGCAGGAACCGCCGGCCGAACACGGTTGAGGACGCTCGCACCGTAGCCTCGGGTGAGGTCGTGATGCTCGAGAAAGGTCGTCGCCGGGAGGAGCACGTCAGCCCACTTGGCGGTGTCGGTGTGGACCTGGTCGAAGACGACCGTGAACAGGTCTTCGCGGGTCAGCCCGCGCCGCACGGCCGCTTGATCGGGCACGGTGGCGAGTGGGTTGGCGTTGTAGACGAACAGCGCTTCGACCGGGGGTGCCTGCGCCAGCAACGCGGGACCGAGTCTGTTCATGTTGATCGTTCGGACCGCGGGCTCCGCTTCCCCGACGACAGCGTCGAGGTTCCAGCGGAACGTGCGGCTTTGGCTCATCGTGAACCCGCCTCCGCGGGGCCCGAACTTGCCGCCGACAGCGGGCAGGGCGAGCACCGAGGCCACCGCCGAGCCGCCGTTGCGATTGCGCTCCAGTCCCCATCCGCAGCGAATGACTGCGGGCTCGGCCTCGGCGAACCGGCGGGCGAAGGCCTCGATCTCGGTTGCGGGCAGATCACACACCTCCGCGGCACGCTCGAGCGTCCACGGTTGCGCCCGTGCTCGGAACTCGTCTGTCCCTGTGGCATGGGCCGCCAAGAAAGCCTCGTCGGCATGTCCGTGCTCGAACAGCCACCGCGACATCGCGAGCGCCAGGACGACGTCGGTTCCGGGTCGCAGCGCGAGGTGTTGGTCCGCGGACTTGGCTTGCGGGATCCTTCGTGGGTCCACTACCACAATTTGGGCTCCGGCGGCCCGGGCTTCCTTGAGCACCGGGACCAGGTGGATGCCGCTTGCGCTGGGGTTGAATCCCCACAACACGATGAGCGAGGCGTGCACGTAGTCCCGGACGTCGACGCCCGGCATCATTCCGTACAGGCCTCCCTGAGCGCGGGATGTTGCGGCCGCACAGATCGTTCGCTCGAGGTTGGAGGCGCCGAGGCGTCGGAACCAACGCGTGTCGAGCGTGCCCTCGGTCAGCGCGCCGTTGCTGCCGCCGTAGGAGAAGGGAAGGATCGCCTCGCCGCCGGAACGATCTCGGATCTCGAGCATGCGCGTCGCCACGTGCTCGAGCGCTTCATCCCAAGAGACGTCGCGGAACTCACCGGTGCCCTTGGGTCCGGTTCGAATCGCTGGGCTCCGGATGCGTTCGTCCCCGTAGAGGTGCCGGTCGAAGCGCCGGACCTTGCCGCAGACGATGCCCGCGGTCAGCCCGTTGCGATGGTCTCCGTCAAGGCGCGCGAGCCGCCCGTCCTCGACGGAGGCGGTCAGCGTGCACGCGTCGGGACAATCCAGGGGGCAGGCGGTGTGAACCTGGCGCGACGACATCGGCGGAGGATACCGCCGATGGGCTCGGCTGCCAGCGGGCCCGGGATGCAGGGCCTACATCGAGAACGCGGCTTCGCGGGCGGTGAGCACCTCGTAGCCGTCGGCGGTCACCAGGATCGTGTGCTCGACCTGCGCGGAGAGCTTCTTGTCGATGGTGATCGCCGTCCAGTCGTCGTCGAGGATCTCGCAGTGCGGAGAGCCCTCGTTGATCATGGGCTCGATGGTGAACGTCATCCCCTCGACCAGTCGCTTGCCTCGGCCTCGCTTGCCGCGGTGAGCGACTTGGGGCTCGGTGTGGAACTTGCGGCCGATGCCGTGTCCGCAGAACGCCTCGACCACGCCGTAGCCGTGCTCGTCGTGGGCGAACTCGTAGATCGCCGCGCCGATGTCACCGACCCGTTTTCCCGGCGCGACCTCGTGAATGCCCAGCCACAGCGAACGACGGGTGATGTCGATCAGCTTCGTGACGTGCTCGGGGACTTCGCCGACCACGAACATCTCGGAGGTGTCTCCGTGATAGCCGTCGAGGATAGTGGTGATGTCGACGTTGATGATGTCGCCGTCGAGCAACTCCCGTTCTTCGGGGATGCCGTGGCACACCACCTCGTTGATCGACGTGCAGATCGACTTGGGAAAGCCCTTGTAGTTCAGCGGGGCCGGGATGGCATCATTGTCGAGGATGTAGTCATGACAGAGCTGATTGAGCTTCTCTGTCGTGACGCCGGCCTTGACGTGGGGCTCGATGAACTCAAGGACCGAGGCCGCGAGCCGGCAGGTGGCTCGCATCTTCTCGATAGCTGATTTGCTGTGAATCTCGACCGCCACGGGCTTTCTTCCAGTCGGCTTTCCAGTAGGACTGCGCTTCCCGCGCGGAGCGGGCCCGGAGTCTACGGGATTTCTAGAGGGCAGACTATGGCCTGATGCCATCGCCTATGCCAGGCTCCGTCCGCATGGCCGGGCAACCGCCCGCGCTCGAGAAGCGCAGCGCATCCGCGATCTTCGACGACCTGAGTCGACGCCGACTGGTGGTGGTCAGCGGCAAAGGGGGCGTCGGTCGTACGACGATCTCCGCACTGCTGGGGCTGGCGCTGGCTGCTCGAGGGCGACGGGTCCTTGTCGCGACCACGGGCCACGACGATCGCCTGGCGTGGATGCTGGGCGCCAGTGCCCTCTCCGACGCCGTACAAAAGGTCGGGCCGTCATTGTGGGTTCAGCGGCTCGTCGCGCAAACCTGCATTCGTGAGTACGGTGGGATGGTCATTCACTCGCAGCGAGTGTCGTCGGCGGTGTTCGACAACTCGGTGGTTCGCCGCTTGATGCGAGCGATTCCGGGCCTCGACCATTTCTCGGTGTTGGGCAAGGCGTGGCATGAGGCCACCCGCGGCGGCGATTACGACTGCGTGATCTTCGACGGTCCCGCAACGGGCCACCTCGTCTACACGCTGGGCGTTCCGCAGGCGATCCTCGAGACCGTCCCCAGCGGCCCCCTCACCTCAGAAGCCCGGTTGATGCAGGCGGCACTCGAAGATCCCGAGACGACCCAGGCGGTGCTCGTGGGGTTGCCCGAGGCTTGGCCGCTCACCGAGCTGGGCGAGCTGGGCGCCTTGCTGCGCTCGAAGGTCCGGATGGATGTTGCGGCGTTGGCGGTCAACGGGCTGTGGCCCAGCGACGCGCCCGTGCTTCCAACGCCAGCCGCGGACGCCGATGGCCTCGCGACCGCGTTCTCGAGCCACGTCGGGCGCATCGGCGACATCGGCCGAACCCAGGCCCAGGAAGTGGATGCGTGGAGTCGGAGCGACGCGGCTCGCGCGTGCGGAGCCCAAGCCTGGACCACACTCCCGTGGCGTTGGCGGGGGTTGGCCAACCTCGACGCGATGCAGGCCCTGCTGGCTGCGCTCGGCGAGCCCGGAGGTCAGGCGTCGTGAGGCTCGATCTCGATCAGCACTGCGCCCGCGTCCACGGTGTCTCCCGCAGACACCAAGATGCTTCGGACCACGCCGGGGCCGTCGGAGAGCACCTCGTTCTCCATCTTCATCGCTTCGACGATGATGACGGGAGTCCCAGCCTCGACGTCGTCTCCCTCGGCCACCAACGCCTTAACGACTCGACCGGGCATGGGGGCTTTGACCGCTCCGCTGCCCCCCGCACCGCCGCTGGCTTCTTCGAGCGCGGCCGCGAGTGTGGCCTCGGCCGCGGTCTGCACCACGAGAGGCGCTGTGTCGCCAGCAGTCGCGGCGTAGGTCGGACGCCCAGGGCCTCGGTCCAGCCACACACGTTCTTGCGTGGTGCCGCCTTCGGGTCGAACGCTCCACGACCCATCGGGCGCAGCGTGGACGGTGAAGGTCTCCTCCCCAACCACGGCCGTCATGGCTCCACTGCTTGTTCCATCCTTGGCCGGCAGAAGCTCGACCTCGACGGACTGCTCTCCCACCTCAACACGAAATCGCTCCGGGCGGCTCACGGAGCGCAAACCTAGTCGATGCCAACCTCGTCGTCCATGCGCGGTGAAGAGCCGCGGCTCACGTTTCCCGCCGATCGCAAGGTCCTGCTGACCGTCGGGCCCGGCGGTGTGGGCAAGACGACCGTAGCGGCCGCGCTGGGGCTCTCCGCCGCGGCTCAGGGTCGCAAGGTCATCGTCGTCACCATCGATCCCTCACGTCGCTTGGCCCAGGCGTTGGGCCTCACCGATCGCAACGAGGCCGAGATCGTGCGGGTCCAGGGGAGCGAGGCGCTGGGCGAGCCTCTGGACTGTCTGCTGCTCGATACCCGAGCGGTATTCGACAGCATCGTCCGCGGCTACTCCAAGAGCGACGATGCGGCCCAAAAGATGCTCGACAACCGCATCTACCAGGCGACGGTTCAGTATCTTGGGGGCGCGCTCGAGTACGCCGCGATCGCGCGCGTGCACATGCTGGTCTCCGAGGGGAAGTACGACCTCATCGTGCTGGACACCCCGCCTACGGCCAACGCGATCGACTTTCTCGAAGCGCCGGCACGGATCGGGGAACTGCTCAACAACCCCGCAGCCAAGTTCCTGACCAAGTCCAGCCGGCTCAGCATGCGCTTCCTTGGCCTGGCCAGCTCCATGATGATGAAGGTGCTCGAGGCGATGGGCGGCGGTCAGTTCATCGGTGAGCTCGGGGCGTTCCTCAGCGAGTTCGGGTCTGCGCTGGGAGAGTTTCAGCGCCGGGCCGGAGATGTCGCCGAGCTCCTGGTCTCCAAGAGCACGGGCGTTGTTCTGGCGACTTCGGCCAATGACTTCAGCGTGCGCGAGGCCAAGGCGTTCTTGGGCGTGTTGCGGGAGCGGGGCCTGCATGTCGATGGGGTCGTGCTCAACCGAGTCGACGTGGAGCTTCCACCCTTGGCCCACGATGCGGTCCTCGAGGAATCCTTCGGGGATACGGTCGATGCGGCATCACTCCGGCGGGCTGTGGACGTCTATGACGATGCACGGGAGCAGGCCGAGAGATCTCGCAAGGTCCGCCTGGATCTCGAGCGGAGCTACCCCGACCTCCCGGTCTGCGCGATTGAGCGCATGAGTCCGCCGCCGACGGGGCTCGCCTCGCTCGCCGAGATGGGTTCTCGCATTACGCGCCCCTGAGCTTCGCAGGCGCACGCTCAGGATTCGTGTCTTTGTAGTCGTCGTTACGAAAGTTCCCGTGGATGGGGGGCCGTTGTTCGCGACTCACTCTGCGGTGACGGGACGAACGAAGACGAGCGCGTTGGCAGGTCTGCTGCTCGCACTAGGCGGCTGCTACTCGGGCGCAAGCGTGAGTGCGGAATCGTCGGCACAGACCGACGGTGCGGCGGAGCCCAGCGGCGGTGGGGGCGGAGACGCGGGTACCGACGGAGAGACGGACGGGAATGCGGACGGCGGGAGCGGGGACCCCGCCGAGTCGTGTCTCGATGGACTCGAGCCGCGAGCGCTTCAGCGGCTGTCCGCGACGCAGGCCCGCAACACCCTTCGGGATCTGTTCGGGGTCCCGGACCTGGAGATCACCTACGCGGACGAGACGGACCCGATCACCGAACTCGGTGTCCGGCAACTCCGCAGTTCTGCCGATGCTGTCCTCGCCGTCCGCGACGCGTGGGCCGAAGACGTGTTCGGGTGCGACACCGCTGGCGAGCCGAACGACGCTTGTGCTGAGGACTTCATTCGCCGCTTCGGTACACGGACGTTCCGTCGTCCGATCACCGACTCCGAAGTCGACACGCTGATGTCGGTCTACGAGAGCGCGGCATACGGTGAGCAGCTTTCGTTCGCGGACAGCCTCGACGTCGTGCTCTCGACGATGCTTCAGTCGCCCTCGTTCATCTATGTGCTCGAGGACGGTGCTGCGGTCACCGATGTGGACGGCGTCGTGCTCGAACTCGATGGGCACACGCTCGCCAGTCGGTTGAGCTACTTCCTGTGGAACACGATGCCGGATGACGCGCTTTTCGCTGCGGCCGAGGCTGGTGAGCTTGCGACCCCCCAGGGCCTCGAGCAGCAGGTCGAACGCATGCTGGCGTCGCCGCAGGCCGAGGACCGGCTGCGTTCGTTGGTGACCAAGTGGTTGCACATCGACGGTGCCGGGCTCCGATTGGTACTCGAGGACGCCATCAAGGATCCCGACCTCTACCCCGAGTTCAGCCCTGCCCTGCTCGCGGCGATGCGGGTCGAGGTGAACGCCTTGGTCGACCGCGCGCTGTCGAGCGGCGATTCGGGCTTCGATGAACTCTTGATGTCACGGGAGGCGTACGTGAATGCGTCGCTCGCCGAGCTATACGGTGTGCAAGGGCCGGCCGACGACGAGTCCTGGGCTTGGGTGACCCTGCCGTCCGAAGAGCGGGCCGGCATCCTCACCCGAGGAGCGTTCCTCGCGGTTCACTCCGGGCAGCGGGTGCAGTCACCGATCGCCCGCGGGGTCTACGTGTTGGAAGAAGTGATGTGCGCTGAGCTGGGCGAGCCCCCTCCGACGGCCAACGACACCCCGATCGAACCCGGCATGGATGACCCAAAGGGTCCGCTGACCGTGCGCGAACTGGTCGAAGTGCGCACCATGGACAACACGACGTGTGCGGCGTGCCATGCCCTGATCAACCCGACCGGATACCTCTTCGAGCACTACGACGCACTCGGCCGTTGGCGTACGACCGAGGTGCACAGCGGGTTGCAAATCGACGCGGAAGGCAAATTGACCCTCGGAGACGTCGCCGGGCCGATGGTCGATGCCGTGAAACTCTCCGAGTCGCTCGTGGACAGCGGAGATGCGCGGGCCTGTTTTGCAAAACGGTGGGCGCAGACGGCCCTCGATACCGAATCGTTCGACTCGTGTACCGAGGAGGAGGTCGTCACGGCCTTCGTCGAGACCGGGGATGTTCGTGCGTTGTTGGCGGGAATCGTGCGGAGCCCCGCGTTCCGATACGCCCGAGTCGGAGGGGAAGAGTAGTCATGTTCGAACGGTTCAAACACACGGGGCGTCGTTCCTTCCTGCGCGGTGCAGGCACGATGGCGCTGGGTCTTCCTCTGCTCGAGTACACGCACGGCGAAGCCTGGGCGCACGGCGGTGAAGCGACCAAACGCTTCATCACCGTGTTCTCCCACGGCGGCACGATCAGCAACCAAGGCAAGAACTGGCGACACGACGGAACCGAGAGCCACCATGGTGAGGACTTGTGGCGCCCAGTCGACACCGCGGATGCGACCCTGACATTGGGCCCCATCCAGGAGACGCTCCAGCCTCACGTCGGCAAGCTCCTGTTGCTCGAGGGCATCGACAACAAGTCCGCGATTCAGCAGGACCAGTACAGCTCGGGCGCGCATCGCATCGCGAACCGGACCGCACTGACCGCAGGGGACCAGGACGACAACGGTGCCAAGAGTCCGAGCATCGATCAGGTGATCGCACAGCGGCTCGCCGCGTCGCAGCCGACCCCCTTCGAACGCATCCACCTTTCGGTGCATGGGCACAACTACGGCACGCCGTATTACCGGGCCGCCGACGAATCGATGAGCGGGATCACCAGCCCGTCGGAGGCATGGACGACCTTGTTCGCAGGGGTCGCCGAGAACGGTGAGCCCAGCCCGGAGGCTCAGCGCCTGTTGTCGATGCGGACCAGCGCACTCGATGGATTGTTGACGAGCTACGGGGATGCCAAGACGCGCGTGAGCGCAGCGGACCGGCACAAGATCGACGCGCACCTCGACCACCTGCGCGCCCTCGAGAACGAGCTCATGAACCCGGTCGTGTGCAGTCGGCCCGAAGACCCGGGGAGCGCGGACGGTGCACAGCAGATCGGTCCGCTCCACGTGTCTCTGCTGATCGCAGCGCTGCGGTGCGGTTTGTCGAACGTGGCCAACCTCGAGATCGGGGATCTACTCACGCCTTGGACGGATGCGGGCAACGTGACCGGGGTGACGCTGGGTCACTCCCTCGGACACGACGCGCGGGACATCGGACCCACGGGCCCCAAGGCGTCGATGTACGACGATTGGTTCAGTGAGGCGCTCGACAACCGTCGGTGGCGCATGAGTTTGGTTCGTCAGCTGTTGGATGGACTCGACGACGATACCTTCGTCGAGCCCAACGGGATGACGGTGCTCGACAACTCGTTGCTCATGTTCACCAGCGAGTTCCGCAACGCTTCGGGCCACTATGCCTACAACCTGCCGATGCTGCTGGCGGGCTCGGCCGGGGGCTACTTCGAGACCGGTCGCTTCATCGACTACAACAGCTTCGGGGTGGACGGCGGTCTCCAGTACGAATCCGAACACTCGACCCACAACCTCTTCACCTCGATTCTGCACGCGATGGGCGGCGACGACGCTCACTTCGGAAACGACATGTCCAGCTACCAGGGCCCGCTTCCGGGCCTGGTCTGAGGGGGGTCCGCGGACTTGGTATCCTCTGCGCCAGTGCGGGTCTTGGGGATTCTTGCGCTCGTCGCGGCGGGTGCCTGCTCGTTCGATGATGCGTTCGTCTGCGCCGAGGACGAGCAGTGTGCACTGCGAGCGCAGGGGCAGTGCGAGGCGGACGGGTGGTGTTCTTACCCGGCGGACCGCTGCGAGAGTGGCCGGGTCTACGGACCCTACTCGCCTTCACCGATAGCAGATGCGTGTGTTGACCCCTCGGCGGGAACCACGACTTCGGGCGGGTCGTCGACCTCCTCAGAGGGGTCCTCAACCGGCCCCGATCCGCTCGCCGTCTGCGGCAACGGGGTGGTCGAGGATGGTGAGGCGTGCGACGACGGAAACACCGAACCGGGCGACGACTGCCATTCGCTCTGCGTCGACCCGTACGAGCCGGCCTGGACTCAGAGCTACAACGGGGAAGACCGGGACGACCGCGGGTTCGCGCTGGCGGTCGATGGGTCAGCCGACGCGCTTTACTTGTGCGGGTTCACAACCACCGAAGCCGGAGGGACCGATCTGCTCGTGCAGCGGTATGGGCTCACCGATGGTGAACTGGCCTGGACCTGGTCTCGAGACACCGCCGGCGTGACGGACACCGCCGAGCATTTGGTTGTGGATGAGGACGGCAACGTGCTCGTCGTTGGGGTCGTGACGAACGGCGCCGGAACGGAGCGTGGATGGATGGCGAAGTTCGACCCTGCAGGACAGGTCCTGTGGGAACGCCTCGACCCCTTGGCGTCCAAGATGGAAGGCGTCACGCTTGCCGATGACGGTCGTGTCGTCGCGGTCGGTCGCGCAGGCGCTGAGGGGGGCTCTATGTCGTGGCAGCAGTGGTACGCGCCAGATGGAGCGCCCACTGGGGACGCGTTGTTGGACGCCCTCGACGCGGCGGGGGACAGCCGCGGCGTCGACGTGATTACGGTCCCGGGCGTCGGCGTTCAGGTGACCGGAGTGCTCAACGACAACGGCCTCCCCAACCTTTGGACGTCGCGGTACGATGACGCTGGCGTCCAGCTTTGGGAGCATCTGGTGCCGGACCCTGACGGCAATGTTCCACGCGGCGTTGGCCAGGATCTCAACCCGCTGGGAGGAAGCGCGATCGGAGGCGTCCGGGACACGGACATCTTCGTTCAGTTCTACGACGACGCCGGGGTCCCCTCTGGAGAGCCTTTCATCGAGGGAGCCGGTGGGCAGGATGAAGCCGCGGACATTGCCTTCTTGGATGACGGTCGCTACGTCGTCGTGGGGTTCCAGGGATTCAACCTGCAGACCTCAGGCACCGCCGATGGTTGGATCCGTTTCAACGAACCCGACGGCACCGAGATCCGGACCTATACCGTCAGCGGCACCGGTGGTGGGCTCGACAAGATGCTGGCCGTGGATGTCGCCCCGAACAGCGTGGTCGTGACCGGGTACGTTGCGAACGAAGGAACGGGGATCGACCTGTGGCTTCGTCGGTACGCGACGTAGCCTCCCTTCTCAGTCCGTCGCTGTTCTCGCGAAGTGCGGGCTCCACCCGGAGCGTCCTGGCGGAGCGCTGGCGTTCGGAAGCCCGCGACTCAGTGGCGTTGGAGGTCGGCGAGCGAGGGGAGCCGACCCGAGATGAGCAGGCCGTTGCGACGGATGGCGAGGTCGACGTCTTGACCCCGTCGATGCACGAGTACCCATCGCACGACGCCTGCGATCAGGACAGCACCACCGGCCCCGAGCGTCACGCCTCCTGCGACGGTCAGACGACGCGCTCGGTCGAGTGCATCGCCGAAGTCTCGGTCGTTTTCTGCGCTCCCGCTGCCGTTACCCTCGCGCATGCCGAGCCCGAGTACGACGCCGCCAGCGACGGACGCCACGAGGCCGACGGCAACCAGGCTGTCGCCCGCGGGGTCGCGGTACCAAACAGTGACCGGTTCGCGTGTGGACGTGTTCTGTTGTGTCGCCGGCTCTAGCTTCGCAGGCGGGAGCACTGGGCCTTGGAGCGCATCTTCACGGGCACGCGCGGCCGCGAGCTCTTCCTCGCACAACTCGATCCGCTCCGTCGAGAGCGACTTGATCGAGGCACTCTTTCCACCCTGGACACACTCCTCGTACAGCGGAATCGCTTCGTCACAGCTCCCCCCGTATCGCAAGGCTTCCGCCTGCGCATAGCGGACGCGGAGGTCCCCGGTGGCATCGAAGACGACGCCGTACTCTGCCGCAGCGTCAAACCACCGGCCCTCCTTTGTCGCCACGTCGGCGCGGTCGATGCGAGTCTGTAGGTCGGGCTCGGGAGCGGCTGCGAGCAGCGCCCAGAGTGCGGCGGCACGGAGCATCAGGGGTCAGGCGGAAAGAGCATGCCGCGAAGCTCGATGTCTTTGCTCGGCGTCTCGGCTTGCCGAGGTTTCGACTTCCGGGGTCGCTTCTTCCGACGCCGTTTGGGCTTCGTGGTCGGGGGGAGCTTCGGGGCCTCGGGGGCGGCCGTGTCGGGGGCGGAAAGCGTTGGCGCCGGCTTGGGGGGGGCGAGTGCGACCGGTTGTGCTTCGGGTGCCGTCAGCGGCAGAGGCCGGAGCATGTTCTGGGCAGTCCTCGACTTTGCGGGTGATTGCAGGAACCAGGTTCCGGCGGCCCCGAGGACGAGCGCGAGGGGGGCCAGCGCGTAGGCTGCCCACGGCCGACGGTTGGGTGGAGGAAAGGCGGTCGGGTCGTCGTGTGTCGCGCCGGGGCGCATGACCTCTGTGGTGACACGGTCGAGTTCCTCGGGGTCTGCGATCGGCGGTGGCTCGCCGAACAGGTCCCGCAGGAGCGTCGCCACCGTGCCCGGTCCGAGCACGATTCCATGGTCCCGGGCGAAGCCGGCGACACGCTCGGCGAACTCGGCCGCGGTCGAGGGACGGTCCTGAGGGGATGTGGCAAGCGCGTCTCGAACCAGCGTACCGAGGTCCTCGGGGTAGCCGTCCACGAGGGCCTCCGGCGGCTCGTAATTCCCCGTGGCCACCTTGCCAAGTACGGCGAACTCGTTGGGACCGCTGAATGCCCGGGCTCCCGTTGTGACTTCGTAGAGCAGGATGCCCAGGCAGAACACGTCGCTGCGACGGTCGATCTGCTCCCCACGTGCCTGCTCGGGGCTGGAGTGGCCGAGCTTGCCCTTGAAGGTGCCGGTCCGGGTTGCCGAGGTCAGCTCCATGGCCTTGGCGATGCCGAAATCGGTGAGTTTGACCGAGCCGTCGTAGGCCAACAGGACGTTGGACGGGCTGACGTCGCGGTGGACCATGCCCAGCGGGCGCCCGTCGGTCGAACGGTGCTCGTGCAGTTCGTGCAGGCCGCGAGCGACATCGATGACGACCTGCAATGCGGCCTCCATCGGGAGCGGGGCGCGGGCCTGCGTCAGCGCCTCGAGCAGGTTTGCCCCGTGCACGTACTCCATCGTGAGGTAGTGCTCGCCGTTGCACTCCCCGAAGTCGAGGACGTGCGCCAGGTTGGGGTGATTGAGGTCCGACGCGAGCCGGGCCTCGGTGAGGAACATCCCCGTGAACGTCTCGTTCTGCGAGAGATGTGGGTGGATGCGCTTGAGTGCGACGATCTTGCTGAACCCCGCAGCACCACGTTGCTGCGCGATGTAGAGCTCGGCCATTCCGCCCATCGCGAGCCGCCGGATCAGGGTGTAGCGGTCGAGCCGAGTGCCTGGCTCGAGACCTGCCGCATGCGCGCCACTCCCCACGGAGCGACCATACCAGGCTTGCAAGGCCGGATCAGGAGTTGCGCCGGTCGCGGTTTGCGTCCGCGGTCACGGGGCCGAGCGCGCGCGACCACGCTTCGACGTCCTGGAGGAGCCGGTCTCTGAGCGCGCCGGGGCGGGTCATGGCCGCGATGTTCTCCCGCAAGAGCTCCCGCGCCCGCGCCAGGCGGCTCCCGACCGTGCTGGGGTTGGCGTCGACGACGGCTGCGATCTCGGCCAACGGCATGTCCTCCCAGTAGTACAGTTCGATGAGAACCTGCATGGGGACGGGGAGTTGGGTGAGCGCCATCAGCATGAGCTGGTGCTCCTGCTTGCGGACCGCCACCATGCTGAGCGAGGTGGCCTCCGCGCCCTCCGTGCCGTAGCGCCGAGCTCGTGGCCCTCGAGCCTGCCCCTGGAGGTGGCGGAGGAGCTGTTTGTGCGCGATGCCGAACAAGAAGGTCTTGAACTTCGAACGGCCTTCGAAACGAGACTTCGCTTCGAGCAAGGCCAGGAATGTCTGCTGGGTCAGGTCGTCGGCTGCATTGGCGCAACGCAGGTCGAAGAACCGACGGACGCCGGCGTAGAATCGCTGGACGAGGGCCTGCTCGGCTCCTGCCTCGCCCCGCATCCAGGCCGCGACCTCCTGGGTCTGCGCCTCGTCATCCACTGCACGAGGATACTCCGATTCATGCTGGGGGAAGGGTCAATACCTCGACGCCTGTCTCGGTCACCACGACGGTGTGCTCGAACTGCGCGCTTGGACTGCCATCCGCGGTTCGGACCGTCCACGCATCGGGGTCGACCTCGAGAGGGACGCGGGAGAGGGTGAGCATGGGTTCGATCGTAAAGGCCATCCCGGGTCGAAGACGGATCCCGGTGCCAGGTCGGCCGACGTGCGAGACGTGCGGCGGCATGTGCATCGATCGCCCGATGCCGTGACCCCCAAACTCTCGGACGACGGCACACCCGAAGTCAGCCGCGCGGGCCATGATTGCCGCGGCAACATCCCCGAGCCTTGCCCCGGGGCGGACGGCCTCGATGCCTGCCCACATGCACGACTTCGCACCCTCGGTCACGCGTCGGCGGCCGGGGTCGACCTCTCCGACCATGAGCGTGCGCGACGTGTCTCCATGGAAGCCGCCGATGCAGCTGGTGACGTCGACGTTGATGACATCTCCGTCGCGTACGACAACCTCGGGCGAGGGGATACCGTGGCAGACGACGTCATTTACGCTGGTGCAGACGGCGGCAGGGAACCCCTTGAAGCCGAGTTGGCTCGGAGTCGCGCCGCGGGCGGCAGTGTCCTCGCGCACCCACCGGTCGATGTCTGCCGTGGTCACACCGGGCTCAACACGTTCGCAAACCACGGCCAGCGTCGCCGCCGCAGTATCGCCCGCCCGGCGTAGGGCCTCTCGTTCGGTGGATCCGTAGACAATGATCGCCACCCTCCCTTGTTGGGGCACGGTGGTCGATCGGGTCCAATACCAAATCGGTATCGAGTCCAGTGTCCAGTCGAGCTACCATGATCATGTGTCCCTCGTTCAGCTCGAATCGTTTGTCGCGGTGGCCGAAGAGGCCCACGTCGGTCGAGCCGCACGACGCCTGCACGTGTCTCAGCCGCCTCTGACACGGCGTATCCGTGGTCTCGAGGACGAGCTGGGCACGCCGCTGTTCGAGCGGACGCCCCGGGGAATGCGACTGCTTCCCAGTGGCGAACGTCTGTTGCCGCGCGCGCGAGAGATCCTCGACGCGATCGAGGCGGCCCGGACGGCAGTGCATGACCCCCCGACAGGTCGAACTCCGGCAGAGCCTGGACCTGTGTAGGGCCGGGTGACGGCGGCGTTATCGATTGCGTACGTATTTTGCGTCGAGTCGCGTTTCGACGAAGGCGGTCAGGTCGTCGGGCGAGAACGGCTTTCGCAACAGCGGAGGATTCTGCTCCCGCAGGAACCGGGCATCCTCGGGCTCGACGGCGCCTCCGGTGGCGACGCAGAATGTCGGTAGCAACTCGGGGAACTCGCGGCGCAGCGCAGCGTGCAGCCAACGTCCGCCGCGACCTGGCATCATGAGGTCGCACAACACGAGGTCGAAGCGCTGACCCTCTCGCAGCAGGGTCAGCGCGGCTTGGGCACTGCTGGCCAGTTCCACATCCGCCGACATCGCACGGGCGAGCGATTCTCGGATCATCGGTTCGTCGTCGATCACGAGCAGGCGGGGGGCGAGGCGTGCGGGGGCAACGTGGGTCGGTCCCGAGGTGAAAGAGGGGCTTTGTTCTCTCGCCACGCGCAGGGACACACGCATTCGAGCGCCTCCCTCCCATGCGTCGAGGGCCTCGAGCTTTCCGCCACACTCGGTCACGTACTGGTGGCAGACGAACAGCCCCAGCCCAGTTCCGTCTCCAACGGGTTTGGTGGTGACGAATGGCTCGAAGACGCGTTCGCGGACCTGCGGATCAAAACCAGTCCCGTCGTCCCGAACTTCGAGGGTCACTTCGCCTTCTTCACAGAGGGTTTCGACCCAGATGTTCCCGGCGCGGTCTGGAAGGGCTTGCACGGCGTTGAGCAGCAAGTTGAGGACAACCTGGGTCATGCGCCCCTCATCGCCATAGACCATCGGGACCGCACGAAGGGTCTTGTGCACGTGCACGCGCGACCGCATCTGCGCCCGAGCGAGGACCAAGCAGCGCTCCACGACGGCGCACAGATCCATGGGCACCGGTTGCTCGTCGCTGCGCGCGAGTCCCTGCATGTCGGAGACGATGCGGGCCATTCGGGCGGATCCGTCTGCCGCCTCCCGCGCGGACTCCAGGAGTTCGGCTCGAAGCTCCCCTTCGATGGGAGTTGTGTCGGCGAGGTTCGTCACCAACTCTCGGACGTTCATCCAGACGAAGGTCAGGGGATTGTTCAATTCGTGGGCGACGCCTTGGGCGAGGACTCCCACGGTCGCGAGGCGGTCGGCATGCGCCATGTTGGCCTCGAGACGACGTTGCTCGGTCCGGTCGCGAGCGACACACAGATGGGCGATGCGACCCTCGAACTCGATCGGCATCCACAGCGTCTCTGCGCCGCGCGGCTCTCCTTCTTCGGCCCGGAACGCGAGTTCCGCTCGCTCGGCCTGGCGCGCGCCGGCGTTGGGTCGTGCGTCCAGTTCTGGAACGTCGCCGTGTTGCAGAAGCGACTTGAAGGGAAGGCCTATCGGGTGTTCGACCGCGATGCGAAACGCGGCGGGGTTGCAGTGGACGACCACGCCTTCGTCGACGACGAAGACGGCATCGGGTAGGCCCTCGAGCAGGGATCGCATCCGTTGCTCCGACGCCCGCAGACGATTGAGCGCGGACTCCCGGTCGGTGACATCGATGAGCGAGAGCAGGGTGCTGTTGCCTTCTTCTCGGCTGGCGTCGAACTGGACGACGCGGTCCGCTCCAAGCTTGGTGCGGAGCGGGAATGTGCAACGATGTGAGAGCGTGGTCTCGTTGGTGCGGGCCAGGAATTGGGCAAAGGGTGCCGCGTCGCCCGGGGCGAGGAATGCTGAGATGGGGACCGGGACAGCTTGTTCAGGACCGACCCCGAGAAAGTCACCGGCCGCGGGGTTGAGCTTGATGATCGAACCGTCGTCATCGAGTCGCAAACACGGCAGCGGTACGCCATCGAGCGCGTTGTCGAAACGCATCGATGCGCCGGCGTCGACACCTCGCTCGATGGCACGAAGGTTCACCCTTCCCTCGTAGTGTGGTGGCTGGAGTCAGTCCACCGGGTGGCCCGCCTTAGGCCATGGCTCGGCTCGACCCGGCCTCATGGCCTTGGCAAAGAAGCCCCCCCCTACGCGTCCTGTCGGGGAGCCGGCCTCCGACGTCAGGCGGACTCTGAGGCGAACGCGTCCTCGATCAGACCCAACACGTGGTCGAGGTCTTCGCGGGAAGCAACGACCGGCGGGGTGAACCGGAGCACCCAGCGGTGGGTGCCTTTGATGACTGCACCCATCTTCAGAAGCTTCTTCGAGAACTTGTTCGCGTCGGGATCCTGCTTGGTCACCTCGATGCCGAACATCAACCCGCGGCCTCGGATGGTCTCGATGCGTGGGGACTTCGCTGCGATCGCGAGCAGCCGCTCTCGGACGTAGGCGCCCTTTTCTTGGGCCTGCTTCACGAGGTCCTCCTGCTCGATGGCGACGAGCGAGGCGTAGCCGATCGCGCTGCTGATCGGGCAGCCGCCGAAGGTGCTGCCGTGCGAGCCGGAGTCCATCAGCTCCATCAGGTTGTTGTGGGCAAGAATCCCCGCGACCGGGGCATAGCCACCACTGACCGACTTGCCGATCGCCATGATGTCGGGTCGCGCTGCCTCGCCCTCGTGCATCCAGCAGAACATCTTTCCCGTTCGGGCCCAGCCGGTCTGGACCTCGTCGAAGATCACCAGCACGTTGCGCTCCTTGCAGAGCTTGCAGACCGCGGACAGGTAGCCCTCGTCGGGAACGTTGATGCCGCCCTCGCCCTGAATCGGCTCGATCAGGACGGCGGCTGTCGTGTCGGTGATCGCGGCCTCGAGGGCGGCGAGGTCATTGAACGGAATACGACTGAACCCGGGTGTCCAGGGGCCGAATCCTTCTTTTGCTTCGGGCTCGTCGTCGCCGAACATCTGCGTGACGGTCGTGGTCCGACCGTGAAAACAACCCTCCGCGTAGAGGATCTCTGCGGTGCCTTTGACGCCCTTGACCTGATGGGCCCATCGGCGGGCGAGCTTGATCGCGGCTTCGGGCCCCTCGACGCCGCCGTTGGCGGGAAGGAACCGCTCGAAGCCCGACATCTCGCAGATCTTCTTCCCGAACAATCCCATGTAGGGGTTGCCGAGAAAACGACCGAGTACGGCGGGCTGCTGCGCGTCGAGGAAGCCCTTGAGGACTTCCCGGACAAGAGGGTGTCCGTGCCCAAGGTTGGCGGCGGAGTAGGCAGCAACGCCATCGAACACCTTCGCGCCACTGCGCGTGTACAGCCAGGCACCTTCGGCTTTGATGATGGGGTCGTCGAGGATGAGGGAGTAGTTGGGCGCGAAGTAGCGGCGGATCATCTCCGTCGTCTCGTCGGCGCCGAGCGCATCCGCCGTTGCGAGGATCGATGCGGCTTCTCGTTGGGCGGTGGCTTGGTCCATCGCGCGCGAGTGTTTCAGGCCCGAAGTGCGGGTGCAATCCGTCTCAACGCACAAGCGAGGACCGGCGAAAGACGGGCCTGGGCCACCTCGCGAGTCCTGTTAGAATCGTCCGGAGAGCGACGCGCCGGCGAAGTCTGCCGTGACCGTGGGCGCGGCACGCAACGTCGCGAGGCGGTTCTTGTAGGCGTGGTTGTCTTTGTACTCGTACTGGTAAACCATTCCGTAGGCCGCCATCCCGACGCCGGCGGTGAACATGCTTTGCGCCGCCTGGCTGGCGATGAGGTAGGCGCTGACGTTTTGTGTGCAGGAGGGGTCGGTGCACGTTGTCCCGAGGGCGAGTCCGGCCGAGACCGCGCCTGTGGTCATGCCCGCGAGGGCGAGACCGATGCCGCCGCCGATCCACAGCCCCGACCGCCGAGGCTTTCGGTTCGTCCACACGTGGTCGATCGCGTCGTAGTTGCCCTTGATCGCGCCGGCGGTTCCGGCCACCCCCCAGTTGCTCACATTGGAGAGCGCCCGAAGCCCGCCCAAGGAGGCGACTTGGGGGTCGTTGTACAAACAGTCTTGTGCGGTCGCTTCGTCCTCGGCGCTGCGTCGAGACGAGCATCCACGCGCCAGGGCGACTTGACCGATCGTCAGTCCCCAGCTCACCGCGCCCAGACCAATGCTGGTTCGGACCAGCCACTTGCCCGTGAGTGCTTCGGGGCGGTCGGGTTCCCAGCCTGCGTGTGGCGACGTGGGGAGGACCAGCGGGGGGCTCACCCGCGGAGCCGGGGGTGCGGGGGCGGCAGCGGGTGTCGCGGCGACGGGGGCCGGAGCCGGGGCAGGGGCCGGCGTGGCGACAGGGGCGGGTGTCGGTGCGGCAACAGCAGTCGGGGTGGGTGCGGCCTCGGGGGCGACGACAGGCGCCGGCGCCGCGGCTGGAGTAGGCGCCGGCTCGGGTGCCGCAGCCTCGGGAGCAAGGGTCACGGAGAGGAGGGTCAAGGTGGTCGCGAAGCTGCTCATCGGGTGCCGTCCTCCCCTGCATTGTGCACGGCGGATGCCTACCCTCGGCAAGCCGAAAATGCAGTGATTTCCGGCGATCGACGGACGTGGATCGCAACGATGCTGCACGTTGCAACGCTGCATTCTGGCGATCGGTAACGTGCTGCAGGGAGGAGGCGTTTGCGAGCCATGCGACTGCGACCACGGATCGGCTGGATGGTGTGCGCGCTCGGCTGGCTCGGAGCTTGTGCAGCTGGTGAGGCTGACGACCCGGCTCCGCAGGCGCTCCGGACGGTGGGCCCCGATGACGCGATGGACGCCGATCACGTCCTCGATGCGCGCGATCTTCCGTCATTTGAGGACGGGCACATCGAAGGCTCCTGCTCGATCGACGCCGGCGCACTTCGGGCGACGGTGGGTGGTGTTGAAGGCCAGGTCGCGAGTCGGGAAGACGCATGGGCTGTCTTTGGGGCGGCGGGGCTCGAGCCGGCGGACACCGTCGTCGTGACCGGACTCGACAACGGCACCGACGCATCCCGAATCGCATGGACCCTTCGCTACTACGGTCACGAGGGCGACGTGCTGTTGCTCGACGGAGGCATGGCTGCCTACACCGCAGCGGGGTTGCCGACGGCGTCGGGAACTCGCGCTCGGGCGTCGGCCTACTCCGCGGGAGGGACACGGGCTGACCTTCGGGTCGACAAGGCTTGGATGCTGGAGCACCTCAACGACGACTCGGTGATGATGTTCGACGTGCGAACCGCCGAGGAGTTCGGACAAGGGCACATCCCCGGCGCGGTCCATGTGAACTGGGAGGAGAACAAGGGGGCGGACGGCTCGTTCCTGGGCGAGGCGGAGGTTCGGAGCCTTCATGGGGACCCCAGCGCGAGCACGCTCGTCGTGTACTGCCGCACCGGGTCGCGTGCCGCGGTGAGCTGGGCACTTCTGCAAGGCGCCGGCTATGACGACGTTCGCCTGTACGACGGCAGTTGGGCCGAGTGGGGCGCCGACCCGGATACGCCGAAGGAGTGAGGGGCCCGCTCAGCTGGCGCCGGTCGATCGGAGCAGACTCGCTTCGGGTGCGGCGTGCCGGGCCGTCTCGGCGGTGATCTTCCCCTCCCGCACCAGCCCGTCGAGGGTGGCTTCCATCGGGATCATGCCCTCCGCCCGGCCGGGGTGGAGTTCACTGCGAAGCTGATGCCCGCGACCGTCCCGGATCTTCGCGGCTACTGCCGTATTCACGAGCAGAAGCTCGTATGCGGGGACGCGCTGCGGCGGTTGGGTCGAAGGGAGCAGGGTCTGGGAGATGACCGCTCGCAAGACGGACGCGAGCTGCGTGCGCACCATCGGTTGGCGATGGTCCTCGAACACATCGACGATGCGGTCGACCGCGGTCGCGGAATCGGCACAGTGCAGGGTCGAGAGGACGAGGTGCCCGGTCTCGGCCGCGGACAACGCTGCGGCGATGGTTTCGCGGTCGCGGAGCTCGCCCAAGAAAATCACATCGGGGGCTTCGCGCATTGCCGCCCGGAGACCTTCGGCGAAACTCGAAACATGGCGCCCGACTTCGCGCTGGTGGACGAGCGCGGTCTGAGACGAGAACCGGTACTCGATCGGGTCTTCGAGGGTCACGATGTGCTTCGCGCTTGTTCGACACAGGCGCTCGACAAGCCCAACGAGCGTGGTGGACTTTCCTGAACCGGCGGTCCCGGTCATCAGGACCAATCCGTTGCGGTACTGGGTCAGTTGGTGAAAAGACTCGGGGAGCCCCAGCTTGTGGAGCGAGGGCGGGTCGGTGCGAACCGGTCGCAGGGCAACGGCGAGGCCGTCCGCCTGCTCGAACACGTGCGCTCGAAATCGATGATGGCCGTGCTGCCAAGCGACATCGGCACTGCCGTGCTTCTCGAGTCGCGCGCGCGCATCGGCTCCCAGAAGCTGGTCACTGAAGGAGAGCAGCGATGTGGCGTCGATCGGTGTCGAAGCGAGTTGGGCGATCTCTCCGCCACGGCGCATGCAGGGACGCCGGCCCGAAGAAAAGAAGACATCGGACGCGTCGAGCCGTAGTGCTTCTTGGATCCACGACTCGAACGCGCTGGACGTGGGGGCGACGGGGACGGACGCAGGGGAGGGCACCGCCGCGGTCGTCGGCTCCGGCGGTGCGGCTTCGCTGGGGCGACTGACGTTCGGGCGGCGAATCTCCAGGGTCGCCCCGCCTGGACCGCGGACGATCTCGAAACGCTGGCCCTTGACCTCCACGGATTCCTGGCCCTGCAGCTCGGCGCACTCCTCGTCGAACAACTCGCGGGCCAGGGGGGGCATGCTCAGCGGTACATCGGTGCCCCCGCGGTGAAGCAACGGCGGCCGTTCTGGCTGGAGAACGAGCGCGTCGGCATCCTGGGCCAGCAGCAGGTCGAGCAGTCCATGGACGAGCATGCGGGGTCGAGTGTTGCAGGCCTCATGCCGCCGGAAACCCTCAAAAACATGTGAGGTGGGTCGCTGACCCCTGAGACAGCCCGGCACAGGACCCCCGCGAGCGGGACAAAACGTCTCCGCCCTGTCGTGCTAGCGTCCGCTGCGCCATGGCGAAGCTCTATTTTCGGTACGGCACGATGGACAGCGCCAAGACGCTGAACCTCCTCGCCGTTGCCCACAACTACCGCAAGCAGGGCAAGCGAGTCATGCTGGTCAAACCCTCGTTCGACGATCGGTTCGGCGAGGGCCAGATCGTCTCCCGATCCGGGTTGCAGGCAGAGGCCGACATGCTCGTCAACGCGGACACGGTGTTCGACGCGTCCGCCTTCGACAGTCTCGACTGCGTCTTGGTCGATGAGGCACAATTCCTGTCCCCTGGAGTCATTGAGCAGCTCCGGGTCCTGACGCTGACCCGTGGGGTCCCTGTCATCTGCTACGGCCTGCGCACCGACTTCCAGACCCGGTCGTTCCCAGGTGCTCAGCGCTTGATGGAGCTGGCCGACACGATCGAGGAGGTGAAGGTCACCTGCCAGTTCTGCGACCGGAAGGCGGTGTTCAACCTCCGCATGGCCGGTGATTCGGCGGTCGTGGAGGGGGAGCAGATCATGCTGGGGGATGAGACCTACGCCCCGGTCTGCGCCCGTCATTACGTCGAGATGGTCAGCCCGAAGGGGCTCGCGGCGATCGGGTTCGCGGTTCCTCGGGGCGACTTCGAGTCGCCGTCCGAGTGAGTTTGTAAGGCTGTGCGAACCGGCGAGCGAGGTTCGACACCGCGCAGATCGGGACTGGCCCAGCGGATGGTTGACCGTCTCTGTCGGTGTGACGTCTTCCGCGCCGGGTGGTGGGCGATGCTGCGGCTTGGGTCGGCACCGCCCCAGAACTGTTCGAGTTTCGGACCGCTCTAAAGAGGCTTGCTAGGGACGGATCCGCGCGCGTGAACGCGCCATCGTGTCAGGTGTGGCCAACCGGCTGCTTGACGGCCGTTGCGCTCCGGGCTACGCCCGCCGCCATGTTGGGTCGCCTCGTTCGCCGCGCCGCTGTTCAGTCCCTCGACGCGATCGTCACCCGCGGCAAGGAGTCCGGGCGGTCTCCGGTTCGCGTGATGGCCTCTGCGATCGATCAGGCTCGGTCGGTCGTTGGACTCGACGCCGTCAACCGCGACGCTCCCTTGCCGACCTGGTCCGAGGGCCATCCCGACCGTCCGATGTGGGGCAGCGACAAGGTGAAGCTGGAGAAATTCCAGATCGACAAGGGGATCATCAAGCCGAAGGCGGAAGAGGCCGAAGTCGAAGACGCCGCGCCCTCGGTCGATGCGCCGGTGAAAGTCTTCTACAAGCGCGGATGCCCGTACGCTCGGGCTGCGCTCGACCTGTTGCGAGAGCGAGAGATTCCGTTCGAGGAGGTCGACATCAAGGGCGACGAGGCCACGTTGGGCTGGCTCAAGATCGTCACGGGAAGCCGCACCACGCCGCAGATCTTCCTGCGCGGCGAATCGGTGGGAGGCTACGACGAGCTTCGTGAACTCGACCTCTCGGGCGAGCTACGAGAGCGCGCCAGCAGCGAGGAACACACCGCGGCTGAGGCTGAGCTTGCGGCCCGCCGTGCCGAGGCCGATGCCGAGCTGGCGATGGAGCGCGCCGACGCGGCTCGAAAGGCCGCCGACGAAGCGAAGGCCGGGCGCAAACCGAAGAAGGTCAGCCTCGCCGTCGTTGGAAAAGAACGCTCGCCGTTCGAGGACCTTCTCGAGCTTGGTGACGCGATCAGTGACGAGGTCTTGGAAGGCGACGCGCTCGTCGCTCGGGTGAACGAGGTCTTGGACGAGTGCCGGCCCATGGTCCAGGCGGACGGCGGCGACATCGAGCTGCTCGACGTTCAAGGCAATGTCGTTCACCTCCAGCTCACCGGAAACTGCGTCGGCTGCCCCAGCTCGCAAGCCACGCTTCGGCAAGGCATCGAGCGCCGTCTCAAGAGCCGGATCCCGCAGATCGACGGGATCGCGTCCCCTCAACTCGACGGCTGACGAGGGATCCGCGCAGCGGACCCGACGGCGCTGCGGTATTCGCAGCGCCGTTCGCAATTGCGGCACAGGCGCCGGTCCCACGCCATTTCGCTTTGGACTTGCGAGAGGGGATTCCGCGTGGGACAACCGCGGAGAAGTTCACTGACACGGGTGTCAGTGACAAGGGTGTCAGCGGCGTGATGACCGCATGCCCCGACTTCGTTGAGACCCACGAGAACCGCGATGGCTACGACGACCGAGCACCGAAGTGACCTCCTGTCCGTGATTCAGCAGCCTGCTATCCAGCAGCTGCTCGATGAGAAGAAGCAGGCGTTGTCCGACGAGGAGGGCGTCAGCTTCCAGTCGGTCAACCTGCAGTTTCAGCGCCCCGTCGAGCACGACTTCACCGCCGACCAGCGCGACCGCACGACCTTGCTCTTCGGTGGGTTCACGTTCCGCCACGAGTATCTGATCAAGTGCCACTTCGAGAACCTCGGCTACGCGACCGACGTTCTGCCCACGCCGAACACGGACTCGTTCCAGGCGGGCAAGGAGTACGGCAACAACGGTCAGTGCAACCCGACGTACTTCACGGTCGGCAACCTGGTTCAGTACCTCGAGCATCTCCGCGACGACAAAGGGATGTCGGTCCAGGAGATCAACGACCGCTACTTCTTCATCACCGCCGGTGCTTGTGGCCCGTGTCGCTTCGGCATGTACGAGGCCGAGTACCGACTCGCGCTGCGCAACGCGGGCTTCGACGGCTTCCGCGTCTTGCTCTTCCAACAAAAGGGCGGACTCAAGCAGGCCGAGGTTGAGGCCGGACTGAACCTCAACCCCGACTTCTTCATGGGGTTGGTCAACTGCATCAACATGGGAGACCTCCTCAACGAGTTCTCCAACCAGGTGCGTCCGTACGAGGTCAAGCCCGGCGAGACGGACGACGTCCTCGCGCAGGCGCTCGAGTTCCTCGGGAAGGCGGTCAAGCAGAAGGAGCCGGCCGAGATCAAAGGCCGTCTTCGTGGCTTCCTCGAGCAGCGTGAGAGCGGAGCGCTCGACACCTTCGACCTGCTCGCGAAGTTCGTCGACCAGCTCACCTCCGTCGACTACGTCGAGCCGCTCGAAGAGGTCTCCCGTCGGATGGACGAGGTCGAGCTCGATCGACTTCAGCCCAAGCCCGTCGTGAAGGTGACCGGCGAGTTCTGGGCCCAGACCACCGAGGGCGACGGAAACTTCAACATGTTCCGGTTCCTCCAAGCCGAGGGGGCCGAGATCATCACCGAGCCAATCGCAACCTGGCTGACCTACCTGCTGTGGCAGGAAAAGATCAAAGCCGGCGATCGTCGCCAGCTGGACGAGGCGGACCAAGAGCTCAAGTGGTGGGACCTCAAGAAGCGCGTTTCGCTGGACGCCGCCTACTACAAGAAGCGGGCTGCGATGTTCGTGGCAGACAAGATCTACCGCCGCGAATACGACCGCCTTCGCAACGCGCTCGGCGGAACCGCCCACGAGATCGTGGACATGTTCGAGATGGAGCGTCTCGCGCACGATTTCTATCACACGCGTTCCGAGGGCGGCGAAGGTCACCTCGAGGTCGCCAAGAACATCTACTACACGGTCAAAGGCATCGCCCACATGGTGCTGTCGCTCAAGCCCTTCGGTTGCATGCCCAGCACGCAGTCCGACGGCGCCCAGTCGGCCGTCATCAACCACTTCAAGGACATGATCTACCTGCCCATCGAGACCTCGGGCGAAGGTGAGATCAACGCGCACAGCCGGGTGCAGATGGCACTGGGCGAGGCGAAGGCCAAAGCCAAGACCGAGTTCAAAGAGGTTGTTGAGCAGAGCGGTTACAGCATCGAAGACCTGCGTGCGTACCAGCGCGCGACGCCCGAAGTGCGCCGTCCGCTCTACACCATCCCTCACTACGAGGGTGTGGTCGGCACCGGTGCTCGCTTCGCCAAGCACCTCGGCGAGCGCATGAAGGCCGAGGGCATCGCGCCCGGCTACGCAGAAACCGCATCGGCAGCGGCTGCCGAGTAGCCCGCTCGCGACCGAACCAAGGCCGCGATCCTGCTGGGTCGCGGCCTTTGTCGTTGGTTTGGGTCAGCAGCGCGGGAGAGGCCACACCTACGCCGAGGGGTCGGACCCCCACCGCCGAATACGCGGAACACCGTACGCGTCCGATTCGTGGGTCCCAATTTGCCCCGTTGGGTCCGATGGCAGCGAGAGGTCGGCGGTCGGGAGGCTCGGAAACCCCAACAAGGAGGGTGGCCGGCGGTGGAACACTTCTTGCTCCAAGCGGCCTGGTGCGGAAGCAAACGATTCGAGTGTTGGGTTGGCTGACACTGTTCACGCCGTTGGGTTGTGCGGACCCGTGTCTGGACGACGGGCTTCTCCAAGATGACCCCACCAACTGTGCTGCGGATGGTGCCTCGGGATCGACGGGGGAGAATCCTCCCATCGACCAGGAGACAGAGGGAGGGGAGGCAACCGATGGAGGGGACGCATGCGCAAACGGTATGCAGGATGGCGATGAGACGGACGTAGACTGCGGCGGCTCGTGTGCGGCGGACTGCGGGGTTGGCCAAGGCTGCGGCGGCGCGGAGGACTGCGAGACGCAGATCTGCGACGAGGCCGGGACCTGCCGTGCGCCGGGTGGATGTGACGACGGAGTCCAGGGGAGCGACGAGTCCGATGAGGACTGCGGCGGTGCCTGTGGCTCCACGTGCCCCGTCGATGGGCAGTGCGAGGACTTCCTCGATTGTGCCGAGCTCGTTTGCGACTCGGACGGCGTGTGTGCATCACCGACGTGTTTCGACTCCGCACCCAACGGGGACGAGACGGACGTGGACTGCGGTGGTCCCGAGTGCGAGCCCTGCACCGATGGTGGCAGCTGCAACGAAGGAACCGATTGTGTGTCGGAGGCTTGTGACGAGGGAACTTGTGTGCCCTCGGAGTGTGTCGATGGCGAGCAGAACGGTGGTGAGACGGACGTGGACTGCGGGGGTTCGGACTGTGCCCCTTGCGACGGTGGGGAGTCCTGCGTGGATGCATCGGATTGCGCATCGGCGGTCTGCCAGGCCGAGATTTGTACGGAGGCGACCTGCGACGATGGGGTTCGCAACGGTGCGGAAACGGACGTGGATTGTGGGGGCGACGCGTGCGATGCGTGCGACGACGGGCAGAGCTGCGGGGTCGGAGATGACTGTGTGTCGACGCTGTGCGACCCCGTCTCCGATGTGTGCGAGGCCGCCTCGTGCTTCAATGGCATTCAGGACCAGGGCGAGACCGACGTCGACTGCGGAGGACCATCGTGTGGACCCTGCGATGACGGTGAAGGTTGTGAAGACGGCGACGATTGCCTCTCTGAGGCTTGTGGCGATGGGGGCTGCACCGCCGCTTCGTGTCGCGACGGACTCCTCAACGGCAACGAGTCGGGCGTGGACTGTGGAGGAGACGAGTGTCAGCCGTGCGACGACGGGGACTCCTGTCTGCTCACGACCGACTGCACCTCCAGCGTCTGCTTGATGGAGGTCTGCCAGCCGCCTTCGTGCAGCGATGGGACCCGCAACGGAACCGAAACCGACGAGGACTGCGGAGGAGCCTGCGGAGCCACGTGTGAGACCGATGAGGGGTGCGGCGATGCTCTCGACTGCACCTCGTTGGTTTGCGACGACACGACCAACACCTGCGCAGCCCCGAGTTGTGAGGATGGTGCACCCAACGGCGACGAAACCGATGTCGACTGCGGCGGTCCGGACTGTCCCGCCTGTGATGCTCCCGGCAACTGTGCGGTGCCCTCTGACTGTGTCTCTGGCGTCTGTGACGAGAGCCAGTGCGTTCCGCCCAGCTGCGATGACGGCGTGCTGAACGGAGCCGAGACCGATACCGACTGCGGCGGCGACGAGTGTGCGCCCTGCGACGGGGGCGAGGCGTGCGTCGAGGCGACGGACTGCGTGTCGGAGGTCTGCGACGCCGACACTTGTTCGGACGCAAGCTGTGATGACGGTGTCGCAAACCAAGGCGAGACCGACATCGACTGTGGAGGCGCGAACTGTGACCCCTGCGACGACGGTGAAGGATGTGAAGCGGGGGCCGACTGTGTGTCCTCGTCGTGCGACCCCGTCGCAGAGGTTTGCGAAGCGCCGACGTGCAGCGACGGGGTTCAAAATGGCGGGGAGACGGCCTCCGACTGTGGCGGTCCCGATTGCGGCGGCTGCACCCCAGGGGAGGGCTGCAGCGCGGACAGCGACTGTCTTTCGATGGTCTGCGATGAGGTGGCGGGAACCTGTGTGGCGCCCACCTGCGACGATGGTGTCGTCAACGGGGGCGAGAGCGACCTCGACTGCGGGGGTCCGGATTGCGAGGCGTGCGATGACGGCGACGACTGTGTGTTCTCGGCCGACTGCATGTCGATGGTGTGCCTCATGGAGACGTGCCAGCCCTCGGCTTGTGACGATGGGCTGGAGAACGGCGACGAGACGGACGTGGACTGTGGCGGATCCTGCCAGCCGTGCGACGACGCTCAGGGATGTGGCGTTCCTGGGGACTGCGACTCGGGCGTCTGCGAGGCCAACACCTGTGCTGAAGCCACCTGTGACGACAGCGTGCAGAATGGAAACGAGACCGGAGAGGACTGCGGCGGCCCCGACTGCAACCCATGCCCCAGTGGCGAGGGGTGCATCGGCAACGATGATTGCGACTCGGGGGTCTGTGATGCCGGCACCAACACCTGCCTGGCCCCCGCGTGCGACGACAGCGTCCTCAACGGCACGGAGACCGACACGGATTGTGGCGGCGACGTGTGCCCTGCGTGCGGGACCGGGGAGACCTGTGATGACGGGGACGACTGTGTAAGCGGCGGCTGCACGGGCGGCGCTTGCAACGGGCCTCTGAGCGTCGCGATCACGCCCAACGCATGTGGAGATGCGGCCGTCGACGGGTTCGTCTCCTTCACTGCGGTCGCCGATGGTGGCACCGGCGGCCCCTATGCCTACAGCTGGGCGCCCGATGACGGGACAGTAGCGTCGCCCAACGCTGCGAGCACCGACATCACGCCGACGGACTACGCGTCGTACACGGTTACGGCGGCCGACGGCATCGACACGGCATCAGCGGTCGGCGTCGTGGTGATCAGCAACAGCGCGTTCAACCTGCAGGAGAACTGTACCCTGTACCAAGGCGACCTCTTGGGCGGAACGGCCAACGCCAGCATCACCTACAGCGCGGGGGGAACGGTCGCCACCGAGGCTGGCAACAACGACCTGGGCTTGCACCTGTGCGAGGGCGTCGCGTTCACGAACACTCAGTTGAGCGGTTCGTTCTCGGTCAACACCGCTGGCGACGACGACTTCGCCGGCTTCGTGTGGGGCGCGCAGGACAACTCGCACTTCTACGTGATGGCCTGGAAGCAGAGCGAACAAGACTCGTCAGACTTCGGGGTGACTTGTGACTCCGGCGTCTTCGAGACCGGAATGGTCGTCAAGCGGGTGTTTGCCCCCAGCTTTGACGACCTCACGATGGCCGACATCTACTGCGGGAACGACACGGACAACTCGGAGCTGCTGTTGTCTCCGGCCGAATCCGTGTCCGAGGGTTGGCTCGACAACACGGACTACACGATCGAAATCGACTTCCTCCAAACGGGAAGCACGGTGCGCGTCACGAACGACGACGCGGCCACGCTGGTGGATACGTTCGATGTGACGGACTCCACATACATCGACGGCTTCTTCGGATCTCACACGATCTCGCAGGCTGCGGTCGAAGTCGGCCCGCTGTTCGGAAGCTGCTTGTAGGTAGGGGATGGCCTGAGGGCCGTCGGGGGCAGAAAAAGCGACGGGCCGCCGAATCTTCTACGAGATTCGGTGGGTCCAAGTGAAAGCGAGCGAAGCAGGCCCCGTTGAGGGGCCAAGTGTATGTCCCCTGCGGCTTCGCAGCGATGCAGTCCCCCAAGTCGACCAGAATTCCGAAGTGATTCGGTGCCGCTCCCGGAGCGGCGGTTGTGTGGTGCCCTCCTACAACCGCCGATTCGGGAGTGGCTTTTTTTGTGGTTTGGCCCACAAACCATTGAGGAATCCGCGGCTCCATCGTAGGAGTGTGGCCCGACAGATGGGCCTGCGGACCGGTTGGCGGAGATGGGGGAGCGGCGTCTCCTCCCCATGCTGCTTTTCACTCGGAGCTGCGTCCCGGCGTCGGCCGCGGCTTCTCGATTGCAAACCCTGAGGAAACGAAAACCAAACTCGACGTCAACCCGTGGGTGTTTTGGGGGGCCAACGCGATCATCGGGTTGATGGTTTTCGCGGCGGCCATCGCGACGCAGGACGTTGGGGAAACCTTCTCGGCGATTCAGGAAGGTGTCGTCCAGCAATTTTGATGATTCTACATCATCGCGATGACGGGGTTCCTCGGCTTTGCGATCTGGCTGGTCTTGAGCCCTTACGGCCAGCTGCGTTTGGGCGCCGACGACTCCCGACCCGAGTTCAGCACCCCGAGCTGGTTTGCGATGTTGTTCTCGGCCGGCATGGGGATCGGTCTTGGGCATCGCCGGGATGCTGATGGTCTTCGTGCTCATCGCAGGGCCCACAGCGTTGTTGCTCAATGCGTTCGTCGAGAACATCGGCACGTATCTGCAGCATCTGCCCGAGAACTCGTTTCGGACGGCGAGCTTCGAGCAGCCGCAAGCCCAGGCGTGGCTGTCGAATTGGACCGTCTTCTATTGGTCCTGGTGGATCGCCTGGGCACGCCTCCGGGGGCAAGGACGAGCCTCCCGTGTTTCAGCGGGTCTACTGGGCGGTGCTCGAGGGGACGGTCGCCGCGGTTTTGGTGTTCGCAGGCGGTCTCGAAGCCTTGCAGGCGGCAGTGCTGACGACCGCCGTTCCTTTCACGGTGATCATCATCATGGTTTGCATCGCGCTGTACCGAGAGTTGCGGTCGACCGACTCCGCGCGCGCTCGTTGACCGCGGTCCGTGCGGGCCGCATGCTGGCCGCGATGGACCCGGTGACTCAGGGCGCGCTCGGGGCCGCTGCGGCGCAACTCCTGTTGCAGAAACGGTTGGGGCGCCGAGCGTGGCTGTATGGCGCGCTCGGAGGCATGGCGGCCGACCTCGACATCATCATCCGAAGTGGTGATGACCCGCTCGTAGCATGGACCTACCACCGCCACTTCACGCACAGCCTCGCGTTCGTGCCCGTTGGGGGCGTGCTGTCGGGGTTGCCGTTCATCGTACGTAAGCCGAAACTCAAGCGGGCGCTGATCCTCGCGGCGACGACCGTGGGGTATGCCACGCACGCGTTGCTGGACGCGTTCACGTCCTACGGCACCCAGCTGTGGCTGCCCTTCAGCAGCGCTCGAGTGGCCTGGAACTGGATCGGCATCATCGATCCGTTCTTCACGCTCCCATTGTGCTTTGGGGTTGCGGTCGCGGCGCGCAAGGACCGACTTCGACCGCTGTGGATCGCCGTAGCCTGGTGCGCCCTGTACATGGGGTGGGGCGGGTTGCAGCACGGCCGCGCCGTGGCTCATGCCAAGTCCTTGGCACAACAGCGAGGGCACGACGCCAGCCGAGTCGAGGCCTTCCCGGGCGTTGTGACCAACGTGGTGTGGCGGACGCTGTACCTGTCTGATGGACGAATCTACGTCGATGCGGTGCATGTGCCGTGGTGGGGGACGGTGACGTCGCGCCCGGGCGGGTCAGCGGCCGCGTTTGAGCGCCAACACCACGACGCGTTGGCGGTCGGCGACGAGCGTGTTCTCGAGGGGCTCGCCACCTTCGACTGGTTTGCGGATGGCTGGGTTGCCGAATCGGCGCCAGGGTCAGGGAAACTGGGCGACGTTCGCTACGGTCGCGGGCTCGCGATCCCCGATGCGATGTGGGGGGTGCATGTCCGGCCGAACACCGAGCATCCGTTCGAGGGCTTCAACGACCGGCCAGATCGGGCAGGGCTCGCCGACCTCGTCGATGTGTGGTTCGAGGGGTTCCCGCCCGCCGTGGCAGCCGAATCGAACGACGGGACGGGTCCCTAGCCCTCCGGAACCGTGGGGCCCAGTGGCGGCGTGAGCCCGTTGTCTTCGGCCCAAGACGCGAGCCGAGTGTACTCCGGACGCGCATCTCCTCGACGGCGGAGTTGCTCTGCCAACGCTGCTGCGGCGACCTCGCGGGCTTCGTCGATTCTGCTGAGCGCGGACAGGCTTCGGGCTCGCGTGAGGGCGGTGTCGAGGTGTTCGGCAGGCGTGCTGGATTCGGGATGCTCGGTCAGCGAGTCCTGCACCCGGGTGGCGAGGGCGAGGGCGCTTGCGGGGTTGGTCTCCACCAACACGGACGCCTCCAGCCGCAGAAGCGAAAAGGTCTTGGGGTCCTCAGGGCCGTAGTGTTCTTCCCGAAAGGTCCTGACGAGACGGTATTCCTCGAGGGCGTGGGCCGCGTCTCCGGACATCTTGTACGCGTCCCCCAGGGCGCGGTGGGTGTCCACGGCGTAAGGGTCTTCGGACGAGCGCGTCGCCTCCGCGAGTGACACGGCGCTGTGCCCCATCTCGATGGCCTCCTCGTGCTCCCCGAGCGCAGAGAGAACCTTGGTCAGCACGCGAACGGCACCGAGCTTGCCTCGGCCCCCATCATCGAGCTGATCCCAGATCTTCAGTGCGTCTTGGGCCAACAGGTGGGCTTGTTGGGTGTCGCCAAGCTGGAGCGTGAGCTCCGCGAGCGCGGAGGTTGTCTGGGCCTTCCTCAAGCTGACCTCGCCGTTTTCGTCGAGGGTCTCGAGTAGCCCGGCCCAGATCGCGTGGGCACTCTGCTTGTTGCCCGATTCGAGCTGGAGGACGCCTCGGTTGAAGACCCACATCGCGGTTCTGGGGTGGTCGATCCCGTAGTGCTCCGTCGATAGCGCGATCGCGGCCGAGAACGCGGCGTCCGCCTCGGCATATCGGGAGCTGCTGCTGAGGATCAAGGCGCGGACGTTGAAGAGCATGGCCACCATGAAGGGGTCGAGTTCGGTCGACTCCGATCGCTCGATCGCCTGATCGATCAACACCAGCGCCTGCGGGAGTCGTCCTTCTTTCCAAGCCAGCATCGCCTGCACGCGTTGGAACGGGATCTCCAGGTCGATGGGGCGGCCGGCTCGTTCCAGTGCGACGTCTGCAGCGAGTCGCAGGTGCTGGGCGCGGACGAGGTCGCCGCTGGCGATCGCGCCAGCCACGTAGGTGGTCCACAGCTCCGCGGTCAGATGCGCGTCCTTCGCCCGACCCGCAAGTTCGAGCCCGCGCGTCAGGTCGGCCGTGCTCGCAACCGAGTCGCCTTTGCTGGCGAGGTACTTGGACCGCTCGGCATACAGATTGGCCGCCGTGCGGGGGTGCCCGGCGGGGGCTGGCGCCTGGATCGCGAGCTCGATGGCAGCGAGCGCTGTGGCCCGGTCGCCGACCGCCCATGCCGCCCGTGCGGTCGCGAGGTGTTCGTGGACGACCAGGAGCTGTCGTCGCTCCTCGGGGGTGAGGTCTGCGGTGCCCAGCTCCGCCTCGTTGCAGGCCGATGGCTGCGGAAGGGTCATCGAGAGTTCACGGACTCGAGAAACGGTCGCTGAGGTCGGGTTCTCGAGCTCGCGCAGCGCGGCATGAAGCTGAATGCGGTGCGTGGAAAGGCAATCTCGCAGATCGATGCGGACGGGCTCCGGCGTGGCCAGCCCGGTCGGCGAGCACAACGCATCACTGGCCTCGAGCCACGATGCGGAGAAGTCGTCGAGGACACGTTTGGAGGCCGCCCAGGTCTGCGCAGCGCGGGGGTGACCGCTGACGAGGAAAGCTTCGTGGACTTGTTCCGCGCGGGTGGGGTTCCACAACGCGGCCAACCGCTCTCGCTCGGCGTCGCAGGTCGCTTGGTTCGCTGGCCACAGTCCTACGAATACGGCCACGCAGGCGGATGTCGCCGCCGCTGCCCACAGCCACCGTCGTCGTTGCTGCGGTTGGTCGAACGCGTCGTCGAGGGCGCGCATCGAAGCATGGCGGTCTTGCGGAGCCGTCGACAGTCCGTGGTCGAGGAGTACCGGGACCCACCGAGGGATCGATCGGTTGGCGGGGCGTGGGCGTTGTTGTCCGGTTGAAACGGAGTGCGAAAGCTCGGCGAGCGTATCCCCGTGGAACGGTCGCTCACCCCACAGCGCCTCATGCAGTGCGATGCAGAACGCAAACTGGTCGCTGAGCGGCCCAACGGAGTCCAGGGCAAACTGCTCGGGGGCCATGTACGCTGGCGTTCCGCGGATTCGGCTGAGTTCGACCGAGCGTGAACCGCTGTTCGAGGCTTGCATCGCGTCGTCCGAATCCGCGGACTGGAGCGAGCGGGCGATGCCGAAGTCCATCACCAAGACTCGGCCGTCCTCGGCAACCATGACGTTGTCGGGCTTGAAGTCCCCGTGAACCAGATCCGCATCATGGACTGCGGCGAGGCCCCGTGCGGCCATTCGGTAGACCCCGACCACCTCTGTCCACGACCGCTGTGAGTCTCGCTGCCACGTCCGGAGCGTGGACCCTCGAACGAGCTCCATCGCCAAGAACAGGCGGCCTTGGTGTTCGCCGACGTCGTGAACGGTGACGACGTTTGGGTGGTTGATCCGTGCGAGGGCTTGCGCCTCGGCGAGCAAGCCTTGGATGCCACGGTCGGGGACGTGCAGGAGCTTGACGGCGACCTGCCGCTCGAGCTTCGTATCGAACGCGGCGTAGACGGTGCCCATCGCGCCGCGGCCAAGCTGGTCGATGATCACAAAGCGGTCGAGCGAGTCTCCACGCCGCAGTTCGAGGTCACCCCTCCCCTGGGGGACGGAACCACTGCCGCCGGTCGCGGCGAGGGTCGAGTCATCGAGCACCAACCACGATGATCATCGCGGCTTCGTCGAAGGGCAACCCGGGCTCTGGACCCGGTCTACGCCTGTTTTACGCATCAGCCGATGCCCGATGTGGTTGTCTGCGCGGACTTTTTGCCAACACTTCGTGGTACCGCGGCATAGGACCTCTTGATGCAATCCGCACAGGCCGTTCGTCGCGAGGTTTGCGCTCCCTCCTTGGTCCGCTTGGCGGCACGCCTCGCGGGCGGATCCGACGACGCCGACGACCTGCTCCAGGCGACGCTGGTGCGAGCGCTCGAGCATGACGTGCCCGCGGACCGGGGCCCTTGGCTCCGGCGGGTGCTGACCAACGAGCGAAACATGCGGCTGCGGGCTCGAACGCGTCGGCTCGCTCGAGAACAGGCTCACGCTGACGTTCCGGAGGTCGTCGGAGCCGAAGATGTGGTGCACGCGCTCGAGCTGGCGGAGATCGTTCGCCACTTACTGGACGAACTGGAGCCGCCGATGCGTGAGGTTGTTGAGGCTCGGTATTTCGAGGGGAAGACCGCTGCAGAGATCGCTCGAACTCTCGAAGTTCCCGCCGGAACGGTCCGCTGGCGGCTCAAGCGAGGACTCGACATCTTGCGCACGCGCCTGGATCGCCGACATGGAGGCCGGCGCGCGCTATGGGCAGGTGCCGCACTCCAGTTCGAGAATCCTCCAACACTTTCGGCGAGCGCGGCATCCAAGGGCACGATGAGTCTCAAGCTTTTCGCGACCCTCGCAGCCCTGTTGACCGCCGGCACCGCCGGGACCCTCGCTGTCCGTGGGGACACCGCCGACCACACCCCGTCCCTTTCGGGCACTTCCCCGAGTTTGGCGCCTGTGGGTGCACCGGATGTCGTGGCCCCCAGCCCAAAGCAGTTGTGGGCCCAGCGGAGGACCGACATTCGCCGAGCATGGGTCGCGACCGAGGCCAAGGTTGGCCCCGCTGCAGGGCCTCGGCAGACATCCACATCTATGGACCTCGACTCGGTGAAGCTCGCAGGGGAAGTCTCTTCGATCGTTGGGATGTGCACGGAGTTCATGGAGGGGGTCTCCGAGAATCTCCACCTCATCGCGCACGTGATCGGTGCGCCTGGGACAGGAACGATTGTCGAGGAAGTCACGCTGTCCGACGGAAGCGAGGCGAACACGCCACTGGCGGAGTGCTTGACCGAGTCGATGTACTCCCTCGACCTTGGTGAAGTGGACACGGCCTACGAGGAGGACCTGCAGGTCTACCTCCAGAACTCCCACGGTGGCCTGATCCGACACGGGAGCAAGGACGTGGTCGCGGGCATGCAGGATGTCCCTGCTGGCATGCAGAAGGCGTTGCACAAGGCGTTGGCGGAGGCTGGAGAACACCACCGCGGTGGGGCGCCGAAGGTCGTGCTGATGAACGCTGATGGGGTCGCGGAGTCAAAGTCGTTGAAGGAGCTTCCGCCCGAGCTTCGCGAAATGGCCGAAGCCGCGATCGAACGGGCCAAGAGCGAGCCGCAACCAGTGGCCGACTGACCGCCCTGCGCGCAGGCACCGCGAGGCCAGAGATGCTCTCGCCCCGCTGGTGTTCCCATGGCAGACTCACGCCCGCTCGTGGCTCTTCGCGTCTACAACACCCGCACTCGAAGCTTGGACCCGTTCACTCCGCAAACGGAGGGCGTTGTTCGCATCTACACATGTGGGCTCACCGTCTACGCGCCGATGCACATCGGGCACGCGCGGACGTACTGCTTCTGGGACGTTTTCCGCCGGTACCTTGAGTACCGCGGCTACCACGTCATGAGCGTCATCAACTACACCGACATTGATGACCGCATCATGAAGAAGGCGGACGAGACGCACGGATGGCTCGACATCGCCGAGAATGCGATCGCGGCCTTCCGTCGCGACTGTCGGGCACTGCGCATCAAAGACTACGCGGCCTACACCCGCGCCACCGACTTCATCGACCCGCAGGTCGACATGGTGAAGCAGTTGCTCGACAAGGGGCATGCCTACGTTGTCGACGGGGAGGTTCTGTACGACGTGCAGAGTTTCGATCGGTACGGCAAGCTCTCCGGAAACACGCTCGAGGGTGGGCAGGCGGGCGCCAGCGGGCGGCTCGCCGAGGACGCGGGCCGCAAGAAGCACCCCGCCGACTTCACGCTTTGGAAGCCCAGTGCGCCTGGGCAGCCCACGTGGAAAACCGGTCAGGAGCAATGGCCCTCCGGGCGCCCTGGCTGGCACATCGAATGCTCGGCGATGAGTTCGGTGATGCTCGGGGACAACTTCGACGTGCACGGGGGGGCGATCGACAACCTGTTCCCGCACCACGAGAACGAGGTCGCCCAGTCCGAAGTGTTGTGCTGCGACAAGCCGTGGGTCCGCTACTGGATGCACCCCGAGCACCTCGACCTGCGCGGCGTGAAGATGAGCAAGTCGCTCGGCAACGTGATCGGTGTACCCAACCTCCTGGACACCCACCGCTACGACGAGATCCGATGGTTCTTTGCCGCGACGCACTACCGCACCAAGCTCGCGTTCTCCGATGACCTGGTCAGCGCCGCCTCCGAGGGGTTCAAGAAGATCACACGGGCGGTCAAGATCCTCGAGACCCGCCTGAACGAGGTCGACGCCGACGCCCGCGCGATCCCGGTGGCGTCGACGTACGCGAGCCTGCGCGAGGGTGACGAAGCGGTGCCGCGCGAACGGCCGTCGTTCGTGCATGGCGAGTACGCCGAGCTGTCGAAGAAGTTCATCACCCGCTTCATCGAGGGCATGGACGACGACATCGGATGCCCGCGGGCCACTGCCGCGATGTTCGACTACGTGGGCGAGCTGTTCGCTGCGGGCATCGAGCAGAGCACGGACTACCCGAGCCTGGCGTCCGCGTATCGCTGCTTGGTTCGCCACCTGTACGTCTTGGGGGTCGAGCTTCCCAACGAAGCCTTGTACCCGCAGCTCGCGGCCGACTGCTTTGCAGCCGCTGGTGGTGGTGATGCCGCTGAGCCGTACAAGGCTGTCATCGATCGCTTGTTGGAGGCCCGGGCCGACGCGCGGAAGTCGAAGGACTTCGCCAAGTCCGACATGATCCGCGACGTATTGCAGGCCGCAGGCGTTCAGATCGAGGACACGCCCAAGGGCGCCCGCTGGGAACTCGAGTGACAGACCACCGAGCGCCTGCTGGGTGGTGAGTCTCCCGGGTTCGAGTCGGCGGGACCTGGAGGCATGCGGCGCTTTGCTTCGACCGCGACCCTAGCGGGGGGCGGTCGGTGATACGTCCGCTGCTTGTCGAGTGCGGTTCAGCATGGCGTCGATGTCGACGCCGGTCCTGCGTGTCGAGACTCGCCAAAGCCGTGTGGCTGCGCTCTGGTCTCGAGCGGACTTGGACGTTCCGACGCGCCGGGGATACCCGCGGAGTTGCAGGACGCCATCGGGGCCGAAGAAGTCCCCGGTCTCCACCCCGGGGTCGGTGGCGGCGCGAAGTGTGGGGAGGGCGCCTTGGGTCGCCTGCATCCCCACGAAGGGGGTCATGGCGCGCGCCAGGGTTCGAAGGAGGACGCCTTCGTGTCGCTGCAGGTCCGTTCGTGTCCAACCCGGGTGCGCAGCGACGACGAGGAGGTCCGCCTGCGCGGTTTTCAGGCGGCGGTTGAGCTCGAAGGTAAAGAGTAGGTTCGCGAGCTTGCTGTCCCCATAGGCCGCCATCTTCTTGTAGGGCCGGGTGGTCCAGTCGAGGTCGTCGAAGTTCAGTGCGCCCTGTCGATGCGCGTGGCTTGACACGTTCACCACGCGAGCTCCGCGGGTGACCAAGAGCCGCGGCAGCAGGAGTCCGGTCAGCGCGAAGTGCCCCAGGTGGTTGACCCCGAACTGTAGCTCGAAGCCTTGGCGGGTCGTGCTTTTCGGGGGGGTCATCACGCCCGCGTTGTTGATGAGGTGGTCGAGCCGACGAAACCTCGACTCGAACTCCCCTGCGAAGCCTCGGACTGACTCGAGGTCCGCCAGGTCGAGACGCATCGTCAACACGTTCGCGTTTGACTGACGGGACTGGATGTCGGCGGCGGCTCGCGTGGCCTTGTCGATGCTGCGGCAGGCCAAGACCACGGTCGCACCCGCCCGAGCGAGCTCGCGAGCCGTCTCCAGCCCGATGCCGGTATTGGACCCAGTGACCACCGCGACCCTCCCGGACTGGTCAGGGATCGAATTTGCGTTCCAATGCTTGTCGCACGTTCCCATAGCGCCTTCTTCAATAAGAGACTGGTGTTTCTTTAATAAGAGACCGATGGTCTTTTGTCAAGAGTGTGGACTAGACTCGGTCGATGGGCACGGGCAGCACGTTCGAGCGCGCACGACGGCCAGCGCAGAAGGAAGAGAGGCGGGCTGCCGTGCTCTCGGCTGCGGGTCGACTCTTCGACGCCCGCGGCGTAGACGGCACGACCCTCTCCGCGGTCGCCCGGGAGGTGGGATTGGCGAAGTCGAATCTCTACCGCTACTTCGAGAGTCGCGAGGCGATTCTCATGCAGCTGTACGTCGACGAGTTCGAAGCCTGGAGCTTGTCGGTCGGCGAGGCGATGCGGCCGCTACACGACACGGACGATTGTGACGGCGTCGTGGATGCGCTGGTGCGGTCCATGGTGGACCGCCGTCGGCTCGTCGAACTCTCGGTCGCCGTGGCCGCGGTACTGGAACACAATGTCGGCGAGGACACGGTCATTCAGGCCAAGCGTGGCAACCGCCGCTGGATCTCGGCGATGGCCGAGTCTCTCTTGGCCGCGCTTCCGAGTCTGAGCATCGGACGTATCCAGCGCTTCTTGTGGCATTTCTGCGCTCACGCCATCGGTGCCTGGCCGGACGCGAACCCCTCTGAGGTCGTGCAACGGGTGCAAGCGCGACCCGAGTTTGCCGAAACGTGCATCGACTTCGAGGACATGTTGCGTGACCACGGATTGATCTTGCTCCGCGGTCTCACGGCCGAGTCTTAGGATGCATCCCTTCGTAGTGTTGAACTGGGACGGCTCCGCCTCGGTTTCAACCGAGCCCGGCTTCGAAGTTGCGCAACACCTCAGCGGGGGCGAGGGCCCGACAGTAGACGGCGGCGAGGTGAATGACACCCTTGAACGCGCGGCCGCCACCGACCTCGTTGCCCACGCCCAGCACCATCCCCGGCCCAAACTCCCAGTTTTCGAATCCGGCCGCCCGGACCCCCTCGCTTTCGATCGCGCCGTCGATGTAGAGCCGTTCGAGACTGGAGATCTTCACATCCTCGGGTCCGTCGTGAACAAACACGATGTGTTTCATTCCGGCGTCCTCGAGTCCATCGCTCTCCAACGGGGGCATGCCGTTGGGGGCCTCTGCGCCCGCTCGGAGGCGGGAACTCCAGCGCGTCGTGGTCTTGTTGCTGTCGATGCCATGAAGCAGCGAAAAGTTCCGTTCGGATGCGGAGGCCGAGTAGCTCAGCACGCGTGAGGGTCCAGAGAGCCCCTCGTCGGGGGTTGCCCAGACCTCGAGCGTGAGTGCGTGGCTTGCCTGGCAAGCGTCGTGGAGCTTTGAGTGGTCGGACGCGACTCCCACCGCGGTGGTCGTGGGCTCGCCCTCGAGCCGGAGGCCAGCGGGGACCCATGCGTAGCCGTCGCCGGTCAAAGAGAGGTTCAGTGATGGCGGCGGGCCGTGGTCGAGGATGACCCCTCCGGAGGGTCCGTCGAAGAGGTAGAGGACGACGAGACCGTCCTGTACCCGCTCAATCGGTGCCGTACCCGTGGAGGATTCCGAGCCGCTGCTGTTCTCGGTCTGGCCCTCGGATCCGGTGCTGGTCGACTCCGAGACGTCGGCGCCAGACGAGGCGGTCCCCGCTGCACCTGATGTCTCTGCCCCGGCCCCGCTCGACTGGAAGTCGCCCCCGCTCGTGCTGAAGTCGGCTGCGCTGGTCGAGTCCGGTTGCGGCGTGTCGCGCGGGACACAACGGTTGGCGACCGGAGCCGGTGCGAGCCCGCCGTAGCGCCGCTCGCTCTCGCATTGAGGGTCCGGGAAGGAGCAGAACCCGTCATCTTCGCACTCGCCTGCCTCGCCGCAGTCCGCAGATTCATGGCAAGAGAAGACCGCTTGCGTGGGAAGGCACGCGCTTGCCATCGACGCTCCCCACATTGCGCACACCCCGATCCGTGCGCCGCGAAGGAGGGTTTTCCGTACCTGAGTTCCGCTCATCGTGCCTGGCTCGTCCTGGCCGAACGGTAGCCGGCAGCCGTTCGCCGAGCGGTGGGTCCCCGATGAATTGCGCAACTTGTGCAGGGGGTCATTGGGCGGGGTCGGCCTCGCACGCCCATCGACCGGTCGCGTTCGCGGAATGCTCAGCGCGCAGCAGCCAGCTGGTCCACGATCGCTTGCAACACCTCGTCCGGACTCTCGCGGTGCACGAAGTGACCCCCGTCAAACTTGTGCAAGACGAACGGACCCGAGAAGCCTGCCGCGGTTTGATCGAACGTGTCGGGCAAGGTAACTCCGTCGTCCAGTCCGGCGATCGTCATCGCGGGAACCGTGATGGGCTCCTGCAGGAACGCGGGTGGGATCGGGGAGTTCGCGCGGTAGTAGCCGAGCGTCGCGTTGAGTGAACCGGGAGCCGCGAACAGGTTCTTCACGGCATCGGTCTCGTCGGCAGGCACGTCCCAGGTGGGAGACCACAGCGCGTAGAGTTCGTCGACAAGCGCGTAGTCGTCCGCGCGTACGAGCGCCTCGGCGTCGTCCTGTGCCAAGTAGATGAAGTGTGCGGCGCGCTCGAGGAAATCGGGGTCGGGTACGAAGAAGCCCGGATGCGGAATCGCGATGGTCGAGATGGTGATGAAACGGTCGGGCTCCAGGCTCGCGGCGGAGTACACCGCGAACGCTCCCCAGTCGTGGCCTACGAGATGGGCTCGCTCCTCGCCCAGCGCTTCGACGAGCGCGATGATGTCCTCGCCCTGCGTTTGCGGACCATAGTCCTCCCGCGCCGGGACGGACGTCGGTGCATAACCTCGCAGGAACGGCGTGACCACGCGGTACCCCTCGGCTGCCAGCGCGGGGCGGAGCTCGTCCCAGGTGTGCGGCGTATCGGGAAACCCGTGCAGCAGGAGCACCAGCGGTCCTTCCCCTTCGCTGAAGTAGCCGAACTGCAACCCGTTGGCCTCCACAAACTCGACGCCTTCTTCGGGAACGTAGTCGCCCGACGGCTCTCCGGTCTCCGTCGCCGTGGACTCGGTGTTGTCGGGGCTTGAGCTTGAGCTGGTTGAGTCGGTCATGCTGCTGGCGCTGCTCGAGTCACCGTCGCTCGTTGCCTGAGCCGCGTCGGCGGTGGTGGAGGTGGTGGTGGCCGTGGCCGAAGGTTCCGCGCCCGAGTCATCGCCACACGCACCGAGCGTGGTCAACAACGGGAGTACCAGGAGAGGTCGAAGTTGAGGGCTGTCCATTTTAAACCGATCGTTTCGTAATGTGGCAAAATAAACGGCCGTTTCGGCCGAAATGGGATCCCGAGCGATTTGTTCCGGAACGCTCGTTCTGAAACCTAGGGGGCCGCTGGCAGCCTGTCAAGGGCCGCGTTCGCAATCGCGTGGAGCTGAGACCTGGGCGCGTTGGTGCGCGCGAGGGTGAAGACCGCGACGTTGGCGCCAAACAGAATGTCCGTCGTAGCGGCGACCTCGGACGGCGACACCAGCATGCCCACCATGGTCGCGAAGAACTGGCGGACCGCGGACAGGTGCGTATCGACCAGCGCCTGAAGCTCCGGTGCCAGGTCTGGATACTCGCCCAGGCTGTTGACCACCAGACACCCGCGAGGGCTGTCGTCCGAGCCCTCGACCGCGTCGGCAAACCAGCGTTCCAGAGCAACGCGTGGCCCGTGTTGCAACACCGTCTGCTCGACTTGAAGGGCCGAGTATCGCTCGAGCGCCTTGCGGTACAGCTCCGGCTTGCGGCCGAACGACCCGTAGAGGCTGGACCGATTGAGTCCGGTTGCGGTGACAAGATGTTCGATACTCGTATTGGAGTACCCGTGCTGCCAGAACGTCCGCATGACTCCCTCGAGGACAGCGTCCTCGTCGAACTCGCGCGGGCGGACCATGACCCTGTCTGGCTAGGGCATCCCGGAGAGGGTGTCAAGACGGCCGAGTTCGCCTTGCGAGAGTGTATGGTTCGGCGCTTGCGTGAAACTAGCTGGGAGCGGGTTCGGCGGACGAGCGCGGAGAGGATGAGCGGCAGCGGTGGCTCGCGCTGTTTGTCCCTCGCGGGGTCATCGAGCTCCCGGGCAGGACAGACTTGCTCACCGCTCAGCTGGGTGATGCTGCTCCGCGTCGGCTGTCCTGGATGACGCTGCTGGCCCGTGTGTTTCGCATCGACAACTGCGTTTGCGGCCGCTGTCGCGGTGCATCCGGTTACAGGGGTCGTCACCACGCCCGAGGACATCGCCGTCGAGCTCCACGGTGCTCGGCCACCGCCGCGTCGGGCTGTGCCCGGACAACTCGTGCTGTTCTCGGCGCCAGCCTGAACGCTTCTCGCGTCGGCCTCACGAGACGCGGCGCCGAGCGCCGACTCACCGAAGGGCGGCGATCGACCGCCCCTTGTCCGCCGCGGGTGCTGTGCCCTTTGGGGGGGAGAATTCCCGGCATCACTCAAACCCAGCCGCGGGGCGAGGGAACGCGGTCTCGCGGCGCCCCGATGTCATTGCGCCAGCGGTTGCTCCTGCGGCGGACTCCCGCCGCAACGCAGCGCGGACGTCGTGACCCCTGGGCCTACTGAAGGTTGGCCAGCCTGAAGACCGGCCCGTCGGGGATCTGAAAGTACGCGTGGCCCTGCTCGGAGACCTCGAGCCGCTCGATCCCACGTGCGCCCAGCCGCGTCTCCGTCTCGGCTGCGTCTTCGACCGAGAGCTCGATCCAGGTTCCCATCTCTCGGTGCTGCGTCTCGCTCAGGGCTTTTCCGGCGGCGACGAAGTCGAACCCGATGTTGCTGCCACCGAACGTGAAGACATCCATCGAGTCTGTCGGATGGGACATCGTGGCGCCGAAGACCTCGGTCAAGAGGCCGCGGACGTTGTCGCGCGCCGAGTCGACGACAACACAGCGAAGGTTTGCGCCTAGCTTTGCCATGACGTGAGGGTGGACCAACAACCCCGCGAACCCCAGGACCGGGAGTCCAAAACGCCCGCGCGTTCGTCCAGACCGGCTACCTGGGCCTCTGCGGCCCCTATACTCGACGCATGGTGGAGAACGTCGACCCCGCGCTTCGCGACGTGCTGCGCTCGGTGAACCTGCGCAGCAGCGTGATGTCTCGCGCGATTCTGCGGGAGCCCTTCTCTGTCCGCAGCGATGCGATCTCCCGGGCGGTGTTCCATGCTGTCGCCAAAGGCTCCTGTCTGATCGAGCTCGGTCCACAAACACCCCCCGTCGCGCTCGAGGCCGGCGACGTTGTGCTGCTCACCCACGGCGCCCCCCACGTTCTCACCCGTGGGGATGCTCTGACGGCGAATATCGCCACCCTTCCTCACCACGACGATGGAACCTGTGTCGCAACCCTCGTACACGGCGGCGACGGCGACGAGGTCACGATCATCTGCGGCACCTTCGAGATGCAACACCCCGCCAGCGACGTCATGTTCGCGTTCTTGCCACCGCACCTGCACGCGCGCGGCTCCGCAGGCCCGGGACTGGGGGCATGGCTCGACACTTCGATTCAGATGCTGGCGCAGGAACTCGACGCCAACGCACCCAACGCTGAGGCGACCGTCGCGAAGTTCACGGACATCTTGGTCATGCACCTGCTTCGTGCGTGTGTGGAGCAAGCGCCCAACCGCGGAGGAGGCTGGCTGTCCGCCCTACGCGATCCCAGAATCGGCCGCGCCATCGCAACCATGCACCGCGATCCAAGCGGCGACTGGACGGCGACTGCGCTGGCCCGTGCGGCCGGCATGTCGCGGTCCAGCTTCTTTGCTCGGTTCTCCGAGCTGGTCGGGGAGCCCCCTGCCAAGTACCTCGCCCGCTGGCGGGTCTCCGTCGCCGCCGATCTGATCGAACGCGAAACGCTCAGCGTGGGTGAGCTCGCCGAGCGCGTAGGCTACGCATCCGAAGATGCCTTCAGCAAAGTGTTCAAGCGGGTGATGGGCGTGAGTCCGGTCGAGTTCCGCCGCCAAGCCCACCCCGCTCGCTGACCGGCTACCACTGGTGCCAGTCTGTCGACCCGTAGACGGCCACGACCGGCGGCGCCTCGAACAACGCGCCGAACGCCTCGCCGAACTTCGGGTTGCCGTAGAATGCTTCGATCATCGAGTCGTCCGTCCAGACATCGACCGCGAAGAACTCCTGTGGGTCATCCGGAGTCCCCACCCACACCACATGGGCAACGTCTCCCAACGCGGTCGCTCCCTTCTCGCCGGCCATCGCGACCGCATCGTGGGCGGCCTGTGCGGCATCGAGGTCCTCATCGGCGAGCCGTCCACGAACGACGACGTACCAGTGTCGGTCGCCGTCGCCAGCCTCCAGGGAGCCCCAGCCGTGCCAGTCATCGCGCTTCGCGAACAGCTCGAGCGCAGGCGGCTCGGCGAACAACATGCCGAATCCGGCTTGGAACTTCGGGTCGCCGTAGACCGCAAGCGCGCCGTCGAGGTTCGTCCACTGGTCAATGCCCAGAAACTCGTTTTCGATCCCGCCGAGAATCGTCGTCCCCAGGAGGGCATCGTGACCGAAGTCGCCAGCGAGCATCGCAGCCTCCTGACCTCCCATCGCAACTGCGTCGTGGGTGGCCTGTGCCATCACCAGATCGTCGGTGAACAGCGAGCCGCGAACGAGAGCGCCCCACTCCTGTGCTGGCTCCGTGCCCGTACTCGAAGACCCTTCGGATCCAGAGCTGGAGTCGTCGAGCGCCCCGGTCGAGGTCGTCCCGTCGTCGGACGTGGACCCTTCAGAACTCGACCCACTCCCCGTGGTAGACGGCGCCGCCGATCCACTCTCCTCACCGACCGTTTCCGAGGGTCCCCCGGTGCTCGCCCCCTCCGTCTCGGCCCCCGAGGAGGCATCGTCTCCGCACGCGCCAAGTCCCAGCAGGGCAGTGAACAGAATCGCGGGGCGTCGAAGGGGTCCGAGCGTCGTCATGCTGGCAGTGTGCGCACCCCTCTCGGGCGAGGCGACAGTCGAGCGTCCAGCCGATCCGCGCGTTCGTCCGAATCAGCGCTGAAGGTGCACACCCAGCGGTCGGGGAGCATGCCCGAGCTGCGTGTCGACCCCGGCGAGAGACCTCTGATGAGATTCCGGTGGCCGAGTTGCGGAATGCGTCCGACTCTCCGGAGGTAGACTCGCCCGGGGTGTATCTCGAGGCGAGCTTGTTTCTGTCATTCGACAAGCCGACGAAGGTCTACCGGGTCGCTCGCCCCACGCCCGGCGGGGAGCTTCTCCGGGTGCTCTCGTTGGGGCTCGTCGCAGATGCCTGGGAACGGGAGGCGATCAAGCCGGCTGCTTTGGTTCGGCGGCTCGCGCTTGCCCTTCGCGCGGCCGCCGTGACGACTTGGTGTCGTTGTCGGTGGATGGCATCGCGGAGTATCACGACCATCTCGACCTGGAGGACGACCTGGAGCCGGTCTTTGCACGTCTCGAGACCCAAGCGCGAGGTGCCGGCCCGGACTTCGCCGGGGTGCTCGAACTCGTCGCGACCATTCGCGGGGAACGAGGGCTGTTCGTGGTCCAGCTCGTTGCCCGCAGGACCCATCCGGTCGACACGCCGCCCATCCAAGTACGCGTGTATGCCGTGCTCGGGGAGTTCGACGTGGGCGCACTGGGGGCGCCCGGTCGCAGCGTTGACCCGGTCGCAACACGGCTGCGGACCGTGACGCTCCGACGGCTCAGCGAGGCAAGGACACCCGAGGTCCTGTTGGGCGGTCTCGCGGACGAACTCCACGCGCTGTGCGGACGCTTGGAACGCTCGGTCCGAGAAACCCTGTGTACGCATCACGCCGCGGAGATCATCTTGGGATGTGTTGTTCGGCGGCAGTCCTCGGTGGGCTTCGACGACTACGCGCTGTGTGGAGGGGCGGCGGACCCGGCGTTGTTCCGTCCACACCCGGGGTTCCGTGAGGCCAGCTACTACCTCCACCTGTAGAGTCAGATCCGGAGGTGCCGCGAATCGCGCTGAACGTTCGCGGTGACACTTGGGCCGGCCGTCGGTGTCTCACCAGCACAATGGCTTCTTTCCGCTTCTCCCTCGTCACTCGCTGGCAGCTTTCCGCGGCCGCGCTGGCCTCGTTGCTCGCGCTCGGACTCGTCGCGTGCGGCGACGACGGCCAAGATGCAGACGACTCGTCGTCGGGCACGTCGATGCCCGGCGATACCGACGGCGATACCGACGACCAGGGTGCGGGCGCGTCGTCCTCGACGGAAGGGGGCGACGGCGACTCATCCTCCGGCGAGGTCATGGCCGAAGAACTGGATGGCGTGTGGCTGTCGCGAGGATACGGCTACGCACTCGACATCGGCGAAGGTCGAGCGCGGCTTCTCGAGGTCACGGAGATCAGCTGTGTCGAGCTGCAGGACCTGCCCATCTCGGGCTTCGAGACTCTGTTCGACAGCGAGCTGATCGACCCGGACCTCCTCGCCCTGGGACAGGACAACTCGCTGGCCCCCTACCTGTTCGATCGCGAAGATTCCATGCCCGATGCCTGCGAAGACGGGCCGACTCCGGTCGTTGGGGACGACGGATACGAGGCGGACGCACTGCAGGCGTTCGACGTGGTGTGGCAGACGTTTGCCGAGCACTATGCGTTCTTCAAACTGCGTGGTGTCGACTGGGACGCAGTGGGTCAGGAGGTTCGTCAGACTTTGTCGTCCTCATCCAGCGACGAAGAGTTGTTCGAAGCCATCTCCGCACTGATGGACCCCCTCGACGACGGGCACGTCTCGCTGACCGCGGGCGACGAGTACCATGAGTCGGGGAGCGTCGAACTCATCGACATCTTGTTTGCGGAGTTTGAGGCCCAAACCGAGGTGCCCGACTTCGAGACCTACGCCAACGAGCAGTTCGGCCTGCACCTGCAAGGCATCGCGGGTGCACTCGACGAGAGCCCTCAGGGCGGTGGGGGCACCATGATGTGGGGCATGCTCGGGGGCAGCGTCGGGTATCTCGCCTACTTCGCTTTCGACCCGGACAACCCGGATGCAGAGTTGAACGAGCTGGACGCTGCACTCGAAGCGTTCGCGGACGCCGACGCCATGGTCGTTGACCTTCGTTACAACGAGGGCGGCAACGACCGCTATGCCCTCGACGTGGCGTCGCGATTCTTCGACGAGGAACGGGTGGTGTTTCAAAAATCCGCACGTGACGGAGGTTCATTGACCGAGGCCGTGCAAGTCACACTGGGGCCCGCCGAGGGCGACACGTTCCTTGGGCCGGTCTACGTGGTCACCTCCAACAGCACGGTCAGCGCCGCCGAAGTCTTCACCATGTCCATGGCCGAAGCCCCCCACGTGGTCATCGCCGGCCAGCCCTCCAACGGCATTTTCTCGGACATTCTCGAGCGCGTGCTGCCGAACGGGTGGGCGTTCGGACTCTCCAATGAGGTCTACACCACCGCCGCGGGCGATGTGCTCGAAGGCGCGGGTGTGCCCGTCGACCTGCCCATCACGCTACAGGCGTTCCCGCTCGAGGATCGGCAGACCGGGCAAGACAGCTGGCTCGACGCCCTCCGGACCGAGATAGAGGCAGCCCAGTAGCGGCTCAATTGGACAGCGGGCCGAACCTGAGGTTGGGCCGCTTCGCCGCGGCGAACGAGGTCGGCGGGTCCTACTCGGCGTAGAGCTTCTTGGCGTAGGCCTCGCCGTAGTATTCCTCGAGTTCTTCGAGGCTCTTGTCCGGGTTCTCGATGGCCCGGACGATCTTGGCGCGAGAGGGGAGTGCATCCTCGGTCCACGTGGCGGGCGCCCACAGCGACGAGCGCATGAACGCCTTGGCGCAGTGATAGAAGAGGTGCTGGATGTCGATGTGGAGGGCGAGCCGGGGGCGGTGGCCCTTGGCCACCATCGCGTCGAAGTAGGGGGCGTCGGACACGATACGGGCGCGCCCGGAGATGCGCAGGGTGTCGGTCCGGCTCGGGATCATGAACAGCAACCCCACGTGCGGGTTCGAGAGCACGTTGTGGAATCCGTCGGCGCGCTTGTTCCCGGGTCGCTCTGGGACCGCCAACGTCGTGTCGTCGACGATGTGTACAAACCCCGCCGGGTCACCCTTGGGCGACACCTCGCACTCACCCCGTTCGTTCGCCGTGGCGACGAGGACGAAGGGCGATGCTCCGATCCACCGCCGGTCCATGTCGTGAAGTGCGTAGCGCTCCTTGGTCGCCGCGCGTTTCGTTGGCTCTCCGAGAATCGATCGTAGCTGCGCTGCGTCGGTGACAAACGAGAGTTCGCCGCTCATGGTCGCGATGGTACGCGGGCCAGAGCGCACTGCGAAGGCCCGTGGACGCGCTCCAAGTCGGTGACTTGGACGAACTTCGCGGCCGACGGGGTGCTCGCTCCGTCGTCGACGAACAGCACGTAGAAGCCCGGAGGCGTCACGGCGCTTGTCGAAGGGGCTGTCACCGACAGGGCATCTTCGGCAACATCTTGGAACATTCACCTCGGTTGAGCGTCCGGTATCCGTGTGATGCGTTTCCGAGTTGGGACTGAGCATCACCACGCGCGCGATGGGCTTCCCTTCTGCGAGCGCGACCGGGAGTTCAGCCGTCTCGCCGTCCTTGGCCCGCGTGGGCGGACGCGGGATGCTGGACCGCTCGCGCAGCGCGCCTTCGGCGTTGAACTGGTGCGGCGGGCTGTAGATCTCGTCGCTACGGATGGCGCGCGCAGCCCGAGTCCACACCCCACCGCACCCCGCTCCCCAACGACCGGGTTTTCTGGCGCCCCGCCGTACCCCTCCAGCCCGGCTGTTCCCACGAAGACAGCCCTTCGCGCTCTCCCTTGGCCGAAGGGCAGTCCGCACCGACAGGGCCCATTGCCCGTCTGTGGATACGCGTGCGACAGTCCGAGCTCCCGAAAATGCCGCGACTCAATCGCCGATCTGCGCACCCTGCAACCACCATTTTCCTACGGGGCTCGCTGTGTCTTTTAGCCTTGTGTGGCTGTGACTCGAGCTCCAGCCAACAAGCGCCAACGCCAAATCCCGCCGAGGAAAAGCGAAAACGACTTTTCGACCAGCTCGCAGGCGTTTGTCGTGAGGGGCCAGTCTCAGAGGCCGCCCCATATGAAGCCAGGCCTGGCAAGCACCCCACTGCCCTCGTACAGGGCTATGTTACGTCGGACAACTGGCACCCAATCCTCGCCCCATACGAGCCAACATCGCTGCAGGAAACTCAACTGGTCGCCTGCGTCGTGAATTCGTCCAGCCGTCCCTCGGGAGATATCCGAATCTTCGAGGCCCGCAGCGGCAAGGAACTCGCCACCTTGCCTTTCGAGTTTCCTTCCGGGTCGAGCGATGACCAATTCCTGGTAGACGTCGTGCAGCCCTTCGCCGCGGGGACTCCGCCCGTGGCCGGGACCCCCGCGGTGCGCAGAATCGAGAAGACGACCGCATTCGAAGTCACGTGGGACAACGCGGGCGATCACCCCAAGTTTAGTGCCGAAAATGAAGCGGTTGGGGGGAGTGTCGACGTCCATCGTGGGACGTACGAGCTAGAGTTCGACGAATGCCCCGAAGGAAGCCAATGGAGTTCGGGGACAGAGTGGGGGGTCGTGGAAACCACCAGCGCGCTCGAACTCGACAGGTTGGCCTCTCAATACGGAACGTTGGAGCTGTCCAAGTGGGATACAGGCGCATTCAAGCCAAAGGCCGCAGTGGAACTTGTACTACCCAACGGAAAATACACGCAGCTTCGCTCGCCGCCGATCCGCACCGGTTCGGATCAGTCCTCCTTGCTCCGCGGGGTCCAAAGCGTACCGCTGAAGTTCGCGAGCGATGCCAAGCTCAGCCCCGGCAAAGGACTGAGTGTCGTGTTGGTGGATGACTTTGAGGTCACTGCACTGGGGCCGGCCAAGACGCTCGGAGAGGTCATTGGTGTCGCGCTCGTGAAAACGGGCGACACCAAAGGGAGCAAGACTTGCACGAAGTACGTCGACAAGAAAGGCAAGCCCGCGCCGGATGTTGAGCTCAAGCTCAAGGAAACGCGGCTGGTCGTGGTTGACCGACGCAACAGCGAAGAGCTTGTCAACAAGGTGTTCCCACCCGACGAAACGTGCCCAGACTACGTCGCCGTGTTTGGGACCAGTGACACCCCCGGAGACACGACAACGGACTCGGCCACACCGACGAAGGCCATCGTTCGATGGCTAACAGCACAGGTGGTGGGCAAGACGCTCGCGCAGCTCCGCGACGCGAGTTCAGCCGAGGGCTGAACCGCCCCGGGTTTCTCGGAGACTCAACTTGCATCTAGCGGAGCTCCGAGCGGGGCGAGGGAAAAGCCCCACGCAGTGCATGGGGGCGCCGTTGCCATGGAAAGCTACGTTTCTCGTCGGTCACTGGTGTCCAACCAGCTCCCTCTTCGAGCCTCGCTCTGCATGGCGATGACACCGTTCTGGAGACACGCGACTTTTTCATCACTAGCGAGCGATTGCGATGTACACCCGCGGGCTCTCGGTCGCGGACACCCACGCCAGGTCCTTCTTGGCCGAGCCACCAAAGTTACCGACGTGCAGGTCGAACTGACTCCACGCTTCGTCGGCGAAGATGTCTTGGGGGATCGCTCCGAAGTCGAAGGTTCCGTCACCCAATGATAGGCCGACGTAGACACGGTTGATAGCGCCGTCGCGAAGGTTCAGGATGAGGTCGGCGCCGTCATTGCCACTGACGTCAGAGAGGTGGGCCTCGAGGTCGGAGGGTCCGTCCTCGAGTACGAAGGGCTCACTCCAACCGGGGAGGGGCGTAAGGCCAGAGTTGCCTCCTCGTGCAACCTTGATGTGCGCCGTGCCGTCCGTTGTCTTCACCCAAACCAGGTCGTCGGCACCGTCGATGTCGATATCGCCGGCCAAGGTTTGATAGCCATCGTTCCAGCCTCCATCCGGTGCTGCCCCGAGGACGGGGGTCCCAGCGTGTGGTTCGAAGACATTGCTCAGCTGGACAAGTTCCGCGGGACCGCGCCGTGTTACCAAGTAAACTTGATTGGTCGCGCTGCCCTCGGGGTCGAGCAGTCGGTTCCACAACACGTCGGGCGAACCGTCGCCATTGAAGTCACCCACGAAGTCGCCAAGATAGTTGGGGGAATCGGAGCCGTGGCCCGGGTCGTCGAGGTCGTAGTAGATCTGATAGTAGTCCGCGATGTTCAGATGACCAGAACCAAGGGAGAGGTTCGACCGCGTGGCGAAGCCCGGGTTGTATTCACGACCGAACGCGAGGATGGGCTCCACCATCCCGTCTCCATCGAGATCCATCAGGTGAAAAGGGTGGTTGTTGGGTAGCGTGCTTCCGATTCTCCCCGACTGGAGCGGCTGGTAGGCGATCGACTCCTCGTCTGTGTCCGTACCTCCGCCGGAGAGGCCAACGTAGAAGGCATTGAGTCGGCCCGTGAGCGTCGGATGGGGGCCGGCGTTGTAGTTCCAGACGAGGTCCGCGTCGCCGTCGCCGTCGACGTCTCCCGCACGAAGGTTGTAGGGACTCCAGGTCGCAGGCCCGTCCTCTCCGTCGAATTCGGACAGCACGCCGCGAGAAAGGGTGCCGTCTTCGGACCCGTGCAGGACGGCGATGCGGTTGTCATCGCCGCGGTGGTTGAAGATCAGGTCGTCATAGCCGTCGCCATCGCTGTCGGCGACGAGAACCTCGGCCACCGTCCCCATTTCGAGCTCGAAGCTCTGCGCATCAAGTGGTTCGAAGACCCCCGGGTTGGCCTGTTGTGCCTCGCAGGTCTTGACCGTGTACTCGGTCGTCTCCGAGACCGCGGCGATGCTGTTGTCGCCGAGGTTCTTGAACGTGTACTGCAGCGGCACTGCCGTGGAGAGGGAGGCCTCGTTGGTGAAGTAGGCCGACCAGTCGCCGGATCGAATCACGCTCAGGGCATCTGCGGCGTCGCCTCCGAGGGTGGTGAGGACAATGGTCGACTCCGAGAGAATCGACTTGTGCTTGCTCGACAATGACCCCGAAACGCCCCCGGCGATCGTGTTGTACGACGCCTGCAGCGCGGCGCGAATCTCAGACTCGCTCGCGGTCGACGTCAGCGTGAAGGTCATCATGCGGCCATAGACCGCATTCGAGACGTACACGGGAAGGTTGTCGGGGCCGATGCGGCCAGCCTGCTCCAACGCTTCGAGGTCTTCGACGGTGAAGTCGTCGGCGAAGAACGACTCCGGGCCCGATCCAGGGGGCTCGACCACGACGGTAAACATGCGCTGCGTGAACTGGACCGCCACGGTGTTGGTCGACGCATTCTGGTCGATGGACCCCGAGGCCGAGGCCTTGAACCCCAGGTATCGCCCGGAGACCCCGGCAGACAGCGCGAACTGTTTCTCGGAGTGATAGGTCTGCATTTCGAAGCTGATGGACGACGGGGTGTCGAGGTCGTTGCGCGAGGCGTTGCCTACGAGACTTCCGATGGCCGCCGCGACTTCGGCCTGGTTGGGCGCGACCTCGCGGAAGTTCTCGCCGACCGGGCTGGCGATATCCGGGATCGAGACCCGGATCGGTGCGCGCTTCGTGACGGTGAGCGGCAGGACGTCGCCGATGCTGATGCCATCACGATGCGTTCGCCCTTGGATGAACGAGCCGGGATAGATCACGTCACGGCTGGGGTCGGACAGAACGATCGCCCCCGGATTGGAGGCCATGGAGTACGGCAGCTCGGTGCACTCGTAGCTGACGTCGCCCAGGACCTCGACCTCCCCCTCTTCGTTGATCTCCGTGACACCCTCGACGGTTTCGACGGTTTCGACGGGCTCGGCCTCGGGGAGGGGCAGGGGCTCCTGTGCGGCCAGCGGAGGCGAGAACTCCTCCCACGTGGGGAGTTCCTGAAGGTAGACCGCAACGTCCTCAGACTCCGGTCCGCCGCTGGCGTCGGGGTCGGGACCGGGGTCGGGGTCGGTATCGGTGCCGAGATCGACGGCAGCGTCGTCGCCGCATCCAAGGGGCAGAGTCACACAGCCCATCACAAGGACGAGACCGGAGCATAGTTTGAGATCGGAGGAGAGAGCCACACCGACTCAAGCGCGAACGGGAGCCGGGAAGCCTCATCGCGCCTCGCCTTTTTTTGGCGCGTTCGTGGGTCCCCCGATCGCGGCTGTCTCCGGTTGAAGATCGGCTGTCCGGCCCGCCCCGGGTATACGCACGGGTGGGCTAGCGGAGCGGGCGCCCGACCGCTACCGTTCGCAAGTGCCAGGAGGGCGGAAGTTGTCGGAGCGTGGTGAGACGCCGCAACCGTCCGCGGGTGACGAAGGCGCGCGGGTCACTGGCCTGCTCCATGCGTGGCGAGACGGCGACGAGGCGGCCCACGACGACCTGGTCGGTATCCTGTACACGAAGCTGCGCCAGCTTGCCCGCGGTGCGCGGCGCGGAGAGTCTCCGCATCGGACGCTGGCGACGACGGCTTTGGTCAGTGAGGCCTACCTCAAGTTGGTGGGGGCGGATGTCGATTGGGCCGACACGCGTCACTTCCTCGCGGTGGCGTCTCGAACGATGCGCCGGGTGCTGGTCGATGACGCCCGCCGACGTGGGCGCAAGAAGCGGAGCGATGGTGGTCCGGCGGTTGCTCTGGGTGACCGCGCCGGAGAAATCCCGTCCCCCGAGCGCCCGGAAGACTTTCTGCGGCTCGATGAGGCGATTGCCGAGCTTTCGTCGCTTGATGAGCGAAAGGGGCGCGTGGTCGAACTCTTCTACTTTGGGGGTCTGTCGTACGGGGAGGTCGCCCGGATCCTCGAGATCTCCGAAGCGACGGTGCACCGTGAGTTGCGCGCGGCCCGGGCCTGGCTGCACAAAGAACTGGGGGCTTCGGTTGGAGGCCAGTGAACGCTTCGCCCGCCTCAGTGCGCTGTTCGAGCGATTCTCGGAGCTCGCGCAGGCTGAGCAGGCCGAGTCGATTTCTCGTGTCCGCGAGCAGGACCCGGAGATGGCCGCGGAGCTTCGACAGATGCTGGCCTTCGATGCGCAGTCCGACGAAGGGGATGATCCCGTTTGGGCCGTCATCGCGCCGGCGGCCGAGGCCCTGACCGCCTCCCCTGTCATCGGCAAAACGATCGGTGCCTGGCGACCCTTGGAGATCATCGGGGAGGGAGGCATGGGTACCGTCTACCTGGCGGAACGGAACGATGGAGAGTTCGAATCCCGAGCCGCCATCAAACTACTGCATGGGGGCGCTCCGAGTCCGCGTCGGGATCGCCGATTCCGAACCGAGCGGCAGATCCTCGCGCGGTTGTCCCACCCGGGAATCGCCACGCTCCTCGACGGAGGCACGACGGACGATGGCAGCCCGTTCCTGGTGATGGAATTCGTGGATGGGCAGACGATCACCCAATGGTGTGACGATCACGGGTTGTCCGTCCAAGGGCGAATCGAGGTGTTTCTCGCGGTCTGTGACGCGGTGGCCTATGCCCACCAAGCCCTCGTGGCCCACCTCGACCTCAAGCCGTCCAACGTGCTGGTCGACGACAACGGTGCCGTGAAGCTCCTGGACTTCGGGATTGCGAAGCTCCTCGGAGACGACGACGTCGTGACCGTCTCGGGATCGTTGATGACGCCCGCCTACGCCAGCCCCGAGCAACTCAGCGGTGAACCCACCGGCGTCGCTGCGGATGTGTACTCGCTTGGTGTCATCTTGTTCGAGCTGCTCACTGGACGTCTGCCGGTCGTGGTGGACGGTGGAGGGTTGGGGGCGTGGGTTCGCGCGGTTGCCGATGGAACGATACCGTCGGCGAGCAGCGTCGCGCCTCGAGGGCGGCAGCGGCCACTTCGAGGGGCTCTCGACGCGATCCTCTCCAGGGCTTTGCGAAAGGATCCGACCCGGCGATACGCTTCGGTCCAGAGCTTCGCCGAGGACCTCCGCCGCCATCTCGATGGCCGGGCCGTGTCGGCGCGGGGCTCTGACCGCGCGTACCGACTTCTGCGCTTCGCGGGCCGCAACTGGATCCCCCTCACCGCCGCGATTGGGGTCACCCTTGGCGCACTGGGCTTTGCCGGGTACGCGGTCCAGCAGAACCACGCGATTCAGCGCGAGCGCGATGCGGTAGAACGGGAGCGCGTCAGTGCTCAGCGGGCAAGCACGTTCCTGCAGGAGCTGCTCATGAACACCGGCCCGCAGGCAGCGTCTGGCCCGGACGTGACGATCCGAGAGCTCCTGGATCGTGGCGCCGAACAACTTCGGTCTGGGTTCGAGGACCAGCCGAGGATCCGCGCCGAGCTGTCGATGGTCGTTGGGAGTGTCTATCGCGAATGGGGCGCGTACGAGGAGGCCGAACCGCTGTTGGACCTGGCCCTCGAACTCTACGCCGGTCTCGATCATGCCGACGCTCGTGCTGTCGCGGCGGCAGAGGTGGAGCGCGCCGCGCTCGCGTACAACACGGGCGCGTACGACGACTCGCTTGCCCTCCTGGATAAGGGTTGGCAGCGCCTCGACATCGAAGAGCCGGGCGATCACTCGCTGAAGATTGAGATCGAAGGCTTGCGCTGCTCCACGTACATGATGCGTTCCGAGCTCGATGAAGCCGAGGCCTCCGCACAGCGGGCCGTGGACATGGCCAAGCGGGTCTACCCGCGACCCAGTGAACGTGTCGCGGGGGCGATGGTGTCCATCGCCGATGTCCTGCGCGCAAAAACGGAATGGGAAGCCTCGCTTGCGTTCGCGGGTGAAGCTGCGCAGGACTATCGGGCTGTCTTCGGCGATACACACCTCGAAGTTGCCCACGCGCTCAGCCACATGGCGGAGACCTTGCACAAGCTGGAGCGCGACGATGAGGCGCTACCCCTCGCCCAGGAAGCGCTCGGGATTCGCCGCGCCGCGTTCGATGGAGCGCATGTTGAGATTGGTGCGAGCCTTGGAGGCGTGGCGGGCATCTTGGCGTCGCTCGGGCGGACCGAGGACGCCGAGGCCGCGCGGCGCGAGTCTCTGGCTGTTTTTCGGGAAGCGTTGGACGACGAACACCATCCGTATATCGCGGGCACGCTCTCGAGCCTCGGCGAGATCCTGGTGGCCGCAGAGAAGTACGAAGAGGCTGAGGCGGTGCTTCGAGACTCTGTTGCGGAGCACCGGGAGGCGTACCCCGGAGGCTCGCATTACATCGCGATGCCGCTGACCCAACTGGGTCGGCTGATGCTCACGATGGAGCGCCCTGCCGAGGCTGAACCCATGCTGCGAGAGGGCTTGCAGGCCCGGCTCGATGCTCTTGGCGACGACCACTTCTTCGTCGCCGTCTCGAGGGTTGAGCTGGGGCGGGCTCTGGACGCTCTGGGCCGTGACGCCGAAGCCGAGGAACTCTTGCTGCGAGGCCACGGGATGCTGCTCGATCGTTTTGGCGCCGAGGACTGGAGAATCGTCCCCAGCCAGACCGCGTTGCACGAGCACTATTCACGGCGTGGACTCCCGAGGAAGGCGGCTGCTTTTGCACCCCCATAGGGTCCGCGCGCGTCAGCCGCGTTCGACGCGGACCCAGCGGTCTGAGTCGTCGCTCAAGCAGGGCGCGAACGTCTCGAAGCCAACGTGTGGTATGCACGTTTTGCCGTGTTCAGGAACCCCACTTTATTGCTTTCGGCGGTCTTGGTGGCCGGGTGCGGACCCGCGGTTGCAACGTCGGGGGGCGGCTCGCCGGACGAAGCGCCGCAGCCGGGCTCGACGTCGTCCGCCTCTGATCCCACGGGAGCGAGCCCCAGCTCAACCTCGGCAAGCGCTTCGACAACGTCTTCGGACACGTCCGCAAACTCTTCGGCGCCAAGCACATCCGCAGCGGTGACGACGGCCGCGGATAGTTCGACCGGCGATGGTCTCGACAGTTCTGGCTTCCTCGCGGAGACGGGCGGTGGAATCAACTGGCCGTGTGGCTTCTTCGAGGAAAGCCTCGGTTGTAGCCGCGGCGAAGAATGCAGGCCTTGGTCCGAGGATGGGGGACCGCACTGGAATGCGACGCGTTGTGTTCCACTGGCGGATGAAGTCGCCGGGGTGGGGGAGTCTTGCACGACGCAGGGCAGCCCCCTCACCGGTCTCGACAACTGTGGCCCGGACTCGATGTGCATCGATGTGGACCCGGATACTCTGACGGGGCGCTGCGTCGGCTACTGCGACGGGTCTGAGAACGCTCCAATCTGCAATGACCCGACAAGGACGTGTGTTGTCGGCAACGACGACCACATCGCGGTCTGTCTCGATTCGTGTGATCCACTCGTCCAGGATTGCGGCGACGGCCGGGCGTGCGTGGCAACGCTCGGGACGGTCGACTTCTTTTGCATGGCGCCCGGGACGGCGTACGAGGACCCATACAGCGTGCCCCTGGCGGCGTGCGGCGTGGGAAGTGTTGCCGTCTCACACGACCTGGTCGAGACGTGTGACGTCGCAGCGGAGCCCTGCTGTGCCGACTTCTGCGACCTCACCGTCCTGGAAGACCCTTGCCCGCCACAGCGTGTCTGCACGGCGTTCGTACCCGAGGGCACGTTCTTCGGCTATGAGGATATCGGCGTCTGCCTGACGCCTTCGTGAACCCCAACGCCCGGTCGAGACGACCCGCCCGACGAGGGAGCCGATCGACCGCGGCGTTCGGATGTGCGTTCAGCCCACGGTTTGCGGACCGACGACTTGGACGACCACATAAGACTCCTGTGCGTAGTCGTAGGCACAGTAGGCCCCCCAATACGCGGTGCTGCCGTCCGCGTCGCGGTTGGTGAGCAGAGGGCTCGTGTTGTCGGACACGTACTCCCACTGCCCGCGCAGGTAGTTCGTCGGGGGTGCTGCCGGCTTCTCGGAGAAGAGAGCAACGTAGTCCCAGCGACCGACGGTGCCGGTCGTCCACGCCACAGCGACCTTGCCGTCAACCGCTTCGAGCGAGACCGTGACCGCGCTGCTGTCGGGCGAGACGGATTCGGGTGGGGCCTTCGAGGTGCTCAGAAGGGCGGCTTGAGCGATTGGTTCGTGATTCGTTTGAGTCTGCATGGTGGTTGCTTTCTGGTGTCGCGCTTTCGCGACATACCCTTCAGCCCCTTTCGCACAGGATTGGATCACGGACCGATGCGATGCTTCTTCCCTCGGCGCCTTCGCTACAAGAGCGGAGCGACGTGCTCCGCGAGGAACCGCATCAACATGCGGATTCGGGCGACCCGTCGCAGGTCAGGATGCGTGAGCACCCAGACCGGCATGTCGAGTTCGTCCCGGGTGGCCGGCCCTCGCGGGACCAGACCGCGGATCGATTCGGCGATGCGCGTGGGCAAAACCGCGACCCCGGCCCCGGCTCGGACCAGGGAGAGCATGCAGTGCAGCGAGTCCACACGTGCGGCGACGTGCAAGGGGCTGCTCGACGCCCGAGCGAGCGCCCAGGTCTCGGTTGCGCCCAGCGACTCGTCTGGCAGGACCCACGGCGGGTTCTTGGAGCCCACCAAACCGCGTCGTCCATAGACCCCATGTTGCAGGCGTCCGAGTTGTCGACCGAACAGGTGCGGGCTCGGCGATCGTGTCGCTCGAATTGCCAGGTCACTTTCGCGTCGGTCCAGGCGGAGCGCACGGGGGGACGAGACGACCCGCAGCTCGACCTTGGGGTGCACCTGGTGGAGCTGGGCGAGCGCTGGTGCCAACAGAACGCACGCTGCTTCAAAGACCGTCAGCACGACGCGACCCGAGAGTTCGAGCTGCTGGCTGGACACTGCGCGAAGGGCCTCGTGTGCCGAGTCCTCCATGCGCTCGGCGACTGGCATGAGGGCTTCGCCGGCTTCGGTCAACTCCAGCCCGTTGGGGCCTCGTTCGAGCAGGGATGTCTTCACGCTGTGTTCGAGCGCATCGAATCTCCGGTTGATCGTGGACCTGGCGAGGCCGAGCGACTCGGCGGCTCCCAGGACCGTGCCCTCTCGCACCAGGGCGAGAAACACCCTCAGGTCATCCCAGTCCATGGTGCTCGGGGTCGTTTGTGGCTTCGTTGTCCGGGTGGCGAAAAATGGACACTTTGTGGCGACTTATTACCATGGCATGGCGCCTCTTCGACATCACGCTTCCACCATGAAGATTCGCCGAATCCCGCTTGCCGGTCTTGTTCTGCTCGCAGCCTGCGCCTCCTCCCCTGATGCCTCCCCGGTCGAGGACAACACGAGCCCGGACGCGGTTCGGTTGGAACTGTCGACGGACCGTGTCTACGAGGTTGGCGCACTGTGGCTTGCGCCAGGGGAGGAGGCCGCGCTGGGAGAGTTTGTGGGGAGCGCGTTCCCGCTGGCGATCGAGGAGTACGGGCTCGAGCCCTTGGTCTCGGTGCAACCGGCTTGGTCGTCGAGCGGAGAGCCCCCCGACACCCTGTTCATCAACTCGTGGCCGTCCCGTGCGGAGTACGAGGCGTTCATCGCAGACCCCCGATTCACGGCGGTCGAACCGAAGCGTGCGCGGGCGGTGACGGACATGTTCGTGTCCGTGTTCTCGGTGCAGGAGGACGAGTCGATCCTCGTGGAGCCAGGGGAGTCGCTCAGCATCGCTGGAGTTTGGGGGGAGCGTGCGGGCGATGACTGGGCCCGGGCGCTGCGGAAAGACGGGCATGTGCCACTCGCGCTCGAACTCGTTGACCAAGGCGAGTTCGGACCTTCACTCGCGGGCCTCGTGGTGAGCCGCGATGAAGGTCAGTTGCGAGCGACGATCCGCGACGCGGGCGGCGGGTTGGCCGACGCGGATGTGATTCGAACCATCGGAGGACCCCTCGCGACGGAGTAGGTCCGCCGCGAGGGCACCGCGTCCAGGTGGGAGGCCCTGTGAGCGCCGCTAGTCGCTCGAATGCTCCGAGCCGTCGGTCGGCTCGAGCCGAAGCCGCTCGTTGCGCTCCAACATCCTCCAGGAAAAGTCGTGGAGGGCCTGGGTGCGCCCCTGGTCCGTGTCGGCCGCGCGCACGATCTGCAGACGCCGCTGATACTGGTTGTGTGGGTTGCCCGAAACGCTGAGGACCGGGAGCACGGGCCCTCGCTTCGCGGGCGGAGCCGAGTCTCTTAGGCTTTCGCACTGCCAGCAGGCGCCCTGTTTGTTGACCAGGGTGCACAGCCCCTCGAACTTGTCCTGCATGTGTGCTCTGGCGCGGGCCAGAGTGTGGCGAAGCACGGACGAGGAGACGCCAAGGGCCGCTGCGGCTTCGCGTGTGGAGTGGTCGATGGCGTCGCGCAACATCAGGGCCGCTGTCTCCTGAGGTGACAGGGTTCGGGCGACGCACGTGAAGCAGAATGCGATGTGCTCATGGACGTCGAATGCGTCGTCGGGCCCCGACATCGCCCGGGTGAAGTCCTCAAACACTTTGGGGTCGGTCCGGCATTGGTGCTCGGCGATCGCCTGCGCTCGAAGTCGCCACCGCTTGCGGGTACGTAGGTAATCGAGAGATAGACGAGCGCCGATCGTGCACAGCCAGGTGCCGAATTTCGCATCGCCGCGGAAGTCGCCGAGCTTCTCGAACGCGCGGAGCAGGGTGTCCTGAACGAGGTCGTCGGTGTCTTGAGGATGGCCAACCATCCTTCGGATCACAGCTCGCAGCTTGCGTGTGTGGGCGGAGGCGAGTTCGTCGAACGCCGCGCGGTCGCCGGCCCGAGCACGGCAGATGACCTCGGACGGATCGCCCTGCATACCGCGAGCCTGCGCACGGCCGGCCGACGTGTCAATGGCAACGATTTCAAGCGGATGGCCGAGAACGAACGCGGGACCGTCTAACCGTTGCCACCGACACCACCAACCTCGTCGGTGTGGAGAGACCCATGAGACAGCTCGCGATTCTCACGTTCATGACCCTCGATGGCGTCATGCAGGCGCCAACCTCACCCGATGAAGACCGGTCTGGAGGGTTCTCCGGCGGAGGCTGGGCTGCACCCCATTGGGAGGCGGTCATGGAGCAGGTTCGGGACAAAGCGATGTCGGTGCCGTACGACCTCCTGTTGGGTCGTGTGACCTACGAAATGTTTGCCCGGAGTCATCGCACAGCATCTCAGATGAGCGCCGCGACGAAGTACGTCGTGACCTCGTCGGCGAGACCACTGCAGTGGGAGAACTCCCAACAGCTGCGCGGAGACGTTCCGGCGGAGATCAGGAAGCTCAAGGACAGCGACGGTCGACTGTTGCAGGTTCACGGAAGCTGGCGCTTGGTGCAGACGCTTCTCGCCCACGGCCTAGTCGACGAACTTCGGCTCTGGACCTTCCCTGTCATCGCTGGCCCCGGCGGCAAACGCCTATTCGGAGGCGAGGTTCCTCCGATCAATCTCGCGCTCCGTGAAGCGCAAGCCGGCCCGACCGGCGTCACCATGAGCATCTACCGCCCCGTGCGTTGAGCTGCTGGTGGCGGGCCCAAGACAGCGGACTGAATGCTCAAAACGGGGGAGAGCAGGTCCCGTTCACCTTGACGAGCCCTTGAGCGTCGACGGTGTTGTCGAAGTAGCGCCAGGTATGCAGCATGACCCCCGGAGTCGGAGTCTCCCGTAGGTCGACGAGCCCGTCGATGCAGGGGCCGGACTTGGTTGAGTCGTGGAACGTGTAGGTCTTCGTCCCGTCTGGGGTGACGCTCGTGCCGAGATAGGTGAGTTCACTGGTGCACTGGAAGCCGAGCTCGTAGTAGTCCCATTCGGCGGTGAGGTCGTTGGCACCCCACGTGACGCAAATGGGGGCGTTGAGGGCCAACGTCGCGTCGTAGCTGACGCCGGTCGTCGAGGTCATCTCGCCCTCCCACCGTCGATGCCAGACCTTCGCGGTCCCGCCTTTTCTGTACTCTTGTGCGACCTCCTCCTCGAGTGGCTCCTCCACCGGGCTATCGCAGGCACCCAGAAGTGCGGACATCGTCAAGAGGAGGGCGAAACGGGCAGTGGCGTTCATGGTTGTGAAGAGTCGGCCTGGGCGAGAGCGGATCACGGGGGACGCGGATCGTTCACCCGGTCGCGGGGGCGAAGGGTCACTCGCTTGGGCTCCGGCATCCCGCGTTTCGGGCGGGGACCGCGGGCCCCCCCAGGCGGTCAGCCATTCTGGATCGATGGGAGGTCAGGCCGGTCGCCGCGGTAGTGGCTGGGGGAGACGCCAACCATTCGCTTGAACGCTCGGCTGAAGGAAAACGCTGACGCGAATCCGACCTCGTCGGCGATCTCGGCGAGCGGTCGCTCGGTGGTTCGCAGCAGGCTGGACCCTCGGCGAAGCCTGAGGTCGACAAGGTAGCTCGCGGGCCCGCGCCCGGTGAGGTTCCGAAACCGACGCGCGAAGACGGGGCGGGACATGCCCGCCTCAGCCGCGAGTTGTTCGACAGTCCAGGGGGTGGCGGGATTGCCATGCATCACCTCGAGAGCGCGGGCGATCTGACGATCGCGAAGCGCACGGACCCACCCCGAGCTGGCGTGTGCCTCGGTCTGTATCCAATGACGGACAACGTAGAGGAGCAGGGTCTCGAGGAGCAGTTCGACGAGTGCGCTGCGCCCCGGCGCGTCGACCTCAAGCTCGTGTAGGAGCAGTTGGATACACGGAGAGAGGCTCGGACACGACGCGATCGTGTGGCAGGGCAGATGAATCAGAGCGGGCAGCTCGACCAAGAGCGGGTGCTGGCTTCGCAAGCCGCCCTCGTAACGCTGGGCCGCACACACGACGCGCGCATCGACAGCGAGGGAGGGATCGACCGGCGCCGCCTGGAAGTCTTCGAGCGGCTGTGCCCGAGTCCTCGGCCCGCCTGCGAGGATGTGTCGGTCTCCGCGGGGAAGCAGCGCGACGTCGCCCTGCCGCAAGCGTAGCGGAGCTTGTCCTTCCATTCGAAGCCAGCATTCCCCGCGTTCGACGTAGTGAAGTCCGGCCGTCTCTTGACCGTCGAGGATGACACCCCAGCGTCCCTGATAGTCGGTGCGGGCGAGCAACGACACGCTCCCCATCCCGCTACGGAGCACATCGCTCAGAACGTCCACCTCCAACTCCATAGCACGAAAGAACGGCGGCGAGACGCTTGGGTATGACGTCGAGAGGGGCGAGCATGGCTCGACGCCGTTCTCGTTCGCATAGTTCCCAGCACAACTATGGGTACCTATCTCATCACAGGAAGCACTGGAACCGTCGGTCAAGGGGTTGTGGAGACCCTCGTCGAACAAGGGCACACCGTCCGCGCGGCGACCCGAGCGCCGGACCAGTACAGCGGGGTTGGCATACCCACACGTCTCGATGTCTTCGACGAGTCAACCTTTTCTGACGCGGTGGACGGGGTGGATGCGATGTTTGTGATGTCGCCAGCCGGGCATGCGGATGCCGCGGCGGCACTGGGTCCGCTCGTGCGGGCCGCGGGCAGCCGGGTTCCTCGAATCGTCACGATGACCGCGCAGGGAGTGCAACACGACGACGCCATTCCACTGCGCCAGCTCGAGCTTACGGTGGAGGCCACGGAGGCGAGCTTCGTCCACTTGCGTCCAAGCTGGTTTGCACAGAACTTCAACAGCTTCTGGCTGCCGCCCATCCTGGAGGCCGGGGTGATCCCTCTCCCCGCGGCGGACGCGGCGACGGGCTTCATCGACGCAAGAGACATCTCTGCCACGGTCGCCGCGGTGCTTCAGAACGATGCGTTTGACGGTCGAGGTTGGGAACTCACAGGTCCTGAGGCGATGACGTATGCCCAGGCGGCGGCGATCCTGTCCGAGGTGTCCGGGCGCTCGATCACCTATTCTGCGATCGACGACGACACCTTCTTGAAGAACCTCTCCGGCACACCACTCCCCGTGGAGTACCAACACCTGCTGGTCGCACTGTTTCAGGCGGTTCGTGCGGGCTCGGCGAGGGTGGTGACACAGAGTGTGGCCACGCTGACTGGGACCGCCCCGCGCAGCCTCGTGGACTACGCGAGGGACCACAAGGAGGTCTGGGCGGCTCCGTAGGGGGCGCGACGCCGCTCCCCGAACTACTCGATCTTGTAGATCCTCGCCGCACCCTCGGCGTTGAGGTAGAGGGCGCCGGAGCTGTCGGCGTGCAGGTCGTTGAAGTTCATGTGTGGAGGCAGGCCCGGCGCAGTCGGTTTGAACGGCAGATCGTCGGCGACCGGCTCGGTCGCACCCGAGTCGAGGTGGACGATGTGGAGTGAGCCCGTGCCGCCTTCGACCACCAACAGACGGGTGTCGTCCAGCACGGCGATGCCTTCGGGGGACGAGAAGATGGTGTCGGAGATCGGCTCTGGTGTGGCAAGCGGCACGGCGTCCTGCACGATCTGGAGGACTTCGCCGCTGACCGAGTCGCTGACGTATAGGTCGTTGCCATGCGCTGCGAGTCCGGCGGGGCCGGCCAATCCCGAGGTCATTGTTGTGCGTTCGGAAAGATCGGCGCCCATCGCCAGGACGACGCTCCCCGTGCCGAGCTCCGTCACGGCGATGCCCCCGGCGAATGGCTCGGAGTCGACAGGGGCGGAGAAGGGCAGAAGGTTCTGGCTTGTGGTCGTGGCTGGGTCGAGGAGCGCGGCGGAACCGAAGAATGGGTCGAGCACGAAGAGTTGGCCTTGCCAGACTTCGAGCGGACCAGCGAAGAGCGTGAGCGGCCCGACTCCGACGACCGACCGGATGACCTCGAGCGCTTCGCCGGTGTTCTTGTTGAAACTGCGGATCGACAGGCCTTCGCCCACGTAGAGGGTTTCTCCCAGGACTGCGACCCCCATCGGCAGGGTCATGCCTCCCTCGCTCACCGTTCGGGTCGTGCCGTCGTCGAGGACTTCCACGATGAAGGCATCGGTCGTGCTCGAGACGAACAGCCGGTCCGATGCGTCGAAGGCGAGGTTGTCCAGGCCGGGAGTGAGTGTGGCCAAGACCGTGCGGGCTCCGGTGTCCGAATCGATCCGGATCACCTCGCCGCTCGCCTGGCTGACCGCGTGAACCCGGCCGACCGAGTCGAGTGCAACCGCGGCCGGCACACTCCAGTCGGTGGTGACATCCGAGGTGGTCCCGTCTTGGTCGTCGATGCGAAGCACGGAGCCTTCGAACCATCGCGGGACGTAGAGGTGGCCATCCCACCAGTCCATGCCATTCGCGGCACAACCCGGGACGCCGCCCACGACCTCGCGCGGCGGTTGAATCCCTGTGGGGTCGACCTCGAAGATGCTCCCGGGCTGCTCGTGAAAGCACTGCCCGACGAACACACGTCCATCGTCGCTGATCGCGATCGGGTTGATCGAGGGGATGTCCGTGGCGGCGACGACCATCTCGCCGGACGTTGTCCAACCTCGGACTTCACCCGTGAGCGCGTCGGTCCACAGCAGCGTGCCATCGGGCGCGAACGCGAGGTCATCTGGAAAGCCAACCCCGTGCTCAGGGCCAAGGACTTCGATGATCTCGCCGGTTTCCGGGTCCAGGACCGAGATGCTCTGACCGCCACCATTGGCGACGAAGAGGCGATTGGAAGCATCGAAGGCGATGCCATTCGTGCTTCCGACCAGCGCGGCGCCCTCGGCCAACACCGAGACCGAAGGTGGGGCGGGCTCCAGCGGGTCATCGGGCTCTTCGTCGCAGGCGAGGAGCAGGAGCGTGTGAAGCAGGGCGAGGGCACGGGAGGCGCGTCCGGTCATACGCAGGAGGACTAGCGCTCGGGGGCCGTGGGTGAGAGGACTGTTTTTGGGACCGAGCGTCACACCGCTGCGCCTGCATGCGTGAAACCTGTGTTGACGGAGGGGGGCGCGGCCCCGGAACCTATCTGGGGACGCTCGACCGGCGGGGGCGTTGAACACGTTGGCCGTGTTCTGCCGCCACAGCGAACTCGGTCTCAGGCGTTCTCAGAGACAAGGCCGAAGAGCAGAACGTCGAGGTTCGTTCGAATCCAACGCTCGCGGTAGTCGGTATCGCCGATGAGGTCGCAACCTGTGGTGCGAAGGATCATGGGTGCATGCAGGACTTGGTTGATCAGCCGATCCATCAAGAGGCCACTGATCAGCGCCGGCTCGATGCCTTGACGGAGATACCCGTGTTCTTGGCACCGCTCGAGGAACTGAACGAAGCGGAGGTTGAGGTCCCGCATCGCGGGGGGCGCGATGTCGTGACGCTGGACGACTCGGATCACGTCGCGCTGATCGATGAGCCCCAACAACGTTTGCTCGAAGAACAGCTCCATCCGTAGGATGAAGTCATCAACACTCTTGACCTTCCGCTCGAGGACTCGAAGGGGGAGCGCGAACAGCTCGTCGGTGAAGTTGTCGACGATGGAGTTCAACAGACCCTGTTTGCTACCGAAGTAGTGGTGGATCATGTTGTTGCTGGTCCCGGCCTCGCTGCAGATGGCGCGAACGGAGACCCCGTCGAAACCACTCTGTGCGAACAGTCGGGCGCCGGCCCGCAGCAGCCGGTCGCGGGCCGAGTCTGTGGGCTTGTCATCCATCAAGCGGCTTGTGGGGCCAGCTTATTCACGCAGCGGCAGCGCGTCCACCGGCATCCGGCTTAGGGTGGATTCGATGTGTTGACGAAGGCTTCGGCCGACCTTGCCGAGGATCGCTCGGAACAGCAGTCTGAACACCAAGACGTCGATCAAGCGACCGAACACACCCCATCGAGGCTTGTACTGCATGTCGATGGTCACTTCGGAACGGTGGGCATCGAGTGCGCGGACCCGCATCCCTCCAACGACGTCGTCGACAAGAGCAGCGTCATCGCTGCGTACGCGGATGGATTCTCCCTCCGTCCACTCGACGACCTCTTCGTCCTGGGAGCTGCCGTTGCCGAGGTGGCATCGTCGCTTCGCACCGACGCCGCGCCCGAGTTCGCAGAGCTGTTCCGCCCGTTTCACGAACGGATGAAACACGTGGATGTTGTTGTAGTCGCCGATGACGGCCCAGACGCGCTCAGCGTCAGCATGGATGGTTTCGTGGATTTCGACATTGGCCATGGTTTGGGTTCTCCTGCGCGGCAAAACGCGTGATTTGTTTTATGTAGCATGTGATTCACTGGGGGCAAGGCGGCGTTTCGTCTTGGGGACGGCCGGACCTTGTCTCCGCGCGGCCCAGCTCCTCGAGAGCCGGGCGCCGGTTCTTGAACCGAAGGGTTCCGCTGTGCATGCGTCGGACGTGTTGTCGGCCGAAGACAACCCGACTCTGATGGGGCGTCGCGCCCGCGCATCGGGGCTGTCGACAGCGATCCGGGCGACTTCAACGTCTACGCAGACCGTCCGAGCACCGTGGTGGGGTCGTGTGACGGCGCGGGTTCACGCCGTGAACCATATCGCTCTCGTTTGACTACGACAGGCTCTTCCCGCACCATCATCAAGCGCCGGCTCCCTTGTGGGGCTGGCGCTTCTCTTGGTTGCCGTCTTCGCGGCGACTCGACACAGCGTCGGTTCCCGTGCGGGGGCCGGCGCTTTTGCGTGCGCAAAGGAAGAACACAGATGACTGAAGACCATTGTGAGATTCACTTCGAAGCCGACGGTACCGAGCTCTTTGCCGTCCAACGTGGGAGGGGACGGCCGGTGGTCGTCCTGCATGGGGGCCTCGCGGATCATCGGGCCAGCCTGCATACGTTTGCGGGGATGAGCCCCGGCTATCGGTTGATCGCGCCCGACCTGCGCGCAGCCGGGCGCTCGGTCTGTGCGGAACTCCGGGGGTGGGATCAGCTCTCGGACGACTTGTTGGCGCTCCTCGACCACTTGAGCCTCGAGCGTGCGGTGGTCGTCGGGATGTCGGTGGGCTCGGCGGTTGCCCTTCGCTTCGCGACGAAACACCCCGACCGGGTGGAGGCGCTCGTAGTGGCCTCGCCTGTGTACTCGGACGAGGGACTGACCGAGGCGCAACGTACCGCGTTCGCGCGCATGGATGCTTGTGCTCGGGCGAGCAAGACCGACGGCATCGAGGCGATCTTCGAACTGTACGCCGGACTCCCGAACCCGCTTCGAGACGCGGCGTTGGCCATGGCTCGGGACTTCGACCCGGGTAGCGTTGCGGCGACGACCGGCCTTCTCGTGTCCGGAGTCGCCCCGTTTGAGCGGGTCGATCGGTGCGGTGTCGCTGCGCCCACTCTGGTGATCCCCGGCGATGACCCGGTGCACCCGCAGGAAGTCGCGGACGCGTATGCGCAAGGGTTCCCGCTCGCAACGGTGGTCGAGCCCACGTCTGACGTTGCGACTGCGGTCGAGACCTGGCTGGAAACGAACCCTCCACTCGGCGTGCTGCGGTTGTTGGTGGGACCGGTTGGTGCCGGAAAATCGACGTTCGCCCGCAGTCAAGTCTCGAAGGAAGGCGGAGTCTTGCTCGATCTCGATCTGTGGATGGTGCGGCTCTTCGGGGATGACGTTCGGCCGAAGACGGACGTGGTGGGTTGGTACTTGGACCGGAGGGAGCGGTGTCGTGCGCTGATCTGGGCGCTTGCACGAGACCTCGTTCGCGATGGAGTCGACGCGTATGTGGAGCTTGGGCTGGTGACGCAAGCCGAGCGGGCTCTGTACGTCGAGCGTGCGCGGGCCGAGGGCATGCCGCTGGTCATGCACGTGGCCGATGCCCCGCGGGAACTCCGGCGGGAGCGGGTACGGTTGCGCAACGAGAGCGGGGCTCCGTTCACCCAGGTGGTGCCGCCCGCGTTCTTCGAGCACGCGTCCGATGCGTGGGAGCCGATGACGGACTCCGAGACGCGAGGGGTCGCGGTGCAGATGATCCCCGATGGCCGTGTGTGAGTGCGTCAGGGGGTCGTGTCCGCGAACCCCTCGCGAAGGACACGCATCATGAGCTCGCCAACGGCTCCGGCGATCTCCGGCGGACCTTCGACATGGACGTGCTCCGCGGCGAAAGCCTCGAGGGGAAGCGCCCCGGCTGCGGCGGCCATCATGGGCTCGTACGAGGTGGTCACCACGGCCGCAGGGGTGTCCGGCGCGCCGTAGCGCACGGCGACGTTCCCTCCGGCGTTGACCTCGATGGTGAAGGACTCTGTGTCGAGGACCATCTCGGCGACCAGCTCGATGTTGTCGGGGACGACGCGACGCATCGCGTTTTGCAGTGTGACCGCGACAAGTCTCAGGTGCCCGGGCTGCTTGAGGTTGTCGTCGGGCGGGAACTGGCCGCCGAGCAATGCGAGCTCCCACAGCACCCCTTCGGTCCGCCTGCCTAGGTCGGTCAGGCTGTACAGCTGACCGTTTTGGGCGACGAGGCCGTCGGACTGTAGCTTCTGCAGTCGCGTGGCGAGCAGGTTGCTCGCCACACCCGGCAGCCCTGCGAGGAACTCCCCAAACCGCATCGGGCCCGCGTGCAAGTCTCGGAGCATGAGGAGCGTCCATCGATCGCCGACGCGATCCAGACTCCGTGCGATGGGACAAAGGAGTCCGTAGCTGCGACTCATGCGGTGTGCGCCGTGGGTGGCGTGCCTCCTGCTGCAGCGTACCGTCCACCGGACTCGAGCACTAGCTGTCCTCGTTCCGCTGCCGCGACCCATTCGGGTGACTCCTGCGCCAGCTGGCCATCGTCGATGAGCGGGTAGTCCCGGCTCCGCTCCCACGCGTCGAGGTTGGGGACCGTGGTGAGCATGGCTCGAAGCGCGAGGCCAAGCGCGCCCAAGAACGTCCCCTCCTGCAAGCCCGGCATGATGCGCGAAGGGTCCTGAACGTAGCGTTGAATGGTGGCCTCGAGCGGCTCCGCGACGCGCCCGGTCACGCGTTCAACGTGGTCGTTGGGCTCCTGTGCGTAGGCGCCGGCGCGGCATTCGGCAGCGTAGTGACGGACCTGGGCGATCTGGAAGAGTGGGAAGCCCTGTGCACGGGCGAACTTGACGAACATCCTCTCGGACACGGGCCGGTACGCGACTTTGCGTCCCAGCACCCGACCGAGCACATCGGCAAACTCGGAGGGATGCAGCCGCTGCGGTCCCATCGGTCGCAGACACTCCCCGGCGTGGCGGTCCGGGTTCACTAGCGCATGAGCCGCGACAGCACCGATGTCTTCGTTGCTCGGCGCCGCATTGAGACCATCGCCGAAGGGCAACGCGAGCATGCCCATGTGCGCGGCTGCCGGGAAGCCGAGCAAGTAGGTGAACGCGAACAACCCGGGGTTGATGTGGATGACGTCGAACGCTTGGCGCCGAAAGAGGTTGTTGAGCAACCAGTGCTCGCGCTGCAACACCGAAGGATGGGTCGCGTGCGGGTTCCACCCGCTCATGAGTGCGACGACTTCCACGCCTGCGCGTTCCGCCAACAATGCCAACAGCATCGAGCCATGGAGCAGCCTCGCGTCAAACGGTGCGCAGCTGTAGACACGCTGGACGTCCTGGAGCGCGCGGGTGAGGTCGCGAGCGTCGAAGAGACTGCCGACGACCACCTCGGCGCCCTTGCGTCGCCAGGCTTCCGCCCGTTCGTCCTCCCTCGAGACCAGCACGCGGACGCGTTGCCCGAGCCGAATCAGTTCGTTGGCTGCGGCGGATCCTGTCCGGCCGTTGCCCGTGGTGATCAGGTATCGGGGCGTTGTTCGAAGCAGCGTTGTCATAGGACCTCGCTGAACAGCAGCTCGATGTGGCCGGAGGTTTGGTCGTAGCGCATCGCAGAGACCTTGGGTCCAGACGGGACATGCTCAGATGCCGACAGTCTCTCGACGTCGCGCCGGAGGCTGGCCTCGTGATCCGAGATGGCGCGGTCCTTGAGCACTTCGGGGGCGATGCTCGTCGCACGGCTGAGCCCCTCGACGACCTCCTCCTTGCACAGGAGTTCGACCCCGCATTGGGTGTGGTGGATGAGAACGATCTCGGGATCTGCGGGCCGGCCCATGGCCTTGCTCGCCATGGCGCACAGCAGTCCGATGTCCTGTTCGACGGCCTCTGTGACCCGGCCCCCGGCGTTGCGAAGGACGACTGCCTCGCCGGACGTCAGGCCGAGCAGATGCGCGGGGTCCACGCGGGCGTCGACGCAACTCACCACGATGGTGTTGAGGGTGGGTAGTGGGGCGCGCGGTTCGTGGGTTCTCGCGTAGTTCGCGTTCCGGGCAATGAGCTGATCCGTGATGTCTGACATGAGTCGGATTCAATATGGCTTTAAACTTTAAAATTACAAGCTGTCTTGCTGATCGTGCGTCGAGCGCCGCTTCCGGAGCGGAAACGGGAACTTGCGCCTCCCACCACCCCATGCGAAAACCCAGTCCAAGTTCACTGACACGGGTGTCAGTGACACGGGTGTCAGCCCAGATACCCCAGCACGGACCGACTCATGAGCGACAACAAGTTCCGCATTGGCTTCGACCTCGGCTCCACCACGGTGAAGGCCGTCGTCATCGACGACGCCACCGATCAGATCGTCTGGCAAGACTATCGTCGGCACGACAGCAAGCAGGCCGAGAAGGCCATGCACATGCTGACGGACATCGAGAAGGACACGGGGGTCAACTCGACCAACACGCGCCTCTTCATGACCGGGTCCGGCGGCGCCAACGTGGGTCGCTTCACGGGTGCCAAGTTCGTCCAAGAAGTGAACGCGGTGTCGTTGTCGGTCGAGAAGCAGCACCCCGAGGTCAACTCGGTGGTCGAGCTCGGTGGTCAGGACGCGAAGATCATCGTCTTCAAGGAAGACCCCGAGTCTGGTCGCAAGAAGAAGATTCCTTCGATGAACGACAAGTGTGCCGGCGGCACCGGAGCGGTCATCGATAAGATCAACGCTAAGCTCAAACTGCCTCCCGAGGAGCTGTGCAACGCCGAGTACTTCGGCAAGAAGCTGCACCCGGTTGCCGGAAAGTGCGGCGTGTTCGCGGAGACGGACATCAACTCCCTGCAGAAGATGGGCGTTCCTGCGGACGAGCTGCTCGCGTCGCTGTTCGAATCGATCATCCAGCAGAACCTCTCGGTGCTGACCCGCGGCAACACGCTCATGCCGCACGTCATGCTGCTGGGCGGTCCCAACACCTACATCAAGGGGATGAAGGACTGCTGGAAGGCCAACATCCCGCCGCTGTGGGAAGAGCGTGGCATCGAGCTTCCGCCCTGCGACGACCCGGCCGACCTCATCATCGTTCCCGACAACGCGCAGTACTACGCCGCGCTGGGTGCCGCGGAGTACGGCAAGTCCGAGGACGACGACGTCGGTGTCTACAAGGGTCTCGACGGACTCAAGTGGTACCTCGACGTGGGTCGCCACGAAGAGAAGAAGAAAGCTGGCGGTTCCGGTCTGGCCAAGGACTCCGAGGAACTCGAAGGCTTCATGGAGAAGTACAAGCCGGAGAAGTTCATCCCGGCGACCTTCAAAAAGGGCCAAGTCGTCAAAGCCTTCATGGGCATCGACGGCGGTTCCACGTCTTCCAAGGCCGTCCTCGTCGACGAGGAGGCCAACGTCATCTGCAAGGTCTACCAGCTCTCCAAGGGCAACCCGATCGAGGACACCAAAGACCTCTTCGAGGACCTTCAGGGCCAGGTCGAGAGCGCGGGCGCAACGCTCGAGATTCTCGGCATTGGCACGACCGGCTACGCCAAGGACATCCTCAAAGACGTGCTCAAGGCCGACGCTGCGATCGTCGAGACGGTCGCGCACTGCGAGAGCGCCCTTCACTTCTACGACGACGTGGACGTGGTCTGCGACGTCGGTGGCCAGGACATCAAGATCATCATCTTGAAGAACGGCAAGGTGAAGGACTTCAAGCTGAACACCCAGTGCTCGGCGGGCAACGGCTACTTCCTTCAGGGCACCGCGCAAACGTTCGGCTACGACGTCCGTCAGTACGCTGACGTGGCGTTCAAGGCCCAGACGATGCCGATGTTCGGCTACGGCTGCGCCGTGTTCATGCAGTCCGACATCGTCGACTTCCAGCGTCAAGGCTGGAGCCCCGAGGAGATCATGGCCGGACTGGCCAACGTGCTGCCGAAGAACATCTGGCTGTACGTCTCGCAGATCCCCAACCTCGCCAAGCTGGGCACCAAGTTCGTGCTTCAGGGCGGAACGCAGCACAACCTCGCGGCCGTGAAGTCGCAGGTCGACTTCATCCAGGAGCGCTTCACCTCCAAGGGCATGGAAGCCGACGTCATCGTGCACAAGCACTGCGGTGAGTCCGGCGCCATCGGTGCTGGTATCGAGGCCCGTCGCCTCTACAACCGTGGGCATCGCACAGACTGGATTGGCCTGGAGAAGGTCCCCGGCATCGAGTACCGCCAGAAGCGGGACGAGAGCACGCGCTGCTACTTCTGCAAGAACAAGTGCCTGCGGACGTTCATCGACGTCGACATCGAGCTTCAGAACAAAGAAGCCGAAGAGAAGATGGCTTCGGGCCAGCTTCTGCAGATTCGCAAGAAGACCGAGAGCACCCAGGTCGGGACCAAGCGTCTGATCATCGCAACCTGTGAGAAGGGCGAGGTCGAGGACGTCGAGTCGATGCGCAAGATCAAGGGCGGCCTCGACCAGATCAAGAAGGACTACCCGAACCTTGCGGCCGTCGCTGCGAAGGACGTTTGGAAGTCGCAGAAGCCGGCAATCGTTGCGGACGACCCCGAAGAGGTCGAGCTTGGTGTGGGCCTGCCCGAAGAGGTCGAGCTCCCGCCTGCGATGGCGAAACACGCCGACAAGGTGAGCGGCCTGCTCAAGCGCCTCAACCGAAGCGAGCGGGTCGCGAAGCTTCTGCAGACCACGGGCGGCAAGGGGCCGGCCAAGGTGCTCGCAGACCGAAAGGCCGCCGCTCACGAGCGCGCCGAGAAGATTCGCAACCGCGCCAACCTGCGGATCGGGATTCCTCGAGTGCTCAACCAGTACTCGCAGAACCCGTTCTTCTCGGCGTACTTCGAGTCGTTGGGCATCAAGCCCCGCAACCTCATCTACTCCGACTACACGTCCGAGGAGATGTACAAAGAGGGCGCCAAACGGGGCGCGATCGACCCCTGCTTCCCCTCCAAGGTGTGCCTCGCGCACATGCACAACCTGCTCGAGAAGAAGCACGCCAAGCGCAAGCTGGACCTGATCGTCTTCCCGCAGGTTGACTCCATGGACACCTGGCTGAGCTCGGCCAACGGTGCCCGCGCCTGTCCCACGGTGGTCGGCAGCGCCGACACCACCAAAGCCGCGTTCGTCAAAGAGGAGGACCTCTTCGTCAAGAACGGCATCCTGCACATCGTGCCGTTCGTGCACATGCGGGAGCCCAAGCTCTGCAAGCGCGAGATGCTCCGCTACTTCGGCGACGTGTTCGGACTCTCCGAGGAGGAGAACAGCGCTGCTGTGGATGCGGGCTACCAGGCCCAGGTGGACTACGTCGCGAAGCTTCGTGACAAGGGTCGCAAGGTGCTCAAGCAGCTCGAGGAGAACGACGGTCTTGGCATCGTGCTGCTCGCCCGCCCGTACCACAACGACCCCGGCATGAACCACGAGATCCCCGATGAGCTACAGAAGCTTGGGTATCCGGTGTTCACGATCCATTCGCTGCCCATCGATGACGACATCGTGAACCCGCTCTTCGGAGAGGACGTCAAAGCGGGCTTCATCAGCGATCCGTTCGACATCTACGACGTGTGGAAGAACTCCTACTCGGAGAACACGAACCAGAAGGTGTGGGCTGCGAAGTACACCGCGCGTCACCCCAACCTCGTTGCGCTCGAGCTCTCCAGCTTCAAGTGCGGGCACGATGCACCCATCTACACGGTCATCGAAGAGATCGTGGAGACCTCGGGCACGCCGTACTTCTCCTTCAAGGACGTGGACGAGAACAAGCCGACCGGTTCGATCAAGATCCGAACCGAGACGATCGGGTACTTCCTCAGCCGGTACCAAGAGGACCTGCAGCGGGAGAAGGGCAAGCGGACCCGCATCGCCGAGAAGATGCAGGCGTACCAGAAGGAGCTGCTCGCCAAGCTCGAGCATGTTCACGCAGCGGCATCGGAAGATGAGCGCAAGCGCCCCGACGTGCTGTTGAAGAGAGCCGGACTGGCGCCGCGTGGTGTCGACAAGCGCTATCAGGACATGCATCACGGTAAGCAGGTCAACGCGGCACAGGCCGAGGTGCTGAACAAGACGGCGGGTGCGCACCGAGGTGCCGATCCCCGGGCCCAGGGCGACGCTCCTTCGGCGGCCGCTCCCGCGGACAAGGCCGAAGAGGTCTAGCTCGCACGACGCCCCTCGGCGTCAACGAAGAACCACCCCGACTTCGGTCGCGGTGGTTTTTTTGTGTCCTCGCTTCCCGACGTTGCTGTGCGGACGTGCGGTGGGCCGCGCACTGCCGATCCGACTGCGCTGACTCGTCGGTGGTACGCTTCGCACCGGATGGTTGCGCATGCCGCCAGTTCGATGAGTCGCACACGTGCGCCGACGTCGTCTTTTGCGCAGGTCGGGAACCTCCTCGGCCAGGTCCTCGATGGACGCTACCGCTTGGAGAGCATTCTGGGCAGCGGGGGCATGGGGACGGTCTACCGCGCGACGCATGTCACGATCGGCAAGACGCTCGCGGTCAAAGTCCTGGCCCAGGAGTTTGCGGGCGACGAGACGTTTCGGAAGCGGTTTCTCCGGGAAGCGCAGGCGGTCTCGCAGATCTCGCACCACAACGTGGTCGAGGTCAGCGACTTTGGCGTGACGCCGACGGGTTCGCTCTATCTCGTGATGGAGTTCCTCGAAGGCGAGTCGCTCTCCGATCTCTTGGACCGAGAGGGGGGGCTCGGGTGGGCACGAGCCAAGCCGTTCATCCTGCAGGTGTGCCGCGCACTTCAATCGGCCCACGAAAAGGGCATCTTGCACCGAGATGTGAAGCCCGAGAACTGCATGCGGATCCCTCGGACCGACGATGCAAACTTCGTGAAGGTGTTGGATTTCGGGCTCGCCAAGATGCTGATGGCCGAGCCTGGGCTCGACGTCTCTCTCTCCGCCAAGGGCGGCGGGATCATGGGGACCCCGGAGTACATGTCGCCGGAGCGGATTCGGGGCCTCGACCTCGATGCCCGCACCGACGTCTACGCGCTCGGCGTGCTCGCGTACGAACTGGTCACAGGCTGCGTTCCGTATTCGGGGGACCACTACACGAAGGTCCTCGATCAGCAGCTCAATGCGGCGCCGGTTCCCCCACGAAAGGTGTCGCCGAGTCTCGACATCGGTCGGGGCGTCGAAGCTGTCATCTTGCGCGCGCTGGAGAAGAGCCGGGAGGCTCGGTTCTCCTCGGCTGGCGAGATGGCGGACGCGTTCGAGCAGGTCGATGCCGCCGCGGTGGGTCCAGCTTCGACGCACGACTCTGGCTCCGCGTCACGGGAGGGCACCTACCGGGCGATCATCGTCGCGCTGGTGGTGCTGGTCTTCGTGCTGTCGGCGGTCCTGCTCGGTCAGACCTTCGGCTGGTTCTGAGCGACGCAGGGCTGGTGCTCAGCCACCGGTGGGGCCGCCGATGACTCGGAGCTCCGAGAATCCACCGCAGGCCTCGTTCTCATGGCCGCCGAGCTCGATGAGGACGCGTGAGCCGAGAAGGCCTCCGGTGTCCACGGCGAACGGGCCATCGGGGGTGCCGGGGAGTTGCACCGTCTCTTCGAAGACGACCAGGTCGTCTTGTAGGACCCGGACGGTGGCGGTGGCGAATCCGTAGCCGCTTCGAAACCCCTCGTCGCTGTGCCCCGAGTTGTCGTCGACCTCGATGCGGTTGATGCATCGATCGGTGACGGTGCTCCAGCTGTAGACACTCGGACCGCCGCCGCCCTCGGGTCCCGTCGAAAACCAGGACGTCGACAGCGAGCCATCCACGGAGTCCGGGGCGGGGTACCCGTTGAACTCGGTACTGGCGGTGACCATGCCTTGGTCGGTGATGTTGTCGGAGAGCCCGTCGCACTCGTCGGCGCCACCGGAGGTCTCCATGGAGTCACTGGACTCGCTCTGTGTCGGGTCGCCGCTGGATTCGGCTCCCGTCACCACGGCACTGCTCGATTCCTCGTCCTCGGTGGGGTCGGTGGGGTTGGCCGTCGTGGACTGGGACATCGTCGCCGAGGAGGTCGACCCAGAGCCGACTCCTCCGCCGCTGTCGCCAGTCGTGGTCGAGGGCTCGGCGTTGTTGGGGGCCGGGACGCACAAGCCGCTCGCGTTGACCCAGCCTTCGATCGACGAGAGGCCCTGGCAGTCGACGGATTGGTACGCGCACGAGGCCGTGGCGATATCGCAGACTCCGGCGAAGCCCTTGTAGAAACAGGCCTCGTTGGACTGGCACTGGTATGCCGGCTCCTCGAGGCAGCCCAAGGCGAGGGCCAGCGGAAGCAGTGTCCACACTCTACGCATCGTTCAAAACCGTCCGCAGAAGCTTAGGCCGAAACCGGTGCGGGTGACCATGGCGGCAGCTTGGGTCTTCTTGGGCTTGGGCTTTCCGCCGCGTCGCGCCACCAACGCATACCGAATCGCGCCGCCGACCATGATGAGGCCGCCCGCACCGAGCGTCGCCGCGCCCGCGTAGTAGATCTGTCGTCCAGAGTCGATCTCGGTGAAGTACGCTTGTTCGGTCGGAGCGCTCCTGGAGTCGCTGACCCGACTTCGGCCCAGGAACAGGACCACGCCGCCTGCGATCGCGACGGCGGCACCGACACCGAGCAGGGTGGGAGCCAGCCACTCTCCTTCGAGCGGGGACCCGGAATCATCGTCGCCGTCGTCGGCGTCCGGCTCTGGCTCGGTGTCATCCTCCGGAGGCTGGGCGTCGTCGGCCGGAAACTCAGGCGCTTCGGGGTCGTCGCCCGCGAGCGCGCGCATCTCGACCAGGTGCGCCTGCGCCTCGCCTGCGCTCCCACTCTCAGGGGCCTGCTCGAGGAATGCTTCGTAGAGTCCGGCCGCAGCGCGGTAGTTCCCCGCGAGCCGCTCGACTTGGGCCCAGGCGTACAACAACTCTGCGCGCTGCTCGACGGCATACGCCGCCTTGAGGTGGATGGCGGCCTTGTCGTAGTCGCCGACCTGAAACGCCGAGCCTGCAGCGTCGACGTGGGCGAGGGCTTCGGGGTCCGTGACGCCGTGTCGACTCGGTGCGGTGGCTAGAGCCGTGGCGGGCGCGGCCAAGGTGGCCACGAGTGCTGCACAGAGCACGCGTCGGAAGAAAGCCCGCATGACGACCGGGGGACCTTACCAGTGTTTCGGAGCAACCCCGAACGGGCTCATTTGGGGAACAGCTCGTCCAGGGAGTGCTTGGGTTCCGGCTTCGGCGTCGGCTTGGGTTGCGGTGCTGGCGCTTTCTTCGGCGTCGTCGCTGGCTGGGACTTGGGCCGAGGCCGCTTCTTTTTCGTGGGTCGCTTCTTCTTCGACTTCCCGATGGCTGGGGGGTCGGGGTCGGGCTCGACGGTCTTGGGCGCGGCGGTGTCGGGCTCGACGGCGGGGACCGCCGGCTTCGCGGCGGGGACCTCGGTCGGGGGCTGCACGACATCCGGCGGGTCTGGCTCGACGATGCCTGGGACGAGACCTGCTGCTTCGTCGCTGGCGGTCGGCTCCGTCTCATCTGGAGTCTGTGACTCCGTGGGGGTCTCGCTCGCCGCGGAGTTGTCTCGCTTCCGAGCGTCGGCGTACCAAAGCGCACCCGCGAAGATGACCGCGCCCACTGCCAGGGAACCCGCGACGATGGCGATCGCTGGCAACGTCGAACTCTGGGGCTGACTCCGTGGAGCCCGGTGGACGACGGCCGGATTCGGCGGTGGCACAGGGGCGACGAACGAGGGGCTCGTCTGCGGACTGATGGTGCCAACGGTCGTTTGTTGGGGCGCGTGCGGGAGCTGACCCACGACGCCCGGGAGGGGGCCGGCACCGTCGAGCATCGTCGCGTTTCCGGCCAACCCGGAATCCGAGACGGTGGCTTCCGACGCGACGATGGTGTCTCGCTGAATCGGCACCACCGTGGCGCTGGCATGGCCTTCGAAGAAGGCCGGGTCGGTTCCAGGGTGGGGCTGTGGAGGGATGACGCTCGCGACCCACCGCGCGAGCTGGGCGGGCGTGCTCTGCAATCGGCGTCGTTCCGCGAATCCCTGGAGCGCGTCGTACATCTCCTGGGCGCTCGCGAAGCGGTCGTCCGGCTTCTGTGCGACGGCCTTGAGCAGAATGCTCTCGAGCTCCGGGGGGTAGTCGTGTCGAAGGGACGATGGACGAGGTCGCTCACGGAACAGCAACTTGTGCATCACCGCGAGTTCGTTCTCGCCGCCGAACATGCGCTGCAGTGTTGTCATCTCGAACAACACGGTTCCGATCGCGAAGATGTCGGTGCGACGGTCGACCGGATCGGCAACCGCCTGTTCGGGCGACATGTACGAGAGCTTGCCCTTCCGCGTTCCGGCCTGCGTGAAGCTGGTGAGCGCGAGCGCCTTGGCGACCCCGAAGTCGGTGATCTTCACGACGCCGTCGCCGGAAATCATGACGTTGGATGGGGAGACATCACGGTGCACGATGCTGAGCTGCTGCCCGTCGGCTCCCCGGTAGTCGTGGGCGTGGTGAAGTCCCGCGCACATGCCCATCGCGATCTGAATCGCGTGTTCCAACGGGATGGGGTGGGTGCCTTCCTTCAGCTGCTTGAGCAGCATGTTGAGGTCGGGCCCGTGCACGTATTCCATCGCGAAGAAGCAGTCCGCATCGGACGCTCCTTGGTCGCCATAGACTTCGACGATGTTGGGGTGCTTGAGCATCGAGGCAAGCGCTGCCTCGCGAGCGAACATCCGTGCGAACTGCTGGTCTTGTACGAACTGCGGCAGTACCCGCTTGACAACGACGATGTCCCGGGCGCGCGCGGGGTCGTTGGGCTGCGCGAGGAAAAGCTCCGCCATCCCGCCTTGCGCGAGAAACCGCCGCAGCGTGTACCCACGCACCTGCCCCCCGGTCCCCACCGGGTTGTGTGCCCCCACGGTCACCCGCCTACATCGTAGCGTTTCGGGCCTCGCGACGGCGAGTTTCGGCCCGATCGACCGGTGCGCAGGGGCGTTCGCCGCTCTGGGAGACCGGCGAACGATGTCTACCCTTTGCTCCTGTTCAGCGCACCGCGGTGGCGCAGGAGGCGATCACCCTAGCCGGGCACGACCGCGTTCAAGGAGAACCCGGTCATGTCGCTGTAGGTGTAGCAGTCTTGAAGTCCCTCCACCGTCTGTACGATGGGGTCTGCGGGAACCGCTGGGTCCATCTTGTACGCGTGCTCAGCGTTGCGCGGGATCGCCCATACGAATCCGTCGAAGTCGACCGCCACCCCCCAGATGTGGTCGTCACCGGGTTGGCCGGCAGGGAGGGTGACCACCGTGTCGAGGGTCTCGGTGTCGATGCCGAGCACGTTCGCGTGTGCGCCCCGGTACAGCAGACCGTTGCCGTCACCCATGCATCCGCCCGTGTGCACGTAGGCGGTCGGATCGACGGCCTGAGATTGCGCCCACGTCTCGGTTTCGGGGTCGAAACGGTGGGTGTCACGGCCGCAGATCCACACGTACCCGTCTTGGGTCACGGTGATGCCGTACCCGTTGTGCGTGCCCTCGACGTCCCAGGTGTCGACGGTCATGTCGTTGTTCACACGGACGAGTTGGCCGCCCTGAAGCTGGGAGAACCACGCCCGATCCTGGCCGTCGATCGCCGCCCCGTAGAAGCCGTGTGACTTCAGCGGTGTCTCGGGCATCGGGATCGTGTCGGTGACGATTCCGGTGGTGCCGTTGAGCCGTGCGATCTCGATCGAGCCTTCGACCCCGGAGTCGAGGTACGCCGTGTACACGTCGACGCCTTCGTATTGGCATGTCTCCTCGTTGAGGGTGCCGTTGGTCCACGCGATCGGCCGGTTGTTGTTGTGGGCGATCTCCGTGTACCAGGCCACGCACTCGTCCTCGCCCCAAGCGAGGAGGTCGTCGGGTCCGGTCGAGGTCTGGATGCCGGGGACGCCGTTGCTCTCCAGGCAGTCCTCCGAGTCGGCGTAGACCTTCGTGATTCCGCCGGCTCGGTTGGCGACGGCGACATCACCGAACCGGTTCACCGAGGTCCGCGATGGGTTGCCAGCGCCGTCGGGGCGCGTGATGTATCGGCCCAGCTCGGCGCCGGTTTGGGTGTCGATTTTTGAGATCGTTCCTTGCGAGCTGTTCGCAATCCAGATGTACGAGAACTCGACGACCTTGCTGCCGCCTTGGTCGCAGCCCGGTGCCTCGCCCGTGCTCGATTCGCCACCCTCACCGGTCGAGCCGCTCGTCGTGCCGATGGAGCTGGAACTGCTCGACGCGTCGCCTTGGCTGTCCGAACTCTGGGTGGTGCTCCCGGACCCCTGCGTCGGGGTCCCGGTGCCGCTGTTGCTGTCGGAAGCGGTCGGCGTGCTCGAGTCGCTTTCGGTCCCGGCCGAGGTACTTCCTGCCGACTGGCCGACGGTTTCGATGCCCCCGCTGCCCGACGCTGATGCCGTCCCATCGGCCCCGCCGCCGGAGTCGCATCCACCCACCGCGAGAACGGCCGCGACCGTGCACAGACTTAATCCCCCCAAACGCATGTATTGAGGCTAACACGATGCGCGAATAGATCGAGGGTTTGCACGCGTTCGAAATGGGGCGGTCCCACGCTCTACGGCGCTGGCCGCGGTTGCGTAAGCCTCGATCCGCGCTCCTGACGCGCTGCGCCCTCTATCCTTAGATTCGCGCGGCTCGACGAAGACGGCCGGCGATCAACATCGCGACTTCGAGCGCCTGCTCATAGTTGAGCCGTGGGTCGACGCGGCTGCGGTAGTCGCGGTGGAGATCCGCCTCATCCAGGCCCGTCGAGCCGCCAACACACTCGGTGACGTTCTCTCCGGTCATCTCCAGGTGGACGCCGCCAAGGGTGGTGCCCACTCGACGGTGCAGATCGAAGCTGAGCTCCAACTCGCGGACGATGTTGTCGAAGCGCCGCGTCTTGATACCCGCCGCGGTCGTCTCGGTGTTGCCGTGCATGGGGTCTGAGGTCCACAGCACCTGCGCGCCCGCGCGCTCCACCGCCTCGAGCATCGGGGGCAGCTTCTCCTCAACCTGCCCCGCACCCATCCGGTGGATCAGCGTGATGCGACCGGGCTCGTTGTCGGGGTTGATGCGTTGGAGCAATCCAAGCAGCCACTGCGTGTCCATGGTGGGCCCGACTTTGATGCCGACCGGGTTTCGGATTCCGCGGCAGTACTCGACGTGCGCGCCGTCGAGCTCCGCGGTCCGCATGCCGATCCACGGGAGGTGGGTGCTGAGGTTGTACCAACCCTCGCGCCGCGGAACCTGGCGGGTCTGTGCCGACTCGTACTCCAGCGACAGCGCTTCGTGGCTGGTGAAAAACTCCACCTTCTCGAGCTGTGCGAAGTGGTTTCCGATCACCGCCTCGACGAACGTGATCGAGTCACGGATCGACTCGACCAACGCCCGGTACTCCTCGGAACGATGGCTCTGCGCGGAGAAGGAAATGTCCCAGTTTTCGGGATGCCGAAGATCCGCAAAACCGTGCTCGGCCAGCGCTCGCACGAAGTTGAGGGTGAGGGCGGCGCGCTCGTAGCCCCGCAGGAGCAGGTCTGGGTTGGGCGTGCGGTCCTCGAGGGTGAACGCCTGCCGGTTGACCAAGTCCCCTCGGTAGCTGGGGAGTTCGATGTCACCGCGGCGCTCGATCGGGGCGGAGCGTGGCTTGGCGTACTGCCCTGCGATTCGGCCGACCCGGATCACGGGCTTGCGCGTCCCATGGATGAGGATGACGCTCATCTGCAACAGGATCTTGAGCTTGTCGGCGATGTTGCTCGAGCTGCAGTCGTCGAAGGACTCGGCACAGTCGCCCCCTTGAAGAAGGAACGCGGTGCCCGACGCCGCGGAGGCCAGCCGAGACTTGAGGTCTTCGACCTCCCACGAGGTGACCAACGGCGGCAGCGACGTGATCTGTCGAAGGACGGACTGAAGATGCGCCGGGTCGGGGTAGGCCACGGCTTGGCTGGCGTGCTTGGTCTTCCACGACTCTGGGGTCCAACTCGCTTGCATGACTCTGCGCGACCATACCGACCGGCGAGGAGAGACGCGACCCAACCGGGTTGGGACGATGGCTCGACCCGACGCACACTGCGGCTGAGAAGTGGGCATGCGGGATGGCGGTTCACGCCCCCGGCGCACTCGGTGGCAAGCCCCGGGGTGGACGCTCATGGGACCCGCATTGGCACCCCAAGTGTCCCCAGCGTGGCGTTCGGCAGTGTTACGGGACGCGTACGGGGAAAACACCGTTTGGGACTGCGCGGCTGTGGCTGGTGAGGTCTGCGGTCGGTGACCTACGTTCGTTGTGCATGTCCGTTGTCCTCCAGGAACTCCTCGAGCAGCTGCAACTCGAACGGCTCGAGCAGAACCTGTTCCGCGGACAGAGTCGCGATCCGGGGTGGGGCACCGTCTATGGAGGCCAGGTCCTCGGACAAGCGCTGTCCGCAGCTTGCCAGACCGTTCCCAAGGAGCGCACGGCACACTCGCTGCACGGCTATTTCCTCAGGCCCGGCGACGTCAAGGCGCCCATCATCTACGACGTCGACTGCATTCGCGATGGGAAGAGCTTCACAACGCGGCGCGTGGTCGCGATCCAGCATGGAAGGCCCATCTTCAACATGGCCGCATCCTTCCAAATCGAAGAGGACGGCTACGACCATCAGGCTGACATGCCTCAGGCGCCCGGACCCGAGACCGCAAAGTCGGAGCGCGAGCTGGCGAAGACGATTGCCGCCTCGATCCCCGAGCCGTTGCGCAGCCGCGTGCTCAGCGATCGTCCGATCGAAATGCGGCCGGTGGATCCGGTCAACCCGCTCGCGCCGAAGAAGGGCCCACCCCATCGGCAGGTTTGGTACCGGGCTGCAGAGACGCTGCCCGACGAGACCTATGTGCACCAGTGCCTGCTGGCGTACGCGTCGGACTCGTACTTACTCGGCACGGCCATGGTTCCGCATGGAGTCTCTCCCCTGATGCCGAGCATTCAAGCGGCAAGCCTGGACCACTCGATGTGGTTTCACCGGTCGTTCCGCCTCGACGACTGGCTGCTCTACGACATCGACAGCCCGTCAGCGTGTGGCGCTCGGGGCATGGCGCGGGGTCAGTTCTTCGACAGCCAGGGGCGCCTCGTCGCCTCGACGGCCCAAGAAGGCCTCATGCGTCGTCGCTGAGCGCCTGGAGGAGGTGCGCGGCGATCGTGTCCGTCGTTCGTGCGCTTTGCTCGGCATCGCGAACCTCGATCCAGTCCTCGGCCCACCGGGCTTGGGGGTCGACGATCAGCGCCGAGTCGATGTCGTGCACGTCCTTGAAGTTCTTCGGGCAAGTGTCGACGCGATCAGGCCGCTGCGGGTTCCACAACGGGATGCCGTACTTGCGGCAGATTCGGGGTCGGTGCGCGTACATTCGGCAACCGCCATCCGCGGACAGCACCGGGCAGGGTTGCCGTTGGTCGGGCTCGTAGGCGGCGGCGCGGTCCATGATGTCCGCGCGGACCTCCTTCGGCAGGGAGGTCAGTCCTTCGCGGAGGTATGCGCCCTCGAGGTGCGAGACCCGGAAAGTCTGCTGGCAGCAGTCACTGCAACCCTCGGCGCACTCGATGTGTGTCCGGTAGCGCTCGACGACCGGCTCGACGTCGGTGTCGATGACCTGCAGGTGACGGCGTAGCCGGGCGCGGGCTCCTCCTTTCATCCCTCGATCTGAATGCTCGGCTCGAGTTGCCAGGTTGCTTCGTACTCGTCGTCTTCGACGGCGGCCACGATCTCCGCGGCGACCTGCTGCATGTCGGCGACCGGGCGTGGCCCGCCCTGGTAGTAGAAGTGCTCGGCTCCGTCGCGGTCGACTTCGTACCAAGCGTCGAGGTCGTCGACGCACAGAATGTGCCCAAGCTTCCACCGCTCGACAATGTTGGTCTCGGTGATCTCGTCGTCGTACACGTCGCGGATGTTGCCGATGCGACGCGACTCTTCCCGCAGCTCGTCGATGCGGTTCGCCACGACGAGCTCGAGATCGCCGTTGACCGAAAGCGATTCCATCTCTCCGAGTGCACCCCAGTAGCGTCCGTTGATGTAGACGTACGGAGGCACCATCTTGCCCGTGAGCTTGGCGAGTTGGGTCTTGGTCTGAAGCGGTTCCTTGTCGAGATCCATGACCCGCGCGGCCGCATCGATGCGGGCGAAGACGGCTTCGATCTGCTCGACCTCTTCGCGTTCTTCGGTCGTCGCGTAGACCACGATCTGGCTGTCTTCGGGCTTGAGCCCTTGCTCGGCCTTGGTCTTGACGCGCTCGAGGGCCTCTTTGCGTCGGCGCTCGGCTGCGGCTGCCAGGGCTTCGGTGTCCTCGGACAGGTCGGGCTTTGCGGTCGAGGGTTCGTCTTCAGACACGATGCGTTCGATCGCGTCGGTGACGGACTCCGGCGCATGCTCGAGAACCGTGTCTCGCAGTCGCCGTGAGGCGTCGAGGACCTCGTTGGGAAGATTCTCTTCGGCCAGGTTCTTCGCCTTGTTGAGAAGCCCGCGCAGTCGCATCCGCGTAGCGTAGCCGTGGCCCGGAGCATTTGTGCGTGAGAAAGCGCGAGCTTTGGTGCTCTGGTAGCGTTCGAACCGCCGTGGCCCGTCGCACCCCACTACTCTCTCCCGCAGCCTGCTGCCTCGTTGCGTTGGGTTGTGCTCGTGAGACTCCAACCGTCGCGTCGAATCCCGGTCCTCCTGAGGAGGCTGCCGTCACACTCTCGCGGACGGCGCTGGGTCTACGGGCGTCCTTGCGGCCAGCGTCGCCGACCGCATCCCTGGCGTTTGCGGAGTCGAGGTCGATCCGGCGAGATGGCTGGTCTGCGTCGGACCCGCAGGCAACGTTCGAGGGCTCTCAACTCCGGGCGGCGGTGGTGCGCGACACGTTCGTCCTCGAGCTTCCGGCTGACGCGGAGGAGTTCGACCGTGTGTATCCGTCGGTGACGCGCGTTGGAGAGGCTTCGGTCTTGTACGGGCCCGCGCTCGTCGCGACCGAACTTCCACCCGAGACCGCCGTCCGGGCGAGTGGGGGCGATGTTGTGTTGCCCGCGGAGGCCCGGCTGGAAGGAGGCTACATCTTCGTCGGAGACGCGGAGCTGGTCGAGCAGCGAGACGGGTATTCGTTGGTCGGAGGAGACGTGGTCGCACCGTGGATCTCGACGACCATCTCGGCGGGGGCAGAGGCCGCCTTCCCACTGTTTGCGTCCATGTTCGGGCCGCTGCCTCGCGCTCCGATCGTCGCGGTCACGCAGGATTCGCCGGGGCCAATGGGCTTTCACGGGGATGTGACCGAGAACGGCTTTGTCTTCCTGCGTTTCCATGGAGAGGCTTGGAACGCGTTTGACGGGCAGGCTGCGGCGCGCATCAGTACCTTCATTCGACATGAGGCGTTTCACCTTTGGAACGCCGGCGTGGCACCCGGGACGCCTCCGTGGTTGCACGAAGGGGGCGCGGAGTATGCGGCTGTTGTCGCGGCTGTGGTGGGTGGGGTCCTGAGCGAACAGCAGGCGCTGGAGCAGGTCTCCTACCGGGCGGGCCGCTGTCGTGCTGCGCTTGGGGACCAGGCGATGTCAGAACTCGGCGGTGGGGGCTCGGCGGTCTACGACTGTGGCGTCACCGTGCAGTGGCTGGCAGACCTGGGTCGCCGTTCGACCTCGGATGGTGACGCACACGTCTTCACGTTGTGGGCTTCGTTGATGTCGGAGGCATCTGCGACGGGTTACACACTCGAAGCGTTTCGGGAGCTTGCTGGGCCGCTTGCCCTGCGATTCTTGGATGGGGCTGGGTGGGAGCCCCTCGCGGCGGAGCTCGTCGGGCTCGGGGTCGAGGTCGAAACCTCGCCGGACCCACGCGAAGACCGCTCGCAGCTTCTCAACCACCTGATGGCATCGAGCTGTGGCTCAGGTCGGTTTGGGTTCTGGGAAGAGGAAGGGTTCGTCCGACTCGACACGGGGGATGGGTGTGGCGTGCTGTCGAATGAGCCCGAACTCACGGCGGTCGAATCGCACCCTCTTGGGACCGGAGCGTCTTTGGCGATGGTGGCCGCGATTGCGCGGTGCGAAGCCGGCAAGCCCGTCCGGGTGACCGACCGCGACGGTAAAACCCTCGAGATCCCTTGCAACACGGTCCCGAAGCGTCTTCCGGGCTTTCGAGTCCTGCACGCCCCGCCGCTCGCACCGTAGCGCTCGTTGGGCGGTGTGTGAGCCGCCCCCAGTGGCGAAGCGAGGGGTTGCTTGCCACAGCGGCCGCGCTGCTCCAAGGTTGCGCCGATGGCCGCGGACGAACGCACCATGTTCGAGATTTTTCGGGAGGGCGATTACAACCGCTCCTTCCACTACATCTTCTACACGGACCTCGAAGAGCACGCCCGAGACGATCAAATCTCGAAGGCGGCGAAAGGCGAAAACGTCTACACCGGGTTCCTCGACGACGAAACCAAAGAGACCGCGCGCGGCGTGCTCGAGACCATCGTCGATGAACTCAACGACATGGACGAAGACGAAGCCGGAATGGAGAAGGCCGAGATCGAGCGGCGGCTCTCCGCCTTCCTCGTGGAGAACCCGATCGACGGGATCCCGTCAGCCTGACGGCGCCGCGACTCCGCGGAGGAAGAAGTCGAGCAGCTCGTCCGCGACCGCGGCGGTCTGCTTGAAGGACTCTCCGTCGGGGTCACTCGAGCCTGCGGCCTGCGCTTCGAGCATTCGCACCAGCGCGCTCCGCAGGCCGCCGAGCGCGACGACCGACACGACATTGACGTCGCAGGGGCCGACCAATCCGAGGCCCTGGCCTACGTTGATCGCGTCCCGCATGAGCTGCTGCACCGACGCGAAGAATCCGTCGACTTGCGCCCGGCTCTCCTCGTCGTAGCCGCGGCCGTCCCGCACGATGATGCTCGCGATCGCGTCGTGTTCCAGCACGCTGGTCACGACCCGGCGCACGTTGTTGCGGAGCTGGGTCCGGGGGGGCTCGGCGTCCGGCCCCAACTCGATGCGCCGCACCTGGCCGCGCACCTGGCTCAGGAACTCGGCGACGAGCTCGCCAAACAGATCCTGTTTGCTCGAGAAGTAGAGGTAGAAGGTGCCGCGAGCGATCCGCGCCTGGTCGATGATGTCGTGCACCGACGCCTGGTGGTACCCCTTGTCGCGGAAGACCGCCTTGGCGGCCTCTAGAATTGCTTTGCGTCGCTCGGCCCGGCGTCGCTCGGCTCGGGCGGCGCGCCCGTCGAGGGTGCCTGGGTCCTCTTCGCTCACAAACGCCATATACCAAGCGCCCCGGCCGGGCAGAGCATTTTTCGCGGGTTTGTGTTACCTGCGCTGCATGGCACTGTCCGTGGGGATTGTGGGCCTTCCCAACGTCGGGAAGTCGACCTTGTTCAACGCGCTGTCCGACGCAGGCGCAGAGTCGGCGAACTATCCGTTCTGCACCATCGACCCCAATGTGGGTGTGGTCGCGGTCCCGGATCCGCGCATGGACGAGATCGTCAAGCTCGTCAAGCCGCAGTCGGTCGTGCCCACCGCGATCGAGTTCGTGGACATCGCAGGCCTCGTCAAGGGTGCGAGCAAGGGCGAGGGGTTGGGCAACCAGTTCCTCAGCAACATCCGCCAGGTCGACGCCATCTGTCACGTCGTGCGGTGCTTCGACGATGACAATGTCGTGCACGTCGAAGGCCGGGTGAACCCCATCGCGGACATCGATGTCATCGACACCGAGCTGCTTCTTCGAGACATGCAGTCCCTCGAGGCGCGTCGCGACAAGGCCCACAAGGGGGCCAAGGGCCGGGACCCCGCGGAGAAGAAGGCGTTCGAGGTGACCCAGCGGGTGCTCGAGCAGGCTGAAAACGGCGTGCCCGTTCGCGCGATGGAACTCGACGAAGACGACCTGGTCGTGCTCGAGCCGTTGGCGTTGCTCACGGCCAAGCCTGTCTTCTACGCTTGCAACGTCGCCGAAGACTTCGCCGCGAAGGGACTGGAAGCGCCGTACGTCGACAAGGTCGTCGAGCTGGCCAAGGAGCAGGGCGCCGAAGTTGCCGTCATCTCGGCTGCGATCGAGTCCGAGATCGCCGCACTCTCTGCTGAGGAGCAGGCCGAGTTCCTGTCCGAGGCCGGCCTCGAAGAGCCAGGCCTGCACCGGCTGATCCGAACCGCCTACCGCCTGCTCGACCTGTACACGTACTTCACCGCCGGTGAGAAGGAAGTGCGTGCCTGGACGATCACCCGCGGCACGTTGGCGCCGGGGGCCGCAGGAAAGATCCACACCGACTTCGAGCGGGGCTTCATCCGCGCCGAGGTCATGAAGTACGCCGACCTGGTCGAGTACGGTTCCGAGGCTGCGGTGAAGGCCAAGGGCCTGCTGAAGTCCGAGGGCAAGGAGTACGAGGTCAAGGACGGCGACATCATGCACTTCCGCTTCAACGTCTGAGGCGAGGCCACTGTGCAGCGTGACCACGTGTCCGGAAACGGCAGTGGTCACAGCGTTGGAACCTGCCTAGCCGCAGCCGAGGCCGGGCGGATCCTGGTCACAGCAGCCGGCGACCGCATTTTCGTCGCACGCCGCGCGAAGCTCTTCTGAGCTCGTGAAGTCGAGGTCGTCGTTACACACGCACACGTTTTGACAACACAGCGCGCCGAGTGACGAGACCGGTGCGCAGGAAAACCCTCCCTCACAGGTCGTGCCGTCCGCACCGACACAGTCGGTCACAGTGTCGCATTGCTGCGTGCACATGGACCGATCGGCCACAAACGCGGGGTCGAGCTTGCACTGATCGGTCGCCGCGTCGCAGTAGAAGTCCGGCGTGCTTTCGGGGTTTTTCCCGCTCTCTGGGCTTTCTGCGCAGTCTTCGTCGGTCGAGCATGGGCCGAAGGGGGCGACATCGTTCTCGGCGTACAAGCAGTAGCCGCCCCCGCACGCCTCGCTCGGGACCTCCTCCAACATGGCCGAGAGTGGTGCTTGCCCCAGTTCACAGGGCTGGCCGACGACCGACGCTTCCGAGCCAGTGTCATCCGAGTCGGTAGGATCGGAGGCCGGCATGTCCTCGGAGTCCAGCTCTGTCTCGCTCTGAGGGAGGTCGCCGAGCGAGCTATCCTTGGGGTCGCAGGCGGCGAGGAGCATCAGGCTCAATCCGCCCGCGAGAGACAGTCGAAGGAGGGGGGGCATGGTCTTCACATTCACCTCTTGCCCGCCGAGGTTCGGAATGATGAACGCTTCATTGCGAACAGGCCTCGGCAATACGATCCCGGTAAGGGGCGCTCGCGGGATCTCGGCGGAGCGCTGCTTGTTCTCCTCGGCCCTGCACGAGGTTTCCGCTGCGGCACAACGCGATGCTCCGCAGCGCCCGTCGTTCGGTGGTGAGCGTTCCTTCGGGAAACGACCGAGCGTGGGCATGGAGCGTCTTCAGAGCCTCCGGGTACTTTTCAGCTTTCAGCTGGGCTTGCGCCCTTCGGATCAGCTTCGCCTCCGCGGCGAGCTGTAGGGCAGTGGACGCCGCGTCCGGCGGGGGACGGACGGTTCTTTGCGTTGAGCGCTGCGGGGTCGGCGACGACGGGACCGTTGCGGGCGTTGGAACCGGATCGCTTGGGGTCGTCTTCGGCGCGGGGCGTGCGGATGTTGACGTTGGGGTCGGCGATACACGCCGAGCTTCGTTGTCGGTCTCACTCGATGCTTCGTGTGGTGCTTGGACCGGGGGCGGCTGAGTGTGATTGGTCGCGCTCTCGGCCCGCAGAGCCATCCATGCCAACACGAGTGCAGCGGCGGCAGCGGATCCGAGTCCGACCGCGAGGACAGGCCAACGCCGGGGGGCTGTGTGGGGGGGCTCGAGGCGGTCGCGGACCCGAGCGAGCTGCTCCGCAGAGGGTTCGACGGCGCGCCGGTATTGCGCGAGCATTCGCTGAGCATCACTGGGGCGTTTCATGATCGACGGTTCTGTGCGGCGAATGCTTCGAAGCGAGCACGAGCAACCCGGACCCGGGAGTAAATCGTGCGTTGGTTGGATCCACAGGCTTCGGCGACCTCACGCGCCGTGAGTCCTTCGAGGTCCATGAGGACGAACGCGGTTCGTTTGTCCTCATCCAGCGCGCTCAGAAACTGTTCCAAGAGCCGCTCGCCATCCTGGAGCTCCATCGATCGTTCGGGACCCCGAGGTGGAACGGGGTCCGGAAGAGCGCGGAGCCTCCGGTCCTCCCGCCCCTGCTTGCGCCTGAGGTGGGCGACGACGCGCCGGGTGATGCCCGCCAACCACGCTCGGATAGACTGCTCCGCGTCGTAGTCGGACAGGCGACGCATCACGACCAGGAAGACATCGTGGACCACGTCGTCGATGTGCAGGTGGGACACGCCCAGCGCTCGCCCGACCCGCCACACAAACGAAGCGTGGGCTCGGTACACGGCATCGAAGCTGGGAGAGTGCGGAGAATCCGCATTGCCGGGGTTGGCTTGGGGGGGCACCGATTCATCCGCTCTTGCCCGCGGACGCCTGGAAGTATCATCGCCCATCGGCTTTTTTTGCTGGGCTCGTGGGGATCGCAACCCCGATGTGGACGAGCGCTCGCAGCTCGACCGGGCCGACCTGGCCTGCCGGGGCGTCACCGATGTTGAACCGGCGGCGGTTCAGCGGAGCCAGAGCAACCGCGCTGAGGCCGAGCCTCAGGATGCCCCGCGTTCGCCACTGCGCACCGAGTCTAGCTCCGGGCCCAACCCACAGATGCCGTTGGGTGCGGGAGGGGGCCGCGTCGATGCCCTCTGCTCGTAGCTCACCCAGCTCGGCGAGGCCGCAGCCAAGCGCCTCGATTTGCCCGAAGCGGGCGACGCCACACGCCTCGATGCCGCCCGCGGCGAGCCGATAGCCGGCCTTGATCGGGGACACGACCTCTTGTTCCCGACGGAACCACCAGCGCCCATAGCCCGCGAGCCGGAGGTGCGGGAAGCGAAGGCCGAGGTCCGCTCCGAGACCGCCGCCGAGCCCGGGCACGCCCACTCCGTGGAGTCCCGCCGCAACTCCGAGCACAACTGCTGGGGACCGCAGCCCGGAGGGCGGGTCGGCGCGGGCCTTGGGGGGTGCCTCGGCGGGGGGAGCGGAAGGAGCCGGTGGCGGGTGGGTCACCGCAGGGAGACGCGGTGGGCTTGGGAGCTCGGGCGGCGGAAGGTCGGGCTCAGAAGGCTCGGTCGGCGGAGGCTCGGCGTGCGTCTGCACGGACAGCATCGCGACCAGGGCGTCGGTGAGCGCATCGCAACTTTCGCCTTCGAGTACCCGCAGCGGGCTCTCGCCCATCCGCACCTCGAGCCGCCAGACGGGGGAGCCCGTGGCCGTGCCCGCGGGGGGGATGACCTGGGCCGCCACGGGTTGCGTCACTCCGACGTCTGCCGCCTCGAGCCGTGCCGCGACGGCGCGCTCATCGGGACAAACCGAGGGTGCTTGCCAACGCACGCCGGGGCCGGGGGCGAGAAGAAGGGCGAAGGGGAGCCAGAGCATCGGCTGGGGGACAGCCGTCCGTTCAGGCCAAGTCGTCGAGCGCTGCGGACACGTTGGCCAGCCCCTGCTCCAGGGTCCCCGGATCGATCCCAAAGCTGACCCGCACGTATCCGGGCGCCTCGAACATGGAGCCGGGCACGACCTGGGTCTCGTAGCGCTCGCGGAGGTGTTCGGTGAAGGCGGTGTCCGACATGCGGTCTGGCAGCTTCACGAGGGAGGTGATCCCAAACGACGGCGGGACCCACTGAACACGTTCCTCGGCCTCGACCCAGCGTTCGATGACGCGGCGGCCAGCAGAGGCCACTTGTTGGGCTTTGCGCTGGTAGTCGCCTGCGTTGCGCAGAATGCGAGCGCCAAGCACGCCGGTCGCGACGGGCGGGTACACGTGCAGGTAGTCCGTCGCGGCGCGTATGGCGCGGGCCGCGTCGGGATCGGCGGAGACGATCCAGCCGGCTCGCAGTGCGGAGTGTCCGAACGCCTTGGTGGTGGAGCTCCAGCTGATGCAGTTGGGAGCGACCCGACATGCCGGTTGAATCGGGGCTTCGGGTGAAGAGGCGAAGTCGAAGTCGAGATAGACCTCGTCGACCAGAACCATCGCGCCAACCCGTGCCGCGAGCTCGGCGATCTCTTTGAGGTTGGCGGAGTCCATCGCGACGCCGCTGGGGTTGTGAAGGTTGGTGAGCAGGACGGCCTTGGTTCGCGAGGTCAGCAGCTGGGCGAGCCGCTCGGGAACGACCGCCCACCCATCGTCGAGCGTGCGCTCGAGTCGGCTGACTTGGGCGCCGAGGATTTCCGGAGCCCGGTGAAGCGGCTCGTAGGTGGGGCGCTCTACGACGACGTGATCGCCGGCGCGCACGAGTGCCATCAGCACGTGTGTGATCGCGAGGCTCGCACCCAGTGTCGGAGTGACCAGCTCGGCATCGACGCCGTATCGTTCTGCGACGGCTTCGGTCAGGTTGCCCACCGAGTTCCAACCGACATCGCGTCGCGACATCGCGTCGGCCCAGCCGAGCTCGGGAGCAGACCCGTCAGGAGCGGTGGGGGCGGCCACGTCGCCATGGGATGCGGACAACGCCGCGTCCGCCATTCCGCTGGCCGAAAGGTTGTACCGCGCACCTTGAGGCACTGCCTTTGCCCAGGCCATGTACTCGAAGGGACGCAGAGGGGCCTTCACGGTGACGCATCGTTTCAGAACTCCCCAGCGGCCGCAAGCGGCCGTGGGGCGTTACGGAACGTCGCGCCAACGGCTCAAACGGGGCGCTGCGGACCGTTTGAGCACGCGCGCCAGCTTTACCAGCTGATCGGCCACGGCCGCGTCTAAGGCGGCGGGCTCGATCGCTGGTGATCCGCTCTCATCCCAGCGGAGCCGCGCGTCGACGCGGCGGGTGCCGGGGAGGAACACCTCCACCTGGTAGGTCAGAGGCGCTTCGCTTTCGCGGGTGAAGACGAAGCGAGCACCCTGCTTGGGGTGGAGGTCGTGGCTGGAAAGCATGATGGCGGCGCGGAGCGAGTCCGGCCGCGCATCCTACTATCTAAGCGACGGGGTACGCCACGGGCTCGACTACTGGCAGTTGCTTTCGTCGCCCTCGTCGAAGCAGCAGCACGAGAGGTCCTTGGCTTCGCACGTTCCGAAGTCGGTCTGAACCTTGGCCTCTTTGCCGGTGCAGAAGTCTTCGCAGTCGACGTTGGTCAGTTTGCCGAACAGGCAGGACTGCAGAAGGGTGTCGCTGCTGCAGTTGTCGTCGGCGTCAGTGCAGTCGGTGCCCGGGCCGTCGCCACAGAAGTTGGTGACGACGTCACTCTCGTTGATGTAGCAGCCGTAGGCGAAGTCCGACCCGTCGAGCTGGCACTCGGCGTCCATGTCGTTTTCGATCCATTCGCCGTCCACGCACCGGAACGACTGGCCATCCTCAACTGAGTCGACGCCACCGTTGTTGGTGCAGGCATTCTGGTTGTTCAGCGACTCATCACAGACCGGAAGGTCGGCTGGGCCGGTGCCGCCGCCAGTGCTGGCGTCTGCCGAAGGGTCGGTGTCGGTTGCATCGGTGTCCGTGTCGCTGGGACCGGTGGTGCTCTCGGTCGTCGCGTTGGTCGGGTCGGTGCTGCCGGTGCCGCCGTCGGGGCAACAGCTGTAGTCGTTGGGGTCGTCGGTGCAGAACTGCCAGCCTTCAACGCAGACGCACTGGCCTTCGCCATCTGTCGAGTTGTTCGGGTCAGAGCCGCAGTCCCCGGTCGGGGGCTTGGAGTCGGTTCGCTCGCACTCGAAGTTGCTGTTGCCAGCGGGGTCGCTACTCTCGAAGACGTAGCCGGCGTCACACACGCAGACGTCGTTCGTAGCGTCGTACTCGGAGTGGCACAGCGAGTCTGGCTCCTGGCCAGCGTCACATCGTGTGCAGTCGGGTGCGCCGACAGTGATGACGCAGCCGATGGCTCCGAGAGCGCCGACGGAGAGAGCAAGCAGGATGGTGCGAAACGAGCGAGACGAGGTCATGAATAGTCGAGTCCTTGAGGATGGGACGGGCGTGGCGCCCCCGAGTTTCATTTCGGAGGCCACCAATCGGCAGACAATGCCACGTCAGCCGCTGCTTCAAGAGTGCCTGATGTCACCGAAATTAAGAAAGGCGGCCCCGATTGGAGCCGCCTTTCACGCGAGCGTGAGGAATTTAAGCAATTTCCGTCTGCCCGCGGAAATTCACTCCACGGTCCAGGTGTGGCCTGAGTGGAGGAGGGCGTCGATGTCGCCCTCACCGTTCCGCTCGACGGCCTGAGCAACCTGCGCGACCACGCCATCATCATAGGCGGGGCCGGGATCTCGGAAGATCACGCCGAAGACCATCGGGTACTCGGGCGCCAAGAGCTGGGCCAAGGTGAAGGCCATGGCTCGGTTGGTCTCGTCGTGCACGGTGACGTCAGCTTCGGTGACACCATCCTCGCCGACGGTCACGATCTTGACCTCTTCGCCGGTGAGCACGAGGCCCTTCTTCTTGTCCTTGCCGAACAGCAACGGCTGGCCGTGCTCGACCCACAGCTGCAAGTCGTCGGAGATGTCCTTGGCGGTCACGTGGGTCCACGTGCCGTCGTTGAACACCGGGCAGTTCTGAAGGATCTCGATGAACGAGGTGCCCTTGTGGGCGTGCGCTTCTTTGAACAGAGCGCTCAGCGGCTTGATCATCGTGTCGATGCCGCGGCTGACGAAGCGGGCGTTGGCCCCAAGCGCGAAGGCGAGCGGGTTGACCGGGGCGTCGATGCTGCCCATGGGGGAGCTCGGCGATTTCAGGCCGACCAGCGACGTGGGCGAGTACTGGCCCTTGGTCAGACCGTAGATCCGGTTGTTGAACATCATGACCTGCACGTTCACGTTGCGACGGAGCACGTGAAGCAGGTGGTTGCCGCCGATGCTGAGTCCGTCGCCGTCACCGGTGATGAGCCAGACATCGAGCTCGGGGTTGACCAGCTTGACCCCGGTGGCGAACGAGGGCGCCCGGCCGTGGATCGTGTGGAACCCGTAGGTGTCCATGTAGTAGGGGAACCGGCTGCTACAGCCGATGCCCGAGATGAACACCGACTTCTCGCGGGTCACACCCAGCTCGGGAAGCGTGCGCTGAATGGCCGCCAGGATGGCGTAGTCGCCACAACCGGGGCACCAGCGGACCTCTTGGTCCGAGGTGAAGTCCTTCTTGGTGAGCTTCTTGGCTGCGGGAGGATCGAGAGGGACCATTAGTTGGACTCCTTGCCTGCGAGGGCTGCATCGATGGCGTCGAGAACTTCGCCGACGCGGAACGGTCTGCCGGCCACCTTGGGTAGGGACTGGGCGGGCAGCAGGTACTCGGAGCGCAACACCTTGACCAGTTGGCCGGCGTTGAGTTCGGGCACGATGATCTGTTCGTAGCCCGAGAGCAGCGCTTCGAGGTTGCGCGGCATCGGCCACATGTAGCGGATGTGGATCTGGCTGACGTCCTTGCCTTGGCCGCGGGCCCGGCGAACGGCTTCGTTGACCGCACCATAGGTCGAGCCCCAGCTGACCATCGCGAGCTTGCCGCTGGCCTCACCGATCTCGACATCCTGTTCGGGAATGTCGTCGGCGATCCCCATGATCTTGCCCGCGCGCACCTGCGTCATCTTGTGGTGGTTCTCGGGGTCGTAGGAGATGTGGCCGCTCTTGAAGTCCTTCTCGAGTCCGCCCACGCGGTGCTCGAGTCCGGGCGTGCCTGGGATGGGCCACACGCGCGCGAGCGTCTCGGGGTCGCGGACGTAGGGGTGGAAGTCTTCGGTGTCGGTGTGGTGCTTGACCTCGATCTTCGGCAGGTCGGCGAAGTCGGGGATCGACCAAGGCTCCGCGCCGTTGGCGATGAAGCCGTCGGAGAGCACGATGACCGGCGTCATGTACTTGGTGGCGATTCGGACGGCCTCGATGGCCATCGTGAAGCAGTCTCCGGCCGACTTGGGCGCGAGCACGCACAGCGGAGCGTCGGAGTTGCGTCCGTACAGGGCCTGAAAAAGATCGGCCTGCTCGGTCTTGGTGGGCATGCCGGTCGAGGGTCCAGCGCGCTGCACGTCGAGGATGACCAGCGGCAGCTCGATCATGACTGCCAGGCCGATGGCTTCGCCCTTGAGCGCCATGCCAGGACCCGAGGTCGAGGTGACACCAACGGCGCCGGCCCAGGACGCACCGATCGCCGAACAGACCGCAGCGATTTCGTCCTCGGCCTGGAAGGTGGTGACGCCGAAGTGCTTCAGCGGTGCCAGTGCGTGCAAGACCGACGATGCGGGGGTGATCGGGTACGAGCCGAACATCACCTGCGTCTTGGAAAGCTTGGCGGCGGCGGCGATACCCCATGCAAGGGCGGTGTTGCCCTCGATGTTGCGGTACGTGCCGGCGGGAAGCTTGGCCTTGGGAACCTTGTAGAGTTCGACACCGACCGGAAGCTCGGCGGTCTCGCCGTAGGCGTGTCCCGCATCGAGCGCGGCGATGTTGGCCGCGGCGAGGTCGGGCTTCTTGGCAAACTTCTGCTTGAGCCACTCGGTCGTCGAGCTGCGGTCGCGGTCGAAGAGCCAGTACAGCAGTCCGAGCGTCCAGACGTTCTTCGTGCGAAGCGCCGACTTGGCACCGACACCGCTGGGTTCCGCGGCCGCCGTGGCCAGGCGCGAGATGTCGATCTTCAACACGCGGTAGGCGTCGAGCGATCCGTCGTCGAGGGGGTTCGCTTCGTAGCCAGCCTTCTTGAGGTTGGACTTCGTGAACGCGCCGCTGTTGATGATGATGAACGAGCCGAGCGGAATCTCGCCGAGGTTGACCTTGAGCGCGGCGGGGTTCATCGCGACGAGGACGTCGGGATCATCGCCAGGGGTCAGAATCTCTTTGGAGGCGAAGTGCAGCTGGAAGCCCGAAACGCCGAACAGAGTGCCCGCGGGCGCTCGAATCTCGGCCGGGAAATCCGGGAAGGTCGAGAGGTCGTTGCCGGCGACCGCACTCGTCTGCGTGAACTGTGTGCCGGCGAGCTGCATGCCATCGCCCGAGTCACCCGCGAAGCGGATCACCACGGACTCGAGCGTTTTTCGGGTCACGTCCTGGGAAACCGGAGTGTCCATATTCTTCTCGTTCTTGGGGTCTTCGGAGACTTGGCGACCGTGTGAACCCTATAAAACCCGATAAAACACAGGAAAAGGGGGTGCGCCTAGCGAGTGGAGTATGGACGCAACCTGACGCTGTGTCACCCGGACGCCGCTCACT
>JBOEGF010000020.1:0-241 GCA_050633305.1 Nannocystales bacterium
AGGCGACGGTGTATCGGCCGTCCGCGTCGATGGCGATCGCGGGAGGGCCGGCGTGGTGCTCTGGAGGGCTGGCGCGTTGGTGGTCGTCGGGCAGGAGGTGTCCGGACCACACGCAGACGAGAGGAGCAGCGCGCGCGGTGTGCGACCGGGCCGGAGGGGCGAGTCATCATGGGTACTTCGTGCGGGCCCGAAACTCCTCATTGATACCAGCCCGCGCGGGCTTGCTTGCTTGCTTGCTTGC
>JBOEGF010000020.1:311-195304 GCA_050633305.1 Nannocystales bacterium
GCTTGCTTGCTTGCTTGCTTGAAAGGAGTGACGGGTTGGGTTCTACGGATCACTCCCTTTGTGTGATGCTTCTTCTAGCGCGCGATACCGTGACGACCGGGTCCGGAGGGATCCTGCGAGCCGCCCTTTCGGGGGCCTCCGCATTCAGAAACCGGCTCTGCAACCGCTGTCTCACTTCGAGACACTTCATAAGAGGCGCTGAGAAACCTCGACGGCACACTCGATTTTCAGTGCACATGGACACGATTTTTTGTTTAGTGGCGGTTGAGGACACCAAAGAAAACGGTTCGGCTACACAATCTCGGCGGCGGGCCGAAAGGAGGGGTGAAAGCAGGCTGGTACGTAGCTCCTGCCAGAGATGTGCGAACGGTCGCGAGCCTCAACGGCATAGGAAACAGAAAACGCTGTAAGCCCTGAACATCACACTGTCCCTGTTCGCATCTGTGGCTGCATTGCTCCCTGGATGTTTCTCGCCCGAAAAAGACGATCCACCCGCGAGCATGTCGAGCACTGGAGCTTCGCGCACGGGCCCAGCCACGACGCAACCCGCTCTCGAGCCGGGTAGCCACAAGAACAACCTTTTGTACGAGAACGAGTCGCCGTGCGATCCCCCGACCCAGCCACGCCCCTCAAGTTGAACCCGAGACCCGTTAGACAAAGAAACCGACGTAGCCACGAAGAAGCAGACGATGTCAAACGACGCAATCACCCTAAGCCTCGACACCCTCAATTTCCACTGGAGAGCCGCTCGTACGATGAAGGCATACCTCATCGGGATCTCAGCCGACAACCTGGGCACGCTCCAAGTCACAGAAGCCCTCACGCCAACACGCGTCAAACACCGCCCGAACTTGGGACGGCCCTTCTCGTGGCCGCTTGGCCATGACGGGTTTGTATTCTATCAGAGGACGGGCGGCCTGCCCGACATCGTCAAGTACTCGCTCATCGTGGTCAGAGACCGGAGAGCGGCCAGACAAGCCGGCGAGATCTTGAAGAAAATCGCGGCGGATGAGGACTTCAAGAAGATCATCCAGAGCGCGGCTACGCTTGCGTCTGGACCTGCTGGGACAGGAGCAACAGTCGCACTCGGGCTGCTCGCGCCGGTAATGAACATCGTCGGAAAATCGCTGAAAGACGCGAAGGACAAGGTGCTAGATACGATCGATGGAGGGATCCACCTAGGGCCGCAGGCGAAGAGAGAAACAGAGATCTCCGACACGGTGAGCTCTGCTATCGCGCGTGCAGAACTTGACTTTCACCTCTTCGATGCCGAACAGGACACGGACTCCGCTGCATATATCCGTGGGTCGCTCGACTCACTGAGGGCTGGTGGCCTAATGATCGGGTCAGCGTAGACTCCCTGCAGCCCTCGACCGGCTCTGAGTTACCCCGACCTCGGAACACCAAGATGACAGCATCGCCGTGCCGCGCTCCAGTTCGACCGTCTACGCGAGGCACGCCGAGCACTTGCCCCACGGGCACGACCTAGAGACCTCCGAGCACGCCTGTAGACGAAGTCGAGTCCGTGCCAGGAGTGGTTGTCGACCCGTCGACCGCAGAGTCTTCGTCTACCACGCAGAAATCTGCACAATCTGTGTCGAGACAATCGACGAAACCGTCGCAGTCGTCGTCGCCCCCATTCGAACATGCCGCTGCGTCATTTTCGCACGCGTAGAACACGTCGGCAGACGGCGGATATACACAGCCAGTCGGACTAGCCAACAGCAGAGCGCGGGCAACCGGGTACTTCACGGTCACTTCGTCCGAATCCCCGGGAAGTCCAGCACCAAGCACTTGGTCATCGCCGTACACATTGCGACACCAAGCCCCCTCAGCCCGATCATTTCCACGTAATCTCGCGAAGGGGAAGTAGACGCCCAACCCGAGGTCTCGAAACGAGTGCCCGAACTGGCTAGCGCCGATCTGCGACATCTTGGCGGCAAGCACTTCGGACGCAGGGCTGCCCACTCCCAGTGCGACCGAGGTGACGTCCAACCCGTCCGGCGAACTGTCCTCTCCGGCCGCTGCCCGAACCGACAACTCGGCAGGGACAGCATAGTTTTCACCCCAGGCTGCCTGAAGGCAGGTGTGCGCTTCGGAACAACGACTTGGCTCGCGCTCAAGCAGATTGTCCCAGTCGTTGTCGCCCACGCGAACGTCTCCGAGGCAGGTTTGGACGGTTCGGATATCCGACGCGACCGAGGCTTGACATCGAGCTGCGCAGTTGGCCTCATCCCCTCTATCCTTGCGGTCTTCATGGCCGGCCCAGGCCCCTAACGCTGAGGGGAGCAAGTCACAGGTTGCGGCCTGTTCGCAAGAGTGCTCGCAGTTGCGGTTAAGCGCTTTCAGTTCTTTGATCCCGCATCCCCCGAGGAAGCACAGCATGGCGAAAGCGGGCAGTTCCTTGCTAACCATCACATCTCACTTCCTATCGACGGCAGCCAGGCCGCGGCAACCGTTACCCCGTATAAAGCTCCGAAATTGTAGTTCGAGTCGCCTCGGCGCGACCGCTGTTCGGGGTTGAACGAACGAGCGGCCTGGGCAAGGCCCGTTCCCGTCACTCCGCCTCCGAACGACAACTCAAGCGAGCGTTGCACTCGCACATACACCATGCCGTTAAGGTAGAGGTCGGCGTCTACGCTTCGTCTTGCGGGGCTAAGCCCTCCGCCTTCCACCCGTGAAACCCACGCAAAGTCCCCGAGCAGACCGGATTGGAACCCCAGCTCGACCATTCGCTGCCCTCGCTGAATCCGACGCTCCCGCTTCGCGTCCGCCTCCCTCTTTTCGTGCCTTTCCTTCCCACGCCGGGTCCACCGCCTCGTACGCGGCAAGGAGCGTCGAACAAGCCGACGACGGAAACGAATATGCGGGCCCACTTGCAGAGCCCGCCGAACGTATTCTGAGGACGCGATTCCGTCGGAGAAGTCTCCCGCGTTCGGCCAGGTGGGTTCGCTAAGAAGCAGAACCTGTGTCCGCATGTAACCGGCGCTGAGACCGTATCCCCACTCAGAAACACGCTTCCGCATGGGCGTCCAAGTTCCCTGGATGAGAATCCGCTGATATTCTGAAAGGTGGGGGCGCCGTCTATGTCTCCGCCCATACATGCTTCCACCAAAACTTCCCTCGACTGCGAACTGTAGGAGCGGAAGTTCCCGATGGACGCAGACCGCATCCACAACATCCATCGGGCCATCTTGGCCAGTGTTGTTAGGAATCCGAACCACCAGAATCTCGGTCCAGGGCACTGGCGCATGGAACTGCTCCGGGCCAGGGATCACAGTAGCACTCTCTAGCGATATCCTCACCCCGGCGGAACGCCCGCCGCCCCTGTGGCGAATCGCATCGCGAATCTCGCTTAAACTACCGCGCGCACGAGCGTCCTTCAGCAGCGAGCAAGTCGGGGCAGTGTCTCCAGGCACGGAAAGATAGCTCGCGTATGCAACGACAGGATCCTCGAGATCTCGTTTCAGTCCACGGTACTCGCGTCCGCCAAGCCGAGGGCTGTCACGATGGCTGGAACGGAGCCCCGTCTGGCCCACGATGACAGAGTCCTTGCCTAAAAGCTGTGCGACCCCCGCGCCAACAGCGAGCCCTGCGTCAATTCCGATGCGTCCCTCGGTCCGGGCCTGCAGCATTCTAACTTCCTGGCGGCCTTCCCCTCGGGTCGTGGGCTGGAAGACCAGGGCGTCGACATCGATCTCGCTGCTGATTAGTGTCGCTCGGGCACCATCGCACGAGGCTTTCACGACATAGACCTTGTCCACGCCCCGTGCTTGCAACTGGGAGGTAGCGTTTTCCAGCGCGCCCGAGGACTGGTTCCGCCACGAGCCGTCTCCGAGTTGGTCGAGTCGGCCGAGCAACTTGCCGTAGTCGCTGACTAGGTCTGCCCAGTCAGCGAGCGGGACGAGTGTCGCGTTTTCCACATCGTCGATCCTTCCGCGCGCCGCCGCATCGACCACGCTTCTGCTGAGGCCTGCTTCTTCGCACGCAGACTCAACCTCGGTGAGGAGCAGGATGTTGGAGCGAGACGGGGTCGGCATCAGAATCTGCGAGCAACTTCCGCGCGATTCGCTCACCTTCGGGAATTGAACTGTTCTCCTGACGATATGTCGGGGCTCCCCGGGCGCGCTCATCAACACGAGCACGGCCTCGGCGGTCTCGCCGGCTTTTCCCCACGCGACGCCAGCCTCCGCCCGCCGCCCGTCGACAAACAACCGTGCATCGTAGCCATCTGCCTGGCGTGTGCGGAGAAAGACGCAGGCGTCGGCAGTCGCGAGTCTCGGCAACAGAAGGTAGTGCGGAGCCGGCACCGCCACGCCTTCTGTGTGAAATTGCGTGCCCGCGACGGACTCGGCGACAACGGTGTACTGCGCACCGAGCGGGAGCCAGACCGTCGCCGCCTCGAACGTCTCGGCCGCCCCGTCGTCGCCCTTCGGCGGCGCGATGGGGATTCGTTCAACCTCCCCAGACTTCGTAATGTAGACGACCTCGACCGCCTCGCCGGGGGAACGCTCCGGTCGAAACAACAACGTTAGCGAAAACTTGTCGTCTACCGTCGCGACAGATCCGGCCATAAGGCCGATTTTCTCGAACCCGCGCTCGGCCTTTGCGGTGTTGACACAGACCTCACAGTTGTCGAATGTCGTCCTTTTGACCTTGGAGGGGAGTTTGCTCGCTGCGAGAAACGACCTCGCCGCCGCAGCGAACCGGCCACCCCGTCGAACGAGGTCCTGGACAGCGAGGGGCGCAGCCTCACCGGCGCCTATCGGCTTCTTACAGGCGCCGAGGAGGACTTCACGGTCTTTCTTCAGAAACGGAAGCAGTGCCCAGGCTGTGCTGGTACAGGCCTCGGGCCCCTCGGGAGGCTGCTCCGAGTATCCCACCGGCGCGACGTACAACAGGAGGGCAGCGAGAAAGGCTAACACTGGAAGAAGCAGTCCTTGAAGGATGCGCTCTTCTTCGCCCCGAGGGCGGCGCAATGCGTCTCTCCGCTCGCCCCCCTCTTCCCTTCAGAATCGAAAGTCAACAGGCAGCGCGCGGTCCCAGCGCCACAGGGGTTCCCTGTGCATTCTGACGGTTTGGGGGGCGGAACAGTTTTTTTCTTGGTAACGACCGCAGCCTTGATTGCTTCGATCTGAAGATGAAAAACGTATTGGGCTGGAGGCTCAGACTTCGCATACGACCAAGTGGTGATCTTGTGCGTTTCACTCGTGAGTTCGAAGGCTGGCGTATCGGCGCCAGAGAAAGGTCGAACAGTGACGATCTCGCACTGCGACTTCTCTTTCAGCGCGCAGTCGTAGTGGGTATCGTTCAATGTCATCCTCGCAAGACCAGTGAGAGAAACACTCTCGGCGCCAGTCTTGAACTGAAGGAGAAACGTCGATTTCTGATCCTCTGGCGGCAACGGTCCGTCCGATTCTGCTGGATAGGGGGTCTCTGGTTGGTCTTCGGACCCCGTAGATTTCCTCCGAAGCTCGACCGTCACTTGGTGGTCTTCGAGTCCGTACTTGGGGGCCGCCGCTGTATACTCTTCGAGTTCCACCGACACGCGAATATCTCCGTCGACGACACCGTTAGGGATACCGCCGATGCGACAGCTCTGCTTCGCGGATAGTGTATCACAAGCGAATTCTTCACTACCGTAGAGGATTGAGGCCTTCCCCGTGACGTTGACAGGGTTCGCCTCCTCGTCAACGAACAAGAGGCGAAGGCTCGAAGTTGGTGTGACAACCGGCGGCTGCCATCCCCAGTACACTATCAGGAAGACAGCGAACCCACCCACAGCCGTCACACGGTAGCCGGTGCGGAGTCCCTTAGATTGTACGGTCATTCCTCCAGCGAATGCGCCCGCGCCGAACCCGGCAGCCAGTGAAAAGCTGACCCGCAGGATCTGATATTGCGACGCGTTCGGGTCAATGTCGTCCTTGAAGACCCAGTAGGCGAGGCCTGCCGCGAGCAGAAGCAACACCAGACCCACTACATAGAAGCGGGAGGATATACCGTCCGCTACGGGCTCCGGACCAGGTGCGACAGGGGCCCCTTTGGAGGAGGTCGGAGGCGACACGCCTAGGACTCTAGCCGATTTCATCAAGGGCCATGCAGTATTCCGAGGTGCGCTCGGAGCCAGGTCCAGGTACACCAAGAGTCGAACAGGCCCGACGCCTTCGACCGGCACCCACATCCGGGCGACGGCTGGGCATGGCGGCCGCTGGTAGGAAGCCTGCATCGGTCGCAGGATCTCAACCCAGGACGAGTCCTCCTGACTGACTAGGGCACATGGCAGGTAACCTTCTTGCGGACCTGAACGTCCGCAGGACCGGCTGCGGGACAGGTCAGGATCGCGCGGCTCCGCTCGCCACCTCAAGCACCCATGGCGTCGTGCACGGGGACTCGCCAGCGCGTTTCTCGAAAGTCGAACGCCACCTTGTCGGGGGGAAAGGACAGGTCAGTGGCAAGCCGGCTGGCCCGATGAGGTCGAGACGTGTAGTCGAGCGGTGGTCGTTGAGCTGAGGGCTGAGCTCTGCCTCGGCTGTGTACGGCCGTAACTCCGACGCCGGACACGCTAGACGGCACCCACCAACACCCCCTCCGCGACCGCCTCTTCGAGCAGCGCCGGCACAGCTCCCTCCCCTTCCGTGGCCACAAGCCGGAGTGCAACTTCGGCTCTCGAGACGGACAAATACAGGTCGGTGACAGCTGCTCTCTTCGCACTTGTCCCACGACCGTGCGAGGCTTCCAACCCACCGAATACGAGGACAGCCACGTGAGAGAACTGCAGACCAGCAAAGTCCGCCCCCACCCCTACCACAATGGCTCGCTTCCTGTAGTTCAACTGGCTAATATCATCTCTTGAATCGAGTACGGTGAACCCATTTTCCCCGGTCTTTTCGAGTTCGTCCACGATCGCCTCAAGCTCCTGCACGCCCGCGCCGATCAGCGCAACGCGCTGGTCCCCGGCAGTTTCTCCTTGCAAACGTTTCGCCTCCCGTACAGCAATGATTGTCGCCTCGATTTTAGATTGTCTCATGTACAATCCAGGCGGACTCCCGGCTTCGGATTTGGTCGAGACCAGTTCCGTGAGCGAAAACGTCCAATCGTCCCCCTCGTCCAGAATGGCGGGATGCCACTTCTGTATGCTCTGAACCAGCCGAAGGATCCCTGGAGAGAAACGATGTGCGCCCTGAAGATCCACGGATTCCACGTCACCGTCGTCTCGATTCGCTTGTCGTGAGACAGGTGAATCTGACAGTCCAGTAAGGAGCACGAAAGGCGACTGCCTCGGATCCAGAGCTAGGACCATTCGAGGGGGTACGCTCGCATCTCGGGCCAGAAGGTGAAGCAAATATCGTTCAGAATCTGAAAACAGATGAAACTCATCCACAACGATCAGATCAAAGCCCTCGTTCAATCTACGAATATTCCAAGCATAGCTTTCAAGGTACCTCCTAAAGTCGTCGAAAGCCTGATCTGCGGTCATCTGGCCCTCTTCGACCAACCGCGCAACAAAGCGTTGGAAGATCGCGTAGAAAACGCGCTTGTCCCCGTCCGTTTCGAGCGTCACCATCCAATCGCTACGATTGATGGCCAGATAGGTATCCAACGCGGTACGCGAGGGCTTGATCTGAAAAGCATCCATCACCTCTGCGAATTCTCGGATCAGCATCCAGCAGAGAGCACGGCGCCCCTCCGAGTCACGTTCTTCCACGCTCGACGCAACAAACTCGCTCACGGCGTGCCGGTCTCGGTATGTGGGCCAATCGGTGACCGAGAAGGAGTCAACGATCGCAGAGACGAGGATTAGCTGTTGGCGTTTCCCCTCGAGTCCATCATCGCCGAGCACTTCTACGCCGGAAGGTAGACTGCCGTAGAGGTGTTCTCGAAGGCCTGAAAGCGGCAGCACCGAGATCTGTGATGCGATGCCGCGGTCGTCGATGATCCTGAGGGAGTGGTCTACCAAGTCCGCCAGCGCCCAACTATGAGTAAGATAAAGGACGCGGTCTTCCCGTCCCTGATCCGCCGCGTCATACATTTCCTTCAAAGCCTTCAGCTGCAAAATTAGCGTCTTCCCCGAACCTGCAATGCCACGCACCTTGAGAGAATGGCTCCCGGCGAATTCCATGATCTGCTTCTGACGCCTGTCCAGGTGCTTGAGCCATTGCGTAAACGGAAGGTCACGCGCAATCGCCGATGCCCCGACGACCTCAAGGTCCACCTTGTCGTGCAGTTCTTGAGAGACGTCGAGGTCCCCGAACGAAGCGCCCCTCACCGCTTCCCGCCATGTCTCCCGGACGTTCGACACCCTGGCGAGGTTCGGAACGTACGTGTTGAGGTCGATCTCGCGTATGGTTCCCGTCAGTGCCCAGAAGGCTATGATGTTTCCATCTAGCTTGGAGGCGGCCCATCTAAGCGACTCATCGTTGAGAGCACGCGGAAGTGCAAAGAAGGTGACATGGTTTGCGACTTGGTATTTACGCCAGGACAGAGGAAGCGAGAGGGGAGGCGCACCTAGTTCCCTCGCCACCCGGTGGATGCGCTGCAGAAGGCGTTCAAGCTTTGATGGCCGCGTCGCGAAGCGAGACAAAGCATTTTCATCGACACAGACAAGCGTCGCATCATCGGCGTCGCCTGCGTGCACAAAGCAAGAGACTCCGCCTACAGTAACGGACTCGCAGAGGAGGCCGACTCTACTCGCCTCGCCAACAGTCGAATCGCCCCCTGCCCGCAAGTGATCCACATAGTCGAATATCGCGGGAATGGAGAAAACTACCAGACTCATTCATCTCTCTCTTTCGTCATGGTCTCCGCCCATTCGTCGAACGTCAAGTCCGACAAGGCCGCCCGATGCTCTTCGTACAGGCCAGGCAAACCAATCGAAGTAAAAACCGCCGCCATCTGCTGGGTTAGCCGGTGCAGGTATGTAGGACGCAAACAACCGACCCGTCGAGCTCTGACGCCAGGGCGCCGACGTTCCTCAACGGGAGAGGTAGCGATCTGGTCAAGCCGTACCTCGCGGATGATCCGGAGGTAGGCGATGTAGCCGTCTTCCAGATGCCTCGCGGGTGCGGCAAGGAACAATGCGTCTCCGGGTAAGCTTTTCAGCAGTCGAGATCGCAGCTCTTTTCTAACCAGGGTCTCAGCCGACGGATTCTTCGCCTGACTCAGGTTCAGAAGAAGCTTACCGAAGGTTGACAGGATCGTGGGCCACGACGAGCTTGCTTCGAGTGCGGTTTCGCAAAGCACGCAAGATTCCGCGATTAGAAGCAGCCTCTGAAGGGCGCCTGTTTGCGCGTCACGTGGAAGGTACTTGGATAGCCCTGACGGGGTTTCCCCTTCGCGGAGGAGTTCATACAGGCGATCGACAGTCGTCCATCCCTCCGTGGCGGGCACCGTCTTGCGGAGCTCCGCGTCGGTCCGGCGCGCGGAGTCTTCTACAACCCGAGGGATCGTCACATTCGCAGCGTATTCGCGCAGCGGGACCACCGGAACACAGGAGAGAATCCCACCATGCTTCTCATGTGCGAGGTCACAGTTTGCTGTGACAATCACGGCGAGATGAGAAGTCCACACCTCTGCGCCAACGACGGCGTCGCTCCCGTCGATATACTGCAAGACGTCTCCCTGCCGAAACTCCCCATGGAAGCCCGAGAAGCCCGCGTCATGTTCCCCGCAGAAGGCAGACTCAGGTTTGCCTTGCATCATCAGTTCGATGGTGCCCGAAACCGGGCTCCAGGTCGAGACCCCGAGTCCATGCAAAGCGCGCCCAGATTCTCAGCCGCATGGCGCCCTGCGCCATGGACCTGACTCCGACCAGCCGGCCGGCGCGACCGGCCGCGGTCGCTCAACCAGACGATGGCCTACCCCCTACCCATCTTGCTCCGCAGCACGTACTGCAGAATCCCGCCGTGTCGATAGTACTCCACCTCATTCGGAGTATCCACCCGCGCCACGCACTCAAACCTGGTGGTCGTTCCATCCTTCGCCGTAGCCACAACCCGCACCATCTGCCCCGGCTTCAACCCCCCAGCAATCCCCGAGGTCTCAAACACCTCCCCCCCAGTCAACCCAAGCTCCTCAACCCCTTCCCCATCCTTAAAGCAAAGAGGCAACACCCCCATCCCAATCAAGTTACTCCGGTGAATCCGCTCAAAGCTCTTCGTAATCACCGCCTTAACTCCAAGCAAAATCGTCCCCTTAGCCGCCCAATCCCGCGAGGACCCCGTCCCATACTCAACCCCCCCAAGCACCACCAACGGCACCCCCTCCGCCCGGTACCTCTCCGCCGCATCAAAGATACTCATCTCCTCCCCACTCGGCTGATGCCGCGTCCACCCGCCCTCCGTCCCCGGCGCCAGCTCATTCCGCAACCGGATGTTCGCAAACGTCCCGCGAATCATCACCTCGTGGTTCCCGCGCCGACTCCCAAAGCTATTAAAATCCCCAACCTTCACCCCATGCGCCTGCAGATACTTCCCCGCCGGCCCATCCTTCGGAATCGCCCCGGCCGGCGAGATATGGTCCGTCGTCACCGTATCCCCCAGCTTCGCCAAACACCGCGCCCCTGAAATATCGGCGAGCGCCTCCGGCTCCTTCCCCATGCCCTCGAAGTACGGCGGGTTGCGAATATACGTGCTGTCCCCCTCCCACGTGTAGCTCTGCCCCTTCGGCGTATCCAGCTTCCGCCAGCTCTCATCCCCCTCAAACACAGACGCGTACTGCTCCGCAAACTGATCCTTCCCCAAACACTCCCGCACCAACTCCGACACCTCCTGCGGCGTGGGCCAGATGTCCTTCATGAACACATCCTTCCCGTCCGCCCCCTGCCCCACAGGCTCGGAGTACGGGTCCCAGTCCAGATGCCCCTTGAGCGCATACGCGACCACCAGAGGCGGTGAGGCCAGGTAGTTCGCCCGAATGTTCGGCCCAATCCGCCCCTCGAAGTTCCGGTTCCCCGACAGCACCGACGTGGCAATGAAGTCCCCCTTGTCGATCGCCTCCACAATCGGCGCATCCAAGGGCCCACTGTTCCCAATGCACGTGGTGCACCCATACCCCACGGTGTTGAACCCGAGCGCCTCCAGGTCGTCCATCAGCTTCGCGCGCTCGAGGTAGTCCGTCACCACCCGCGAGCCTGGCGCAAGACTGGTCTTCACCCACGGCTTGGTCTTCAACCCCAGCGCATGCGCCTTGCGAGCCACCAACCCCGCCGCCACCATCACGCTCGGGTTCGACGTGTTCGTGCACGACGTAATCGCCGCAACCACGACGTTCCCGTCCCCAAACTCAAACGTCTCCCCCTTGTGCGTCACGGGCACCGTCTTGCCCCGGTCCGCCTCCGCCACCTGCTTCTCCACCAACGCCCGCCACGCCGCCTGCGACTTGGTCAGCTCGATCCGATCCTGCGGACGCTTCGGCCCGGCAATGCTCGGCACCACCGTCCCCAAGTCCAGCTCCATCGAAGTCGTGAACACGGGGTCCGGCGTGTCCTTGGTGCGGAACAGTCCCTGTTCCTTGGCATACGCCTCCACCAACTGCACGCTCTCCTCGGGCCGGTTCGTAAACCGCAGATACGCCAGCACCTCATCATCGATCGGGAAGAAGCCACACGTGGCCCCATACTCCGGCGACATGTTCGCAATCGTCGCCCTGTCCGGAAGCGACAGGTAGTCCAACCCGGGCCCGTAGAACTCGACGAACTTGCCCACAACCCCGTGCGCCCGAAGCATCTGGGTCACGGTCAGCACCATGTCCGTCGCGTTCGCCCCCTCGGGCAGCTTACCGTTGAGCTTGAAGCCCACCACCTGAGGCACCAGCATCGAGATCGCCTGCCCCAGCATCGCCGCCTCGGCCTCGATGCCGCCAACGCCCCACCCCAGCACCGACAATCCGTTGATCATCGTTGTGTGCGAGTCGGTCCCCACCAGCGAGTCCGGGTACGCCTGGGTGACGCCGTCCTTCTCCTTAGTCCACACGGTCCGCGCCAGGTACTCGAGGTTCACCTGGTGAACGATCCCGGTCCCCGGAGGCACGGCGCGAAAGTTTTCGAACGACTCGGCACCCCACCGCAGGAACTGATAGCGCTCGCGGTTGCGCAGGTACTCCAGCTTCACGTTCAGGTCGAACGCGTTCTCCGACGCATAGTGGTCCACCTGCACCGAGTGGTCGATCACCAGGTCCACCGGCTGCTCGGGGTTGATCTGATCCGCGCTCCCGCCCAGCGCGACCATCGCGTCCCGCATCGCCGCCAGGTCCACCACCGCGGGCACCCCGGTGAAGTCCTGCAGGACCACCCGCGCGGGGTGAAACGCAATCTCCACCGAAGGCTCCGCCGCCGCATCCCACCCCGCCACGGCTTCGATGTCGCTCTTGCTGACCGCGTTGCCATCCTCATTGCGCAGCAGGTTCTCCAACAACACCCGCAGCGAGAACGGCAGCTTGTCCACGTGCCCAATCCCAGCCTTGCTCAGCACATCGAGACGGAAGATCTCGTAGCTCTTGTCGCCGACGGCGAGGGTGGAACGGGCGCCAAAGGAGTTGTCGTTGTTGCTCATCGGATGTGCGTCCACGCGCGGCCCAACGGAAGGGCCTGCAGGCCCGCAAATCCTGGCACCAGGAACAAGTCCGGGCAACTCACAGGCGCGGACTCAGCGTCAGTCGCCAGCAGACACGCCGCGGTACGTTTCACGCGACGGGGCAGGTGTCCGGGACACCGATCGGTTCGGCGGCCTGCGTGGTGATGGCAGGCTTTCTGTCCGGATGTGGGCCGCAGAGCTGCGGGTGCGGAGCCCACCTGCACGAGGGCTGCGCGTGCCGATGCGCGGACGGTCCCGTCAGGCGGGAGTCCCTTGGCCTCGATCAGGCGTCGGACCAGCAGCGATAGCGCAGCGTCTGACCGCCAATCTCCAACGACTGCATCCCGGTGAAGCTGGGCCCAACCATGGTGTTGCCCGGCGGACCTGACACGCCGAACTGGTAGAGCGTGTGCACTGTGGGCATCGTGGTCGCGTCTGCGGAGTCGCTGGCGTCGACGATCAGCGCGCTGCCTTCGTACCGCGACGCCATGGAGTGCACGGAGAAGACGAACGGGGCGAGCGCGGTGAGTTCGTGGTCACCACCGGGCTTCACGGTGAACGTCTCGGGGCCCAGCAGCTTGCCGCCCATCGTGGTCGCGCTCGCCTCACACGAGACGGAGGCGGTGGGCAGCTCGGGGGGCGCCAAGACGATCTCCCCGGCATCGTCCACGGGCGGCGGCGGTGGGTCATCGCCCGGCAGGGAGTCCATCTCGGCGTCGAAGCCCGGGCCCGCCGCGCCACACCAGTACTGCAGCTCAGCACCCGCATCGTCGGTCAGATACTGCAACCCGGTAAACCCATGCCCAGCCTCGGTCATGCGCTCGGGGGTGCCGTCGAAGACATGCTCCGACGTGAGCGCCGAGTCGCCCATGCGGATCTCCAGCTCGAGCCGAGGCTTGCCGGTCCAATCCGAGGTGGCGGCGACCTCGAAGCCGTGCAGCTCGACCCGCCGGGTGCCGGATCGGACGGCGAGGGTCTCGGTATGCGAGTGGTCGTGGGCAACGCTCTTGCGCCAGAAGAACGAGCACGCAAAGTGCGGCTCGTCGGGGGGTTCGGCGGACGCCTCCGCGGTGTCCACAACACCCGCGGGCGGAGGCACTGGTGGCTTCGACCCCGAGCAGGCGCTGAGGGTCGCAGCAGTGGCGAGGGAAGCAACGCGAAGGCTCATGCATCCCCGAACGGAGCGAACCCGGCGATGCTTACGGCAGCTCATAGGTCGAAGTGCACCACAATGGCATCACCGTTGCCAGACGCGTAGGTGCTGGCATCGAAGGGCCAATCGAGGGCGTCTCCCATCGAGCCTGCGAGAAGGACGACATCGTCGTTGGCACGCATGAGGCTGTATTGACGCGCGCTGTTCGGGTCCGCAAACTGGGCATCGAACACGCCGCCGCTTCCGTCGGCGGAGTGGGTACGAAGGGAGAGTTCGCGGTCGGAGACGCGATACACGAGGGCCTGGTTGGCGGAGAACCGGGCGAGTTCGGCTTCCTCGTCCCGCATCCAGCCAAGGGCCTCGCCCCAGGCGTAGGTTCCGTCGGACTCGAAGGCAGCGATGTAGGCATCGTAGTTGGTGCCCACAAGGTCGCGCTCCTGTTCGTCATACGGGAAGACGTTGCCGAAGCTGGACCCGCCCAGCTCGACGGTGCTGAGGAAGGGGCCGGATACGATGGCACGGCCACTGGCGTCGACGAGGAGGTCTGTGGCGTAGACAAGACCCTGGCCGCCGATCGGTGCGGACCACAAAAGATCTCCGGTTTCGGACAACCGGACCAGCAACGCTTGCTCGCCGACGGAGTCGTGGATGGGGTTGATCGGGCCTGTCCCGAAATCGACGGCGGCGGTGTGGTCGAGGAAGACGTAGGTGTTGCCGTCGTCGTGGACCGCGACAGCCTTACCGCGGCCCGCCTCTGCACCGTCGGCGGTGGAGTCCTCCAACAGCGTCATGCCGAACAACAGCGCTCCGTCGGGATCATACTTGGCAACGAAGCCATCGCTGATAGCCGCCGGCAGCATCCCGTCACCAAAGTCGACGCCGTCGCGAACGGTGCCGACAATGGCGAGGTTCCCCGCTGTATCGCAATGCGCATCGGCCACGGTGACATGCCCGTTGGGGCCCATGACGTCGAAGGTGTGGCTCCACTGCAGGGTTCCATCGGGGCCAAAGCGCGCGATGAACTCGCCTTCCTCGAAGGATCCGTCGGCAAAGTCGGCTGGTCCGCCCGAGGCACCTCCTGTGATCACGAAGTCGTCGCCGCAGTGCGCAAGATTCCGGAGGACGACGTGCTCTTCGGACGTGAAGTACCGGCTCCACATCAGCTCGCCCGCAGCGTCGTAGCGGAGCAGTAACGCGTTGGTCAGACCGGTATGTGTGTACTGCTCCTCGCCGAACTCCCAGACAGGCAATGGCTCGCCGGACAGGGCTCGGGACTCAATGCCCACGAGCATCTCCCCCGACGGCGTGATCTCAAGAACGTCGATGCGCTCGGTCGCTCCCGTACCGCAGACCAACGCCCACGCGTGTGGGTCACCCGGGTCCGCAGCAATCCGCTCGCATCCGCCAATGCTCTCGGTCTCCCCCTCGGTCTCCCCAGCCTCGGTCTCGCCCACCTCGGTATCGGCCTCGGTGTCCGCCGCGGTCTCCTCCGTCTCCGCGGCAGTCTCACCACCTTCGGTGTCGGCGACGGTGCCCTCGGTCCCACCCACGGCCTCGGTTTCGCCGGGGACATCTCCGAGGTCGGCACCGTCGACACACGCACCGATCATCAGCGCGGTGCACAGCAGCCCGTGCCGAAGTGAGGAGGATCGAGTCGCGGCGGTCAAGCTAGTCTGAATCATGCTCGTGGGTTGCCGCCGGAGGCGACCCCACGTCACGGTTTTTTCGTACACGCGGAGGAAATCCGCTTGGCGACCGCGGGGGCGGCGGTTTTCGTCACGACTTCGAGCTCTCGGAGGTCGGTGGGTCGTCCCAAGACACAGCGGGCTGCAAGCGCGGCCCCCCGCGCTTCGAGGCCCAATGCGCCCCCCTTGAAACGAACGCCGTGCGCCTGCGCGATCGACAACGCGCGCTTTGCATCGCCGCGGTCGAGCGCCTTCCACATCGAGCCGACCGATCGCGCCTCTTCGGCCAGGGTGCTCGCAGACGGCCGCGCAACAACAGGTGCAGGTGCAGGCGCGGACGTGATCTGGGCTCTGGAGGCAGGCGAGACGGGCACGGGCGCACGTTCGGGCGCGGCCACGGGGGCCACGGGCGCCACATCCACTGCGGGCATGACAGCGCGCTCCGGCGCAATCGCAGCGGTCTCGGCGAGGACAGGCTCGGCAGAGACGTGGGGCTCGACGGACGGCACTTCACTGGGAGTCGACCAGCGTGCGACCCCAACCGCCGCCACCGAGGCCAGCACCACCCCGCCCGCGACCTTGAGCGCCAGGCCAACCCCTTTCGCCCCCGCAACCTCGGCAGCACCGGGCAAGTCCGACCCCCCACCGCCTCCGCCATCCAAGCTCCCCGCGAAGGCAGCCCACGCCTGATCCTCGGCACCCGGCGGGGGAAGGTCCTGCGCTTTGGCAGTGGCGATGAGGGCATCGAGTGCGTCGTCGTGGCTCATGCGGTCTCCCGTTCTCGGCGGGCACGCATGCGGCGAACCTCGATGGTGATGCGCTCCCGGGCCAACCGAAGGCGCGAGTGCACGGTGTTGACGCTGACGCCCAGCTGGGCAGCAACGTCCTTGGCGGGAACGTCCTCGAGCTCGAGCAACACAAACACGTCGCGCTTGTCGGGGTCGAGTTTGGAGACCAACCGATCGAGCAGATCGACGGCTGCGTGGTGGGTCGCGAGGTCGGACCGAGGGGGCGCCACCATCATCGCGCCGCCGGCCTGGTGGCGCTTGGCACGACGCGCCTGGGAGCGCTGATGCATGCGCGCCCGGTTCGCGGCCACCCCGTACAGCCACGTCTTGAGCGAGGACCGACCCTCGAAGCGCGCCCGGTCCTGGTACGCGGCGAGGAACACCTCCTGCACCACGTCGTCGAGCTCGGCCGGGCCCACGCCGCAGCGACGCACCGACCGCCACACGAAGGCGTAGTGCGCCCGGAAGAACGCCCGAAACGACTCGGGCGCACCGGGCGCGGCTGACTTGGCGTGGGGCACCTGCCCCCTTGTTGCCGCACCGACGGCCACCACGTCACGAAAGATACCCGGAGCTCAGAAAACCAGCTCGACGCCAGCACGGACCCGCACAGAGGCCAACGAGGGCGCAAACACCTCGTCTCGCTCCGCGGTGGCGTGAAAGTCGGGACGCTTCACGCCCAGCTGCAGTTCCGGCATCAGCCACACAGAGACTCGGGGGTGCACGGCAGCGCGCAGCGACGGCGACACCAGCACGGCGATCCAGGGCAACGCTGCGTCGGAGCCATCGTCGAGGCCGACGGAGGCTGCCCGAACCTGACCGCCTTCGAGCCCGGCACACAGCGGCAGCGCAAGCCACGAGGTCAACGGCAGCACGCCGCAGGCCCGCCCAGCCACGGACCATCCCAGAAGGTCGGCGCCCGAGCTCGGACTACGATCCAGCCGAGCGCTGCGCGGCAGGCCGACGAGGCCCTCGAGCTCCGCGGCCCACCATCGGCGGCCGATCGTGGCCGCGATTCCAAGGTCGCCACCCACAGGCAGCCATCCGATGCCCACGCCCCCGGAAAGACGCAACCCATACCGAAGTGACGCCGTTGGACCGCTTCGCACGACGAAATCCGGCGGTGTTTCGAGGGGCTCCGAACGTGGAACGGCCACCGGTTCGGGCTCGGGCTCGTCTGCGGCATCGACGGGTGGCTCGACCTCGGGCGCCGGGGCGGGGGCGGGCTCAGCCTCAGCCTCGACCTCGGGGGCTTCAGTCTCGACGTCGGGGTCCACGGCGAGAGCGGTGAGCACCGCTGCGGTCTCAGCCAAACCTTCACAATCCGCGTCCTCGAACTCGCGCGTCTGACTGTCGCCGTGGGTATCGATTGTGGTGAGCACGAGCTGCCAGCCACCCCCCGGGCGCGCGGTGACGTCGGCCTGAGCACGAACGCTTTGTGGTGGATCCGCGTCGCCGAGGTATCGCTGGACCCGCGCCCGCACGTTCGGTTCGGAGGGACACTGGTCCGGCGCGTTCCAATGGAAGTCGACCGGATCGGCGAGCACGCTCACCATGGCGATGACTGAACCCAGCATTCGAGCGTCGGCGCGACGGTAACAGGCATCGCATGCGCCCGTTGCCCACCGCGCACGACCCGGTCTTCGGATCCGGCCCGCTTCGCGCCGTCAGTTGGCGGGTGCGGGGGCGGGAGCGGGTGCGGGAGCGACGACGGAAGGATCGGGTTCGGAGGGAACGGGGCCCGATGCGTCGGTGCTGGCGACCATGCCGAACATGACGAGGGCGCACGTCTTCGCCATCGCGCCCCCGCATCCCTCGTGTGCCATCGCGGGAGCCCCGGGGCCGGGCGCCGGATCCACAGTCACGCGGCCGTCTTCATGAAACACCATGGTGGCGGACTGATCGCCAACCCGAAGGGTGCCTCCGTCGTCGCCCACGGTCAGTCCGGTGACCTCGCCGCGGCTCATGACGGAGCCGTCTTCTTGCACCTCCATCATGACCGAGCCGTCGGGCAGGGTCAGCTTGCCGTCGTTCGAGAGCGTGGCGACGACCTCTCCGCCGAAGCTCACCGAACCGTCGGCAGCGATCACGACGGCCTCGGCGGGCTTGTCGGTCTCGAACAGCCTCGCGTCGGCCAACGCCAACACCCCCGCGGGCTCCGGCGGAGCGGACTCGGGCACCTCGGCGGCAGGTGCCTCGACCGGGGTGGCGGTGGCGGGGATGTCCTTGCCATCGCATGCGGCGAGGGTTGCGGTGGCAAGGACCAAAGCGGCGAGCACGGTCGCGGAGCGGCGCATGCGGCAAGCCTACTGCATGTCCGAGTCGCGCACGGCCGCCCCCACGCTCACGGAGAGAGTTCGGTCGCAACGCGGCCGCTGTTCTCGGTGAACGACCGCAGGGAGGGGTTCCGGAGGTTCAAGGCGGCATCGAGGAACCCGGCGTCCTCGTGAAGGCTGTCGAACGCGGCCTCGTCACGCATCTCTCCAGAGAAGAGGATGTCGAAGTCGAACGCACCGTCGAGAAGCTCCTCGGCCTGCAAGGTGGCTGCAAACGTGGTCTCCAGCTCCATGTGCAAGGGACCGGCGACGCCGAAGAACGCGTTGATGTTGTCGACGACATCCGGGTTGGGGAGGAAACCGACGGCGTTGAGGACGACGATGGCGGGCGGCTGAGGCCTCAAGGGCGCATCCCCAAGCAGCGGGAACGACGGAAGACCGGGTTGAGCGGGTTGCACCGACATGACCACTCGTGTGACCTCGGTGAGCTGCGAGGCGAGGTCTCGCCGGGCGGAGGACACTGCGCGGAGGGACGAGAAGGCGTCGAGCGAGTCGCGGTCTTCGAACTCGGTCAGGAGCACCCACTCGCCGGGAAACGGCACGGTGACGTCCGGCATGGCGGCGTTGGGGAGCTCGGGGCCGACCTCGATGGGGGCGGCCAACCATCGGGCCCCCTCATCCTCCGTGGCGGACTCGGTCGCGGCCATGTAGGCGGTGAGGACCTCGGGCGTGACGGCATCGTGAAGCGAGAAAACCTCCATGAGGATCCGCCGTTCGTCGGCCGGAGGGTCGCCTGTGCTCGATTCGCCTTGGGTGTCGGTTTGCTCGCCACTGCTTTGCGACGCGGACGTGGCTGAGGACGTTGAGGTCTCCGTTCCGGATGGTCCGGTGGTGGAACTGGTGGCGGTGGACGCGGCGGATCCGCTAGGGCTGGTCGACCCCTCGGAGTCATCGCCGCATGCAGCCGCGCAAAGCGAGAGTCCAAACAGGGCGAGGAGACCGCGACAAGGGGCCATGGCGTTGGTTGTGGTGTTCATGCGTGGTGTGCTCACCAACCATTCGCCGTCCAACCACCAGCGTTATGCCCCGCTTTCGACCATAATGGTCCATCAGTGCACCATCGAGCGGCATACACGCCAGCCTGGGATGACCTCAAGCTCCTGCTCACGGTCGGACGGCACGAGAGCCTTCGCGCCGCGGCGGCCGAGCTGGGGTGCAGCCACGCCACGGTGTCCAGGCGGCTCGCCGAGCTCAACGCGGCGTTGGGCGTCCGGCTTTTTCGTCGGGACGGACGTCGCTTCGAGCCGACCGAGGCCGGGATCGAGCTCATCGAAACCGCAGCGAGGATCGAAGAGCAGGTCGACGCGGCAACCCGACGCGTTGCGGGCCGAGACCTGAAGCTTCGCGGGGTCGTCCGGGTCGCGATGCCGCTGTCTTTGCTACGCGCGATCGGCCACGAGTTGGCGACGTTCCGCGGGGCGTACCCGGACCTTCGCCTGGAGTTTGACACCCGGCTGTCGCTCTCCGACCTGACGCGACGCGAAGCGGACCTCGTGGTGCGGATGATGGAAGAGCCGGCGCCCGACCTGCTCGGCCGCAAGGTAGGGCGCTTCGAGTCCGTCGCTCGCATTCACAGGTCTCTGGCGCCCGATGGATCTGTCGACTGGAACACGGTCCCTTGGGTGGACTGGGACGCACAACATCAAAGCTTCGACCCCCCGCAGTGGCTTGCCTCTCACGTCCCCAATGCACGGGTGGTCGCCAATGCGGACACAGAGGTTTCCCTCTTCGACCTCGCGTGCGCTGCCGTTGGGGCCGCGTTCGTCCCCCACGTGCTCGCCGATCGCACGGACGAACTGGTTCCGCTCTCACCCGCGCCGCCTATCTTCTCGCACCCGGCGTGGGTGCTGACCCATGTCGATCTCGAGCACAACACCAAGGTCCGAACGGTGATGACGATGCTGGCGGCCGCGCTGGGCAAGGTGTTGCGTCCCCTCAGGCCGCCGCGTTCGAGATCGAGCTGACGCATTTTAACTTGATAAAGACAATTAATCACGACAAGCTTGGAGCATGGTGTTGTCCGACGCCCGGCTGCTCACGTTCGCCCACCGCACCGATCCGCTGGCCGAGGCGGCCGTCCAGGGGCTGCCGCGGCTGCGTCCGTACAAGCTCCTTGAAGCCGTGGAGGACAAAGCCCGGGACGGCGATGCGTCGGCGCAAGCCTTCATCGACGCCGTGTTCACCGTGCCCGACTGGGTCGACTTCGAGCGGGTCGAGCGAGGCGCGGCGCTCTCCCGCATCCACGGGTTTGCCCACCTGCTGGCGCTGAACTTCGGGGCGCTGCTCGAAGGCTACGCCTCCCACAGTCTCGCCGCACCGCTCGTCGCCACAGGCCGCCTTCGCCAAGACACGAGAAAGCGGCTGTACGAGACAGGCCAGGTGTTTCACAACGGACGACAGCAGGGCGCGCTTCGACCCGGGGCCCCGGGGCATCGCTCGATTCTGGCGGTCCGCCTGCTGCACGCGATGGTTCGCGGTCACCTGGCGCGTGTGGGCTACGAGGCGACCGACGGCGGAGCGCAGATCCACCAGCTCGACCTGGCCCACACCGCGGTGCAGATCTGTCACGTGGGGAGGCGCGGGCTGACCCGGCTGGGTGTCGACCTGCCTCCCGAGGACACCGAGGCGCTGCATCATTTCGCGCGACTCGTCCATACGTGGCATGGCGTGGAGGCAGAACTGCTGCCCGAGACTGTGCACGAGAGCGCCGCACTGCATGCTCGACTCGCGGCACTTCGCTACGACGCATCCAATCCCGCTGCCCAGCCGCTGGTCCACGCCGCCCTGGATGCCATGGCCCACGCGCCACCGTTCTTCCTGCCCCGCCCTGCCCTGGCCGCTGTGACGCGGCTGCTCATCGGCGACGCCCTGGCCGACGCTTGGTCCCTGGGCGAGCCCGGCCGCTGGCGCCATGGCATCGCAGCCCTCACGATCACGAGTCGCTCCGCGAGCCGCCTCGCGCGCGCCGCCCCACGAACCCTCGCGCCGCCGCTTCAGTGGGCTCAGGAGTCGCTCTACATGCACACGCTCGCGCGTGGTCTGGGCGCCGCACCCAAGCGCGCGTTCGGAGCCCTCGCCGACCATCGCTGGGGCCGACGCGCAACGCTGTGATGACACTGTTACCCTCGCCGCGCATGGGCCTGATGGCGCAGCAGAAAGAGGAGCGGCGGCAGCGGATTCGCGAGGAATCACGGCGGCTGCTCATCGAGCAGGGCTACGAAGGGCTCACGGTGCGCAAGCTCGCCAGCGCATGCGGGCTGTCGGTGCCGACGCTGTACAACCTGGTCGGGTCCAAGGCGACGATCATCGCAGAGGATGCGATCGAGACGTTTCGCAGGGTCAGCGAGCGCTTCGACGCTGCCGCTGAGGGCGACCCCATCGACCGAGCGTTCGCGCTGTATGAGGTGGTGCGGGTCGAGATCCTCAGCCGCGAGGCGTACTTCCGGGCGCTGCTTCCCCACCTGGACGCGGTACCCGAGCTCCGGCCGGTTCGCGACGCGGTCGGCCAGCTTCAGGTCGCCCAGCTTGTACAGGTCCTCAGCGCTGGGCCTCGCAAGAGCTTCCAAGCGGAGTTCGATGTTCGCCTCGCCGCATCCCAGCTCTACGACCTGGCGATCGCGGCGTTCACAGGCTGGGCTGTCGGGCGCGTGCCCGAGGAGCAGCTGGAGGCACGGTTGCGACACGGCGCCGCGCTGGTGCTCGCAAGCGGGGCCCGCGGCGCGAGCAAGCAGAAACTGCTGGAGATCGCCCGCGAATCGGCGGCCGCCCTCCAGCAGTCGGCAGTCGAGCGCTAGAGGTAGTTCCAGCCGCAGACGCCCTCGTTGCAGACGAATCCGTCGGCAGGAGGACAGTCGCAGGTGGAGATGCCGCCGATGTCGCAGCTGGCATCGAGCGCGTCGTCTCGCAGGCTGTCCCACAGGTCGATGTCGGCGTCGGTGCGAGCGACCCAGTTGCGGGTGCAGCCGCAGCTGGTCCCGGTGAGCACTTGGCCGCACTCGGCATCGTCCTCGCAGGAACGAATGGCGGCGGTCTCTTCCTGGTACGCGGTCACGAGCGCCTCGCAGTCGGCTGCGATGCAGGTCTCTTCGTAGTCGCCGCAGCAGTCGCCGAACTGCTCACACAAGTCGTCGCACCAGCAGCCGTTGCCTTGGCCGCCGCACGAGCCTTCGCAGGTGCCGGGCTCGACCGGACAAGCGCCCTGGGTCTGCACGCTGACACCAGCCGAGGCCGCCTCGCATGCGTTGCCGTAGGTCACCGCATCACAGCCGCAGACGGGAGCGTAGATCTCCGCGCAGACCTCGGGAGTGGCGACACAAGCCCCGACGGGTCCTTCGCCGCACTCGGATTCGAACTCGCAGAACTCGCCCTCGCCGCAGTCGGACGACGCGAGACAATCGGAAGGCTCGGGCTCGTCGCCACACTGGCCCCAGCACACGGCGGGGCAGATCATGCCGTCGGGGCAGTTGGACAGGCACTCGGTGTGGTCGCAGAAGCCGGAGTCACACTGGTCGTCTTGCAGGCAGAGCTCGACCGGCGCGGGCTCGCCGTCGCAGACCGACGGCTTGTCGCTGCAGCAGTCGCCGAAGTCCTCGCAAAGGTCGTCACACCAGCAGTTGCCTTCACCCGACGGACCACCGCAGAAGTCGCCACCCTCGGAGTCCTCGCAGCTTCCGATCGCGTCGGCTTTTCCGAGGGGTCCTCGGTCGGCGTTGGGGTCGGGCTGGGCGCCCGAATCTTCTGTCGCGGGAGGGGCCGTATCGCAGGCTACGAGTGGAAGAAGCAGCGAAACGATGAGGCTCAACTTGCGCATGGGACAGCGCGAAGTCGAGCAATCCTCGGGCCAACTCCGAGGCACGGGAAGTCGCGGGATTGGGTCGACTGGGCCGCATGGCCGGGTGGCAAGTGCTGGCAACTGTTGTCGCCAGCAAGGTCAGGTCTCGGCGCTGATAGGTGTTGGACAGCGAGTCCTGCACCACCGTGGCCTCCCCCCCGCTGGCGAGCGCGTCCGCTACGTCCAGAGTGCGCGCCGAGTACGTCCAACCCGCCGGGAGCTCCAACTGGTCGGCCAGGCCCGGGAGGTCATCGAGGCCCAACGTGCTGTCGACGATCATGGACAACGACTGCATGACGTACACGACGCCTCGGGGCGAGGTCAGCTCATCGACCTCTGCGCCGGCATCAAAGGTGAACGTTGTGTCGCGAACGACGGTGCGTTCCGTGTACGGCTGGCCGTTTTGCGGGTCGCCAGCATCGATGCTCAGGCTCGCAAGTTGACGCATCTCGATCATGCCGAAGCTCATCCGCTCTGTGCTGGGCAGCTCTCCTATACGTGCCGCTTTCGGTTCGGTAGGCCCCCTCGCTGAAGATCGGGGATGGGGTAGAACAGCGGCTGCTCGCCATGTCGCTTTCCATCGCAAAACTCGTTGGCGTGGTGCTGTACCTGCTCGTGCTGCTGGGGATCGGTGTGGTCGCGTCCCGGCGGATGAAGGACATGCGCGACTACTTCGCAGGCGGCAAGAACATGGGGTTCTGGTCCGTGGCCTTCTCGGCACGAGCCACCGGGGAGTCGGCATGGCTGCTGCTCGGCCTCACGGGCATGGGCGCAGTCCATGGATTCCACGCACTGTGGGTGGTCGTTGGGGAGGTCGTCGGCGTGGGCGGAGCGTGGCTCCTGATGAGTCGCCGGTTCAAAGACCTCACCGACCAGTACGACTCCCTGACGATCCCTGATTATCTGGAGTCGCGGTTCGGCGACACCTCCCGAAGGCTTCGAGTGGTGGCCGCGGGCTCGCTGATGGTGTTCGTCACGATCTACGTGAGCGCGCAGATCGACGCCACGGGCACGGCGTTCGAGACCTTCCTCGGCTGGAACTACTACACCGGGATGATCGTGGGCTTCGTCGTCGTGCTCGTGTACATCATCAGCGGCGGCTTCGTGGCGGTGGTGTGGTCGGACGTCTTTCAAGGCGCACTGATGGGCCTGGGCTTGGTCGTGCTGCCGATCATGGGGTTGATCCATGCGGGCGGCTGGACCCCCGTGTCCGAAGGTCTCGCGGCCATCGACCCCAAGATGCTGGAGTTTGGCTTCGGTGATGGCTCCACGGCCGTGCTGTCGACCATCGCACTGGTCGCCATCGGGCTGGGCTTCCTGGGGTCGCCGCAGATCTTCGTGCGGTTCATCGCCCTTCGCTCCCGCGACGAGGTCAACAAGGGCGCGGCGGTTGCGATCGGCTGGACCCTGTTCGCCGACGTCGGCGCAGTGATGACCGGCATGATCGGGCGGCACCTGCTCACCTCGCCAGGCCAGGATCCCAGCGAGGTGCTCGGCAAAGGTGCGGAGTCTGTCCTGCCGATGCTCGTCGAGTCCGTCCTGCCCGCGTTTGCCGTGGGGCTGTTCATCGCCGTGGTGCTCTCGGCGATCATGTCGACCGTGGATTCGCTGCTCATCGTCGCGTCGTCGGCCGTGGTGCGCGACGGGTATCAGAAGATCCTGCACCCCGAGATGCCCGACGAGGCGCTCGTCGGTATGAGCCGCAAGGTCACCTTTGCGCTGGCCGCCGTGGCGCTTGCGATCGCCGCCACGGTCTCCGCGGTGATGCCAACCCGCACCGTGTTCTGGTTCGTGATCTTCGGCTGGTCGGGCATCGCCGCCACCTTCTGCCCCACGATGATCCTCTCGTTATTCTGGCGGGGCATGACCGCCAACGGTGCCCTTGCAGCCATGATCTTCGGCTTCGCCTCGGTGCCGTTCTTCAAGTTCGTCGCTCCGCACCTGCCTGGCGTCGGCGCGGAGTTTGGGGCGCTCGAGGAGCTAGCCCCATCGTTTGCCGTATCTGCGGTGGCAGGCGTGCTTGTCAGCGTCCTGGGGGCCGGCGATCCCCCGTCGCCCGACTGACCAGACCGGGTCAACGAGCCGGAAACCCGGGGGCGAATCGCGCCGGATAAAAGTGCACGGAGTGTCGTAGTTTCGTTGCGTCTTCGGGCGTGCTGAAATTGATTCGTCATTTCATACACATGAAATTAAATGGCACTGAATGCCTTGCCGATGCGGACCGGTGGTGACAAAGCATCCGACATCCGCCCACCCCGTTGCGTTTTCGCGCGGCCGGCTGGACGAGTTCCCTCGTGGACGACGAGAAAACCATGCTTTCCCGACGACTGATCACCCTCCCCATTCTGGCCGCCACCCTGCTCGTGGGCTGCGACGACACCTCTGGTACAGGCGACGGCACGACCGGTGAAGCCACCACTGGCGGCGAAACCCTGACGACAGGACCAACAACGGACCCGACGACAGACCCGACAACGGGACCGGGGTCCACGAGCGAAGCCTCCAGCACGACCGGTGCCGAGAGTTCCTCCACCGACGAAAGTGACAGCGACGCGGAGTCCAGCGGCGACACCACCGGACCCGCCCACGAGTGCGAGCTCGACGAACCCGGTACGTGCATCGATGAGATGACGGAGTCGGTCTGCGAGGAGGTCGACGGACTCCGTCAGTGGGTCGACGTGGCTTGTGGCGACGAAGCGACCTGCATTGCGGGTGGTTGTGCCTCGGCCATTCAGCAGGAGTTCATCACCCAGCTCACGACCTACCTCGACGGGGTGCAAGCCGGAACTGCGGCGGCGGCGGACATCGATTGGGCAGACCTGCACGAGCAGGCCGCAGCTCTGGTCGTCGCGGGAGACGACAGCGCGGACACCCTCTACCGCGCAGCTCGGGCCCTGCAACTTCAGATCCCCCAGGGGCACCAGTGGGTTCGCTTCGGTCCCAACCAATGCGGCGACCCCGAAGGCATGCCGTACACACAGCAGACGTTCTACGGAGCGTGCGGCCGCATCTCGGGCGACGGCGTCATCGTGACCGTGGCCGACGACGCCAACCCGCTGGGCCTCGTCGCCGGTGACCGCATCGTGGGCTCGAACCGTTGGGAGGAAGGCGAGAACTTCCTCAGCCAGGTCGCCCATGAGCCGATGTGCTCCTCGCTCACCCCCAGCAACCCCAACGCGCTTCGGCGCCAGGCGGCCGGCGACCTGCTGGGCCTGCTGGACGAAGGCGACACGATCACGGTCATCGATCCGGACGGCGACAGCCGCGAGGTCGAAGTGCCCGCGCGCCTCGCCGACGACCCAATCGGCTGGTGCCTCAACCCCATCGAGGGCGGCTACTCCAACTTCGAGGCACAGCTGACGATGCGCCCCGACGGCATCGCCGTGATTCGTGTGCCGCACTTCGGCCCCAGCGAGACGCCGTTCCCCAACCCGCTCACCGCCGAGTCCTACTACCAGTGGGTCAGCGACTACGTCGATCGTCTCGCCGGTGTCATGAGCACGATCCCGGCCGACGCTCCCATCATCTGGGACGCGCGGAGCAACTCGGGAGGCGCGGCGGAAGTCCCGTTGGCCATCGTCGCGGGCATGCCCGGCGCAAACCGGACCCAGATCTCCGAGGGCTTCCAACGCATCCTCGACACCGATCCCTTCGAGTTCACCGAGGACCCGATCGCGACGTTCTCGTTCGAAGTCCCGGACGATGACCGGCTCAACCACAACGCCCCCACGGCGGTGCTCGTGGACTACAGCACCACCAGCGCAGCGGACTTCTTCGCCTGGGGCGCCAAGGAGTACTCCGACGCGATCGTGGTCGGAACGCCCGGCACTGCCAACTACGGCTACGGAGGGCTTGGTGCCGTGGTGGTCGGGGGTTCGGTCGCCGAACTCGCCTATCGCAACGACCCGCTTCAGTCGCGCATGATGGACGGAACCCCGCTGGAAGGGGTCGAGGTCATCCCGGACGTGGTCGTCGAGTATGACCCCGCCGATCTCGCTGGAGGCGTCGACACGGTGCTCGAAGCTGCCGTAGACGCACTGCTGGAGTAGCAGCTCTCCTCCGAAGCTCGCCGCGGTCGCCTCTCGCGGCGGCCGCTATTCGACGCCGAGCGTCTTCGCCACCGCGTGCACGAAGTCGAGCTCGGCCGAGGTGTTCTCACCGTCGGCCCGCGCGATGCTCCGAAGCTCGGCGACCAGGCTCTCCTTGGCGTCGTCGTCGAGGTTTCGCGCGGCCCGGGTGGCGGCATCCACGACCAGCTTCAGTTGGGCCTCGGGTCCGTCGGCCGTACCGAGCAACTTGGAGACATCCTCCACCGCCTGCTCGGCATAGCCGTGGGCCAGCCCTTGGGTATGCGCCCGAGCCAAGTGAAGAACTCGCGCCGCCTCGCGCTCGTCGAGTGCCCCATCGGGCAGCTTTGCGCACGCGATGTAGAGCATGAGCACCGCATCAAACGTCCCGGAGTCTGCGTCGTCGACCGTCGTCACGTCGCGGACGATACTCGATCTCGGCGCTCAGGCGGAATCGGCCAACAGCACACACACCGCGGACCCGTCGTGCACGCTCGCGACGATGTCCGGCTGACCATCGCCGTTGAGGTCTCCCACGGCCAGGCCATCTCCGTTGTCGGGTAGCTTGACCCGGATGGGCTCCCCGTACTGAAGGTCTGGCGTCCCCGGGAAGATCCGGACTTCGGCCGCGCTTTGCATCGCGACGATGATCTCGGGTTCTCCGTCGAGGTCGATGTCCGCGAGCTGAACCTGCCCCGGCGTCTCGTCGAGGGCGATCGTCTGGGCGCTGGACAAGACCATCGTACCGTTGCCCGTCATCACCTCGATCGTTTCCGGCGAAGAGTTGGTCACCACCACGTCCAGCCGAGCATCGTGGTCCAAGTGCGCCGTGTCGAGCGCGTACGGACGTGAAACCAGCCCTGAGACAACACCGTCCTCGAACCCTGCGTCGGCCGTGCTGTGGAAGTACCCAAGCTGTCCAGCCGAGTTCAAGAGCACAAACGCGTCGGGAATGTCGTCCGCGTCGGCCAGTCCGAGCGCGAGGCCCCCCGGAGCAGCATCCATGGGCGCGACCGGACCAAGCTTGAACGTGCCGTCGCCTCCGCTGAGTGCCCATGTGATCTGGTGCGGCTCGCCAGTTGCGACCACCATGTCGGGCAGGCTGTCGAGGTTGCCATCGCCCCGCACCATTGCGACGGGTGTTCCGGCCAACGGAGAGCGCAGGCGGGTGTCCGCAAAAGCGTCGACCACCACGATGGCATCGGTGGCCGCAACACCGACCACGAGGTCGGCTCGCTCATCAGCGTTGGTGTCGAACACCGCGAGCGAAAGCGGTGGCGCCCCGACCTCGTGGTCACTCAGCGGCGTCAGTTCACCGTCGGGCCCCGTCGACCAGACCTGTAAGACCTCGGTCTCGAAACTCAACGACACCACGTCTAGGCGACCGTCCCCATCGACATCACCGAGCGCGACCCGAGACGGAGCCTTGGCGTCGTAGCAGCGAGCATCTTGGACGCACCCGGCGTCCGAACACGGGATCGCCCCCGTGTCGGGGCCGTCGGTCGTGGCCGTTCTCGCGCTTGTCCCGGAGTTCGCAGTCCCCGAACCCGAGACCAACGTCGTCGCGCCATCGGTGCCCGCTGCGTTGCCCGTCGCGGTCCCACTTTGGCTGTCGGTGCCCGTGGCTCCGGATTGGCCGAGGTACTCCGGATTGGGCACCAGGCAGCCGCTCACCAGACAGATGCCGAGGAGTCCAGAGACACGCATCTAGAACCGCCCAGCGATCCCGCCCGCCGTCGGCCGTACTTCCATCGGAAGACTCCGGCGCTTGCGTCCAATCAACAACATCGCCGCACCGGCACCCACCCCGATCACGCCTGCGGTGGTCAACGACGCACCCGCGGCCACCGTGCCGAACAGCTGTGCACAGTTCCCCATCGGGTCGGGTCGACAATCAGTCTTGTACGGCCTGCCGTCCATGATCACCAACGGAATGCCCGCGGCGAGTCCGGCCAGGCCCAGCCCCAACGACACTCCGCCGACGGTGAGCCAGCGCCGAGCCGAGCGATCTTTCGTGGGCACCACGACCAGCCGAAACCGCATCTCCTCGTCGACACCCGCACGCACATCCACGGCTTTTGCGTCTTCGAGAAAACCGGGCTTCTCGACCCGAACAGCGTGGGGTCCGGCCGAGAGTGTCAGCTCGAGTGGGGTCGCTCCAACCGCGCGGTCGTCGACCATGACGGTCGCGCCCGGAGGATCTGAGGTGATTCGTACGATTCCCTCTTCGGGACGCTCTAGGCGCTCCCCCAGCGCGGCGGCACGAAGCTCGACCAACTCTGCAACCTCCTCGAGGCCGCAGATCTCGCAGACGTCGTCGACACTCCCCAGCCTCTCCCCGGTCGCGGCGCTGCGGGCCTCCAAAGCAAAGCGATAGACGTTGTCCTGTTGATCTACGGTCAAGAGAACGACCGCGGAAGCCGATGTGCTCGACATGGCCTCCCGGAAACAGGCGTCGGCAGCGCAGTCTTCGCGCCACCCTGCTCCGATCTGTACGACCCGTCCGGACCCCTCGATGCCTACCACGGCGCTATCAGACAGGGCTGACACCGTCTCTGCGGGTGCTTCGCTCTCGACCACCCGCAGCTCGACCTCGGGTGTCCCCGCGAACAGCGCGCCAGCGATCGAGAATGCGACAAACATCAAACTGAGATTTTCCTGTAAGCTGGCTTATCCGTCAAGCACCCCGGTTGGGTTGCTTCGAGGAGGGGCCATGGGAGTACGTATTGCGTCAGACACTCGGCCTGTCCAGGTCAGCGGCTCGTCCAACGAGGGCCAGGCGTGGTCGAGACTGGCCAGAAATGAGCTCATCCCCGGCAGTCGATACCTCCTGAAGCGCTGGATTGGCGAGGGCGGAATGGGCGTCATCTACGAGGCCGAGCACGTCGACGTAAAGCGACCGGTCGCGGTCAAGATTCTCCGGCCCGAGTACGCGACCAACCTGAACGTCATCGAAGCGTTCCGCTTCGAGGCCCGAGCGACCAGCGACCTCGACTCCCCCTATCTCGTCAAGATCCACGACTACTTCGAGCTTCCGGACGGTCGCTCAGCCCTCGTGATGGAGCTGCTGGACGGTCGGGACCTCTCGCGGCGCGAAGAGTCGGTCATGCCTTCGGAACGCGTCTTGGGTATCGCCCGCCAGGTCTGCAAAGCGTTGCAACTCGTGCACGCCAGCGGGGTCGTGCACCGCGACCTCAAGCCCGAGAACATCTTCCTCTGCGAGGGCGAGGACCGGCCCGACACGATTCGCGTGCTCGACTTCGGCATCGCCCGCCTGTCGGCGCAGGCGACCTCCGCTCAATCCGGTGGCACCCCGCTGTACACGGCCCCGGAGGTTGTCCTCGGAGGAGCGCAGGGTCCCGGAGCGGATGTCTACGCCTTGGGCTGCGTGCTCTACGAGCTGCTCACTGGGATCACGGCATTCGGTCGCGACACCGTCGACGAAACGCTCCAAGCCCACCTCGAGAGCCCCCCTCCAGCGCCCAGCAGTCACTGCCCCGACATCCACCCGATGCTCGACGCGGTCGTGCTGCGTGCGATCGCCCGCGAGCCCAGGACACGCTACGCAGACATGGCCTCGTTTGAGGCCGCGTTGTGCGAGGCGCAGATCGCCGCGGGGATCTCGACGTCGTGGGACGACCTCCCCATCCCCAACGAGATTCCGGCCGAGCAACGCGAACAGCTCCTCGCAGGGATGCCCGATCCCACCAACCGCCGGCGCAGCCGCGTGAGCCCCTGGGCTGCCGTGCTGGCTGCGGTCGCACTGACGGGTATCGGCGTGTTCGCGATCACTCGGCCCGAGACCGACCCCAGTCAGGCCCTCTCGCCCGAACAGATCCAGGCCAACAGCCTCGCACGAGAGGCTCGAACGGCCGGGTCACGAGCGGCATGGGTCTATCCACCGCCAGACGACATCTCGGCCCGGACCGCGTACCAAGCGGTGCTCGCACTCGAAGAGCTGGGTACGGTCGGCACGTCGATCGCCACCGAGCTGCGCACGGACTTCTCGATCACCCTCATTCGACTCGGCGACGAGTATTGGGATGCCGAAGGCGGGACACGGTTTGCGATCGCCTACTACGAGCAGGCGCTCCTGTTCGACCGCACCTCACTGCACGCACTGGAGCGTAGCTCCATGGCGCTGCCCTCGATCGATGCGTTCGGGGTACGAGCCGCCAACAGCCAGTTCGCACTGGAGGAGCTGGTCCGCGTCGAGCCCCTGGTCGAACTCGCCGTCGAAGACGAAGCACCGCCCGCGGAACGCATCAAGAAGGTCCGACGAACTCGACGGGTCGCCCAAACTTCGACACCCACTCGCCGCGACGCTGCGGCCGACACGCCCGACCCGGAAGCACAACCGGGGAGCCACCCCGGGAACGGCTCCCCCTCCCGCCAGGGTCAGGAGGCGGCCGTCGATGAAGCCGACGACCGAGATCCGGAGGCCGGGAAGGCGCTCGCCAAGCAAGGCCAAGGCGCGGCGAAGTCGGGAAGCGCGGGCAAGGCCAAGCTCCTGTTCGAGCGGGCGCTCGCCAAGGACTCCCGGAATGCATCCGCCCACGCGGGACTGCGCGACCTGGCGTTCAGCGCTGGAGACTACGCCCGAGCCGTCCGCCACGGGAAACGAGCGGTCGCACTGGCTCCCCGCAACGCGACCCATCAGCTACGGCTGGGCGACGCCTACTATCGAACGCACAAGTACGTCAAAGCGGAAAGCGCGTACGCGGCGGCCTCACGCCTCGGCGACGAACGGGCGAAGTGGCGGCTCGAGCGGGCCCGCGAAAAGCTCGGCGGCTAGGCCCCGCGCCTCACCGGGAGACGGACTCACAGACACGACCAAACGTCTACAAACGGGGGCTCGAAGTCGTGCTCGGACGAGAGCGCGTACAACCCCTCGACCGCGGTCACATCCGCTTCGATCACGAGCGCGTCAGGTGTGGCGCCGATCTCTTCTCGCTCCAGGAAAAGGGTGACCGCGAAGATCTCCCCCGCCATGATGTCCCCCGCTTCGACGGTGTACTCCCCGCTGTCCCACGCGGGGTCGACATGGTCCCACACGGTCCCATCGCCATCGGTCCAGCCGAAGGGCGCGTTGGGGTCCCCGTTGCAATTCCAGAACGTCGCACCGCCCTCGCCCGGAGCAAGTAAGCCACCATCTCGCTCGCCCTCAACCCATGGACAGGGCGAATCTATCGCAACCGCGCTCAGCGTGAAGCTGCTCATCGCGACCTCCCCCTCGGCGACGAAGTGCACGGTGACTTCGATCAGATCCGAGGACGGCGACGGGTTCGGAATCCGAAGCAGCAGAACGCCGACATCCTCCCCGTCCCTCAATGGGCCAAAGACCCTCTGGCCATAGTTTTGGTCGCCACAGTTGTCTGGACAGGTCAGCAGGAATGCATCATCAACGACCGCCTCGGCGTGGGGAGTGCATTCGAATCCACCGGAACTGTCGTCGGAGGACGCTTCACCGCCCGAGCTGTCACCCGAGTGCCCCGTGTCTTCGGGCGGAGGTCCGCTTGGGTCCGTCGGGTCCGAATCCGAGCTCCCGCCTCCGGTCGAGTCCCCCTCGGTCACCGTGGTTACCGCCGAACCTGCGCCACCGCCAGAGGGGCTCGCGTTGCTGTCGCTCGCGGTCTTCTGTCCAGTGTCGGATGACCCCACACCTCCAGTCCCGCCGCCGCTCCCCTCGAACCCCGGGTTGAGCGCGACGCATCCTCCCGCCGCCATCAAACACGAAAGACCGAGTAAGCCACGAACCATGTCTCCATGGTTTCACGACCCGGAGTTTCTGACCAGAAACCTACTGCACTTCGTAGGCCCCAACGTCCGGAGCGCCGTTCCTTGGCTCGCCCCGCTGGTCCTCGGACAGGGCCCCGTCGACACCCGCATCGACCGCCGGACTCCCCGCGGGGAGGGCCATGGTGTGTGTAGCTCCCCCATTGTCCTCCAGGGACATGAGTTGAGGATCCACGATACTCGTTCCCGGCGTGACCCGTTCGTTGGAGTTGCTATCGATTTCGAGCGCGGCATCGAGCCACTGGATGTTGCCTCCGCCGTCGCCCAACTCGCGGTTTGCGTGAAACCAAGCCCACCCGCCATCGCGATCGGAGGTGTTATTGACGAACAACGAGTTGGTCACGGTCACCTGCGCATCCTGTGCGGCCTGAATGCCGCCCCCGTGGAACTGGGCGTGGTTGTCCGCAAACGTGCAGTGCGACACCTCCGTCGGGCCCCCGACCAGGGCGACGGCGCCGCCCATCCCCATGCTCGCCGTGGTGCGGTTCTCGAAGAACGTGTTGTTGTGAAGATCGAGCCTCCCCGACTCGGTCAGAAACCACAATCCTCCTCCTCCACCCAGAGTCTCGTTGCCCTCGAACGTGCACCCCGAGATCAGCGCTCGGTTGGCATCCCGCTCTCGTGGGTAGTTCTCGTCGTCTTGCAGGTAGATCGCGCCGCCGCTTCCCCCCGCAGCGTCGTTGGTGCTGTTGTTGCGGAACGTGGTCTGGTCGATCACCACGGTCGCCCCCTGCCACTGGTGCGTGACCAGTGCGATCGCCCCCCCAGCATGCTTGGCCGCGTTCCCTTCGAAGAAGGAGCCACAGACCTCGAGGTAGGCCGTCTGCTCGTTTTGCGACAGCGCGTCCAGCGAGATCGCACCGCCGCGTCCTTCGAGCGCTCCGGTGCCCCCTTGACCCGTCGTTTCGTTGTCGACAAACGCCGTGTTCACGACCGAGAAGCTGCTCCCGAGCCCCCCGACCGCGCCGCCGTTGCTGCCCGCATTTCCGGTGAACTGCGAGTCCACGATCACCACGTCGGGGACGGCAAAGGCATACAGCGCTCCACCCCGAAGATCACCCGGCCCCGTGTCGCCGATGGTGTTGTTCTCGAAGTTCACGCCATACACCGAGAGCGTGCCCTGACCGTTGCCGAGCATCACCACCGCGGCGCCGCTACGACGACTGAAGTGTTCGTCATCCGGGACCCGGTTCACGGCGTCGCGTAGGGTCACGTTCATCACGGTGAGGTCGCCCTCTTCCGCGACGAACAGATGCGTCGAGCCGCCGCCGCTGATCGTGTGGCCGCCTCCATCGATCACCACCGACTGCGTCGAGGGGAACGGGGCATCCGCGGTGATGTCCGCGGTCAACTGAATCTCCCCTCCGGCTGCGACCGCCGCCCGAAGTTCGTCCGCCGTGCCCACTTCCGTGGGAGCGCTGAGCGTTGGCGCGACAGGAGCCTCGCAAGACGCCATCAACGGCGGAGGCGGGGGCGAGGACCCACCAGACTCTTCGGCGGAGCTGTCCCCCTGTGCGCCTGACTCCGCGTTGGTATCCGTATCCGCATCAGCGGGGTCGGCTCCGCAGCCAAGGACGACAGTGGCAACCAGGACGAAGCGTCGCGAAGTCACCCGCCGACGATAACGCGGAGCACGACGCCGAGCGGGACGTTTCGGACCCCCCTCAGAGCTGCTCAGGCCTTCACAACCCGCAGGGCCGGTATCGCATGCTCGCGAAGGTCCTCCAGCGACACGACCTCCAGCGTGGCCTCGTGGGTCGACTCCAACACCACGGGCGGCGCCATCCCGGCTTCGAGCGCGAACTTCCACCGACCTGCGCACAGACACCACCGGTCGCCTGGCTTCAAACCGGGAAACCCGAACTGAGGCATCGGGGTGGAGAGGTCGTTGCCATTGCTCTTGGAGAACGCGAGGAAGTCTTCGGTGACCCGAGCGCACACGGTGTGCACGCCATGGTCTTCGGCACACGTGCGACACGCCCCATCGCGGAAGAAGCCCGTCACCGGGTCGGTGCCGCACGGGTGCAGCGGATTCCCCAAGACGTTGCGCTCCTCGCTCATCGCGCGGCAGGGTAGCAGGCAGTCCCCGTCCCGTCCGACGCTTCACATCGAAGCGACGGTTGCGGCACCCGCTGCGCCGCAGCGGCAATGCAGCCCCTGGTGCAACACCCGCCGTCGACACGCGGTGAGGGATTGGGCGCGCAGGGTCGTTGGGGGTCTCGATGCTCCGTCGCCAGAGTCCAACCCCCAGTACGATTCTCCGTCTCGCTCTCTCCGCCGCCCTCTTGGCTGCCTCGGGGTGTACCTACGGGACGGTTTCCGACATCGATGATGGCTCCCCGATCGTCGGTGCACAGGTCACATTCATCTCCGCAGGGTCGACACACGAGACGCTCAGCGAGACCCCCACGACCGACCCCACCAACAGCGAGAGTTTCAACTATTTCATCTCGCCGTACTCGATCTCAACCTCCGCGGTCGACTGGTCCAACGCCGTCGTCGGGCCTTGGGCGCTAGCGATCGCCGGGGCCGACGGCTACGACCGCGAAGCTTTCCCCGCGGAGCACGATTGGCTCAACGCCGACATCTGCCGGATCGTGCATGACTACGAGTGGGCTGAACGAGCCTGCCTCCGCCGAGACTTCGGCCTCTCTCCCGAAGATGGCGCCCACACCATGCCCCCGGACTTGATCGTCCGACAAAGTGTGATGAAGGGATGCAGCGTCAGCGGGGTCGGAAACAACGCGCAGCTCGTCGCCCCCTTTGCGGTGTCCAACTTGGGGCGCGGTCCGCTGGAGATTCTCAAAGCCGCAGGCAACCCCAACGGCTTCCAGATCCTGCGCCGTCGCGCGGGGACTTCGATCGCGCAGTTCGTTGGCGCGTGGCAGAACTTCGGCACCGTCGCGCCGTGGTTCGCGGTTGCAGACGACTCGGTTTCGGTTCGGCTCGTCGACGACACCGGTGCTGTGCTCGCGTCGTCGGAGCAACCGCTGTGCTCCACAGACGCCGCGATCGCCGAAGCGAGTCTACTTCCCGGAGGCCTGCACGAGCTCGGAGGCCTCCAGGCTCTCGCCGACACGTTCTATGGCGGAGATGTCTCCCCGTTCGGCGATGTGGACTGCGGAGCGCTCGAAACCCAAGGTCTCTCCGTCGCCCACTCCACCGGTGGCGTCGCGTTGCTCCAACTCGCTGGCGTTGCCGACGGGGACTACACCCTCGAGATCGGAGTCAACGAATCCGGGCTGTTTACCGAACGATCCTTGGCCAACAACGTCGCCTCGATCGACGTGACCTACGCCGGCGGCCAGATCACGCAAGGGTGCGACGCGTCCGCGCCTGACATCAACAGCCCCGGACTCTTCTGATCGCATGTGCCCCGCGTTCGTCGGGGACGCCTTCACCTACAAGAACGTCCCACCGACGTTCAGTCCAAGCACCATCTGGTGGACCGGGCCCGCGTCGGTGTCCTGTGCAGGACCGCACCGCGTCTCCCCTCCGCGCTGCTGACAGACGTCGCCCTGAGCATTGAGCAGCAAGTCGAAGCGTGCTCCCAGGAACACGCGGTCGCTGATGAAGAGATCCAGCGTGGGACCCAGCAGGGCCGAGAACCCCGCGGAGTAGTCCCGGTCGTCGCCGGGCAAGCGGAAGACTTGCCGCGAGAACCCACTGCCCAGGCTTAGGCCCAAGTCGAATCGCCACAGCGGGATGCTGGGTCGCACCACCCCGTAGATCGAGTGCTGATATGCAAACTCGTATGGGAGGCCGTCCGGATTGACGAACGACATGTCGAACATGCCGAAGCGGTACGCGGCCCCCACGAACACGTAGTCGTTGATCCGGTAGCCAAGCTCTGCACCGGTGGCCAGTGATGGACGGGTGGTCCCATCCACGGTCGTGCCCGAGAGCGTGGACTCGCGCGAGCACGAGGCCCTCCCCGGAAGGCACGCCGAGCCCCCCGCGAGCAGACTCCACTGCCCACCCTTGCGGCGAATCTGCGGTCCAGCCTCGTCTGCGGCCTCTGCAGCAGTCGGCGCCGCAATCCACACCAGGGCGAGAAAGGCGGTCGGGGCGAAGAACTTCACAGGGCTGCGCATGAGCGGCGGGAGGATTGCGCGAGCCCACGCGCAGACCAAGAAACCCGCGCTTGTCGTACCCGCAAGCCTACGTCAGCCCGAAGAACTTCCGGGTGTTTGCCGTGGCTGCGGCTGCCACCGCCTCGGGGGTCTGCGCGCGAAGTTTCGCGACCGCGGCGAGCACGTGGGGAAGCATGGCGGGCTCGTTGCGACGGGGTGTGCCCTTGGGTGCGTCTCGGGGCGTCAAGAAGGGGGCGTCCGTCTCGAGCATGAGCCGATCGTCAGGAATGACCGCAACCGCCTCGCGCAGCGCTTGTCCGCGACGCTCGTCACAGACCCATCCCGTGATCCCCAACGATGCGCCCATCGCCAGGTACCGCTCCGCTTGCTCCGGTCCGCCGGTAAAGCAGTGCACCACCATCCCGGCCAGTCGCGACGCAAACGGCTCGAGGATCTCGCACATCGCTTGGTGCGCGTCGCGTTCGTGGAGGAACACGGGGAGCTGGACGTCCGCGGCGATCTCCAGTTGGGCCCGCAAACACGCGCGCTGGTCGTCGGGTGTCGAGAAGTTGCGGTTGAAGTCCAAGCCGCACTCCCCGATCGCCACCACTTCGTCGCGGGCGGCCAACGTGCGGATCGCGGTCGCGGTGTCTGCCGAGAACTCCTTGGCGTGGTGCGGGTGTGTACCCGCGGTCGCCGAGAGGCGTTCGCGATCGTCCCGCGCCATCGTCGCAGCCGCCTCGCTGGCCGACGCGCTGGTCCCGGTGATGATCATGTGACCCACGCCCGCTGCGTGGGCCCGCTCCATCACCGCGGACCGATCCTTGTCGAAGGACCGATGCGCCAAGTTCAACCCGATATCGATGAGCTCGATCATGCCAGCGCCCGTTGAGGGCCGAGCGATCGTCGGTCAAAGCCAACGGTGCCGCAAGAGTCCGCGGCGCCGCCTCCACACAGATGTAGGCGCTGGGTCGTGGGCAAAAAAAACTGAGACACCTTCGTCCCCCGTGGCAATAGGAGGGTGTCGCATGAACCAACCAGGCTCAACGGACCGATTCTCGGCCACAGACCTCGCTCAGCTGCGGAGCCTGGCGCGCAGTCTGGTCTCGGTTCAGGAAGCGGACGATCTGGCCCACGAGGGCTGGATTGCGAGCCACGGAGCCAGTCACGACGGACATCCAGCGTGGTGGAGGACCGTGCTTCGGCGCCGCCGCGACATGACCGTCCGGTCGGATCTTCGCCGCCAATCGCGCGAAGCTCGAACCGAGGCAGGGCACACCGAGGCCACACCACCCGATGCCGCACTCCAGCGAAACGAGCTCTGTGAGGCGCTGCAGAGGGCTCTCGCTCACCTCGATCCACAGGACCGTGACCTCGTCCTGCGCCGCTACTGCGAAGGCCACACCGCCGGCGAGCTCTCCACGGAGTTCGGCCTGCCTTCATCAACGGTCCGCACCCGACTCTCACGGAGTTTGCAGCGCATGCGTGACCACCTCGATCGCACCGGGGGCCGAGCCGCGTGGATGAGCGCCGCGGTGGCCTGGTCCCCCGAATCCCTCACCAGCCCCGGAGTTCTCGCCGTGTCCACATCCACAACCACCAAAGCCATCGCCGCCACCGCATTCGGAAGTCTGCTCGTCGCTTGCATCGCCATGACGCAAGACGACACCGAAGCTCCCGACGAATCCGAGCTCCCCGCCGCGACAGCCACCGCAACCGCGGCCACAAAGCTCGATGCGACCTCCGACGACGGGTCCGCCAAGGGCCGTCGCAAGCGCTGGGAATCGCTTCGAGGGGCAATCGCGTCGCGACGTGCAAAGCGCGACAAGCCCGACTCGGAGCCGTCCGTCCTCGGCGACCGGACGCATGAAGATGTGCTGGCGGAGATGGAAGACGAACTCCAACGGTTCGAGGCCCTTGGCCCCCTGATGGCGTCCGTGCTCGAGCAGGGCGTTCCCCTGTTCGTCGAGTGCTTGGAGGCGTTGCCCAAGGGCGCGACCGGCAAGCTTCACCTGCGTGCTGACGTCATCGGCGAGCCGGAGCTCGGGGCTATCGTCGAGAGCGTCGAAGTCGTGGACGATTCGCTCGACGAGCCCGCCGTGGAGGAGTGCCTGCGCGAGTCCGCCTACTCGATCGCCCTCGAGTCTGTCGATGAGCCTGTCTCGAAGTCGCTCAACATCACGGTCGACATGGCGGATCGTAGCCTGTCGGTGAACACCAACCTGGACCTCGAGCACTTCGTCGACATGCCCACCCGAGACCCCGAGCTGTGGGCAGAGATGATGAAGAACCCCAAGGCGTTGGAGAACCTCTCCAAGCTACTCGAGGTTCCGAAGATCGTGGAGGAACACCCAGAGTTCGCCGCGTCCCTCGAGGCAGCCCTCGCCGCATCGAAGCACGCCGAGTAGTTCGGGCTCCGCGCCGCTCGCCGGCCGTTCCCGACCGTCCGTGGGATCCGTAGGCACAATTCAGCCGGTTCGAACGTACTCCCGCCGTGATGCTGGAAGGACCCTATGGACTGGCCATGATCGCCGCGACCACGGTTGGCTTCGCGTTTCTCGCTCTTGGGGTGCCCATCTGGGTGGGCCGCTCCGACCCGCGACTGGGGCGCGCCTGCGCATGGGCCATGGTTGTGGGACTCGGAATGACGCTTGGCCTTCAAGCGTTGACCGACATTCCGCGTCCGGGCAGCACATCTGCGTTTCTGCCCGAGCCGCCGTTCGGCTCCTTCCCCAGTGGACACGCGGTGCTGATCGGCATCGCGTTGGCCATCACGTTCGCGCACCATCGCGGCGCCGCGGTCTGCATGATCCCGCTCGCCGTTGTGGTCGGCTACAGCCGAGTCGAGCTTGGGCACCACCACGGCGTCGATGTGTGGGCGGGCACCGCGATAGGCCTGGGCCTGGGCATCGCCGCAGCGGGCCTGAACAACTCCCCGCGCGCCGACCCCTGGCGCTGGCGATGGCTCTTGTGGCCCCAGCTGGGCCTCGTGGTCGCGGCCACGCTTGTCGCGTACACGGGTGCGTTCTCGGGCTCGAACACGGCCTGGCTGTCGATCCCCGGCACCGATAAAGCGTTGCACTTCCTCATGTTTGGAGCACTCGCATTCGGGACCCACTTCGCGTGCCGCGGGCGTCGCTGGCGAAGCATACCTTGGGCCGTCGCCCTCCCGCTCGCAGGTGCCGTCGCCGAAGAGTTCCTGCAGTCCACGTCCCCTCACCGAACGGCTGATCCGGTCGATCTGCTCGCCGACCTCCTGGGGCTGCTCCTGTTCTGGAAGATCGCCGAGCGGATCACGAAACGCAGCGAAGCATCACTGTAAGCTGCCCGGCATGGATGCCGCGACGAACCTGGCCGACAACGTCAAAGTGCTCCGTGAGACCCGCGGACTCACGCAGAGCCAGATGGCCAAGGCTGCCGGGTTGCCGCGCCCGACGTGGGCCAACCTCGAGTCGGGCGGGGCCAACCCGACGCTCTCCGTCCTGATGAAAGTCGCCGCCGCGCTGCAAGTCACGCTCGAGGAGCTGGTCGGCGCCCCCCGGGCCAGCGCGCGCCTGTACCGGGCCAGCGAGCTGCCGGAGCAAAAGCGCGGCAAAGCCCTCGTTCGCAAGCTGCTCCCCGATCCGATCCCCGGCTTGGAGCTCGAGCGCATGCAGTTCCCGCCGGGTGCGGCGTTCGCAGGGGTGCCCCACACGCCAGGCACCCGCGAGTACCTCACCTGCGAAGCAGGGTCGCTCGAGCTCAGCGCCGGCGGCGAACGATGGACGTTGGAGCCCGGCGATGTCGTGGTCTTTCGCGGGGACCAACGCCACGGCTACCGCAACGCGGGTCGCAAGACAGCCGTCGCCTACAGCGCCGTGAGCCTGGCGCCGGGTATCGGATGAAGGCGCTACACTCCGCGCATGGTTTCTAGAGTTTGGCTCGGCGCCGTCGTTTTGCTCGCCGGATGCGCGCCTCGCCTGATCTTGTCGGATGAAGGCGCCAGCGGAACCTCGGAAGAGACAGACGGCTCCTCGGGCGGTGCAGAGAGCGACTCCCCCGACACGACCCAGCCCCCGATGACCACCATCGGTCCGATGAGCACCAGCGGTCCCACGACCGACACCTTCGGCAGCTCAGGGTTCTTCGGAAGCTCAGGATTCTTCGGCAGCACCGGGGGCTTCGAGCAGCTCTGCTGGTCGGCCCAACCCTTGTTTGAAGCACCCGAAGAATCGCGGTTGTTCGTCCGAGATCAGAACGGCGATGGCCTCGCAGAGCTTTGGCTCGCGCTCTTCGAAGGTGGCGGACCCGGTTCGGGTAGCGACTTGTTCTGGTTCGACGCCGCTGGCCAACCCAACTCGGCCGGATTCTTCCCTGGGTTCATCACCGGATTTCACAACCTCAACGGTGACAACGCGCTCGATGCCGTCGGACTCGCACTGGGCGGTGGTGGACCTCCGAACCTGGGCTACGTCGAGGGCTCGCCCGGGTTCATCGAGGGATCCATCATCCCGACCCCATTCAGTTTCCAAGACGGCTTCGAGGGATTCTACGACGTGACCACCGATGGGCTCGCCGACTTTCTGCTCAATCTTGGAGGTGTCATCGAGCTTCAAGAAGGCAACGGATCGGGTGAGTTTTTTCCGAACTCCGCGATCTCATCGGGGCTTTCCGGGGACCTCGCGCCACAGCCCATCCGCGGAAACAACGGGCTCTTTGTCGTCGCTCAGACCTCGTTTTTCGACGATCTCTCCTCGTGCAGTTTTCACCCGTTCGAGCTGCTGGAGTACAACGGCGAGATCTTGGCCTCCGCGATCCCAAGCTCGGAGAGTCCCGATGCTGTGCCTACGGAGGTCGTCGGCGGGGAGTACTTCGGCGCCTTCACCAACGTCTATGCTCGCGCCTGCTCGGGCGACGGCGTGACCATCCAGGTCCAGCGCTTCGAGGGCACCGAGCTCGCGCTGATCGAGGACTTCGCGGCGTCGAGCTTTGCGACCATGGGCGACTTCGACGGCAACGGCCTTGTCGACATCGGGCTGGGTAGCCCAACGCTCGATGCCATCTCCGTGCACAACGGCTCGGCCGCGGGCACCTTCACCGAGGGATCGCTCTCCGAGGTGCTGTTCGGTGAGCCCGTGCCCAGCCGCGTCTACATCGTGGACATGGACGCCGACGGCCGCGACGAGATCATCCTGGGAACGCGTGACGGCGGCCCAGAGGTCGTCTACCAGCGCCTCGACCTCGACCCGTGTTGACGGGCTGAGAACGGGCTAAGGCTTGGCCGGCTCGGCTTCGATGTCGCTGACCAGCAACCGGCGCACGCTGACATCGAGGTCTCCGCCGACGACACGCATGATGCTGAGGAACTCACCGCTGCCCACGCGCAGCCGGTTCATCAGCGCCTTGCGGGTCTCTCGGAGCAGCGACTTGCGTGCCTTCTCAATCCACCGGAACGCGGTCGTGCGGTGCACGTGATACAGCGCGCCAACCTGATCGATGTTGAGCCCGTGCAGCACCTGGTGGCGCAGCAGGTTGCGCTCGCGAGGCGTGAGCGCGGCGAAGCCATCTTGGAGCGCGTCCTTGAACTCGGTCTTGTAGACGCGCTGGATGTACTCGAGTTCGGGGTCGTCCGTCTGGGCGGGGATCGAGCTGAGCATGTCCGAGTCGACCGGGATCTCGCGGTCGCCTGCACGCGAGCGCACGATGTCCACGATCATGCGCAGCGCAGTGACCCGAACCCAGCTCCGCAGATCGCCACGCCCTGCGTAGTCGGCGATCTTGGGACGCTTGCCCGGGCGCGGCACGAACAGCTTGTTGCGCAGGAGCTGGCGAAACTCGTCCTTGGAGAGGTCGACGTTGCCCGAACGTGCGATGGCGAGGTCGATGTCCCGACCGAACTCGGTATCGAAGGCGACCAGGGCGTGGTCATCACCAGCGGCGCACGCACACGCCAAGTACAGGTCGCCAGCGCGTAGCTTGGCGAAGGCCTCCGTGGTGCAACCTTTGGGAACGACGCCCGCAAGATGGGCGATGTAGTCGTCCGCGGTGATCTTGAACGTGCCCAGGGCCGCCTCGGCGGTCTCCAACATCGAAGCCAGACGGACCTCGAGGGTCTCGTCCGCTTCGAAGACGGGTCGTGTCTCGTCGTCCAGCAGTCCGAGAAACAGCGTCCGCAGACGGGCGTCGTCAGCCACTGAGGAAAGCTTAGCCTTTCCCTAGGTGCACGTCACGCTCAGCGGCCGATCCGGGCCGAACCTGCGTGGCTGCCCTCCGGGACGCTTTTTGCCGAAAGCGGTCCGACTTGGCCCGAGCCCCGACGAACCCACACCGCATAGAGGGTCTTGGCGATGAACTGCGATCCCGACTTGCGGCGACGGCTCGAGCGCCGCGTAGACGCCTTGCCCGTCCTTCCGAAGGTCGCCCGGAAGCTGATGGTTCTCAATCCGAACCAAGACGACCATTTCGACCAGATCCGGGCGCTCATCGAGGCCGACGCCAGCTTCTCGGCCCGGATCCTATCTGCGGCGAACTCCGCGGCATATGCAAGCCGCAGCCGCATCACCTCGGTTCGCCGCGCACTCAGCAGCATGGGCAGCCGGGATGCCGCGAACGTCATCATGGCGGTCGCGCTGGCCAAGCTCTTTACGCCGAACAGCGACGCCGAGAAGAACCTGTGGAGACACTCCTTGCAGGTCGCCACGGGTGTCCGGGCGCTGATTCAAGCGAGTCCCCAGGCAGATCTCCGGGCTGACGAGGCCTACACCGCCGGTCTGCTTCACGACATGGGGCAGTTCGTGTTGATGGCCGAGTCGCCGTCGGCTTGGATCCGCGTGAACTCCGAATGCACCGAGTTCTCCGAGGCACACGCCGAGCGCGAGCGCGAGATCTGCGGCCTGACCCACGCCGAGGTGGGCGCCATGGCATGCGAGAGCTGGCGGCTTCCAGAGCCACTGGTCTCCGCGGTCTCGAGGCACCACGACCCGAACATCGACGCCACTAGGGGACCGGTCGACCTCCTCCTATCCGCGGTCCGCTTCACCGATTTCGTGTTCTCAGCCGCGCCCGGACTCCCGCAGCCGTCGTACGAAGACGCCGAACTCGAAACCATCGAAGCGGATCTGCTCCCGAGGATGCCGAGCTTCTTCGACTTCGACGCAGCGGCGCTGCAGGTCTTGCTCCGGAACAGCGCACGGGACTGCGACATGATGTGTCGCGCGGTCGGCATCTGAGCCGCCCCTCGTACGGCCAAACAGGAAACCCGACCGGGCCTAGACGTCGCTCTCGCAGAGCGTCCCGCCGTGCTGGCATGTGAAGCCAGGCCAGTCTGCACAGTCGGCGTCGTTCGCCTCGCATGGGAACAAGCAGTAGCCGTGCTCGCAAGCCATCTCATCGAACGGGCACTCCTCGACACTCCGGCATGGAACCATGCATGTCCCCAAGCATTGCGCGGCAGCGCAGCACTCGACGGTGGGACCCAAAGGAGCGCACTCATCGTTGGCGATGCAGGCCTGCCCGAAGTCGCTCGGGTCCAAGGCCTGACCGGTGTCCCCCTCTCCGCTGCTGGAGGACGAGGACGAGGACGAGGACGAGGACGAGGACGAGGACGAGGACGAGGTCATCCCTCCGTGCGACGACGAACCACTCGAGGTCGACGATGCGGGCAAGCCCGAGGTCCCAGAGCTCGTCTCTCCCTCACCGGTGTCAGACACCCCGGAGGCCGAGGCCGTCCCCGCGGAGGTCGTCGAGTGCGAGCCCATCGTCTCTCCCGCAGAGCCGACCGTGGACGCCTCTACCGCGGCCGAAGTTCCACCCGCTGACGCCGCCGGGTTGTACTCCGGGTTGGCGGTGAGGCACGCGACCACCAAACCCAGCGGCAGCAACAGCAAACCACGAGTCACGGCGAGTATCCTTGAGGCTAATCGATGGCGTGGTCAAGCTGACCGGCCCGCCCACACGCGTCCAGGACGCTCACCGAGATCCACCGACGGCCCTCCTCCGGCCACTCATCGGGGATCACCACCAGATCGAGCAGTTCCGCGCGCCCCGCCTCGAACGAGACCAGGCTTCCCTCGTAGACCACCGTGCGCTCCCCGACGCTTCGGGTCTCGTCGCCGTCTTCGGCCGCGAGAGAGATCTCGACCTCGTACGCGAGGTGGTCTGGGGAAGGGTTGTCGACCGCCACCCCGAGGACCATGTGTACCCCGCCCTGAAGCCCGGACTCGAGGTCGGGTTCTGCCCCAGGGGCCAGCGACTGAAACAGCCCATCGCCGCCGCCAAGCTCCAACTCGAGGACGTCGTCGAGGGCGCAGTCCGCATCGATCTCGAGCGCTCCGCCGTTGCCACACGCGTTGGCGTCCTCCGAGCACGGGCCTCCGCTCCCACCGCCCCCAAACAAGGGGCAAGCGGTCAGGAACAGAAGCATCGTCACGCCGGTCGCCCGCACCTCCCGAGTCTACGGGATATGCGAGCTTCCGGTCAGGCTGGAGTCGAACCGACCTCGTCCCCGCCCCCCGCAAACTCGTCGGTCCCCGGGTTGGGACGTGAATTGAATCCAAACCAAGGCAAGACTGCTCCGCATGGCCCGGCTGTCGAAATCAGAACTCAGAGCGGCTTGTTGGCAGGCGATTCGAGAGGCCGGTGCTGCCCGATTTCCCGGCGTGGAAGGGCGGATCCCCAACTTTGTGGGGGCCGAGTCCGCGGCCGAGTCCCTGACGGCCACAGCCGCGTGGTCGCAGGCGACGGTGATCAAATGCAACCCCGATTCACCGCAGCGACCGGTCCGCCATCGTGCGCTCAAAGAGGGCAAGCTCGTCTTCATGGCGGTGCCACGACTTCGCACCGAAGCTCCATTCATCGCACTCGACCCATCCCGGATCGATGCAAGTGCGCTGTGGGTCGCATCCTCGGCGAAGGGTGCGGATGCCATCGGAGTCCCGACCCACCTCGATGAAATGCCCCCCATCGACCTCATCGTGACCGGGTGTGTCGGTGTCACCCGGCAAGGGGCACGGTTGGGCAAGGGCGGAGGCTACAGCGACCTCGAGTACGCCCTGCTCCGCGAACACGGCAAGGTCGACGCGAAGACCCCCGTCGTGACCACAGTCCACGGCTGCCAGGTCTTGCCCGCTCGTGCGATTCCGATGCTGCCGCACGATGTCTCGCTGGACCTCGTCGTCACCCCGACCCGTGCAATCCGTTGCAAACGAGACTACGAGCGGCCGAGGGGTGTGCTGTGGGACCAACTCGACCCCGAGAAACGCGCCGCGATCCCGGTCCTCGAACGCGGGCCGTAACAACCCGATCGTTTGCCGCTACCAGCCACACGGCGGCTCGACCACGGCCGCTGCCACCGCGCCGATCGCCGCAGCCTCCGTCGCATCGACGGCACCGTGGGGCTGCAACACGGCCCGCGGATCTCGTTCGGTGAGTTCGGTGAAGATCACCGCCGCGCTGAGATAGGCCCCAGCCTCGGCCGGGTGCGCTCCGTCCTTCAGATACAGCCCCACCTCGGCGTGCTCGTCTTGAAGCTGCATCCATGCGTGGCCAACCTCAACGACGGGCGTTCCGGTCTGCGCTCCGAGTTGGGCGTACGCAGCCGACACGCGTTGGAGCATCTCAGCCGGCGTCTTCCCAACCTCCTCCATGTAGTTGTAGAGGTTGTGTCCAGCGCGCCGGGGCCACGTCTCGAACAGCATCGGCGCCGCACCCGAGGCTCGAACCGCCTCAACAAGGGCGGCGCCCGCTTTCTCGAAGCCCTCCGGATTCCGCAAGGGATCGAGGCTGTGACTCTGCAGCAGCACCACGTCCCACTCTCGTGCCGCGAGCATCTTGGCGGTCTGTGGCCGACCCAGGTGATACGCAAAATCCTTACCGCCCCTGGCCAGGCGCTCGACGTGGAACTCCACCCCAGCATCCACAGCCATCGCCTCCAGGAGCGCTGGCGTATCGCTTTGAATGACGTAGCTGTTGCCGATGAACAGGACGTTCAGTGGCTCGACCGGCGCACACCCAGGGGGCGCCGCGACGGCAACCGCGCGTTTTTCAGGCTTCACCGCCTCCGCCGGCTCCACAACGACGGGCAACGCGGGGCCCCACGCCTCGAGTCTTGGGGAAGCTTCGGCCGAAACACAGCCGCAAAGCGCGAGGACGGCCAGCATTGCGTATCCGTGACGCATGACGGACCGCAGTCTACCGCGTGCGGCACCCGAGCGTGCGAGGCTACACTTTGCCGCCCGGATGGATTGCCCCGAGGAAAACGTGCTCGTCGACTTCGTGCGCGGAGAGCTCGATGACGCGTCCCGCGAAGAGCTCGAGGTCCACCTGGACAGCTGCGACCTATGCCGCGCGGTCATGGTCGAGCTGGCGCGCTTCGAGCCGGCCTCCGACGAGCTCGCGATCACCGACACTTCGATCGCACCCGAGCCCATCGCCTCGGACCCGACCCAAGATCCGGCCGCCGAGATCTACAAGGTCGCGCCACGCCTCACCGAGGGTGACAAGGTCGGCCGGTACGTCGTGCTCAACAAGGTTGGCGAGGGCGGAATGGGCGTCGTGTATGCCGCCTACGATCCCGAGCTGGACCGCAAGGTCGCGATCAAGCTCTTGATGACGTCACTGGGGGGCTCGCTCGACGAAGAGCTCGCTGAGCAACGCACCCGGCTGCTGCGAGAGGCGCAGTCGATGGCGAAGCTCACCCATCCCAACGTCATCACAGTTCATGACGTGGGCGAGTTCGGCGACCAGATCTTCGTCGCGATGGAGTTCGTCGATGGCGGAACACTGACCGAGTGGCTCAAGGTGCCGCGCCCCTGGCGGGACCGGCTCGAGATCTTCGTCGCGGCTGGCCGGGGGTTGGGGGCGGCGCACAAGGCCGACCTGGTCCACCGGGACTTCAAGCCAGACAACGTGCTCATCGACAGCGAGGGCCGAGCCGCTGTCACCGACTTCGGCCTGGCGCGGCCGGCTGCGGGCAAGACGGACTCCTTCAGCACGGTATCCGTCATCGAGAGCACGCCGGTCATGTCGGCCCAACTCACCCGCACCGGTGCGCTCGTCGGCACGCCCGCGTACATGGCTCCCGAGCAGCTCGCCGGACAGCGCAGCGACGCGTTGGCCGACCAGTTCAGCTTCTGCGTCACGCTGTACGAGGCTCTGTACGGTCGTCGCCCCTTCGAAGGGCGCGTGCTTGGAGAGCTGATGGCGAACGTCACCGCGGGCCGCTTCCTCCCCCCGCCTCGCGACTCCGATGTCCCGCGCCGAGTCCGAAGGGCGATCCTCCGCGGCCTTTCGGTCCGTCCCGACGAGCGTTTTCCCACGATGGAGGCCCTTCTCTCGGAGCTGGCCCATGACCCCGCGCGCACGTGGCGACGGTGGAGCACAGTCCTGTTTCCGGGTGCGGTCCTGGGCGTCGGACTCCTCGCGTATAGCCGAACCGACAATCCCGAGGATGTCTACTGCGACAACGTGGACTCGATGCTGCGGGGCATCTGGGACGACGATCAGCGCATCTCCTTGCGCGCGGCGTTTCTGGAGACCGGCCGCCCGTATGCCGAAGCGAGCTGGAACAGCACCGAGACCGAGCTCGAGAAACACGCGCAGCAGTGGCTCTCCGCTCAGCGCACCGCGTGTAAGCAGTCGGCGGCGGGCGAGGTCCCCCAGTCCATGCTCGCGCTTCGCATGAACTGCCTCGAGACTCGCCGCCGCGAGCTCACCACCTTGGTCGGCGTGCTGAAGGATGTCGATGCCAACTCCCTCGAACGCACGTTGGATGCCACCAGCATCCTGCAACCCGCGTCGAGCTGTGACGATGTCGATGCGCTCGCTCGGGCAGACTCTTCGCTGGGCCCCGCCGTCGAGCGCGAGGTTCGAGACGAACTCGACGCGCTCAACACCCGGGCACTGGCACTCCAGAAGACCGGAAAGCACGACGAATCGGTCCAGAGCGCACTCAAGGCCCTGAACCTTGCACGCAAGGCCGGAGCCACGTGGAGCGAAGCCGAAGCGCTCATCACCCTGGCCGAGGACCGGGAGTTTCAGGGACGAATCGACGAGGCCGAGTCCCTGCAACACGAGGCGATGTCTGCGGCACTGGCCGCGGGCAACCAAGCGGTGATCCCCCGCGTCGCGATCGGCCGGGTCTGGGCGGGCGCCGACCCTGGAGCATCGCTCAAAGACACCGAGCGCTGGTACCAACACGGGGTCGCAGCCTTGGAGCGACTCAGCGGCGGACCCAAGCGGCGCATCCAGCTCGAGAACGGCATCGCCGCGGCGTACATGTCCCACGACGTCTACGACCTCGCCGAGAAACACATCCAACTCGCCCTCGACACGACCGCCAGCGCGACCGAAGCGTCCGTGCTCGGCGAAGACATGACGTGGGGCACCCTCGGTCGCCTCTACGCACGACAGGGTCGGCGCGAAGACGCCGAGGACGCGTTCACAAAATCCCTCGACATCACACGAGCCCGGTACGGCGCGGGGCACCCCTTCATGGCGTCGTCGTTGGAGAACGTCGGCGCGATCCGGGGCGAGCTCGGCGACTACGAAGGGGCGCGAGAAGTCCTCGCTCAGGCGCTCGAGCTTCGCCGCATCACCCTCGGCGACGCGCACCCCGACAACGCCATCTCGCTGGTCAACTTGGCCAACTCAGACCGGCACCTGGGCGACCACGCCAAAGCCCAGGAGAAGCTCGAGGAGGCGCTCAGCTTGGTTCACCGGACACAACCGGGAACGGGGAACGAGTCCGACCTCTTGGTCCGACTCGGCGAGGTCAGGCGCGAGCAGGGAGACTACGAGGGCGCCATCGAGTCACACCGCTCGGCCGTCGAGTTGGTGCGCAAGCTCGACGGGCCCTCCCCGTTTAGCGTCGCGCGGCACCACGCCGAGCTTGGCCGAAGCTTGCTCGACGCGGGCAAACTGGAAGAGGCACGAACGCACCTGACCCGGGCGCTCGCGCTTCTTGCGGACGAGGATCCCAACGACCCGATTCGCGCGAGGCATCGCCTTGCATGGGGTGCCAGCTTTGCCAACGGTGTCCCCGCAGCCGATCGCGCGGTGGTCGAGGCCGCCGCGAAAATCGTCACCGAGAACCGTCGCCGCCCCCTCCGAAACGCCGACGCGTTTGCGGTGTGGGCACGCGTCGCGTGGGCGAACGGCGACAAGCGGGCGGCTCATCAGCACGCCCAGGCGAGCCGAGAAATCCTCGAGCAACTCGGCAGCGAGGGAACGCAACAGCTGCAGCACCTCGACCGGTGGATCGAGCAGCACCCCGCGGGCCCCGGGATGCGATGACAGCCGGGGAAACGCTCCCCCGAAGCGTCGGCCCGAAATATTCAAACTTTTCTCGCAACAGTTTGGGACGCCGCGCGTCAATTCGGGTGAACACCGATGACCCGGCAACACTGGACATGCATCGCTGCCGCAATGGTAGGCGGGCTCGCGGCAGGCGCGATGGGGCTTAGCTGGCTCAGCGCACCTCCGCCCAGCTCATCGTGGTCCATGACCACAGGTGTAGGAACCGGCTACGTGCTCTTGGCCGCCCTCACGGCTGCGTGCATCGGCGGCATGTTGGTCTTGCAAGGGCGCTCCCGAGTCGCCAGCGCCCTGCTGTGTGCGGCCGGCATCATCCCCGGTTTGGTCGAACCACGTGCCTTCGTTGCCACGTTCCTGCTCGTGTTCGCCGGTCTGCTGACCTCCTCATTGCCCAAGCCGCGTATCGCGAGCACACCCAAGACGGCCCTCACCACCTCTTCGGCGGGGTAGCTGGGCTCGCGCCTGGCCGTCCACCCAAGGGCGAGAAGAGGCCGAGGAATGGACGCTCTAGCGGCGGACTTTCTTCGCGACGGGCGTCTGCCCGCCCAAGTACAGCTTGAGCGTGTCCACGCCCCGGACCCGACGAGCGATGCTCTCGAGTTCCTTGAGCATCTTCACCATCAGCTTCTCGCCCGCGTGTTTTCCGGTCGCCGAGAAGTCCTCGTGCACCGCCATGTACAGCGCGATCAGTGCGTCTTCGTGGCGCGTGAACACGATCGCACCGACAGGCCCGGCAATCCCCCCGATCCCGCGCACGGTCACGAAGAGCGTCTGCACGGCGACGTCCTTGGAGACCGTCATGTGCAGCCGCTCGCCACTCGCATCCGGGACGAGCTTCGGCAGGCCGTAGGTTTCCGAGACGACCCGGATCCCGTCCTTCACCTTCTCCTGCTGGAGATTGAAGAACAGGATCCGCTCTGCCGCCTCACGATGCTCGAGCGGCAGCGTCGACGAGAAGGCAAACGCCGCGGCGCGAGTCAAACGCATCAGATCTCGCGCAGCGGTGGAACGATGATCTCGTCGGTCTCCAAGAACAGACCCGACCACGACAGACCCACACCAAAGCCCATCCAGGCCCACTTGGTCCGCTTCTTCAGGCGTTCACCGCCCTCGACCACCAGCGTGAGCGGAATGGAGGCACAGCCCGTGTTGCCGAAGTTTTCGATCGACAGCAGCATCTTCTCGGCGGGCAGTTTCATGCGACGCGCCAGGAAGTTGAGCATGAACTTGTTGGCCTGGTGAGGAACGATGGCGTCGATGTCTTCGGGGCTCCAACCAGAGCGCTCGACGAGATCCTTCAGAAGCCGAGGGACGCGCTTCATCGTGAAGGTGAGGACATCGGGCCCCTTGAGGATGAGGTCGATGGGTCGTCGCTCGACGTCGTCATCGTCCATCCGACGCTCGAACAACTCCGGTGTCCAAGGCGAAGCACCCGCGCCGCCTTTGACCATGATCTTGTCGAAGCCTTTGCCATCGGCGCCGAACTGGTGCGCGGCGACCTGGTCTTCGCCCTCGGATGTCAGGAGCGTGGCGGTGCCGCTGTCCCCGAACAAGATCGAGTTCGCAAGATCGCTTCGGTGCCGACAGTCCGCAACACGGGGCCGGAACAGCCCCGCGCTCATCTCACCGCTGAGCAACAGCGCGCGCTTGATCACCCCTGCCTTGAGCAGCCCGTCGACGACGATGAGGCTGTGCGTGTAGCCCGAACATCCCAGGTGGATGTCGAACGTGAGCGCGCCGCTTGGGATGCCCAACTCATGCTGAATGAGGTGCGCCGTCGCAGGCATGAGCACGTCGCCGAGCGTCGTGACCAGGATGACTGCGTCGATGGACTCTCGATCCCACCCCGCAGCTTCGATGACATCCTCCGCCGCCTTGATGCACATCATCGAAACGGTGGCGTCGGGTCCCCCCTCGCGCTTCCGTTCCACGCCCGTATTGTCCACGATGCGCTCGACATCGTGTTGGGGGAAGTGCTCAGCGGCCGAGCGCGTCTCGGCCGTCGCTTTCGGCACGCATGCCGCGATTCCAACAACTTTCATGGTGATACCCGACGTCGTGCGTTGAGAGTGCGAACTACTTGATGGCGTCGCCGGCGAGGTCGAGCACGTCTTGGACGGTCTTGCACTCGGGGACTTTTTCTTCGTCCACCTCGGCGCCGTTCTCATCGAGAAGCACGATCAGGTTGATGACCGCGGTGGAGTCCCAGCCCTCGAACTGCTTGAGCTCGGTCGCCGGCTCGAGCGCGTCTTCCGAGACCTGAAGCACGTTGGCCAGTTCCGCGATGAATTCGTCCTTGGTCACCCCTCCTGACTACACCGGGCGCAGGGCGGAAAACAAGCACGGGGCGACCTCACCGCGACGTCACGCGACGGCCGGGCAGCACGGGTCGACTCGAAAAGAGACGCTTTACCAGCGAGCCCGCAGGCCCACGGAAGGGATGATGTACCGGAAGCCTTGGGGGGTGCATTGCACGATCCCTCGGGCAGGATCCGGCGCCGCCGCCAGATCTCCACTACGCGTCGCGAACGTGTCCGGAGTGCCCTCTTCGGCCTCGGTGCACGCGAAGGTCTCCCGCGCGTAGGTCGCGTTGGAGATGTCGAGCGCGAGCGACATCTGCCATTTGGGCCAACGCCAGATCCTCTCCGCCCGTAAGTCGAGTTGGAAGTAGGGCGGCAACCGAGCGTTGTTCCGCCGGGTTCGCAGGGCGTCGGTCTGGGATTCGTTGTCGTCCCTCGCCGTCCAGGGCCGGCCCGTGTGGTAGTGGACGCGGCCCCCGAAGTTCCACTTCTGGCTGATTCGATAGCCTAGAACGACGTTCAAGATGTGCCGCTGATCCCAGCTCGCTGGCGCATTGCCTCCGACCTCGTAGTCCCGGGTTGCGCGTGACAGCGTGTACGCCACCCAGCCGAACACGCGCAGCTGTGGATCCAGTTTGACCAGCGTCTCCAGCCCATACGACCAGCCGGTCACCGAGTTGATCACATCCTCCAGCTCGTTGATCGGGTTGTCCTCGTTCTCCGCGTCGATCTCGTAGTCTTGGAGGTTGCTCAGATACCCGACGTAGGCCTCCTGCTCGACGTTGAGGAGGCCAGGAACCGCTGCGAACTCGTACCCGAACGAGGTTTGTGCGTTTTGCTGTAGCCCTCGCTCGAAGCCAAAACTCTCGACGCCGGGGACCGGGATCGGGAACGTGGGCGGCTGGTGGTAGAGCCCGATCGCCTGCTTGAGGGCCCAACGATCGTTGAGACGCTCGCGCATGAGGAGACGCGGGTCGACACCGAATGCCGAAGTGTACGCCCGCGTGTTGAACACGTAGGGGCTGGTGCCGACCTGCCCGTAGAAATCCGCACGAAGGCCGGGCCGAACCTGGACGTTGCCCTTGTTGAAGATCAGCTCCGCGTATCCGCCGGTGGCCGAGACGAAGCGCTCGCTGAAAAACAATCCCAGGTCAGCGGTGTTGAAATCGTCGTCTTCAGACTGCGGTGCCTCGATCCGGAAAAACTGAAACTCGGTATCGAGTCCCAAGCCGATCTCGACCGCTTTGTGTCGGGTGGGCAACCGGTAGTCGATGCGCGGCGCGATCCGGTACTCGCGCGTGAACACGTCGCCCAGGCCGGACGAGTCGAGACCCAGAACAACCGCATAGCTCGCCGTACCACCGCCTCGCAGCCGCTGCCGCACCCGGTTGTCGAAGCGGTGGAAGTTGAACCGTAGGAAGGTGCTGGAGGGGGCGCCGCCAACCGCCCGCGTGCCGATGTCGTCGTAGCTTCCGTACGCGAACGCCGTGTACCGAGCACGTTGCCCCAGGTCGTGGTCGAAGCGTGCTTGGTAGTCCCAGAAGTTGATGCGAGCCGTCGAGTTGACCAGGCTCAGCACGCCCGCCGTGTAGCTGTAACGCCCTGCGAGGGTCAGCGCACCACGAGGAGCGCCCTTCTCACACTCGCGCCGCTTCTTGTTGCGCCGACAGTCTCGGTCGAGCACCGGTCTGGAGATCGGGACCTCGACCAGACCCCCAGCATCCGTCAACCGAACATCCACCTCGCCATGGACCCGGTCGCGGCGGGCGGGGCGAGTCGTGGCCTCGATCAGCCCGGCGGTGAACCGTCCAAGCCGAACGGGTGCGCTGCCCGGGTAGAAGTCGACCGCGTCGATGAAGTACGGGTGGATGACCGAGGGTCCGATTGCGACGTGGTAGAGGATCGGGACTCGGGCGCCGTCGAGGTAGTAGCCGGTGTTGCCCGGTGCTGCCCCGCGAACCACGATGTAGGGCAGGAACCCCGCCAACCGGCTCACCCCCGGAAGCGCCGTCACGACGCTCAGAGGGTCGCCACGAGTCCCCGGAACCTCGTGGATCTCTCGCCCTTCGAGTCGAGTGCTCGAGACCGCAACCGCCTGCTGCTGCTCGACGACCGTCCGATACCGCTCGCCCTCCAAGCTGGTCTGCAGGAAGAACTCCATCTCGAGGTCCTGCTTGTCGACCAAGGCGACGTTGACCTCCAGGTCCTCGAAGCCGGGCGCCTTCACGATGAACACATGGTCGCCAGGTGAGAGGTCGGCCGAGAACGCACCGTTCACGTCGGTGTCGATGGGAGCGCTGCCGTCCTTGGGAAGCAGCCGCGCACCGCCGGCCGGATCTCGATCGCCGTAGACCAAGACTCGGCCGCGAAGCCGTGCTTGTCCCTCGGGCTCCTCGTCCTCGTCGGCCTTGTCCTCCTCCGCCTCCTCCGCCGGCTCGTCCGTCGGGTCCGGCTCGCTCACGCTTGTGGCGTCCGTAGGCGCCGGCGGAGTCGCGTCAGGCCCCGTCGGCACTGGCGCACTCAGTGCCGCAGCAATCGCCCAGACCCAAGCGCTCAAGGTGGTCATGGTCGCGCCGCGCGGACCCGAGCGTCAACCCGGTCCCCGGCCGGGCGCTACGCGCCAGATTCCACGTCTGACGCAGCGGCTTCGAGGACGGCGCCGATTCGGGCATGCACGTCCGCGTCATACGCCGTCGCGTGGAGCTTCTGCTCCTTCATGTTGGTGTCGAAGTAGCGACCCGTGCTGCCGGAGATCTCCGAACTCGTTGCCGCCCAGATCGTGGACCGGGCCGCGTTCGCGGCACTCTTGCCTCCGTCGTCCGCGAAGAGAAGCCGGAACAGCGGGTACAAGATCTTCATCCAGCCGGGCAAGGTCTTGACCGACAACGAGGCGGTCATGGCTGTCGATGCCCTCCCGGGAAAGACAACGTGGACTGCGACGCCCTCGGACTCGAGTTCTCGGGAGAGCATCATCGACATCGCTTCGAGGATGCTCTTGGAGTGCGTGTACGTGACCAGGCCCTTGAAGCCCTTCTCTGCTTGGAGATTGTCCGCGTCGATGGCCGCAGGCTTGTCTCCACCGGTCACGTTCAGTACGCGCGGCTTCCCAGCGGCTGTGAGTGCTGGCAGCAGAGCGTGGGTCAGCCGCCACGGCGCCAACACGTTCACGGCGAAGTGCATCTCGAGTCCATCGCCGCTCGTCTTCGACTCGCTACCCAGATACCCGGCGTTGTTCACGAGCACGTCGATTCGCTCGACGCGGCCGAGAATCGAGCTTGCGAGCGCGTCGATGCCCGCGACGGAGGACACGTCCCCGACTACGAGCGAGACATTGGCGTTCCCGGTGGCCTCGATGATCTGCTTCGCGGCCGCCTCGCCGCGCTCCCGGTTGCGTCCCGTGATGACGACGTGGGCTCCGGTCTTCGCGATCCCCAGCGCGCTCTGGTATCCGATTCCGCCGCTCCCACCCGTGATGACCACCGTCTGCGTTTCTTGGCTTGCCATGCTGCGCCCCTGTGCTCCCGCCCTTGGTGTAGTTCTGCGCGCTGACGCACGCAACGCCACCACGCGCGCACCACATGTGCGAATATGCGACATTCTATAGATGGACGCCTGGGACGAGATTCGAACCGCATACGCGGTTGCGCGGCTGGGAACTGTCAGCGCTGCGGCTGTTCAACTCGGCGTCCACCGGGCCACCGTGATCCGGCACATCGACGCCCTCGAGGCGAACCTGGGAACGAAGCTGTTCCAGCGGCATGCCCGTGGCTACACCCCGACCGAAGCGGGGCAGGATCTCGAGCGGGTCGCACGAACAACTCAGGAGCAACTCGATAGGTTCGCCGGCCGTGCGCGCGGACGCGAGAGCATCGTGAGCGGTGAACTCATCGTGACCTCGGTCGAGCTCGTCTCCCCCCTCGTTGCCCGTGCCCTCGCACGTGTCCGAAAGAGACACCCCGAGGTGACGATACGCTACGTCGCTAGCGGCCGGGTTCTTCAGCTCGCGTATGGAGAGGCGCACCTTGCAATTCGCGCGGGGTCAAAGCCCGACCACCCCGACAACGTGGTGCGACCGTTCGCCCCGCTGTGGTCCACGCTCTACGCCCACGCGTCCTACGTGAACGAACACGGCCTGCCCACCTCGCAGGACGAGTTCGCGGACCACGTGTTCCTCTCGCACGAAGATCCGAGCCGCTCGCCCATCTTCCGCTGGATGGAGTCGGTCATTCCGAACCGAAACATCGTGTTCCGCAGCGGTAGTCAACGTGTGCTGATGGAGAGCCTCCTCGCAGGAATCGGAATCGGCTTCATGCCGGTCTTGCAGGCAAGCGCGGACCCCGAACTCCACGAGGTGATGCCACCGCGCCCGGACTGGTCGGTCCCCCTGTGGCTCGTCACCCACGTCGATCTTCACCGCACGGCAAAAGTGAAAGCGGTCGTTGAGGCGATGTCCCAGGTGGCAGACGAGCTGAAGGCCTGATCCGGGGAGGACGGACAGCCTTCAGTTTCGTCTTGCGCGCCTGAGCGCGGAACACCGGACTCAACCGCAACGAAGACCGCAGACGCTCCCCACAGCCGCCACGCACACTGAGTCCCACGCGGTGTCGCAACAATACGGGTCGGCGTTGCAGATCGCGCTCGTGCAGCTGGGGGACACGGGGGTATCGCAGCCAGCGGGGAGGTTGTCGCCGGCGGTGCACACCGAGTGTTTGCACGAACCGAGGCTCGCGTCGCATTGAACCTGATCGCACACCGACAACACTTGGCCCACGCACACCGAATCCCAAGCGTTGTCACAACAGTACGGGTCTGCGTCGCAGATGGCCATGACGCACGGGTCGCACCCTGCCTCGAGCGCGCCCCCCGCCTCGCAGGTTGGGTGGTCGGTCACGCACGCGACCACCTCCTTGACGACCAGGTCGGAGAGCACCGTGACCGATGGCGCGTTGCCATCCGTCTGAACAAACAAGGCGATGGGAGCATCCTGCCCCGTGCCGTCAAGCGTCACGCCGCCGTCGTTGGTGGCGCAAGGGACCTGAGTCTCCGACCCATCCGCAAACATCAGCCCGCACGTCAGGTCCCCAGAATCCCCCGACAAGCCCACGTGCCAAGAGCGACCCGGTACCAATGCGAGGCCAGTCGCGACCAACCGCTGCTCAGGCTTCAGCGTGGCCGCGAAACCACCAGCTCCAGAGTCGTTGAACACGACGGGGCGGACGTCCGCCTTGAGGTTTTGGACGTCGAGCACGCCGTAGCTCATGCGGTTGTGCATCGTGTCAAACGCCCCCGATGCCCCATCCGGGACCAGCAAGACCTGACTGACTGCGAGTTCCTGGGTCGTACTCCCATCCACCATCGCGACAGTCATCGGGCCCGAGGTCGCACCATCGGCGATGAAGCTCGCCGAGAGCACCTTGGACGCGTCGTTCCCAACCCAGTCTTCGTCCTGGCCAGTGAAGATGTGCTTTGCGACAATGGTGCCGCCCATCCGCAGCTCCACGGTTGTGGGGAACTTGTTGGCCCACACTCTCACCGACGCCCGATACCTCTGGCCAATCTCACGGGGCTTGAGGACGAGGTTCTTGGGGGTGACCGCGTCAAATCGAAGGGCCAGAGTCGTCGTCAGATCGAGTCGTGAAAATCCGACACACGACGGACACACCCCAGGCCGGAATCGCCAGTAGGGGTCGTACTGGAGGTCCCCTGCAAACCTGTCGCACGCGAGCCAGTACGCGAGGCGGGTCGAAAACACGGCCGCGTCCGAGCAGCTTGCGGGGATGTACTTGTCGACGAAGTACTGCGTGACCTCGGGGTGCATGGTCCGGATCGTGGTCGCGCTATCCGAGTCGGCCCCCGCAACGTGACAGAGGTTCCCGCTGATCGATCCGTGCCCGGTGGTTACGGGACCGAGGAGCTCGGGCGTCAGCTCGTCGTCTTTGCGCATCACCCCGCTGCCCGAGGTGCCGTGGCACCCCCTTAGGTTTGTGCTGATGACCACGCCGGTCGGTGGAGAGACAACCCGCCACCGATCGCCATCGTAGTCGGTGGACAACAACGGGAGCATCTGATGGCGCTCCCCCGCACCGATGTAGTGATAGTTGGAGGCGTACGCCAACTTCTGAACATAGTGTTCCTCGAAGTCCGAAGCGGAGGGCTCAGCGAGGGGAGGCTCGTACAGCTCGTGATACCAAGGGAGCGCGACCCCATCGGAGTTTGCGACGGAGTCGGCGACGTTGACGTAATCGTGGCGCGCGCCGTCCACCGGATCACAGTCGAGGATTCCGATGTCGAGCGCAGACATCGACAGCGGTACAGAAATGTCACTCGGCGTGATGTCACAGTTGATTGGCGTTTCGCCCGAGTAGCACCGAGACCGAACCTTGCAGATGTAACGGTCGTACGAGTGGCCAGGCGCGTCGGTATGGTTGTACGCCGGGAAGACCCCGCTAATCGTCGGGTCGGGCACGAACCCGGCCTCGACGCGTGGCGTCCGGACTTCCACCTCATCGAGTTCAGACAGACCGGGCAGACAATGGCCTGCCGTGACCGCGATGGTGGGCGATACGAAAGTCACCCCGCAGGTCCCCGAGATGTCATCTTCCGTGGGCGGATTCGCTGGCCCCGTGGCCGCGGTTCCTACCAGCCGGACGATGAGGTGGCCTGTGGAACGCAAAGCAGTTCCGACCGGGCCGACAGGCCGGGTCTCGACGTCGAAGTATTCGCCTTCCGCGGTCGTCAGTGCACGGAAGACCGAATCATCCTCCGCCTCCGTTTCCGATGGCGCGGAGGATTCGTCACACGCCGTGGACGCAAGCAGAAGGATCGATGGGAGGAGGCGGGAGACGGGGGGCAACTGAAGCATCGGTGGGTCGGTAGTTGTCGACGCGGCGCAACCGTTCCCAACCAATGTGCCGTCCCCGACAACGCTGCATCTCCGAACGACGCGTGCCACGGGGCACACGCGTGGCGCATGGGCTCGACTGTCACGAGCCCGGCGCCTCCCCCCTTCAAGACGGGCAAGGAACGCCGCACGTCACGGTCGTTCCGTCCTCGCACATCGTCACCTCGCCGTCGCAGGTATCGAGAGAGCAGTTCCCGTTGATACCCGATGGACAGCTCAGCGAGCAGCTTGCCCCGGCCTCGCAGTTGGCGTGGCACGGCGGTGCGTCGCAGACGAACGCGCACGAGCTCCGGGGTCCGCAAGTGCACTGACCGTTGGCGCACGCGCCATCACAGCTGGGGTTGTCGCCATCGCACGTCACGTGGCACGGCGGTGCATCGCAAGCGAAGGAGCACGCCGCGCCGGTCCGGCAGATACAGTCACCGTTTGCACACTCCGCCTCGCAGTTCGACCCCTCGAGGCAGTCAACGTGACACGGTGGCGCTGCGCACCCGATCTCGCAGTTCGCGTTGGCTTCACACACGCACGTCCCGTTGGCGCACGGTTTCTCCTCGGCGTCGCCGCAGGCCGCCCCCATGACCCATACAACCGCAAGTCCGACGACCCATCTGAGATGCGGCACCCCGAGATCGTGCGATATCGCGACGCCACCCGTCAAACGGCTCACCGAACGAAGAAGAGGACACCCAGCCGCGGACGACACGCGAACTCGGTAACACCGGCCGCGGACCTGCCGTTCGACAAGCGAATCATGGTCGTCGCTCCCCTCGCCCTCGCCGGATCCGGTTTCGCCACCGTTCTGACCTCCTGGGTCACCTACATGGCGACCGTGCCATCTGGGAGGGTGCCCCTACGACCCTACGGTCACTTCGCGGCTCAGGCTGTGGGCGCTGGACTCGCGGCGACGGGGGTGGCCGCTGCTGCTACCTCCGGGAGTGCCCTTCTCGCACCCGCGCTGGCCGCAGCACCCGCCCTCGCCCTGGCCGGGACGTTCGGCTACTTGTACAGCCAACGCGCCACCCCGATTGGTCGGCTGCGGGTCGCGGTCGGGGACTCTCTGCGCCCGTTCACCGCGCTGACCCCAGAAGGAAAGCCCTTCGACAGCGCCGCCTTTCGCGGCAAGCGAGTCTTGCTCAAGTTCTTTCGCGGCCACTGGTGACCCTATTGCAGCGCCGAGTTGCGGCGCTTCGAAGCAATCGCCTCCGAGCTCGCCGAGTACGGCGTGGAGGTTGTGGCCCTGAGCAAAGACACCCCCGAAGAGGCAACCTGGCATCGGAAGCGCGACAATCTCTCGGTCCCGTTGCTGTGCGATCCCAAGCTCGAGGTGCTCAAGGACTACGGTGCCGAGCACCACAAGGCCGTGGAGTTCTCCACGGGCAAGTTCACGATCATGGGGGTCTCGCTCGCGCTCGTGCCCGCGTTCAAGTCGATGGCGATCCCCACCACCCTCCTGGTCGACGAACACGGAACCATCCAGTGGATTGACCAGGCCGACGACTACCGCATTCGTAGCGCGACGGACCGCGTCATGACGCATGTTCGTCGGGTGTTCGCGGAGACCTGAGCCATCAGCGGGAGCACAACGGGAGGTCTTGCTCCTGCGGCCAGCGCCCCCTAGAAGCGAAGCACCGGGCCGGCGGCGAACTCGAGTTCGTAGACCCAGCCGTGTGGCTCATCGACCGCAGCAAAGTCGAGTTCGGCGGAGGCACCCCACCGGTTGCTTGCCCACACATACATCCCCGTCGCTGCGATGGCTCCGGGCGCGACGAACTGCTCCTCGCCCACGCCAAACGCCACCACAGCCCCCAGTCCGACGAACGGATCAAAGCGGTGACTCGCGTGAAACGGCTTCTTGAGCAGGATGTCGACCGGAAGCACGGGGCCTGCCTCGGAGAACAACGCATTCATGCTCACCTCGAGTTCGAGCCATCGGGGCACCAGCGTGCGCTCGTACGCGAAGCCGAATCCCCCCTGCGGCTTCGCATCGCGGCCCGCCCCCTCTTCGAACGCGGCGACCCCGATCGCTCGTACCCCGACCAGGTTGTGATGGTGCAGTGGGCAAACCATCTCGTCGTGTGCGTGGACGGGAGGTTCGTCCGCGTCGGGGTTGCCGGACAGGGCCAGCACGAAGAGCAACGGGTTCGACATCGGCGGGCTCCGTCGAGGCAACGCATGCCCGCCGCACGGTGTTACTTCGGGTGCGGGTTTTCGCAGTCCATCAAGCCTGAAGCACGGGCGCCCAGACCTCGGTGCGCAGCTCCGTCTCGGGCACCTCGTGCGGAAGGTTCAGGTAGAACTCCAGGCATGGGCCGTCGCCCAGGGGAGTCCCGGTGCTCGGGAACCAACCCCCAACAAGCCGCAGGTACGTCTGGGAAAGTGTTGCGTAGCTCCCTTCGTGGATTGCGACCGCCCATCGACCACCGGGTACCTTGCGCCGGAATAACGGTGGGGGGAGAGGGTCTGCGTTTGGAGAGAGCAGCCCGACGTCGTAGCGCATGAGCTCCGACGGCGTGATGTCGGGGTCGTCGGGATAGCGACCGACAAGCTGTTGCGACCCGTCAAACAATCCCTCCGCGGACACCTTCCCCAGGAAGTCCTGCCAAACACCGGGGGCCTCGGTAAACGGCCCCTGATGGCCCATGCACGTCATCGAGATCCCCTCGACATCGCGGAGCTCGACCTCGGCCGGTTGCAGTGGGGGCATGTCGACCGACCTCGCCTCGCGCGGATGAGGCTGGTCGCGAAACACCGAAGGCGCACAACCGAAGTGCGCGGCAAAGGCCCGCGTGAAGCCTTCATGCGACCCAAACCCCGACTCGAGGGCGATGTTCAGCACCGACGTGTCGCTGTGATGCAGGCGCCGTGCTGCGCGTTCGAGCCGAAGCCTCCGCACGCACTCCATCACCGACTCTCCCGTCACCCCGCGGAAGACTCGGTGAAAGTGATGCGGCGAAAAGTGAGCCACCTTCGCCAGGTCCGCGGGACGGACGTCCTCCAGAACGTGTTCGTCGAGCCAAGCGCGGGCGCGGTCGATGCGAGCGCGGTACGAGGCATGCGTCGAGGCCCTCATCTGTGCCTTAGCTTCGCACGCCAACGTAGACTTGGGCCCGCTTCGGCTTGCCATCCGGACCCTGCTCCCAGATCTCCACGTCCGCCCCGAACGAGCGCGGTCCGCCGTCGGGCCACTGTGTCCACACGTCCTGCCACGCGGCGACGACCTGCTCGACCGATCCGTCGGTTTCCCACAGCGCGCATCGCTGTGCGGGCACCTCGACTCGGGCCATGGTCTCCGGCGTGTCGGCGCCGGGTTCCGCCTCGAACCCGACGGTGACCGTGCACTCGTACCCGTCGGGTCGCACCTCGTAGTCGTGATAGACCGCGACCGCTTCCGCACGCCCCTCGAGCATCCCCGACGCACCGACCTTGGCCCACAGCGGCCCGATGTCGTCCTTGGCGGTTGCGTGAGAGGTGCGAACGGAGAGGCCGTGCACGACGCGAGCGGTGAGATCTGCGTGTTTCATGGCGACAGTCTATGCGCCGGCGCTGACGGGGTGCTTGACCGCCCGTGCGCTTTTCGGCTGCGCCACGTTCCGCAGCGATCCGTGTTCGACCAAGCTCCCCCGATGTGTCTCGCGATCTTTGCAGCCTGTCCCTCGGAGGTCCCGTCGTCGATGAGAACCGTCGCCGTCACCGACACAGTGACCCACGTTGGGGCCGACTTGAGGGCAACGTTTGCGCCGCGCTCGCCGTGCCCCAGTACCGGCGTCGCTACTGCTTCGGCGTGACGCCGCGAACCATCAGCACGCCGTCAGCACCCGAGAGCACCACGCCCTGCTCCTCCCCAGCGCCCGGCCGTGCGATCGTCTCGAACACCGCCCCGGTCTCGACGACCTGCGTACATGCGCCACCGGTCGATGCGGCAAACACGACCGACAGATGCCCATCGGTGTGCAAGGACACGACGTCACTCCGACCGTCTCCATCGATGTCACTGACCGTCGAATCGAGTCGAGCAACGTCAGGCTCGGGCGTGAAGATGGTGTCGGCCTCGACCCCAACACCGAGCTGAAACCGGCCGAGTTCGAGAACTCCGGTTCCCGGCTCATCGAGGGTGATCAGCCAACTGCCTCGCGCGTCCATGTGCAGCGATCGCGCACTACGACCTGGAGCACCCACCGGCAGTTGGCCGCCGTCGATCAACACCTCGACCTGCGATTGCGCCCCGTCGGCGACGGCCACGGCGATGTCGTCGTCTGCGGACGCATCGAGTTGTCCGACGACTGCGTCCGAGAGTGGCTCGGTCGCCCAGTCCGAAAGGGCCGGCGCAGAGAACGTCCCGTCTCCCAGACCTACCGCCTGGTGCAGCAAGCCGGACTCCAGCCGAGTGACCAGGGAGAAGCTGCCATCCGCGAACTGCCGCACCCAGGCGGCCCCACCTCGTTCGCCGAACTCGACCGACTCTCCTTCGCTGTACGAGCCGTCGGCCTCCTGAAGCATCGCGACGACTCGTACCCGAGCCGCGTCCTCGACCGACAGCAACACGTCATCGTCGCCGTCACCGTCGACATCCACCGCGGCGGCTCCCACGACGTTGTCCGCGTTTGCGAGGGAGACCGGGAGGGCCACCGCCGCTGCCGCCTCCTCGAGCGGCGCGACAGAGACCGGCACGGGCGCATCATCGATCACCGCGTCCAGCAACACGACCCGCTCATCGTCCGCGAGGCCCGCGGATGTGCCCGCGCCTTCGCCCTCGCGAACCCATGTCAACGCAACCTCGACCTCGTCATCGCACGCCCCGGGAATCGGGAGAGCCTCGCAGTACGACCACGGCTCGCCCGCGTCGATGCACTCGCCAAGCTCGCAGTCTTCGTCTTCACGGCACTCGGGGCTCCCGTAGCTGGTCCCGTAGTACGTGTCGGTCCCGTAGTAGCTCGTTCCGTAGTAGCTCGTCCCGTAGTAACCAGTGGAGGGCTGTGGCGGGGTGGTGTCGGTATCGGGAAGCGGAGTGGTCTCCCCCTCCGTGTCTGTCCCGGGCTCCGTCTCTCCCGCGACCCCCGAGTCCGTCTCACCTGCGATCGTCGGGTCACATCCGGCTGCCGTGACCACAACCCCTGCCGTACCCAGGTTCCACAACCACGTCTTCAAAGCCATCTCCCCGCGGGGTGCAGATGCTGTGCCACCTCCCCGTACAAGCGATGTCATGAGCGTGAGCCGAAGGGAGCATGACACCGATGTCGTAGGTCGGAACCTTTCGTCTCGGCGGGCGGTCTCCGGGCTCGTCGGTGTCCACGCCCCACTCCCTGCAAAAGACCCTTTCGTGTTGGAACCCCGCTGATCCCAGCGCCCGATTCCCGAGCGACCGAAGCCTGCCGAACCATGAGGGGCGGCCGAAGCAGAGCCCACAGGATTGGAGCTGGAAGGCAGCAGCGTCAGCGTTGCTGGGCTCCCGTTCAAGGAGCGAACGACACTCGACCCAGCCCCCGACCTCGACGTGCTCCTCACGAAGCTCGGCCCCCGACACGACGGCCGAGGATGAGATTGGTCGCCATGACACTGCCGCCTGAGAGTAGAATCCTGTGGGTGGAGTGGGCTCTGTACGCCAACGTCGTGGTCGGGTCGGTGCTCGGAGGGATCGCGGTCCTGTGGGTCGTCGGCGGCTACTACCACCTGCGTTACTACGTGCGGCGCAGGCACGAGCCGGAGACGTGGAAACTGCAACCGGGGCGGATGCCCACGGCCAAGCAACAGCGGAGGGCGATGGTGTTGAGCACGACCAATCTGGCGATCGGCGGCTTGCTCACCGGCAACCTGATCTTCTTCGTGATGACGGGCGCTCTGAAGACACCAGTCTACGATGACGTGTCCGACTACGGTTGGATCTGGACGCTGGCGAGCGTACCGGTGCTCTTCTTCCTCATTGACGGCATCGCGTACTACGTCCACCGTTTCCTGCACATACGACCGATGTACCGTCGGTTCCACAGGGTGCACCATCGGTGGGGCGCACCGACACCGTGGGTTGTCATCGCCGTCCACCCGGTCGAGTTTCTGATACTCCAGGCCGCGACCTTCGTGCCGTTGTTCGTGCTGCCGTTCCACTTCATGGTGGTGATCGCGGTGTTGGTCTACGTGCTCGCGTTCAATATCGTGGACCACTCGGGCGTGCGGCTCACCTCGGTTTGGCCCTGGCAGGGGCCCAGCGCCTATCACGATGACCACCACGTGCACTTCCACGTGAACTTCGGCCAGCACCTCACGTTCTTCGACCGCATTCACGGCACGTTGCGCCGACACAAGCGCAGCTATGGCGCCGACACTTTCGGGGGCAAAGGCGCCCCCACATCCCTGGCCGTAGACGGAGAGTCTGCGCCCGAGTTTGTCGAGTACCGATGATGCCGTGGCGTGCGTTCACAAGCCCCATCGATCAGTGGGCCGTACTGCCAACATTTCTCATCGGCGAATACGTCTTCATCGCACTCGCGGGCGCGTTGCTCGTGCATGCGACCAAGTCCGGCCGCACTCATGTTCTGTACTGGATCGGGGCGCTGGTCGCAGGCACGGCCAACGACCTCATCTTCATGGCCCTGCCGTTGGTCGACAACTTCTGGCATTCGCAGGCCAGCATCATGCTCACGCCGCGGCTGCCGCTGTACATCCCGTGCGTGTACGTGAGCTTCATGTATTTGCCCGGCGTTGCGGTCCGCCGCCTGGGTCTGCCTCTGTTTTCGGGTGCCGCGCTCACCGGGTTACTCGCCCTGCTCTTCTACGCGCCCTTCGACATCACCGGCGCGAAGCTGGTCTGGTGGACGTGGCATGACACCGACCTTCCCGTAGCCCAGCGCTTGCTGGGTGCGCCTGCCAGCAGCAGCCTCTGGGTGCTGACGTTCACCGGGTCTTTCGCTCTGTTGCTCGGCTGGGCCGTGAAGCGCGACCCAGATGTCTCCACGGCAACCTTCGCGAGGGGGCTCATCCTTGTCGCCGCGCTTTCGAGCACCGTGATGGTTCTGCAGATCACCGTGCTTCAGCAGCTCGATGGAGGCGCACCCGGCTACGTGGCACTCGGCGTCGGCGTCGGCCTGTACGTGACCGTCGCCGCGCTCGGCACCAAGCAAGCCAAGCCGACCCCTGCAGGCCAACTCGACTGGATGCCGAACGTTGGTGTCGTCGTCTACTACGTCGCGCTTTGGGGATGCGTTGCGCTCTTCGACCCGACCGCGCACCGAAGCACCGGCGTGCACCAGGAGGTCGGAGAGTGCGGAGTCGAGGTCGCCGATATTGCCGGGCTCACCCGGCACCAATTCCTCTGCGCCTCCGACTTCGAGGAGAGCTTCACGTTCGACTGCGTGGAGGAGCCGCCACCCGACGGAGCCTCCTGGTACACCGTCTGCGGCCGCGGGCACGCCTCAAGATCCGCTTGGATCGCGGCCGTCATGCTCTACGGCGTCGTCGGCACGCTGATCTTCTCGTTCTTGTTCGGCGGGTTCCCTCGCAGGCGCCGCTGAATCCCCTGCGCAAGTGAGCGAAGCGGCGGCCGTATGTGTCGGGGCGAACACCCCCGGGTCGCGGAGCTCGCACGACTCCCACCGCACGTTGCTGCAGACGACTCGAGCCGTGAGGCTCAGGGCTCGATCGCGTGGGCCCGAGGCAGGCGCCCGCTGACTTTTGGCGGTCCTGCCGTCTCGGGCACGGTATTCACGTGGGTCGGTTCTTGTGCCAGCGAGGTGGGGGCCTCGACGTACTCACCCAGCACCCGGTGCGTCGCCTCCTCGATCATCGGCGTGACCGTCTGGCGCGATCCCTCGATCAGTTCGACCGCCTCGGGAGTCTGCCCGATCCGGTCCATGTGTTCGGCGAACGTCCGTTCACCCAGCCGCACGTTGAACGAGCACCAAACCGCCCCCAGAAGGAGGGCAATTGCGAGAACGCTCCGGATGAAGCTCGACACCACACCCATTGTGGCCAGCGGGCGATGCAGCGCCAATTTTCCGACAAACGGGGGCATTGGGGATGGCGGGTGCCGACTCGCACGAGAAGATGTGACCCAAGCCACTCCCCGCTCATTCAGCGGTGCATGAGCGTGCAACGGGTTTGCACGTACCACCGCCCCCGCCGCGGGACTACCCCAAGTGCATGACTCCTGCACGAACCATCCGCGGCGCTGCCCTCCTCCTCGCGCTCGGCCTCGCCGCTTGCGGTGAATCCACCGACGACGGTCCGGAGGATTCCGATCAGACGCCGGTCTCCTGTGCGCCGGACTGCGACATGGCGTTCGTCGAGCCCGGAGACCACGCGGCGGGATACCAGGTGTTGCAAGCCGGCGACCTCCAACTGAAGGCCTGGTACCCGACCGACGAACCCGCGACGGCGATCGAGTATTCGGTGAACCTCAAGTTCCCCATGTGGCCCTCGAACCCCAACACCATCCTCGGCGAGGCCGCATTGGACGCCCCGGTCGCCCAAGACGGACCCTACCCCTTGGTGGTCCTCTCTCACGGATTCTCGGGCAACCCAGAGTGGTACCGGACGCTCGGCGAGCACCTCGCGACCCACGGGTACGTCGTGTTGGCCCCGGAGCACAGCGAGTCGGACTGGGCGACCGATGTTGTCCCCGCCAGTCTCACGCGCCCCGCCGACATCTCCGCCACCATCGACTTCGCCGAAGACGGGCCGCTGTCACAGCACATCAACGCCGAACTCGTCGCCGTGGTCGGACACTCGTATGGTGGCTACACCGCGCTGGCTTCGGCGGGCGCCCAGTATGACCTCGTCGGCCTCGCTCAGCGGTGTGAATCGGTCGAGGACGAGTTCGTCGCGGGCTACTTCTGCGCGCCCTTCCTCGCGCAGCAGGACGTTCTCGCGGCCGGGCTTGGCATCGAGGTTCCCGACTCCGGCCTTTGGCCAGCGCTCGGAGATGACCGGGTCGACGCGATCGCGGCCCTTGCCGGGGACGCGTACCTCTTTGGCCCCGAAGGTCTCGCCTCGGTCACCGTCCCCACCCTGGCGCTCGGCGGGACGCTCGACACCGGCACCCCCTGGGATTGGGGTTCGGCGATGACCTTCGAGCACGTCGGCAGCAGCCAGCGATACCTGGTCGGGATGGAAGGTGGAGAGCATTTCCTGCCGATGGCCGACTGCGCAGACCTCCCTTGGAGCACCGACCTCCCGGAGTTCCAGCAGAGCTACATCTGCAACGACCCAGCCTGGGACAAACAAGAGGCGCTCGACGTCGTGCACCACTTCACAACGGCGTTTCTGCGCGCCAACCTCCAGCAGGACCCGGTTGCGGTCGAGGCGCTCGACCCTGCGCTCTACGCTGACATCGAAGCGATCTCGTACTCCGCGGCGTTCAACTGAACTGCATCACGCCATCGTCGACCTTGCCCGCCCGCAGCGTCAGCAGGTCGAAGAAGTAGTTCTGCTTGAGCTTCCACGGCGCCTTCGAGCCCGCCTTGGGGAGCTGAGCGCTCGCCCGCTGAATGTACCCCGCCTGCAGATCCATGAACGGCTCCTCCTTGATGGAGTCGTCGGTTTGGCGAGGAACACATGCGGTATGGCCGTGCTCTTTCATGTGGTTGAGCAGACGGCACACGTACACGCTGGTGAGGTCGGCCTTCAGGGTCCACGACGCGTTCGTGTAGCCGAAACACATGGCCAAGTTCGGCACGTCGCTGAACATCATGGCCTTGTAGCTCATGCGCTCGGCGGCGCTGAGGGGCTCACCGTCGATGAACACCTCGACCCCGCCAAGCACCTTGATCCGCAGCCCGGTCGCGGACACAACCAGGTCGGCCGGCAACGTCGTCCCGTTTTTGAGTCGGATGCCTTCGGGTACGAACCGGTCGATGTGCCCCGTGGTGACAGACGCCTTCCCACCGCGCAATGCGTCGAAGAGGTCGGAGTCCGGCACTAGGCAGAGGCGCTGGTCCCAGGGTCCGTACGGCGGGTTGAAGTGCGTGTCGACGTCGTAGCCCTCGCCGAGTTCTTTCTCGACGCCGCGCATGATCACCTTCTTCATCGCCCCCGGCGCGCGCTGGCAAAGGTTGAAGAAGACCTGACCTGCGGCCACGTTCTTCCAGCGCGTGAGCCCATACGCCAGTTTGGAGGGGAGACGTCGCCGCAGCGCATTGGCGATCTTGTCCTCCGCCGGCCGCGTGACGACATAGGTCGGCGTGCGCTGCAGCATGGTGACGTGTTTGGCCGTCTTGGCCATCGCGGGGACCAACGTCACCGCCGTGGCACCACTGCCGATCACCACCACGTTCTTGCCCGCGTAGTCGATGTCCTCGGTCCACTTCTGCGGATGAACGACCTCACCGTCGAAGTCCCCGACCCCGTCGAACTCGGGCATGTAGCCCTTGTCGTAGTCGTAGTACCCGCTGCACATGAACAGGAAGCCGCATGTCACGTCCTCGGTCGTCTCGGTATCCGTACGGGACACAGTCACTGTCCATCGCGCGTCCTTCGACGACCAGCAGGCCGAGATGGCCTTGCTGTTGAACTGGATGTGACGGTCGATGCCATAGACCTCGGCCGTGTCTTTTACGTACTCGAGGATCGCCGGTCCGTCGGCGATCGCTTTCGCTTCGGTCCACGGCCGAAACGAATATCCGAGCGTGTGCATGTCCGAGTCCGAGCGGATGCCCGGGTACCGAAAGAGGTCCCAGGTTCCGCCCAGCCGCGGACGCCCCTCGAGGATCGCGTAGCTCTTCCCCGGACACATCTTTTGGATGTGGTAGCCAGCGCCAATACCCGACAACCCAGCGCCAACGATGAGGACGTCGTAGTGCTCCACGACCCGCAGCCTACCGCGGACGCTCCAAAGCCGAAGCCGCGAGATTTGCGAGCATGGAAGGCGGGATTGCAGCCGGCACGGGAGCTCGCCATCGTCGGTGTCCAGGCAGCCGTCGATGCTTTACAGACCGTGTTTCCGCAGTTTGTCGTGCAGGGTTGCTCGCCCGATCCCCAGGGCTTTGGCCGCCTCGGTCCGGTTGCCATCGGCCTCCGCCAGCGCTCCTTCGAGCTGCGCTCGCTCGAACGCATCCATCCGCGCCTTGAGCGTCCCCGAGGACGTGGGCGCCGCCTTCGGGATGTCCTCAAACCCTGAAAGGTCCAGCGTCCCTTCCTCCGACAGCGCCACCAAGCTCTCGATCTCGTTCGCGAGTTCACGCACGTTTCCGGGCCACGAGCGCCGCTGCAGCGCAGCGGTCAGTTCCGGGGTCGGCTGGACCGGTGGGACGCCCATCCGGTCGGCGCTGGTCTTGAGGAACGACGCGGTGAGCAAGGGGATGTCCTCCGGCCGTTCCCGCAAGGGCGGCAGTTCCAGCACCACAACCTTGAGTCGATAGTAGAGATCCTCGCGAAACCGGCCGGCCTCGACCTCCGCTTCGAGGTTGCGGTGGGTCGCTGCCAGCACTCGGACGTCGACCGGAGTCGGGCGGTCATCCCCGACGGGCCGAACCTCGCGCTCTTGGAGGACCCGCAGCAACTTGGCCTGGGCGTTCGGCGCCAGCTCGCCGACCTCGTCGAGGAAGATCGTGCCGCCGTCCGCCTCCCGAAATAGACCCGAGCGCGCCCGGTGGGCCCCGGTGTACGCCCCCTTGGCATGTCCGAAGAGCTCCGCGTCCGCGAGCTCGGGGCTCAACGCGGCGCAGTTGAAGCGCACGAAATGCCCGCGCGCCCGACCCGAGGCCGCCACGATCGCCTCGGCGAGTTTCTCCTTTCCGGTCCCGGACTCTCCACGGATCAGAACCGTGACGTCTCGCGGCGCAACCCGCCGGACCAGGACCGCCAAGCGACGCATCTGGGGTGACTCGAACACCATCGTGCGACGAAGCGCGAGCTCGCCTTCGAGTTGCTCGTTGTGCGCCCGGAGCCGAACCGATTCGAGCGCGCGCTCCACCACCGCCAGGAGCTCGTCCATGTCGAACGGCTTGCGAAAGTAGTCGTACGCCCCGCGTTTGACCGCATCCACCGCGAGTCGCTCGCTGCCGTGTGCGGTGATGAGCACAACCTTTGGAGGGTCCGTCCGCGCGACGATGCGATCCAACAGCTCGAGACCGCTCAGACCGGGCATCCGAAGGTCTGTGATGACGAGGCTGGGGTGTTCGCCAGGGTCGCCATCGAGGATTCGCAGAGCCTCCTGAGCACCCGAGGCCTGAGCGACCTCGACATCGTGCTCCTCGAGAATCCCCGCGATCGTGTACCGGACGCCGTCATCGTCGTCGACGATCAGAACACGAGGCTTCATCCCACCTCCCGAACCGCACCTGGCAGCACCACCCTGGCCACACAACCCCCCTCAGGACGGGTCGAGAGCGTGAGCGTTCCGCAATGCTGCTCCACGATCGCCCGTGCGACGGTCAGGCCCAAGCCGTTTCCGTCTTCTTTCGTCGTCACGCCAGGCTTGAACGCGTCGTAGGTCGGACCGACGTTGAGACCAGGTCCAGAGTCGTGAACCTCGAACATCACCCCCGCCTCCGTTGCGACGCCGACAAGGCGGACCTCGCTGTCGGGCGGCGCAGCTTCCAGCGCGTTCTGCAACAGGTTGATGAGCACCTGACCGATCTTGCGGCCATCACCATCCACGACCAGGTCCTCCTCCACCTCGACGTGGGTCGTGACCGAGAGCGACGCCGCCATGGCCTCGTGCAGCGAGATCACGTCCGCACACATCGGGGCGACGTCGACAGCCGAGCGCGTCAAGGGAGTGAGCGGGCGAGAGAAGTTTAGAAACTCATCGAGGATCTCCTGCATCCGCGAGACCTCTCGCTCCAGCACACCAAGCCGTTCGGCGGCTTTCACGTCCTCGGGACGACACCCTCTGAGCAACAACTGCGCGAGTCCCTTCACCGACGCGAGCGGGTTCTTGAGTTCGTGGGCGATCTCGCCGGACATCATCGTGAGGTCATCCGCCCGCTGCCTGTAGACGCCGAGCGCGGCACGCTGGGCGGACTGGAGGTGCTCCAGGTTCTGTCGCGCCTCACGCCGCAGTCGACTGCCGAGCATCCCGAACATGGAGACCAGCGACGCCATCACCGAACCCACCACCACCAGCCGAGGCATGCTCAGCTCGCCGACGTCGCGAAACGGAACCGGCACGAGGGACGGGATTGCGTCCGTCCAGTGGAGCACGGTGAACAGCAACAACACCGGGAGTTGGAGGAACCACACCAGCCGCAGCACGCCCCATCGGTCCGCGAGCAAACCAGCCAGAAACGCGGCAGGCAACATGAGCGGGAGCATCGGGCTCACCAGCCCCCCTGTCGCGAAGATCATGACCGCCTGGAGAGCGATCATCGCGCTGAGGTTCCGCCTCACGCCCGAGAGCTGCACACCATGCGCTCGAAAGCGCCGACGTGTGGCCATGTCCAACATCGTCATGTGAACGACGGCCGCCAACAACAACAGGCGCCGCCACCAGGCGGGATCGGCTGCTGCCATCCACAACGTGAATGCCATCGTGACAAACAGGAGGAACAGCCGTCCGCGAACCGCGGAGTCGAAGGCGCCCACCATCCCCCGCCGCTCGAACTCCTCGAAGCCTGGCTCCGAGCGCACCTCGACAGTCCAGCTGATGGAGCCGCCAAGTGCATCTCGAACTGCCGCGTGCTCGTAGGCCAAGATCGGCTCGGTAATCTTTCGGAATAGGTTCACGGAGGACCCTGGCTCGTGTCGTGCGTCCGGTCGGCGGTGACCACCTCACCCCTGCGTGAGAAGCGTACCCGATGCCTCGGGAAGCCCTCGTCGAGCCGGTGGACCAAGGTCGCGGGTGTCGGAGACGTCATCGAGGCAGAGCAAGTCCGGTGCCAGCTGCCAAACATCGGGAATCCAGGATGCGCCGGGGTCGCGGGCGCCGGATCTCCGAACAAACACCACCCCGATGTGCGGGGATCCGGCGGCTTGTCGACGACCAGCTCCCATAAACCGCGGGCGTGGACCGCGACGCGGAGCTGGCACGCGGCTTGCTCAGTCCTCGGTCGTGGGCGTCCGGAGCGATTCGAGCAAAAAAAGCACTGGGCATCAGGCACGCGGGGCCCTTCCCGGTGTTTAGGAGAGGGACCGCCGCAACCCCGCCCCGCCCCTGGTGCTCAGCGCCGCCTTCGAGACTCACCCCCCACCCCCAGGAACCCCGCATGACCACCAAGAAGCCGCCTTCTAGCTCGTTGCCGTCGCTGATGCTTCGTTACATCGACGGAGACCGGCGAGCCTTTGACCAGCTCGCGACGCGTATCGAACCGAGGCTGCGCCGCTTCCTCGAGAGGCGGGTCCGTAACCCCGACCTCGTCGACGACCTCCTCCAGCAGACCTTCCTGCGCGTGCACGCTTCCCGCTCGCTGTACCGCACCCGCGGCGAGAACAACGAGGGGTCGGTGGAAGCGTGGTTCACCACCACCGCCCAGCGAACCCTACTCGACCACATGCGAGGCGAATACAGGCGCCGCGCGCGGGTCGACCGCCTCTCCAACCTGCCCGACGCGAGCGGTTTCGGAACGAGTCCCCACGCACTGACGCCCGAGCAACGGCTCAGCACTCAGGAACAAGAGGACCTCCTGCGCGAGACGGTGCGCTCCGCTGTGCGCGCCCTCCCCCACGACGCTCGGGAGGTGGTTCAACGACACAAATTCGAAGGGCAGACGATGCAACGGATCGCGAGCGACCTGGGTGTTGGCGTGGGAACGCTCCGCGTACGGGCCCACCGAGCCTATCGAAAGCTCGCCGAGGTCCTCGTGTCGTCCGATGCTCAGCCCAAGCTGCTCGCGACCTTGGTCGCTTCTTGAATCGTCCGCGCGAGCACAGACCGAATCCGCCCGTCCTCCATCATGAGGACGCCGGCGATCGTGCACCCTGCGGGTGTGGTGACCTGGTCCTTGAGTGCCGCGGGGTGGGCTCCGGTCTCCAGCACCATCGCCGCGGCGCCCTCGAACACCTTCGCGGCGATCTCCAGAGCCACGTCGCGAGGCAGCCCCATCATCACGCCCCCGTCCGCCATAGCCTCGAGCATCACGTAGGCGAACGCAGGACCACTGCCGTTGAGGCTCGTGATCGCGTCCATGTGCTTGTCTTCCACCTGCACCACACGACCCACAGGAAGGAAGACCCGGCGAGCGACCTCGGCATGCTCCTCCATGGCTCCCGGGCCCAACGCAAGCGCCGTCATCCCGCAGCGCACCAGGCAGGGCGTGTTTGGCATCGCCCGCACGACGATGCTCTCGGGCAACCATTTCGCGAGGGTGTCCAGCCGGACGCCAGCGGCGATGCTGATCAACACCTTGCCCTTCAAGGCCTCACGCATCGCGTCGTCATCGAGGATCTTGGCGAGCGTTTGGGGCTTGAACGCCGCGAGCACGACATCCGCGCCCATCGCCGCATCCACGTTGTCCAGTGTCGTGTGGATGCCGTACTTGCCCGCGATCTTGGTCCCGACCTCCGCGCGTCGGACGGACGCGACCACGCGCGCCGTATCGAACTCACCGGATCCAAGAAGGCCCGAGAGAATCGCCTCGCCCATCGTTCCGCACCCGAGGATCGCCAAGGACCGCATCGGCGGATGCTACACCGTGCGGACCGCGACGCGAGGGGCGGTCCCCAATTCGGTGGAAGGGTCACAGGGGTGTCAGCGGAGTCCAGGCCAAAGCACGAAGAAGGCGTTTGTCGGACACAAGCAAGCGATGAGGAACGACGGCATGGGCTCCTGGGGGCGCCGCTGTGGCCGGTTCATCGAGCTGGGGACGGCCCCTGGGGCAACGTCGAGATCATCCGCGTCCGGGACGGCACCAGCTGCCTCGTACCCGTCGCCGGCTTTCTTGATTTCGCATGGGCACGCAACCCAGAACGGGTCCTTGCGGATAGGGCCCCTCCATGTCCAACATTGAACCTCGGACCGGTGCGCCGCGCCTGTCGACCCCAGGCACCGCAAGACTTCGGTCCACATGAATTGCTCTCGTCACTGCCTCGCGATGTTGTTCGGATTGGCCGCGAGCGCTCCGCTTGCGGCGCATGCGAAGAAACCCGACACCGACTCCAAGTCTGCGGAAAAAGGTCGGGACAGCGGAGACGACGACAAACCCGACGCTCAGCTCCGGTTACGGTTCGAGCTCGGGGGCGTGGGGTACCAAGGCAACTGGACCCAGCAGTCGTTTGCTGACCCCGCGGGCGCGAGGCTCGACGGGCAGCAACACGCTGGCGTACTCCACGGTGGCTTCTTCAATGCGGTCGTCGAACGCAGACGCCGCATCACAACATTCCACACCGAGAATGGACGCGCGGGGCTCTTGTTTGGTGGCACCAAGACACCGCGAAGCGCCGGTGAAACCACCGGCAAGCCGGTGCCCCGAAGCGGTTTCAACTTCGGCCTGACCTCCGATTTTCGCGAGAACGGTGGCGTCGCGATTGGGGGGATCTGCGGAGTCGCGTTCTCAGGCATCGCGGGGTCGTCGATCAAGGCGTTTACCCGATCCACGCTGCCCGGCAACCATCTGAAGCTCGACGCAGGTGTCGCCACGGGACTCCACTGCGGTCCCGAAGACATGCTGGTCCTTCTGCAGTACGGCATCGAAGCCGACCTCGGCGTCGAGCAAATGCAGGACCTCAGCTCTCAGCAAGGGCTGAGCAGCTACGACCCCGGCGAGGGAAACGGCCTACTGTTCTACGCCGGACACGGGCCCCGCCTGCTGGCCGTTCGCGACACCGACGAGGTGCAAGGAGCCTTCGCGGCGGAGTACATCCGCAGCATCGGGGATGGAACATGGGGAGGAAAGCGACAGGCGGTCCGCGCGACGCTGGCGCTCACCTTCGGGGAACGGAGTTTTGGCATCGCCCCCTGGTATCGCTTCGACCGCGTCGACTACGGGGACGCGTCGAAGGTTCTCGATCCGTACGACCGCAGCGGCCACACGTTTGGCTTCTCGTTCGTGGCGGGACGGACCCGCAGGAAGTAGCGGCTACACCGGGCTGCGTGTTTTAGAGGTCTCGGCCAACGCTGTAGGTCAGCTGGCTGAGGACCAATGCCATGAGACTTTGGAAGTCGGCCGGTGCCAGACCCAACCGGACGCGAAACTCCTCCTGGGTTCTCGTGTAGATCTGATCCCGAATTCCCGCCAGCCAACGCGCGGCGGTTGAGCGGTGCACGTCGTAGAGCTGACCGATTCGATCGATGCTGAGTCGATCGATCAGGTGATGTCGGAGGATGAGTCGGTCCTTCTCGCTCAGTCCGGCCAAGGCTTCGCCAAATGCAGCTCGGAACTCCCCCCGAAACCGCATGCGCAGCTCCTCCAACTCGGGCTCTCCCCCGCTGACCAACAGAGCCTCGAGTTCAGCATCATCGTCGTGACGCTCGGCTTTCACCGTCGCGCCGAAGTCTCGAATCGCAGCGACCCTCAGCCAGCTCGCCAAACGTGCCCGGGCGGCGAATTGGAGCACTTTGGGGGTGGTGCCCTCCGGCGCCACCAGAAGTCGCGCCTGCAGCTGCGCCAGCAGATCGTCGACCACAACATCGACCGCACCAGCTCGCATCAAGGCCGGGCGTAGCGACTCGAGGACGGACCGGAAGCCGTCCAATGCCTTGCGCTGCCCCTGGACACAGCCAAGAACGAGGTACAGATCCGACGACTCCAAGGCGCGGACCCCTTCTACGATCGGGGTTTCGGGGGGAAGCCGCTCCGCAAGTGCCGCAACCCATGTCGCAGCGTCGATGGAGACTCCCGGCCAACGGCCCTGTGCTGCCGACCACAGTTCCTCCAGAACATCGCAGAGCGCATCCGCATCGACCTTCGCGGCTGGTGAAGCCACCGCCTGCAGCAGCGCATGTCCCATGCGGTGGGCCTCGCTCACGGAGTCATGGTAGCAGAGCAAGCCAACTCCATGATTGACCCCTGTCCGAGCGATGACCTGCTCGCGCTCCACGTCGACGGGCGGCTGAGCCCGGGAGAGAGGTCCACCGTGACGTCGCACCTGCGTGAGTGCGACGACTGTCGGCGACTCGTGGGTGCCCTCGCGGCGGCTCGAACACGGACCCACTCCACCCAGGGCTCCGAGATATTTCCGGCATCCACCTGGCGTTGGCATTCCGGACGCCGCGTGGGTCGCTACGTGCTCGAGGGCCCTCTGGGCCGGGGCGGCATGGGCGAAGTCTACGAAGCTCTCGACGTCGAGCTACATCGGCGCGTCGCGATCAAGGTGGCGCGACCCGGACCCGCAGACGAGTCTCGCAGCAACCGAGTCGTGGCCGAGGGCCGGACACTTGCCTCGCTCGACCACCCCAACGTGGTGCGCGTGTTCGATACCGGCACGCACGACGGGGCCGCTTACATCGTCATGGAGCGCGCCCGGGGGTCTTCGCTTCGGCGGTGGCTGGCCAGCTCACCGCGCAGCGTCCGCGACCTCCTGCACGTGTTTCGTGGGGTCGCCCGTGGATGTGCTGCCATCCACGATGCCGGGCTCGTGCACCGCGACATCAAGCCGGACAACATCCTCATCTCCGAGGACGAGGAGGGTTTGCTCAGCGATTTCGGGCTCGGGGTCGTCAACCCAGTGGAGGGAGCGCAGAGTTCGGACCAAGGCACGAACAGGCGCCCGCCAACCTCGGCGTCACGCCGCGGGCCCAGCGGAACACCAGGATACATTGCGCCTGAGGTCGAACGCGGAGGCGTGGCGACCCCGGCCAGCGACCAGTTTGGATTCTGCGTCACGCTCGCCGAGGCCCTTCGCGGGTGCGAACGAGGGCGGACTCCTCGCTGGGCGAAGGACGTCATCGCGCGCGGGACCCACGAGGATCCACTCCGGCGATTCGAGTCGATGGACATGCTCCTTGCTCGGCTCGAGGCGCCACGCTCGTGGGCCCAATCGGTCGTCCTTGCGACGGGCACGATCGCAACCGTGGCGGCAATCACCGCTCTCGCCCGGCCCTCGGACACGACAACGACATGCAGCTGGAAAGACGGCAGTTGGTCGCACACCGAGGTCGACGACGCGACCTGGCGCCGCTTTCGACAGGACTGGACACACGCCGCACAGCTCGCATGTGACACGCACGCGGACGCCGCGACGCAAACCTGTCTACAGCAACAGCGCAGCGATGCCATCGTCCTGCTGGAAGCCATACGTGGCGCCCAGACCCCGGCCAGCCCGCTGACAGCCCTCGACCCGCAATCCTGCCTCGAGTCTCCAAACGCCGACAACGCCATGGCGGTCGCACACACACGCGAGACCATCACCCTCGCGACCGCGGCCCGCCTCGAGGGCAGGGTGGACGACGCTCGAGCGTTCGTAGCAAAGGCTTCGGCGCTCGCCGCTGCGACCAGCGATCCCGCATCCATCGTCTCGGCTTTGTACGAGTCCGGGCTGGTCACGGTCGCGCTTGGCCAGTACGACGCAGCAGCGGAGAAGTTCGAGTCAGCACACTGGATGGCGCTTCGCGTTGACGAGCCAGGGATCGCGGCGGACTCCGCGATCGAGCTCTTGGACCTTCTCACCAACGGAAACCATTTCGAAGAGGCCCGTCGATGGAGACTCCACGCGACGGCCGCTCTTGAACGCACGGCCGAACCCGACCCCATGCGGTGGAGCCAGCTCGAGTTGGTCACCTCGCTGATGCACCAGCGAATGCATGAGTTCCCCGAAGCCGTGGCGTCAGCACAGCGCGCGCGGGACCATGCACAGCAGCTCGACCCCACGCCGCAGTGGGTCCGCATCTCGGTCGAGTCCCGAATCGGCGGTGCGATGCAGGTCGCGGGGAACGCCGAAGGGGCTCGGGCTCATCTCGAGCGTGCGCTGCAATGGCAGCTCGAGCTCCGCGGCGAGGACCACCCCGCGACCGCGAACATCCTCTTGTCGCTCGGCACGCTCCACATGACCAACCTCTTCGAGGACGATCTCGGAGCCTCGATGATGAAGCGAGCCATCGCAATCCTCGACAAACCCGGCGCCGTCCCCACCTTCACCGCGGCGAAGGCACACGAAGCGCTCGCCTACACGTACATGGGCCAACAGCGCTATGAAGATGCACGGCCAGCCATCGAACGAACCGTCGAGCTTCACGACCTGCTCTTTCCCCCGGAGCATCCGCGCCGCCTGGCCACGTACATGCTCCGCGCCAACCTCGCCCAGGCCGACGGAAAACCCGAGGAAGCCTGGCGCTTGGCCGAGGAGGGGGTACTCGTCGCGAACCGCACCCTAGGCGGCAGCGCGCCGTTGACGGCTTCGATGAGCGCGATGGCTGGCGAACTCGCCGTCAACCAAGAGAAGTTCGACATCGCAGAGCAACGACTCGAGACCGCCCTGGTGGTCTTTGAAGAGGTCTCTGGACCCGAGCACCCCGTCATCGTCGACGTCCTCTCGAGTCTCGGCAACGCAAAATCCGGGCTGGGAAAGTCGGCGGAGGCCGCCGAGTGTTTCGAGCGCGCGCTGAAGATCGCCGCGGGCGGCCCAGCGGCGGCGCGCCCTCTGCTGGGGCTCGCCCGTCTGAGCGACGAGCCCGAAGACACCATTCGCTACGTCGAACTCGCCCGCGCCGCAGATCCGAGCACGGAGTCCGAGGCTGCGGAGATCCTCAACCGCATTCGCCGTTGATACACAACACGACGGAGTTGAACAGGTCGACTGCCTCGGCGGTCGATGCGGCGGCACAGGCCTCGTAACACGCCTGGTCTTCACAGGGGTTGGTGCAGTCGATCAGCGCGAGGCAGTCATCATCGAAGAAGCAGTCATCGAGGACGTCGCTGCACGCGTTGCCATCGAACTGAACGCAGAGTGAACAAGTGCTCTCGCTGGGGCAGGCAGCACAATCGAGGCCATCACCGCACTCCGAGGGCACCGGAACGCATTGCTCTTCGACACATGTCTCCCGAAGGGTGCAACCGGCGTCGTCGATGCATTCAGCCCCGCCGCTCGAGCTGCTCGCCTCTCCCGTTTCCGGCCCAGACGTCGATCCACTTGTCGGCCCACTGGTGGTCTCACCCGAGCTCCCCATGCTGGGATCGCCCCCCGTTGTCGATTCCGTGCTCGTCGGGTCCATCGGCCCACTCGCCGCCGTCGGGTCGACCGCATCCGTATCCGCCCCGGCCGACTCGCACGGGGAGCCTGGCGCCGGCGTGCCGTCCACGGTCGAGAACGTGCCCAAGTCCAGGGCGGTCGTTACAGCAGGAATCGGGACCTCGATCGGATACGGCCCAAACGTCTCGGTCACGACGAGCAGTTCGAGTTCGATCGTCCCCTCCAGCTGAATCGTGCCGTCGATCACGGCCTCCGCGGTGTACTGCGCAAGGCCTCCTGTGGCGACCGCACAAACACCCGAGTAGGCCGTGTTCACCTGCCCTCCGGTGATGTCCACCACCAGTGTGGCGCCCGGTACGGACGGGACCGGAACCCGCGCGAGCTCGCTGGGTGGCAGAGCACTCTCAAGCGTGACGCTCTCGCCAACCGCGAACGGCTCGAACGACACCATCGACGGCTCGATGCCGTACTCGAAGCTCTCGATCACCCCCTCGTAGTCCACCCCAGCGGCGTCGATCTTCGCGCTCACTTCCAAGGTGAACCCCGCCTCCATCGCCAGTGAGCCTGTGTCTGAGACCGGGGTCAGCGTATCGCCGACCGCGGTCGCTTGGGCCGTCGCGACCAAGGCCGCCGTAGCGCCAGCGACGACGCGGATCGCGGCAGGAGAACCCTGCGGGAGAAAGCCGCTGTCCTGCTCGAACCCGGCCAGAAGGTCGTTCTCAGCTCGGAAGTCGAGGGTGACGGGCTCTGCCGACGGGCCCGTTGAGCCACAGGCCGGAACCAGCCAAACGAGCGAAACGCACAGAAGTCTCAGGTTCATGCCTGAGAGAGGAGCGTCCGGGCAAAGGTCGCATCGAGACTCGAAAAAAAGCCTCAGAAGCCGATCGAGGTCACAGGATCACTCGCGACGCGGGCGCTTGGCACGTCGGATGCTCCCCGTGGACTCGGGATCCGAGGGCGCAGGCTCGGGCAGCTTTCCCAAGAACGACGACGGCGGGCCGGATCGCTTGACCGTTGGCGTGGGCGGCCCCGGTGCAGCGGGCGCAGGGTCACCGGACCCCGGTGGCGGGGGTGGCGTGACCAGCCGGTCGAACCGTCCTCGCTTGGGCGCCGGCGGAGGGGTGGGGGCGCCCGGCTCCTCGAGCAGCGGTGCCGTCTCGGTCGTGGGGCTCTTCTCCGCGGGAGGCGTTCGCCGCGGAGGAAGCTCGTCGGGCTCGAACAGCTCCTCCCAGGGTTCGGAAGACCGATTGCCGCGGTCCATCGACCGGGCGACCTTCGCGTCGGTGGGGGGCCACGACCCAGTGTGCTCCCTGGGCGCCGAGACCTCGGGCAGCCGAGAGGTGCGGTCGGTGTAGGGGTCGACCCGACGCGGTGCCGCGGGCGTGGCCACCTCCGTGTTGCCCTCGCCGGACGGACTTCCGTCGAGAACAACCGGGGCAGTGACTTCCATCGAGTGCGCCCGCTCCACCGGAACGACCACCGGGACCGCTTCCAAAGCAGGCTCGTCGGCAGGCTCCTCCTGGGGCGCCTCATCCGCCGGTCGATCTTCGACCGACCCTTGTTCTTCGTCGTCGCCGAGCGGCTCTTCTTCGGGGAGTTCTTCTTCGAGCGGCTCTTCCCCGAGGAGGTCTTCTTCGAGGGGGTCTTCTTCGAGGAATTCGTCCTCGGGAGCCTCTTCGTGTTGCTCGGATTCCTCGCCGTCCTCGTCCGTCCACGGCGGCATCCACCCCTCGGTGAGCTTCGCGTCGAGAAGCTTCCGCAGCTCGGCGACCTTCTTGAAGTACGCCCCTCGCTTGAACGGCTTGTTGAGGATGTGGAACTCGGCGCCGCTGAGCCCCACGCACCCGAAACACTGGACGCAGTTGTCGCAGTCGAGGCAAAGCGTCAGGTAGGAGCTCTTCTCGCAATATGCCGACAGGTTGCTCTGGCTGCAGTCCGCACAGGCCACGCACTCCCGGCTCTGGGTGCAGTCCGCGCTATCGGAGCAAGCGTCGCAGTAGGTGCAGTTGGTGCACCGCTCGCAGGCCGTACAGAAGCGGCACGCGACGCAGTCCACGCAGTCCTCACATCGGAAGTTCTCCGGATCTTCCTCCTCCGGGGCGTCCTCCTGGGAGGCCTCGTGTTCTTCGACCAACCGCGAAAAAGCGACCAGAATGTCCTCGAGCTCGGACGACACGTGCCTGGCCACCTTGGCACGAAAACGCCGCCGGGGGCGAGCATCTCGCAACCCGGTTGCGCAGACGGACCCAGCCCACAGGACACTCCGAGGAAGGTGGTGTATGGTCCCGGCGCTTTGATGCGCGCCTTTCTCGCAGTCGCCCTCGTGGCCGTCTCCTCACTCGCTTCCGCATGCCGGGCCGAGATCGGCGATGCGTGTCGTCGCAGCACCGACTGCTCCCTGCAGGGCGAGCGTAGCTGCGACCTGTCCAACCGGATCGCCGGACAGGGCGAGTGCATCATCGAAGGTTGTTCCCGCACCTCATGCCCGGACGAGGCCGCCTGCGTGAAGACGTACGGCACCGACTTCCTCAGCGTCGCTTGCGACCCTGACCGAGAGGACAAGGCCGCGGTCGCTGCAGACGGCTCGGTCCTCGAGCCCCTCAACGCATGCCTGCCGCACGAGGTTTGCTTGGGCGAGGGCCTGTGCGCCGACGAGGTCTCCGCACGGTCCACTTGCCGTCGCGCATGCAAAAGCAACGACGACTGCCGGGGCGGCTACAGCTGCCGCCTCACGGGTTCCGACGGGGTCTACCAACAGCCCGACGCGAACAACCAAGCGCCCCATCGCCAGGTCAAGATCTGCCAGCCGATCTGAGCCGGAGCCGGCTTCGCGTCCGTGCCGATCCAACATGGCTGCGGTTGCTCATCGCTGACGCTGCCGTCGGACTCGAGGCCGATGGCCCAGCTGGCCACCGGGTTGGCCTATCGCTGGGCAGCCCAGGCACGCAACTCGTTGAAATTGGGAAGGCGCGTCGCGGGTATGCGTCGTGCTCAAGGAGAGCAGCATGAAGGCAACGTTCGCGTCCCTCTGCTTTGGTCTCCTCTGCTGCACGCTCCCCGCAGTCGCGCACGCCGTGCCCGTTCATCCCGTCGCGCTGTTCGCCGCGCCAACGCTCGAGGGCACCATCAATCTCAACACCGCCGACCGCACCCAGCTCATGTTGCTGCCCGGCGTCGGGCCGGCGACTGCCGACAAGGTCCTGGCCTACCGGGACCGGCGCCGGTTTGCCCGGCCGGCCCATGTGATGCGGATCAAGGGCATCGGCAAGAAGACGTACGCGAAGCTGCGTCGATATCTGACGGTTGATGGCGACACGACATTGCACACCGTCAGACCTGCGCCATGATTTACAGGGTCGGGGCGCAACGACAGCGGTCAGGTGCCGCTTCGTCTGCGTCGCGCCCTTTCTTTTTTGCCCCGGCGTTTTTGCTCCGGCCTTTTGCTCCGGCCTTTTGCTCCGGAACGCGCGGGGCCGAGCTCATTCCCCGAGTGGCGGGACCTTCGCTTCGACGCCGAGCTCCTTCGCGACACCCGCCGCCAGCTCCTTCGCTTTGGGTGTCTCGTCCGGACACTGGCGCTCAAACGCCTCAAACACGCCGACCGACATCTCGGCCATCCTCTTGAGCCCGGCATCGAACCCGTCCTTTTCGAGTGCCCCCTCGACGGATGACTTCAGCTTTGCCCGCTCGTTCTCTTTGCCGATGAACTCCTCATACAGGGCAAGGCGCTCTGGGCAGGGCATCGTGACTGTATCGGCGCCAATCGCCGCCATCGGAGCAAGGTACTTCGCCCCCGCTTCAAACCCGACGTCCTCGGGGCTCTGACAACCCAAGGCTTGTGTCAGTACCAGCAGCCCAACGGCTACACCCACGCAACGCGAAAACGGGTTCACATACAGGCAGGACGCCCAGAATCGCCCCAGGTTGCAGTCTTTCGGGCTGATACCCTCCGCACGTGCAGACCTTCGTGCGCACGATCGCCCTCGCTGGATTCGCGCTGCTCCTCGCTTGCGGGCACAAGCCGCCGTACCGGGTCGGTGAACAACCCCCCGCCGAGTCGCTCATGCAGCGCACCGAGCCCCAGCTCTCGGCGATTGCGGTGCCCGATGCGCAGATCACCCTCGACCGCGTCGTCCGGGCCGACCTCCAGCTGCTCGCACAGACCGATGCACGCTTCCGCGCGACCGTCACCAAGGCCGGAAACGAGCTCGTCACGCTGGCCTTTTCCGAGGACGGCTACGCGATGCGCTACAAGCTGGACGAGATCCCCACCGGCTTCTACTCCGGTCCAGCCGACCCGTGCGCGGTCCAAGCCGTGCTCGGTGTTCCGCTCTCCTACGACGGGCTGGTGGCCCTCGTGCTCGGCGGTGCCCCGATCATCGAAGGCAGCACCCTCGCCAAGCAGAAGTGGGACCGCAAGCGCGGATACGAGGTTCTCACGCTCTCGGGCGCCGGGTATGTGCAGGAGCTGTGGTTCGGCTGGGTCGACGGCGGTTGGGTGTTCGCGGGAGGACAACTGTGGGAGGGCAGCCTCGATGCGAGGGGGCAATGGCTGTTTACCTTTGAGCACGACAGGCACGAGCAAGTCGGCGGTGTGCTCCTCCCCGGGCGCACCAAGGTCCGAGCGCCGGGCAAGAAGCGCAACCACCTCATCGTCCTGTCCTACAAGGACAGGAACGCCAATCCTCCGTGGTCGAAGTCATCCGCGACCAGCGAAGATGGCGGAGATGGCGGAGATGGCGGAGATGGCGGAGATGGCGGAGATGGCGACGACGACGGTCGCTGGGAGAATGGCGACGACAACGACGGTGGCTGGGAGAATGGCGACGACAACGACGGCGGCTGGGAGAATGAGGACGAGCCGACCGCGCCCGCATCGAGCGGAACTGAGCCCGAGGAGCCCCCCGCACCACCCCCCTCCGGCGTGCTTGCAGCGGTCCTCGACGCCACCGGGCCCGAGCCCAAATCCACCGCCCCTGCCACATCCCCAGTCCCCGCGGTGTTCACGATCAACGCGAATGGCCTCACGGACCGCGGCGATCTCTGCCGCTGAGCCCCGTTGGCCCAGGAATCCGGCCCAGTCGGGCCAACACAGCCCGTTGGCGGACTTTTTCGAGCCCCCGTAGATCGGTCTGCGTGGATGTTCGTTCGGGCGAAAGGTGAAGGCCGACGACATCCGTATCCCCAAGCCGTGCAACGAGGACTGGGGCCGGATGACACCCGAGCAGCGCGGTCGGTTCTGCGGGGCGTGCCAGAAGAAGGTTCACGACCTGTCCGCCATGTCCGAGGCTGAAGCCAAGGGCGTGTTGGACTCTCAGGGCGACATCTGCGTCTCCTACTTGTCGGATGAGAGCGGGGTCGTCCAGTTCCAACCCGACCGCATCGTCCCCGTAGGGCGCCTCTTCCGACGGGCTTCCGCCACCGCCGCCGCCGGTCTGTCCCTCGCACTCGCAGCCTGTGCCCCCCACGGGAAGGGCCCCGAGATCGACGACGCCGAGACCGAGCAACCCGCGTTCCTCGAGGTTCACCCCTCTATCCCGGATGCCGAGCCATGCGATGCCGCGCCGCCCGAGGAGATGATTCGGACCTTGGGAGCACCCATCGCCGTCCCCGAAGAACTCATCCGTACCAAGGGCGACTACGCTCCGCCTCCGCCGGAGCCTACGCCGACCCAGTCCGTCCGGAAGAAGGGCACCCGGAAGCGGACCGCCGGCAAACCGATCCCCAAGGGCAGCAGAGATCCGCTCGGCGGGCTCTGACCCTCTCCATCCGAGCGCTCGCATAGATTGGGACCCGGCTTCGTTCGTTGAGCGGACACGTGAAGGCCACCGAGATTCAGATCCCCGAGCCCTGCGACGAGGACTGGGACGCGATGACCCCGGCCGAGCGGGGGCGCAAGTCGCCGCCCAAGCCAGCCCAGAGCCTCTACGCCTTATAGGGCCGATACGCGTAGTACTTCGGCCGATCATCCAAGCGAACGTGGAGCCACGGCACGCCGCCACCGGCCGTGCTGAGCCAGGCAGGACGGTCTCCCGCGCGTTCCAGCGTGGCGCTCGCGCTCCGGTGCCACAGTGCGTCTCGCTGTTCCGCCGGGGCGTCTCGAACGAAATCGGCGAGGTGGCAATAGCAATCCCGCTCCACCGCCGGGCTTGGCACGACCAAGATCGCATCCCCGCCTAGGTTCGGGATCACCAGCACCGCCTCTGTCGGGTTCGCCTCGAAGTGCTCCGCGAACGCCGAAGACCGCTGGCGTCTGTTCAACCCCGGGTCGTCGACAACCACGGCCTCGAAGCCCTCGTCCAAGCTCGACGTCGTGATCCGGGGCATCTCCCACCGGAACGATTGCAACGGAACCGCAGCGAGGGCCTCGTTCCATTCCGACCGGAACCCTCCGTCATCCCTCAACGCATGCAGGACCTCGCGCACCGTCCCCGGCGTCTCCAGCTGCATGCGCAGCACCCCGGTCGACAGCGTCTCGAAACGAATCAGCGCCACCGGGGTACACGTCGGTCCGTGCTGTAGACCACGCCAGAGGGTTTCCAGCCGCCTTTGCGCCGCATCTCGAACAGCCCAAACCGAACGTCGAACGCGAGCTCGGTCATCAGCTGGGGCGCCAGGACCGAAGCCGTGAACCCCCATCGCCGCGTGCCTGCCCGGAGGTGGAGCCCGCCGCCCAGCTTCCACCGGATGATCGAAGGGTTGGTGTCGGGGTCGGGTGGATCTTGGCCAGGGTCCTTGATCCGGGCGCGGAGCAAGCCGAAGTCGAAGCCCCCACTGAGCCAGTGGTTGCCCAGGCTCAGGCTCGACAGCATCCAGTGGTCGCGCTGCGAGAACGATTCCGTCTTCGGGTCCCCATCGACCTCGGGCGGTGGGTAGAACGTTTGCCGGTAGTGCACCCCCCACTCCACGTGACGCATCCGGAGGAACGCCAGCGAAACCTCGGGTGACAGCTGCGGGAGTCGCTGGTCGGGAAGCCAGTGTGTCTGCAATCCCACCACCAAGTGATCGAGGATGCCCAGGTGCAGACGGAGCGCGTACAGGTGCGGCCATCCTCCTGCCGCGCTGACTTTCAGCACTCCGTGATCCACGAACCGCGCGCTGGTAGGCACGTGACGCGTCAGGTAGCGGCGCAGCGGCGGCGTGTCCACCGAGGGCGCAGCTTCCACCCTTGCGTCGGCCGGCGCCATCAGCACCACACTGCTGAGCACGGCCGCGAGCACGGGAGCATTGAATCGCCGAACGGGTCACCGAAGCAACGCTTTTCTTCGGTGCGGTGGGACAGATTCCCCCTCGCCCTCGCGCCTGCCGCCCACGACATCAGTCGATGCTCCACTCAGGATCGAGCTCGAGTCGTCGAGCCCGCACACCGAGAACCGGCCCGCAGCGTCTCGCCCAAGTGCTCGTCTTGCCGAGCGCCGTCCTGCGATTGCGCCGGCGAGCCGCGCATCGATCCCAGTGGCGCGCTGCAGAACCCCTCCTGCCACACCCGAACGCGACAGCGTCTTCGTCTAGACGCGAAATCGTGAGCAAAATCCACGAGCTGGACCGCCTCAGGACGTCCGAATGATCGTTTGCGTGGCTAGAGTGTCCGCATGTCCGCGAAGCCGCTCAACAAAGAGATCTACATCGTCGCCGCCAAGCGCACCCCGTTTGGCACCTTCGGGGGCAAGCTCAAGGACCTCAGCGCGATCGACCTCGGCGTCATCGCTTCCAAGGCCGCGCTCGAGACCGGCGGTGTCGACCCCAACATCGTCGACCACGTCGTGGTGGGCAACGTCGCTCAGACCTCGGCCGACGCCATCTACATGGCGCGCCACATTGGTCTGAAGTCCGGCATCCCCATCGAGACCCCCGCCCTCACCGTCAACCGCCTGTGCGGCTCCGGCTTCCAGTCCGTCGTCAACGGTGCCCAGCAGATCCTGCTCGGTGACGCCGAAGTCGTCATGACCGGTGGTGCCGAAAACATGAGCCAGGCGCCGTTCAGCGCCCGCGGCATCCGCTTCGGCATCCGCCTGGGCAAAGCGCCCGAGCTCGAGGACACCCTGTGGAGCTCCCTCTCCGACCCGCACGCGGGTTGTGCCATGGGTGTGACCGCCGAGAACCTCGCCAAGAAATACGACATCACCCGCGAGCAGGCGGATGAGTATGGTCTGCGCAGCCAGAAAGCTTGGGCCAACGCTCAGGAGAACGGCTACTTCAAGGCCGAGCTTGCCCCGGTCGAGCTCAAGAGCCGCAAGGGCACCTCCATGTTCGAGGTCGACGAGCACGCGCGACCCGACGCCAACATCGAGAGCATGGCCAAGCTTCGCCCCAACTTCGGTGGGGTTGTGACCGCAGCCAATGCTTCGGGCATTGGTGATGGCGCAGGTGCCATCATTCTCGCGAGCGGCGATGCCGTGAAGAAGCATGGCCTGACTCCGCTTGCGCGTTTGGTGCAGTGGGGCATCACGGGCGTTGAGCCGACGATCATGGGCATTGGTCCTGTGTCGTCGATCAAGTCTGCACTGGATCGTTCGGGCCTTGGGTTGAACGACATGGATCTTGTGGAGATCAACGAGGCGTTTGCTCCGCAGTACCTCGCTTGCGAGAAGGAGCTGGAGCTCGACCGCAGCAAGGTGAACGTCAACGGTGGCGCCATCGCCATGGCTCACCCGCTTGCGGCTTCGGGGTCGCGGATCACGACGCACCTCGTGCACGAGTTGAAGCGGCGTGACGGGAAGTATGCGGTCGGCTCGGCTTGCATCGGCGGCGGTCAGGGGATCGCGGTCGTGCTCGAGAAGGCGTAGGTCGGAGGCGCGCAAGCGTTCGAAAGCGGCCGGCGCGAGAGCGCTCGGCCGCTTTCGACTTCCCTCGGACGGCACACGAATGCCCGCGACCTCAGCGTTTTCTTCAGCTCAAGCGATAGAGGTCGTCAGGCAAGTGATCGAACACCCCCGACTCACCCGCCGAGTAGACCATGATCGTGAAGTCGTAGCTGCAGAGCAGCACCGTCGACAGGCGGCGGATCCCCAGAGAAACCAGAGATTGTGACTTCAGCCAGGCGTCGAGCAGGCCGTCCACCTGGTCGCGGTCGAGTGCTCTAACGCTGACGGCATCGTCCGTCTCTTCGATCAGCTCGAGCCCAACTTGCTCGTGCATGCTCCACAGCCAACTCCGCAGAGGGGCGGCCAGCCGCACGAACTCTCTTTGTTGTCCTCGACTCGCAGCGCAGTCGAAGACGAAAGGGATCGTCTCGCATTCTTTCTCGCTCAGCCAGTGGTCGAAGACGCTCACCGCACCAGCCGCACCAGGGGCCCCCTCATCCTCCCGTTCCCAGGGGAATGGTCGTGGGCCGAAGACGTCAAACAGCCAAGATTCGTCGTTCACGATCAGCCCCTTTACACATCACTCGGTCCATGCGGGGAGCTCGAAAGAATGCCCGCGTGGTCGCAAATGGGCCCACAGTCTGGCCCATTGGGTGCCGAGGTCTCGTACTCGAATGTTCCCGCCTCTTCCAGCACTTGGTCTCCGCCCAAGTTCACCCGCAGGGCGTAGGTCGCGGGAAGGTCACCCCGCCCACCCGACGAGAACTCGACGGTCCCCCCCGTGGCCACTCCCGGGGTGCCGCGCCAGACGACGACGTCCAGCGGGGTCTCCTGCGGGCCCTCACGCTCGCACCCGTCCTCGCCGGGACTGCACGTGATCGACCACGTATCGACTCCCAGTTCGAGGGTTATCTCGATCATCGCCTCGGGGAGAGGGCTGTCGTCAGCTGTTTCGACGGTGATCGCGCCACCGTTGCTGCAGTCCGCCAGGGTGCATGTCTGAGCGTCGTCGCAGGCAAGACAGGGCGCACTAAGCAGGAATGAGGCGATGGCGAGTCGGCGAAGCCGCATTGGACGGTCCGTGGTGGTCGTGTCCTCTGGATCGCAAACGATCGCGCAAGGACGGTCTTTTCGTTTCACATCGAGTGCTCGGCCCGGCCACATCAGCGGGCAAAATCGAGGTCGGCCTTGGGCACCCATTCTGGCGCGAACAGCCAAACCCACACGTCCCAGCCGCCGAAGAAATACCCCCACGCCGTCACCGCCGCCCAGGCGAGAAGCCCTACGCACACCGCGCCCCCCAGTTCCAATCCGCTTTGCGAGGTGGAGCGGGTCAACCAGCGATAGGTTTTCCAGTGGCCACGGGCGATGGCGACCATCGCCACCGGCAGGAGCCACTGAATCCAGACCCAACCCCAGCTCCACTTGATCAAGCTGTCGGTGAAGGCCGCCAGAAGCAGGAACGTGCTCGCCGCGACCAACACGGAGGCGCGGCGGACGAAATGAGCAGCAACCCACTGTAAGCCCAGCAAGAGTGCGACCGGTACGGCGAACGACTGCCATGAGAAAACGACCTCCCCGATGGCCCACGGAGCCAAGACCGCGGCAATCTTGGCGCGTAGCTTGAGCTGCTGTGAAACCAGCACATCGCCATAGCCTAGGAAGAACTCATGAAGACTCTCCCAGGGCCCCTCACCCACCCTGAAGACCCGCATCTTGCCACCCACCTGGGCCTTGAGCAGTTGGTCGCCGGGGAGCGGCGTTGCGTATCGCAGGAGGTCCGCAGCCGGCACAGAGAACTCTGTCGTCTTTCTGCCATGCCGAAAGAACTTCGCGCGGTCTTCGTCGACGACCAGAGTCCACGGCGTCTTCCGCTCGAAGAAATCAATCTCGAGTTTGGTCATCGGCCCTCCTGGCGGTCCACATCGTAGCCCTTGGTCGCGGGGAGAGGGGCAAGTTTCTCCCTGACCTACGCGGCCGGGAGTAAGTCGAAGGGGACCGGCTCGGTCATCACCTTGTGGCACCGCCGCATCCGAGCCGTGCCGCCGGAAACACCACGTCACGCAGCCCCGCGTTCCAGCGGGCGAGCGCAAGCCTGTAGTCCTGCAAGAACCGCCGCCGCAGCCGCCTCATCCTGCTTCGCTGCTCCCGAGTCTGCGTCGAAGACGTCGGCTGCCGGCCAAACAGCTTCTCCCCCTTCACCGGGACAGTCGACCGAGGGATGCTCCGGGCGACCTTCATCCCGAGCACCGGCTTCCCTCCGCGCTCGACTCGAATCTTTGCCTTGCGCCCCCTCCGCCCCTCGGAAATCTTCGTGCGGAGTTCCTCATCGGACAGCTCAGGAAGGATCCTCGGCCGGTCGAGCATCAGCACAGCCGTCTCAGGCACCGTCGAGCGGTCGGCGAAGGCAGCCCGGCCAGAACGCTGCGAACTCCGGCGGTGTTTGTGCCGCTGCTTCTTCGACCAGATCCCGATGCGCGGCTTCGCGATGATGTACTTCCCGCTCTCGCCGTGAATCGAGTTCAGCGCACGCGCGACGAGGGCATTGGAATCCTGAAGGAACTTGCAGACTCGCCAGAACCGGTCGTAGAACTCCATGCCCCACTCTTCCCTGTACCTTGAGGACACAACCGGGAAGGCAAACCGGACGACCTCGTTGACACATTTTTTGGGGACCAGCCGGTAGCTGCAGTGAACCGCGCGAACGGTGAGGGACAGCGTGGTGTCAGGATAGAGGTCTCGGGGCATCGACAGTGCCCAACAAATGTCGACCGCGGCCCCCATTCGTTGCACGAAGCACGTCTTCCAGGCAGATTCTGCCCTCCTCGCCTTAGCAGTCCGGCGTCACGGCCTCGGCCAAGGGTCAGAGGCGCGAGTTCACGTCGAACCATTTCCCACATTTCCCTAAGCGTCCAGAAACCTTATCTCCCGAACATCCTCCTCAGTTCCACCATAGCTCCTCAGTGTCTCCCTCAACCAAATGGGGAACATTCCTGCCTCCATCTTGAATTCCCCTCTATTGGGCTCAAATACCAACACGGAAGACCGCGTCTGCCTCTGCCCCTCAACCCTGAACAGATATGCCGCAACAGCATGTTTCCCATTGCCATAGCGAGGACAGGTAAAAGCAAAATACAAACCACCTCCCTTCACCCGCCACTTCGACTGGACATCACGCCGATACGACAAGTAACAATCCACCCCCTCCAGCTTGTACTGCTTGTGAGTAAAGGTCATTAAATCGGCGCCATTATGGCGATCCATTGCTTTGCCAACAGTGCGTTCCAACGCAAGCGAATCCATCCTCGCCTCGGGACTATCATACCGCACAGCCTGGGTACTTAGTCGCTTGAGCCACTTCCAGCACAGCTCCTGACATATCCCTTTCGAAGCGTGAGTACCTTTCAGGCTAGGATCAGTCTCAACAGCCTTCCTGAGGACCCCAGACTGATTAAATGGTGCAGTGAGATATTTGTCCAGATTCATATCGCGTTGGCCTTGGAGGCGGTTGTTCTGGCTCCCATCGGCCCGAATGTGGTAGCTCCCGGAGCGCGAAGGACCTTGAGGATGTGACGCTCGTCGCCATCCGCTTGTGGCTTGTGGCTTGTGGTGGTCGACCTGGCAGAATTCGCTCGGCAGGATCACGCCGTAGTTGTGGCAAGGAATCGTGCGGACCGTTTTCAGCGTTGTAGCGCCGAACGAGGTCATGTACGGGATGTCTCGCGGCGCCTGTTTCTAGAACGAAGTCCACGTAGGGTGGTCCGCGCCGACGTACATCTTGTCGATCTCCCTGGCTAGATCCTGGAGTTGGTCCCAGGTTGCACACAGTGTGCCGCCGGGGACCAGGTTCCTTACGGCTGTAGCGCCGGCGTTCACCATGGGGCACTCCAGAGTCAGCAAGTTAGTGCGAACCGCACCGAACTAAAATCTCAGCGCAGTGTCACGCCGTCGTCATCCGTCGCGCTCCTGGGGTCGACGACGGGTCCTCTGGCCGGATTTGCGCTGCTCCAGACTCTTCTTCGTCTACGTGTCGGTCGAGCACCCAGAAGCGACCTGGGGTGCGGCTCAGGGCTCGTATCGGACTCGGTATGGGGCCCAACCTTCAAACGCCAGTGGAGCGCTCATAAACTCGAGTTCGACGACGCTGCCGACCGGCATCTCCATCGTGGCTTGAAACGTCCTCGACCCGTTGCCGGGGAGCGCCCCGGCGTCGACACGACTCACCAACGAGGACACGCCCCCGCCGGGTAACCTTTGCGCGACTTCGAATCGCACCCCCCTGGTGACTTCCTCTGCGAGGTTGTGGATTTCAACGGTGATTTCAAGCGGACCCGGAGCTTCAAAGTCGCGCGTGGAGACGACGGTTCTCAAACCGAGGGGCCCGTCGAAGATGAGAGTGTCGTCGCGGTGGACACCATCATCGGGTTGGTAGGTCGCTTCGCCGAGCATCAGTGTCCCATCGACGAATAACGGGACCGCCTGAAAGTCAACGAGCGACGCCGAGAACGATCCGCCCTCAGCCAGGCCGCAATCATTCAGCTCCGAGGTCAGACGAACCGAGGTGTTTTCGCGGATGCTGTAGGACCCCAGATGGGTGCAGCCGCTGCGATAAGCAGCCTCGAACGCTCCATCGGCGTCGAAGCGTAGGTTCTCCGGGCGGCGGAAGTCATCGAAAGGACTGCTCTTCTTCCACGACGTCTCCGTGAGCGTGCACAGCAGGGGCGGAGCACTCAACGGTGGCGGTGTGGAGTTGGCAGTTGCCCCCGTCGCCGACCCATACCCGTACTGGGTTCCACCTAGCGTGAGTAGACCGGCATCGAAGGAAAGCGCGTACGTCGACCCGGAGTCGGTGAACAGCAGTCCATGGCTCCGATCGCCGGTCGCATACCAGCGGCCGCGCACGTCGGCCCCATGCTCGAAGACTCCGTCCGGCTGGAACCGAAGTAGATTGCATGGGCCGAACAGGTCGCAGTCGTTCCCTTCCCAGTCGTGTCCGACGAGTTCGTCGAGGAGAGACGAGGTGGCGGGTGGGAGCCCGGTACACGACGATGGGTCTGTGTCCAGACCCGGGAGGGCATCCTCGGCGCATGCTGCGACAAGGATCGCGACCAGTGCCACACTCCATCGCATACGTACAGCCTAGCGTGACTTGTCTGCGCGTCGCTGGCGTCCACCTGTGCGATCCACCCCGCGCGGCAGGCACGGGCTCGTACGCGCCCGAGCGACCGCTCCTGAGTCCGGAGCAAGGCAGCACTCGAGCAGCGTTCGGCGTGGTCTCATCCGACGGCGAGCTTCAAAGGGAAGCTCGCCTACAATCTGAACGATGGCGCCCGCGATGTGGTTCGCGCCAAGGTCCTCGAACCAAACAACGCGGCCGGCAAGCTCTGCACCCCACTCTCGAAGCCGTGGTAGACGCGCTTAGGACTGCCACGAGTGCCAAACGGGTTCAGTCGCTCGAGGACCGCGATTTGGGCAACCCACGTCCGGCGACGCTCCCATGACCATAGCCAACCGCACATCCGCCGAGCACTTCGAACGGGCCAAGGCTGTCCTTGCGGGCGAGCCCTACTCCACATCCGACCGCGCCGTACGCAAGGTGGTCCGCAGCGTGGACTCGTTCGAAGGCTCCAACCTTTGGATCAACCGAGAGGCGTTCGAGATGCGATGGGTCAACGAGAATCGCAAGCGCGCGCACTCGTTTTTCCTCGACCTTGCCCCGGGTCTCGTCTTGGACCTCATGTCACGGATGGGGGTCTCCGAAATCTCGACGCCCACCGTGGGACACCTCGCTCCCAGCCGAGCGCAGCTTGCGATGCTCGCCGGGGACGACGTGGACCGCGTCGCCTGGATCATCCGGCCGAATCCCACCCCCTGCGGGACCCGTGTTGGAAGACGGGCCGTGGCAGGTTCCGCAGCCACTTCCGCCCTGGAAGGCGCCGGAAGTCGTGTTCGTACCGTTCCAGCCGCCCCTCGTGTGTCCCCACTGCGCGAGACTCAGCGAGTCCTATCGCAAGCTCGACGACGGTTCGCTGATTTGCCAGCAGTGTGGGCGCTCGTTCGACCTCGAGCCGTAGCCAGCCAGGCCCGGCTTCGTTGACGTTTCGCCACTTGGAGTCACCGAACCCGAGCCGAGCCCGACCCGGGCCAACACACTCAGCGTAAAGCCCGGGACGAAGCCCATCGTTTCGTCCGCACCTGCTTAGCATCCGCAGTGACGCCTGCTCCCGTGCCTACTCGTCGCCGAGAGTTTCGACGTCGCCGAGGTCCTTGTGCCGCCCGCGCGCGCGCCTATTGGCAATCAAGGCCCCGCCACCCGCTCACCGGAAACTCGAGCGAGCCACTTGAAACGGTAGCCGTGCCCTCGCTGGCCTCGTCGAACGACACGCCGTCTATGGCGGTGAGGATGTCGATTCGTCGCGGAGGTAGCCCGAGACATCCGGCGGCCGCGAGCTCCAAGAGCATGTCCCGAAAGTCGTCGAATAGCTCTGGCTCCGCTACCATCGCGCAGACCCGAGTCTATCGTGTCGCCGCGCGGACGACCCTTCCCGGAGCGTCGCGACGTCGGTAGGACGGCATCGGTTTGCCCGACAGCTCCCAGCCGATCATCGTCGCGATACGTACCTGGGCAACCCTCTGCGAGGGTGTCCACGCAACGATCTGCGGCCCTCGCAGCAGCTCCATACCGCCGATTCGACCCACGTAGGAAGCGCGATCCTGCGCGCGCTGCCTGCGTCCGTTGGAGTCGTCGCTCACGCAGCCATTGTAGCCTCTCTGGACGCGTACGCACAGGTCGGGCCGCGCGACGATTTCTAGTCTTGAAAAGCCTTTGAAGTCCAGCAGCTTGCTCCGTCATGCACGTCGTCTTCTGTCGTCCGAGGTGTCGGCAAAAACAAGAGGATGGGTTCGAGCTCGAAGCGGATGTGCTCGATGCGATGGGCGTGGAATCGCTTTGGACCGAGATGGAGGCGGTCGAGGATGGACAACTCGACTCAGTCCTCGAGACCGCCTCGGTCGGCGCAGGCGAAACCCTACTTCGTAGCTGGATGCTTCGCGAAGAGGAGTACGCGGTTGACGTCGGGACAATGGGTGGTGCTCGAAGTCGGCGATGGCTCCGTGTCGACGCTGCCTCCCCTGATGGACCCTCGAGGATTCTATGAGCAACTCCTCGGCTCGAACGGAGGGCGGTGAAGGAATGGCTGTCTTTCACCCGAACCAGCGCCTTCGAGGGGCATCAGCGACGGACCTCGAGCGCGTGTCCACGTCGTACTGGCACGCCAGCCACCCGCGGCACCTCCACCAAGACGATCCTGCGTCCGGTTCTCCTCGCCGGGCTCCTCCGCCCGGAACAGACCGCGACCGGCCGTGGTTCCGCCCACGCATGGACTTCCGACCGCGTCGACTCGACCCCTTCGACGCTTCACTGATGGTCTGCGTCGTCGCGGTAGCGGTCTTCGGCCTGCTCGTCGCAGCGGTCGTGGGCATCGAGGCCCTCCACCGGGCGTACCTGGTATGGCCGCTCTTCCTGGCCCTCTCGGCCGTGGGCTGGGCCACGATCGACAGCTGGGCGCCGACCGACGCCCCCGCGCTCCGCATGGCCGCGGCGCTGCTCGGCTTCGTCACCATCGAGGCGCTCGCGGTCGCGCCCGTGGTCGACGCCGCGTGGGACGTAGCGGGCCCGTGCTCGGTAATCGGGGCCGGCATCGCGACCGGCATGCTCTTCGCAGGCCTCGTCACCCGTGCGCTGCTCAAGCCAGCCACAGAGCTGGAGGTCGTCGACCTTCTCGTCGCCCCGGGGCTAGTCATGGCCGCGACGTTCCTCGCGGCTCTCGCTGTCGGTCTACCGCTCCGCCTCGCACCCATGTCTGGGCTCATTGGGCTGAGCGGGCTGCTCGCGCTGGGCGAGATCGGCCGCGTCTTCTCCTACGTACGAGCAGGGCAGGGGTGGGCCGGCGGCGCGCGACTCTTCGCCTGCGTGACCCTTCTGTTCGCCGAACTCGTCGTCCACTTCGGGACCGTCGTCCGCGGCGACGCGTTCTTCGAAGCGCTCTGGACCAGTCTCGGAGCCTGACGCGAATCGACTTGGCGCCTGGATCATCCCCGCGACCGACAGGATCGGCCCATCCGTGCGCTCGTCCCCAGCCGAACGTGTCCTCGGACCTCGAGTGCAAGCCAGTCACTGCGCTTCGCGGAGGGATGCGAACTCGGCCAGGAAGGGGGGGCGGTGCCACGTTGGTGGCCGGCAGTCTGACGCTGCCGCCTGGGGCTCCGTCACTTCGCCACATCGGGCGGACGATTCCTGCCCAGCCGAAGAGTGAAGACGCCATCCTCGAAACGGTCCGCCACCTCCCGCGGCACCGGACCGATCTGTGCCAGGCCCTCAATACAGTCCAAGAGTTCGACCGACCTCGAATGGCTCTCCTCGCGGTACCGAACCTCGGTGATCTTGGCCTCGTTTCCTTTCGGTTCGACGATGAAGTCCAAGGCGACGCCTTCGGGGACAGGCTCGGATGACTCGCTCTGCTCGACACACAGGCCGACAAGCATCGTCATGTCTTCTTCGACCGCCTCGAGAACCTTCTCCCACGGAAGTTCCAGCAGCCTCAGCTGCGACTGCAGCAACTCGACCTCGTCTCCCGTCTCGTCACCACCGTCGTGCGCCTCTTCCCGACTGACCTCTGCCCGCTGTCCCCGGTGCTCCTGCGGCACCGAAGGTCCGCGCTCCGACGCTCCGCGGGCGCGCTGCTTCTTTCTCGGTTTGCGCACTACGGGGTCGGGCACAGCGACTTCGACGGCCGGTGATTCCTGTTGCCGTCCCGTTCTCGAATACAGCCACACCCCGACGCAGACCACGAACACCACACCGACCACGAGGGCGGCCAGCCAGCCCCCGGGCCTTTGCCACCGAACTCCTTTCGGCTGCGGCTCTCGATTCACGATGGCCATTGGGTACGCCCCTTAGCGCTGCGCGTCTTCGACAACGAACGCGGGGGTCGATGTTGAACCTAATGCTCGAAGCGGTCCACCTCTACCGTGCGCCCCAGCGGCTGTACCTCGACAACGGGAGCACCTACCGGGGTGAAGCTCTGGAAACCGCGTGCGGTCGGTGGCGTTGCCCACCACCTACGTGCGGCGCCATCGAATCCGGACGGAAAGCCCGGCCGCTCCGGCGAGCTAGCCTGTCACTTTTTGTGCCGAATCTTGGGGCGGGTCAGACCCACGCCAAGAGTGGTGCGTGTACTGCCACGGCTGGCCGCGTTTTGCCGCGCCCACCGGAGTCTCATGCCCCGATTCGGAATCGCGATCGCCCTGTTGTGTCTAACGTCTGTTGGCTGCTCGAAAGCCACGAACACTGCGACTACCCCCCCTGACGTGCCCCAGACCCTGAGGGCCCAGCCGTTGGCGGTGGCGACGAACGAGGCGCCCACCGCGGTCGCACCCGATCAGGCCCAGGACCCCAACCGCCCTTGGCTCAGCGCTGCCACGGCGAGCGACTACATGCTGATCGGCCAGACGGACCAGACGTTCGGCGTGTGGGTCGACATCCCGCAGGCGTTCGGTGGCCACGTGCCCACCGCGCTCACGCTTGCCATCGACACGTCTGGCTCGATGCGGGGCGACAACATCAAGCACGCGCGCGAAGCCGCTGGGCGTCTGATCGACGAGTTGGAGGACGGAGACATCGTGTCGCTGGTCACCTTCTCCGGCGAGGGGCGAGTGCTGATGCCACCCACGGCCCTCGACGCCCAACGCCGCCGCAGCCTTCACAACATCATCGAGGAGTTGAGCGCCGATGGCGGAACCGCGATGCATGATGGCCTCAAACTCGCCGAGTCGCAGCTGTGGGACACGCCCGACACGCACCTCGTCCGGCGTCTTGTCGTGGTCTCGGACGGCAAGGCAACCGTCGGCCCCATTTCGCCGCAGGAGCTTGGTCGGATCGCCGAGGTGGGTCTGCGAAGATCTGTCCAGGTCACGGCGCTCGGGGTTGGGCTGGACTACGACGAACTCACCCTCAACGAGCTCGCCCAGCGCTCGAACGGCCGCCTGTATCACGTCGAGAAGAGCGCGCAGCTACCGGGGATCATCGAAGATGAGATCGCATTGCTGGAGTCCACGGCCGCCGCGGGTGTCGAGGTCGAGCTGGTCGCCGCACCAGGAGTCGAGATCACGGGCACAGCCGTCGCTCGAAGCGCGCGATCGAGCGAGGGGATCCGCGTCCCGCTCGGCACCATGTTCGGTGGCCAGACGCGCGAGCTTCTCGTGCGCGCCCGCGTCCACGGGGATGGGACCGAGGGCCCGATGGTCCTTGCGTCGGTGCGACTGCACTACCGCGATCCCGCCGATGGGGGCGTGAAGCGAGTGCAGGAGACGGTCCTGCGCGCAACCGTGACGGACGACCCGGGCCTCGTTGCCGAGCACGCCCACAGTGGCCTGCAGACCTTGGTCGCCGTGCGTGACGCGTCGACGTGGGCGCAGCAGGCCTCGGCGGATCTCAACAGTGGCGACCTCGATGCCGCGGAGGTCCAACTCGCACGCGCCGAAGAAACCCTGCGGGTGCAGCATCGCCAAGCCAAGTCCAAGGGCGAGAAGGAACGGACCCGACGCTCGGCGGACAAGATCGCCAAACAGCGCAGTGGCATCAAGAAAGCGAGGAAGAAGAAGCCCGCCGCACGGGCGAAGGCGAGTCGTAGCATCTCGCTCGAGGCCAACGACGACGCGATGAACGCGTTTGGGTACTAAGAGAGGAAACCAGTCTGGAAGTCTTGTAGAAAGCTTTCTAGCCACGCGTGCCGGGTCCGTCTCTGCCACGGACCAAACGTCGTGACACGTCGTCCGCACCTGTCCGTCGCGGACGTAGACCCTGTACCTGGGGGCCGTAGCAGAAGCGTTCCCGGCCCTCCTGAACCAACGCGAACGGACGAGCCGAGGCTCGCCTTCTGCGGATTCAAGCTTCTCCCCTGACCTACGCGGCCAGGAGTAGGTCCAATGGGATCGGCTCGGTCTTCACCTTGTGGCACAGCCGCATCCGAACCGTGCCCGCCGGAAACACCACATCACGCACCCCCGCGTTCCAACGGGCGAGCGCAAGCCTGTAGTCCCGCAAGAACCGCCGCCGTAGCCGCTTCATCCCGCTTCGCTGCTCTGGAGTCTGTGTCGAAAACGTCGGCTGTCGGCCAAACAGCTCCTCTTCCTTCACCGGGACAGTCGACCAAGGGATGCTCCGGGCGGCCTTCATTCCGAGCACCGGCTTCCCTCCGCGCTCGACTCGAATCTTGGCCTCGCGCACCGCCAACCTCTCGCGAATCTTCGCGCGGAGCTCCTCATCGCTCAGCTCAGGTAGGATCCTCGGCCGGTCGAGCATGAGCACAGCCGTCTCAGGCACCGTCGAGCGGTCGGCAAAGGCGGCCCGACCAGAACGCTGCGAACTCCGGCGGTGTTTGTGCCGTTGTTTCTTCGACCAGATCCCGATGCGCGGCTTCGCGATGATGTACTCCTTGCCGTACGGCATACGCAGCGAGTTGAAGCCCTTCCAGTGGGCAGTCTTGTGGACGACACCGGCCGCCACCGCGTTGGCGAGGGTGTAGATGCAGTGCTCGAGGACCTTCTCGTCGCCGAGCACGGTCTGGATCCCGGGACCATCAGCGAAGAACTTCCCGCTCTCGCCGCGGATCGAGTTCAGCGCACGCGCGACGAGGGCGTTGAAATCCTGAAGGAATTTGCAGACTCGTCCGAACCGGTCGTAGAGCACGATGTGGTAGTGAGTCGAGAGGAACTCGAACTCGTAGAACTCCATGCCCCACTCCTCCCTGTACCTCGAGGACACGACCGCGAAGGCAAACCGGATGACCTCGTTGACACGTTTTTTTGGGACCAACCGGTAGCTCCGGTGAACCGCGCGAACGGTGACGTACAGCGTGGTGTCAGGATAGAGGTTTCGAGGCATCGACATTGCCCAACAGCTGTCGACCACGGCTCGCGTTCGTTGCACGAAACACGTCTTCCAGACAGGTTCTGCCTCTTCCCCCCCCCTCAACCGCCACGACGGGGCGGTACGGCGGTCGACGCTTCGAGCAGGAACGAGTATGCCGAGGCGCTGGTCCCCATCGTGGCCCAGTACATCTCGTGTTTCTCACCGACATACGTCCAGTCCCCATAAGCCCAGCCTCCCGGAGAGAAGCCGTCTAGAGTGTTCGGGTCGCTCGCGAACATGACGTTCATCGCGGACTGGGGAATGTCTTTGAGGGTCGAGGAGTCGGCGAACTTGCTGACCGACAGCCCGTCCTCCTTGTTTTCATTGGTGACCCAGGTCATCTGAATACGGCCGCACCGGTTGGTGAATCTTACGCCAAACCCACCAAGCAGATCCTCGTTCTCGATATCGGGGACGTAGACACGGTTGACCGTGGCCACGCCTTCGGCGACAGCTGCCACCGCCGCACCGACAGGGGTCGCCGTGGCTGCCCCGATCGCCGCGATTGCGTCCATCGCAATGATAACGCCGTTCTTAATCTTCTTGAGTTCCTCCATGTCGTTCTCCATCGCGAGGACGCCGAGCGTCATCGACTGGCCGTGGCGCAGGCGTCCGGCCCAGAGAATGGGAGGGTTCTGGGAGACCCCGTCGTCGTTCTTCCAGTCGAACGGACCGTAGGTGTTGGGCGCAACGACGCTATAGTACTTTCCGCCACCGGGCACATCGACGGGCTGGGTTCCGCCACGTGCCCCGCTCAATAGGACGTGGAACCACAACTCGTCCGCTCCTTCGTACTTCGTGTTGGTGCTGGCGTATACGTGTACCTTCGGGACACGCAGCATCACGACACGTTCGTACCCGTGTTTGGCGGCCGAGCAGGTAAAGGGGTTTTCTGACGCAAGACCGTTCCCCGCAGACTTGGGCCGGTGGACCAGCGTTGCAACCCGCGAGACGTGGCTCGAGGATGCGTTCTCGCCCGAGTACGAGTGGACTTGGAGCGTGTAGGTCTGCTCGGTGCTGCTGTTGTTCCACGCCGGTAGGAAGTCGCGCAGCGGCACGCTGAAGCGCTTGGTGCCGTCCTTCTTGGTCAGCGGTGAGAGCGTTCCGCTCGCGATGGGATGTTTCTCCCCCTTCCTGAGCAACGTCCACTCGGCAGCGGATACCGCGTACGCGTTGTCGAACCACTTCCCCTCGATTTCGGGCGGCGTCTCCGAGAATTCGAACTTGCGCATCCACTCGTCGAACTCGAAGCCGGTGTGCGGGTCGACGTGAACCTTGCCGTTGATCAGCTTCTTCGCGTGGCGTGGGACCTTTCGGGGGCCGCGTTTGGCTCGTCGACTGCGGACAGATGGGGCAGCTTCAACCCCGCTGGGAACCGCGACCAGAGCGCTGAGAGCAAGGAAACAGGAGAGCCGGACTGAGGCACGGGTGTACATGCCGGGTTGACGCGCGCGCCCGGAGCTTGTGACACGCACAGCGTGTATTTCCCTGATCGCGTTGGCGTCGGGACGGCGTGCGCCCCACAGTGCGGTGTACGACGTCATTCCAGCAACTGCTACGGAAATGCCGTGGTCGATATCTTCAGTGGAGAAAAGCCGATGCACAGGAGTACGGCTTCCCGCCGCCGAAGGGGGGTGACGGCGCAGGAGCGGAGCGGCCGAGCGTGGACAGGGGTCGGAGCGAAGGCGTGGCTGCGAAAAACTGGGCCCGAAGCGAGCGCCGAGCCCCGAGGGCCCAAACTGCACGCAGGCCGAGACGACCCCGGTGCGAAGCCCCGTCCTTCCTATGCCCGAAGCACTCAGCGCCTGGCCGAGAACAGCTGGAGTTGTCCGCACACCGGCCCACGCCGCGGTCGCCGAGCACCGTGAAGCTCGGCGGCGATGTCCTGCGGCGTGGTGACGGCTCGAGTCCCACGCATCGGCCCAGGACAGCGGACGCACACGGAGATGTCGATGCGGAAGACGCGGGCCAGCAGCGTTATCCACGGCGGCCCGGGTCCCAGACGACCGAGGATGCAGCCCCCCTACTGCATCCCCCCGTCGTCGCTCCAAACACAACCGCGGCCACACTGGTTGTTGAACGTGGTGCCTCCCATCGAGGACGGGCAATACTCACGGATCGCGCTGCGGGCCGTTGCACTCGCCGACCACAATCGACCTACCTACGGTTCCAACCGCTGGATCACGGTTTCGGAGGGCCCGCTCAACGCGATGAGAAGCTTATCCTCCGGACCCTCGAGCACTCGTCCGTTGGTCGAGTTCGACGGGACGTCCAGGTCAGCCGCCCAAACGGACTCACCTTCCGCGATCCGCCGAAGGATGAACTGGCGCTCGAACGTGCTCTTGTTCCGCACGAGTTCCAGCACGACCAAGTCGCCTCCCTCGAGGACGGCGACGTCGAGGCAAGACGTCTCCAGCGGCTCCGGTTCGCCGAACGAGTCCGACCACTCGAGGGCTGCCTCACCCGATAGGCTGGCCGCGCCGTAGGTGTCGCCGTCTTCTCGTCTCCAGCAGATCCCAAGCCCAGATGAAGAGGCCCGCAGCCTTCCCGTGTGGATCAGCGCTGGGAGATCTGCGCTGAACTCGATATCTCCATCGGGGAGGTAGGACGTCACCGTCATTCCGTTCCTAGACGATGCCGAGGTTAGCGTCAGTGCCGAGCCGTTGGCTGCGAGCTCCATGTCCAGCAGGCGTTCGGGAAACTCGGCCTGCCAGAGTGAATCCCCGTTCGCGTCGAACCCCTGTACGGAGGAGCCTCCTGCGTAGTCTCGGAGTCCCCAGAATGCGCCGCCGTCTCCGGACGCGATGGAGTGCCGCACTGTCGTGATCGGATCGGAAAACGGGAGTTCGAGGGTCCAAAGCGGGGTGTCTTGCTCATAGGACCTGAGCTCCAATCCTCGCTGCACCAACAACCGCCCGGACGTGTGTAGGTCGGCCGGCGCCCCGGTCCAGATGTCGTCGAACACGAACTCGTCCACGAGCTCACCCTCGAGACTCAGCGTTCTGAGGCTCAACTCATCCACGTCGAGGTCGCGATTCGACAGCGCAACCCGAACCCCGCCTTCGGCCAGGTTCACCATGTCCAGTGTTTCCCAGCCCGGGACCGAGACCGACCACAGAGCGGTCCCCGACGCAACGCACGTCGTGCTGCATCCGTCGCCATCGTCGACGTTGCCATCATCGCAGCCCTCTCCCTCGTCGACGTTGCCGTCGCCACAGGTCGGGCCGAGCGCACCACATCCAGGCTGGCACCCACCATAGGCGCCGTCGTTGATGCCGTCGTCGCAGGCCTCGTGCCCGTCGATCTCTCCGTCCCCACACACGGTCGCCGGCTCGCCCGTGGAGGACTCGTCCGCACCAGCCGACGTCGACTCGTCGCTCCCCGGTTCGAACCCCGTGGAGGACGACTCGAAGTCCGTCGTGCTCCCCGAGGTGGTCCCGGTCTCTTCGGACTCCTCGTTCGGCTGTGAACACGCCGACGAGAGGGTGGCTAGAATCGTGACAAACGCCGGTAGAAGTCGTCTCGGAGGGCTCGCAAGCACGAGGGGTCGGACGGCGGTGCCTAGGCAACATTCACGTCGAACGCGTGCGGCATCAGCGTTCAAGCGAAATGAAGTGGAGAAAAGCCGATGCGCAGGAGCACGGCTTGCCGCCGCCGAGCCTCTGAACCGCAGAGGGCGGTGATGGCGCAGGAGCGGAGCGGCCGGGCGTGGACAGGGGTCGGAGCGAAGGCGTGGGGGCGAAAAAGTGGGCCGGAACCGAGCGAGCCCCGAAGGCCCAAACTGCACGCACGCCGAGACGAGCCCGGTGCGAAGCGCCGTATCGCTTGGCATGAACGCGCCGTACGGCACTTTGCTGCGCGGCGTCGTGGCGTCGATGCCCCGGAATCCGATACCGGTCTCGCGACCGGTATCGGATGCTGCTGCCACCCGTCGCGGCACCGTCAGAAGAATCCCCTCCCCGTCGACCCCGAGGGGGACCCCCTCGTCGTAGACAGCGATCTCGCGGAAGTTGAGGCCTGCGTACGCCAGGAATGCGGAATCGCGAAAGCGACCCTCGATGTGCCGTTGGCCGAGGGTATCTTTGTCATGCGTCTTATCCACGGATTCTGGTTCCGACGCGCACTCAAGGCATGGGACTTCGAACTTGGCGCCAACTGTGTGTCATCGCCGTGGTCGTGCCGTCCGGATGCGAGGCTGATCTACCGGCTGAATCCGCCGGAACGACGGGAAGCTCGGGGCTTGGCTCGTCGAGCAGCTCCGTCAGCGGCACGCCCAGCACCGAGCCCGATGCGCCGAACCCGACATCTTCAACCTCTGGCAATGACACGACATCGTCGGAGCTATCGACGACCGGGGGCGAAACGACATCGTCGGGATCTTCGACGACCGAGGGTGCTTCGACGACCGGGGATGCTTCGACGACCGGGGATGCTTCGACGACCGAGGGTGCTTCGACGACCGGGGATGCTTCGACGACCGGGGATGCTTCGACGACCGGGGATGCTTCGACCGGCGGCACAGGCGAGAGCCCTTCCGATTGCGCGCCCGACGAAGACGCCCCTTTGGAAGCGTGCATCCCATGGGAGGTCTCGCTCGATCCCCTCGCGTCGCCAAGGTCGATCATCGCGCTCGCCAATGGGCGCATCGTGGTTGGCGGGGCGATGAACGAGGATGCTTGGTTTGCGGCTTACGGTGCGGGTGGAGTCCTCGAGTGGACCCATGTCCTCGACACGGTCGGGCACGGTCTTCCCGATCTCAATGAGGCTGTGGAGGACATGAAACCTCTGCCCAATTGTGGGATTGGGGTCTTGGTCAACCACTCCGCCGGGGTCTCGAATCAAGCCGACATCGTCTTGCGTCTCGACTCAGAGACTCCGTTGGTACCGTGGCTGCATCTCGTCGACGAAGACTACTTGCCGACGTTGGGGGGCCCATTTCAAACCGGCTATTCGGTCAGGGGAATCGAAAACATCACCACGGACGAGTCGGGCAACATCTACGCTTCTGCGCAGCTGATCAACTTCGGCACCTCCGTCTATCCGAAGGTGCGGACTCAGCTGGCAGGAGCAGACGGCAGTGTCGCCTGGGCTGAGGTCTTCCAGTCCCCGGCCTACACTCCGGTCGCTTTCGCCCGAGAGTCCGACGACCTCTGGGTCGAGCTCGCGCGTGGTGCCGGGGCAGTCGCGCCCGAGGCGTGGGGGCGGATTTCCGTCTCAGTTCTCACCAACTGGAGCGCAGTGGGGAGCATGTCCGCGGAGGATATTATTCCGGACCCCATCGACTTCGTCCCGTGGGGCCTCGCTCCACTGGGCGATGACGCATTCGTATCGTTCTTCCACGGGCTCGTCGATGACCCCGGAGAAGGTTGGGTCACCAGAGCGGGCGTCGCCGTCAGCTCCGTTGACGGGGTCTTGGAGTCCTACACGCCGATCGACGCCAACCTAGCGAGGGGGCTTTCGGCCGGCGTGGATTCCAATGGTGGCGTTTTCGCACGTTGGGGGCAGGACCCCGAGGACAACGCGCCTCAGCTGATCCACGTCGACCCCGACGGAAGTATTTCGTTCCACTTGCCGCGAGAACCGGGAGCCCCCGCGATCATCGACCTTGCGGTCGGACAAAGCGACGGAGTGATCATGCTGACGGAAAGCAACACGCTCGTGAAGGCGTGCATCGAGTAGGACATGCCACGATTTGTCCCGCACGACGAAGCTGAGCCTACTCGAGCACCAACGTCGGTATCCGTCCGACGAACCGCGTCGGGAGACGAAGATCCCGGTCGGAACCGTGAAGTCGCGTCTGGGCCGGGCGCAGGCCGACGCGGCGGGGGCCAAGCACCGTGAAGCTCGGCCGCGATGTTCTCGGGCGTGCTGACGAAGCGAGTGATCTTCATGGCACCGCTGCAGCGTGCCACACCTCGAAACGCGGCCCGAGGCGAGCCGGGCGAGGGCGCCCGATGAGACTGGACCGGCCTACCCAGGGGCGATGAATCGCTCGTGATCCACCGCGCCGGGATTCACCGCGGGCTGCTTGGCTCGCGCAGGGCCTCGAGAGTCCCGGCAGCCTCGGCCGATCCGGGTCGCTCGATTCCCCGTATTCGGTTGGCAACTTGTACATCACATCCCCACGACCGTGAATCACACGACTCACCCCCTTCGCCTCCTCGCGGTCTCGTGCGCCGCTCTATTCGCCCTTGCCGCTCAGTGGCAGCCTTCGCGCCCGCAGATCTCCGAGAGAGCGTCGCGGACCTCATACGCCGCGGCGAGGGTCGCATCCAGGTTCGCTTCGACCTGTTCGAACTCGGCCGCGCGAACCTCCTGCGGGTCGTCTACGCCCGGTTGGGTCAAGCCGTAGCCCGGCGGACGGACAACGATCACGTAGGGTCCGTACGACTGCTCGGGGCCGGGCAGAATCAGGGGGTCAAGCCCTCCTTGGGGCGGTGAGAGGACAAAATCTCCGTCTTCTCCGTCGTCCACACCCGGTTGGGTCAGGCCGTCTCCAGGCTTGCTGTCCGGCAGCTCGCCGCCTCCGTTGCCGCAACCGTCGACGTCGGGATTGCACGGCGTGCTCGCCTCGTCCGTATCGTCCCCGCCGGTGGTGTCGTCGCCGGTCGTAGTGTCACTCCCAGTCGTGTCTCCACCCGTGGTGTCTCCGCCGGTGGTGTCTCCACCCGTGGTGGTGTCGTCCCCTCCGGTCGTGTCTCCACCCGTGGTGTCTCCACCCGTGGTGTCTCCACCCGTGGTGGTGTCGTCCCCTCCGGTGGTGCCGTCAGCGTCGTCGGGAAAGAGCTCGATCGGGGGGTCCGCGTCCGCACCGGTGCACGAGTTGCCTTCACAAAAGATGAAGTCAGGGCAATCTCCGCTGCAGATGATGGTTGTTTCGGAGTCGTCGCCGCCGTCCGTGGTCACCTCATCGGAGCTGTCAGAGCCTTGGCACGAGTTGCCCTCGCAGTCGATGAACGCTGGGCAGTCGCCGTGGCAGAGGACCCCCGGTCCCGAGTACTCGTCGCCACCGTCGAACAACGCTCCGCTCGCGAAGGGTGCCCAGCCGCTATCCGGGGTCCCGCTCGGCGCGGTGTCGACGAGCGTATCGAGCCAAAGGCCTGTGCCCTGGCGCTCAACCTGTGCGCCGATCGATGCGAGTACGCCGCCCAATGCCTCTTCAAAGGTGGCTGCACCCGGGGCCTTGCCGCCTTGACCCTTGTCGAGGCCCTGGAGGCCTTCGTGAAGCACGCCGTTGCTGGCGACGCCCTCCAGATACGCTTCCGCCAATGCGGTGGTCCATTGCAAGGACTCCAGAGCAAGTCGTGGGTCTGCTGCACTCAAGATATCTTCGGGGGATGCCGACAGTGCTTCATGCAGCGCCGCCATTGTGACGTTCGTCTCACCAATGGCGGCTTCGACCGACACGTCGTCACGTTCGCCGAGTTCTTCCTCGGTTGGGATGGCCACAACCGCGGCCTCCGCCACAAGCTCCAATGTGTTCAGGTCTTGGATGACGACGACGACGGCATCGGAAGTCTCTCCCTCGTTGTCTTCCTCGGCGTTTGCGCGCGGCACGAGGGCCAGCAGCGAGGCCGCGAGCGCCACTTTTGCGGCTGGGTTCTTCAGTTTTTCGCTCCACACGTTTCGTAGGGATTGCTTCTTCACAGAGTTTCTCCTCGAGCCTCTCGACTCGAGGGCGTGGTTCGGTACAGCGCGTCCGTGATCACGAGAAACTCAAAAATCACACCGGCCGATCTACGCAATTCGCGTTGACTCTATGTCGAATGCTCGAGGCGAGTCAGCCGCAGCATCCGCAGAAAGGCAAGTCGAGTGCCATGGGGAGCGTTTAAGCGAAATGAAGTTGAAAACAAAAGCTGATGCGCCGGAGCACGGCTTCCCGCCGCCGAGCCGCGGAGGGCGGTGATGGCGCAGAAGCGGAGGTGGACAGGGGTCGGAGCGAAGGCGTGGGGCGAAAAAGCGGGGCCCGAAGCGAGCGCCGAGCCCCGAGGGCACACCGGCCCACGCCGCGGTGGCCGAGCACCGTGAAGCTCGGCGGCGATGTCCTGCGGCGTGGTGACGGCTCGAGCCACCCGCATCGGCCCACAACAGCGGGCGCACAGCATGTGCGATGGGGTTTCGGGCAACCCGATCGCGATCAATGAGATGATGAGCAACGAGGGATGAACCCGTGTTGTGACCGAAACCGACCGTGAGCCGCGTCCCGGGGTCAATCCACACGACACCTACGCGTCGTCGGGTTTTCGCTTTCTGATTGAGGTTGCGGCCTGGGTCGGCGGCCCCTGGGCTGCGGTTGATCTTCTCGGGGCATGGTGGGCTGCGATCCCGACCGCGTTGGTGCTCCTGTTGCTCCCCGCCGTCTTCAATACGCCTGGCGACAAGAAGATCACCGGGGTCCCCACACTCGGGCCGGTCCGGATCGGCATCGAAGCCCTGCTTCTCGGCACGGCGGTCTACAGCGCGTGGCAAGTCTGGCAGCCATGGCTTGCGATCGTTGTGACGCTGTCGGGCGGGCTGATGGTCTTGCTTGGCATTCCCCGATACCGGTGGCTTCTTCGGAGGCCCCCGACGGGCGAGTCTGCGAACAGCTGACTGGCTCTGGTCGTATCCAGCCCTGGTCCGCACCGAACAGCTTCTCCGGGACAGGTCTACGGCAACCCTTCGGTCTCGATGTAGCTCCAGCAGGACTCAAAGAGCTGTTCGTGCCATCGGTTCGTCCTCAACGTCTTCCGATGCGCCCTCCACCGGATTCTCGTCGTCCCCGCCTCTCTCTCACTCCACGAGCCGCACGTCCTCAGCCGCCCCACAGAGCAACGAGGTCTGCCACCGTCTCCCGGCGCTTGAGCGTCGTGAATCGTGTACTGCCAGAGAACCCATGCATCGCGGGCATGGCACGGCTGCAGTGCCGCGACCAAAGCGAGAGCGTGTAGGCCCCCGTGTCGCGCACCACGAGCCAGTCACCCACCGCAGGCGAGGGGAGCGAGCACGCACCGGCGATGATGTCCCCGCCGAAACACAGAGGTCCAGCCACCGTCACGGTCTTCGGCTCTGCCTGCTTGGGTCGGCCATGCTCGTCGAGAAGGAGGAGCTCGTGCGGCCAATGTTGTGGTTGGTAGACAGGTCGCATGAACGCATCGGCGCCAAGGTGGATGACGGCGAACTGTGTGCCCTCGACCTCTTTCATGTACTCGATCCGGCTCACGGCGAACCCGCAGTTTGCGTGAACCGCCCTGCCGAACTCGGTCGCGAGCGGGCGCGTATGCAGCCCCTCGATAGCGAACAGAGACTCGACGTAGGCTTCGAGGCTGGGCGGGTTGTCCGACTCGAGATACGCAGTGGGCAACCCACCGCCGACGTCGATGGCGATGCTGCTTGGCGGACGCTCCAGCTCTGCCTCGATCTCCGCTGCGAGCGCGACGGCAACTGCGGCCCCCTCGCTCAACTTGCTGAGCGCGCAGCCTTGGCTACCCACATGGACGTGCAGAGCTCCGAGCCACGGGTACTGGTCAAAGAGCTGCACGATCTCGGCACGCTGCGAAACAGGCATGCCAAACTTCGAGGCACGGTCACCGACACTGGTTGTGGGGATCGAGCCTGCGCCCACCAAGGGGTTGATGCGTAGGCCGACAACGCCTGTCGGTCGGCCGTGGGCCTCCACCCAGCGAGCCACACGAGCGAGCTCATCGGGATTGTCGGCGTTCAGCCAAAGCCCGCGATGCAGCGCCAGGTCAATCTCGGCTCCTGACTTCGCGGGGGAGTCGAAAATGATTTTCTCGGGGGGGCAGCCCGCGGCGAGACACAACTCGACCTCTTCCATGGACGCGCATTCGAGACCGCAACCGCGGTCCACGAGATGGCGCAGCAGTGGCACCGCGGGGTTGGCCTTGACCGCGATTCCATGGAGCGTCGAAGCTGGAAACAAACTCTGAAGTCGCCCCACCCGGGCGTCCAACCGATCGAGGTCGTGGAAGAACGCCGCGCAGTCACTCAGCAAGCGTTCATCCAGGGCATCGCACACCACGGCGGAGATCTTCGCCGGGGAGATGCGAGCGCCCCAACGGCCGAGCTCATCGGTCCTAGGCGTCGTCACGGCGACCCCCTGTCTGAGCGACATCCTGCGCCGTCAAGGCGTCGGCATGATCAACGATCAGCTCGAGCTTGCGTCGCAGTCGCACCAGACCAGCCTCGAGCCAAGCAATCCGGAGGTCTAGAGTTTCTCCGAGCGCGGTCTCCTCACCGACCCTCAGCATGAGCGCTGCGCCCAAGGCGATCCGTAGGACGGCCAGGCCTCCTGACTCGCTGAGCACGACGGGCTGCCCAATGTGAAACGGCTCGGCAACGATCGCAGCGTCGGCCTCACCCAGGCCGGGGAGTCGGCCAGACAGGTCCTGGTTGACCCAGTGGAAGACCCTCCTGAGTTGTGCTTTCCCGAAGTGCGCGCGCTCGCCCTGTGGCGGATAGAGCCAGAATGGGTAGACCGTTCTCTTCGACTCCAAGACCCGGTCGACCCTGTCGGCGCCGAGAGGTGGCGCGAGCTGGTCGAGGGTGATGTACGGGGAAGCTCCAAGCGTTCGGGGGACGATGGACTCGAAGGCGCGCAGGATCTTGAGGCGCACATCAGCATCGAGTTGGTAGTACGCCTCGAGCTCGACGAGGGCAGCCGTCCAGCGCAAGAGCAAGCCCAAGTTCGGCGGGGTCGGCAGCTGCGCACGGAGCTGCTCCCATTCGGTCGGCAGCTCGCTGGCGGTGAAGTAGTCCGCCATGCCCTCCGACAACGGGAGCCCGCTTGGGGGTGGGTCCAGTTCGGGCGGCACCAGAAGCGCGCCTGAGAAAGGCGGACCGCCGTAGAACTTTGAGCCGGTGAACAAGACCATGTATCCGGCATCGAGCACATCAGCGAGGCCTCGGCGACTGACCCGTCCTTGAGCCGCATCCACCAGCACATGAACCTGCTCGGGCGCCTTGGCCCGCAGACGCTGAACGCAAGCGAGCGTTGGGGCATGGGCGCCGGTCTTACTGTGCGCGACGACGTGCACCAACACCCGGGCCCCCTCGGCGAGTCCACGGTCCACGAGGCGTTCAACTTCGGCATCGAGCTCAGCTTCGGGGATGACCAAGCCGTCGCGTCCCCGTAGCCCGACGGAGACGACCTCGATTTCGCTCGCGCTCCCCCCCTTGAGGAAGTCACCGCTGCGGCGGGACTCCCCGCGCGGCGTCTGTGCTCCGAAGTGTTGACCACCCGCTGCCAAAACGGTGCCGCTGCCGACCTCTCGCGGAGCGACGACGATGTTGAGCAGCCGCGCCGTCGCTCCGCGAGCCAAAGTCGCAGCCAGGTACTCTGCGTCGGTCCCCGACGGGGTGAGAACCACCCACGTGCCCTCGACCCGATCGAAACGCATGACAGCGGAGAGCCGCTGACGTAGCTCGAGGAACCGCTGGTGGACCAGATCCCAGAGCCCACCCAGGTCCCCGGCCTGAGCCTTGAGTTCATCGTAGACCCGACCCGCCGCAGCGTATGCACGCGGTGAGATCGACGACGCGGTACACGACCCGAGCGCGAGTGCAGCTACGGGTTGGGGTGAGCAGCCGTACTGGTTGCGTCCCGTGTCGCGGCACAACGCAAGACGCTCGTCGCCTCCGGCAAGTAGGGTTTCCGGAAGCGAGCGAGCAAGAAGCTCGAGTTCGTGGTCGAGAAAGTCAGTTGGGTCGCCGGTGCCACCTGAGAACGCCAAGGCTAATGGTCGGGTCACGAGCGCGGGACGCTAACACGGCCCCTCGGACCAAGGCTCCTGTCCCACGGCCGTGCGCAGGCGGCTGCGTGCTCGGTCACGGGCCGGACCCCATCCCTGCCGCGCGAACAACGAGGTCGACAGCGGCGTCCGCTAGGCCTTCATGGAAACGATCTCACCGCCGTTGAGCGGCGCATCCCCGAGGAGTCGGTCGGGGGTTCGCGAGAAGACCCTCAGTCGACATCAAACTCGTCGGCCAGGATTCCGAACCACGCCAAGTCGTGCCGTACGCCACGCTTGACGACGTGTTGGCGCAGCGTGCCCTCCTTGGTCATGCCCACGTTCGCCATGACCCTGCCGGAGGCGACGTTTGTGGCCATGTGGTGTGCGTGGATCCGCCGCAGCCCGATGGAGAATCCATGCCCAACCACGGCGCGTGCCGCCTCGGTGCAGTAGCCGTTCCCCCAATGGGGGACCCCCACCCAGTAGCCAAGCTCGGCGAGCAGCGTCTCTGGATCGATCGTAAGGCCGATCGCTCCGACGAGCTCGCCCGACGTGGCCAACGTGATCGCAAAGTTGTGCAGCGTTCCTTCGTCGAACAGGCGCTTGTGGGTGGAGATCCACGCTTCCGCCATGCCGTCCTCGTACGGGTGAGGGACGTTGAGGGTCGTCGCGGCGATCCGGTCGTCCCCAGCGAGACGCTGCACATCGTCAGCATCCGCGAGGGCGAAGGGGCGCAGGAGGAGTCGCGCGGTGGAGAGAGTCGGTCGCTCGGGCATGCGTCTCCTGCCGTAGGAGACAGAACCCTACCTCAGACGGTCCGGCCCTGCGTGACTCACCAGACCGGTCCCCGACGTCGAGCTCCTTGCGACCGCGGAGGTCGAGCCCCAGTGGGCGAAGCCCCCACGAGCGCCGTCAGCGATTCATGCTCGCGCCAACCGGACCGTCAGATAGCCCACCGTGATGGGAGTGCCATCGATGTTTCGGACCTCTCGGGGACTCTCCCAGCGGGTCGCGATGAGGCCTCCGCGACATGGCACGTCACGGCACGCAAGATGCGCGTTGAGCCCTGGGCACGTCGGCAGACCGAGACGTCGCTACACGGAGGACTTCTCGGGGAATGTCCCCGCATGCTCAGACGTAGGGGCCGGCCGTGATCTCCAGAACCCGTAGACGAATTGGCGTGTGCCTCGGGGCGTTGGCGGCGACCTTGCTGCTGCTTGTGCTCGCCATCGAGTCGGGCGTGTTGGTGCGCTGGATGGCAGAGCCCAGCGACTGGGTACCCGAGCCTATGCCGGACCTCGAGATGACGTGCACAGAACAGTCAGATCCCATTCCGTGGGGCCTGTGCGTCACACGAGAACCGGGCAGCTCGTCGCGAGACTTGCTGGTGCACCTTCACGGGCGGCGCGGCACCGCGCGATGGTGGAACGACAAGACCTACTACACCGCGGAGCTCTACGAGCACTGGCGCACTGCTGGTGTCGACCCGCCTACGGTCGTCAGTATTTCGTTCGGCCCTCTGTGGATGCTGACAGACAAGACCGGGGCCGCGTTCCGCGAGTCCATCCTCGCGCAGGCCCGTGCCCGAGCCGAGGCCGTCGCCGGTCACGAGTTCAGCCGCATCCGGCTCGTCGGAGAGTCGATGGGTGGGTACAACGCGCTGCTTGCTGGGCTCGATGCGGACTTGCCCTTCGACCGTGTCGCAGCCCTGTGCCCTCCGTTGACGACGACGTCCCCCTTCGGTGCAGGGCTGTTCTCGCGGTTCCGCGAGTCCTCCGTACGAGAGGGCTTCATGCTCCTCGCCTTCTCACGCGCGTTCTTCGAGGGCGACGCAGACTGGCGCCAAACCGACCCGGTTGCGCGCGTGCTTGCAGGCGAGGCGTTCGGACCGGCGCTGTTCATGTCGTGTGGGGAGCACGACCCGTGGGGATGCTTGCAGGGCGGGCAGGCCCTGACCGATGCCATCGGTGCGCAGGGCGGGGACGTGCAATGGCGAGTGCTACCCGAAGGCCACTGCGCGATCGATACCGAGGGTCTCGCCGCGTTTCTGACCGATTGATCGTCGGTCGCCACCGTATCGACGTCTCGGTTGATCGTATCGAGTAGGAGTCATGGTCATCCTTGATAGTGCCCACATGCGTTTCGCCCTTGTGGTGGCTGAGCCGCACCGCCAACCGTCTATGGGGGCCGGGTGTTTCGGCCGTCCAAGGGACCCTACCCGCCGATCGAGAAGGTCGCCGCACACGTCCCGCCGAACGCAGCCATCGCGCCCTTGACGGCCTTCTTCACGCACGCCTCCACCTTGGGGGACGACGCCTTCACCTCGACGGCCTTGATCTTGCCGCCCTCGGCATTCCAACGCACCCGAACATCCTCGGGCTTGCTTGCGCACTTCATGAGCTTCTTCTTCCGCTTGGAGATGCCGGAAATGGCTCCCATGGCGCCACCGAACAAGCCACCACCACCATCACGGCGACACTGAAGGTTGGAGGCGGAGAGGCCGTCGACGGCGATGGAGCCGATGGAGACGTTGGCACCTTCGACAGGGAGGACCGAGGCGATACGGTCGCGGTCGAGGGCCGCGTCGACCTTGCCGAGGTTGTCACAGGCTTCCTGGTCGCCGCCCTTGCACCCCTGGTCGAGATAAGCGCGCGCCCGATCGACATCGGCCTTCACACCCAAGCCCTGCGCGTGGATCACCCCGAGCAAGCCGCAGCCCGAGACGGATTCGGCGGTGCAGATGACCTCGGCCATGGCCTTGGCGTTGCCGTAATCCCCGGCGGAATAGGCGGTGAGAGCACCACGGCTGCAGGCCAGGGATCGCAACACTGCATCGTCGAGGTCGGGAGTGCACGCCTTGGCGTACAGGGCACTGGCCTGGGATGGGTCGGACTCGCGACGCTTCTCGGCGGCGTTGAAACAAGAAGCCGTGACGCCGTGCTCGCACGCCTTCCCCCACAGGGTCAGGGCGAGCTCGGGGTCTTCGTCATCGACCGCGGACGCGAGCGCATCACAGGACTTCATGCCCCCTGCGTCGCAGCCGTGTTGAAAGAGGGCACGCGCGCCAGCGTCGTCGCCAGCCTTGGCCAGCGCCCGTCCCTCGTCGGCACAGTCGGCGTCGGCACGACACGGTCCCTCGGGCTCCGGGTCGACCGCTGCGACTTCCGCTGCGTCAACCGACGGGACCTCGGCGGGAGTGGGTGCCGCGGTGACGTCGGGGGCCTTGCCTGCACAACCGACCACCGCGAGCAAGAGGACAGCGACACTCGTTGGGCCTGCGGACGTGAAGAGAGCCATGTACGCGAGACGAAGATGCCTGATCGGGGTTGCAGCAATTCGGGGGGGGTGTCAGATCGGCACAACGGGGTGTGGTGTTTTCGCATCACCCTCTGGCTGCAAATGCTGACGCACCAGTGAGCTTCGACCCCGGCGTCGACGGCTGACGACATCGAGGTGGTCGATGCGGTCCCCGAAGAGCGGTTCACCGAAATGAACTGGGAAATCGGAGGACGCTCGGGCCGCTCCCGCGGACCGAAGACAACGCCCCCCACGTTCTCGCCAGCCAGGCTACGTACGCCCGACAAGCCCCGAGTCACTTCCAGTAGTGGCGATCGATCGCCTCTCGCAGCTGTTGGGGGTCGATGTCTGGACCCGCGGTGAGCCGTTGCACCTGCCCATCTGGCATGCGCAGCGAAAAGCTCAGCGGGCGCCCTTCGGACTGCGCGTCACTGACGTCAGACACCTCGTAGTCGCCCGCCAAAATGGAGACCGAACACCCAAGCCAGTCCGTGGAGTAGTGGGCGGTCCTGACCCCGTTGGCCTCGGGCGCGGTTTCGGTGCGCTCGAATATCGGCGAGATCGACTTTGCGGTCACGGTCTCCAAGACCCGAAACCCGTTCTCGGTCCAGACGACCGGGGTGCTGACCGCGGTGTCACAACCGTGCAAGGTTGAACGTTCGATCGTGCCCGACGCCTCCTTCACGTAGCGATACCGGGAGTGCACCCGGTTTGCGGTGAACGTCAGGAAGGAGTCCGTCGCGACAATGTCGCTGTCCGAAGGGGGGTCTGGCCGCTTGTACACACCGTCTACTCGTGGGCGCACCGCGGGCTGAACGTCGGGCTGGGCTGCCATCCCAGCGTCGAGCTTGGCTTGGAGCTCAGCCACGCGCTGCTCCAGAGTCTCAATGCGAGCATCGGCTTCCGGTGTGGAGGTCGGTGACGTGGGAGACGCCGAACCCGTCCGACAGCCAACCGCCGCGAAAACCAGCACCATGAACCAAGCCCGACCTCGCATCTCAAGCCTAGACGCGACCGGGCTGGTCCGAATGCAGGCCCAGCAATGATTCTCCAGGTGGGTCCGCTCACTTCCCAAATTGGGTAGTTTGCGGAGCTGGCACATCGGGTCCATCGCTCGCTCGGCTCGAGCGTGTCGAGCTGCCGACATCTCCGTCGATGTGGTGTCGACCGCGGCGACAGCGCAGCTGGCCAGCGACCTGAGAAGGAGCGGAGGCGGAGCGGCGTGCGTCGGGAACCACGTGGAAAAGACCGTTCGTCGCGCATCACCAGGTAAGAAACCTAGCGGCCGCGCATCCAACGAGAGCGAGGAGGAGAAGGGCTCCGGCCTTCGCACCACTCGAGTTCAGAAGCGCAGTCATGGCCACTCCATACGACATCATCATCATCGGCGGCGGAAACGCTGGTTTCGCAGTTTCGAAGATCGCCCACGCGGAAGGAAAGCGTCTGGCCTTCATCGAAGAGCGCGACTTCGGAGGCACCTGCCCGAACCGTGGGTGCACGCCCAAGAAGGTCTTGGTCGCGGCAGCCCACGTCCTCGACGAGATTGCTCGCGCATCCGTCCACGCGATCGAAGTGGAAAAACCGAAGCTCGATTGGCCTCAGCTGATCGCCCGTGCACAGGACATGATCTCGTTCATTCCCGATGCCATGGCATCGACCGCAGGCAAGCGCGCAGATGTCTACCGGGGGCGCGCTCGTTTTGTCGATCCCCACACGGTCGAAGTCGGCGGCGTCGAGCTTCGCGGCGAGCACATCGTGATCGCCACCGGTTCACGTCCGCGACCGCTGGCGTTCGAAGGCGCGGAGCATCTGGTGACCTCGGAAGTCGTCCTGAGTGACCCCGAGCTCCCCGATGAGGTTCTCTTTGTTGGAGGTGGTGTCATTGCGATGGAGTTCGCGCACGTCCTCCAACGCGCGGGGAGTGAGGTCACGATTCTCGAAGTCATGCCCCGCTTGCTCTCGCGCTTGGACGAAGACGCCGTGGCCGCGCTTCGAACCGAGACCGAGTCGTTGGGGACTCAGATTCACACGGGCATCCAAGTGGTGCGGATCGAGCCTGAGAACGGCCGTCTGCGCGTGCACTACACGCTGGCGGGGGAAGCTCAGTCCAAGCTGGTCGACCGTGTCGTCAATGGTGCAGGACGGGTGGCAAACGTCGATGGTCTGAACCTGGAGGCGGCTGCTGTGGAACACGACCGAGGCCGGATCACGGTGGACGCCTACCTTCGCTCGAAGAGTCAGCCTCATATCTGGGTGGCCGGCGACGCCTTGGCCAACTCGGCACAGCTCTCCCCGCTGGCGGGGTACGAAGGGAGCATCGTTGGGCACAACATCGTGCATGGCCCGGAGAAGACACCCGACTACCGCACGGTCCCGAGTGTCGTCCACACGGTGCCAGCACTGGCGAGCGTCGGGTTGTCAGAAGCCCAAGCAATCGAGGCGGGGAAGAACGTTCGAGTCACGAAGAACGACATGGCGACATGGTTCTCTGGGAGGTCGTACGCAGAGACGACAGCCTTCGCCAAGGTTCTGATCGACAAGGAGACCGACCTCATCCTGGGTGCCCAGATGGTCGGGCACCGGGGCGAGGAGCTCATTCACGTTTTCGCCTTGGCCATGGCGCACGGGATCACGGCCTCAAACCTGGCGGCCAGCCACTTCGCCTTCCCAACGTTCTCGAGCGACATCAAGAACCTGCTGTGAACAACCCGAGAGTGCCGCGCAGTGCTGCCCCTCGCCCACGACGGGACTCCGGGCTCACAGGCTTCGAAGTCCGGCGCTGAGCGGTCGCCGCTGGCGACTGGCCGAAAAAGAACCGGCCACGCCCTGAGGACTGCGTACCGATCTGCGGTCCCCAGGGTCCACCCCCTTGATCGGGAGCGACAGGCTCAGGGGTGGCGCTCGATTGGCAAGCAACCCGGCACACTGAAGCGCCCCGTAATCTCGAGATCCGACACCGCCCCACGACCCGTGCCCCACACCCCCGCAGCGTTCAGCGGATCAGTCGGATCGAGTCGCGCGTACACGAACTGCGGGATCGGAAACAGCTGGTTGTGCTCGGGGACCGTGGGGTCGGCGGCCAACTCGAACAGCAAGGTGATCCACGCCTGACCTGTCGTGAACGGAGCCGCGGGACCGCAGCCGTAGTCGACGACGATTGTGCCATCGGTGGACACACGACTCTCGGACTCCCCCTGCTGCGCGATCGCGGGGAGCGTGGCGCGGAGCAGGTTGCCCTGCGGGTCGAACTCGATCGTCGCGCGAGAGCCATCCGCGCCGTCGTATTGCATTCGCGAGGGCGTACCTTCGTGCCGCGAAGACCACGCGATCGTCCACACGTCGACTCCCGCTGGGCGCTCACGGTGCTCCTTCACCACACGCCCCTTCGCGTCGCGCTCGTATCGCCACGTTGACGTCGCACCGCACGTGGGCAGCTGTGCTTCGAGCGGTAGGCCATCGTTGCCCCAACGGACTTGCGCAACAGTCTCGGCCCCGAGCGTCGCCTGGGTCCACCGCGGCGATCCCTCGAATACGAGTGGGTCCAACTCGGGCAGATCGACGAAGCTCACGGTCGCGGTCGTCGACTCGGCCAGGTCGACCAGGCACTCATACTTGGTCTCCTCGAAATCGGGCCCCTGCGCGAAGACTGTTCCGCCACTTCTCACCTCGCTGCATTCCTCGTCCCCCATGACAGGCTCGCCATCCAGGTCGAAACGCTCGGCCGGTACACCCTCGAGAAAACACCACGCGCACCCGGGGTACCCGTAGCGGACGGACTTGGATGAACGAGCTGCAACCTGGTACGTACCGCGGGCCGGATTCGACTCCCAGCGGTTCGTGAAGCACCGCTGCGCATGATCCAATCCGATGCCGCTTGCGCGGTACGTCAGCGCCTCTTCGCCGCCGTACCAGCGCTCCCACCCTTCGAAATCTCTAGCGTCTAAGGGCATGCCTCCGACCTCCCCAGAGGAGCACAGATCGGGCAACCCGCCGAACGAATCATCGAGTCCACCAGACCACTCGAGTCTGTGCTCGCGAACTTGCGAGGCGTCGGTCGTCCAAGACTCTCTCCAACGCTCGTTTCCAACCTTCGCCTCCGCCGCATCGCCAAACGTGGACGCGCTCACCAGGCGGCCCAACGCCCCCCTCTCGTACGTACGAAACGTGTACGTCTGCCCCGTTCCATCGGCGGTCTGCAGCGCGCACGCCCCCAGGTGCCGAGACGGTTTGGGTGTCGGTTCGCGGACGTCTCGGCTTGTCGCAGTCTCTGGTGATTCCGCCGCATCGGGTGCCGACGCACCACCTCCGCGGCACGAGGCAGTCGCGAACATGAGCGTCGCAATCCCGATCGCATGCAGAGTTCGCCGAGCGATGACCACGCCCCTTCGAGCGGCCCCCTGTCCTGTGGACACCCACCTCGCACAGCCTCGCAGGACTGCTACGTCACCTTGCCATCGAACACGAGCCACTGCGCCGCTCCTTTCTCCCACGTGTACGTGGGCTCCAAAAAATGGAGCGCGAACAGCGAGTCGCGTCGTCGTCGCTCCACCAGGCCGTCGACACGCCCTTCCCAAGGCCTTGGCAATCGCGTGCCCGTCGCCGTCTTCACCGCTCCTTCGAACTTCAAGGCGATCTCCATCGCCGAGGTCCCTTCGGCGCTCGGGGCCGAGTGCGAAGCGGCGACCGTCAGCGTTCCCGACGTCTTCCCGGTCTTTTTCGCGGCGCTCTGATTCTTCGCGACGAGTGTGGTCGCGCCCGCGGCGGAGACTTCTACGCTGTAGCGAAAGCCGAGCAAGCTGCTCTTCTTGGCTTTCTTGTTCTTCTTTGGTGGGAACGGCACAGTCTTGCCCGAAACGCCTCCCTCGAAGACAAGCTTCACGGTGGCCTGGTTATCCCCCTCGCCAACAGTCACACTGCGTTCAATCGATGTTCCCGCGAGCGTGCCGTCGAGTTCGGCCTGCGTGAAGCTCTCCGAGCCCTGCCCGACTTGCCCGGAGTCCGCGCCCTCTCGCTTGACGGAGAACGACACGACGAGCGAGGTGAGAGCTGCACGCTTGGCTTGGGTGGCCGCGACGTCTTCCTCGCGAAAACACTCATACTGGAGCTTCTTGATCCCCGCGGGGTCGTTGACGATGAAGCGTGTCACGCCGCCGGTCTTGCGATATCCGACGACGAGGACATAGTGCCCGCCAGGGTCCTTGCCTTCGAGCAGATAACGGCCGCTCTTGACGTGGGCGATCGCCGGCAGACCCTTGTCGAGGTGCTTCTTCAGTTTTGCCTCCCAGGTGGTCGTCGAGCTGCTCATGTCCAGCGACGTGACCCGAAGTTTGAGCGCTTTCCTCAGCGCGCCTTTATACGGAGGCTCCACGCGAAAGGACTCCTTGGAGGCGAAGTCGCCGACGGGAAGTGGGTGTTTCATGCGGTACGCAAGAACCGGCGTGCCGTCAGGATGCACGGCGTCGAGCGTCTCGGTCCCTCCCCCCTTCTTCTTGGCCACCCACGTACTCGGCGCGCCTTCGACGGTGTCGTCCGCGTCCGCGGGGTTGGTCGTGCTGTCTTCTGTTTCTTTTCGCCGCACCCACCACACCAGCCTGGGCACCCACCAGTGCTTGGGGATCGTTGCTCTCGTCGTCCGACTGGCCTGCACCGCATCAGCATCCGCCCCCGTCACATCGGAAAACGACGTGCCAGCGACAAACTTGGGAGCCTCCTTCCACGTGCCTTTGTGCTCTTCGAACAATGCCTTGGAGGTGCTGTTGATCTCCGCCGGCGTCATCGAAAACCGTTTGTACGACTTCGCCTTCTTGTCGGCCTTGAGAAACGGCTTGAAGGCACCGTCAAGCTCGGGCTCAACGAACTCGTCGAAGAGCGAGATCCAGGTTTTCTCGGCCGGCGGTAGGTCCTTTTCGCTCTCGGCCACCGACGGGTCGGGCCGGCGGATGTATCGCAGCGCCATGGTCAGCACCACGTAGTTGCAACCGATATCGCAAATCGTCTTGGCGATCGGGTCGCCGATCTTGCTCGTCCCCACCAGAACCTGTCCCCAGCCGCGGTCCGAGGTGCCGTTGTTGCCGCCGTGAAAGAACTTCAGCACCATCCGGCCCATCGCGGCATTTTTTAGAGATGCGTCGCATTGATTGAGCGGCTCGACCGCAAGCAGCACGTCAGTCCGACGTCGGACCAAATGCACGTCGGTCGTCGCCAGCAGCGCGCCGTCGGGGGAGGTCGCGTCGAAGAGCTTCGCGTAGAGTTCGTAGAACGCGCCGTCGGATGCTCCATCTACAGGTTCATCACCACCTGTATGCGGGACGCCGCATGCAAACGTCTTTGTGCTTCCCTCGAAGGTGATGACGACGTGGTCGCTGCCGCCACTCTTGCCCAGGACGGAGGTGCCCGATTCGGGGACGAACAGACTGCCGCCCCCCGGCCGCTCCGTGAGCGTGCCTTCGAACTCGATGATGAGGTCGTCCTTTTTGTCCTCGGTCCGTTTTTTGAGTTTGTCGTTGTAGTCGTCAACTTCGTGTTTCTTCGCGTCCGACTCGTAGACTTCAATGCGAACGCGCGCAGGCGGATTTTTGGAGCGCTGGATCGACAGTTCCAGCGGCTCGGCCACCATCACCGTCTTGGGCGCTCTCCAGCTCAGCTTCCACCCCTTCGCCACTAGTCTTCCTCCTCGACGTCGTCATCGTCGTCGTCGTCCACGACAAACTCCTCGTCGAAGTCCTCGTCGAGCTGATGTTCGACGAAGTCGCCCTCTCCCGCGTTGAGCACCACCCACGGGTCGGCATACTCGATCGACGGCCCGGGCGGCTCGTCTTCCCCATGCCCATGCAGACGGTGCACGTCGGGCGTAGTGCTGGGCTCGAGTGGTTTGGTCAAGTGTGCGCCCGCCACGGTGAACGCGCCCTCGCACATCACCAAATACTCCCCAACCGACAGCTCGGCCTCCCGAAGGCGGCCGTCAGCATCGGTCGTTCCCACCCGCACGTGTCGACGCTCGGGTAGCGGTCCACGGATCTCGTACGCCTTGGATGCGAGACGCGCTGCGATCCAGTGGTCGCGCAGCTCCAAGAACAACTCGAAGTCGGCGAGACCCGAGGGGTCTCCGAGGGCGCCCACAGGCATGTACTCGGGCTTGAAGGCGTTCTTTCCATAGATCGCAAGGCCCGGCGCGTCCCCTCCGACGTCATCGGGGATCTCTTCGGGATCGAAGAACAAGACATCGACCCTGCGGTTGTCCTCGCTCGCGTGGTCGTCCACGCCGATCGCCTCGACGGGCCACGCCTCACCGCAACCGATGGCGGGAGGTTCGAGGGAAGACAGGTCGCCGCGCGGGCCCGCGACTTCCTCCACACGCACCCGCAAGATCGAGGCGAGGTGCCGATCGTACAGGTCGAAAATCGCCTTCCAGTCGCCCTCGTTCTGCTCGACGTCGTGCCCCAGCGTGACCCCCAGCTCCTCTTCGCACTTGCGGCGAAACTCATCGCGGGCGGTCTTGGTGTGGCCGTTCCACGATTCGTCGAGCGGACCCGGATCGGTGTCCCAGCCGTGCAGCAGATGCGCCCACAGGTGCACGCGCTTGAAATCTGCGCGTACGAAGTGCGCGTCGGCGTGCGCCGCCCAACCTTCGCGATCACCTTGCAGATAGAGCAGGACGTTGGTGGCCCGGTCCTGCGAAAGCTCCAGGTTGTGCGCGGTGGAACCGACCGAGTCCGTATGGCCTGCGATGAGCAGCGACCGTTGCGGGTGGGCCCTCGCGTACGCAAGGGTCGCTGCGATGACGGCGAGCCCGTCTCGCTGCCCTCGGAGGTCTGGACGCTGTTGTGCGTCGGCGGCATCATCCGGGGGCGTGGGCAACGTCGGCAGCAACAGGCAACGGTCGGTCCCGAAGCAGACGTCTTCCATCTGCAGGATGCGCGCACGGGGGCGCTCCAAGACCAGGCGATAGGGCTGCCCGAGATTGACGCGTACCTGATGTGCCACTCCATCGAGCCCCAACCGCGTGCGCAGTTCGATGCGATCGTCGTCGCTCATAGCACCTCGATCTCGTAGCGGAACGTGTAGAAGTCGTCGCGGTTGGTGACCGTCCACGCCCCTTCGCCAAACGGCGGGTTGGAGGCGATGTTGGTGGTCTCATCGAAGTCGCTGATCGATGGGGGGGAGTCGCCCGTGACCAACGGGCCGAGCATGTTGTGGACCTTCACCTCGATGCGCAGCTCGTTCGACGACGACACCTCGAGCTCGAGGACCCACCCAAGCTGGAGCACGTCTCCCTCCACGACGACCGCACGATCGATGGCTCCTGCCTCGACCCCATTCACGTTCGCGATGATCGTCCAAAGCCCCTGATCTCCCTCGATGAACGCAGCGTCGAGCACTTTGAGGGTCTTGAACGTGATGCGCAACGACACGGGCTTGCTGCCCTTGACCCCCTTGAAGCCCGCTTCGATGAGGTTGTCCTTGATGAAGTGGGGCTTGACGAGCACGTCCCCGTCGACGACGAAGCTGCTGGAGTTGGAGCCGTCGGTGAACGCAGCACAGTCGAACCCTGCATCGAGGAGCTTGTCGCGCAGGGCGGAAAGCTGCCCCGGAGCATCGCTCCTGCTTGCGACCACCAACAACAACTTCGTCGAACTGCTCGCGGCCACGGCGCAGAACTCGTTGGGGTCCTCGACGTCAATCTGCCTGAAGTGACGGCTGTTGCGCTGGGTGCAATCGGTCCACGCTTCGTCGGTTTCGGGGATGCTCGTATTGCTGGCGTCCGAGAGGTACCGGTTCCCCACGCCGCTGGGCAGCCCCACGCCCGTGACGGGATTGGTGATGATGAGCGGTCCTAGACCCCCCATTCCCTCGTAGATGTCGTCGGGTGGATTTCCGAGGTAGCACGTGTACCGATCACCGTTCCGCGAGCGGCCAAAGAAGTATCGCTTCTCCCCCTTGATAGGATCTTCGGGAAACGTGACACCACCTTGACGAATGGATCCTTGGCCTTCGACCCGCGTCGGGGTGAGAGGGCCCGTCGCAGCCGATCCATACAACCCGCCAGGCCCGAACAGCTGGCCATTGATGCACACGCGAACGCTGGGGAGTTGCTCTTTTGACAGCTCGGTCCACGTGCGTTCGTCGGTGCGACGCAAGACGTCGATCGCATGGGTCTTGGCATCGAGGACGGCGTACAAGAAGTCTCCGTCCTCAAACAACCCAAAGCCATCGTCGAGATGGTCGCGAATCGACGCGAACGTCGCCCCCGAGATCGCGAGCTTGGTGGGTTCTGCCACCGCTAGGTCCCCCCCACGCACGTCAGTTCAGGAATGAGGTGCTCGACGTCTCGCCACTCGATCGGCAGCGGCAAGAACGGTGGAGCCAGGGTATGCCCGTCGATCTCGACCGACCGTTCGGAACGGGAGAAGCGATCGAAGCAGACGCGGTGTGCGTAGTACTTGCCCGTATTCTTCCTCAGTGCCACATGCTCGAGTTCGACGCCAGCCACGGCCGTGTGGGGGTCTTCACTCATGGTCATGACAATGCGGGCGGTGGCGAGGGTATTGACGACGATCAAGATCAACCCCGTGACCCACACAGGCACGACTCGCTTGGGCTTGGCCGCGACCCACAGCCCGAGTACCACGAGCGTGCCCAAGTGGATCGCGTACCGCACCCCGTCGGAATGGTGCGCCGTGAACACGCTTGCGATGCTCACGTTCTCGTGCACACTCCAGTCCCCCGCCACAACGGCGCCCACGGCCAGCGACGTCAAGAGCACAGGGAGCCAAACGCTGGGCCGCGGTGCCGCCTCGCGACTCATGCTCCCCCCTTCGTGTAGCTGAAGTCGCCCGAACGTGCGTGAAGCTCGTCGTACTCCTGCGGCGTCCATGTGGGCATCAACTCCATCGCGTTGACGATTCGATGCTGGATCCCACGCGCCTGTTCATAGAAGAAACCTTGCTGATCCGATGCCACGTCCTCGAGGCCGTCGACGAACGCGGTCATGTTGTCGAACTGCGCCTGCAAGGAGTCGACGAGCGCCGCGATCGTCTCGGCGCGTCTCAGCTCGAAGGTCAACAGCTGGAGCGCCCCGTCGAGCAGGTACGAGATGCGGCCGCACGCCTTGGCATCAGCAAGCGGCGGGACCTCTACGAACACCGTGCTTCCGTGTACGGCGAAGCGATCCTCGGAGATCTCTTGCCCGTCGATACCCACGCAGATGCGTCCCTGCGGCGCGTGCGGCAGCTCGAGCACGATGGACGGATTGGCCTCGGGCAGTTGCTCGAGTCCTCCCGCGTGCGTGGGTTTGGGGATCAAACGAACCTGGGGCACGACCAGCGTGTTGAGGCTGTTCGACGCGACGGACATCGTCATGGGTGCTGGGGGTTCGGCCATCGTCATGCTCCGTGGGCGAACAAGAGGTCTTCGCGAGCTTTGTCGGACAGCGGCTCGTCAACCGCGGGCAAGCCCCTGGCCTCACGAAACCGCCCCATGGCCCGGGCGAGATCAGCGGGGCCATCACCTTGGGGCCCCTCGTGCATGAATCCCAGGTTGTACAGCCGAGCCCGCACGCCCTCATCGGTTTCAACGGGCTCAAGCGTGCCGACCTGCAACGTGATCGAGACGGAAACGTCTTCGTCGATCTCGAGCAGGAGCTGGGCCTGACGGGCTTCAACCTCGATGTCGTGGCGAACGCGACCGCTGGGATCGACGATGCCTTCGTGGTCGACCCCGTCGACGCTCAGCGTGTAGCGCGTGCCCGCCAGGCTCGCGCCGCTGGGATCTTGCAGTGCAAGCACCAACTCGCGCCGTACGGGGGCGAGCTCGAATACGGTTTGCGCATCGACCCGTGCCTCGTCCGTGCGAGGCTCGACCTCGGGCACGAACACGGAGTCCCCTTCCGCGAGCACTTCGGGGTCGGGTCGGGTCGTGCGGAGCTGCGCGTTCTTGGGGTGCTCGAACACGCGGCGCCACTGACGAAAACCATGGGCACGGGCGATGGTCTGGATCGTATCGCCCGCTTTCACGTGGTGGATCGGCATGGGCTCGCTCAAGCAGCAGACGGTGGATTGACGAGGAGTCGACCGCCTGTGGCAAACTCGATTGGGGGAGACACTTCGACCCGTCCACGAAGCTCGAGCGCCCGCTGTGCGCCAGGGCTCGACTTGCCCCTTCGGATCGTCTGGATCGTCTCGCCAGCTTTGACCGTGTGCGCTGGCATTCGAACACCTCTAGACAACGGAAGGCGGCTGGGTGACGACGAGACGCCCGATGCTTGCGAATTCGAGGTCGGGAATGAAGATGCGCCCGGACGCATCGGTCGTGCCCGATTCCGCAGCGCCCCCCGGCAGCTCGAACTCCCACTGTGCACCCGCGACGGGCTGGCCCTCCTCGTCCGTCACGACAACATCGACGAACGGAAGCTCGGGCGCTGGTGGTCCCGGTCGCGCGACCCAATCGCCCTTGTCGATGTGCGGGAAGGAGACACGACACACACCGTATGCGACAGGATCGTGATGCGCTCGCCCATCGTCGTCGAGGGTTCCACGGAACTCCTCGAAGTCGGGCGAGATGATGCGGTACGGCTCGTTCGCAACAGACGCCCCATCTTGCTCGAACAGGGCGATGTCCACGAATCCCGTGCGAGGCTGTGCTGAGGGCTGGTGTGGAGGCAGCAGGTCCTTGAGGTCCTGTATCGGTGGCTCGTCGAAGACGGGCACCTGCGGCTTCGTCTTGAGCGCGACGACGTGCTCCGAGGCGAGACCTGTGGCGAGCCAGCTCTCGAGTTCCTCGACCGACGCCTCAGGGCGTCCCAGCGCAGCTCGAATCTGCTCGACGTTGGCCGCGTCTTCGAGGATGCGTCTGGCCAGGCTCTCAGCCTGGCCCTGCGACGCGACCCGCAGCTTGTGCTTCCAACTGATGAGGTAGCCGTAGCCGTTGCGCGTCTTCAGACGCTTCGGATCCCCCAGCACGCGATCATTGAGTCACACTGTCTTTGGCAGGGCAAGCGGCATCGCGCGCCGGGGACATACGCCCGCGCCTCGGTTGTCCCATGAGTTCTCGAAGATCCGCGCTCGCTTCGGGCCCGCTTTTCGCACCCCATCCCTTTGCTCTGCCCCAGTCCGCAGCCGGCCGATCGCCCGCGGGGCTATCCCGCCTGCTCGTCGGGTCCCTCGTGGAGCTCTCCGTGCTCACACGGCTGCGCGGGGACATCGAGTCCACGCTCGAGGTGCTGGGCCGTGCGGGTGCCATCACGGCCGAGGCCCAGGTGCCAGCCTCGGTCCTCCGAAGCTACACGTTGGAACACGCAAGCGTGCTCGCCGAGCTCGGCGAGACGGAGCGCGCAGGCTCGCTTCTGTCGAGGTTTTCCCAGCTCGACTCCGCGCTCGCCAAGGCTCGGCTCGACGTGCTGCGCTTCACCGGCGATTCGGCCCAGCCCGTGGACTACACGGAACTGCAGGCGGTGCTCGAGCGAAGCCCGTTCGTATTCTCGATCCCGCTCGCCATCGCCCTGGCGCGAGCGTATCTCCGTGCAGACCGACCCGAGCTCGCCCACGACGTACTCGCCGCACGGGCACGCTGGTTCACGCGTCATTATCCCCTGCTGCCCGACACACTCGAGGCACGGCTGACGTTCGGCTGGGTGCTGCACGACCTTGACCGGTACGACGAAGCGGACCTCGAGTTCCGGGCCGTGCGCACGGCACATCCCAACGCGTGGGCGTCCGCGTGGGCGGCGGTCGGATCCGCCTCGGTGGCGCGGGCGCTGGGCAGGCGCGTCGAGCAGACGACGCTGTCCGAAGCTCACGCCTCACTGCTCGAAGCCCCCGCCGGCTGGGACTTCGAGCGCCGCCGTGCGACGGAGCTCGTCACGGCCGCCCCATAAGGTGAGCGAGGTGCGGACACCCCCGCCCCTTCCACCCGCCAGCACGCCCGTGCCGGGTCAGCCTCGTGCTGCCCTGACGTTCAAGAGATGAGCCCTTCTTCGCGGGCCAAGTCCTCGAGGGCTGACTTCGACCGCTGGAAGCGCTTGCGGAAGCGGGCGGCCTGACGCTTCAGGGATGCGTGGTCGACCTCCTCCCCATCCGCGTCGCGCAGAACCTTCGCGATGTCGAGCCATGACATTCTCCGCCCGATCCGTAGCAGCAGGATGTCTTGATCGAGGGGATCGAGTTGCCGCCGCAAACAGGCGACAGCATCCTTCACCTCGGTCCGCAGGTAGACGGCAGTGGTCGAGCGCACCTGGTTCGCCACGCCGTTGACGACGGAATCGGAAAGGGGCAAAGGAGCCCGGCGCTGGGCGGGCCTACGCTGGATCGTGACCAGGGCGTTGCGCGCGAGCACGTATAGCCACGTCCGCAAGGTCGACTCCCAGCGGAATCTCGGCAGTCCTCGCCATAGGTGCTCGCAGAACAGTGAGAACGCATCATCGGCAAGGGTGGCGTCATGGGTTCGGGCTACCAGGTAGCTCAGAATCTCCGACCCATATGCCGCGAGCACACGACGGGTTGCGTCTGCGTGGTCCCCTGCGTCACACGCCGTCCGCACGGCGCCCTCGAGGGCCTCGCGGTCGGCAGCGGGCAGCACGTGAAGATCGTAGCACCCTCGGCCTCGAAGGAGTAGGAACCCGAGAAATTGATGCCAGTTATTTGGGTCTTTTGGCGAGCCAGCCCTCGACTTCGGCTCGGATGTCTTCATGAGGGCCGCCGACTTCGACCAAGGCGTCAAGCGCCTGCGCTGCCAGAGCACGGGCCCTGTCCCGCTGGGACGGCTCGCTCCACAGCGCGCGAGCGAGAATGAAGCGTGCCTTGGCGAGCTGCTCGGGCGCCACCGGATGGCTCTCGCGAATCGAGAGGGCTCGCTCGGCATGGGCGCGAGCGCCCTCGAAGTCCCCCTCGGCCAACGCGACCTTGGCGAGGCTCGACAAGGGATAAGCGACAGCGGGGTGGTCGGCTCCTCGCGTCTGCTCATCGACCCGCACCGCTCGCTCGAGATAGCCCCGAGCCTGCTCGTAGTCTCCCTCGGCCATGAGCCCGTGGCCCAGGTTGTTCAGGATCGAGGCCACCATGGGGTGATTGGGTCCGAGCGATTTCTGCGAGATCGCCAAGGCTCGCTCGTCATGACGACGAGCCTCCGCATACTTCTGTTGGGCCCCCAGCGAGACGGCCAGGCTGGTGAGGGTTCTGGCAACCTCTGGATGCTCGGCCCCCAGGGACGTCTCCACAATGGCCAGGGCTCGCTCATAGTGACGCACGGCCTGCTCGAGATCCCCCTCGTCATGCGATAGGACGGCCAAGTTGTGCAGGCTATCGGCGACGGCGGAGTGGTCGGGGCCCAGTGCCTGCTCGCGGATCCGCAGTGCCCGCTCATGGCGGAGGCGACTCTGCGCATACTCTCCTTGCATCTTGAGCGCGCCGCCAAGGTTGCCCAGCGCGTTGGCGACGCCGGGATGGTCGGCGCCCAGCGATCGTTCACGGATCCGCAAAGCTCGCTCGTAGTGACTTTGCGCCTGCGCGTACTTTGCCTGGTCCATGAACACGACCCCCATATTGTCCAGACTCGTTGCCACCTTGGGGTGGTCATCGCCCAGCGCCCGCTCGAGGATCTGCAATGCTCGCTGGTGGTGGAGCACGGCCGGCGCGTAGCGTCCTTGGGCTCGGAACACGACCCCTATGTTGGTGAGGCTGACGGCGACGACGGGGTGGTCAGCGCCCAATGCTTGCTCGCGGATCCGCAGGGCTCGTTCATGGTGGGAGAGCGCGAGCTCATACTCTCCTTGGTGCCAGAGCACAGTGCCCAGGTTGTTCAGGGAGCTGGCGAGTTCGAGGTGGTCGGGGCCCAGGGCCGCCTCCAGCATCTCCAACGCTGTCTCGAGATCGCGCCGCGCCGCCTCATACTCTCCTCGGCCGTCGAGAATGGAGGCTCGTCGGTCCAGGCTCGCAGCGAGCTCGATGGGTTGCTGGCTGCGCTTGGCGTGGGTCACCGCCACCTGTCCCCAGACGCTCCCTTCGGCGTGCCGCTGTCGATCGACCCCCACCACAGAGGCCAAGTGCTGCGCGGTGTGGAGCGCCACCTCGTCGTGTCGGTGCTCCATTGCCAGCTCGTGAGCCTCTTGCAGGTCCTGCTCCGCCTCTTCGTACTTGCCCTTCGCCCGTCGGGCGAGGCCCCGAACCTGCTTGGCCTCGGCCACCAAAGGCCCGTACCCGAGCCCTTCGGCGTCCTGCACGACGCGCTCCGCCTCTTCTAGCGAGGAGCGGTACTTGCCGGCATTCTTGGCGGCCACCACGTCGGCAAGGCGCTCGCGCAGCGCCTCGACCTCTCGTCTCACCGCGGGGTCCTCGGGGGGTGGAACCGTGGCGCGGAGAGCCTCGAGGTCGTCGCAGCGGTCGACCCCCGGTAGCCCGGTCGTCAGCTCGACGGCGTTCTCCACCGCCTGGGCATCCGCTCGGGCCAACACGTCCACGGTGGCTCGCAGCGTCCGCGAGCGTTCGTGCATGCAGTCCAGCCGCAGCCGCCGATCTCGCGTCGCCTGGGCGTCCTCGGTACTCGCCTCGCACGCGACGGTGTGCATGCTCGCCCACGCATCGGCATAGTCGTCCAGCCGCTGCTCCACGCGCTGCCACGTGCCTGGCGCGTAGTTGAGCCCCGTTCCCAGGATGGCCGCCTTCACCTCTGCGCGCCGTCCGTCGTCCCAGATGTTGGCCAGGTGACGATGCGGATCGGTGCAGCGCTCGCGCTCTTCGACGACCGACCCCAGCGCCAGCCCTCCGCCCACACCCAGTCCCCCGACCACCAGGCTCGGCAACATCCATCGGCGGGCGCGAGGGACGAGCTCCCGGCCCAGCTGCTCCAGCAGCGCGTCCATCGATGGCCATCGCTCGCCGGGCTTCGGCGCCAACCCGCGCAGCACGACCCGGCGTAGTCGCAGAGAAACGCGGGCCCCCGAGGGGGGCGCCCCGATCTCGCCCTGGTTGACCGCCAGCGCCAGTTGGTCGATCGAGTGCGCCGCGAACGGTCGCTCCCCATACATCGCCTCGTACAGCGACACGCAGAAGCTGAACTGATCGGCTCGCGCATCGACCTGAGCCCCATTGAACTGCTCTGGAGCCATGTAGACCGGTGTACCCATCACCGCACCGGCCAATGTAAAGCTCTCGGCACTCGTCGACCGCGAACCAAGGTTGCGTACGGTGGGCTGCGATGGCTCGGTCACGGGGCGAGCCAGCCCAAAGTCGACGACCCGCGGCACTCCGTCTGCGTCCACCAGCACGTTCTCAGGCTTGAAGTCGCGGTGGACCAGGCCCGCCCGATGAGCCGCCGCCAGGCCCTGGCCCGCCGCGTGGTACAGCGCCACGATCTCGGTTGGAGTGCGCTCGACTTGGGTCAGCCAGCCGCGGGCCGTGACCCCTTCGATGAACTCCATCGCGATGAAGAGCATCCCCTCGTGCGTCCCAACCTCATGCACGGTCGCAACATTGGGGTGGGTGAGCTTGGCCATCGAGGCCGCCTCTCGCATCAGCCGCTCGGTCCCTCGCGCCATGGGGCGGTGCAACTTGAGCGCGACGCTGCGACCGAGTTGGAGATCGCGAGCTCGATAGACGATGCCCATGCCGCCGGCCCCAACCACCTCCTCGATCTCAAACGTGTCGGCGAGGATCGTGCCCGGGGCCAGTCGAGGCGGCAGCCGTAGCTCGACCGGCTCGGCGAAGGGGGCGAACGCGGCGATCTCCGCCGAGTCCGGCTCGGCCCCGAGCATCCGTGTGTCGAACGAGCCCTCGTCACCTTCTGCTTGAGGCAGCGACATCGACGCAAGTGTAGCGTCGTGCCGCGGCGGCCCCAGGGGCCCCCCAGCCGGCCAACGACACCCACGCCTGCCTCGTCCCGGACGCATGTCGCCGAAGTTCGCTCCGGTGCGTTGCACTGGCATACATGGTCACGGTTGCCACGTTCCCCCGTGCCTTGCTGAGCTCGTCATTCCGCCGTCAGCGACTCTCGGAGTCTGCCTCCTCGGCGCTCCGTCCACGACCCGGCTCCGGGGTGCGCAGTCCGCTCCACACCGCCGACGTCGAGTTGTTCGCCCTCGTCAGGCGAGTGAGAACAAGAGCAGCTGTCCGGGAGGCTGAGGCCATGGGGGTGCTCGAGCACCACGATGGCTGCGGACGGGTGACCCACCGTCACCCCGCGTGGTCGTCCTCGTCGCGGGCCCCTTCGGGCCCGACGACGGTCGGTCAGTCACTCCACAAGCAATAGGTCCTGTAGCCGAAGCTGCTGTTGTAGTACGGGTAGTACAACAGCACGTTCTTGTTTCCGCATCCGGCCGCATAGGCGTGGCACTCAGCCTCCGAGTAGAGGCCGCCGGTGGCTGGACCCCGGCCGTAGGTGTCGTAGGGTGATGGATAGTCGCAGACGAGCCCGCAAGACACCTGGATCTGTGGATCCTCCCCGACGTAGCAGGTCGTCGCGAATGAAACGCCTTCGACGGGCGCAGGCTGGTCGCGAATGGAGGCCCACAGCTCGTGATACGAGTCGTGCAGATTCTCGAGGTTGGCGGACACCTGCCCACTGAACGGCTGCGGGTCGGAATCACCGACCCGGATCGTCCCCTCGCCGTCGGAGTGCAGCTCCGCGACGAGCCCAACTTCACCGTCAGCATCGAACAGCGTGGTTTGCCGCGCCCCGTCGGCGGTCACAGTGGTCACCACTTCCGAGTCCACGTACTCGGTACGAAGGACGGTGTCGTCGCCGGGTGACGAAGCATCGTCATCGCACGCAACTAAGGACAAACAAAGGACAACGAGTCCGCAGCACGAGCCGCGACTCAGGGAACTGATTCGTTTCATCATCATCTCCAAGAGCCGCACGTGCAGCACGGCTCAACCGACATGACGAACGCCGTGCGAAGAACGAACCCGACAATGTGCATTTCGTGCGTGAAGGACGCCGACCGCAACAGTCGCTCGGGATTTCGTGTGTTGAGTCCGTCGCCGCGGCCGCCCCACACACGGGGCCGTGTTCTTCACGCCACTGTGCCACAGGCGAAGTACACCTCACCGAGCGCAACGACCTCATCACTGCGGCTCCTGGCACACGCCCAGATCCTCATAACCCCCGGGCGCCTCGCCCTCGTTGTAGTACGGCTGGCATGTCAGCCCGCCGGGGCAGTCCGGTGCCAAGAGGCTGCAGTAGGGCAGACAGCACCCGGCTGCGTCGGTGTCTGAGCACGCGATGGGCGTGGGCATGAAGCAACCCAACCCGGCGTCGCAGACGTTGATGAACTCGCACGCCTCGCCCACGGCACCCGCATCCGGGTTGGCGTCCGTGGTGCACACGAAGGAGTCCGATGACGGCACGCACAGCTCCCCTGCGTCGCAGTCGTCGCCGAGCGGATCGCACGTCGGCAGGCACGGCGCGAAGGTTCCGTCGGACGAGATGATGCACACGGCGTCCTCCTGCTCGCACGTGGGTGCGTCGGGCGATCCGCCACACAACTCGACACACTCGCCCATCAAAGTCTCGGGATCGAGCTCAAAACACAGCGCGCCGACATCACAGTCGTCCAGCCCCGAGACACCCGACTCTTGCGCCGTGCAGGGCTCGCCATATCCTGCCGGATCGTCCACGACGGGGACACACATCGTGGCGTTCCACGTCGCGCCGTTGTCCGAGTAGGGCGCGCACTTGTAGCCGGGAGGGCAGTCCTGGGCGAAGAGGTCGCAGTCTTCGGGGAGCTCGAACGTGGTCGACCCATCGCCTCCGCTCACGTCGGATCCGCCCGTGCTGCTTGCGGTCGCAGTTGTCGGTTGAGCGCTCGTCGTCGGGGCGCTGGGGTCAGTGGGACCACTGCTGGTCGACGACACGGTGCCCGTGCTGCCGGCTCCGGTCGACGTCTCGTCGTCAAGCTCTCCGACGGCGGGGCCACAGCCCGCCACGAGCCACGCACCCACGACCAATGCCCCTCGTTTCAGCCCAGTACAGTCCAACATCGCATCGGATCATATCCACCATAGCTAACATTCGCTACTCGCAACCGAACTCGGGGAAGGCCAGCCCGCCGGCCGAGAGAACCCGGGCTCCACACGGTCTTCGTGGGCACGGTCATCACGACCTGCTCGGTCGGGTCGTCGGAGAACGCGACGTAGTTTCGCGCTCGCCATGCGGGACAACGAGGACGCGATCGTCCAGCCCCTCAAAATGACGCCGAGCACCACCACGCGGTGCCCTACCGAGGTGGTGGGTGACCACCGCATCGCACCGTCGGATGTGCTCCGGCTCGCGGAGCACTCGAGCCACGCGTGGCGCCAGATCGCCACGCTTCGAGGCGTCGATCGTATCGACCTCGAACGCCCGGTCGGCCGGCTTGGTTGAGAGGACGACTGCAAGCTCGGTTCGCAGCAACGCGGCGCCGAACTCGACTCGATATCGGCGAGAGTCCGGTCGGCGCGCGTTTCGTTCAAACACCTACGTGGTGGAGTGTTGCGCGGCTAGTGGACGCACCTATGAAGACTCCAGAACAACTACTGTTAAAAGGCCGTGACGCTGTCGTGGCCGCCACCGATGAGGCCGATTGGCGAAAGGGAAAAGCCCCGGACTATCACTATTCGAACGAGCGAATGCCAGGGCAACGGACCACGAACCACGCTGAGGGGTCGCTCGAAGCCATCGTCGAGTCGCTGATCCAAGTGTTCGAGATGGAGATCTCCCACAAGCCCGACGCAAACAAGTGGCTCAGCGTCGTCAAGGAGTCCTTCAAAACCCGCGTCAACGGTGGTCAGTGGTACAACGCCGATGCGCTCGCCGAGCGGGGAAGCTACAACGTCCTCATCGGCGAGACTCCGTTCTACGACTCCGAAGCGGAGAGCTTCGAGTCCTCCCATGACATCTTCCACCAAGCGCTGCCCGGCGGTTTCTTCTGGGAAGTCTTGGACGTCATCTCGCCCCCTCCCGTCGTGACCTTCAAGTGGAGGCATTGGGGAGACTTCACGGGCCCCTACAAGGGGTTCGAGCCCACCGGGGAGCGGGTGGAGATGTTCGGCGTGAGTATCGCGAAAGTCACGGACAATCTGCAGATCGTCGACGTTGAACACTTCTACGACAACAGCCAGTTCCTCGGCAAACTCACCGGTGGGTGTCCGATCGCTGGCCACATGCCGTAGCGGATGACCATCAAATCGTCGTCAAGCTCCCACCAGGTCATCCCGAGTTTACGCCTGTCCATTCCCGAAACCGCCAAGCCTTCGACCGTGCACGGCATGTAGAGGCCGGTGGTCTCCGGGGCGATCGATACACATCGTGCTGCGTTCCACGGCGGGCAGACCGAGTTCGCGAAGCGTCAAGGGTCACCGATTCCGCAAATACCAACGTTCTCAAAACCAGGAGGCGCGGTCCCCTTCTCGTAGAACGAGAAACAGGACGTGGGCTCCGGGCATTCAGGGCTCGCTACGTCGCAGTACGGCGTGCAGCACCCACCGGCCCCGCCCTCGCACGCTCCGACGAAGTCGGGGTTCGCACACATCATGGGTGGGTCGCAGGCATTGGTGTACTCGCAGCCCTCGAACAGTCCACCCATCTTTGGACCCGAGGCGTCGGGGAGACACGTGAAGCTGTAGCTGTTCGGATAGCACCCCTCGCCCAGCGAACACGGCTCCTTGCCGAGCGGATCACAACTGGGCAAGCACAAAGCGACGACCCCGTCTCCGTTGACGCTGCAGTACGCCGTTTCGTCGACACATGTTGGAGCGTTGACGCTGCCCGTGCACATGCCGATACAACTGCCGACGAGCGTCTCGGGGTCGACGCTCCAGCACATCATGCCCAACTCGCAGGAGTCGATACCCGACAGGCCGGACCCCTCTGCGGTGCACGGCTCGTAGAGCCCGTCCGGGTCGGCGTCGACCGGAGTGCATCGCGTTGCGTTCCATGCCGAGCCGCCATCGTTCGCCCAGGGCATACACTTCTCTCCGTCCGGGCAGTTCTGCTCGAAGATGTCGCATTCCACGGAGACGCCCGTCGTTTCCCGATCGCAGGCCAGGAACAGGCACGAACCGGTCGAGTCATCGGCGGCCCCCGTCGTCGTGCCGCCGCCGGGGTCGGGCTCGGCGTCTGTGGATCCGGAGGGGGGCGTTGGATCCGCTCCCGTGGCCGCCCCGGTCAAACCAGACGACGCGGGCGCCTCCGTCGTGGATCCGCCAGGCTCTTCGACTCCGACAACGCTGTCACAGCCCGAAACCGCCGTCAGAGTTCCCAAGGTGGCCGCAAAGAACCCCCAGCGTCCTCGCTGATGCATGCAACCACTGTACAGCAAAGTTAGCAACCAGGGTTAGAAATGACAGCTTTTAAAGGGGCGCGCCGCTCGAGTCACCGCCAGCGAGGTGGAGGGCTTCGTCTTTGGCGACGACACGGCAGCTACGGTTCACCGCGCGAACCGTGACGTGCAGGAGCGGATCTTCCGCGGGCTGGATGTTCTCTCCGATCGGACCACGGCTCAGGCGGTCGGCCACGGCGGACCGACCGGGCCCTCGATCATGGCGTCCATGGAGTCCACCCGCAGGAGCAGCGAATCGCGGACGGGGGTGCCCCGCTCCGGTGAGAAGCGATCGCTCATGCGGGCCCTGAACCACAAGCGGTGGGTGCCTGGGGCCAGCGGGGTGGTGACCGGGGTTGTCCCGTGGCGAGAGAGGTCGAGCCCGTCGTGTTCGGAGGTGGCCAGGCGCAACTCGAACTCGCGGTCGGCTCGGCCCATCGGGTTGTTCTGCTCGTCGAACAGCCACAGCCCACCGATCGATAATTCGGACAGCGTGATTCGGGGGTCGACGTCGACGTCGACCATGCCGATCACCCAGTAGGGGACGGGCGCGTCCGCGGAGGCGACCCCGGACGAGCCCCAGCTGCAGGTCACGGGGGTCGTGTCGAGATAGAGTTCGACGGTGGAGACGATGGAGAGATCCACCCACCGAAGCTCCACCGGATCGCGCACGGGCGTGGTCTTGGCGGGCGCCGGCTGAACGCTGGGTGGGCTCGCGGGCGTGCACGCGAGTCCAAGCAGCGCCAGGACCAGTAGGACGTTGGCAGATCCCGTCATCGACTGGGTGAACGGACCACATGTCGCGTCCAGGCTTTCAAGGTCGTCGGGTGCTGCGGTACCTTGAGTCCGCTGCGGTTGGCCAGCGGGATGGGCTGGCCGATGGAGAGTCCGGCGCAGCGCTCGTGTCATCGTGCGCCGTCCAAACGAGCGACGGGCCGATCGATTACAGCGGATTCGCCCCGGTCGATCCCAACCGCATCGCCAGCAGTGATCGCTCCACAGCCGCTCACGATCAGAGCCCAGAGCATCGGTGCGGCCGTGGTGCGAGTCGGAACCGTCTCGGTTGAATGCTGCAGGTCGAAGGCGTCGGATTCCAATCACCCCTTGCCCTGCGCATGGCCGCAGTCGATCATCTCTTGGTGTCGACGAAAGGGGTCGTAACGCGGCGGAACTGCCTGGAGGGGCTGGGTGCGCTTGGGGCAGGATCCCTACTCGGGGCTTGCTCCGCCGCAGAACCGATCGGCGACGCAGCCGCGGCCGAGCCGGCTGAGCAGACCCCCAAGCCGGACGTTGCATCGCCGGCGCCCGCGGATCCGGAGACCCCCGAAGCCGAAGCCGAAGCCGAGTCCAAACCCGAGTCCCAGCCCGAGTCAGAACCGAAGGCGGTGGTTCCGAGCCCAAAGCCCCGCCGCCCGCATGTCCTCTTTCTTTCGATCGACGACCTGAACGACTGGGTCGGGGTGTTGGGTGGGCACCCGCAGGGCCGTACGCCCAACATCGACGCTCTTGCGGGCGCGGGCATGCTGTTTGCGAACGCGCACTGCTCTGCGCCTTCGTGCAACGGCTCGCGAACGGCGACGCTCACCGGGATGGCACCGTCGAGCACGGGGGTGTACGGCAACGCTCAACCGTGGCGGCAACACCTGCCGGATGCTGTCACGTTACCGGAGTACTTTCGCCGCAATGGGTACCGATCCCTGGGTGCGGGGAAGCTGTTTCACGGACCGTTTCCCGACCCCCGTGGGTGGGACGAGTTTCACCCTTCGCTTTGTCGGCAAAGGCCGGAGCGTCGCAAGGGCGCGGCCAAGCCCAAACACGCTGAAGGTGGGGCCAAGTTCGGCACGCTCGCATGGGGCCCACTCGAGGGTCCCGACTCGGACATGGGCGATGCGCAGACCGTGGACTGGGTCATCGATCATCTTCCCAAACCGGACGACCCCCCGACCTTCCTCGCGTGCGGCCTGTACCGTCCGCACCTGCCGTGGCGGGTCCCTCAGAAGTGGTTCGACCTGTTCCCACTGGAGACGATTGAGCTTCCCGACGTCCGGACAGACGACCGCGACGACATCCCTCGTAGTGCGCTCAAGCGGCTGACCTACGACAGCGACCACAAGAAGATCCTCGCCAAGGGCCAATGGAAGGGCGCGGTGCAGGCCTACCTCGCCGCGTCGGCGTTCGCGGACGCGATGGTCGGTCGCTTGCTCGCCGCATTGCGTGAGAGCGTGGCGGCAAACGACACCATCGTGATGCTCTGGTCCGACCACGGCTGGCACCTCGGCGAGAAGCTCAAGTGGCGCAAGTTCACGCTGTGGGAGGAGGCAACCCGCGTCCCACTCGTTGTCACGGGCCCTGGCGTGCCGACCCCTGGCGTGTGCAATCGCCCGGTGAGCCTGCTCGATCTCTATCCGACGCTGATCGAGCTGTGCGGGCTGCCATCGCGGCCAGATCTCGAGGGCCAGAGTTTCGCCAACCTGCTGACGCATCCCAATGCTGGGCGTAAGCGTGACGCGGTCACCACTTGGGGGCGTGGCAACCACAGTGTTCGCACCAACCGCTGGCGATACACCCGCTACCGCGATGGCGCCGAGGAACTCTACGATCACAAGGCGGACCCGAACGAGTGGACCAACCTCGCCACCAAGCCAGAGCACGCGGAACTCGTCGCGAGGCTCGGGGCTCGCCTGCCCAAGAAGAGCGTCCGCGGGGCGCCTCGCCGCAAGACGTACACGAAGGAACAACTCGACTGCGACCCGAGCGTCTACTTCGAGGATGACGACGCCGAGGACGGCAACGAGGCGGAGGACTGAGTCGATCGTCTGCGCCGGCGGCCTCGTCAGTGCCGGCTCAGGGTGTCAGATGGAGACTTGGCCCATTTCGGAGACCTCGAAGAGAATGTGGGGCTCCCGAAGAAGTTACCGGATCATCCCTTGGTGGCAGAGGAGCACGATGCGCGCGGTTCACGTGGGGCGAAGTTCTTCCCCATGTCCGCAGCCTGCTCGCGCTTGAAGCCTGCCCAAGCCACCGTAGACCGGACTCGGTCCCGAGCGCCCTTCGGCGAGTCAAATCGGAAATCATTTTCCGATTTGACTCGGACATCAGACCCACGCAAGCACGCATCACCCTGCCTCCCGCCCCACGCAAACACGCGCCAGTACATACGCGTGGTCACTCGCCTTGCCGCCCATGGTCCCGGGATCAACACCATTCAACTCGTTGCCGTGCAGGACCTCGTACTCCACCGCACCGGCCTCGAACGCGCGCTTCGGAACAACCCCGTGCATCAAGACCTGAAGCTGCCCACGGTGGTTGTAGTCGTACCGTTCGCTCGGCGGCAGGGTCTCCACCATGTTCACGCTGTCGTCCCCGCACAACGTGCGCAGGGTCGAGCTGAACTCGAAGTCGTTGAAGTCACCGGTGACGTAGTAGTCCAGGCCGGCTTCTTGGACCTCGTCCACGGCAGCGCGAACGACCCGCGCCTGCGACACACGGGTCTTCTCCTTCTCGTCGAAGCCGGGTCGCTCGGGGGCGAACACGCTGTTCTGGTGTCGCTTGCTGGCCAGGTGCACGTTGACGACGACGAGGTCTCGGTCCTGCCCCAGCACTTCAAAGCGGGCGAGCAAAGGTTTGCGTGAGCCTTCGAATGCATCAGTGCCATCGCCCAAGCGCCGCATGGACTTGCGGACCAGCTCCACCCGTTTTGGGTTGTAGAGGTACCCGTTGCGGATGTTACCGCCGGGCTGACCGCCATCGGCGTCGACCTCGGGGGGAATGTCCGCCCAGCGGTAGCTCGGGCCACCCAGACGCTTCACATCCTTGATCAGCTGCTTGTACGTCTCCGACGCGTCGACGACCGAGGTCAGCTCTGCGCCGTCGTTGTCCTGAATCTCTTGCAGCGCGACGATGTCGGGAGCCCCCGCCTCGTCCACGATCGCCCGTGCGAGCATCTCGAAGCGGCCGTAGTGGATGTCGTCATCAATGTCGCGCTCCGGGTCCTTGACCATGTGGGCCCCCTCCACGTGCACGTCGAGGTTGAAGCCGTTGAGCGTGAGGACGGTGATGCCTTCCCCGTCGCTGGTGAGCGAGGCTTTGGGATAGACCACCGGCGGTACCTCGTCGACCTCAATGCTGCCCCGGGCCACGATTTGGTAGGCCTCGGAGCGGTAGTTCAGCGGCCCGACGACTCCGGAGCGTAGCGTCGCGCCCACGTTCACCGCCGGAGCGCGGTCGTAGTCCAGCATGCGGAATCCCGGAAGCCATCGGTGGGGACGCGAGGGGTCGATCACAACACCGCCGTGAACCGTGCGGGTGCCTCCGAGCCCGGGCGGAGCGCACACGTAGTCCGCGAACGGATTGCTCGGTGCGACAAATGTGGAGTCCTTTGGGATCCCGACGAGCATCCCCTCGAGGCCATTGAGGACTCGGGCGAGCTGCTCATCGTCATCGGGCAGGAACTCCGCGGTGAGCCACACCGGTTCGATCGAAGGCGCGTCCCCAGGAACGAGCTTCGCTTCGAAGGGCTTGAGCTGGGTCGTGGGTCGACCATTGTCGCCGCCCACGTAGTCGAGCACGCGCCCCTCGAGTTCGAGGTGCAACCCCACCTTGGCCTTTCGCCGCGGGCTGTAGACGAACACCGCGTCAGAGACGAGCGGATCATCGGAGCCCTCGGGGTCCTGCACGAAGTAGCCCCTGCGCGCGTGGCCGGTGACAACCCCCCGGATGCGCACGGTCTGACCCGCCATGGGGGAGAGGAGGCCAGGTCCCTGGATGGCGCAGATTCGAGTCAAGGGGAGCATGTCCGTCACGCGCGGGATGATAACGCCGGGTGGAGGGTGAGACCGGTCGGTTCAGCTCGCGCCCGGTCGGGCCCTGGCATGAAGAGTCGTAGGCGGCGGCCACCTGCCAAGTGAGCTCGAGCCGCCGAGTTCGGGACACCCCGGTCGCCGCGCGGAGTGAGGGCCCGCTCGCGGCCACTCGAGTCGGGGATGGGATCACGCATCGAGGACGAACCGCGGGACCAATCTGCGATACGATCTCCCGCGCACCTCGTGCGGCTGCTCAGAGGAAGAGTCTCGCAGTGACGCGGCGACGGGGATCCAATGGAGCGTTCCGCCATCCCTCCCGCCCCGCAACGACTGAGTTGGGTGCTCGGACTGGCACTGGTCGTGCCGGGATGCGGTGCCGTCGTGCCGGGTCCGAGTCCAGGGAACGAGAGCAGCGAAGGGACCAACGGAGGGCTCGCACCGGGTGCGGACCCGCGCGAGGAATGGTCTCGGACGTGCATGCTGCCCCCCCGGGACAGCGGTTTCGATGGACCCGGAGACAGCTGCGACAACTGCCCGCTGGTCCCCGACCCCACGCTCGAGACCTACGTCGATGACGAGGGCATGCACTGGCCCAATGACGGCGCAGCCTGCAACGGCGACTTTCGTTGCCAGTAGGGGCTCGCGTCAGAGGCGAGCATCGCAGGAATCGCGCTCCACTACCGCAACGAGGTGGGCCGCGGGCTGAAGCGATCCATGACCCAACGGGTGATCCCAGGAAAGAACCGAGCCACCGTGTACACCCGCGGGTAGATCACCCGCGCGTTGCGACGCTCGATCGCAAACAGAATCCGCTCTGCGAGTTGCGTCGTGTTTCCGACCGGCAGTCCCTTGGTTGGATCCTTTGGGTATCGGTCCACCGCCGCACTGGCCATGTCGGTCTCCACGGGCCCCGGATAAACCGTGACCACATGCACCCCGCGGGGAGCCACCTCGGCCCGTAGGGCCTCAGACGCCGCAGCCAGTGCAGCCTTCGACGCGCTGTAGTGAACCATGCCCAGCGTGGGAGCGAGTGCAGCCAGCGAAGCGATGTCGACGATCGTGCCTTGGCCCCGTTCGAGCATCCGCGGCAAGACAAGCAGCGTCAGCCGGAAGGGGGCGAACACATTGACCGTCAGCAACCGTTCCCCCTCTTCGACAGAGATCTCGGGCGTGGGACCCACCACCTGAATCCCTGCGTTGTTCACCAGCACGTCGATCGGGCCCAGCGCTTCCTCGGCGGCGTCGACAAGCTCCGCGAGCGAGTCGAGGGCGGAGAGATCCGCAACCAGACACTGCGCCTTGACCGTGCCGTGCAACTCGGAAGCGACCCGCTCGAGTTCCGGCTCACGACGCGCCACGAGTGTGAGGTCGTATCCGGCGGCGGCCAGTCGCTTGGCGATCGCCTCGCCGATCCCAGCGGAGGCTCCAGTCACGAGGGCGTGCATCAGCCGGAGCATATACCGCTGGCGAAGGAAACCACCGCCCCCGCCCAGCGTCGCCACGGCGCCTTCGGCCAAACGCGGGGACGCCAGTCATTGACACAGTTGCCCGGACGCCTGCACGTTGATGACCCACTGCTCGTTCGGGCTGCCGACGCAGTCGTAATCCTGCACCCACTCCGGGTCGATGTGACCGTAGGGGATGTTGAGGCAACGACTGGTTCCGCGGCTCTGGAGCACCCAGATCCCGGGGGCTGCTCCGGCGTTGTAGTCGACGAAAGCCTGACTGTCAGTCGGTCCGCAAGCGACCTGCCGCAGCCAGCCATTGTTGGAGTGCAGGCACAGGCCGGTCAGTTCGTTCTCGAAGCGCAAGACTGTTTGGTTCGTGCTCAGGTCGACGCTCGCCTGTACATCCCATTGCTGGGCCGGGCCGTAGTCGCAGTACTCCTGACGCACATAGGACCAGTTGGCAGAGCCGTGGGCCTGGAGACACATACCGCTGTTGACCTGAACGATGATCGCCTCGCCCCCAACGTAGCCCGCCACTGGGTCGAGGTTCGCCGAGAGGTCGAGGTCGAGGTCGGGCGAACGGCCGGGAGGCGCGACGGCCGGCCCCACCTCTTCGCCGTCGGCGTCGACGATAGAGTACGCCGAGGCCAGCGGGTGGGCGTCGTCGTCCTCGAACTCTTCGGTCGCCGCCGGGTCGGCGTCGTCGAGGGACTCTTCATGAAGGACGGACGACTCATCGCAGGCAGCGAGGAGTACGAGAGAAGCGAGGGATGCGAACCTGATGCGGCGTGCCATAGATACGCACAGCCTCTGCAACGCCCGTACCGCAGAAGAGTTCCGGTAGGACCGCACGAATCGTCACACTTTGGAACCGCCCAACGTCCCGCGGCCGGTGTGACACCAGGGGCCCGTCCCATGGGACCTGTGACATCAACTGTCCGCACCCTTCATCAGCGAGTCGCGTCAGAGCGCGGCTTCGATGTCGGTCGCAACGTGTCAGGCGGCGACGCTCGAACTTCTGGCGGTGAGATCAGTCTCGGCGCGGCTACGCGCGACGCAAGCAGGCACCGCGGTGATCGAGGGTCCAGCGTCCGACCGCCGTGCCGCGCTCGAAGTGATAGTGGGACTGCCACAGGTTTCCGCGGCGGGCGTCGTGCTCCGTGCTCGCGCGCTGGTCCAAAACCGCAGTCAGCCGACGAAGGGCCCGGGCGCGGTTGAGATGCTGCGACCGTTCGGACGCCGCACGGACACAGACACCCGTGGGTTTGTGCCGCACCCGCACAGCAGAGTTCGTCGTATTGACATGCTGCCCCCCCGGACCGCCGGCGCGAGCCGTCCGAATCTCCAGGTCGCGTGGATCGAGTCGTGTTGCTTCGCTCGAGCGCAGCGCCTCGTGAAGGCTCACTCCTGCGAACCAACGCTTGCGATCACCGCGGCCTCGAGTCGCACTCCGAGCGACCAGGACGTGCGTGCCGACCTTGTCACCAACCACCGCCGCGACATCGCCCTCCACGTGGAGTTGCACAGAGCGGGGCGTAGCTGGCTCGCCCTGCGTCACGACCTCGCGCAGCACCAAACCCGCCGCAGCGCAGTCGCTGGCCAGTCGCTCCGCCAGCAGAGCAACGAACCGCCGAACCTCCAAAGGTCCGGACCCAGCGGTGATCTGAAGCGTCCAGGCGCTCATTTCTTCACCGTCAGCAGCGGTTGGATGCTCGCGACGCGGTCGGCAAGCTCGGCCTCTTCGAGGCTGGCGATGACCGGCTCGATCGGCTTGTACGCATCCGGGTGTTCCTCGTAGAGGAGCTTCGTGTCGTCGCAGATGGCGATGCCACCGTTGGGCGAATGACTCAGCTCCTTGCGGCGATAGCGAGCGCGGATCTTCTCGCGCGCCTCGGACCGCTGCATCTTTCGACCGGCACCATGCGCCACCGAGGACAACCCCGCATCGTTGCCGCGTCCCCGCATGACCCACGAACACGCGCCACGACTCCCCAAGACGACAGTCGGTTGGTCGAGCTTGGCCGGGGCGCATCCCTTGCGGTGGACCCACGACGCATCACCACCGCAACACTCGTCGGTGACCGTGTTGTGGACCACGTCGAACGCGTGAGCGATCTTGGTGCGACGCGCGAGCCCGAGTGCACTGAGCACTCGCCAGGCCAACACCACTCGGTTTGCCCGGGCAAAACGAACCGCGCCCGCGAGCGCAGCGAGGTACTCGCCGGCATCACCCGCACGCAGTTCATGCGACGCCCAACGATCGGACAGAGCCTTGCCCAGGCCACGAGAACCGGAGTGACACAACACCGCCAGCATCCTTGGCTCGAGTCCCAGGGCCTCCGCCGCCTGAGGGTCGACAACCGTGCCGACCCGACCGACCTCCGCGAAGTGGTTGCCACCGCCGATCGTGCCGAGCATGCCGGGCAGATGAACATCGGGAAGTGGACCACTGGGAACATCCGTGTCGTCCTCATTCAATCGCTCGACGATCGCCGACACCGCATCGGGCAGATCGAAGTCGAGCAGGCCACGAGGACCCCGCTCCCAAACCGCCCGGCACAACTCGCGTGCGTCCAGGTGAGAGAGCGGGTCGTCGTCAAACTCGGCGCGTGCACGACGTTCGGTGCTCGACGAGAACTTGTTGCTACGCAGGGCGACCACGATGGCGCCACATCCGGCATCACTGCCGATCAGACGTGGCCGCACCGACTGTGCGAACGCGAAGGCTGCACCGATCGGGATTCCGGGACCGGGGTGAAGGTCAGGCATGCCGACTGCACGGACACAGTCCGGGTCGGCCGCCGTCGCGTGCAGCTGGCGAATCGCTTCGCCTTCCAGCCACACGTCGGGGTTGGCGACGATGTGAGCGCACGGGCTCGTCTCGCCGGGAGGTTGTGAAGTGCCCATTGCAGCTCCGATGAAGCACGGACTGTTCCAACCGTAAGTATATGAAAACACTACGACCGCAGCTACAATATGATCCACCGCTCACCACAAAAACGGTGCAGAACAACGCGAAATGGTACAGTTTTCACCATGCCGCGAACGCTCGTGAGCTGGTCCGACCGCGGCGTCGCCGGACCCAAGCCGCGACACCACGGGGCTCGGGCGACGCGGGACCGCGGGCCCTTGCTCCGACTGGTCGAACAGCCCGAGTCCCAGCGCCTCTACGACAAGGCACTGGTGCTGACCAGCGAAGCCGGAGAGCTCCCCGCCCGCGCCCTGGTCGAGGAGCTCGAGGCCCGCATCCCCGAAGTCGAGCTTGTCACCGTGGCACTCACCGACCCTTCGGACTACGCCGAGTTGTACGCCACACTGCAGCCGACCCTCGGGCGTCTGTCGCAAATGCCGAGCATCGATGTGGTGCTCTCGGCCGGGACTCCGCAGATGCAGACCCTGTGGTTGATCGCGGTCAAGGCCGGTCTCTTCGCGGCTCGAATGCTGCAGGTCATCCCCGCCGACTTCGTGCCCTCGGTTCACCCCAACGTGATCCGTGTGGTGGAGCTGGACATCGAGGGGTTTCCGGAGATCCGTGCACTCCGCGACGAGCTCGTTCGCCTCCGCGCGCACTCGCGGATCTTGGGCGGGAATCTGGTAGGCGACAGCGAGCCCATGCGTGCACTCGGCAACCGACTGGGCCGTGTCGCACCAACCGACCTACCCGTCCTGATTCACGGAGAAACGGGGACCGGCAAAGAACTCGTCGCCCGCTGTGTGCACGACAGTAGTCATCGCGCGTCCGGCCCGCTCATCACCGAAAACTGTGGCGCACTCACGGAAAGTGTCCTCGCCAGCGAGCTGTTCGGGCACGAACGCGGAGCCTTCACGGGTGCCGCCTACGCCAAGCGCGGCCTGTTCGAGCTGGCCCACGGTGGCACGTTGTTTTTGGATGAGATCGGCGAGCTGAGCCCTCGCGTTCAGGTGAACCTGCTTCGAGTGCTGCAAGACGGCAGTTTACGTCGACTCGGCAGCGAGAAACTCATCACGGTCGATGTGCGAATCGTGGCGGCGACGCACCGCGACCTCCTCGCCATGGTTCGCGAAGGCACGTTCCGCGAAGACCTCTATTATCGACTGCAGGGCGCCACCCTGACCGTGCCCCCGCTACGACAACGGCTCGAGGACCTCGAACCGCTGGTCGCCCACTTCCTGAGCGAGGTCAACAGCGAACTCAAGGTCACTCGTGAAGCATGGGCTGTTGTGCGCGGTTACGCATGGCCCGGCAACGTCCGTGAACTGCGGGCCGAAGTTCTGCGCTGGCACGTCTTTTGTGATCGCTGGGTCCGCGCCGAGGACCTCGACCCGAAGCTGAGCGCATCGCCGGCGCCCCCCACCCACGCCACCGCGGTGACGGAGCTTGCTCCGCTGGCCGACACCGTCACCCAAGCCGAACGCACCGCGATTTCCCACGCGTTGGAGCACTGCCAGGGAAACCTGTCGCAGACCGCACGGGCATTGCACATCGACCGGAACACGCTCAAGCGAAAGATCCGGACGCTGGGGATCGTGCACCAACGACTCCCCCGGGGCCGTCCCCCCGAGTCCCCTGTCTAGGGGCCGCCCCCAATTCGATGAAACGGCCATAGCGGCGCCCCCAGAGCCGATGCCGTCGTTCCTCATCGGTTGCTTGCGCCCGACAAATTGGGGACGGCCCCTAGCTAGTTGCAGACCGTCGCGACCTCTGAGCACACGGTCTTCCATTCGACGCATGCCCCTTCGTAGACAAAGGAGGCGATAACGTATCCTTCCTCGTCCACCTGGCCGTCCTCCGAATCGTCGATTCGGCCCTCGCCATCAGGGCAATCAACCGGTTCGGCGATCACCTCAGTGTCGCTACATTCTGACCAGCATACACTGGTGTCGAGTTCTTCGAAGGGATCGATGTCGAGTTCCGCAGCGGCCGCCTCCACGTCGCAGATATACTGCTCCTGCTGCAGGGTGTGGAGATTCCACGTTCGGTCGACAAGTTCGACGCTATCCACGAACGCGTACGCGTTCTGAGTAACGGCCTGCGGATTCCAAGTCATGCTCGCCGTGGCAAAGCCGACACTTGTAGGAAGAGTTCCGAGCGCCATCCCCAGAGCCGCGACTTGCGCCTGAAGCATCCCTTTGCCGAATGTCGTAGCATTTTCCCAGCCATCATATTTACGAACAGCCGCTTTGTGACAAGGAGACATATCCTCCTCGCCGTCTTCGATCAAGAACCAGTGGTAGTCAAACATAGCCACATCGTTCTCGTCGTACAGAACAAGCCGGGCATCTTGAGTCCCCGGAGTCCCCACCTGCTCAGTCTCATAGCTGCCAATGAAGTCCATGTCGAAGACGATCGTCGGCGCGCCGAACACCGAGATTGCTTTCTTGCTAAACCAGTAGATGTCGGTGTATGAACGCTGCGTCCACGTAGCCGAGTTTTTGTCGTAGACGTTGCTCATCTCGGACTCAAGACGCATCACGGTAGAATAACCCGCGTAGCACGCATCTCCAGCAAGGAGAGGCAAGCAAGGGGTCGAGGAGAGCATTCGAGACGTCCGCTGATTGGAGGAGTCCTGCGTGATCACATTCACACAGTTCGATTCTTCGATCCCGTCACCGTTCGTGTCACACTTACTCCACGCGACCAGCTGCTCCCCTTCAGCGTCGACGAGGTTCTGGACGAGAAAGCTCCCTAGATAGGCGCCATCAAAGGTTGTGTACGTGGCAGGTGCGGCCTGACTTTCGCTCGGAGACCCATAGAGCAGGGTACTCGCGACCAGGGCGGATGCGGAGAGGATGTTACGGAACGAACAAGGGCTCATCTGTCTGTGAAGTGCCCGAAACGCTGAACCGGATCACGGTGGTCGCTCACTTTTTTCCGGATCTCGGGAGGTCCGCCTGCAGGTCCACGAACCGCTAATGCGACGGCGGGGCGTTCCGGGGCTCGACATGCCGGGACGCCGCCCTCGCGGCCAAGGGCCCCAAACACGTGCCACAGCATCTACCGCCGTGTGAGAGGCCCATCGCCGAAGTCCCTCGTGTCCCGTCCCTCGGGGCCCTACCCTGTCGTTCGTGACCGGCGAGCGCACGCTGTCGTCCCAGCCGACGCTGGCCGACCCGAAGGACGCAGTGGTTGCCGAGTCACCGGCGGACGCGCCCCGTCGCGGCGAGCTGATCGGTCACTTCACCATCGTCGATCGACTCGGCGCCGGCGGGATGGGCGTCGTGTACGCGGCGTACGACGTCGAACTCAACCGCAAGGTGGCCATCAAACTGCTGCGCGTTGCGTCCGGGCAGGACCAAAGCATCGGGCGCGCCCGCCTCATGCGAGAGGCCCAGGCGATGGCACAGGTCGACCACGCCAACGTGGTGACGGTCTTCGAAGTGGGCAAGCACCGCGGTGATGTCTACATCGCGATGGAGTTCATCGATGGGGAGACCTTCGGCCAGTGGCGTAGGCGAACCAGCGCCCCTTGGCCAGAAGTCATCAAGCTCCTTGGGCAAGCGGCACGTGGTCTCGCAGCGGCGCACGCCGAGGGCTTGGTGCACCGCGACTTCAAACCCGACAACATCATGGTCGGTCGCGACGGCCGGGTGCGTGTGATGGACTTCGGGTTGGTCCGCAGCGACGGCGGGCCCGGGCCGACGGTCCTTCCCGAAGCAGACAGTGAGTCCGAAGTCGATGAGGCCGCGACGTCGGGGGAGAGCGATCCGGACTCTGCCGTCCATGCCAGCACTTCCAGCGTGGACTTGACCAAGGCCGGAACCATCGTCGGCACGCCTGCGTACATGGCCCCCGAGCAGTTCAAGCGCGAGCCCACCGACGCGCGCACCGATCAGTTCAGCTTCTGCGTGACGCTGTGGGAAGCCCTGTTCGGTGAGCGGCCGTTCAAGGGCGATTCGCTCCTGAGCCTGGGCATGAACGTCACCGAAGGCATGCGCAGGCCTACGCCAAAGGGGGCGGGTGTTCCGGCGTGGCTGCAACGGGTGTGCGAGCGCGGTCTGTCGACCGACCGGTCCGCGCGCTTCGAGTCCATGCAAGCGCTTCTCGACGCGGTCGAGTCCGGGCAGCGTCGCTCGAGACAGCGCTGGTTGGCTCTGGGCGCCGCGACGCTGGTCCTCGGAGGGAGCGCGACATGGGCGGCCAACGTCGTGGCTGAGCAGCGCCAGGCCCAGGCCTGCGAGACCGCCGGCCGAGCGATCGACGAGGTCTGGAACGACGAGGTCGCAACGCGACTGCGCCGAGCTTTCGAACCGCTCGGCGAGCAAGCATCCGCCCGAACGCTCGCTTCCGCGGCCACACTGCTCGACGGCATGGCGGGCGCTTGGTCCAGTGCGCGCACGGAGGCCTGCATGGGAGCCCGGATCCGCGGGGACCGATCCGAGGACATGCGGGAGCGCGCCGTATGGTGTCTCGACGACCACAAGCGGACCCTGGACGCGACGCTCGAGGCGGTGGCCAACTCGCGCGAACGCTCTGTCCTCTTGCAGTTCGTCCCCGCGCTGTCGGAGCTCGGAGGCGTCGATGAGTGCCTGGACGAAGACGCGCTCCGAATGCGGGTGCTCCCACCCACCAGCGAGAGGCCCACGGTCGTCGCACTGCGGAGCGAGGTCGCGACCTTGGACGCTCTGCTGCTCACCGCCCAGTTCGATTCCGCCGTAGAGGCGGCTCAGGCAATGGACGCACGCCCTGACGCGGCCAGCTGGGCACCGTTTCATGCCGAGCTGGGTCTGCGTCTTGGCCAAGCCCTCGGCGGTCGAGGCGACCTCGACGCTGCCGAATCCCGACTGGTCGACGGTTACCTCGAGGCCGTGGAAAGCCAGAGCGTCGACATCGCCAGCGCCACCGCTCTCGAGCTCGCCAGGCTTCTGGGCGTCGAGCGCAATGAGCCCGATCGTGGCATGCTGTGGATGCGCCTCGCCGAGGTCCACGAACGCGCACGCGGGCAAACACCCCTGCGCCGCGCCGGGCAGCTGCACCGTCGGTCAAGTCTCCTCAGGCCGCTGAAGCGGTTCGACGAGGCCGAGGCGGGCTACGTCGAGGCGGTGGAGTTGCTCGAGGCGGAGCTTGGGCCAGACCACCTGTTGGTCGCCCGCACCCGCAACAACCTCGGCAACCTCTACGAGGAACTCTCTCGGTTCGACGAGGCCATGGCGCAGTTTGAGGCGGCCATCTCCATCCGGCGGAAGACGCTGGGCAGTGCGCACCCCGACGTCGCCCAGAGCCTTGTGGGCATGGGCAACACCGTGGGGTCCATGGGTGACCATGAGGAAGCCCTCGCCCTGCACCTTCGAGCGCTGAAGACCTACCAGGCTGCGCTTGGTGATGACCACGTGCTCGTGGCCATGGCGCGTGAGAACCTCTCCGCGGCCCACCTCAACCTTCGGCAGCTCGAGCCCGCCCTGGAGCACGTCACCCACGCGGCGAAGATCTACGAGGCACAGTTCGGTTCGCTGCACGCCAAGACGGCGAATGCCCTGAACTCGATCGGTACGATTCACCACTGGGCGGGCCGGCTCCCCGAAGCGAAGGCTCACTATGAGCGAGCACAGCTCGGCCTGGTGGCGACGCTCGGTCCCGGGGACGCCAAGGTTGCCAATGTCCTGTTCAACCTCGCGCTCATCGAGCGGGAAGCCGGCGAGGCTCAGCGGGCTCGCGGGCTGTTTCAACGGGCGCTCGACATCCGCGAGACGGTCTACGGCGGCAGCCACGTTCTGGTGGCCAACTCGCTCGAGGAGTTCGCCATCCTCGAAGCCACCGACGAACACCCAGACGAGGCGCGAGCCATGTTCGAGCGAACACTCGCGATTCGGCGAGAGCTCCACGGGGCGGGCCACGCGTCGGTCTGGAGAGCCGTGACGAATCTGGCCAGCCTCAACGCGATGACGAACGAGCCCCAGCGAAGCCGCGCCTTGTACTCGAAGATCGTGACGGACTGGACTGAGGCGCTGGGCGACGACGACCTCGCGCTCGCTCAACCGCTGCTGGCGACCGCGCAGCTGGAGCTCGACGAGGGGCAGCCCGCCGCCGCTATCGCTCCCGCGCGGCAGGCCGTGGCGCTTCGCAACGCGCAGGACCAGGACCCCGTCTCACGCGCCCAGGCTCAGTTCGTGCTTGCCCAAGCGCTCTCACCCAATCCCCGCGACGGCGCCACCAAGGAAAGCCTCGAACTCGCCCGCGAAGCTCTGGCCCAGTACGGCGACTCGGTGGAGCACGAAGCCTCGCGGGCCGAGGTCCGGGCCTGGCTCGCCAAGCGCGGAGTCCGAAAGGGCAGTCCCCGCTGACTTGCACACCGCTCCACGGCGGGGAAACCAGTCCGGGGCGCGGCGCAAGCAGATCGGCAGTTGTCGAGACGGGGGTGCGGGTCCGGCGGTGACACGGGGGCTTCCGCGGGATGAAGTCAACATGAGCTGCTGAGGCATTCCCCGGACAGCGACGTTCCAAGGGGTGAAGAGTCGCCCATGGACCACCGCCAACCCGACCCCACCTTCGCTCCCACTCCGCCACCTCGACAACGTGGCCAGGTATGGTCCCGATCGGCGCTGCTGTTGGCGCTGGGCTGCCCCGCATCGGGGTGTCTGACCGAGCCCTACGACCGGAAGATTGTCGACGACGTCGATACACCGATCCTTGTAGGGGGGTTCGCGGACAATCCCGACCAGACGATCGACGTGGAGGCTTGGGACTATGCAGCCGGAGCGTTCACCCCTATCGCGACACCAGTCTCCAGCACCAACGTCGCCGCGACCGTCTGGGGAACCGACTTCTTCAACTACAGCACCACGGCGAACCTCGGTCCCGAGCACTGGGACCGGCTCGGCAACGGACACGAGGCCCAGCTCCGGGCATCGGTTCCCGGCTACAACTTCAGTACCGTGCGGCAGGACTGGATTTCGTGCCTGAGCGACAACCTCGGCTCCGCGCTAGACTTCGCGGAAAACTGTGTCGCAGAGAACCTGCCTCGAGCCTTTGTGTACACCCAGGCCTACCCCACAACGGTCGACGCATTGCTCGAGACCTGCCCCAGTGCGGAGGAGATCGCGGCCATCGACGCAGAGATCACGATCGAGCTCGACCCGGTCGTGATGGCGGATCCAGCAGAGGCTGCGATGGCCTGTACGGTCGGCGGGAGCGAAGCCAGCGCTCGGTTGGCTTTGTACAACGCGCTGCGAGCGATGAAGCTGCTGCGCTTCGATGAGCCCATGCCCTTGCTCGGCTCCAACAACCTCTACGAATGGGTCCGCGATCTCGGGATCACGCTTCGGATCAGCAACCAGGCGATCTCAACCGGGGGTGGTACGGGCATCAACCTCGCATGGACGCCCATGACCCATCCGCACAAGCGCGCGTGGGTCAACCCGTCCTCCGGCACCGGGCTCGAGGGGCTTGTCGGACTCATCGTGCACGAGTCCCGTCACACGACCCCAGGTGGTGGTCATGGACACGCGTGCGCGGGCGGCAATGATGTGAGCTACGACGCAGGTGGTGCGTGGGCCGCCCAGCACGACTTCTTCCTGTGGCTGAGCGAGCACTCGCTCGGGTACCTCACGCAGTACCAGCGCGACCATGCCCAGGCGGCGGCGGCGGATATCATGGGGACCCGGTTCTGCTCCCCATGAGGCCGATTCGACCTTGACTCGCGTGACCTTCGACCGCGTGTTGGACTCCGCCCGCCACGGCCGCAATCCGCCGTTGCATTTGCTTGCGGCCAACCGCGGTCCCAGACAGTCTCTGGTGTGTCCTCCGAGCTCGACTCGCTGATTCGTCTTGTGGCCGGCGAGCACGTCCAACTGTCCGGCTCCGACGTCCGCGCGCTCGCAGCCACGATGACTCCCATGCGACGGGCTCCCGACGAGCTCCTCTTCGCTCGCGCCGACGCTCCCTCTGCTTTTGTGTTGTTCGACCGCGGTCTCGCCCGCACGTACACGATCGACGCGCGCGGCCGAGAGCGAAACCTCCGGTTCCTGGCGGGGCCAAACCTCGCCACGGCACTCTCCAGTGTCATCCGCGGGACCGCCACCGAAGAGTGGGTCGCGGCCGTCACGTCCATCGAGGGATACCGCGGGAACTTCGGCGCGCTGCGACCCCACCCCAGGTTCGAAGCACTCATGCGTGCGCTCGCCGAGCAGCACTTCCTCTCGCTCGAGCGGCGGGTTCGCACCCTTCAGCAACCGTTCGCCAAAGCGCGCTACCGCGTTTTCCGGCAAGAGATGGAACCCACCATTGTCGACGCCATGCCCGAGCATCACATCGCGTCGTACCTCGGCGTAACGCCGGAAACGCTCAGCCGAGCGAAGCGAAATCGCCGCCCGGATTGACGATCGTCAAGGCCCACAACCCCGCTTGTAGGCAGGCTTGCAGGCGTGTCCCCGCTTCTCGCCCCCGTTGCCGCCCTCGCTGTCTGGACGCACGTGATTCTGCTCTGGATGTACGCCACCCGCCTTCCCGCGGTACGGCGCGCGGGTATCGTGCCCGACCCGATGGCGCCACGCGGCGCCCAGATGGCCACGCTCCCCGTACGCACGCGATGGAAGTCCGACAACTACACGCATTTGTTGGAACACCCGACGGTTTTCTACGCCGCCGCACTCGCACTCGCAGTGCAAGGCGTCGATGAGAGCTGGGTCGTTACCCTCGCCTGGGCCTACGTAGCCCTGCGGATCGTGCACGGGCTCGTGCAGACGACGGTCAACCACATCCCCACCCGTTTCGTGCTCTTCGCCTCGAGTGCGCTTTGCGGACTCGCGCTATCGGCCGCGGCCCTGCACGCCACGCTCAACTGATCCGCAACCGCCCCAAACCATTCTGCGCATAGTTTGCTGGTAGGCAGCCCTCCGCGTCCACTCATCAGTGTTATCTACTAACATAACTTCACAGGAATTCGACCCAGTGCCGGAAAAACCGAGCAACCCAAAGACGCCAGGCCAGGGTGGAGTTCCAGGCGTCGTAGGCCCCAAGACCCCCCCAGTAGGCCCCGACCATCCTGGTGGTACCAAACCGGGGGAGGGTCCAACCCCGCCGCATCCAGGCCACAGTCACGGTGGAGAGATTCGAACAACGCCAACCTCGGATGACGAGGGCGCGCGTTCATCCAAGCACAATGACCGGACAGAGGAGGGGTCCGAGGTAGAGGAAAACTACTAGCCTCGGCGGTTGAGTCGTTCTTCGGGTCCCTTCCGCAGGTCGCGGACTTCCAGCAGTCGGACGAGCCGTAGTCCGAATTGGACCACGCTCGGGCGAAAGGTGAGGAGCGTTCGTGAAGGAAAGAGGGCAGTTCGCTTCCTGGCATTGCTCAGCGGCTTGAGCCGCGCTATCGAGCCGGGTTCAGACCTGAAGCTTCATCCATGACCCTCCCATCTCCAAGCCATTCACCGGCCCGAGCCGAATCTGCTCCGGGACGCTCTCAGGTTGAACCGTTGCGCTCTTCCGAGCCTTCGCTTGACCGTGACCAGTATCGCTTTTCGCCTCCGAGGCCCTCCCTGGCGTGTTCAGCCCATGGTGGACTCGCGGGGCCGAACCTTCGTAGCGCGTCCGGGTCCGAAGTTGCCGCCTCGCGGGCTCGGCGGACGCGTTCGAGCTCGGCAAACGCGGTCTCAGCGAGGGCGTCGCGCGCTTGGGGAACACGATGGAAATGGGGCGAGATCGAGAACATGGAGACGACGAACGCCTCGATGGCCTCCTCGGTCATCAGCCCGAGCAGGCGTGCCCGGACAACGCCTTCCTCGACGCAGGCCTTGAGCCGCACGGTCGTCCAACCCGCGGTGTTCGTGTCGGGGTGTTTTCTCACCGTGACTGTGATTCGGTGGCGCACTTCATCCCACATCCGCGCCTCGAGTTCAGCAAGTTGTCCTGGTCTCAGCTGCAACATGAAGTCCTCACCTATAGACGTCCTTCAGAAGGCCGACCAGCGCGTCTGAGAGTCTCTTCACGCCGTTGTCCGCCCTCGTGTACAAGGGAAATGTGGAGTCGTGGCAGAAAGCTCCCAGGCTGAGTCGAGCCCAATCCGCGAGCACGACCATGTCTTTCTTCAGCATGAGATCCCCCTTCTCGCGGGGACTGATATCGAGCATCGCGTTCATGATCTTCGGCTCGTCCCAGACGGTGTCTGTATCGAACGCCTTAGTCTCGAAGCAGCGGCGCTTGCCGAAGAAGTTCGACCGCTCCGACGATGCCAAGGGAAACAAGCCGAGGCTTCCCGCCAGGTTGCAATCATTCTTGGGGTCGGCATCGCTGAAGACCTCCCGGAATGAGTAGTAGCCTTCGGCGATACCGATGAGTACGAGAAGCCCCGTGACGAACACCTCGTTGTCTTTATTGGCTTCAACACCGAACATTGTTACGAGGAGAGCGGCGTAGGGCAAGGAATCGTCGTCGGGCACCGATGATGGAAGGCGTCCCGTACACAGGAGTGTAAGTAATGCGTGAGCGGCCTCCTTGTCACTACCGCGCGTACTGAAGAATGCCCCGATCTCCCGGTAACTCCAGTCCCCGGCCTCGTGATCACGCCCAACGCCCCGCACAGGGACCGATTCAAAACGCACTCGCGGGTGCTTGTTGTTCCAGTAGGCGCCGCAACTCGCGCAGACCTTCTTGTGTTCGCAGTGCACACACCCATCGACCTGGACGCGGATGCTGCCGACCCAGATCGCTTTATGACGACTAAAATACTGGAAGTTGTCGTCCAACGCGAAGCTCTTGCTGATGCTCTTCGTCTGCTGCAGTCGTCCCGCGACCCGCATCCAGTCCGCGCCGCCTCGAATGACCCACTGGCCCTCGTCGTTCACGGAGACGTCGCCATTTATGGTCTTGTAGCGCTCCGCGATCGCGCTGATTCCCACCTTCACCAGCTGGTAGCCGGTGATACACCCGTTGGAGCACTTCGCTGAGGTTCGCTCGTCGCAGGTCCCACAACAGTTTTTGATATTGGCGCATTCGGCCTTCTCTAGCGACAACGTCTTGCACGGCGCAATCGTCTTGACAGGCGCAAAGGGCCTAGTGAACGCGAAGCCCCCGCTCACGAATCCGCCCCGTTTTTCTCGTGAGGTCTCCTCCACTTCGACACACACCGGAATGTGATCGCTGAGCGTATTTGCGAGCTCGAGATAGACATTCAGCTCGAAGAAACGTTTGCGCTGCTCCGGTTTGATGTAGACCACCGACTTGGGCGTCGCGCGCGACACCCCGTTCTTCTTCCAAACGTCGTCATCGAAGAAAGCTGTAACGGGATCTTCCTCTTGGGCCGCGTTTCGTGCGATCCCCCGGATAGCATCGATGTCTTCGTGCTCGTTGTTCATCTTGACGAGGCGTTTGTAGGCCCCGACCAGAGCCGCCGCCATTACGTCGACCTCCCCGAGAAACGGCCCGAGCACGTCGTCCTCGAGGGGGTCGTCAATCGCAGCGAAAGGCGTAGCGACCGACCCGGAATCGTCCTGTTCGACGTCGGCGGAGGGAAGTTCCAGCACTCTCGAGCCCAGCGCTTCCCAGAAGCACAACTCCTCGAACTTCATCTTCGTGTAGTCTCCCCCGGGGTCGGCGTTCCCTAGCGCTTGGGCCTTCGCTCTCTCGAGCTTCCGGCGGCGGAACGCGTTCTTCAGAACGGCGCGATTGCCCTCGACAGCAAGCGCCGCTTCCGTCTTTGCTTCCTCCACCCACTCATCCAGCCTCTTCCAGAGCTCCGAGAGACTCGGGTCAACTGGCCTCGTCTCTCTTTGTCGGGCACCGTAGATCCTGGAAAGGAGACGGTACGTGATGGGAACCTCCTCGACCTCCTCCGGGTCGACGTTCATCGGTTCGTCAGTATCGTCGTCGAGGATCTCCTCGGGGTCGCCAACGATGCCAATGCGGACCCGCGCCTCGGTGGGCATCACCGCGCCGACGAGGTTCCAAACCTGGGTCGCTGCGTCCCCCCACCCGTCGTCCTCTGTCGCGCGCAGTAACACTTGGTCGAAGTTGGAGTACAGACACCCCGCCAAGGAGACCTCATCGTCGTAGAATTTCGCCCTCGGTTGGCGAGAGCACACCGTGTGCAGAGACATTCGCAGCGTCGTCCGGAAGTCCGGTGAGTAGGTGAGACGAGAGAACATGTCGCTGCTGGCCAGAGGTTCGAAGGCATCCTCCACAGCGAGGAGCACTTCGATCTCCCTCGGGTCGTCGAGTTGCCCACTCCGAACCTCCTCGAGCCGCTCCTGTGCTTCTTGCAGGGAGAGCTCCGCTCGGCGCATACGTGCGGTTCGGCGCGTCATCGCCTGCTTCTGTTTTGTCGAGGGCGTGAACCGAACGGGCTTGGCACCTTGTGCGGTGCGTCGACGCTTCCGCAGCGCACTCTCGGCGGCCTTCCTCATCTCCTCTTCGTACTCCCCAACCTTCTGAGTGGCGATCGCGAGCTCGGTCTTCGCTTCGGCCTCATCGATCTCGCATCGCGTCACTGGGTCGTCTTCGTAGCGGGACCTCTCGCGCGGCTTCACGTGATTGGCGGCCTCCTCGTCGATGTTGAGGTCGGCGCACAAGACGACATGGCGAAAAACCATCGGGGAGCCGAACTCGGTGAGCTCGGACAACGACTCGATCGCGGTGCGTGCGAGTGTGTGGTCCCTCGGAGCGACCGACGGAGCATGGAAGATCACGACACGAATCGTGTCGAAGACTCCGTACGTCTCCGGGCTCGTCAGCGGCTCGAACACCGCGAGCGCAGGCCGTCGTGTGGCCGAGGTCCCGTCGGGATCGAGGTAGCGCTTTCGATCTTCACCTCGGGTGTACGAGATTTCCCGTCCGACCAATGAAAACCGCTGCAGCTTCAGGCGGGAAGTATCGTAGATGACCGCGTAAGTTTCCAATCCGTTGTGTCCCCCCGGCCCCGTGTACTCACCCGCGAATCGAATCCGCCAAGGACGAGGCGACATGCGGTTGAACAACTCGAAGATCTTGACGGCCGTATAGACGCCAAACCCTTCCATCACTTCCATCAGCGCGATCACGTCGGCATCGATGCGAGCGAGCAGGGCCGCGAACACGCGCTGGACCGACTCGTGGCGATGCAGAAACTGCTTGCCGAGGGTCTTGATGTTCCACGATGCGACACGAATCCGGCCTTCACGGTCTTCCTCGTCACTCTGAGAGCTGTCGGAGCTGTCCGCCGCCTCACCACGGCAATAGGCGCACGCGTCGTCAATCGCACACCCGGCGCATGTATCCTCGCCGCAAAGCTTGCATACGACAAGCACGGCCTGTGTATGGATTGAGCAACGCATGGTCTGGACGGGGCCGCGCACCTCGGCGCGGTGTGCCCAACCTCGCATCCGCACACCGCGGAGCCCAATGTCATTGGGCTATCGTTTTGAAGCGGCCGTAGGGCTCACAGCGTCGCGAACTCGGGCCCGGCGTCGGCCGTAGACGGCCGGGGCTGGTCGACCATCGACTCGGTTTGATGCACGGCACGCGTTGCTCGGACCGGCACCTCGCAACCTGGAGCTACGCCGACTCTGCCACCGCCTCACGAAGCTGCTCGACCAACCAGTCAGCAAACAGTTTCGCGGCAAGGGAAGGATGCCGGGCCGACGGATAGACCACATTCAACGGCGCCCCCTCAGGCTCAGCATAGGGCTCGAGGATGGGCTGCAAGCGCCCGCTCCGGACCGCTTCACACACCACAATCCGACCCAGCCGGACAATCCCGACCCCGGCCAGCGCGGCGTTGTAGACCCCCTCGGCCGTATCGACCTCGAACGGGCCGCACACATCGTGAAACGACGGGTGTCCGTCTTCACGAAATGCCCACCGATTCATCAGGCCCCCGTTGGCGGCGAGCCCAAGGCAGCGGTGCTGCGTCAACTCTTCGGGTGTTTGAGGGGTGCCGTGCGCTGCCAGATACTCGGGCGAAGCGACGACGACCCGAGCCAGGCGCCCCACCTTTCTTGCGACGAATGACGCGGGCTCGAGTTCACCCACCCGAACGGCAACATCGAAACGCTCCTGCACGAGGTCGACGTAGTCGTCGGAGAGCTGAAAGGACAGCTGCACGTTGGGATGCGCCTCGAGGAACGAACTGAGGTTGGGCAACACCGCCCGGCGAGCGACCAAAGCCGAGACACTCACCCGAACGAGCCCCGCCGGCGCGACGCCGAAGTGCGTGACGTCGCGGTCGAGCCGCGCCAACTCGCCCAACAACGTCTTCGCACGCTCGAAGTACATCCCGCCGCTCTCCGACGACTGCACGCCCCTCGTGGTGCGACGTAGGAGCGCGACACCGAGCCGGGTTTCCAGCCGGGCGACCTGCTTGCTCACCGCGGAAGGCGTGATGCGTAGCCGCCGAGCCGCGGCCGAGAAGCCCCCTTCCTCGACCACGGCGACGAACGCCTCCATCTCAGTCTGCCGATCCATCGTTCGTCGACCCTAGCAGCCGTCACTCCCAGGGAATGCCCACGATCTGGAACGGGTCGGGGCGGCCTTTGTCGAGGCCAAACGCGTGCTCGAACTGGCCCTCGACGACCCACAGCCGACCCTCCGTGGCCACCGCCGTGGTCGGCGTGTCGAAACCGGCCGCGACCTCGCGCACGACGCCCGAGGTCCCGTCGAGTTCGACCTCGACAACTCGATTGCCACCACGCGGCGCGAACACTCCGTTCTCCACGACCAGCAAAGTGCCCGCGTCGGTGGCCTCGATGCCGTCGGGTCCGAGCAGGACGGTGGGCTCTCCAGCGTCGGTGGTCAGAGCGAGCTCGACGATGCCACTTCCGTCCCCGTTTCCATCACGCTGCAGCCACAGCAAGGTGCCACGGTTGAAGTTTGCGAGATAGAGTTCGCCGTCCAGCTCGGTGATGCCATTGGGTCCGAACGGTGGCTCGCCATCGGGCCCGAGCTCGGGCCCCTCGACGAACAGCTCCGGGGTGGTTCCGTCCTCTTCCAACTCGTCCCCGCGCACTCGCAGTACGCGCGCGCCAAACGAGTCGCTGATATACGCGTGCCCGTCTTCGCCGATGAGCCCGTCATTGCAAAAGACGGGGCCGCCTTCCGCTACAGGCGTCAGGGGGTGCTCCGCAACGCGGACCCCAGTGCTGAGGTCGAGCGCCACCAAGCTACTGGCGACCGGGTCGAATGGATCCGAATCGCACGCGAACAACAAGCCGTGCTCATCGTCCACGAACACCCCGATCACGCCGCGGTCGAGCTCACCATCGGAGAAGGTCGAAACATCGTCGTCCGTGTAGGGAGGGTCGATGCGAAAGATCGTCGACGCGGTCAGCCCCCCCACGTACAGGCTCTCTCCCTCGTCGGCATCGATGCCTTCGGGGAACAACATCGTCCCCGGCAACGTCACGATCAGCTCGTCCGGCTCCTCGCCCGTGCTCGATGAAGATTCTACGTCGCCACTGCTGCTGCTGTCGACGGACGTGCTGGTGGTCGCCGACGGCGCGGTCGTGTTGTCCGCGTCACCACCGGAGGTTTCCCCGCCACTGGAGGAGGAAGACTCCCCGTCCGCTGCGCTGGTTTCGTCCGCAGGGGCTCCCCCATCGTCGCCGCACGCCGCGATGGAAAGGAGGAGCACCGAAGAAAGGATCAAACTGGTCCGTTGCATGATTTTGGCAACCCGCTTGGGTTGCTCGAAAACTAGAACCGGAGGACCGTGCGACCAGAGCTACCCTTGGACAAGCACCGTGTCCTGAACGGAACAGGTGCGAACCTCTGCTCGATCCGCTGCGGCCGCGTCACCGTCTCGCGTCGACCCGTGACCGGGATGTTATGTCCTGGGGGTGAGAGTCTTTGTGCTGGCTGGGCTACTGCTGACGTCCTGCCGCAGCGGGCCAGCGGTGCCCGCCCCGAACGTCGTCGACAAGCCTTCGGAGACGGAAGAGGTTGCCAACAACGGGGGCGGTGGGGACGTGTGTCAGCCGGGTCCGGCGACGTGGAACAACGAGGACGTTCCAACCCCGCATGCGACAAGGATGACGGAAGCATCCGACCTGACGTTCTCGGTGTGGAGTGGGGGCGCGGGAGTCGTGCGCCAGGATGAAGTGGCCGGCGAGTTTCGGAACCTGTCGCTGTCGCTGTATCGGATCCGGATCGTCGAAGGGGAGCCCGCATCAGGTCCTCATCGCGCGGGGTGGTGGTCGGAGACGTCGCTGGAGTTGGTCGGGCCTTCGACGACGCATCGTGTTGAGGGCGACGCTTTGCTGGATCTGTTCTCGCCCGGAGGCTTCGAGCGCGGAGCCACGCTGGTCGTGGAGTTGGCGGCCCATTTCCCGCTGTCGGAGACAGGGTCGTATACCGCACGCTGGAACACGCCCGACGGAACGCTCGAGTTGCCGCTGGTCGTGCTCGAGCGGGCGGACTACCTGCGATGCCGCCTGCACACCGATACGGTCTACAACGCATGGGAGCTGGTCGACTACGGGCATCAATCCGCGGACGCGAAGTTCACGGGATTGGCAGGGGAGGCGCTGACCGATGCCCGCGAGGAAGACCTTCGTGCCGCGCTTCGAGACGGTCGCGAGTGCTTCATCGAGGGAAGTGGTGAGGCCACACTGGGGGCGGCCTTTGCTCACCGGGTCAAAGACTACGCGGCGTTCATCCTGGCCAAGCGGCATGGGGTCGAGATCCCAGAGCTGCGTGAACAGTCGGCGCAGGCGCGAGACGGGGGCATCGCCAAGCTACGGGACGCGCTTCCGTAGCCAAGGTTTGGGAGGTTGCACCGGCGGCAGTTTCCCGCGAGGATCGCGGTGATGCGGGCTCTCGCGATTTCGTGGTCGGTCGTTCTCGCGGGAGCCTGCGCCGGACCGGTCGGAGTCCCACCGCCCGAGACCCCTTCGGTCCTTCAACCCCAACAGTCTCCACCTGAACCTGAGCCCGAGCCCGTCACTCGGATCACCCCCGAAGCCCTCCCCTGCGCGGTCGCGGAGCAGCTCGAGACGGCACGCGTGGAGTGTGACGCGGCTGAGCGGTCGGTGACGCCCGCTTTTGCGTTGGTGTCGACAATGTCGATTCAGGTGGCGGAGTGCTCGGGCGAGCAAACATGTTTCGCAGTGGGACACCGTACGATCGGTGTCGTGACGCGTCCGCCACAACCCACTCCGGAGTTGGCCGCGTGCATGAAAAGGCACTTCGATGCACTGACAAGCCCGCCTCCCACGGCAGGCACTCACCTCGAGTGTCGTCACTCGATGATGCCGGAGGGCTCCAGCATTCCGATGCTTCGTCGTCTCGAACAGGCGCCCGAGGACGCCTGCGCGTCGGGACACACACGGTGTTGGGTGAGACCCGAAGAATGAATGGAGTCCACCGACACCGTTGCGCCTACATATTCTGCGGCAGCGCCCCTGCGCCCCAGCGCTCCCGCCTGGGGCGTTCGCTCGCTCGCTCGTGGGTTCGGCTGAGGGTGCGCTTGCGCGACACGAGCACCGAGAGACCCGAAAGCGTGCGGCGAGGGCGACCGAGCTGTCGGACCCGGCGGCAACGCGCCCACGCCGTGAGCTTGGCCAAGCAGGCGCGCACGGCCTTCGCTGCGCAGCCGCATGTCAGTGCCGGGAACCTGCAAGAGGTGGAGCGTCGGCCTGGAGAGCACGGGTAGAAACCCGAGCGGGGGACCTACGACGCGCCAGCGCTTGACGTCGCTGCGCCCGGACGCTACGGAGCGGGGACCGATGGAGAGTGCCCGGTCTCGAAATCCTCCGACCGCGGTCCGAACAACCGGGCTCCTCATCGTGGCCCTCGTTGCCTTATCCTCGGCGGCCGGGTGTTCGAGCGACGAAGCACCAATACGCGACAGTCCCCGTCAACAGGAGCACGCCATGACCGTAGGATACTTGGAAATCGTTACCCCGGACGTCGACGCGGCATGTGCCCTCTACGAGAGCGTTCACGGCCTCAGCTTTGGGCCAAGGGAAGAGGCTCTCGGTCATGCACGGGCTGCGCGAAAGCCCGACGGCACTCTTGTCGGGATCAGGGAGCCGCTCGCAGGGCATGAGGGTCCGATCGTCCGCGCGTATCTCACGGTCGACGATATTCACAAGGCCGTGAAGGCAGCCGAGGAACGGGGCGCGACAATTGCGTACCCACCGACGAAGCAGGGTGAGTACGGGACCTTTGCAATCGTCATCCGGGACGACGTCCAGCACGGGTTCTGGCAGCCGTAGCCGATCCGTTTCCCCGCGCTCATTCCCCGCATGCCGTGGACGTGGGGCCGCTTAGATGCCTTCGACCATGAGTCGAGGATCAGGCAGCGACGCAAGATGAGGCACGGCCCGGCTCGGGTCGGCGATCCGACTGATCGCGTTGAGGGCCGAGGCCACTGCGCCCTCCTGCCACCCGGGCAACGAGGAGAGTTGATCGCCGATGATGAAGAACTTGGGATCCTTGTTCCCCTCGCCCGCGATCGACGATCCCTGGGTCAGTACGTTGAAGTGAGGCACGGCCACGTCGTCGTCGCCCAGCGCCTGCCACTGTGCCCAGCCCCCCTTGATGTAGGGCATGTTCTGCCAGGCGATGGCGACGCCGTCGTCCAACCCCTCAGCGAAGGGTTTGCCGAACCGTGCTGCGCCCTCGCGCGCTCGTTCGAGGCGCCAGCTGACGCTGTGGGTGCCCCACGTGTGGGCGGAATCGGAGAAGTTGTAGGCCCCGGTGAGGACGCCTAGCTCGCCGTGGTAGTCGCACGACGGGTACCAGATCTGCACGATGGCGTGGTCGGTCCAGGAGATGCCGCCGAAGATCGGAACGACACCAACCTCCGCGTCGTCGACCGCGTGGTAGTCGACGCCGGTGGGGTCGTGGTGTTTCTCGCCGATCCCCGAGCCCTGCCACAACGAGCGCTTGGCCTGCCAGCCCACCTTGGTGGTGTTGGCCAAAAAGCGCATCGCATAGCCGTTGGCGTCGGGCTTCTTGTCGAACTGCGCCTTGTAGACGGCGCGGAGGGATCTCTTGAAGCGGCTGTCGAGGAGACCAGGTTGCGGTCGGCTCGAGCCCTTCTTGCGGCTGCCTTGCAGTCTCGGTGAGAGCATCTCCTTGAGAAAGGGAATCGCCGCGTTGCACAAGCAGTAGTCGGCCCGGTACTCCTTGGTCTTCTTCGTCCCCACTTGCTTGACCCGGACGACAAACTCCTTGGCCTTGCGGTCCCAGTCGATCGACTCGACAGGGCTGTTGAGGTGGATCGTGCCGCCGAGCGCAGCGACCTGTTGCGCAAAGGCGTGCTGGACCCGGTCCATGCCTCCGACGGGTTGGAAAAGGGTCGGCTGCCATAGGAAATCCACAGGTTGGTAGAAGCGGGTCTTGGCCCAGAAGTTCGACTCGAGCAGGTTGTCGAAGCTGATCGGCGGGGCGGTCTTGCCCGCATCGACGCCCGGAAGGACCTCGAAGCCAGCGCGTGACCGCGCGTTCTCGAAGCCGTCGTCGCCTGCGGTGGGGGAGTAGCGGCCCTTCGCGTCGAGTTCGCCGAAGGAGATCATGAGATCTTTGAGGCGCCGGATCTTGCGCCTGCTCTCGGGGTCCTTGCCGACCGCCTTCTTCCGCTTGGAGCCGCCCACGACGAGCGACTGCGCGTTGTCGTGGACCATCTGGGCCACCCAGCCACGCACGTTGTGTTCGATCCGTCGGTAAGCCTGCGGTCCGTCTCCGTCCGGTCCCCCTTTCATCTGCACGAGGTTGGCGCCCGAGTTCATGACGTAGACCTCGAGGTCCACACCGAAGCGCTGCAGGTAACACAACAGGTGCTTATGGCCCGACGGGATCCGTCCAGGGCCCGCGTTGAGGTAAGGCTCGGCGTCGCCAAGCGGCCGCTTGAATCGGACAACCTGGGTCGTCCCCGGCTCGGATCCGAACAGCTCGCTGTCCTGGTCCTCGGTCAACGTGTCGCCTGTTCGTAGGCTCAAGCAGCGGCCCCCGGTGCGGTCGCGGGCCTCGAGGATCGTGACGCTCATTCCGCCCTGCTGGTTGAGCAGTTCGTAGGCCGCAGTGAGCCCCGAGACCCCAGCGCCGATGATGATCGCCCGCTTGCCCGCGTGCTGCTCTGGCTTGAGCTTGACCGCCCCCGGGACCATCTCATGCGTTTGTTCGGTGGCGTGTTGGAGCGCCGCCCAGGCTCGGGCGCGGGGATTTTGGCGGAGGAACTGAGCGCGACTCTGTTGTTTAGCCATGGTTGATCCGACTCGATGTTACCAACACTGCACTCGCGAAAGGGCGAAGTAGAGTGGCCAATCGCTTTCCACAATATCGAACGTTTCCGAAAGAGGCCCACGAGGCGGTCGCCGACTCGAGCCTCGAGCAACTTCGCTGTAGAGCCTCCACGGCGGTGTGACGATTCGCCCAACGACACCTCGCATGAGCGACCCGAAGGCGGATTCACGGGTCGTCGGTCCCGATTGATCCCGCGGGCCGTTTTAGTCCCCAAGACGGCGGACCGGCGACAGACTCCGAGGGCGACTCGTCGCCCAATCGCCTGAGAAGCAGACCTCGACTGAACATCTTCTACCTACACCGCGCGTTTTCGCTCCACGTCCGCGTCCCGTGAGTGGTCTGGGAGAGCCTCTGCAACGCCGTCCGCGAGGCCCGCCGATTTCAAGAACCTTTCGGAGTCGAGGATCACTCCCTCTCCGATGGCACTCCGGCTCGCCGCCCCCACCCTCTCCCGCCGCACTCTGACGCAGACCCGACGAGGGCTCGCGCTCGCGATCCCGTTTCTCTCAGCGTGTTTCTCGCCCTCCGACGCACCCGAAAGCGCTGAGGCCTCAACTTCGATGGCGACCGAGGAGCAGGTGACCGATGCCGATGGGGTGACATCGACGGCGACCGACTCGGAGGGCACAACTGGGGCCGGAAGCACAACCCGCGGACAGACTTCGTCTGCCGAATCCTCGGGGACCATCGGCTCGGAGGATCCGACGTCCTCCGGCGCCTCCTCGGCGACCAGCTCGACCGGGTCGGCGTCGGAGTCCAGTACCGGGGTCACAGCGGAGTGTGGGGACGGAGCAGCCCAACCCGGCGAGTTTTGTATCGCCGAGGTGAGCACCCTGAGCGTTGGCTGCCCACCACAGCGAGTCCAGGTGGGAGACCTCGATGGCAATGGACGGGTCGACCTCGTCTACGCCGCCGTCGACGACGCGGAGTTGCACATCTTCCTCGGCGGCGGGGACGGCAGCTTCGTCAGCGGTCCAGCCGAGGCGCTCGCCCCGAGGGCACTCACGTTGGGGCACTACAACGACGACGACGACCTCGACATTGCGTTCCTCGACGCGAGTATTCAGCTCAACGTCGTCTTGAACGATGGCAATGGGAGCTTGCCCGGGTCCTCCTCGGGGCTCTCTGTAATTGGCAATGTCGAAGTTGCCTCGGGGGACCTCGACAACGACGGCTACGACGATGTCATCACCGCTGGGAGCGGCGGCTCGATCGGAGTGGCTCTGTCGGCTTCTGGCGGGAGTGGAGCGCTCACACCTACGACTGTGGGGTCGGTCGGAGGGTCGGCGCTTCGCAACGGCCTGGTCATCGCCGACCTCAACGGCAACGCCGACCTGGACTTCGCGTTCACCGATATCCTCAACGGAGGTCGCGTCGTAGCCTGCCTGGGCGATGGCGACGGTGCGGCCTCGAGCTGCAACGGCTTCGCGGTGGGAGACCTTCCGATGGGACTCGCTGCCGGAGACATCGACGGGGACGGGTCGACCGACCTCGTGGCTGCCGACAGCACCTCCAACACCGTCACCGTCCTGATCGGTCAGGGCAACGGAGGCTTCGAAGATGGCGTCGCCATCCCGGTCGGCAACGCACCGAATCGCGTGGCACTTGCCGACCTGGACCTCGATGGTCACGACGACCTCGTCGTCACCCACATGGGAGACGCGAGCGTCCATGTGTTGCGATACGACGTGTCACGAAGGGCATTCGGTTCCGCAGTCGTGTTCGATGTGCCCGCGGGGGCGCCGACCGATGTCGTCGTCGCGGACTTCAACGAAGACGGCGCACTCGACATCGCCGCGGGGAACGACACGCAAGCTGAGCTCACGCTCCTGCTCAGCGACGCCTGATGATGGAGCGAGGGGTTCACATCGGAGCCGGGTTCGGTCTGGAGATGGCGGAATGCACGTCGTGCAAGTGGGTGTTGACGGCCCTGCAATGGCCAAGGAGCCGAGTTGTCGCCATCGTTTGTGCATCGAGAACCCGATGAAGTGGCTCCAGCGAAACATCTTCCTCGTCGATGGTCTCGGCGCGTTGATCAGCACGGTCGCTACCGCGACCATTCTGTGGCGGCTGCAGGCGCTGTTGGGGATGCCGGAGGGCATGCTGGCGGTGCTTGTGGTGTTGGCGATCGGGTTCGCGGCCTACTCGCTGACTTGCTGGGCCCGGGATGCCCCGCTGAGGCCATGGCTGCCGCTCGTCATGGCGGCGAACCTGGCCTACTGCGGGCTCGTGGCCGGCGCCCTCCTCTGGCACGGCTCGGCACTCACGACGGTGGGGATGGCGTACTTCGCAGGGGAGATAGGCGTCATCATCGGCGTGGTGGCGCTCGAAGCTCGGGTGCTTCGGGCACGGCTCACGACCCCGTGATGCAAGCACACCCGAGCACCGCGTCCATGGTCAGCTCTCGTAGCGCCCGGTGACGAGGCTGGGTGGTGTGGCGAGGATGCCAGAACAGCGACATCGCCATCGATGGCGCGGCGAGGGGCGGAGGGTGGTGAACGACGCCCTCTCCAAGTGCAGGAAGGACCTCGGAAGGCACGAGTGCCAACAGTCGCGTCGCGCGGACCAGTTCGAGGACGGCCGCGAACGATGTCACCGCACAGGACACCCTGCGCTGCAATCCTTGTTGGGCGAGCAGGTCGTCCATGAAACCGCGCCCACTCCCATCGTTGCTCATGATCACATGGTCCGCGGCGAGATACGCGTCGAGGTCAATCGTGTCGGGCCAGGCTTCTGCAGCGCCGACCACCACAAAGTGGCGGGTGTAGAGGTCGCGCCGAACGAAGTCGTCCAGGTCCGGCAATCCCGTCATGTTCGGCAAGACGGACAAGTCGGGACCGATCGCGAGGTGGATGAGGTCCCGGCGGCCTTCGTCCGGCGAGTGCATGCCAAGCTCGCGAACCCGCAACTCCACTCCCGGCGCGGCCGACCGAACGTGCTCGTAGATGTCCGGGAGCAGCGCTTGCTGAAGTTCCGCGGTCATCGCGAGGACGAACTCGCCTGATGCCTGGGCAGGGTCGCACGAACGCTCGCGTTCGAAGACTTCTCGGGCAGCTTCCACCGCGCGACCCGTCGGGCCGAGAAGCTCCCGGGCGAGTTCCGTGGCGACGAGCTGGTTCCCGGCCCGGACCAGCAGCGGGTCCCCCAGCGTCTCCCTCAGCCGTTGGAGTGCGCGGCTCGTCGCTGACGCGGACAGGCCCAGGTCCTCGGCCGCCTCGGACACGCTCTGGCGCGCCAACAGTCGCTCGAGCACGAGGAGAAGATTCAGGTCGACGTCGCCGTACGCCATGGCTTGGGACGGTCCCTACCGTCTCGAAGAGCGTACCAGGAGACCCGACGCTGCGAGCGGCTCCCCCAAGGCGGCGGACCCCTCGTCGCGGTCAGCGTCCGAGCGCGCACACGTTGTCGAACGTCGAGGTGAGGGCCGGATCGTCCCCGACACCCGCGCACAGTTCCTCGAGCGCCGTCTCGTCCTCAACGACGTATGCGTCGAAGAATGCGTGCACCACCGAGCCGATGCTCGACTGCCGGGCCGCGGTCCCCGCTCCAAAATCATGAAGCTCAAACCACCCGCCGACGAAGTCTCCATGCGACGCATCGCGCAACTCGATCTCGAAGAGTTCGGCGTCGGCAGCCGCGACGGAAGCATGGACGGACCCGGTCTTGTAGACGGCGTATTCGGCTTCGTACTCGGCGAAGAAATCCTCTGGGATTCCCTCGCGGAGGGCCTCGGCCCAGGTACCCGCGAAGTCTCCCGTCATCCGCAGGTAGGGCTTCGTGGTGCGCTCATCGAGCCGCGCGTAGGTGTCCCCGTCCAGATTGAGCGCAGCACGACAGCGAGGCTCAATGGAGCAGTAGCGACGGGCCGCCGCCCCACCGAACGAGAATCCCAGGGCGCCGATCGTGGACAGATCGAAGACGCCCTCGAACTGGCCCCCTTCGGCGCCAAGCGCCTCGAGCTCGGCAACCACAAAGACCGTATCCCGAACCCACAGGTCGAGATGAGCCTGAGCGCCGTCGGCAACCACGGCGTTGGTGTAGTGGTATCGCTCCAGAATGCTCGGGTCGACGGGGTCTCCGATCGGCACCGCTAGAAGCTCCGCGATATCGGCTGGCTGAAGGAGAGCCTCGGGGTCAGGCGCGAGTTCCCGATCAAGGTCAACTTCCATCGCATCCAATGCCACGACCGTCGTGTCACCATCGAGTGTCACCATCGAGGCTTCGCCGGTGTGGCCGATTGACACCACCACATAGCCGGACTCGACAAACCGCTCGAACATGGGTTCGTTCTCCTCGACGAAGAGCCCGTACCCATGAGAGTAGAGCAAGACCGGGGCCCCCGCGGCGACCGGTTGAGCATTCTGGTACGACCGACTCGGGGTGACAGCGCCCCGAAGCAAGTCCAGGAGCGGACCGCCTGGGAACGGGAAGTCGTTCGTCTCGGTGTGATACGCGTAGTGGCGTCGACTCTCGGCGTCGGCGTCGGCGGCCGCGGGATACCAGATCTTGACCATCAGGGCCCGGCTGTCCCCTTCGTCGAGCCCCAGAGCCACGCGGATCTCGGGTGTCAGGTGCTCCCAAGCGCCGGCATCCTCGAGAACGATTCTGGTGGTGCCAACGACGAAGCCCCCCTTGGGAGGGACCACCCCGTCATCCGTGTCCGTCGTACTCCCGGTTTCGTCGACGCCCCCCGTCTCGTCCACGCCCCCCGTCTCGTCCACACCCGCGGTCGACGTAGAAGCGTCGGTTTCTGTTTCCGTTCCTGAACCGGCTTGCCCGGGGCTAGGTTCTGCCCCGCAGCCGGGGGCGCTCAGGAGCAACACGGCGAGCGCGGCACGATGCGGAGAAACAACACGAAGACTACAAAGCGAAGTTCGAAACACGTGCGCGTCGGCTCGTGCAAAGCCCATTCCATGCGGATCGCCCGTCGCGGCACCCGTGCCCAACGTGCGGCCGCGGCCTTCAGCTCACCGCAATTCATGGACTGGCCCGTGCCATCGCAGCGAGACGCAACATGTCGACCCACGGGAGGTCGTTGTGGATTGGCGTCGCGATCCGCCGCAACACGTCGTGCTGTGGCACATCGCAACAGCGCACCGCCGCGCGGCTCCCGTATTCGGCGGCCGCAGCGACCCGAAGCGTGCAGCGAAGACATCCCCGCCGCGCGTCAAACGTGTTGGTCGATTAGGATCGGATTCCCGTCCGGGTCGGTGAGCACCACGCTCCCGGGCCCAGTCGTCCCCTCCTCCAGCTCCGTCTGCAACGCCGCGCCGTCGGTCTCGAGTTGCTTCTTGAGCACACGGATGTCGGTGAACTCCTGCAGAGGGTTGCAGCGACTGTCCCAGCCGGGATTGAACGTCAGCATGTTGCGTTCGAACATGCCCTGGAACAGCCCGATCGACACTGCACCGTTGCGAAGGATTGCCCAGTTATCGCCTCCGAACTCGCCAACGACCGTGAAGCCCAGTTTGGCGTAGAACGCCTTGGACTCGGCCAAGTCGGAGACCGCAAGGCTGATGGAGAAGGCACCCAGAGAAGAGCTTGGCGTCGTCATCGGTGCGCGGACGGTAGGATGAGGCGGCCGTGTCCGACTTGGCAATTCTTGCGAACCGTGACTACGTCGACCGGGTCAACCGCGCGATCGACTATGTGACCAACAACCTCGCTTCGCCGCTCAAGCTCGGCGATGTCGCTCGTGTCGCCTGCTTCTCGCCGCACCACTTTCACCGCATCTTTCGCGGGCTCATGGGCGAGACGCTGGCGACGTTCGTGAAACGCGTCCGCCTCGAGCGCGCCGTCTTCCTGCTCTCACACCGCACAGCAACATCGCTCACGGAGATCGCCCTGGCGTGTGGTTTTGCATCGAGCTCCGAGTTCTCCCGGAGCTTTCGCAACCACTACGGAATGCCACCCCGAGCGTTCGACGTGGATGTCTTCCGGAAGAGTCGGCGCGAGCAAGGACTCGGCGCGAGCGAGTCGCCACAGGGGCAGCATCGGCTGCAGCAGCTGCCCAAGGGCGAGAACCCCGACGCGTTCAAGGTCCGCTTGCGCCCCCTCGACGCCCGCCGCGTCGCGTATCTACGGGTCCATCAACCCTACGAAGGCGATGGGGTGTTTGTCGCTGCGCAGAGGCTCCGAGCGTGGGCCGAGCCCCGCGGGCTCAGCGGCGGCCAGTGGCTTGGGTACCAGTGGGACGACCCGGATATCGTCGCGTTGGACAACTGCCGCTACGACGTGGGGCTGGAGATCCCCGACACACTCGAAGTGGACGACGAGGTTTCTACGACACGGTTTCCAGCGATGCTCGTTGCGGAGCTCGATATCGCAGGCGGGGTCGAACTCGAGCTTCGCGCCCTCGACTGGATTTACACGACATGGCTCCCTCGCAGCGGCTTTGCGCCGGACAACCAACCCGGGTTCGAGGCGTTCAACGGCTGGCCTTTCGAACACGGTCAGGAATACTTCGAGCTCCGCGCCCAGATCCCGGTGGTGGACGCCAAGCTGCCTCTTTAGGGGCCGCAGCCGGTCGGAGCAACCCCCGAGCGTCTACGCGCCGCTACTCACAACGGGTGGCGTGCACCTGCCAGGCATCTCGCCCGAGCCCATCGACCTGCGGACCCTCGGTCACATATTGGTCGCGAAGGTAGACCACGATGTTTCCCATGTCGCGCTCGCTGACGTTCGTCAAGCTCCAGTTGAGCCCATCGCTGTAGCGGTCAAAGCCCTCCTCGAACCACCCGCCGCGACTGCTGCCAGGACCGTAGTCCGGGAGCGACCATGCCTGGCCGTCGCCATCGAAACCATCGCCTGTACTTGCGTGCACACGCCACGCGGTGCGCCCCAGGCCGTTGGTCGACGGCCCCTCGGTGACGTATGGGTCGCGGTCGTGGACGATCAGGTCGGCGGCGCCGTCGCCCGTCACATCTCGAAGTGTCCAGTTGAGGCCATCGCTGTATCGATCGCTGCCTTCCTCGAACCAACCGGCGGCGCTGGTGCCCGGTCCGTAGTCCGGTAGGGACCAGACCACGCCATCACTGTCGAAGCCCTCGCCATTGTTCTCGTGGACGCGCCATGCAGTCCGACCCAGACCATCCGTGGAGGGGCCTTCGCTGACGTACTCGTCGCGGTCATGCACGAGCAGATCGGGTCGGCCGTCTCCGGTCACATCGGCGAGTGACCAGTTGAGCCCGTCGCTGTAGCGGTCGAAACCTTCGCGGAACCAGCCCGTTCCACTCGTGCCTGGCAGGCCGTAGTCCGGAAGGGACCAAACGAGCCCCTCTTCCGCGAACCCATCCTCGCCTCCAATGTGCACACGCCACGCGCTGCGACCGAGCCCGTCGGTGCTGGGCCCTTCGGTGACGTATTGGTCGCGACCTTGCACGACCAGGTCCCCCCTCCCGTCGCCGTCGATGTCGAGCAAGGACCAGTTGAGACCGTCGCTGTAGCGGTCGAACCCCTCTTCGAACCACCCCGCGCTGCTGGTACTGGGACCGTAGTCCGGCAGAGACCACACAGTGCCCCCTTCATCGAATCCATCAGTGGTGTTCGCGTGGACTCGCCATGCCGTCCGCCCGAGACCGCTCGTTTCGGGGCCTTCGGTGACGTACGGGTCGCGCTCATGGACCACGAGGTCGGGGCCCGCACCCGTGAGTGAGAGCAGAGACCAGTTGAGCCCGTCGCTGTAGCGGTCGTAGCCCTCTTCGAACCAACCCGCACTGTTGAGGGCGGGGCCGTAGTCGGGCAGTGACCAAGCGTCACCGTCAGCGTTGAAGCCGTCTCCAGCATTGGCGTGAATTCGCCACGCTGTACGCCCGAGGCCGCCCGTCTCGGGGCCCTGCGTGACGTACTGATCACGGTCGTGCACGACAAGGTCTGCGGTACCATCTCCATCGAGGTCACGAAGGGACCAGTTGAGCCCGTCGCTGTATCGGTCGAAGCCTTCTTCGAACCAGCCCACGCTGTTGGTGCCGGGCCCGTAGTCGGGAAGGGACCACGCCACAGGTTCGTCCTCGAAACCAACGGGTGTGCAGGAGAAGCATCCCGACGTGTCGAACGTGCATGCGTCCGAGCATGCAAGGGTGCCTCCGGTGAAGCCTTGCGACGCGCATGTCTCTGAGCCCAAATCGGCGCCGTCACAGGCCTCTCCCGCGTCGATGGCTACGCCATCACAGGTCTCGGGCACTCCGGTGCTGCCCCCGCCTTCGGTGTCCCCGCTGCCGCCCGAGTCCTCCATGCCCGGGTCAGTCCCCACCGACCCCGACACACCACCACCTCCCGGTCCACCGCTCGGCTCGCTGGAGCCCGTCGAGCTCGCGGGATCTCCGTCGGTATCGACTTCGCCCGCCGCGGTGTCCCCGCAAGCCATCGCCAGAAGGAGGAGTGGGGACCACGCCAGGATGCACGACGAACGGAGCATGTGCGCATCAGACGGATGGGGGTGCGCCGAGTTGCAAACTCGGACGGTTTTGGCCGGGTTCAGGGTGGCTCCAACATTGGTGCAAAACGGGGGGCGGAAGTCCGTTCGTGAGCCCCAGGTCCAAGCACGGGCAGCGGTCGCGGCGATGCGACCTCGTCAGGCTCCGGCGCGGCACGTACGCTCACGATGATGGATGTGCGCGCGCCGGTTGGACGTCGCCGGTGGGCGAGCGGTCACACCAACGTCGCCGGCTTGTGTGTGCTGCTACTCGCCGTGGCGTGCACAACGGTCTCACCGGGCACACCGCCGTCGCAGCAAGCCTCCCCCATCCCGAGCGCCCGCGCCGAACCGCTGCCGCCGAGTCCGATCGGAGAAGGACCGGAGGGGTCTGGCGCTGTTTCCGAATCCGACGTCGACTGCTCGACGGCCTCCGACTGCCAGTGGGTCAACGTACGGATCGAGGACGACGGCACCTGCTGCCGCTACCGATGCCACGAGACACCCGCTTCCCGCACCGTCGCCAAGCAGGCCAATGCCGAATGCCGGGCGCGGCCCGAGGCGGAGCTGTCCGCCCCCAGAGGTGCGACCTCCGAGGCCTGCGTTCGCCGGAAGTGCAACAAGCCTCCGCCGCTCGAGTGCCTCGATGGTCGGTGTGTTCGCGCAATGGCGCCCGGCTAGTTCCCGAGTCCACCACGACCGCGGTCGGCGGACCCGACGCCTACCCGCGGCGACCCAAGCAAGGACGACAAGCGCGGCGGGCGAGCCCAGGAGCGTTGCCTCACGCGCTCCTCTTCTCTGACGGCCGCGATGGCCAGCAGCTCCGCAGGGAGCACCTCCACGCCCTCGCCCGCTGCGGCTAAGATGCCGGCCGTGGAAGCGTCAGCGATCCAAGCCTTCGTGAAGAGCGTCGTCGAGAACATGCCGGCGGACTGGTTGAACCTGACCACGCACCGACTGGACATCTACGACGAACCGCTGGCGAAGACGCAGTTCCTGGAGCGGTTCGAAACGCTGCTCGACCAACAGAACCCCGACCCCGCGGCGCTGGCTGAGCTGCCAACGGCGTTCGACTACATCCGCTTGGGTCACCCGTTGTCGTGCGTCCTCGAGTGGGCGATCGCGAAAGCGCATGGGCTCGACGCGGACAACGTGATCAGCTTTTCGTCGAGGACCGCTCCGCTCTTGGCGGTCCTTCGGAAAAACCTGCTCACCGACCGAAGCACCCTGATCGCGTACACGGGAGAGCTCCCGAGCTTCCTCGATGTCGACGTCCTCAGAAACGTGTACGGCTACCGATTCGAACTCCAGCCCGTCGACGGCCCGCAGACCATCTCGTCGCAGGCCGACAGCACCGTGTTCATTTCGGAGTCCGATGACGTCACGAAGTTCGGGCTCAGTCCCGGCATCGACTTCCACGTGAGGCTGCACCGCGAATGGGGGAGCATGATCGTCGTCGATGGCGAGCGGGCCGAGGACTACGTCTCGGAGATCCAGCACACGCGTCGAAGAGAAACGATTGCCATGACGCCGGCCAACAGCCTGCTGGCACTGCAGAGCCTCACCCAACAGAGTTCTGCTCCCACACAACGTGATCCCCAGGCCGACAAGGCCAGCGTTCTCGAGTCGATTCGTCTCATCACCGGGACCAACGCGCCCGCGCGCGTCGGGTCCAGCGGGCTCTCCATGCAGTACGCGATCGTGATGGGGTTGGTCGATCACGCGCTGGAACACCACAGCGGCAAACCGATCCGGATCGTGGTGCCGCCCAACTGCTACGGCGGGACCAATGACCAGGCACGACGCGTCGCCGCGTGCAGACCGGACATCGAAGTCGTGGACCTCCCTGTCGACGGGGGTCGGGACATGGTCCAAAGCACCGACGCTGTCCTCGAGCAGATCGCCGCCGAAGATGCTGTCCCCTACATCATCGCCGAGATCCCCACGAACCCCCGCGTCGAAGTTCCAGACCTCGAGAAGCTGCGCGAGGTTCTCTGCAAAGAACGCCGCACGTCCAGCGGGGAGAAGGCGGTCGAGCCGGTCTTCATCTTGGACCAGACCTTCTGCCCCAACATCCGCTTCTTGAGCGAGGGCAGCATCCTCTCCCCGGTTCAAACGATCGCCTACGTGAGTGGCTCGAAGTTTCCCAGCGGTGGACGCTGCACGGCCGGCTACTGCGTCGCGAATGCGAGGGCCGAGGGCTTCCTGGAGAAGATCGGACTGCACCTGCAGCTTTGCGACAACGAAGCGACACAGCACCAGCTGCAGGTTCTGGCGCAGCAACTTCCATCCATGCTCGAGCGCATCGAGGCCGCCTACGCAAATACGCGTGACTTCGTGAACTTCATCCGGGACGTGCTCCCAGAGGCCAAGATCAACTTCGTCTCGGACGAGCTGGCACGCCAGGGCTTCACCCCCTCGGTGTTCTCCCTCGACTTGCCCACCCAAGGAGACACCGACGAAGAGCGCGAGGCCCACAAACGTGCGTCCAACCTCAAGCTCATCCACTTGATGATCGGTGAGATCCCAAGCGAGAGTAAGTTCTGCGTCAGCTACGGCCAGCTCAAGGGCTGCTACTGGACGGTCCCTGCAACCTCCACGCAAGGCACGACCAAAGAGGGCGACAAGGACTACATCGTCCGCGTCGCAGTCTCCCCGAACCTGGACCTACAGCGGCACAAGGCCGTGTTCCGAGACTTCGTGAAGCAGGGTCTGTAGCCCGAGCCCGTGCCCGCCCGCACCCCACCCAGTGCTAAGCAGGTCCCCCGTGGGTGAGCCCCAAACCGCGTGCATTGTTGTCGCTCAGCGTGGGCTCGGCCAGGACCGAGCCGCCGTTGAGTCGCACGCCGGCACGACCACTCTTGTCCTCGCGGACGGCGCGGGGGGACGGGTCGGCGGGCTTCGAGCCGCGGAGCTCAGCGTGACAACTGGGCTCCAGCGAATGCGTGATGCCGACGGGACAACTCCGTCGACGGTGATTCGCGAGCTCGACCAACTCCTTCTCGCGGACGAGACTGCTGGGGAAGCCACATTCGTTCTTGCCCAGGTCGTGGGCCAGGAACTTCGCGGGGCGAGTGTCGGCGACTCCGGCGCCTGGCTGATCAGCGACGCGACGTACCGCGACCTCACCCACGACCAGACCCGGAAGCCGATGCTCGGGAGCGGTGACGCAGGGGTCAGCCCGTTCGCAACGCCGATCGTCTCCGAGACACTGCTGATCGCCAGCGACGGTCTACTGAAGTACTCGTCCCCGCAGACGATCTGCCAAATCGTCCGCAGTGCGCGGAGCCTCGACGCCGCAGGTACGCAGCTGATCGACAGCGTCCGTCTACGCTCCGGGGCACTGCAGGACGATACGAGCCTGATCCTTCTGCGTCGGCCAACCTGACTCGAGCGGCTTTTCGTGAGCCGTCGCCGAGAGTTTCAGAACCAGACCGACGACGTATTCACCCCGGTGGTCACTGCGGGAATCAGATGCAGCTTCTTCTGAGCGCCGTCTCGCGCGAGGCGGCGGGAGGATGCTACGGCTTCACAACCGAAGCCCCGATCGGCTTCAGCTTGTCCAGCTCAAGCGTCGCGCCCGGTCGATCGCCAGCGTAGCTGAGGCTGAACAATCGAGACTCCCCCTGCCGAAACATGAGATGGCTGTCCTTCGCCCGGAACACACCACCGTCGGCGAGTCCCTGGACGGCTTCGAACCCCTCCGCCTTCTTGGCTTCGAGCATACGGCTCGCCCAAGTGTCGAACTTGTTCCCGCTGGGCTCCACCGTCACCTGGAGCCCGATCATCTGGCCGTCGAAGCTCCATGTACACGACTTGGCGTCGTCGTTGACTCGACCCGCGTCGAGCTTGTCTCCGACATCGAGTTTTGCGTCTTCGGCGAGGCCCAGCTGCGCCCGCAGCACAGCCTCGTCGACGAGCGTGCAAGGGTTGGGCAACCCGGGTGCCGTCGGTTGCTTGGCATCGTCCGCCTTGCTTGGGGTTCCATCGTCCGCTTTCGGCACATTGGACTCCTTCCCCTCGCTCTCCGCCGAGTCGGTCTTCGCGGGCTCGGTGCCCTTGTCGCAGGCCTGCAAGCTCAGGAACAAGGTGATTGGGGCGATCCGCTGCAGGGTCTTCCGATCCACGCTCCGGAGCATACAACGCTGCACGAAGGCCATCACCTTCCCCCGCTCCGACACCTCGAGTGGTAGGCGTGTCGATGGCGCGTCCTCATGTGCGCCTGCGGGGTCCTGCGGGGGGACAGAGTTTGAGTACCAGTGCCAGCCGAGCCCGTCACTGCAGGGACTCGGTGGGAGCACAACCGCAGTGGATCAGCTCGGGACCCCGCGCTCGACAGCCTGCTTCCCGGGCTCCATTGAGGTCCCGTCGTAGGTGCCGGACCGGCGCTTCAGGTACGATGTCCGCTCGGGCAGCGCGCCTTGTGCACGCCGTCTTGGGCGAGGCTAGATGGCGACGCGGCGCGCGCCAATGGGCGGCTGGAGAGTCGGTTCGAATCCCATTGTGACTTGGGAAACACCCCAACGATCCGGCGTCGCCCCCCTGGGGTCGACGTGCCAGACTCCCGCGATGAATTTGCGAGCCCAGGGGTCCAAAGGGGTCACCGAGACGCTGAACAAGGTGATGTCGTTGGCGGATCCGGAGTCGGCCTGCCGCGAGCTGCTCGGCATCGCCGGCGTGCCCATCGGAGGCGACGAGCCCCACGCGATCCATGTCCACGACTCGCGCTTTTATCGCAAGGTTTTGGCAGACGGCCTGCTCGGACTGGGCGAGTCCTACATGGACCAGTGGTGGGATTGCGAGCAGCTCGACGAAGCGATCTCCCGGATGGTCGTCGCCCAGCTGCGACGCCACGTCCTGGGCAGTCCCCGCATCGCATCGGGAACCGTCGTCGCCAAGCTCACCAACATGCAATCCGTCGCCCGTGCGTTCGAGGTCGGACAGAAGCACTACGACATCGGCAACGACCTGTACGAAGCAATGCTCGACAGTCGCATGGTCTACACCTGCGGCTACTGGAAAGACGCGGACAACCTCGAGGACGCCCAGATCGCCAAGCTCGACCTTGTCTGCCGCAAGGCGGGGCTCAAACCGGGGATGCGAGTTCTCGAGCTCGGGTGTGGTTGGGGCAGCTTCGCCAAGTACGCCGCCGAGAACTACGGGGTCTCGGTCGAGGGCTACACCGTTTCCAAGGAACAAGTCGCGCTCGGCATGGAGCGCTGTAAGGGCTTGCCCGTGAAACTGCACCTCGCCGACTACCGCGACGCCACGGGCGAGTACGACGCGGTGATCTCGATCGGGATCATGGAACACATCGGTGCGAAGAACTACGAGACGTACATGAAGCTCGCGCACCGTTGCCTCAAGCCCGGTGGCATCGCGCTCATCCACACGATCGGCTTCCACTCCAAGCAGGCGCTGATCGACCCGTTCTATCACCGCTACGTCTTCCCCAACGCGCAACTGCCCAGCCTGGCGCAGCTGGCTGAGGCCGCCGAAGACCGTTTCGTCGTCGAGGATGTGCACAACTTCGGCCCCGACTACGACCCCACGTTGATGGCGTGGTTCGAAAACTTCGACGCCGCCTGGCCAACCTTGAAGGCCACGGGTCGTTACGACGAGAACTTCTACCGGATGTGGAAGTTCTACTTGCTGTCCTGCGCAGGCGGATTCAGAGGCCGAACCACGCAGCTCTTCCAGTTGGTCTTGACCCCTCGCGGTGCACCGCAACCCGATTGCAGGCTCGCCTGAGCGAAGGAGTTTGAGAGGCTCACGCGGCCGGGCTCAGGCCCCGGCCTCGTACTCGTCGATCGCTCTGATGATCCGCTTGGCGGCCTTCTTGGCGGATCGTGGCGTGGGATGCAGCCCATCGGGCAACGTGTTCATGTTGGCCCATGCATCCACGACGATCGCATCCGGAAGGTCTTCGGCGATGCGCTCACGCCACCGGTCGGCGAGGAGGTTCCATTGTGCCTCGTTTGCGTACCAGGTGAGCCCTGTCGCCCCCGCTTGAATCGAGAGGTCGATGTCGTCGTAGTCGGGATACTTCGGGAAGATCGGAACGAGCCCGACATCCATGGCCTCGGTGGCCGCCTCGATCACCTCGTCGACAAACGCGTCGACCTCGGCTTCTCCACAGGGGGATGAATCCAACTGCGGAATTCCGGCTGCGCCTGAATGCATGCAGTCGTTCACAATGCCGAAATAGACGTACTGAGCATTGTACGCGACCACGGTGGCAGGGTCGGTCGGGTCGGGAATCGCGACCCGGGCCAAGGCCTTGGAGAGCTGAGCGGAGTATCCGAGCCATCCCACGGAGAGGCAAAATGTGTCGAGACACATCGTCCGGTCCGTCGCAGTGGCACCGGCTTGGGCCTCGTTGACCACGAACATGCCCTGCCGCGAAAGCGCATCGCCAAGGTCCATGTAGCTGCCAAACCCGACCGACGAGCCCCCGAATGGGCCCTGAAGCATGTCGTCGAGCGGCAGCTTGCCCTCGGCGTACGACGCTCCCAAGACAAGGATTGGGCTGTCACTTGGGACAGGTAACGGCGCTGCGTCTGCGGCGGCTGGTGCTGAAAGAGTGACTGCCGCGAGGAAACTAGCGGCAACGGTTCGGAAAGCGATCTTGGTGTTGTTCATGAACTATGTCTCGCACCTTCGTGCAACACCCGGCGACCCGGCAGGGTCCTAGCGCTCAAGCCTCGAGCTCCGGTCGCCGAGGCATTGCTGCCTCGGTACGTACGCTAGACCCTAACCTGCTTGCGCTGTACAGCGGGCGCGGCCAGTGCCGAACCGGGTCGGTGCAGTGCACTTCGGGTGGGCTTTCCCCCGCTGCGATGCAGGGACCGTGTTCTGAACAACAAGCTGGCCAGCCGGCCATCGCCGGGCGAATCCAGCCCGAAGCGGTCGCGGACTCAGCCTCCGAAACGCTTGGCGCGCTCGCGCCAGTACGCCGCCACGCCAGACTCCCGATGCACGCTCTGCCCCATCATCGGGCTCAACAGCTGCACACCGGCTTTATCCGCCAACTCCAGAAGCGTCGCGATCGGCTCGTCCCAGTCGTGCAGCGCCAAGCTAAACGTGCCCCAGTGCACGGGCATCATCGTCTTCGCCTTGACCCGCTGGTGAGTGGTCATCGCGTTCTTGGGCCCGAGGTGGATGCTGCCCCACGCTTCGTGAAATGCACCGATCTCGATCATGCTCAGGTCGAATCCCCCGAAGCGCTCCGAGATCTCGTCCCAAGCCTGCTCCCAGATCCCCGTGTCGCCTGAGAACCAGACGGAGTGTTTGGGCCCCCGCATCGCCCAGCTCGACCAGAATGTCGCCTTGCTCGCGGTCGGCCCTCGTCCCGCGAAGTGACGACAGGGGCACGCGGTGATCTCCAACCCGGCGATCTCCATGCTCTCCCACCACGCCAGCTCGGTGATCCGCTCGGGCGGGACCCCCCACCGTTCGAGATGGGCACCCACGCCCAGCGAAGTGACCCACGGCGTGTCCCGTGCAGCGAGTCGCTGGACCGTGGGCAGATCGAGGTGGTCGTAGTGATCGTGGGAAACGAGGATCAGATCCAAGTCCGGCAGCTGCTCGGGCTCGATCGGTGGTGCGTGAAAACGCTTTGGGCCCATCCAGGAGAATGGACCCGCCCGGGGACCAAACACCGGGTCGGTCAGGATCAACGCACCATCGATCTCGACCAGCGACGTGCTGTGCCCGAGCCACGTGACGCGGAGCGCTTCCCCTTTGCCGGCCACAAGTGACGCCGGCTCCGGCCGCACCAAGGGGTGCTCCTGCTTCGGAACCCGCAGGCCGGGATCGCTGATGTACTCCCACGCCAGCCCCAGACTCGGACGGGCTTGCGGTGTCTCAATCGGGTTCCGAAAGCGCTCGCCATCGAAGTGCGGACTGTCCTGCAACTTCTCCAGCCGCGCCCCGGTGCTGTGTCCCCCAAACACTTCCATCGTCATGCGGGGAGTCTAGAACGCTTCGCGGGCATGGACGACGAGTGCCCCGACAAGATGCGTCCCTCGGCGCTATAGCTCGCCCGCGAGCGCGCGCTGCAACGCCTTTCGCTCCTCTTCGCACTCCGGGCAGATCTGCTCGTGGTGTTCCATCAACGCCCTGAGCTCGGGCTCGATGTTGCCCTCCACCAGCCTCGCGAGGTGCTCCGCAAACCCTTCACAGTCGATCTCTTCACCCCGTGTCAGCTCGAGCATGCGGGCGATCGAGGCCCTCGCGGGGTGGTCGCCTGGGGCCGGCGCAGCTTTTGGGTCAGTCATGCGGTTGTCTCCTCGGTCGAGAGCAGGTCGTCGGGGCCGTAGCCGGCCTGCTGCAGATGAGCGAGCAAGCGCTTGCGACCGTCGTGCAAGAGCTTGTACAGCGCGCCTCGCTTGCGGCCCGTGCGTCGGCCGATCTCCATCATGGAGAGGCCTGCCAGTTTGGCGAGCAACGCCTCGCGCTGGGTTTGTGTGAGCGCCTCCTCGATGGCTTCGTACAGCACGGTGCGGGCGTCTTCTTGTTGAAGCGACTTGGGGGCGAGGGCTTGCCCGAGTGCTTCACGACCCTCGGCGAGGACCTGCTCCATCGCCCGGGAGGCGTGTTTGCGCTTGCGGATCTCGCCGAGCGCAACGCGAACCCCGATCGCCGTGGCCCAGGTGAGGAACTGGCTGTCGCCGCGGAAGTCATCGAGCTTCGCGAGGGTGCGGGCGACAGCGTCCTGCGTGAGATCATCGAGGTCTGCGTCGGACAGCTGACGACCGAAGCTCCGGCCGAGCGCACGCCGAAGACGATCTCGCAGCCGGACCGCAGCATCGTCGCGGCGAGCGGGGTCACGCAACGCGGAGACCCAATCGCATTCGGCGGCCACGGCTCTGTCCACGAAGGCACTTTGGCCCCCTGCCCCCAGAGGGTCAAGCGCCCGGTCCCATCTCCGAGACCTGACACTTGATCGGGTCCCCCTGGTTGAGGTTGGCACGCAGGTCGACCAAGGCGGAGCGCAAGCCCTCCTCGACAACGGGGTGGTAAAACGGCAACTCCAGCACTTCGTGCACGTTCAAGCCGCGCTGCACCACCCAAGCCAACAGGTGGGTGAGGTGCTCGACGGCAGGGCCAAAGAGCTCAGCACCCAGCAGCACACCGGAGTCTTTGTCCGCATAGATACGGACCCGACCCGCGTTCTTGCGATGCACCCGAGCCCGCCCCTGGTTGCCGTAGTCGACCTCGCCCACGACTGCCGAACAGGACTGAAGCGCGGCATAGCTTTGCCCGACCATGCCGATCTGCGGGGAGGTGAACACCACGCCCATCGAGACCTGGCGGGGGGGTGACAGCACCTCGGGGAACCTCGCCGCGTTCTCCCCTGCGACGCGCCCGTCATGGGCGGCCTCGTGCAACAGCGGGCGCATGCCGTTGACGTCACCCGCCACAAAGACAGGGTGGTCGCCGAGCTGCAAGGAAAGCGGGTCGATGGTGTAGCGACCCCGCTCGTCCGCTTCGATCCCCATCGAGTCCAACCCCAGGTTCCGGAGATTGGGGGAACGGCCGGCCGCCATGAGGACCTTCTCGAACCGCTCATCGCGCTCGGTCCCTTTGCTGTCTCGAAAACGAACCTGGACCCCGCCGGACACGGGCTCGATGCCATGCAAGGTGTAGTCGTCGTGCACGTCGAGTTCCCGGCCGAAGACCTCGAGCGCCTCTTTTTTCACAGCGGGGTCCGAGAGCGGACCCACCATGCCGCCCAGCCCCACCAATGTGACGCGCACGCCGAGCCGCGCGAACGCTTGGCCGAGCTCCAGTCCGATGACACCGAGCCCCACCACGAGGATGCTCTCGGGGAGGTCGTCCATCTCGAACACCTCTTCGTTGCTGAGCAGCACCTGCTCGAGGGCTCGAAATGGCGGAGGCGTGAAGGAGCTGCTCCCCGTCGCGACCACCAACCGCTTGAACGTGACCTCGGTGTGCTCGTCGACTTGGAGCGTTCCTGGCCCGGTCACGCGGCCTCGGCCCACGAGCAGCTCGCCTTCGTCCTTGGCGGTTTCGATGGCTTCGTTGACAAAGCCGACGAAGCGGTCCCGTTCGGCTTGAACGCGCTTCATCACCGCGGGGCCGTCGATCTTCACCTGCGGGACCTCAATGCCGAAGGGGCCCGCCTGCGCTGCGTTGTGGGCGACATCGGCGGCCGCGATGAGCAGCTTGCTGGGCATACAACCCACCCGAGCGCAGGTGGTTCCGAACGGGCCGGGATCGATCATGACCACGCTCGCTCCGGATTTCTTGGCGGCACGCCGGGCCGAGAGTCCGGCCGTGCCAGCACCCAGGATCGCTACATCGACGTTGCGTTGTTCCATGTCGTTTTCCAAGTCGTGTTCGGGAGATTCAGGCAGCAGCCAAGCCGCGGAGGTACTCGATGATGTCGCGGGATTCGCCCATCAGGCGTTCGCCGTCGTCGCCGGGAATCCCGAGGACGGGCACGGTTCCGCGCCCCCGCCGCTCGATCAACATCGCGCGGGCCTCGGGGTTGGAGCCGATGTCCACCAGCTTGAGCTCGATGCCGAGCCCCTCAGCGCTGTGGCGTACATCAATGCAGAACGGGCAGTACTCGAGGTGGTAGAGGGTCATGCTGTCGTGTCCTTCACCCGTTGGATGCACGAGCGGAGAGGGTCTTACCGCGCGACGTCATTTTCTTCGGCGCCAGCCACTCAAGCCCGACGAAGATTCGGTACGCTGTCAGGATGCGTAACGGTTTCTTGCTTGGATTGCCCCTTCTTGCCGCTTCTGCCTGTGGGAGCCCCTCGGTCTCGTTCGACTCTGACACCGATGCGGGATCGGGCAGCGGGTCGACCGGCGCCCCGATCGACATCGACACGATGACCACCTCCGGAGGTAGCCAGTCCGGGACCTCGCAGAGCGGGACCGGCGTCGCCGACAGCTCTGGCGTCACCACCAACGTGGATTCGTCGGGTGGTCCGACGGACACCGACCCGACCTCGGACGAAAGCACGTCCTCTGCAACGACCGGCGGTACGGACACCACCAGCGGCGGGGAGTCGTCCAGCAGCTCCTCGACGGGGGGCGAGTCGAGCTCCAGTTCCAGCAGCTCGAGTGAGACGACCAGCGGCGGCGGCTCGGAGTACAGCGGAGACTACGAAGGCACCGTCAGTGCGCTGTGCGGAGGCGCCCCGCTCAATGGCGCGGTCGAGTTCACGGTGGAAGGCGACGGCACACTCACCGGAACGGTGACCGCAGCCGCGATCGGCACGGGCACCATCGACGGAGACGTCGATGACATGGGTGATGTCGATGCGACCGCCAACGTCATCATCGACACCTGCTCCATGGTTGGCTCGATCGACGACGCGGGGGACGCAAGCGGCACATTCGTCTGCGTCGCCGTGGGTTGCTCGGGAACCTGGGAAGCGAGCGAGGTCTAGCCATCAGTGGTGGGTCCGGCGGTGCTACCGCTGGACCCTGTCTGCTCTACGCACGGGGCGAGGACACCCGAGCCCGGCGGCGGCGGCGGCGTAGAAGGGAGAGTCCGCCGATCATCCCAAACAACCATCCCGCACCGCCCTCCTGGGTTCGACAGCCACAACCGCTGCTCTCGCCTTCTTGGGGCGGAAGCGCCGGCCCGCTGTCGTCCTCGGACGACCCGCCTGGGGCATCGCCCGTGCTCGAGGTCTCCGGGGACCCACCCGATGAGTCGGCGGCGCCAGAGCTGCCCACAGAAGCTCCGGTTGTGCCGTCGTCGCCGTCGAGCCGTACCAGCTGCACCGCATCGAACACGATGGACAGCTCGCCCTCGACCGGTTCTCCGGTGTTGTCCGCCAGCGCGAGGGACTGGGGCGTCGCTGTGTCGAACATGAACTCGCCAAGCGACACCCACCCATCGTTCGCGGACTGGTCGAGCATCACGGTGTCCTCCCCCGCAGCGTGCCGAACCTGATACGCCGCCATGGTCGTCTCGCCAAACGGCTGAACGATGTGGACCTGTACGTCGTAGAGCCCCGACTCCTCGAAATAGAGTTCCCACTGTGCATGGTTGGACGGCACGGCGTTGCTCGTCGCGTTGGTCCAGACCAACGAACCGCCCTCCCCCTGCGCCTCTTCGCGCCAGTAGTCGGGGTTTCCAAACAACGTGTAGCAGGCGTCGCCGTTGTCGAGCGTCCCGCCCTCGGCCGAGACCACCCCACAGGGCTCGCAATCTTCGGGACAGGTCAGCGGATCTTCTCCACCGCTGCAAACACCGTCGCCACACTCGGGGGATCCGCCCAACGCCGCAAGATCCGCAAGGGAGCCATTGAAGCGATTGACGTCGACCTGCCCCGTGACACCGGCCACGTCTCCACAGTCGCAGTACTGGTGAAACGCCCACTGACTCCATCCGGTCGGGACTGCTCCGGGGCATTCCACGCCGTACCACGCGATCCACAGCGGGTAGCCGCCGAACTCGACGGAAGCGACGTTGTCCTGCCAGAAGTAGTGACCCGTGTAGATGATCGGCGGAACACCCAGAGCCGCCTCGACATGATCAACCCAAGCTCGTACGGCGGCAGCAACGGCGGCGGGACTTTGGCCTGCCGTCGACTCCACGTCGATCACCGGAGGAAGATCGCCGGGCAGAAGCGGCCCCATCGAGTCCAACAGCAGGTCGGCCTGCGCGATCGGGTCCTCGTCGGGCTCGAAGTATTGGTAGACGCCGGTGTGCAGACCGGCCGCTCGCGAACCGGCCAAGTTGGTGTCGAACTGCGGGTCGAAGAACTGGGTGCTGTGCGAGACCCGGACGATCGCGTACTCGACCCCGTCCGCCGCGACCGCGTTCCAGTCGATGTCGCCCTGGTAGTAGGAGACATCAATGCCGAACACCGTCTCGCCGTCGGCACAGACACCGCCACCGCCGACCGGGTCCGGCTCGGAGGTCAGGCGCAAGCCATCCCCCATCACCGCCCCGAAGGAGCGATCCGCGAGGTCGTCCCCGCTGACCGGGCTCATCGCCAACACCAAGACCGAAGAGAGCAATGCCGAGGACACGACCAAACCACGGACACGGTACTCGAACTACCCGCCCTGTGTCAGAGGGCGACAACTGGGCCCGAAGGTCCACGTCGTCGACGTATGCTCGATCGCGATTCGTTCGAGGCCTATGCCGCTGCCGTGCCCGGTCCGCGGCCGAGAGCTCCGTCCTCACGTGCTGCTCACCGCCTCTGCGTCGCGTCTGAGGCCACGCTCTCAGCGCCGCGACTCATCATCGCCGAGGTCGCCAGCTGCTACCATCCCGACCGTGCGGTGGTGGCAGACAGGGCTTGTTGCGGGGCTCCTCGCAGGCGGTTGTACGGACTTCGTCGGCGCAGAACAGAGCGATCCGGCGCCGATGGGCACTGGAACGGGCACCTCCCAAGGCACGGCGGACGGATCGACAGGGAGCGAGAGCACCAGCGGCGCCGCGGAAGGCACGGGCGGCGGTTCCGGCGATGTGTCGACGGGCACGACCGATGAGCCTGCGACAGACACATCGAGCGCGAGTTCATCGACGGGAGAGGGTCTGGACGCCTCGAGTGGAAGCACATCGGGCGCCGAGGAGTTTCCGTTTGAAGCGACGTACACCGGCTCGTTCTCGGGGGAATGCCAGGCCACGGTCAACGGATCACTGAGCGTCGCCGTCGATGCCGTGGGCACCATGTCGGGGAGCGCGGTGGCGTTTGGGCAGACTGCGGCTGTCACAGGCACGGTCGACGCCGCAGGCACAGTCATGGGCGCCGTGGCAGGTGCCGGCCTGGGTCAGTGCAACCTTGCGGGCACAATCGGCGAAGGCGACCTCATTGGAAGCGGCACCTTCACCTGCCCCGGCGTCTCGTGCTCCGGGAACTGGACCCTCGTGGGTATCTAGCCAGCCAGTGCGGTGGAATCACAGGACTTGAATGCCGGCGAGGGCCGGTTCGAATCGCGACCGCGGCCGCAAGCGAAAGCTCCCTTCGCCCAGCCGCGCTTGCTGGATGCGGTCGCAGCGAAACGTGCGGACATCGTCACGAAGCTCATCCCACGCCAGCACGTACCAGATCGGGTGGCAGAGCATGAGGTAGTGCGGCTGAATGCGCCGCTTCGTGAGCTCGGCATGCTCGGATTCGTAGGTCACGGACAGCGAGCGCTGCTCGAAGAACGCCTGGTGCAGACGTGCGGCGACTCGCGGCGCAACAACCCCGTGGCCCGCGAGTAGCCCCGAGTGCACGGAGGGGCCCACGAGGATCCTCGCCTTGAGTCGACGAACGCGGGCCTTCATCTCCGAGGAGAACGACGCCATCAGTTTGCGGCGAACTCCAACCAGCTCTGCCATCAGCAAAGGCGAGCGCATCTGCTCGGCCACTGCGAGGCTCACGAGAAGATCGACAGCCTCCTCGTAGTTGAGCTGCAACCGACCGACGCCCCAGTTTTGATCGATCCGTACCCCACCCCCGCGGCCCCGCTCGGATTCGACGGGCACACCTTGTTCGCGCAGCAGGCTGAGGTCGCGCCGAATCGTACGGGCGCTGGTGCCGAGGTCGGCGGCGAGGTCCTCGATGGTCGTCGGTTCACCCGACCGCAGCATCGCTTCGAGTCGTCGCAGCCGCTCGATTCGGGCGCCGTCGGAGTGTCTACCCATCCGTGAAACAGGACATAAAACGTCCGCCTTATTTCTAGTCTACACCCACGCCGCTTCTGCGGCGACAGGACACACAATGAGCAAACCAGTCACATACATCGCGCCCATCAAGCTCGCCCCCGGGATCACCGAGGCTCGCTTTCTCGAAGCCAGTCAGCAGTTTGAGACCGACTTCGTCGCTCACGAGCCCGGCGTGCTCCGCCGAGAACTGATCCGCAAGGCCGAGGGCGAGTACGCAGACATCGTGCGGTTTCGGAGCGTGGAAGATGCCGCCGCGGTCATCGAAAAGGAGCAGACCTCCGAGGTCTGCAGGGCGTTCTTCTCCCTGATGGACATGGCCGACATGAGCGAGGAGAGCAGCCCCGAAATGGGCCCATTCCCATCCCTTGCCGTCTACGAATAACGGCGTCAATCTTCCGCATGCCGCTGCGTCGCCCTGCCCAGCGGCAACACCCAAAACCGTGATCGGGCGCGTGCCGTTTCAGAACAACGAACGTGTCGCGTTCCACGCCGCCGCGGCCGAAGGTGCGATCATGTAGGGCTGCGCTCAACCCGCACCTGGATCCACCAAGAACCTCAGGGGGCCGCGAATCTGCGATCTCGGGGGGTTTTATGCGCGTTCGGACACCGCTTCAGAAGCCGCGGGTAGGGCGCATTGGCTGTGAAAGGCATTTCGCGTCGACGAATCGCTGTTCCGGCTTGCTAGACTCCAAGTCGAGTTGGGAGAACGAGAGAAGACTGGCAAGTACGAGCTTGTACGTCGCACCGTCAGCCACGGTGCCGCCTACGCTCGAGGACTGCTTCGGGGCAACCGGTTCGCCGGCGACATGTCCTGGACCCAGCCCGGCCAGCCTCCCGTCATCCTGTGCCACGGCTTCCTCGGGACCCGCGGAACGATGGTCCCCATGACCAAGCGCTTCCAGGCCGATGGACGTGTGGTCTTCAGCTATCACCACGGCACGTTTCAGATGCGCTCGCTCCGCTCCTCGGCGCAGAGCCTGATGGATCAGCTCGAGCGGCTGCAAACGGAGCTCGGAGTCGAGCAATTCGACGTCGTCGGCTTCTCGATGGGCGGCCTGGTCTCGCTTCACGCGGTGAAGTTCCTGCAAGCCAGCCGCATGGTCCGTCGTCTGGCCCTCCTGGGCGCTCCGGTCGAAGGCACGTGGGCCGGCCTCGCGGGCGCCGCGGTCATCGGCGCCGTCAGTCAGAGCGTGTGGCAGGTGCTGCCGATGAGCCCGTTCCTCCGCGACCTTCGTGAAGCGCCCCTGCCCGACGGGCTTCCGGTCCGGATGATTCAAGCCTCCGACGACGGACTCTGCCCGCTGGCCAAGCCGCTGCAAGGGGTCGATTCGGACAACGACTATGTCGTGATGCCCGGCGGGCACTCCTCGCTCGTTGTCGCGCGTGCGTTCTACTCGAAGACACGCGAGTTCTTCGACCGCGAAGAAGACTACGTCGGGCAGACCACCCGCGTGGGTCATGCCGCGGAAGTCGCCGCCGAGTAGCGGGACGTTCTCCCACTCGGGGCCGAGGCCCGGGACGTGTTGTGTGAAAGCACGGCGAGCTTGAGGCGTTGTGGTGGCGATGCGTCGACTCGCGCTGCTTGCCCTTGTGACATGCGCCTGCGGCGTCCCCAAGACGGTGTCAGTCTCCCCCGCGACGTCGCACTCCGTCCTTCCTGAAGCCAAGATCACCTACGACACGCGCGCCACCGGAGCCGTCAAGGGACACGTCCGACACCAAAGCACGGACGCGCCGCTAGGGAACGCGGTCGTCTTGCTGCGCTCGAACGACACGCCCGACCTCGAGATGACAACCGACGCCTACGGTCGGTATAGCTTCGAAGGGCTTCCTCCGAGCACGTACACCCTGCAGGTGTTGGTCGGGCAAGCGGACGTCGCCAAAGTCTTCGCACTCCCCGACAGCGCCCGGTTCCGGGCGAACTTCCTCGTCGACCCCGAGCAGCCATTTGTCTGCAGGCTTCCGTCCGTGCAGCACAGCCCGATGGATCAATCGCTGTTCTCGGTCACCAACGAGTCCGAAACCAGACTGTTGCAGCAGCCGGTCACCCGCTACGGCCTCTAGGGCTCCGGTTGTTATGCTGTCCGCGTGCGCAACGGCTCCGTTCTCACGCTGTGCGTGGCGCTCCTCCTGAGCTGTAACGGTTCCAAGAGTTCGTGCACCGCCGGCCCTCCGCCGGTTGAACACCCACCGCCTTTCCCGGTCGTCGTGCCCGGCCTCGCCGCACGGCCGCTGGTCGTCCATACCCCGGACGCTCTGCCGCAATCCGCAGCAAGCAGAGCCGAGGTCACGGGACTCGCGATGCATGGCTCAGAGCTCTACGTCGTCGATAGCGTACGCGGAGTCCTTCGCACGAGCTTGACCGACGGGACCACCGAGGAACTCGCCAACCTCGACCGGCCGTTCGCACGGCCCACCGTCACCACCGGGCGCTTGTACGGGCTCGGCGACGACGACTTGGTGTCGGTCCCGACGGAAGCCGGCGACCCGCTCTCCGTCGTCCAACGCGGACTCCTCAAGCCGCGCGACCTCGCGGTGAAGGGGTCGTATGCCTATGTCCCAACGGGGCAGTGGTTTGGTCGCGGGCCGGGCGAACCCGAGGGCAAGATCGTTCGAGTCTCGTTGTCCGGAGGCGCACGCTCGGACCTCGCCACGGGACAACCCGGGCCTGTCTCAGTCGCCGTGGACAACGAGCACGTCTACTGGACCTGCCAAGGTGCGGTGATGCGTGTTTCGGTCGCAGGCGGCAGCCCCGAGAGGTTCGCCGAGTTCGAGGACGACTACCCGTGGCACATCGTTCTCGACCAAGAGCGCGTGTACACGATGGTCCAAAGCGGCCTCGGTGTGGGCCTGTATCGTATGCCCAAGAGCGACGCGACGCCGCTGCGCCTTGCCCACCTCGAGACGATGCCTCCCGGTCTCGCGCTCGGAGATGGAGCGGTCCACTTCGTGGCCGAGTCGGAGCAGCCCAACATCGGAACCCTCTGGCGCCTTGACCTGCGAGACGCCCGGCTCGACACGGTTGCGACCGGGATTCCTCCGTCGTGCTGTGTCGTGGCCGACGATCGGCACCTTGCGTGGGCGTCGGGTCGCGACGTCCTGTGGATGGAACACAAGACGCACGAGGTCCATCGCGCTCCCACGTACTAGCGGAGTCCAGCGGCGCCCCTTACGCATATTCCTGTTTGCCGAGGGGCAGAGCGGCCGATGCGCAGCCACGAGACTCAGTAGTTTCAACGGCTTAGCTGATCCAGGTTTCGCCGGACTTCACATCTGTCCGACATGTGGGATAGTCGGGTACCTCTTCGCAGGAAATTTGCATTGATGCGCCTCTCGACCCTCGCCCTCACCGCCCTGTTCAGTCTCTCCCTCACCGCGTGCGGTGAAGATTCCGACTCCGCGGAAGGCGGAGGTCAGTGCGACGGGGCCAAGTGTGATTCGGCCGATGACATGGACTCTGACGAGTTCTCGCAGCAAAGCTACTGCGTCGGTGTCCGCGGAAACGGCGAGCTCATCACCGCGCACTTCGCTTCGCTGTCCCGCATCATCGAGCACTACGGACTGACCTCCGGCGTTTCCGGTGGCAGCTCGGCCTCGATCACCTCCTTCCTACTCGAGTCGGTGCAGATGAACCCGGCGGTCACCCGCTGTGGCGAAGAGACCTGCTCCGACGCTGAGGCCGCCAACCGAGCCGCCCTGCTTCTCAAGAGCCTTCAAGGATACATGGTCGTGCTCGCGGGCACCCCAGAGGCAGCCGCCATCTCGCAGCTCATCCCCGTCGCACAGCAAGCCGCAGCACAAGACATCGCAGCGCTCGCGGAGACCGACCCCGTCGCCGCACAAGCCGCGCTCGAGGAGCTTCTGGCCTCCGAGGACATTCGGGACCTCATCAACCCTGAGCTGATCGGCCTGCTTCAGAGCTCGCCCAACCCCCAGTACCACGTCCAGGACATCGCGCAGGCCATCACCGGCCTTGCCAGCTTCAACGCCACCGACCCACGGATTCTCGTCCGTCCGGGCCTCATCGACTTTTCCGGAGTGGCGGAGAAGATCGGGCGCATCGGAAGCTTCTACGCAGGCTACGGCAGCTACGACGCCGCCGGCTTCGAGGGCTTCATGCGGGCGTGTGCCACGCCCGGTGCCGGCCTGAGCTGGTCCGAAGTCGCGGCCCTGCCTGTTGGGGACACCGGATTCAACTGCGGTGAAGCCTTTGGCGGTCTCGCGGTTCCGTGGCGCACCGACTTCCTCGCCAACGAAGACCAGTACGAATCCCGCATCGATGACCAGATCGGCGCCGAGCTTCCGGCCCTGATCTCCACCTCCGTCATCACCGGTCCCAGCGTGCAGCGCTGGGCGGGCGCCCGAGACGCTTACTTCGCGGGTGAAGAAGAGATTGAGATCGGTGTGGACTTCGACGACGTGAAGTTCGGCTACTTCGGCGCTCAGACCGACCTCGACACCGCCGGTCGCAACAGCGCCAAGTTCAGCGACATCAAGACCGCAAAGTTCCACGCCATTGGGCCCGCCTCCTGGCGCACCGCCCTGTCCTATAGCCCCGCCGAGCCCGGCCTCGCCCGCGCGCTCGAGCTTCCCGACGGCACCGTCTCCGCCGGCGGCTGGTCCGACCTGCACCCCACGCTCGCCCTGCGCAACATGGGCTGCGACAACGTCGTGTACGT